>DATHHN010000021.1:0-26248 GCA_035317185.1 Edaphobacter sp.
AAGCCTGCAGATCGCGCAAAAAACAGCGAGTTCATCAACTCACCGAACGCGCCAGGCACCATTCAAAGTACATAGGCTTCCCTGTGGGCGGCTTCCTTCAAGTCGCTGTATCAGAAGCGCCCTCGCAAAGCAGCATGCGAACTCGAACTGTGCGCGCGGGCGCTCCAGATACAGCACTGAGACTTATCGGGACTCAGGCTAACAATTGCATGAACTCCACAACCGCATCTCGCCGCAACCAGGCGTCAATTTGGTGGTGTTTCACAGGACCGTTGTGGTTGACAGTTAGTCGCAGCAGCCGCGCGACATACTCCATGGCGAACGTATGATTCTGTTTCGTCACTCGCTGAAAATCATTTCCGGCCAGCGTGCCGACACTCCGCAGTACAAGAATTCGAAGGTCTTGCCCAAAGTTCATCGAGTCTGCGCTGACCTGCCACGCCCCCGCCTCAATCGTTTCCGGAGTCACGGAGCTTGGGTTCGTGACGTCACGGCCCGCATTCCAATTCCATGAAGATTCGAAACCAGCAAGTACGCGCATAATCTCCAACATGGATGCTCTTCGTTGCACGAGACCCTCCCAAGGTCCAAGAATGCGCACCACATTCGTGTACACATCCTTACGCGCATTAGGAGCAAAGATATCTTCGGGTGCAGCCCGTCCCCATGCTACGAGCTGATCTAGAAACTCGTCAGGAGGGATACCTCTGTTATCTACCCTCTGTTTCGTTGCGTTGTAGCGATGCGATGGAAAGTCGGCTTCATCGAAAGCATGCGTTGATGCCGCTGCTTCGACGCGCAAAATCGGGAGCGTGGCGCACGCTAGCTTGAGAAAAGATCGACGCCTCATTGTCCAAACTCCCATACAAAGACGGTGTAAATCATCGCACGAACCGTGGCAAGTGAATGCTAGATATGGGAGTAGAATGCTCGCTCTTTCGGCTATACCGGGTGTTTCACGAGTGGGCGACGACTTGCTGATAACTAGGAACGGGCCCACTCCTGCACCGCTTACACGCTCAAGGACACGATTTCGACGCCACAGGGCTGAGCGATGTGGCGTTGCCTGCTTCTACGGCCTGAATCTTTTCCGAGGCGCTTGAAATCGGTACCGTCGTGCTTGCAGTGATGGAATTCGAACTTCGGCTGGGAACTGTTCCATCCACAGTATAAAACACCATGTCATTCGGGGTGGCTGGGGCGATGGTAACGGACTTGTTGTCGGCAGAGCATGCTGAAAAAGTCGGGGCCAGGGCGGCCGCCGCCGGTGTGAATGTTCCCACCACCGTATTGCTTGGTGACTGATTCTGCGCGATAGCAAACGCCTTAATGGTTACTCCAGGAGTACCCAACGCGCCGACAGCGATCGGAGTCGAATACTTCGCTGAGGTGGTGGTGGGTGTGTCTCCATTGATGGTGTAGTAGATGGTTGCGGCGCCATCGGCAAGCGCAATCGTTGCGTTGGGGGCGACGAGTCTCTCGGAGGTGGAGAAGGTGGGATCGGGCGTGGTGACCGCCTGGACTAGAAGGATGCCGTCTACGCACACGTTCAGCTGATCGAATGGAAGTGTGGAGAGCTCGCTCCTCGGATCTTTCCAGTACTTCTTCTGGTCTCCTTTAGGCATTACCAATTGTTCGGGAATGAATATGGCAAACTTTTTTGTCTGCAGCTTGCCGATGAGTGTGTTCGATGTGAAGGCCATATCGCTCAGCCGATTCAGTTGTGACGAAGTATGGTCCGGCGCAATTCCCGTAAAGGCTTGAAGGAATGCTCCGTTGAAATTCGCCATTGCCGGACCCATCACGTCCGCGAATGGCGTCAGGCCGCTAATTCCCGCGCCGACTGCCCCAACCCCCTGCAGAATGTGAAGCGTCATGTTCCGGGGATCGTAGTCCTGTCCCTTTTCCGGAACTCCGCGCAGCATCAAAAGATCCTGGCTTGACGCTTCGTAAGCAGCGGGAGTGGATACATCAGCCGAGTCGTTATTCAGCAGTGAGACATTTAGCTTACTGAAGATCGGTTTAAGGTCGACGACTATATCACTCACCGAGTACTGAAAGTCGGTGGCTGCGTTCGTTACCGAAACCTGATATACAAGGAAGCGTCTACCCAGGCGATACCCAAAGTCGTCAGTCGCCTCCTGAGGAAACACGAGCGAACGATGAACGAAGAGGATCCCCTTCGCCGCCAAGGCACCCGGGGTTCCGGTTGCGCATGCGTCCGGTGTTCCCCAAGCCGAACCGGTGAGTTGTTGGCCTTGACTAAGTTGTTGTGTTGCGGCCGGCCTTTGAGGTCCCCCGGGGCTGCCTGGCCCTCCTCCTTCGGGGCCGGCAGAAGTAACCGTGACCAGCTCGGATACTGACCCAAGAGGAAGAACAATGTGTTGGGTCGAGGCCTGCCCGGCACCTATGGTCAAACCTTTGAGTTGGGCAACTTCGAAACCCTTAGCCGTGACTTTGATCGAGGCTGCGCCAACCGGAAAGTTGCTAATCGTAAAACTACCTGCCTCATCGGTCGTCGTCGTCGCCGATTTCCCACTGGAGTCGTTGGTGACGGTAACCGTTGCTCCCGGAACGGCAGCTCCGCTCGGGTCGACCACCTGTCCAGTTATGCTGCCGGTAGGTCCGGCCTGCGTGGGAGAACCTTCGAGCCGACCAGCGAAAAGCGCCGCGGAGGCAAGGACTAAGGTGATCTTCAAAAACCACTTACTAGGTTTCAGCACGCTACCTCCCGATAGTCCCTGACAGACGGGAACCTGTTGCGGCGCAACGACACGCACATCCTTAAATGAAGGGGAAACCGGCAAATCGGCAGCAGGTTATTCTCAGTTGCGAGCTTTGATGTGAAGTACCCGCCTTGCGGAGTCAATACGCATGGAACCGCTAAACCTGTTGCCATTTACACGCTTCTCCAAACGATAGAGTTGACGACTGTACCTCCGGTAGGGCGCCCACAACGTCCATATACCTATGAACGATGTCTGTCTCAAAAGTCCTTCAAGGAATTCAGCCGAACAAACGCTAGACGCTCGTCGCGGGTTGTTCTGATCCATCGGGCGATCAGGTTGGGAAGCAGAGAAGTGGAATTTCCTGCCTCGAACGTGCATTTGCTGCTAGAATCCGTCGCACGTAGCTTCCCCATGGATCAAAGCGTCAACCAGGTTCCATTCCAGGAATTGTTGGCTCGGTGTGTCTCGCCAGGAGATCCGAGTGCCTGGGAGGAGTTCGTGCGACGGTTCCATCGGCCGATTGCAAGGGTCGTCTTTCGAACCTGCGAACGCCTGGGCCATTCTTCTCCCGGTTTGGTCGACGATCTGGTCCAAGACACTTACTTGAAACTCTGCGCAGAAAACTTTCGTATGTTGCGCCAATTTGTGCAACAACATCCCGAGGCTTTTCTTGGCTATATCAAAGTAATTGCTGCCAATACTGCCCGTGATCATTTCAAATCAATTCGAACTCAACGACGTGGTTCTGAGCTTGCCCCCGTAGAAATGGAACAAGACCTCGCGGTGGCCCGCGACGGAGCACCAGGAACACGAAAATTCATGGAACAAGCTGTGCTGTTGGATCAGATTGGCGAGCATCTTGACAAGTGCAACCTGGGACCGGATAAAGACCGAAATGCCACTATTTTTTGGCTGCACTATCGCCTAGGTCTGTCGGCAGCCTCGATCGCGGCTCTACCGGAAATTGGACTTGGAGAAAAGGGCGTGGAAAGTACGATCATCCGATTAACGCGTGCTCTAAGGATTCAGATTGCACCCGCGATCACCCCTCACGTGTCTGGAAATGCGTCCAAGAATGAAGGAATAACGCCTGCGGAATCGTTATAGGGAGGAGAGAGACTTTGTCTGAGCATCTGAACGACGAGCAGATTGATCGGATCATCCAGATCGGATCGGGGCATAAAGACCACCTCGACACTGATCCAACTCTACTCATGCATAGGGCACATTTGGAGGTTTGTGAGATCTGTCGGGACACGGTCCTGGCTGGAGAGTTGCTCATGAACAACCTGGATCGCACTAGAATCCACCTCGATTCAGCACCCCTTTCCACTTGCCCACCCACCGATGTCTGGCCTGCTATTGCTGCTGGTTTGCCGATCCAAGATCGAGAATCTTGGATTCGCCATTCGCTTGAATGCCGTCATTGTGGTTTCATGCTGCAACAGGTCTCCAAGGATCTAGGAGATGAGGAAACGCCGGAGGAGAGACTTCGTCTAGATGAAATCGGGTCTTCGGCCCAAGGGTGGCAAAGAAATCTTGCTATCAAACTCGGGAAGGGAATGACCAGCAAGCAATCAAGGCACCGATTCGAATTTTTGGGAATTCGCGGCCTATTCTCGTCACACCGCTTCGCATTCTCAATTTCGATGACCGCCCTTCTTGCCTTCATCCTTCTTGGATGGGATCTGGTTCGGCGAACCCCCGAATCTCTGATCCAACGTGCATTCGTTGAACAACGAACTCCAGAGATCAGAATCGAGGGGATGCCCTTCGCGCCCCTTCGTCAGGCACGCGATGCCACTCCAACGCTGGCGCGGATGAAACGAACCAACCTCTTGGCGGCGGAAACAGAGATATCTAAACAGTTAAGGCAGCATCCTGACGATGTATCTTGGCTTCAGGCGATGGGTCGCGCCATGCTTTTGGAGGGCCAACAAGACTCAGTTCAGTCCGCGTTCACTTATTTAGAGAAGGCACACCGACTAGATCCATCCAACAAGTCGGTATCCATCGACCTCGCTAGCGCATGTATCATGCGCGGTGAAATTCTCTCTCCCGATCCAGACCCAGGCAGGGCCGTGCAATTGCTAAGACCGTTGGCATTCTCCGGCAACGCGACCGAAACTGCCGAATGGAACTATGCGATCGCCCTTAGCAAGGCGGGATTGAGACAAGGCGCCATCGCAGAATGGAACTCCTTCTTAGCTACCTATCCGCATTCCGCTTGGCGAAACGTTGCAGATACAAATCTGTCCAGTCTCCGAGCAGACGTCGCGGACGAGCAGCGACGGAGAAGTGTTCATCTCTTAGACCTCGGTCAAGTTGCTAAAGCATATGAAACGCACGATATATCCGCCATAGCTACGATAGAAAGCCGAATCGAGGAATATCAGAAAATAGCAATCGAGAACTGGTTTCCAATTCTATTCTCTGGCAAAGCAGATAGTCGCTTGCCCCAAGTCCAGTTAGCACTTTCCGGTCTTGCTGGAAGTCTAAAATCGAGGAATGGTGATGCCTGGGTGAGTGGTCTTTTAGCCGCAAGCCGCAACCCCCTTCCCCTTCAACATGCTGTTCAACTTCTCGCTCACAGCTCAGCGATCCTAGAAACTTCGGACGCTCAATCCGCAGCCGAAGAGGCGGATGCGGCGACAGCCCTGTTTCGGAAATCGCGATTCCCAGCCGGCGCGCTGAGATCTCAACTGGTGACGATTCTCGCCGCCCAATATAGTCACAAGGACCAACTCTGCGAGAGTTTGGCAGAGAAACTGGCCTCCTCTCCTCTTCTCGGCGAGTATCCCTGGATCGCCATCCAAGCTGATCTTGAAGTAGCCAACTGTGCACCGGCCGCAGACCTCAACATCTTACGCACGGCGGAAGCAGCTGCAGATCTATCGAAGGATCACCATTTTCCAATCTTGACAGCACGTAGCTTGGTCGCGCAATCGAGCCTTTATGCATTGCTCGGGGAGCGAATCGAAGGATGGAAACGTGCATCTGAAGCACTAGACCTGTATTGGAGTGGAGATCTTCCAAACCTAAGTGGATATAACGCCCTCATTGCTCTCGAAGAACTGAATCGCTCTTCTGGTCGTTGGGCCGTGCAGGCGGACATTCTCAGAGAAGCTATTCCAATGGCTGAAGGCGATCCCCGAACGCTGATGGTGGCTGTCGCCAACGCGCATTTAGGAGAGGCACTCATCCGCGTTGGTGACTTGCCGGGCGCAGAGGGTGCATTCAACCGCTCGGAGATGCTCGTGCAAAACTCGATTCGAGGACCCGAAAGGGATGCGCTGTCGGCCGAGATTCAGCTCGGACTTGCGAGAGTTGAAATAGAAAGAAACCAGCTCATTCAAGCCAAAACACGACTCGAGCGTCTTCAATCAGTCTTCGAAGGGATGCCCGGTAGTCCACTGCGACTCGCTTACTTTGAAACGAGAGGCTTGTTGTATCTGAGGATGAATCAGCCGATGGAATCTGAGCGAGACTTAGACTTGGCTGCGAAGTTGGTTTCGGTTGAGCTTCGCGACATCAAATCTAGTGGCGATCGGTGGGAATCGAATCAAATGCACGAAGGCTTGTTCCGCTCCATCGTCGAATTGGAGTTGCACAAAGACCCAAAATTAGCTCTATTCGTGTGGGAGCACTTCAAAGAGAATGAACTGCCTGATCAGACGGCCAAAACCTCTGAGCCACAGTCCTTCGGAAAGGAGACGAGTTCGATTACTGTGCCTTCCGGCCTGCCGGTCCAGCTTGTATATGTCGCATTTCCGGATGGTTATGCGGTATGGCGTTGGGACTCTAAAGAAATTAGGGAACAGTGGATTGCTCTTGATATGGCGAAGACCTCAGCTCTCATCTCCAAGTTCGTTGAAGAATGTTCTGATCCGAGCACAAAATTGGACTCCCTGAGAAGCGATTCATCCGAGCTCTATACAAAGCTTGTTGGCCCCATCGAGCCTTGGCTGGCTGGACAAAAACAGATCATCGTTGAGCCCGACGGTCCATTGAAGGAACTCCCATTTGGCTTGCTGATCAATAGTCACGGCTCATACCTGGGGGATACCACAGAGATCTCGTTTTCCCCCGGATTGACATATCTCAATAACGCACGGTCCTGGAAACCAGTCTCACCCCAAAGTGTTGCGTTTATCCTCGCAAATCCACGGGGCGCTGGATGGAGCCCATTGCCTGCCGCGGACGAAGAAGCCCGAGCTGTTGCTTCCTCTTTCCTGAATCCAGAGCTGATTACTGACAACTCGACCGGAAACCGCGATCTAAGCGTCGAAACAATTGCATCTGCAGAAATCTTCCATTTCTCGGGTCACGCCTCGATCACATTAGACGGTGCAAGACTGGTCGGCGATCCTGAGTTCTCTTCACAATCTCAATTCGACGCCTTCCTTCAAGGGCGGACACAGCTGGTGGTCCTTTCCGCTTGTGACACTTACGGGAGTGCCGATGGAATATTCGATGGGGCAAATGGTCTCGTGCGCAATCTCTTGGCTTCCCGTGTTTCCGTTGTGTTGGCGAGCCGATGGGCAGTGGATTCGTCCTCAACCGCGCTTCTTATGTCCAATTTTTACGCCGGACTTCGTTCGCAAGAATCTGCATCTGCCTCTCTTTCTCAGGCAATGCGTGCAGTCCGCAACATCCCTGGATACGAACATCCTTATTATTGGGCGGCATTTTCCGTATTTGGTCGAAATTGAGTCTCGTCAAGGAGGCAGTCATGTCGCTAGTCGAAAGAGCGGACATCCGTCTATCCATTTCTTTCAGTGGACCGATGTTCTTCGATTTTTCCTCGAATCTGTGTAATGGTGTTGTGGACATTTATGTCCCCTACTGTCCCTACCACGAGGCTGGCTTTTTCTTTCTCCGGCACTCGTACTCCGAAACTGACCTTTATGCCTGCGCCCTGAAGACCGAAGATCTGGTGGAACGGGCATACAGGATCACTGCGGACGGAATCGCCCCTAGGAGTTCACTACCGACTCCGATCAAATCCTGCTACCCAATGGGCAAACCGGCTGCGATCCACAATCCTTCATCAAGTCTGGCCCTCGCCTCAAGGGAAAAGGTGCTAGATCCTGAGAGCATCTACATCCTGTCGATTGATAGTGAATCTGAACGCGCGAAAGCGAAACTTCCCCCGAGCGTTTGCAAAAAACTCTTCAAGCTATCCGTGCCTATGCCAACCTATTTTGGTTCCCTGTACACCGACTATCTTCAAGTGATACCGGGGTCCGGACCGATTGATGGTGTATCCATCGAGCATTGCACTGCTCTGCGCTTTTACTACGAATGGGATAGTGAATCAAAAATACTTCTTCGCGCTCCTTGCAACTTGGTCAAAAACATTACGCCACCGCTCTACGATGAATTGCCTCGCATCTCCGACATTGAGGTCAGGTACGAAGGTATCAACCTTCAAGATGGAAACGATCCCCACTCCGATGCTCGCTCATGCTTTGCTAGTCTTACCGCCTTGGCAGGGACCGATTGGTGGCTGTATTACAACGACGGACAGACAACTCCTACGGGCCCAATCCCTCCGCCGAAGGAGTGCCAGCTCTTTGAGAGAGATCCTTGCGACGACTATGACCGTGGAAGTGGCGCTGAGATCCGCACCGGTGCTGACTGTCACGCACCGATTATCACGACTGGATTGTCGATTGCATCATGACGATGTTGCCACTGTCCTTTGAAAAACGCGCCGCGTGGAGTATCTTGGGATCGCCCTGATTCAATGCAGGGCAATCCGAAAACAGCGGCCCTAAATGCGATGATCGGTTCCATTCGTTACAGTGTGCAAGAGGGGCTTCTCGGGGCAATCCGTTGGGCAACCCAATCGTCCATTCCAGATTAGCGGTGCGACGACGACGGCGTAAAAGGCTGGTGCGAGAGCAACAGATCGAGCCGCGTTTGATACGTGCGAACCAGGAGTGGGCGATGGACTTCCATATCGAATCGCAGCGGCTGTTTCGCTCTTCGCTGACAGCGAATGAAGTGCCTTCTCCATGCATCTGCGCAAGTCATGAAGCAACGGCTTCGCTCGAGCCTGTCGGACACTCAACCTCAGATCAATGGGCTTGCCGCGCACCTCATCCTCGATAGCGTAGAGAGCACCGATCCTGGCCAGAGCTTCGGTTGTTGTGGGCGATGCATGGATGACATGAATCTCATAGAACTTGCGGCGGGCGTGCTTTGTGCACAGGTTCCGCCGGGCCAAGTCGCGGTGCCCGCAGTGAGCTCACAGACAGAAGTAAGGCGCCCCAAACCGTCATATTCAAGTCGGCGCTTCTTGGTATTCTCGCCGTTTGGGGCAGGACTGACGGTAATAAGCAGATCCTTGTATGTGTAAGAATACGATCCCCCACCTTCCCACTACCGACAGCGTTCGACCGATCGCATCCTGGTTGACGCTTTGATCCATGGGGAAGCTACGTGCGACGAATTCTAGCAGTAAATGCATGTTCTAGAGAGGAAATTCCATTTCTTCCCTGCTTCCCAACCTGATCGCTCGATGGATTAGAACAACCAGCGACGAGCGTCTAGCGCTTCTTTAGCTGAATCCTTGAAGGACTTTTGGGACAGGCATCGTTCATAGGTATAAGCGTGAGGCTGCTGGATCGAATGACTCGATGTCGGTTAACCCACAGTAAAGCAATTACGAATTCGCGCTTTACGAGCAGGAACAACATATTCGCATGCATGGGAGGAACAGACATGAACGTTCCCTACAAAGGTCGCTCTTTGCCTCGGTGTTCACCCGTTGCCTCACAAATGCTTCGCGCCGCCAAATCAAAGCGACAAACGTGTGACTTCGAATTGAAGGAAGCACGAATGACTGCCACACCATGCGAGTTGTCGAAAGTGCCTGCTGTTGACCTCGGCTTCGCGTCGCAAGAAAAAGAGTACCAACGAAACCACCTAAGTTCTTCGTAGCGTTATCCAAACGATCCTAAACCGAGAGGAGACTCTAATGACATCAGCCGAGCAGGCAGGCGAGACAACGTGCTCCGCATGTGCGATCGCGAGTAACCTAGTGCATGTAACCTCGATCCATCCCTTTGCGGTCAACCCGCCCAATCTCCTTCAAAGAGGGTTTTCGGATGTTGGGATTGCAGACATCGGGACGATGGCCATTTTCCAGAAGGCAGCTGCGAATCTCTCTCCGGTCGCGATTCGTGCTAGTATCTTGGGCCAAACGATCGACCCAGCTCAGAAAATTGGGGTCTTTTCCGATTTTCTAGAAGCCCTACTTGCGCAACAGGAGCTTGGATAATGACCTCACAGTGGCGTGCAGTAGCACTTCTCCTTGTGATCAGTCCGCAAGTCGGGATTACGCAGGATTCAACAGCGAATAGCCCAAAGACGCACATGATCCAAAAGGTATCAATGATCGATGTAGTCTTGAAGGCGCCACATGACCTAGCACTGCCGCTGACGTTCTCAGCGTCTGACATCACAATCAGGTACGGCACAAACAGCCAGTCCTTTTCGGTGGATAAATACATCGATGCGAATGGCGTAGTGCCGATGGGTGGCGATCCCGCGTCAATCAGCTTTTCATTGAACATGGCTCCTGAAATCATGCCGACGTCTCAACAATCCTTCACAATTTCGATTAACAAAGTTCGGTATTCGGGAAGCCCTGCTCCGCTTGGTGCACTGGTCGCAAGCGGTACCATTTACAACAAGTCAAATATTGATGCACTCGTCAAGTCAACCCAATCCGCTCTGGCGGTTGCCAAGACCACGCAAGAGAAGGATCTGTTCGCAGGCTTGAATATTAGCGTTCCTTCGAGTACCGGCGGCGGAGTCAGCGGTGATTTAAGCTACAACTATTCGATCACCTCTGTTCCAAAGGAGCTTCAGAATTCACCACTATATGACTCCGGGAACGTCGGATTGCACATTAGCAAAGGTTCCACGACCAAGACCGATGCACGCCACTTCGATGTGGGAATAAACGCCCGAAAGACGTTCTTGTTTATCCGAGCAAACGATCTCAAGACAATCGCTGAGGGCATCGCAAATAGATCTCAGTCTCCCATACCCTCGAGCGCTGTAGTTGCGTCTCTCAATCAAGCGCAGGATCGCTTCTGGAAAGCAGCGATCATTGACTATGGGTTCCAAATGGAAGCCGATGCGACGACGATGGGCATTGGCAATGTCTCCAATGCGCTTTTCGATCTGCGGCCGCAAATTGCTACCTCAGCTGAGTCCTTCTCCAATGGCCTAGGATACTTTTCTTTAAGAGTAATGCCGGTAGGTGCGGAGTTAGGCCACAATCTCGCAAAGCCGAGCGGAAGCACGGGTAATGTTGGCGGACTTGCCCGTCTCAAGACGGCGATGGACCTAAATCTTTCGTACAAGAACAGTTCGACAAATTCATTCATTGAGAGCATTGCGCTCATGTCAACCACTTTATATCGATATCTTTTCAAATCAGAAACGGCTTACAACCCGACCACAAATCAGACAACTTCGACGGTAACCGGTGGACGATTTTGGGACCAGACAAACTTCAGCGTGTTCTCCTCACGTACCTACGGCAAAGTACGGCCGGGGTTAAATGTTAACTACCAAGATGGATCGCTTCCCCCAGTCTTTAACAAGGTGCATGCCTTCTCTTACGGATTGGTCTTTGAGTCCGTTGAGTAAAAATGCGGTCAAGTCGCCCTGACGAGAAGACATGATCCCAGCCAACAGCTTCGATTTGAGAGGCAGAGCTACCTCCTCCAGTGCATTCGTCGTTGCCTCGAAATGAAAGTGGGAGATCGTGATTAGAACTAGACAATCACAAAGAAAGCGCGCCGGCGAAAGTTCCGGACATTCAGCGGCTGGGAGCTATCAAGGGAAACCAATGATCCTAGTTGGCCCCGCCTGCCACCGTTTGGTTCCACTCTGTATTCACTATGATCACCCCCAGCTGTGGTCCGCTTCCGCTCGCCTTCGCACTTTTCTCGTATGCTTGGCGTTTTTCTTCGGAAGTGATGGTTTTGCGGCCGCACCGAATAATCCTCCATGCGTGCGGCTGCTGAATCAGCCAACCGTTACGGTGTATAAGGCAACCGGCGATGGGAGGACCGATCTTCTGCTCTGGAACAATACGAGCAAGCCAGTGGAAATGGCGTTGACGGCTCGAACCGATACGTCGTCGCAAATGGACGTGAAGTTCATCGGACCGGAGTCCAGGATTCCGGTGGCGATAAACGAATTCACACTTCAACCAAAACACTACGTAACCGTGACGATGGTTGTGAGAGGCGACTGGAGCGGCAGCGATTCAGAGATTGAGTTGTTTAATCATTACGGAACAGAGTCGGTCGGCAAGATCCCTGTTCGGCATCATCCGGCCACGATCACTCTGGAAGACGATCATCAAGTTCTTAGTCTTTGGGACGCAAGAACGACGTGGATAGTGGTAAAGAACCAGGATGGGGATACCTATCCGGTTCACTGGAAGCTTGTAAATGGCGAAACGATTTGCGAAGGCGATGCAGACTTTCTTCCGCGGTCGTCGCCGGTTTTGCAGTGCACACCTAGTTTTGGCTGGTCTCCATTTTCACCGAGAGCACTCGTCAGCGCCATCAAGCCTGATGGTATTCGTGGCGGCTATCGCCTGCTCATCTTGCCGCGCCCACTTCCGACTCAGCTTGTAGTTCAACCACTCGCGAGCTTCGGCCTGCAGGGAAGGCTGGATTACTACGGGTCTCGCAAAAGAGCGGCAATCAAATATCTAGTCACATTTGTGTTGCTGGCAATAGGGGGCCTCACATCCTTACTGCTGAGCTACTACATTCCCAATAAGCTACTTCGGCTCGATCTGAAAGAGAAACTTCTCAACCTTGCAGTGCGAACTTCCGACCTGAGTTCGCGAATCAGCTCACGAATGGCGGTGCTAGTGCGCCTGGAGCGGAGTCGCCTTACGAATTTGCTCAAAACGCGCAATCCGTTTTCGCCCGATTTTGCAGCCATTGCCACGCTTTGCGAAGTAGGAATCGAGCGCTTGAACGACAAGGTCGATATCCTTGAACAGATGGATACGGTCCTAGGCCAGGTCGAAAAGTATCAGACGATCGGGGCGCCTCCGAGCAAGCTGGATGGGATCTTCCAGGCGCTTGACGATGTCGGGGTTCTGTTGAGCAAGCCACAGACGAGCGACGATGAGATTCGTGAAGCTAGGGATGCTGTGAAGTCGGCCTCCGACCAAGTGAACACGCTGGGTCAGCGGGATGACGGATTCGGACAACAGCTCGCGACGGACTGCCAGGCCGTCGGGCAGGACCTAAACTCTCTGACCGGCTCACCGGCTTGGGCCTCTTTCAGCCCGCTAGCGGCTCGACCGATCGCCGTTGTTCGAGCGGTAGCAGCAGCCCTGATTGAGCCAGAGAACTATATTGATCTGGATTATTCTCTCCAGAAGGCGCGGATCATCAGAAGCTACGTTCGTTTGAGGGACGGTATTACTTCTGCCGACGTCACTGAACGACTCAACGCGCGTACAGACAAGCTAGTGGACCTGCTCCAGAGGCAGAGTTGGGACGGCCTACGGTCCGCGAGACTCCTCATCCGGGAAATGGAAGACGATATCTATCCCGACAGGATCGCCGAAGCTGTGCAAAGCTCGGCGGAAGGAGATCAAGCGCAGCAGGTAAGCATTCGAGTCGACCCGGCCTGGGTGTATGAGAGAGCTTCGGTCGAGTTTCGTTTGCGCTTTTTTAGCCAAGAGTTAGACACTTGTGCCGCACGGGATGAGTTCTTCGTGGCTTGGAATTATGACGACGGCCACGAGGGAGAAGGATGGATTGCTTCTCACTATTTCCTACCTCGCGCTGAGCGAGTGAGAACACTGATGGGAAGATTCTGGCGATTTCTTTCACGCAGACCATCGCACATCCCTTCACATAATCCCGAGTGGTTCCACGTCACGGCGACGATCTTCGACCCAGATGGTAGGCCTATTTCGAAGCGTAATTCACCAAGTGTGACGGCGGAGCTCACTAAGGACATCGAATTACACCCTAGCGAATTCCTAAGGAGCCAGGAGCGCTGGCGCGCAGAAGCGATCAAGCTCAGCGCAGCCCTTGGAATTGCCGTGACAGGCTTGATCTCCGGAGCGCAGACTCAGATAGACAAGTTGGACCTAGTCCCTGGATTAGTGGCGGTCTTTATTGTCGGTTTTACTGCGGATTCAGTGAAACGTCTGCTCACCAGTCCGAGTGCCTAGCGAATGCCTTGGCGCGTGCACCACCGCTACGACCTCGGCGACCTATTCGCGCTCACGTACCATCGGCGTATGGGCTGAACGGATCGCAAAGATAAGCAGGGACGAAGGATAAAGTTCCCGATCTCCGTCGAGTTCCGCCGAAGATGTCGAGGCGAAGATCGAGATAGCTCTCATCAGGAGGACAGCATGTGGCTCGTAATCGGTTTGGGTTGTATGGGCTATCTTGTCGGGTTTCTGTGCGGCATGACTGTCTCTCCAATAGTTCAGCCTCTTGTCGCGCTGTTATTTGCATTCGTCGGGGGCTCGGTCTTTGTGCTCCTTTCGAAACTCACAAGCGAAGACCGTTCCTTGGCGGGTCGAATGATCAGCGCTTTGTCATTCTGTTGTGTTTTGGGTGTGGCTAGCGGATTTTTCACGAGCCGACATCAACTGCTTTCTCCAAATCGAGTGGTCGACGTTTGCCTTTCTAAAGATCCACCACCATTCTGTTATCTTCGGTCGGGCACCGTCTCACAAGCTAACATCATCGACGAGAAAAAGCGCGCAAAAGTCATTTCCACCGATGAAGCATATGACGAGTTGTACAAATTGATCGAAAATCAAAGTAAGGCGGGTGACCAATGATTCACAGGCGGCCCGTAGGTATCGTACTTTCCGCGGCTCTCATCTTTCTTGTAAAGACAATCCCCTGTTTCGGGATCCTTCCAGACGACGCCATAGTAAGAATCTTAGCCTATACCAATGACGGTAAAGTCTCCGTCGGTACGGGATCGCTCATTTCCTCCGATGGCCGGATCCTAACCTGTTATCACGTGATTAGAGATTCGAAGGCCATCGAAATATACTACAAAAGCAAGAAGATTCCCCTGAACGTCCGAGTGTTTTCCATCTCGGCCGATTACGATCTTGCGATTCTCAAGATGGATTCATTTCCGGCGGGACAACAGTTTCTACAGCTTAGCGAAGTAGCTCCTTCGGATCTCTCACCGAACTCAAAAGCGGTTGGTTTCCCCGCTGTTACCACCTTCAACCTTCAAGATCTCAACATACATTCGACCAGCCGAAGCTACGTTTCCTCGACAGGTCTCCGCACGAATGATGGAAGAGCGCTCTTTCGTGGTGATATAGATTTGATAACGTTCGAAATGGTTATCTACGGTGGAGTTAGCGGAGCCCCCATTATCTCGAACGGAAGAATTGTAGGGATCATTTCGGGGAGTTGGCTTGAGGGGGGCTCTCTCGGTTGGGCAATACCGGAAAAGTATGTCAATTTGGGCGAGACGAAGGTTGTGGATCAGCTTCCCAGAGAGGTTCGGAGTTGGCCAGCTTTGAGTTTGACTTCTGACGCATTACCGCTAAAGCGAAGCGGTGCGAGTTTGACCGTACCTCTTGTCTACGCGCTTGTCGAATACGCAGCCGCGCTTCGCGATATGAAGCAGACCTGCGCACGAGAATTGGAGAATGCCAGTCAACTTAAAGTCATTCTTGAGAGCGAGCTAGAGCAAGCGAATGCTGCGGAGACCGCAAGAGGTGCCACATTTGTGGTGTCGACAGACCCATCCCTGATCGCGTCACTCAATGATGTCCGGATCCCTGGAATGCTGATCAGCCATTCCCGATGTACGAATGCTTTTAATATAATCCATGAAGATGGGGATCAGCTCACTAGGGAGCTTTCTATCTATGTAGACACTATTCTACCAAATCCAAAGACTAAGAAGGTTTTGGAGATCACTCTCACACGAGAAAGCAAGGTCACCGGACTTCTTCGGGAACTAGACACGGCCGACGAAGGCGCGACATTCGCTGCATCGTCGTCAGCAACGATAGGTGACTATCAGAATGCTCTCACGACGGACCTACGGATTCTTGTGGAAAAAGATCCGGGTGCGATATACCAAGCGCTGGTGGATTCCTTAGATGGGTATTACCAGACTATCGACGATTTGCTTGCCGCCCAACCCAACCAGAAGTTATGAGCGATTACGGAAAAAATAAATTCGAGAAGAAGCTGGACTTGGGACAGTACAAACTCTATGTGTAGCTGTGATGTTTGCGTGGGATGCTTTACGTGCGCACGGCAACACAACCAAAACACAAGGCGACCTTTGCTGCCACAGATTGCAAATCAGGATGATGAATTTTCTACAGGATGCGTTGGCCTCCGGCCGCAAGGTTCGAACGTTGTCGATTGAAGATGCATATACGCGGGAGATGCTGGCGATCGAAGTGACCACCTCGTTGCCGGCACTGCGCGTAGTCCGAGTGTTGGACAGACTCCGGGAACATCGCGGCATGCCAGTACGGATTGTCATTGATAACGGCACGGAGTTCACCTCCAAGGCTCTGGATCAGTGGGCATATGAGAACAAGGTCACACTCCACTTCATCACACCTGGACGGCCGATTGAGAACGGCTACATCGAAAGCTTTCATGGCAAGTTCCGCGAGGAATGCCTCAACGAACACTGGTTTTTCACTCTGGACGATGCGCGGGAAACCATCGAAAGCTGGCGGATCGATTACAACCAGGTGCGTCCACACAGCTCCTTGGACTACCTGACACCGGAAGAATTCGCAACAGGCTATGCAAATGTGGAAAGCAAAAAACGCTTCCCACATTTACACAGCCTCGACGGCTGCTGCGAACTGAATTTGCAGCTAGACTCAAACCTGAGTGCTCTCACTTGCCCGGACTAAGGGAAGGGGCAGCTCACTTGTACCACAATCGCCCAATCGTTGCTTGCCGCCGGCCCTTGGCGGCTAATTCAATGGAGTTGCTATTATCGGTATCTATATCGGCGAAGCCATGGCCGCGAGGGAATTTCTTTTCCTTGCAAAATGGTCTCGTCGAAAGGCAAGCCAAATGAACCCAGCAAAGAACAAGTCGTCGGGAAGCGCCTTTCCAGTACCTTCCATCAGAGATCCATGATCGCCCGCTCCCGTACGTTCCGCACCGGCTAGCAGTTCCCATCCAAGTCTTTAGGTGGGTACGTCGCGCGCTATCTGTCAGCTCCGATCGATGCTATTTGGAGTTTGTTCCATGGTGCAACCTTCTACAACAGAAGAGAGCCTACTGGTGAGAGCCAGCAAGGTATTCCCTGATGGCTTGAGTTCGGCCGAACGGAATCTGCTATCCGCTATGCCCTCAGGCGATGTCGTTTACTGCGGGCCGAGCCACGAGGACAATGATCCTAGAAATAAACCGAGCAACGCTTCTGCTTGGGGGAATGAACGTTCGATCCGCGCGAAGTTGATTGAATGGCTTTGTACAACTGAGCTCTCTACTATCTCGCCACGCGGCATTCGCATTCACAGTGCTCGAATCGAAGGGGAGCTTGATCTCTCTTACATTGATGCGTCTCTCAGGCTTGTTTTCTCTCATTGCAACTTCGAAGAGCCGGTAACTATGCGAATGTTTTTCGGGCGTGAGGTATCCTTCGCAGGTTCGAAGGTCCTCAGCATCGATCTACTACGAGCCCAGATCAAGGGTGGCCTTTTCCTCAATAATGGATTTACTGCTGAGGGTGTGGTCACTCTCACCAACGCACATGTCGGCGAGGACCTCAACTGCGCCAACGCGACTTTTAATGGCTGGATTCCCGAAGACAAAGCGTATGACGACTTTGCACTGGATGGCAACAGTCTGACTGTTGGGGCGGATGTGGTACTCGACAACACCATTTTCGCGAATTGTGGGTTGAATTTGGCTAATTCGCGTCTGAACGGCGATGTCGGCGCGAACGGAGCTCGCTTTACCAGTCTCTTTGCTCGCACTGGCAAGGGTCAGTCTAGTGCACTATCCCTTGAATCGGCGCAGGTCCGCCGAGATGTTGACCTCGGTGGGGGTCTCGCTGCGCACGGCGGCCTCACGTTTAGAGCTCTGATCTGCGGCGGAGACATCGATTTTTCGGGCGGCGCACACCTAAACTCGGTTTCCGGTGAGGATAACCAGGACAACGATGCGCTCGATCTCGATGACTCGCGCATTGATGGCAATGTTCTGATCGATAAAGAATTCCTTTCAAACGGTACAGTCCGGCTTCTTTCGGCGCACATCGGCGGCTATTTTCAAGCAGACGGTGCGGTGTTCAACCACATCGGTGGCCAAGCTGCTCTCGTAGGCGACAACTCTAAGATTTCCGGAGACGTCCGAGTCAAAAATTGCAGGATTAACGGCGTCGTTGAATGGGAGACTGCGGAAGTCTCTGGCGACCTGATCATGACTAAGACCGCCATGAGAAATGTCAGGTCTGGAACGTACGTTCCAGCAGGTAACTCGCTCAGTCTCGATCGCACTGTCGTCCAATCATCAATCTTTCTCAATGAGCTCGATGTTGTTGGATATCTTAGCTTGGTTTCGGTCCACGTCGGCGGGGACCTTGTACTCACCAACGCTAAGCTTCGAGGTCGCGTTGGCAAACTTTCGGAACAGCCATTCTCATTCCTCGCAACGAACGTCACGATTGGTGCGAATCTCCAAGCGGGTGGTATCAGGGCCGAAGGCCTGTTTTCCATTCTGGGTGGCTCGGTTGGCGGGCAGTTCGAAGCAACTGGCGGAACCTTCATCAACCCGTACGAAAAAGACGTGCAAGATTCCGGGGTCGCGATCAGCGCCTATCGCGCCTCTATTAAAGGCCCCGTGTTTCTGAATCAGCCGTTTTCTTCAGTTGGCCAGATTTCTTTCAATGACGCGGTTCTCGGAGCAAATTTCGAGGGTATAGGTGCAAAGTTCAATGACAGAATTTCAGATCTAAATCCCCAAGGCGGTGTCGCGCTCTCTCTTACACGAGCTCAAATTGGAGGTGACCTGAGTCTTCACGAATTGAAGAAAGAGTCGGGAGAACGTGTGCCATTCACCTCAAATGGGAGCATCATCTTCGACTATGGCCAATGTAGTGGCGAGGTATATTTCGATGGCGCTAAGTTAATCAATCCTTATGTGGAAGGAGATGCCCGTTCCGGACTAGCTTTCAGGATGTTTAGTGGGAGGTGTTCTCGCGCGCTCAATTTCCGGTACGGCTTCGCAGCCCAAGGCGAAGTAAACATCACAAATTCTGACATTAGCCAAGTACTCTCCTGTCGAGGCGGATTATTCTCAGCTAATCCGGTCGAGCGCGACAAAGAGGTATTTCGAGCGCTCGCGGTTCGGTATACCTGGGTGCATGGCGCAATCTATCTCGATCAAGGATTTCAGATAAACGGCGTACTTGAACTCACCGATTCTACAACCGCTATATTCGCTGACGATTCGTTATCATGGCCGAAGCAGAATTGCCTTCGACTCGGCGGCTTTAAGTACAACGTCTTTCTGAATGACCCGAAAGACGCCCCCAGGAGGTTAGGTTGGCTTCAACTCCAGGATCCGGATCCGTTGTCCGAGCAATCCTACTTGCAGCTATCAAGGGTTCTTTCGCAGAATGGCGACGATAAGGGCTCGCAGATGGTTTTGATTCGATTGGAAGATGAGCGAACTCGGCAGAAGACCGTGCCCAGCATAGAGGGAATGATGCGTCGCTCCTTGCTTGGTCGCACCGTCGGTTACGGTTACGCTCCCATTAACGCAGTGTGGGGTCTCGCCGGGCTAACGGTTCTGGGATGGATCATTTATCGCCGGGCCTATATAAACGGAAATATTGTCCCAGGAGATAAGGAGCAACGAGACCTTCTCCTTAATACGGGCGACGTCTCTCCTGAGTACGGGAGCTTTTCTCCCTTAGTGTATTCGATTGAGAATACGATTCCATTGGTGAAACTCGGCCAAACTGACAAATGGTATCCCAAAAGCCGGGTACCTCGAGAGAGTGATCCTCTCCATTTACCATGGCACCAGAGTCTGAGGCGAATCATGCGAGGGGTGGGTCGACTAGTTAGACATCCATTAAGCCTCAGGGCAATAAGCGGCATGGCCGACCCTCCGTGGATCCGATATTTTTATTGGGCGCAGATTGTTCTCGGTTGGGTTTTGGCTACGCTCTTTGTCGCCGGTTTCACCGGTCTCATTCATAAGTAAGGGTCCATCGATGACAGCAGTGGTAAGCCCCCTGGTGCAAACCGTCTCCGCTGCTGTGACTACTAAACGACTAAACGGGCACAAATTAACGAAGCTCGGTGATAGGCTTTGGCCAGAAATCGCCGACTGTAGTCGAAATTGAACCTCAAAGATCCCCACAGAACCACAGATTCCACAAGCCGACCCTCTGTAACTCATTGATTCTAAGGGAGGAGTTTAGGGTAGAGAACCTGGTCCCGAACCGGGTTCGAGGGCCATTTGAAATCTGTTGAATTTCGATGTTTCTAACTCGTGTTGATTGAAGCTCTTGCGATTCGTTGTTGAAAGCTGTTGTGCCATAATGTTTTCGGAGGCTCCGACAGCTACATATTCGACTACAACAAAGCAATCTCGAAGGCTTGGTAAGCAGAAGCCCGTTTGCCGGTACCACGGTTCTTCCGGCAACCGTTTCAAGGGCGATTGATATGAGGTTTTGCGTCGCGTTCGCTAAGAGACCAAACTAAACCTATTGCAGCAAGACGGCTCATCTGCTAACAAAGGTCCTTTTCAAGATCAGCCGCCTTGTGATTATCAGCAAACTCAAAGGACTTGTCTTATACTCTGTTCATCGTTCCATAACTAATGTGCCAATTCGGCCCTGAGCCGCGAACAGCGGCGGTGCGGCTCTACTGCCTTGGGGTGGAAATGCGATCAGATAGTCGTAACCATTGGCTCTTGCTGCGTGGCATGAGTTGCATCCTCGCGGGTCTTGCGCTCAGCTTGGCCTCTTCCTCCCAAACCTCCCAGCTGGCGCCGAATGCCAAGCCGGACTTCTCCAAAGAAGCCTTCGTGATCGAGAAGGACTTCAGCAAGATCACCTTCGAGAACGACGGCACGAATACTCGCGAATCGACCAGCCGCATCCGCATTCAGTCTGACGCCGGCGTGCAGCAATACAGCGTGGTGATTGTCGCATATGCAAAAGCCGAGCAATCGGTGGACTTCGACTATGTCCGGGTAGTAAAGCCAGACGGCGCAATTGTCGTCACGCCACTGGACGACATTCAGGACATGCCTTCTGAGGTCACGCGCTTGGCGCCTTTCTACAGCGATTCGCGGGAGAAACACATCCCCGTCAAAGGACTGGCTCCGGGGGACGTGCTGGAGTTCGGCGAGCGTTGGCGCACCACCAGTCCACTCGCGCCCGGCCAATTCTGGCTGGTTTACGACTTTGCCCGCGGCGCGATCGTCCTTGACGAAGAGCTTCAAGTCAGCGTTCCGCGCACGCGGCCACTGAAATGGAAGAGCTCGCAACCAACTCCCGTGTTGAGTGAGGAAGGCGACCGCCGAATCTTCACTTGGAAGAGATCAAAATTGGAGCGTAAATCCGCCGAAGAGGAGAAGAAGGATCAAGAGGAAAAGGTCTACGAGATGAGCCGAGGCAAGCTCCCGCCTCCAGACGTACAGCTCTCTACCTTTCAAAGTTGGGAGGCAGTTGGCAACTGGTACAACGCCCTGCAAATGGAGCGAGCCAAGCCGACACCTGAGATTCGCGCAAAGGCAGAAGAACTCACCAAGCTCGCCAAAGACGACAACGCCAGACTGCAAGCGATCTACGACTACGTGAGCACGCAGTTCCGTTACATCGGAGTTGATTTCGGGATTGGACGTTACCAGCCACACAACGCCAGTGAAGTGCTGGCCAATGAGTACGGCGACTGCAAAGATAAGCACACATTGCTGGCGGCGCTGCTGGCGGCAACGGGAATCAAGACCTACCCGGCGCTCATCAATAGTGTGCGCTCCCTTGACCCGGATGTTCCCTCGCCTGCCCAGTTTGACCACGTCATCGGCGCTGTCCCACAAGAGAGTGGCTACTTGTGGCTTGATACGACTCCCGAGGTTGCCCCGTTCGCATACCTACTCAGCCCGTTGCGCGACAAACAGGCTTTGCTGGTAGGTTCCGACGGACACTCTTCTCTTGCCACGACACCAAAAGATCCTCCGCACGAACCCACCGAGCATTTCGTCATTCATGCCAAACTGAGCGATACGGGAACGCTGGAAGGAAAAGTCGACCACGAGGTCAGCGGCAACGACGCTGAAGTAATCATTCGCATGGCGTTCCGCCGCCTTCCGCAGTCGCGGTGGAAGGATCTCGTACAGCAAATCTCTTATGCCACGGGTTTCGCTGGCGATGTGAGCGGAGTGACGGCAGGATCGTCGGAGAAGACCCACGATCCCTTTCACTTCTCCTACACCTATACTCGAAAGGATTTTCCGGACTGGTCCAACCGCAAGATAGCCGCTGCAGCCCCGCCGTTTCAGATGCCGGACACCGACAGCAAACCTTCGCATCCAACTTGGCTCGGATCACCGGAGAAGATGCAGTATGAATCCCACATCGAATTGCCGAAGGGCTACTCGCCGGAACTCCCTGCCCAAATCGACCTGAAAGAGAACTTTGCCGAGTATCACTCTTCGTACTCCTTGAAGGATGGCGTCCTTACCGCCGACCGGACTCTTTATGTGAAATTGCGAGAGGTGCCGGTGGAGAACTACGAAACGTACAAGAAGTTCGCCAAAGCTATCGCCAATGACTATGGACTTCAAGTGGCATTGCATACCGGCGACGTCTCCCCGGCCTCATATCAGGAAGCAATCTGGGAGCTTCCATACAGCGACAAGGCGGAGGCCAGTCACGCTTACGACGATGCCAGGCAGGCCTTTCAACGGAACGATCAGGCTGCCGAAATCGAGTCACTCAAGAAAGCGGTTCAGATCGATCCAGCCTATACGCGCGCTTGGTTATGGCTTGGGGAGGTCTACAAGGCCGCAGGCCAGCAGGATTTGGCTCTCGAGTCTTATCGCAAGGCGATTGAGGTCGATCCACATCAACTGGTGAGTTATAAAGCGCTTGGCTATACACTGATGAGCCTGCGGAAGTTCGAAGAGGCCGCTCCGGTGTGGCAGGAGCTCATCAAGCTCTCGCCCGGCAATCTCGAAGGTGTCAATGCGCTGGGATATGCGCTCTTGAACCTTAAACGATACAGCGAGGTTGTTGAAGTTGCCGAAGGTGCGCTTCAGGTTCACCCTGACAACGCCAACTTATACGCCATGCTTGGAAACTCCTACATTTCGCTCGCGGATCACGATAAGGCAACTGCTGCATTTAAGAAAGCAGTGGAGATTGATCCACGCTCGTCGATGTTAAACAACGTTGCCTATACCATGGCTCAGGCCGACAAGAATCTTCCACTTTCCCTGGAATACGCGCAGAAGGCCGTGAAAGATGAGGAAGAGGCTTCGGTAAATGTGACGCTTTCCAGCCTCAAGCTGGACGACCTAGCGCGGATGTCTCGCCTGTCGGCTTACTGGGACACGCTGGGCTGGGTATATTTCAAAATGGGTAATTTGGATCAGGCTCACAAATATGTCGCCGCCGCCGTGCAACTCTCGGCGAATAAGACGGAGAAAGACCATTTGGATGAGATTGGCGGAAAGTCGAGCCCACATTTGAAAAGTCGGCTGGACAACAGCGGCGAGGGGCGGAGCATAAAGCTAAGCCGCTTGGCTCCGGGCACAGCGAGTGCCGATTTCTTTGTGGTTTTGAGTCACGTTCCTGGGACATCGGACGGAAGAATCGACGACGTCAAATTCATTAAAGGATCGGATGAATTGAAATCGGCCGGCGACAAGCTTAACTCGGCAAAATTCAATTCGGTCTTTCCTGACGATGCTCCCACACGACTCGTGCGGCGAGGAATCCTCGGCTGCTATCCCAGCTCGGGTTGTTCATTCATTTTGCTCTACGCGAATGACGTCCGCTCCTTGAATTGATTTCTGTCGTCGAAGTCTGCGGAGCGTGTCGTGAAGCGGGATTTGTCCTTACAAGCCGGCTTCTCAGTGACCAATCCCCTGGTCCAACACCAGGGCCTCATGCCGCTCCTTTGTGCAGGGAAGGGAATCAATCTCAGTGGTTTACCCTTGCGTACTCGGATGGAGATAGCGAACTGTAGTCGAAATTGAACCCTTAGAAGCCTCAAACTTCAACCGGCCGCAACAGACCTCCACAGATATCCACAAGGTTCTCTAGGTGGAGCACCTGGTCCCGAACCGGATTCCGGAGCTTACAGAAACCTATTGAATTGTGTGGTTTGTAACTGATATTGATTGAATAATTTACACGCTTCATATTGAGCTTAGGTGAACTTTGTGGCTTATGTGTGCTCTCACCGCCACAGAATCGCCTACAGCTGGGCACCTGCGCCGTGGCCGTCGTCAGGATCCGTGTGTGGTTCCAGAAAGACGATGGTCGGAAAATGGGGGTCCTGCTTCCGTGCGGATCTTGGAAGTCCATTCGAAAGGCCTGCAACTTTCGTAATCTCTGGTAACCGTTGAGGACTTCAACACAGGAAACTTCCGGGTTAGCATCCGAACTAAGATCCATTTCAGAAACCTCAGCACACCGACCAATTGCGTTTCGTGTCAAGAAAGACACCGTGAAGCGAATCAGTGAAGAAAGTGGACAAACGCTTGTGCTGGCGGCTCTGATGGGAGTGCTGCTTTTGGGTTTCATGGCGCTGGCTTTGGATGTTGGCCTTCTGTTCAACGCGCGACGAAAGCTGCAGACTGCAGCAGACGCGGCCGCCACTGCCGGAGCGCAAGCGTATCTCAATTACGGTTACGATGCCGCCGCCCCAGGAGACACCATTCAACAGTGGGTCTCGGCGGCAGCCAAAGCTGCGGCCGCGCAAGACGGAGTGACGGACGGGACTGGGGGAACCACAGTTACTGCTTCGACGCCTCCCGCGGATGGAGTCCACACCTCTGCCGGCTACGTAGAAGTTATAGTCTCCCAGCCGAACCCGACAGTCTTCATGGGGTCATTTGGCAGTCTGATCGGCGGAAACAATTTCAAGACCGTGAAGATCACGACCAGGGCAGTAGCTGGATCGCCATCTGTGAGTCAGGGATGCATCTTTGTACTTAGCACGACTGCATGCCCGGCGATGAGTCTGCAGGGATCTTTTACTGTTACCGCGAATAGGTGTGGCGTCGTCGTTGACTCGCCTTGCAGCACGGCTCTGAACTTCACAGGATCCGGCGGCTCTCTGACAGCCGGATGGGTTGGCGTCGCGGGAGGAGTCGGCGGGGCAAGCGGAGACAGCTCACCCACCCCGGTTACCGGGATCGTACCGGTGACTAATCCCCTGCAGGGCGTTAGCCCACCAAATGTATCTTCATTGACGTGCAGCGCGCCATCCGGCGGGAAACTCACCGGAGCCGTTGACGTCGGCATTAACCCGGTGTGTTACAGCGGAAACGTTACTATCAGCAACGCAACACTCTCCGGCACATTCGTTTTTACCGGAAACGTCACCCTCGATGGCACGATCAATACCGGAGGTAGCGGAGTAACCCTTGATCTGAATGGTGGCGGACTGAACGAAAACACCGGTACGACCATGAACATCGTTGCCCCAACCAGCAGTTCCAACCCTTATATGGGGATCGTTTTGATGGCGCCACTTTCTAATACTTCCACCATGGAGTTTGATAAGGGAGCCAGCGGTGGAACGTTCACCGGCATTATCGATACCCCAGGTGCCAACCTGTACCTGCACGATAGCGGCGGTGACAAGAGCGGTGGCTTGACAATCAATAGCGATTTGATTGTCGCGACCCTCAACGACCAGACTGCCACTTTTACTGTGAATAGTTATAGTGCGACAAATCAGACCACGACACCCCTCAAATCCGTTGCACTGGTCGAGTGAGATGGAGACAGACAGATATGAGATTCAGCCTTAGTAAAGCGCGACGAACACGAAAAGGACTGCAAAACAGCGAAGCCGGGCAGTCACTTGTGGAACTCTCCCTTGCGATGCCGCTGCTGATCGCGTTGCTGTTCGGGGCAGTCGAGTTGGGCACGGTTACCTTTGAGGCGATCGAGCTGACCGGTTCGGCAAGGGCCGCAGTTCAATATGGCGCACAGACTCCCATCACAGCTGCGGATACCAGCGGAATTCTGGCGGCAGCCAAACAGGACGCCTACGATCTTTCGACATCGAGCAGGGCTTCGAATTTTACGGCCACCGTGTCGAGTTCCTGCATGTGTTCCAATGGCTCGGCAGCTGCCTCCTGCGTTCTCTCCAGCTGCCCCACGTCCCAGCTTGAGCAGGTCCTGACAGTGCAGACGTCGGCGACTTTTACGCCCGTGATACACCTTCCTAATCTTCCCACCAGTTTCACGTTGCACGGTTTGGCTGTGCAACGGGTTCTTAA
>DATHHN010000022.1:0-25502 GCA_035317185.1 Edaphobacter sp.
CCACGTCGTCTTCGGCGAAGCCATTGCCATCCTCGCCGGCGACGCCCTCCAAACCCTCGCCTTCCAGACCATCGCCGCGCTCCCCACCCCGCCCTCGACCACCGTTGCCATCCTCCGCGAAGTCTCCCTCGCCATCGGCACCGGCGTAGGTCCCAACAGCCCGCTTCCTCCCGGCATGATCGGCGGCCAGGTCGTCGACATCGAGTCCGAAGGCACACCCCCCACAGCCGACCTCGTCGAATCCATCCACCGCGCAAAAACCGGAGCCCTCATCACCACCAGCATCGTCTCGGGCGGCCTCTATGGTTCCGCTGGCAACGAAAGCGCCGACACCATCGCCCGCCTACGCACCTTCGGCGAAAAAGCCGGCCTTGCCTTCCAGATCATCGACGACGTCCTCGACATGACCCAGAGCTCCGAAGAACTCGGCAAAACCGCCGGCAAGGATACCGCCAGCATCAAGGCGACCTGGCCCGCTGTCTTCGGAATCGACCAGTCCCGGAAAGACGCGGAACAACTCATCGCCGACGCCTTCGAAGCCCTCGCCCCCTTCGGCGAGGCCGCCACGCCCCTAAAAGCCCTGGCCCTTTACCTCGTCGAACGCAAGCACTAAACCTCCGTGAATATTCGGTGACCTGAAGAAATTTATTCGCTCCGTAGCGCGTTCAGTGCTATTTTCCTCGCACGTGTTCTACACCCTCTGAGCACCAACGTGAGGCCTTCATGTCTCAAAATATGCCTTCCGCCCCAACGATCGCTGAAGTCGCCAAGGCGCGTGTAACCGATGTCATGGAACGTCGTCAGATCAGCCGTTCAGCTCGGGCAGCAGCCTTGGAAACTCACGCCTCCAAAGTCAGGATGAACCTCACCCTCACCCTCGACAACAATCATGTCAGTGACACTGTTGTCGAAACTGCGGGCTACCTGGTCGCAGCAGGCGACTCCTGGTTCGACTACCCCTTCCCCTTCGACGATGACATCCTCGTCCAACTGCACGACCTCCATGGATACAACATCGAGTCATCTGCACGGCACGGAGACCGCATCGAGAATATGCCGTACTCTGGTGGCCAACTCGATAAATTTCGCCGTTGCGTCGATAAGTTGCACGATCAAGGCGTCATTCCCAAGGCAGCTCTTCTGTCCGGCGGCGGCAATGACTTTGCGGGCAGAGAATTTGGCATGCTGCTCAATACCGCCGATTCAACGATCAAAGGCTGGAATCTCGAAATCCTCACGGGCCTCGTCACCGAGCGACTCAGCAATGCCTACCATGTCTTTATTTTGGCCATCAATCAGATCGCCCAGGAAATACTCGGTAAAACCATCCCCATACTGATTCACGGCTACGATTATCCGGTTCCCGATGGCCGCGGATTTCTTGGTGGCGGGATCTTCCCGGGTCCCTGGCTTAAGCCGGGCTTCGACGAAAAACTGTTTACCGACCTTCCCTCAACCACCGACATGATGAGAACAATCATTGATCAGTTCAACGCCATGCTGAGCACACTACCGAACGATCCGACCCTGGGAGAAATTCACTACATCGATCTTCGTGGCACGCTGTCCTCCATCGTTGTCGATGAAGCTTACAAAGATGATTGGAACAACGAACTCCACCCCACTCAAAAAGGATTCATCGAAGTGGCGCAGAAGTTTCACGACGTTCTCGCAACTCTTTAGTGCTCAAAATGGTGAGACTCGATAGACGTATCATGTTTTAAGATGCTCATTGAGTCTCAGATCCTCACCGCCCTGCGCGACTGCTACGACCCCGAAATCCCCTGCAACATAGTCGATCTCGGCCTCATCCACTCCATTCACATCCAGCCCGACCACGAAGCCCCCGGCACCGGAATCCCCGGCGTCCCCCAAAGGCACATCGTCGCGATCACCCTCACCCCCACCAACCCCACCGAAGAAGCCGAAGCCCACCTCACCGCGCAGATCTCCAACCGCCTCGCAGGCCTCGAAACCGTCAGCCGAACCAATCTGACCCTCCTCAAGACACCCCCTTGGACCCCACAAAACATCACCCCCGCCGGCCGCAAAACTCTTGGCCTCGACGGCAACCCTACTCTGGTCCAGATTCGCTAGCATGCCCCCACGCAAACTCAAACAAATCGAAGCTCCGGCCATTCACCCCTTCGACCAGATCCACGGCACCGACACCAGCGGCCTCATCGCCGCCGGCAACCTCACCACCGGCCATCCCAACGACGCCCACGTCACCGCCTACTACGGCGTCGCCCCCAGCATCCTCCGCACCCTCATCGACCACTGGCTAGCCAGTCCCCCGCCCCACCCCATCTCCCGCTACACCTTCGTCGACATCGGCGCCGGCAAAGGCCGAGCCATGCTTCTCGCCAGCCAGCTTCCCTTCCGTCAGGTCATCGGCATCGAGCTCAATCCCACCATGGCCGACATCGCCCAGGCCAACCTCGATCTCTGGCAATCCGCCCACGCCACCGACACCACCGCCCCCCAAATCCCCCCCATCCGCCTCCTTCAGCAGGACGCCCTCGACTACGACCTTCCCCGCACCCCCACCCTTGCCTTCCTCTTCCACCCCTTCGAGGCCCCTGTCCTGAAAGCACTCCTTCGCCGCATCGAGACCCAGTTCGCCAAACGCCCCGGCACCTTCGATCTTCTCTACGTCAACGCCGAGTGCGCCGATATCCTCGACAAACATGCCGCCTTCACCCGCCTCTGGCATGGCCCCGTTGCCATGTCCCCTGAAGACCACGCCGCCGACCTCGCCGCCATCGCCCAGCAAAAGGAATACGGCTCCACCGGCGATGAAGAGTGCGCCATCTATCGCTACACTGGCCGTTCTTCAAAACCCTGACGACCACACACGCCACCCTCCAAACCCGCGCCACCCCAATCCCCTCAAAGTTGTATCTGGTCCCCACGAACCCAGCCATACAATCCCGGCATGAGACTGCGCAGACTGTTGTCCCTCCCCTCGCTGCTGTTAGCCCTCAACATATCCGCTCTCGCCGCTATCCCGGGCGTAGCCGATCACGCGCCCAACTTCACCCTTCCCACACTCGGCGGCACCACCTTGCAGCTCTCCACCCTCACCGGTCAGGGACGCGTCATCCTCATCGTTCTTCGCGGATACCCCGGCTACCAGTGTCCCTACAGCCTGCAGCAGTTCAACGACTTCCAGCAATACGCCGCGCAGTTCGCCGCCCTCAACACCCAGATCGTCTTCATCTATCCCGGCCCATCCCCCAACCTCGTCTCCGAGGCCACCGACTTCGCAACCACCAGCTCCATCCCCGGCAACATCCACCTCGTCATCGACCCCGACTTCACCGTCACCAACCTCTACGGCCTCCGCTGGAACGCCCCCAGCGAAACCGCCTACCCCTCCACCTTCATCATCGAAAAGGACCGCAGCATCTTCAGCGTGCAGGTCGGCAAATCCCACGGCGACCACCCCTCCGCGGCCGACACCCTCGCCGCACTCAACGGCGACACTCCCGCCACGAAACAACCATAGTGCTGGCTACTTGATGTAATACCTAACCACTCTCCACGCCCCATCTTTCTCAAGCATCGCCGTTACGGTTTCAATCGCCGTCTCTCTGTGTTCTTAACGCGCCTCAAAAGTCAGCACCTCATACTCTCCACTCGGCGCGCCCGAAAGAGTCTTGGTATAGGCAACGTTTTTCAGCGTCCGGGACTCCAGCTTTCCCAGTGGACTACGCGCAGCCTGAACCGCTTCCACCCATTTCTCTTCGCTCACCGCCGCCTGAAACGTCGCACCCGCAACCTTATAGCTTTCCGCATACTTACCCGAATCAACCAGTCCCAGCCACGCCTCCTCGGCCTTCTGCGCCGCCACAGCATTCTTATCCTGCGCCTGCCCGAAAACGTTTAACGAAATCATCAAACCCAGAAGGAACACACTGAGAAACCGCGCAGCTCTCATACATCACCTCACATAACAGCCTATGCCGACCTTCACCGTCCCACCCGGATCAAAAACGCCCGCTCGTTCCCCTCCAATCGTTCAATCGCGATCTCTCCATCCGCCCGTTCCACCACACTGGGAAACTTCTCCCCCCATTCAACCAGCACCAACGCATCGGGTTGCTCCGCCATCTCATCCAGCCCCACCGTCAACAGCTCCCGCTCCGTCTCCAACCGATAAAGATCGAGGTGGTACAGCCGAACCTTGGGCCCCGCATACTCATGCACCAGCGTAAACGTGGGACTCGTGACATCCTCTTCGTCAGCCGCCCCCAGCGCCGCCGCAATCCCCTTCACCAGCGTTGTCTTCCCCGCGCCTAAATTCCCCCGCAACACAATCACTTTAGGAGCAGGCAACAAAATCTCCGCCACCCTCTCCCCCATCGCCAACGTCCCCGCAACCGACCGCGTCTTGAACCGCTTCTCCCGCAAAAACTCACTCAACGTATCAACTCCGATACCTTTATTATCCTCTGCGGCAAGAGTATCCCAATCTTCTCCAGAAGATTTTCCGAGACCTCTCAGCTCCTGAACACCGCCGTATCAGGATGGTGGTTCATCCAGTCGAACCAGTAATCCTTGTGGGCGTCGATCTCTTTCAGGCACCGCCCCGCCAGCTTCCCATCCACCGCACATCCTTGAAAGTTCCACCCACTTCCCGTATCGGCATCCTGCATCACCCTGTCCCCTTCGCCCCTGGTGAAGGTAAGCTCGGCCGCGTCAAACACTCGAATCGAAGCCCCATCCGAACCCACGACCACGAGCACCGCAGAGCCCGCCACCTGATCCTGAATCACCTTCGCCCCCAGAATGGCATCGATCGGATAAGCCTTGTTCTTACCCGCGACCGTCAAGCCCAGCATCAACCGATGCGGTCCAATTCCTGATTTAGTCGTATCCACCACGGTAGTGGTCTTCTCGACATGCTTCTCCCAATCCTTCAATTCGTACTCCGGGATATACGGCGCATCCGGCTTCAGCACATCGCCCTGCGGCTGCTCTCTGCGCCACAGTGCAAACGTCAGTTCGCTGCTGTGAACCAGATTCAGATGCCGCCCCTTCAACGGCCCGAAGATCGCCTCCCCCGTGCTCTGCTGCCACACGCTGCTGGTCTGCTCGTCGCGCATCAGTGCATTCCCATTGTTGATTCCTGCCAACCGAAAATGCAGCGCCCTTCCGTCGACCACGGGATCCCAGACCAGTCCTGTGTGACACAGAGTGCAGTACGTCACCACAATGGGCACGCCGCCCACGGTGTCATTCACAATATGGTGATACCCCATCGTCCGTATCGGATATGCGCGCGCATAACCACCAAGCCGCACCGCCAGCACTTTATCGCCAGGATCGACCGCCACAGCAGCCGCACTCCCAAACGCCGGCGCGTCATAGGGATGAAACATCTTCTCGAAGATATTCACATGCGTCAGGTACGCTCCCGCAATCGCAACGACGCACAGACCCACCATCGCAGCCTGAAACCACACTCGCCTGACGCCTGCTCCAACTCTCTTCCACGACCATAGCGTCACGGCCACCAACAACACCGCACTCGCACCCGACACCCATGGCCCTTCCTGATGAGTCCACAGCGCTACCTGCAGCGCCGTCGCCTCTTGAGGGTGAAACGGCCGGATCACAAGCATCGGAATCATCACACACGCCGCCGACACCGCTGCACATATCAATCCAACCGCCAGCGACCACCCTGCCGTGGTTCCTACCCTCTGCTCTTCCAATACCTGTGCCATGAATATCCTCGTTGCGATTCAACTGTGACCGCCCCATCGAGTCAACCCCTCAGACGATGGAAAAGACTCTCCACCTAAGGTTGGAGGTCTGGACAGTAGTCAATCAGGAGCCACCCTCTCCCCCATCGCCAACGTCCCCGCAACCGACCGCGTCTTGAACCGCTTCTCCCGCAAAAACTCACTCAACGTATCAACTCCGATTCATCAAAACTACTTTATTCATCTCGCAGCGTCTTTGCAGGATCGATCCCCGCAATTCGCAGAGTCGGCACCGTGGAAGCGATCAGCGCCACTACTGCCAGCACCAGAACAACCGTGACAATCGTCGGCCTGTCATACACGTCCACTCCGTAGAGCACACTGTGCATTCCCCGCAACGTCCCTGCACACAAGATCAAACCCAGAATAAGCCCCAGCACCGAAGCCCATACTCCCGGTGCGCCAATATGAATCATGGCTTGACGAATCGTGGACCCCAACGCGATGCGGATGCCAATCTCGCGAGTCTTCTGCGCCACAATATTCGCGACCAGCGCAAAAATCCCGACAGCGCTCAGCAGCAAAGCCAGCCCAGCCATCGCGCTCAGCAGCGCCACTTCAACACGCTGCGTTGCCAGGGTCTTCGCCTGCAGATCGCGCATGCCGTAGAAGCCCGAAAAAGGCAGGTTCAGATCGGCACTCGCCAGCGCCCGTTGCATCTGCGCCGTCAACCCTTCCACCGGTCCAGCCGTGCGAACAACCCAGCTCGGCTGAAACCATGCGTGGACCGCCGCAAGCAAACTTGGCACTACCTGCGATGCCGGAATATAAATCATCTCTTCCCCGGTAAGAGGCGCTGTAACATCCAGCCCCGGCGCCATGGCCACATCCGCCACCACCCCGATAATCATCATGTTCTTATCCACGTAACGGCCAATCGGATTCGTCCCATGGAAAAATTTGCGCGCGAACGTCTGGTTCACAATAGCCACGCGTTGCGAGTCCGGACGATCTGCATCGGTAAAGGATCGCCCCGCCATAACCGGAATCTGTAGTGTCTTAAAATAATCCGGAGTGACGTACGTCTCATCCGCCATCACTTTTTGCCCTGCTTCTTTACCATCGCTGATAGCCAACCCTCCCATAATCAGGGAGCGTTCAAACGGCAAACTCAGGCCGACAGCGGCATCCTGCACGCCGGGAATCTGTCGCATCGCCGCGGTGCTTTCATTCAGCAGCTTTCGAAACGCCACCGGGTCGTGATATCGCACATCGTCAAGCGATGCCCTCGCCGTCATCACTCCCGTCGGATTGAATCCCGCTGGCAGCCTTTGAAGATGAATAAGAGTACGGATGAGCAAGCCCGAAGCAGCCAGCAACACCACCGTCAGCGCAACCTCGCCCACAATCAACGCCTGCCGCAGGCGCAGACGATCGCCGCCGGTCGCCATACGGCTGGCAATGGCCGAACGCAGATCGAGCCTCTGTGTCGCAAGTGCAGGCAGCATGCCAAAGAGCACGCTCGTCAGCAGAGAGATCAAAAGCGTAAATGCCAGCACACGGCCATCGAGAGGCACTCTGGCTACAGGAAGAAAGTTCTCTGGCAGAAGCAGCAGCAACCCGCGTAGAGCGGCAAACCCCACCGCTATCCCGGCAATTCCGCCAACAAACGCCAGCAGAAGATTCTCCACCCACAATTGCTTCTGAATCTGCCAGCGCGAGGCGCCCAACGCCATCCGCGTCGCTACTTCGGGTGTCCGCCGCAGCATGCGCACCAGCGTCAGACCAGCCAGATTCGCACACGCGATCAGCAGGATAAATCCCGCCGCGAGCATCAGCGTCAAAGCCTGCGGACGCAGCGTAGCCGTCTGCCCCTTCTGCAGCGGAACCGAATAGTAGGTCACCTGCGCGCCGGGGTTATCCTCCAATTCAAAACGATGAGGCCGAAGAGACCACATACGATTGATCTCGGCATCCGCCTGCTGCCACGTCTTGCCATCGCGCAGCCTTGTAATCGCCGCAAAATTCGTTCCCGCTCCTTCGCCCCCGCGACTAGCCTGAATCGCCGTATAGAGATCGGCATTCAAAGGCGTCGTCGCTCCTTCAGGAAGCACCCCGATGACGGTATACGGCTCACCCTTCAACAAAATCGGCTCACCCACGATTTTGGAATTGGCACCGAAGGTCTTTCGCCACAAGTTGTAGTTCAGAATGGCGGTCTTCGGTCCGTGGACACGGTCCTCCTCCTCCGAAAAATTACGCCCGGCAAGCGGATGAATACGCAGTACATCGAAATAGTGCGCCGAGACCCGGCCCGCATGCAGATACTGCACATGCGATCCCGCCTGAAGATTAACACCCGAAGTTCGCGAACTTGAAACAGCAGACGTTAATGAGGGAACGTTGTCCCGCAGCAGTTCCCATTGCTCGCCATTCAGATTGTGCCGCTCATCGGAAGACTTTGTACCTGTAACTCGCGTGTAAATCGTTCCCATGCGCTCCGGCTGCGAGTAAGGCAGGTTCTTCAGCATCAACGCATTCACGATGGAAAAGATCGCGGTGTTTGCACCTATGGAAAGCGCCAGCGTAAGAATCACCGTCACGGTGAACCCGGGATTGCGCCACAACTGACGCGTCGCAAATCTTAGATTTTGCCCTAAAGCATCCATCGCTCATCCTCCTGGCAAGACAGTGGGGCTTATCTGCAAAATACGTTAATCCTCCAGAGAAAGTTCCGCTGGATCAGCCGCGTCTCAAACCGCAAACCCAAACCAACCCATCTTCATCCCTGACCCGATACCGAAAAGCATCCGACAAATGTGTAACCGTATCGGTTGCAAGAACTGTATGTTCATCCATAACATGCGCTGCAAAATCTCCTGCGAGTCCATGAAGATACACAGCCGCCTCAACCGCTCGCGCCACGTCATCCGGAAACTGCGCCAGCATAGCCGCCACGATCCCTGTCAGAATATCGCCGCTGCCCCCTTTCGCCATCGAAGGATTCCCCGTCGTATTCACCGCAATCGACCCATCCGGATGCGCCACCAGCGTCCGCCATCCCTTCAACACCAGCGTCACCTTGTGCTCCGTCGCAAACCGCCGCGCCAGCCCCACCCGGTCGGCCTCTACCTCTTTCACCGTCAGCCCCGCCAGCCGACCCATCTCGCCCGGATGCGGCGTCAACACCATCACCCGTCCGGTCCCCTTCAGCAACTCCGCCTTACCCGCAAACGCATTCAGCGCATCCGCATCGATCACCACCGGCACCGTAGTCTTCGCAACCAGCCGCCGCGCAAACTCCGAAGCGTCCCCCTCGGTCCCCAACCCGGGCCCCACCGCCAGAACCTTGATCCCCTTCATCAAAGCCTCAAATCTCTCGCCCTCAAGATTTTCAAGCGATACCCCTTCCACAGAACCGGGTGCCCCATTCTTTGCGTGATCGGGGTCCCCAACGCGCGTATTCGCTCGTTGGGGTGATTGGGCGAAGGGTGGGATATCGTGCGCAGCACGACCGTTTTCTGCCAACGGAGCCACCATCAACTCCGGAGCCACCCCACCCACAATCCCCACAAGTCTCTCCGGCACCGCCGCCGTCACCAGTCCGGCCCCCGTCCTCATAGCCGCCAGTGAAGCCATAGCCGGAGCCCCGGCCTTCCCCCAGCTCCCCCCCACCACCAGAACGTGCCCAAACTTCCCCTTATTCGCATTCACCCCCCGCGCCTTCTCCGCCACAGCCTTCGAAGCTCCGGTCCAGCTCAAGCCTGACGAAGAAGCAATCGCCTCCTCAGGAGACCCAATCCCCGCCACTACCACTGGCCCAAACGTCCCTCGCGTCAGATGCCCAAACACATGCGCCATCTTCGGAGCCGTAAACGTAACCACGGCATCCGCCCTGTACGCCCCCTCCGCCTCCTGCTCCATCGAGTCCGCATCCCACCCTGAAGGCAGATCCACCGCCACCACCGGCACCTCCAGCTCCTCAACCATCTCCCGCAGAGTCCCCGCCAGCCCACGCAACGGAGGCTTGAACCCCGTTCCCACCACAGCATCCACCAGCAGCTCCGCCTCACCCAGCGCACATCGCTTCAAAGCAGCCTCATCCCGCACCTCGTTCATGGCCACCGTCGACGTCTCATCCCGCAGCCGCCTCAAGGCTGCAGCAGCCTCTCCCTTCAGCTCCCCCGCCCCGCCCAACAGCAGCACCCGAACAGCCTTACCAGCCTCCGCCAACACCCGCGCGGCAACTAATCCATCCCCACCGTTGTTTCCTTTCCCGCAAAGCACCATCACTCTCGATGCAGCCGGATACTCACGCAGGCAAAACGCAGCCACCGCGCTTCCCGCCGCGTTCATCAAATCCCCCAGCGGCACCCCAAACTCCTCCGCCGTCCGCCGATCCACCGTCCCCATCTCCGCCGCCGTCAGAATCTTCATCTGTCCCTTCTACACCAAAAGGAAATGCGCCAGCTTCTGGCGCATTCCTCAAAACCCAAAAAATCGACATTTCAGAAACCACATTAGCCAGCCGAAAAACCAACGGCTAACCAACCCATTACCAGCAGAAATTTACTCCGAAGACCCTACACTTCCAACCGCGCTAACCACCGTCGGTTTCTGCATAAAATAACTCTTATCCCAAAGCGCCCTGTAGAACTGCCCCGTCAACTCAGCCGCTTTCGGTCCGAAGGTAGGTCTTCCACCCTCAAGAAAAAATACCGTAACAATCCGCCCATTCGGTGTATCCGCAAACGACCCAAACCACCCAAACCGCGTTCCATTATTCGAGCAGGTTCCAGTCTTGCCCATCACCGGAAACTGGTTGAAGTTAGCCCGCAAAGACCGCGCCGTACCGTACATAACCGCGCCCTGCATCCCAACCTGAATCTCTGGAATTAGCGGCGCTATGTTCAACATTCGCTTTATCTTAGGCTCAAATGTCGCGATGTCCACCGTATTCTCAGGATGCTGCAAATAGTACAGCGTTCCCCCATTCGCAATCGCTGAAACCAGCGCCCCAAGCTGCAGCGGAGTCATCGACACGCTCTCTCCAAACGAGCACATCCGCCCCACTCCACCCAGCGACGCAGGCAGTTCTTCATCCGGATAAATCCCCAGCTGTTCGCCCTGAATGTGATACCCGGCCAACTCCCCTAAACCGAACTGGTTCGCATAATGCTTTACCCGCTCAAACCCTAACGAGCGTCCAAGTGTCTCAAAATAAGCATTATTCGAGTGCGCCAGAGCCTCCGTAAGCGTCAGATGATATTTCCCGCCTAGATTCACCGGTGTATCCCGCTTGACCAACCCTTCTTCAAGCGCTGCCAGCGCCACCGTCAGCTTAATCGTCGAACAGGGTTCCGCACCCCGCGACAAAGCCAGCTTCTGGTTCACCATCGCCAGAATGCGCCCATTGTCGGGATTAATCGCAACCGCAGTGCCATTCATATTGCCCAGCGCTTCAATCGCCGCTGCCCGAACCACTGGATCTTCACCTTCTGTTACATCACCCAACGTCAAATTATCTGCAAAGGAGCTAGCCGAAAAATGCTCCTGGTACCGTGTCCGCCGAACAGCCAGCTTAGCCTTGGCTCCGCGCCCCCGCTTGTGCACCACAACCTTCGACGTTGCAGCAACATGCGTCGACTTTACCGTATGCGAGGCGCCACTCTTTGCCTTGGCTTTCGTGGTCGTATGAACTGTGCTGGTCGAGTGTTTTTTCGCCGTCGTGGTCGTCGCGCCAGCCTCTGCCGCCAGACTGAAAAGGAGCACGCACAGCATCTTCAATATTTGAGACACCGTCTTCCTCCTCTCAGGATGCGCAAACCACCTGACAAATCTTCCTTCGTTTGCAAAACTCTCACCCATCTCCATTGTACGCAATGACACAGAGGTATCAATCATTCCCACCCTGTCCAATACTTGCTATGGATTGCCACGCCGCAAAAACGCTGGAATATCCAATTCGTCCGGCTCCGTCTGCTCCACGGAGACTGCTACGGCTCCGCCAAACACCGGTGCTCTTCCCGAAGGTTCTGTAACTGCCGCACTTCGAACGTCTTCCTGATGGACGTGCGCCGCCACACCAATGTGAGCCGGCTCCCGGTAACGTTCCGGCATCGCCGTTCCAATCGCCTCGTCCTGTGCCAAATTCGATTTGAAAAAATCATCGTCAAAAACCGAGGCAGCCACAGGCACCAGTTCGGGCGCAGCCTTGGTCTCAACAGCCCTGCTCTCCATTACAGGAGCGGTATCCCTCGCCGCTACAGGCGGTACAACAGGGACCACAGGCTCTGGCGCAGCCTCACTCGCAAACCTGGGAGCGGCCATTCTTGCATTCGTCACCCGCGGTGCAATCGGCACGTCATAGCGCATCGTCGGCAGCGTTGCCTCCGCCAGCATTCTCTCACGCCGTTGCGGCATCTCCTGCTGTTTGAAACCCGTGGCGATCACAGTAATCTTCACCTCATCGCCCATGGTCTCGTCCTGCACCGCGCCAAAGATGATGTTCGCATCCTCATGCGCCGCATTCTGAATAATGGTCGAAGCCTCGTTCACCTCACTCAGCTTCAAACTGCTCGACCCCGTAATGTTGATCAGGATTCCGCGAGCCCCATCGATCGCTCCAGCCTCCAGCAACGGCGAAGCCATGGCTGCCATCGCAGCCTCCACCGCGCGGTTCTGGCCCGAGCGCATCGCCGTGCCCATCACCGCATAGCCCATCCCCGCCATCGTCGTCTTTACGTCGGCAAAGTCGCGATTGATTACGCCGGGAATCGTGATGATGTCTGATATCCCCTGCACACCCTGCCGCAGCACATCGTCCGCGATCCGGAAGCTCTCAAAGAATCCGGCATCCTTCGCCACCGCCAGCAGCTTTTCATTCGGAATCACGATGACGGTATCGACCGACTCCAGCAGCTCCTGCATGCCGCGCTCGGCCTGCATCATTCGTCGCTTGCCTTCAAACGCAAACGGCCGCGTCACCACCGCCACCGTCAACGCGCCCATCTCACTCGCCAGGCTGGCAATCACCGGAGCCGCACCCGTCCCAGTACCTCCACCCAGGCCAGCCGTTACAAACACCATGTCCGCACCCTCAAGCGCCTCGATGATCTTGTCCGAGTCCTCAAGCGCGGCCCGTCGTCCCACATCAGGATTCGCTCCCGCACCCAGCCCGCTTGTCAGCTTTACGCCCAGTTGCAGCTTCACCGGTGCGTTCGACACCTGCAGCGCCTGCACATCCGTGTTCGCCGCAATAAACTCGACGCCTTCCACATTGGCCGCGATCATGCGATTCACGGCGTTATTCCCTCCGCCACCAACGCCAATTACCTTGATCTTCGCGCCATGCGGAATCTCGTCGTGGTAGTGGATGCGGATGTCGTCATCAGGCAGATTGGGCATGAAATCAGTACTCCTTAGGCTCTTTTAATTCTGACACCTCCCAACCGAACAAAGGAACCACGTTTTCCACCGCCCGTACCATCGCTGGTTCAGCCTAAACGCCTTTAATTTCCAGCGGCCTTCCCATCTTTTGTGGGCATCGCCGTAATAGGGGTGTTGAACTTGTCCGTCTGCGTTATCCCCCGCCCTTCCACAACGGTATAAATCCTGTCCGCCGCAACATCCGGAATCTTCTCGACAAGACCGCTCGGCCACTCAATCTGGACCTGCTTCATCACCGCTTCAGAACCAAGTCCAAAATGGAGCCGTTGGTCGCTTGAAGACAAATAGCTTCCTCCGCCTCGAACCTCGTCGACCTGAGCCAACTTGCTCGTCGTCACCGTCACTCGCGCACCAATCGCAGAGCGGTTGCTCTTCGTACCTACAAGACGGAACAGTACTCGGTGCCCTGCATTCTTCGTCTCGTTGATGAAAAGCGAAGGCGGGCCGCCCGCGTTATAAACCACGGCATCAACGTTACCGTCACTGTTGACGTCGCCAAACGCAACGCCTCTCCGCGAGTGCAGCGGCCCATCGTTCAATCCAGCAGCATTCGCCATCTCTGTAAACGTCCCATTGGCCTCATTGCGAAACAGCTGTATCGGCTCGCGATACTTCAGATCATGCGGCAGACTGTCGACCATCGACGTTACATTTCCATTTGCGACGAAGAGATCCGGCCAGCCATCATTGTCGAAGTCGGAAAATCCCCCGCCCCACGCTACAAGCTGATTCCCCGGCCGTGTAAGTCCAGCCGCAAAGGCATCATCCGTAAAGCCCGTATCGAAGCTCTCATTCTTGTACAGGCTCATTGGCTGATACCCATACCGCGTCACCACAACATCGAGCGACCCATTGCGATCGTAGTCTGCAAAGTCCGCCATCATGTTGCCCATGGAGCGCCCTTCAGGACTCAGCGCAGTTCCCGTCAGCAACCCAATCTCTTCAAATGTACCGTCGTGTTTATTGCGGTACAGAAAATTCGGCCCCATGTCATTCGTGACGAAGAGATCGGGCCAACCATCGTGATCGTAATCGGCCCACACCACACCCATGCCAAGCCGCTTATCGGGATTGTCGACGCCAGCCTTCTGCGCAGCCTCCTCGAAACCACCAGCCCCCAAGCTGTGAAACAACAGGTCCGTCTCGCCGTTAAGTATAGGAACCTCCATCGACAGCCCCTGATACAAAAATCCTTTGTCTCCCGGCTGCGGTAGATGGTGCAGATCAGAGTTCACATAGCGCGACACGAAGAGATCCAGCTTCCCATCGCGATCGTAGTCAGCCCACGCCGCGCCTACACTGAAGCCACCACCACCAACTTTATTCTTTGCCGTCACATCTTCAAACTTGCATCCACCAAGATTGCGATAAAGAACATTGTGACCATAGCCTGTTACATAAAGATCGGGCAGGCCATCATTATCGAAGTCCCCCACAGCAACACCCATCCCCCATCCACGCACCGACAAGCCTGACGGCGCCGTTACATCCGTGAAGTGCACCGGCGCATTCTGCGCTGTGTCCTGACGGTACAGCGTAACCATCAGATCTCCACCCTTCAGATAATTGTCTACCGTAGAGTCGTTCACCGTAACGATGTCGAGCTTCCCATCGTTATCGCAGTCGAACAACGCGACACCCCCTCCCATCATCTCGACAAGATACTGCTTTACCGGAGCAAAATGTGGCACAGTCGTCAGCCCCGCCTGCGGCCCAACATCACGAAACCGAATAGGCGTAGTTGTACCAGTCTGAGCTAGTGCAAAAACCGAAAACACCAACGACGCCGAGAGAACAGAAATGACTTTCGAGATCATGTGATTACGGATGGACGGCCTCACCATTCTTCTCCAGATGCGCCAGCGCAAGCGCCAACTGGTCTTTCGCCTCTTTGTCCTCAGCATTCAACTGAATCGCAGAGCGTAGTTCGTCTGTGGCCTGCTGATACTGTCCCTGAGCGGCATACGCCTCACCCAGCGCCCGATGAATCTCCGCAACCCCAGGATTAGCTCGCGACAGCGCCTGCAACCTCACCAGACCGTGAGCATAATCACCCGTCTGAACAAGAGACTGAGCATAGATGTAAGCAAGCTGCGGATTGTTCCCCAACGAAGCCTCAAGTGGCTGAAGCGTCGCGACTGTAGCCGCATAATCCTTCTGCATAAAAAAGCTCACGCCAAGAACATTTCGCGCCCCCTGCTCCTCCGGATGCGCCGCAAGATAGTGCTTCAGCGGAGGAATCGCCTGAGCATACAGTTTCCCTGAGAACGCAGCCCTGCCCCAGTTGTAATCGAGTCCTTCGAGCGAAGGGTTCCACCTCCCAGCCTTTTCAAAATATCCAGTAGCCGTCGCAAACTCACTATTCCCTGCCGCAATCGCACCCAGGTTGTTGTAGCTGTCCGCAACAGCACCCGAGACCCGCGACGTAAGCTCCTTCATCTCCTGCTCCGCCTTCGCGTCGAAAGCAACGCGCTGCGGCAGGCTACCCATCGGCGGAGCTCCTGCCATCTCACCCATCGGTGCACCCTTCAGCCTTGCCTGATCGAGTTGCAGATTCTGCTTCAGCAGACCCGCCGAAATCTCCATCTCCCCTTTCGCTTCATCAGCACGATTCATCTGCAACAGCACACGACCCAACAGGTAATGAGCCCGCTGCACCTGATAGTGGTTCCGCGACACATCCGTCGTCAACGCGATCGCCTTGCGAAAAGCCTGCTCCGCCTCCGGCAGCTTCTTCAGTTGCAGATAGACCTGCCCCAGCAGCAGCGGATTGTCAGGATTACGTGGATCGAGACTCGACGCCCGCTTCAAATCCAACTCCGCATCCTGCAATCGATGCTCGCTCAACGCAATACTGCCAAGCTGCGCGAGGCTGAAATAGTCATCCGGGTGCAGTGCCAGCTCTCGATTGAACTCTTCAATCGCCTTTGGATACCCAACCTCGCCCTGACTCAGCATGTACGACGCGCCAAGCCCATAGTGCGCCTCGGGCAACGTCGCATCACGGGCAATGGCCTTCTCGAACTCGACGATAGCTTTATCGGGATAGCCGGCCTCACCATAAGCCCGCCCGAAATCAAGATGGATCGCAGCCTTATCGCCAAAGCCCTTGGACATCTCCGCAAACAGAGCCTCAGCATCTTTCGTATCCGCCAGTGCAAGATAAGCCGTCGCCAGCGCGAGACCATCCTTGTAACTCGGGTCCAGCGCAACCGCAGCCTCAAGCTGCTTCCGTGCCTGCTCGTTCTCGTTACCCTGCAGCAAGGCCTCCCCCGCAATCAGCCGTGCCTCCGAACTCTTCGGATCGTTGATCAGCACCGCCTCCGCAAGCGCCTTTGCTCTTGCAATATCGCGGGCCTCCAACGCAGCCTCAGCAAATCTCAGGCGAAGCTCATCATTCCCATTTACTTCATCCAGCCCCAGCGCCTCTTCAAAGAGCTTCGCCGCTCCAGGATAATCACCAATCTGCACATGCGCTTCCGCCAGCCTGCGAAGACTGCCCACCAGAAAGCTCCTATACTCCTGCGTCGCCCGCGCCAGATCTCCGGCCGACTGAGCTCGCTGAGCCGCGTCATACTGCTGCTGCAGCTCGCCCTGCTGCTCTAATTCGCTAGCCGCCTGCTTAGTTTTCTCCGCTGGCTTCACTGATCTGTTGCCTTTGATCTGTGCCACACACATCCCTGCATTCGCAGTCCCCACAGCGATCGCGGCAACTCCCATCCAGTGGCGCCACCGAACTCGGCGCATAGCATTTTCTCGAAATTTCTCTGTCAACAGCAATCGTTCCGACATTGGCAAAAGTATAGCGAAGGGCCTAAACCCTTCGCTATCGTTGTTGATCTTTCAACATCTCACGCTGTCAACGGCGAGTGAGGCGGCCTTTCGACCACCCCACTCATCGTCATCAGGTTAGAAGTTGTACTTCAGTGCAAGCTCCATAATGCGTTGGCTATGCCCGCCGGTCTTGGTATCCAGGAAACCAAGGGTAGACGAGTTCGACGACGTATTCGGAGTCAAATCATGGTTGTAGTGCAGTGTCAACTGATTGTTGCCACTGAACTGAGGAAGAGGGTGATTGAGCCAGTTGAATGCAGATGCACGGAACTGAACGCTTTGCCCTTCAGTGATCTTGAACGTCTTGTATGCCGCAAGATCGCTATCGACGAAGTCCGCAGTCCTATAGTACGGAAGATTCCGCGGGCCGTTCGATCCAATCGCCGGCGCTGCAAAGCACGACGCGTTGATTCTCTGTTTATCTTGCAGGTTGGCGCCAGCATTGCAGGTCAGCACAGGCATAATCAGCTTCGCTGCATTTGTACCGAAGTAAGTGTTCTGGCTAAGTCCGGTGATCGTAAGGAAAAAGTTCGGATTGCCTTGGCCAGCCGCCTGCAGGTTGTTGCCCGACTGCCACGTCGTGATGCCTGAAACTGTCCAACCGTTAGCCACACCGCGCAGCAGATGAGACTCACCGTTGTAGACATTCAGGAAGTTATAGGCGTACGACGCGTTGAAGACATACGGCCGATCAACTGACGCTATGCCATAGTTTCCACGCACCGTGAATGGATCGATCTGCTGACCGGTGGCCAGCGTCTTCGACCAGGTGTAGTTCAGGTTATAGGTAAGACGCTCCGACCGTTTGACCCAGCTCAGTTGGAGGCCGTTGTAGTTCGAGTAACCAACGTGGGTGCTTACGCTGATCGGATTCGTCCCGTAAGAAGAGCCAAAAGGATGGTAGTGAGCTTCCGCGTTATTCGGTGCTCCCTGGCTGAGGTTCTCAGGATTCGGCGAGATAACTTTTGTCACCGGATCAGGCAGGAAGAAAGCGCCCAACGGAACCTTATTCTGGTCCGTGAAGCTCTGAAAGCCGCTGCCTGAGACCGACTCACCACCCATGAATATCTGATCGGTACTGCTTCCGACGTAAGCAACCTCGACCAGAGAGTTCATGGGTGCCTGTTGCGAAATGGTTAGGTTATAAGCACGGCTCCGTGGAATTCCGTAGTCGGTTGGGTCCATAGCGACCACGCCACCGTTGATTGGTTGCGAACCGGCAGTAAGACCAATTGTTGGTAATGCTGGCGTGATCTGCGAGATCCGTAGGCTGTTTTGTCCAGGCAATCCATATCCCAGGATGCTCTGCGCTGTAGAGAGGGCACCGGTGTAGTCGTTGTATTGATCGGTAAACCGGTACTCACCCCATCCGCCACGAACAATGGTCTTTCCTGAGCCAAACAGGTCATAGGAAAGTCCGATTCGCGGAGAAACGAAGAGGAAGCGATCTGGCGAACCGCTCTTCGGAATGCCCGGGTTGATACCGTGCCAGTACACACCGGGATTGAGCTTGCCTGATGCCCGGTCAGAAGCGACGAGACTGGGCATAAATACGGCAAGGCCTGTGCCCTGACGATCATACCAGTGGCCGATGTGCTCGAAACGTAAACCATACTCTACAGTCAGACGCCGTGTAGCCTTCCAGGTGTCGTTGCCGTAAAACGAGAACGTCTGATAAGCCATATCGCTGACTGGTGCTTTGTCGTTTTCGCTGTAACCAGTCGCAACGCCCATCACGAAGTTCGCAGTTGGGTTATTCGGAGATCCGAGCGGCTGGGCTTGATTGGCACTGTTGATGTCATTTTTTACGGTACCGCCGCTGCTGAAGTTGCCGAAACTTCCATTGGGAGCGAACGATCCGCCCTGGATATTTCCAACGTTCTCGGTAAAGACTCCGAATTTCAGCGTGTGCGTCTTGATAACCTTCGACAGGTCATTCGCGAACGCTGGCATCTCTTTGCGAACAAGGTATGTGCCGTTTGGCTCAAAGATGTCAGCCTGCGAGAAGTCCGGGAAGGTCAGTGTACCGGCGCTGCTGTAAGAGGGGATCAACTGAGATCCCGAATTGTACACAGTCCCGTAGTTGGTGGGATAGCCAAGCGTCGAGCGATAAGCTGCCGATGCTTTCGGCGGACCTACCGGGAAGTTGCCGTAGCCCCAGCTTGCAATGAATTCATTCGTAAACGTCGGACTGAATATGTGAGTAAAGTGCCCCGCAAGCGCCTTCGAAAACGCAGTGCTGATCAGTCCGCCCCCTGGATACGGAATGGAATTTCCCGGGGTCCAGTAGATGTGTGCTCCATTGCCCTGCGACGGAGCCGAGTCCTGGCCGTACTGATAGGAGACGAAGAAGGTGTTGCTGTCATTGAGGTGATAGTCCACACGAGTACGAAGCAGGTAGCCGTTGTGTGTTCCGGGGATCACCTGGTTGTAGTTGAATCCGCCAGGAGTCGTAATTGGATTTGCATTAGCAGCTGGCCAGAAGCTTGCCAGCGACTTTGCGCCCGGATCCAGGAACTCGGTCGGGATAATACCGGCTGCCCGGGCCCCTTGGCCAACGATGGAACCATCCGGCAGCACCGTACCCGTAAGGTCGTTGCAACCATTCGTTGACTTGGTATCGAGATTCTTGCCGCCGCAGAAAGCAACGTTCGCCGCGGTGTTCGTAAAGTTACCCGCCATCATGTCAGGCGTTGGAATGAACGACTGCAGACGATTCGAGTTGCCGGTGTTTTGCAGAATGCGCTCGTAGCCAAACCAGAAGAGGACCTTGTTCTTGGTAAATGGTATCGGACCGCCAACGTTGCCGCCTGGGTAGTAGTAGTGCGAGGCACCCCTTGCAGTTCCAGCATGGTTGCTCTGCCAGTCATTGGCGTTGATGACGTCGTTTCTGGCGTACAAATAGCCGCCGCCGTGGTACTTGTCACCACCGGATTTGCTGATCGAGTTGATGACTACCGGCCCGCGAGGAGCATCGGCGCCAAAGTTCGAGGTCTGTACGCTGACCTCCTGCGTCATATCAGGGTTCAGAATCGAGATCGAGGCGCAGTTGCAACCTGGATCGTCAACGTCTACGCCGTCTGAAAACTGACTCGTACCGCCGCGATTGACCGCGCCGTTTGCATTCAAACCATTACCAACCGCGCCTGCGCTGACACTCACAACCGTAGGATCGAACATCGCTCCGTTGGTGAGGCCATTCCCGACGCTCGTCACGCCTGGCAGCACCTTCAACAACTCGGAAAGGTTACGACCCTGGATCGCTAGCTGCTGGATATCGTGTGAGTCAAGGATCGCAGCACGCTGTCCGTTTTCCACGGGAATGATCTGCGCACTCCCCGCTTCTACCGTGACCGTCTCGCCCGTTTGTCCGATAGCCAGGACAAGGTTAGGAATCTTACGGACATCACCCGCGCTTAGCGGAATGCTGTTCTGTTGAAAGCTCTTGAAGCCCTTGGCTTCAATCCTCAAAGAGTAGCTTCCGGTCAACAGCGCCGGAAAGGCAAAGTACCCTTCGCCGTTGCTTACAGTATCGCGTTTCTGACCTGTTGCTTCGTTCGTAACTGAGACGGTTGCACCTGGGATTACGGCTCCGGTTCCGTCAACAACCGTGCCATTGATGGTTGCAGACACCTGGGCATACGCCGAGGGCAGCAATACCAGAAACGACGCTACGATGAGCGCCAGGAGTAGCCGCGCGTGGCGCAACGGCTGTAGGTATCGGTATGACCGTTCTAATTGCATACTGCCTCCAAAAAAACGTTTCCTTCACAGACGTGCTTTTCAACTTGGAACGCACATCTGCCGTCGCCTGCTTCGATGACATCCGCTCGCATCAACATCCGACCCGCCACAAATTGCGGCCAGTCGAACTAACGAGCTAAATCGATTCAGTGTGACGTTAGAGCATTTACATGACCGAAATAACGACTGTCAACCTAAATCGTTTGAACCGTTTATTCCCCAGTAAATGCCCATCTGCAATGCCTCTTGCGTGCGGTTTGAGGTAAAACGCTAAACCTAGTATCCTCAAATCCTTACAGGCCGAAAAACACACCCGTAACAAAGAATAATTTTTAGCTAAAGCCACAAGGGCGATGCCAATCCTTTCGAGAGCTGAATTCAATTTCGGCAAATGAAAGAGTAAAAAAAGAGAGATTTTGGAGGATTTATTTCAGATTAGTGTCCCAATATTAAAGCCGGCCTAGAATTCAGACGCCTGCCTTTTCCACAACCTTTTCAATCTAGAAGCTCCCCGCAAAGATAGCCTTCAACTTGGCCCGCAGCCCTTGCTCTTCGCTGGCCTTTCGTACCTGCGTTCGATGCGTATACAGCAGCATCCCTATCGCCGCTGCAAACTCCGGCTTGGCCAGCTCCTCCGGCATCCGTGACAGCGGCACCGGATACCCAATTCGCGCCGGCACCCGTAACAGGCTCTCCGCATTATCCAGCAGCCCAGACATCATCGCCCCGCCGCCCGTCAGCACACATCCAGCGCCCAGCGCCTCCAGCACCCCACCCTGCCGCAGATTGTCCCGCAGCATCGTAAACAGTTCACGCGCCCGCGGCTCCAGAATCTCAGCCAGAAACCTCTGCCGAACCATTCGCGCCGGCTGTCCCCCCGATATCGCCAGGTCTCCGCCTACTTCAATCTCATTCAACTGCGGCACCGCCGTCACCACGCAATGCCCATACGTCTTCTTCAGATACTCGGCCTCTTCCACCGTTACATGCAGTCCCACCGCAAGATCGTTCGTAAAATGATCCCCTCCAATCGGCAGCACCGCCGTGTGTGCAATCGACCCTTCGAAGAACACCGCCAACTCCGTCGTGCTCGACCCGATATCGGCCATGCACACGCCCAGCTCCCGCTCGTCCGCACTCAGCACAGCCTCGGCCGAAGCAATCCCTTCATACACCGTATCAATCACCTCAAGCCCTGCCCGGTTTGCGCATGTAATCACGCTCTGCGCCACTCCACCCGAGCACGTCGAAAGATGCAGATTCACCTCAAGCTTGTTCCCCACCATCCCCACCGGATCGTGAATCCCCGCCTGGTCATCCAAAATGAACTCCTGCGGCAACAGATGCAGCACCTCGCGATCAGGAGGCAGCGCCACACTCCGCGCCCGGTCCACCGCAGCCCGAACCTCTTCGCGTGTAATCTCTCGCATCCGGCTACCCATGCTTATGCCGCCCCGCGAGTTCACCCCACGCACATGAGTCCCGCCGATCCCCACCACGGCTGTCTCAATCCCCGCCTTCGCCGTTCTCTCCGCCGTCAGCGCCGCGCGATTGATCACTTCCGCCGCCGGTCCCAACTCGGCAATCAAACCCTTCCTCATCCCCTTCGAGGGCTCCACTCCATGCCCGCGATACCGCAGCACGCCATCCTGCAACTCAGCCACCAGCACACAGCTCTTCGTGCTTCCGGCGTCCAGCACGGTAATCAGGTTGTCCTGTCTCTGGTTCATGGCTTGACCACCTGCGGAGGATGAAATTGTTGTGTCGTCGCACTCGGCGTCGCCGCATGCGTCGTACCGCTTTTTGGATGGACCCACGTAGCAACATCACTTCTCTTGGCGGAAGCCTTCGTCGCCGCACCTTTCTTCGCCGCAGCCGGATGCGAACCATGAACCACAACCTTAGCCTTTGGTGAAGCCTTGCCAGCAGCCTTTGCCATCGGTGGCTTCACCGCAGGAGCCGCAAACGGAACATCCGCTGAAGGCTCCGTAAAATTCATCGCCGCAGGCGAAGACCCCGCCGCAGGAACAGGCCCCGTCTCCAGCACCACCTGCCGCTCATACCGCATGTCCACAGCGGATAATTTCGGGTACTGCCCCCTCCACTCAGCCAGGTGAGCCTCATACTTCTTGTACCGGTCCAGAAAATTCTCTTCGCCAAAGTGCACCAGCACATCCGACGCGTGATCCGGAATCAACGCCTTTACATCCTCTGGATTCGACAGGTCTACCTCGCTCAGATTCTGCGAGATCTTTTCTCCCTCAGCATCCAGCTCCGATGTAAACCTCGCAAAGATCTTCATCCTTGCCGCTCGCGTCGACAGAGGCTCATCCCCTCCAATTCCCGTCACCACGGGAAAGGAATAATGAGTATTCGCGGGTACATCCGTCGGCATATCCAGCAGCACACCATTCGCATCCACTAAGCCGATATGGTTTCCCTGCCGCACAAACGCCACTGGCGTTCGCTCCGTAATCGATACCCGCATCCGGTTCGGCAGCAGCCGCATCACCGTCGCGTGCTCCACCCACGGCAACCGCTCCAGCTCCGCTCGTCTATCCGCCAGTGACACCGTAAAGATATTCCGTTCCACATCACCGCCAAAGATACTCAGCAACTGGGCCCGAGTCAGATGGCTATTCCCTTCAATCTCAATCGAAGACGACGACTGGATCACAAACCGGTCGTCATGCATCAACAAGTCCCTCGCCAGCCACACCGCCCCAGCGCAAAATGCCAGCAGAAACAGCACCGCGACAACGACAGCGATCCTTCCGCCCTTCGTCGCAGGCAGGCCGCGAAACCGAATCCGCGTTCCCGTCTGCCGTCTGCTTGCAGGAACATCGTCATCCTCAAAATCGTCCGCAAAGTCATCGCTCAGATCTCGACGCAGCATTCTCCTCGGCGTCACCGCACCTCTTCGCGGCGTCACCGGCTCTGAAGCATAGTCCTGCATAGGCGTCCCTAACACCGACATCCCACGCTTCGAAGATCCATTGCTATTTCGCAAACCCGAGCAAGGCCGCGAGAATCGCCACCCTGACTATATCCTGCAAACAACCCCATCTAACCTCTCATCTCTCGGGCGTACCCTTTCAGGAACGCACCAATAACCTAACTCCGTACGGGCAACCTAACCTCGCCGCGCAAGTCTTGCAATCCCACCTTCGCATCAGCCATACCAAAATCCGAACCCATCAAAAGCGGGTAAAAAGCGGGCGCCCCATCCTTCGCGCTTTTGCGAAGGTGAGGTATCGTGCGAAGCACGACTGCCTTGTCTACCTCTTAGCACCCAACCCCTCCAACAACATCCCTCCCGCTTGCGACACACTCCCCGCCCCCAGCGTCAAAATCACATCCCCTTCACGAGCCTCATTCACCAAAGCCCCCACCCCATCCGCCAAAGAAGCCGCATACCCCACCCCATCGGCTCCAATCGCCTTCACCAACGCCTCCGCCGACACCCCTTCAATCGGCTCCTCACTTGCCGCATAGATGTCCATCACCTCCACAAAGTCCGCGTCTTTAAAAGCCCCCGCAAACTCCGTCATCAAATCACGCGTCCGCGTAAACCGGTGCGGCTGAAACAACACCATCACTCGCCCATACCCGCACTCCCGCGCCGCCTTCAGCGTAGCCACAATCTCCGTCGGATGATGCCCATAGTCATCCACCACCGTCACGCCACCCACCACGCCCTTGATCTGAAACCGCCGATCCACCCCGCGAAAACTCTCCAGCCCCACAGCAATCTGCTCCGGAGCCACCCCCAACTGCACTCCCACCGCCACCGCCGCCGCCGCATTCAGCACATTATGCCGTCCCGGAACATGCAGCCGAAAAGGCCCCAGCACCAACCCCTTATAGTTCACCTCAAACCGCGAGTTGCAATCCTTTTCCTTCACCAGCATCTGCACCCGAAAGTCCGCATCCTCACTCTCGCCATACGTGTAGACCTTGCGCCTCACCTTCGGCAGCACCGCCCGCAGCAGAGCATTGTCGATACAAGCCGTCGTCGCTCCATAGAACGGAATCCGGTCCATAAACTCGACGAACGCCCCCTCCACATCTTCCATATCGCGATAGCAATCCATGTGCTCGCGATCCAGATTCGTCACCACCCCCAGCACCGGCGACAGCTTCAAAAACGACCGATCGCTCTCATCCGCCTCCGCAACCAGATACTGCGAGTTCCCCAGCCGCGCATTCGACCCCAGCGCATTCACCCTTCCCCCCACCACCACCGTAGGATCGAGCCCTCCACCCGCCAGCACCGCCGCAATCATGCTGGTCGTCGTCGTCTTCCCATGCATCCCGGCAACAGCAATCCCATACTTCAGCCGCATCAACTCCGCCAGCATCTCCGCCCGCTGAATCACCGGAATCTTCCGCGAATGCGCCTCCACCACCTCAGGATTCGTCTTGCTCACCGCAGAACTCGTCACCACCACATCGCTCGCCGCCGCATTCGCCGCCGCATGCCCCTCAAACACCCGAGCCCCCAACCCCACCAAACGATCCGTCACCGCACTCCGCCGCAGATCGCTCCCCGAGACCGAATACCCCATCGTCAGCAGGATCTCCGCAATCCCGCTCATCCCAATCCCGCCAATACCAATAAAGTGAATGCGCTGTGTCGACGCAAACAGAAAATGACCAGGCACAAACATAGCTACTTACTCGCTCTCAAAAAATCTCTAGGGATCGTGGCCGATTAACTAATCCGTCAACAGGCCTCAATTTTCCAATGTATCAGTTAGT
>DATHHN010000023.1:0-114326 GCA_035317185.1 Edaphobacter sp.
CGAATGGGGTGAGCGCGCAAAACCGTCCGCTGACCTATAGCTATAGCTATAGGTCAGCGGACGGTTTTGCGCGCTCACCCCATTCGCCGTAATCGTCGAGGAATCTCCAGGAGATACCGTAGAAGGATTCGCCGAGCAACCAACCGTCGGAGGAGTAAACTGCTGGATCGTGAATGGAGCCGAGCAGTCCGCCATCTCACCAGGTCTCGTACCTTCAGAAACATGGCCCTTCGCCGTATAGGATCCAGGAGCCGCGTTCTTTGTATCAATATTGGCAACATTACTTGTACCCGAGATCGTTCCTCCATCGGTCGTCCAGCTATAGGAGGCCGTTCTCTTCGGATTCAGATTCAGTGCCGTTCCAGTCACCGTCAAAGGATCGCCGGGAAATGCCGTGGAAGGAACAACCGAGCAGCTAAAGGTAACAGGAGGAGGAGGGATAATGTGACCGAAGTGCGTCACAATACCCGTACTGAGTTCAACTCCGTTCAGGTTCGCCCGTCCACCCGTTATGCCTGACGTGGGTACCGGCACAGACGGGCCGAAGTTTGCATGAATATAGCGGAAATCCGCCTGGAAGAGACGGAATGAAAATCGGTTATTCCAGAATGGAAGGTCGTAATCCATTCCGCCACCAACCGTCAGCGTCGGGCCCCACGTAGTGGGATTATAGGAGACATTCCGAATATTCGGTCCGTTAAGTCGGGCGCCGCCGGCAAGTCCATGTGCAAATAATGTGAAGTTCTGCATCGGCGCACGGAAAATCGGACCGGCTGAGTAGGTATACAGGTCATTGTTCTGGCCGCCCGGATGAGCCGCGACGATAAGCTCTCCACCGACGTATTTATTGAAGTAGTAGGCTCCGCTGCCGATAGCCCCCACATCAATCGATGAATAATTGATGCCAGCAGGCTTCAACTGCCCGTGAGCTCCGAAGTAGGAATATCCTGTAAAGATATCTACGCGCGAAGGATTAGCCCCCACAGGGGCGGCGGTGCCAGTAGTCTGGGCACCCAGACTTCCAACTCCAAGGCTGACTGCGCATGCAGCCAGTACGAACCGGCCAAAACTACGAAACGGGCTATAAACCATACTTCCCTCCGCTCAAGAATTCTTCCATGTATTTGTAAGAGCCTTTACAGACTCAATATTTCCGATATGTTGGGTTCGATTCAGTAAAGCTTACCGCAGTTGCTAATCTACCGGTAAAAAATACTCTGTGGTGACTATATTTTCAATAGCTTACCAATCATTCGGGTCAAACCAATCTGGGAGAACCTTCTCAGTAACCAAAGCGACAACACCTAGTCGATGTTCAAAGTCTTGCGCAGCGTCCCGCGTTCCCGCTGAATTTTTTCCTGTAACAAGGTAATGGCATACAAAAGCTGCTCCGGTCGTGGCGGGCACCCCGGAACGTAAATGTCCACAGGAATCACCTGGTTTACACCTTGCAACAGCGCATAATTATTAAAAACTCCGCCTGAAGTGGCACACGCACCCATTGAGATGACCCATTTCGGTTCCGGCATCTGCTCATAGAGCCTCCGGATAACTGGGGCCATCTTCTGAGAGACTCGGCCAGCAATAATCATCAGGTCACTCTGTCGCGGCGACGGGCGAAATACCTCAGCGCCAAACCGGGCAATATCGTATCGCGACCCACCCATCGACATCATTTCAATAGCGCAGCACGCCAACCCAAACGTCATCGGCCACACCGAGCTCTTCCTTACCCAGTTGATGGCAGCATCCATCGAAGCCAGAACAATGCCTTCGGGCTGGTCATATCCCCAGCTAACCTCTCTCAGCTTTTCCCGGTTTTTCCCAAAACTTTCCAGGCTGCCGAACAAATAGCGATCGTTCTTTTGTGGCACCGTCGTAGGACGGCCGTTGCTCGTGGTTTCATTTGCTGGTGTAGTCATATCTTTACTATAGAACTGAAGTCCCTGCGAGGTAACTTCTTTTGTCGCATAGGATAAAGCCGAAGATGCCCAAACCTATCCACAAAGTTGCCTCGAGCTCACTTTTTCACTAAGAAGCTGGGTTTGAACACCCATAACGCTCCCTCATGACGCCTCCATCCGTTCGAAATCCTTCCGGCAATTCCAGAACGATTCGAAATCGAATCCAGGTCACCTTTCCCAGCGGCGTCGCTTTGCCATCCACAGGCCTCTCCAGGCTATGCGCTGTCGTACTGAAGTGCGACGCAACCGCACCGGCCATCTTACTCTGATCTCCGGTACCTGGCACCAGATGCGCATCCAGAAGCTGTACCGATCCTTCCGGCGCTCGACTCACCAGTCCGGCCAGCTTGTTCATCGCCGACGGTCCCGGTGTTCTCCCATATTCCGCGAAAGCCTCAACCATCTCCCCAAACATGGCCTTATCCGACGCAAATCGAAAGTGTCGCGGATTCCACGCCACCGCATCCTGCGCCCTAAAGCTGAAGTCCGTACTGATCAGCAACGGACTCACCGATCTATACGGAGGCGAAGCCAGTTCCGCGTAATCATGTTCCGGTCGAGGCGCACCCACTGGCAATATGCGCAAAATCCATCCCGAGGCCAGGGGTTCAAGCATCACATCAAGTCCATTCCCGATCACCTTTACAAATTCCTGTCCCGCCCGAACCTCACCCTCGACTACGGCTCGAATACAAGTCGCCGGTTTTCCCGCTGGAGCTGCTGCCCACCCCACCCCATTTCCCTGCCCCGTCGCCATCAGAAGCCCCAGTATCATTCCACCCCATCCCGACCTAACGCGCATTCTCCTCCATCGCCTGCATCAGGGCCTCTCGCAGCGCCCGTTCCTCCTCTTTTTCCAGCTTCGCCCCATTTTTCGTCAGGTAAAAGACGTCAATTGCTGTCTCACCCTCCGTATCCACCAGCGCTACCTCGATATTGCATCCATGTCCCGCCAGCGTCAGACTCAGTGCGCGCAGCAGTCCGGGGACATCCTGCGCCACCACCTCCAGCAGCGTGCTATGCGACGACGCCTCATCGTCGAACTCGACCCGCGTCTCCACCACCACCTTCGGAGTCTTGCGCCGCCCGCGACGACGCCCGCTCATCAACTTCTCCACCGATACAACCTCGGTCATCACATCTCGGACGCTCTTCACGAACGCCTCATGTTCCGAGGCGTTCATCTCCAGCGTTCGAAACGTGTCCGTAAACCGGAAGCTGTCCACCACCACACCCTGCCGGTTTGAAAACGCATCCGCTGTCACGATATTCATCCCCCATGCCGCCAGCACACCCGACATGTTCGCAAACAGTAACGCCCTGTCCGGCGTCACCACCGTCAGTTCACTCACGCCCGGGGAATACCGAAAATCAAGCTGCACCCGATCCTCACCCAGTCGTTTCGACATCTGAAAGTGTTTTCGCACCTGCTCCGGTATCCGAGTCCTCACATACCGCTCCGGAAATCCTTCCAGATACGCCCCTACCTCTGCCCGCTGCCCCGGCAGCAGCGCAGCCACCCGATGCACCAATTCACTCTCCGCCTGCGCACCCACCCGTTCTTCATCCACGCTGCGGTCCAGATAGTTCGACGTCGCGATATACAGACGCCACAAGTTCTCCGCCTTCCATGGCGTCAGAGCATCAGGATGCACTGCATTGATATCCGCATAGGTAAACAGCGTCAACATCCGTAGCATCTCAGGTGTCAGCACCTTGCCCGCAAACGCGCCCACCGTCTCCGCATCGAAGATGTCCCGTCGCAACGCAGCCGACATCTCCAGGTGATTTGCAATCAAGCCCAGCACCAAACCACTCTCGTACGTATCCAGCTCCAACCTCGCCAGTACACTCTGCGCCATGCGTGCACTCTCATGTGCATGATCGCCCGTACTTCTCCCCTTGCCCGTGTCATGCAACAGAGCCACCAGATACAGCACACCCGCATGAGGAAGCTCACGCAGCAGTGCACTGAACCGCGACGCCCACTCTGCCTTCGCTCCTGTCTGCACATCTTCCAGGCCATGCAACGTATCGATCAACACAAACGTATGCTCATCCACGGTATACCGGTGGTACGCATCGCGGATTACCAATGCATCGATCCCATGAAACTCCGGAATCAGCAGCTCCAGAACTCCCAACGCGTGCATCGCACGCAACGCATTCCCCGCATACCTTCCGGTCAAAATACTCTGAAGCTTGTGCCACAGTGCCGGCCCTTCTTCCAGGTTGGCTGACAGCAACGGTAAAGCCTGCGACAACCGCTGCTCCGCATCCCGCCCCAGCGTGCAGCCAGTCCGAGCCATCGTCGCAAACACATTCAACACCACGTCAGGATCGTTCGCTACATTGTCCGCCGTATCCACCACCGCATCCAGCACAACTCGGCCGCGTTCCACACGAAAGCCTTCCTGCCGCAACTCCGCCTTGCGCTCCCGCTTCAACCCGAGCAGCTTCAAAGGAGCCTTACCATTCGCCGAGGCTTCCTCCATCATCAGCTTTACCCGCCGTTCTACACTTCGGGCATGGCGAAAATAGAGGCGCATCCAGTAAGCCGCATCCATCTTCTTCGACACATGGCCTGTTACCCCAATCGCAGCCTTGGCCGCCGCATCCTGCGCCTGCCAGGCAAGTGTGTTGTCATCCCGTTCATGCCGATAATGCAGAAAGCAGCGCAACAACCGTAAAAACTCTACCGCCTGCCGAAACTCCTGATCTTCGGCGCCGGCGCCATTACTGCCTTCCTTCCTACTTCCCTCGGTCTTCTGCGGGCTCACCCATCGCAGCGCAGACAGCCATCCACACACATGCACATCACGTAGGCCGCCCGGACAGTCCTTGATATTCGGCTCCAGGTGAAACAACGTATCGCCATACTTCGCGTGACGTATCCGCGTCAGCTCAATCAACCGCGCAATCAAAGGCTTCTGTTCACGCTGCAGCAGCTTCGGAAGCGTCTGTACAGCCAGCTTGTCGTAAAGCCCTGTGTCTCCCGCAAGCATCCGGTGATCCAGCAGTGAAACCGTAAACTCAGCGTTCTCCTCTGTGAATCGGTCGCACTCGCTGATCTTCCTTGTTGTCGGAGAGACGCGTATCCCGCAGTCCCACATCTCCTGGTTCAACCTGCGGATCACGTCTTTGACGTCCTTCTCAGCTATTCGCCCATCCAGCAGAAACAGCAGATCGACGTCCGAATAAGGAAACAGTTCCTGCCGCCCGTACCCACCCACAGCTGCCAGCGCGATCCCACTCGCCAGCCGTCCACCCTGCTCTACCGCCTGTTGCCACAGCCCGCGTACCAGTTCATCAAGAGCGGCCGACCGCGCCGCAATCGTTGCCGATCCCGAAGCACCAGCCTCGAACGCACCGCGAATCTCCAGCATTTTTCGCTGGTAATGGCTGCGCAACCCATCTGTTGATTTATTTAACTGCATGTCTGTTTCGCTCGAAGGAAGCTCAAGCATAGCAGCCGTCGCCCCCCGTTCCCGCAAGGTTACAGATTTGATTAGCCAATCTTCATGCAGAGACTGCCTACAGAATTACAGAGCGATGTCACCCCGTTCATCATTGCGTATCCGGATCGCCTCATCGATCTTCGACACGAAGATCTTCCCATCTCCAATCGTTCCGGTCCGCGCTGCAGTCATAATGGCCTGGACCGCTTTGTCCACCATCTCATCCAGCACTACCAGCTCCAGTTTCACCTTGGGCAACAGGTCTACCGAGTACTCCTGCCCCCGGTAAAACTCCGTATGGCCCTTCTGCCGTCCATGGCCCCGCGCCTCGGTGATCGTCATTCCCTCAATGCCAACCTCCACCAGCGCATCCTTCACCGCGTCCAGTTTCGACGGCTGAATCACCGCTTCAATCTTCTGCATATCCAATTCCCTTCCTCAAAGCTCACAGCCCATAGCTCTTAGTGCGCCCAGTCATAACCTTCTTCGCCATGCTGCGACAGGTCCAGACCAGTACGCTCGTCTTCCTCACTCACCCTAAGCCCGATCAGCTTATCCACGATGAACAAAATGACAAGTGTACCCACAATCGAAATACTCCACGCCATCGCTACACCCACAAACTGGTTCAGTAGTTGGTGCGCATTCCCTTCCAGCAGCCCCGTTGCCTTGCCCGCTCCGAAGATAGGATAGATGGCGCTGTTGGCAAAAATTCCCGTAAGAATCGCTCCAATCGTCCCGCCCGCGCCATGCACACCAAACGCATCCAGTGAATCATCGTAGCCAAAAAGCGCCTTTACCTTCACAACCATCAAATAGCAAAACACCCCCGCAATCAGCCCGATCCAAAGTGCCGACATCGGTGTCACAAATCCAGCCGCCGGTGTAATCGCCACCAGCCCGGCCACCGCTCCCGAGATCGCTCCCAGCGCCGAGACCTTACCCTGCCGAATCCACTCTGCCCCAGCCCAGCCGATCGCCGCAGCCGCCGCTCCAAAGTGGGTCGCCACAAACGCCGAGGTAGCCAACGTCCCCGCCGACAACGCCGATCCAGCATTGAATCCAAACCAGCCCACCCACAGCAGGCACGCCCCGATAAAGCTCAGCACCACCGAGTGCGGAGGCATCGGAATCTTCGGATATCCCAACCTCTTGCCGAGATATAGCGCCGTCACCAGCGCCGACACACCCGAAGTCACATGCACCACAGTTCCACCGGCAAAATCCAGGCACGGAAACCGACCACCCAGCGAAGCATTCAGGAAACCACCCTTGCCCCACACCATATGCGCCATCGGACTATACACAAACAGCGCCCACAGGATCATGAACACCAGCATCGCCGAAAACTTCATCCGTTCTGCAAACGCACCCGTAATCAGCGCCGGCGTAATAATCGCGAACATCAACTGGTACACCATGAACGTTTGCAGCGGAATTGTCGCCGCATACTTCACATCCGGTGCCAGCCCAACTCCATGCAGAAACATATTGTGCAGCCCGCCGATAAAGGCATTCCCCTCACCAAACGCGAGCGAGTACGTCACCAGCGCCCACAGCACCGTGATCACGGCCATCATGGCAAAGGTCTGCATCATCGTTCCCAGAATGTTCTTCTTCCTCACCAGGCCACCATAAAACAACGCCAAACCCGGTCCGCTCATCATCAGCACCAAAGCCGCCGAAACCAGCATCCACGCGTTATCGCCGGAGGTCTGCGCTGCTGCAATCGCCGCGGCATTGTCCGTTGCTTGCTTCTCCAGCACCGCAATCCGGTCCGTCTGGGTCGTCCCTGTTACGGGCGCGGTCGTCTGCGCCATCACTGCCGATCCGGCAAACACACTACCGCCGAAGATCACCGCAAATAGAAGAACCAGAAACACCTTCACTGCTGAAAAACGCATGGTTCAATCACCCGTTTCAAAGTTAGTAGTTATAAAACCTTGTAGGTATCAAAAAGAGAAGATACTTCGACTATCCCGCTACCGCACGGTCAGAGACGGTTTAACTTCAGGACGACGTGGGAGCGAGGCTGTTTTTATTCCCCGATGCGCTTAATCTACACAAGGTATAGCGCAACACAAAGCGAGAAATTCATATTTACTCTCAATCCTGTTCAAAACACCCTCGCCTGGCAGTCCACCCGAAGCACGAACCTCCTATCTCCGCGCGAGCAGCTCTCCCACGATCCCTTCCCATTCCTTCCTGAAATTTCCTGTAGCTACACCCCGTCCCGCCACCTTGTACCAATAAGCTGCGTTCCCCACCTCACCCTCCTTCCGATGCAGATAAGCATGCACCCAGGCCCCATCCGCTCCACCAATATCCTGCGCAATCGCATGAGCCCGCTCCCAATCGCCCTTGCCGTCCCACCAAAGCGCCAGCAGCAGACCCTCGAGGTCCCCCGCCTCCACCACCTCAAACTCCTCCATCGTCATCCCATACCAGCTTTCTACTCCCTACCCCTACTCCCTACTCCCTACTCAGGAGCCGCATACCCCCGCTCCCGCATCCACTTGATCACCAGATCCGGCCACACACTCAACTTCGGATTCGCCCCCGCCAATCCAACCCCATGATGTCCCTCTTGAAACAAATGCATCTCCACCGGAACTCCAGCCTTCATCAGCGCCTCATAAAACATCACGCTGTTCATCACCGGAACCGTCTGATCGTCGGTCGTCGCAAACAAAAACGTCGGCGGAGTGTCCTTCGTCACCTGCGTCTCAGCCGATAGCAACCGTACCAACGCCGGATCAGGATCATCCCCCAGCAAATTCTTCAGCGAGCCACGATGCAGATATGGCTCTTCAAACGTAATCACCGGATAAGCCAGCACCAGAAAATCCGGCCTGCTTCCCTGCCGCTCAATCACATCCGGCGACGAAGCATTCCCCACATCGAACTTCGTCCCTGCTGTCGCCGCCAGGTGCCCTCCCGCCGAAAATCCCCACATCCCCACATGGTCAGTAGCAATCCCATACTCTGTCGCATTAGCCCGAATCATCCGTATCGCCCGCTGCGCATCCTCCAGTTCTACCGGATGGTGGTACTTCGGCCCCAGCCGATACTTCAGCACAAACGCTGCCACCCCGCGAGCATTCAGCCACTCGGCAATCGCCGTCCCCTCATAATCCGTCGCCAGATGCTGATACCCTCCTCCCGGCACCACCACAACTCCGGTCTTTGTCGCATTCGGCCCCGCAGACAGATACACCGCCAGCGAAGGCTTATCCACATCCTCATCTCCCTGCGCACCCGGAGCGCCTCCCGGCCACAACAAAATCGTCTTCGGCGAAACGCTGCCGACAACCTGTTGCTGTCCCAGCATCACCCCCGCGCTCATCGTCAATAGCAAAACTCCCCCGCAACACCCAATCCGCATCCGCTCTGGCCTCTCACATAAAAATGTTCCCTAACAAGATACCCTTCCATCGACATCGCAAAAAAATCCCGTACCCTAGCAAAGACCATCGACGAGCAAACGACTATCACCCGGGAGCCTAATTCATGAAGCACGTCGTTCAGAAGCATCTGGCCCAATCCATCGCTGCCATGCAGGCTACCCTCGCCGATCTCCACATCGCCGACGCCATCGTCACCATCGCCGAAATCACCGCCAACGCCATGCAGGCCGGCCGCAAGCTCCTCGTTGCAGGCAACGGAGGCTCCGCTGCTGACGCCCAGCACCTCGTCGCCGAGTTCGTCGTCCGCCTCGCCGCCGACCGCGCCGCTCTGCGTGCCATAGCCCTCACCACCGACACCTCCATCCTCACCGCCACCGGCAACGACTTCGGCTTCGACAGCATCTTCTCGCGTCAGATTGAAGCCCTCGGCCAGCCCGGCGACGTCTTCCTCGGCATCTCCACCTCCGGCAACTCTCCCAACATCCTCAAGGCTCTCCGCCAGGCCCGCGAGTTGGACATCATCACCATCGGCTTCAGTGGCAACGGCGGCGGCCAGATGCGCGATCTCTGCGATCACAACATCATCATCCCCTCCGACATCACCATGAACGTTCAGGAGTGCCACCTCGCCCTCGAGCACATCTTCTGCGTAGCCGTCGAGCGCTTCTACTTCGCCCCCACCTTCGGCTCAAAGCCTCAGGACTCTGCCGAATCGTACTTACCCCAGATCGCGCTTTAGACGAGTCAACAACTCTACCGAGGGCCGCGCATACCTGCTGATCCAACGATCATAGATCTCCTGCACCGGAACTACATTCAGATAATTCCACCGGTGTCGGCCCTCCCTCTTTGCAATCACAAGGTCCGCTGTCTGCTTCGGCTGAGCCAGATGATCTGCGCCCTGAAGACTTACCTTGAATACGGCATCAACCTCCGAAAAGGCGCCTTCTAGGTGGCCTCAGCGAGCGGAGATCGTCTCCCGCAGAACAGCATTCACGTCCGCCTCAAAATCTGCCTGCCGCACCGCTCCGACATAGGTTTTGGCCACCCTTCCACTCCGGTCCACAAGGATCGTCGTGGGCAAACCAGCCATGCCCGAGCCAAGCTGCGACATCGCCTCCGGAAACACCACCGGATAGTTGACCTGAAACCGCTCCACAAAATTCCGGACCTTCGCTCGGTCCCCTTCATCCATCGAAACCCCAACCACCGCCAGTCCCTTCGGCCCCATCTCTCGCGCCAGGTTCACTAGTCCTGGCGTCTCCATCTGGCAAGGCCCGCACCACGTAGCCCAGTAGTTGACCAGCACCACCTGCCCCAGATGGTCCGCCATCCGCCACTCCCCTCCATCCAGCCGTTCCATCACCAGCGCTGGCATCAACTTGCGCGACTCCATCGGCACAATATGGCCCGACTGCCTCATCCGATGGCTCAACCCAAAGATCAGCAACGCCACGCCGAGCGCAATAAAGCTATACTGGATTAGCCGTTCCCGCCGCCTTATCGCCTGCATCTCGGCCATATCAGTCATCCGCTGCCCCAATTACCAAATAAGGTACAGTGTGGAAAGCGTACAGTGCGAAAGCAATCTACCTGGGAGCTTCAAGATTCACAGACCGTACCTCATGCTACTCAAATTCCTCACGTTCCTAATCCTTATTCTGACAGCAACGCCCGGCATCCCGTTCTCTGTCCAGACCCACGAAACAATCATCGACCTCGCGTGGAAGCATTCCATCTCCCCGGTCCTGCTCAAACGCTTCCCTAACCTCACCGAAGCCCAGCTCCAGCAGGCCCGCGCCTATGCCTACGGCGGCAGTGCCATCCAGGACTTCGGCTACTATCCCTTTGGCAACGCCTTCTTCTCCGACCTAACCCACTACATCCGCTCCGGCGACTTCGTTCGCAGCCTCCTCCGCAACTCCCAGAACGCCAATGACCTCGCCTTCGCCATCGGCTCACTCTCTCACTACATCGGCGACAATATAGGACACGGCGAGGCCGTCAACCACTCCGTTCCCATCGAATTCCCCAGGCTTGAACAGAAATACGGTTCCGTCGTCAATTACTCCCAGAGCCCCCACGCTCACGTCCAAACCGAGTTCGCCTTCGATATCAATCAGCTCAGCAAGGGTCGCTTTGCCCCCTCCTCCTATCTCGAATACGTCGGCCTCAATGTCCCCATGCCCTTACTCCGAACCGCCTTTTATGAAACCTACGGCCTCAGCCTCCCCGACATCATCGGCAGTAAAGAGACCTCCATACGCATCTACCGTCACGCTGTTAGGAGCTTTCTTCCCAACATCGCCAGGGCACAAACAATCCTCCACAAAAACAACTTCCCCCAGGACAGCTCCTCTGAAGATTTCATTCAGCTAAGGGACGAGCTCCTTCAGGTAGCCACCGAAGACGACTGGCAGCAATATAGAAAGCATCCCGGCTTCGGAAGCCACCTGTACGCCGGTTTCATCTACATCGTCCCCAAAGTCGGTGTCCTCAAAATGCTCTCCATCAAAGGCCCCACCGAGCAGACCGAAGACCTCTATATCCGCAGCGTCAATCACTCCCTCCGGACCCTCCGCTACGTCATGGCCAACTACGACCGCATGGATCATTACATCTCCAACCGCGACCTCGACACCGGCGTCGTCGTCAAACCCGGCGGCTACCCTCTTACCGACAGAACCTACGCCGAGCTTCTCGCCAAGCTGACCAGCCACCCGACCTATCCGATTCCCATCCAGCTCAAACACGACATCGAAGAGTTCTACTCCGACCCTCTGGCTCCCATCACCACCAAAAACAATCCAAAGCAATGGGCGCAAGTCCAGGCCAACCTCAAGGTCTTCGAAACCATGTCTGTCCTCGGACAGATGGAGCCCATCCCCGACGAGATCCTCGGCGCAAATTAGAGATCTTCTTCCTTGCTGTTGTGCTTGCTTCTGTGACGGTTGTTTGTCCCTTTGTTTGTCATCCCGTAGGGATCTGCTTCTGTCCTTGGCTGTTGCTTCTATTTTGTTCTCGCACGTCTGCTGCTAAACAAAAGAAACCAGAATTTTTCTTACTTGATAATCGGCAACAACGCCGCCAGCTGCACATTCGTCAGCAAGGTCAGCCGGTTATCCACCTGGTAAAACTTCGCCGTCTGCCTTGCCCCTATCGCATTCGTGAAGTGCTTCACATATTTCTTCCGCAGCTGCAGGCTGTCGTCGTCATACTTCAACGCCCGTGAGATATAGGAAGCTGCCTGCGCATCGTCAATTTTGTCGTAGTTCGCCGCATAGTCCTTGATCAACGCGATACGCTGATCGCCGATCACCTGCTGCTCATGCGCATATTCGCGATAAACCGGCCAGAACGCCTTCGATTGCTCGTCCGTAAAGTTCATGCTCCGAGTGATAATCTCGGCCCTGTCCGTTTGTACATCCTGCCGCAATATCGCAATATCGTCATCGGTCACAGGGCGGCCGGTGTTGGCATCGGCCGGTGCCTGTCCAAATGCACTTAATGTTCCCACTGCCAATGCAGTCGCTGCAAATATCTTGAAAACTCTCATCCAATTTCCTGACCACGTTTCAATTTATGTATATGCGTACATGCTCCCGAGAACTTTTTGCGCAAGTAAACTCTAATAAAAGAGATACCCTCGAGACTCTCTCACATCACACCCTTGCATCCAACTGATTAGATTGACAGGAGCAGCGATGAAATTCGTTCAAAGAACTTCCCCATCTCAGCCATTCAAGACCGCGGCTCTATGCCTCTTTACCCTTGCAATCCTCTCTCTCAGCTCAGGCTGCAACTCCAAAACCAAGGCCACACCCGCCAACTTCACCCAGGCTCTCAACGCTCACTTCCTCGACCGTTCTGAGTGCCTCTTCCCCGACACCAAATTTCCCTTCGCCACCTCTGATCCCGTCAAAACGAAGCAGATGAACACCCTCGTCAAATCCCTCCTCCTCGATGTCAGCTTCGAGTACGCCGTCCACACCAGCCGTTACACTCCCACCACTGCCGGCGCTCGTTACGCACCGCGCTTCTGTTACGGCCACCGCACTGTCACCAGCATCGACAGCTTCACCCCACCCGCAAAGGGATCCAGCGGCTTCCCCGAAACCAACGTCACCTATCGCTACAAGATGGAAGACGTTCCCGTCTGGGCTAAATCTCCCGACGTCCAGGCCGCGTTCCCCGATATGACCGCTAAAACCAGCGGCGAAGCCACCGACAAGGCCACTCTCGCCCAGACTTTAGCCGGCTGGCAAGTCCCCGACTAACGCTGTCGTTTTGTTTGTCATTCCCCACTGCTGCTGTTGTCGTTGCCGTTGCTCTTCTTGTTTGTCAGCCCGCAGGGGATCTGCTTTTGTCCTTGCATTTGCCTTTGCTCGTCATTCTGAGCAAAGCGAAGAACCCCCGCATTTTGCAGTTGTTCTTGTGTTTTTGCATTGGCAACTCATCCCCCGAAGCAGCTCACAGCCTCACCGTGAGCTGCTCACCAACACGCAGCCCTTAAAGCTCTTCCACCGACAGCTTCACATCAGCCCGCGCCCACGCCTCATCAAACTGCTTCTTCACCCACGCCGCATCCGCATCTCGCTTTTGAGCCCCCAGGCTCTGCCAAAGCCCAAACAGCGAACGTCCACTCCGGGGATTGATCTCCAGATCTCGTCGAAACACAGCCTCTGCTTCACTCGCCTTCCCATCCCGCAGCAACGCTCCACCAAGAGACTCACGCACCGGATAGTACCAATCCGCTGGCTCGTTATAAGCCAGCGTGTCCCACATAGTCACACTTTTCTGCCATAGGCCAATCGCCTTCCCGCGCTCGCCCGAAGCCTCCGCCAGTCGAGCATCCAGAACCGTAAGCGCCAACCCCATAACTGTCTTCACAGAGTTATTGAAGTCTGCAGGAGTATCCGCAGGCAACGCCGCAATCGCCGAAGCCAACGTCTCCCGCTCCACCTTAGCCTCTTTCAACTTCCCCAGTCCCGCATAAGCCGACCCACGCGCGTAGTGCGACATCGCCCCCAGCACTGGCATCTCCTTGGGCGGCGCAGGGGACCTCAAAATCTCCTCCCACTTGCCAAACCGGACCAGCACCCAAGGCTGCGTCGGCAGATACCATTCCACCAGCTTATTCGCCGAAACCTCCGGCGCTACATGCTTCATCAGCCTGTCCGCCGCCTCCACCGCACACGCCGACCGTCCTTCCATCATGCACGCCGCCGCCAGAAAGTGAATGTTGTGCGTCAGGTACATAAAGTCGTACATATTCGCGACGCCTTCCAGATGCTCGCTCTTCACATAAGCTGCATCCGCCGCCATCGCCCTCTCATTGGCCACCGCCGACCCATCAAAATCACCCACCCGTTGATAGATGTGCGCCGGCATATGCACCAGATGCCCCGCCGCCGGCGCAAGCGTCTCCAATCTCTTCGCGCTCGCCAGTCCCACCGAAGGATCGCCCGAGGCCTCCACTGCATGAATCAGCAGATGATTCGCCCCCACATGGTTCGGATCCCGCGCCAGCACTCCCTTCAGCGTAGCCACGATCTCCTCCGTCCCTTCATTCGGCTTCCCATCCGCCATCCACAACTGCCACGGATGCAGATCCATCAAGCTCTCCGCATACAACGTAGCCGCATCCAGATCATCCGGATACTTCCCCACCAGTCCCTTCATCGCCACCGCATACTCTCGCCCCATCGTCTGCAAATCCGCCGAATACCGCCGCTCCAAAGCATCCACATAATCCCGCTCCGCCGCAGGCCCACTCACAGCAAGCACCTTCGCCCGCCCAATCGCATCCACCGCCTGCTTCGCCCGAGCATGTCCAATGTCGATATCGTTGTAGTTCGGCCCCACCGCCAGCGCCACACCCCACCAAGGCATAGCCGCCTTCGGATCAAGCTGCGCCGCCCGCTCAAACGACCGCCGCGCCTCATCATGGTTGAACGCAAACAAATAGTCCATCCCCTGGTCGAAGAATCGCTGCGCCTCCGGACTGCCAGTTCGTATCGCATGATGCGAACCTCCCAGTCCAGTCACCAGGCTCACCGGCCGATGCTCCGCCATCTCCCCCATCTGCATCTGCGCCCCGCACAGCGCAGCTCCCAGCATCAAAGACACTCCGGCAACCAATCCACTAACCCTAACCATCCCACCCCCCAAAAAATCAAACGAACGCTACAGCAACCCATCCGCTAGATTCAGTGCTTCATCCAACGCCGCAATCGCCGTATCGATCTGTTCCTTCTCAACAATCAGCGGCGGAGCCAGCACAAAGTGGCTCATCCAAGCCTGCATCACCACACCCTGTGCAAGCATCTTCGCTGCCACCTGATCGACCACCAGCGCCTTTCCATCCAACTTCTCCTGCCATGTATTAAACGGTTCTTTCGTCTGCTGATTCTTCACCAGCTCCACCGCCCAGAACAACCCAATCCCGCGCACCTCTCCAATCGAGGCATGCTTCGCCTTCAACCCCTGCAGCTTCTCTCCGAGGTAAGCTCCCATCTCATTCGCCCGATCCACCAGCCCCAGCCGCTGCATCTCGTGGATCGTCGCCACCGCCGGCCCAAGCGTCATAGGATGAGCTTCGTACGTATGCCCATGCGCAAAATAATGATCATCGAAATACTCCGCAATCTTCGTCGAAGTCGCACACAATCCCAGCGGAACGTAAGCCGATGTAATCCCCTTTGCCGTCGTCAAAATATCCGGCTTCACTCCCCAGTTATCCACGGCAAACCACTTCCCTGTCCTGCCCCACCCGCTCATCACCTCATCGGCAATCAGCAGAACCCCATGGTCATCGCAAATCTTCCGCAGCTTCGGAAAATACTCCGGCGGTGGAATCAAAACCCCATTCGTCCCCACCACCGGCTCCACCAGCACCGCCGCCACATCCGATTCATTCACGATCATGTGCTCCAGATAATCCGCACACGCAATTCCGCACCCCGGATACGTATGCTTGATCGGGCACTTATAGCAATTCACCTCCGGCGAGAAGATAACCCCCTGCCCTTTCCCCGCCGGCTCCATCGCCCATCGCCGCGGATCACCTGTAGCCGCAACCGAACCCGAAGTCGACCCGTGATACGACCGGTATCGCGCAATGATCTTCGTCTTCCCCGTATACATCCGTGCAATCTTGAACGCCGCCTCGTTCGCCTCCGTGCCCGACGTCGTAAAGAAAAACTTCGTCAACCCCTCCGGCAAAACCTCAAGCAGCAGCTTGCTCAACTCCGCCCGAGCCGTAGTCGCATAAAACGGAGCCGCATACGGCAACGTCGCAGCCTGATCCTGAATGGCCTTCACAACAGCAGGATTGTTGTGCCCCAGATTCATGCACATCAACTGCGAAGAAAAATCCAGAAACCGCTTGCCATTTCCATCCGTGAAGTAGCACCCGTCCGCACTCACCAGGTGCGCAGGATTCCATCCCCGCTGCTTCCTCCACGTCCCATAGTTGTGCTCTTTCGTAAGCGCAATAACTTCCGACGATGTAAGTTCGTTTGACATGAAACTCCGCTTCTTATCTCATTTGAGATAAACGCATTCGATAACGACTGCAGATGAAGTTTAGCCCATTCCCTCACGAAAGAAAGGGACTTCGGCCTCCCACCTGTCGCAGTGGCTTGCCTATCCTTTTGTTCATCATTGCCGTTTCGTCTTTGCTGTTGCTATTTGCTCACTGCAAATCCGTCCGATTCACCGAGCCGAGCCAATTTCTCCAAGTGATACCCAGGGGTTCACGCCCAGTCCTCAACGCAGTCTCTTTTCACGTCGTCATCCTGACCTGAGCGAAGTCGAAATGGGGAAGGATCCCTGTATTTCGTCTTTGTTCTTGTCTTTGCCTGTTCTTAAAATCCCTGAACCTTCAGTTTTTGGACAGCTTCTTATGAAGTTCCACGATCTGTTCTGCTACTCTTTTAGAGAACTCCCCCACATTTGAAGGTTTTCGAGAAAGAGTATTAGCCCAGTATGAAGCTGTTTCATCCCGCTGTCCGACCACTTCTTGTGGTAGCCCTGCTGTTCTGCTCTCTGCCTGCCTTCCCCCAAACACTCGAGCCACGGCTAAAAGGAAACATCACAGAAGCATCTCGCATAGTGCTGCCAAACTCACGCACCCCACGAGTGCGTGCCGCACAGGATCTGGGCGCAGTCTCACCGGACACGACCGTAACAGGCATTACGCTGGTCTTTAAACGCTCCGCCGCACAGGAAGCCACGCTGAAAGATCTTCTGGCCGCACAGCAAAACATAGCCTCACCCCTGTATCACCACTGGCTCACCCCGGAGACCTTCGCCGCCCGCTTCGGCATCGCCGATCAGGACATCACAACCGCTGAGACCTGGCTGGTATCGCGTGGCTTTCACATAGAGAACGTAGCACGGAGCCGCGACCGCATCACCTTCTCCGGCACGGCCGCGCAGGTACAGGCCGCCTTCGGTACCGACCTGCATCACTACCAGACGGAAGGCGAGTTGCACTTCGCTCCGGCCTCCGATCTGACCCTGCCCGCAGAGCTCGCTTCCGTAACCGCGGCCGTACTCCATCTTTCGGATTTCCGTCCAAAGCCGAACATCCAGGCATTGGAAACTCACCCGCAACCGAACTACACAACACTCTCAACACAGGCGCACTATCTGACGCCCGCGGATATCGAGACGATGTACAACTTGAAACCCCTCACCTCGAACTTCTTTGATGGCACCGGTCAAGAGTTAGCCGTCGTCGGCCAGTCGTACGTGGACACCTCGACGAGTTCGAGTGTCTCCACGTTTCAGCGATATTTTGACGTTGTCAACCAGGTAAACGCGGTGTTGGTGCCGGGCACCGGTGTCAAGGCTATCTCGCCGGGAGATGAGGGCGAATCGGAGATCGATATCGAGTACTCGTCGGCTATTGCACCGAAGGCGAACATCTTCCTGGTGTATGTGGGTGCCAGCCAGAACTACGATGTCTTCGATGCACTCGCCTACACCATCACGGAGAACATCGCTCCCGTGGTGAGCATTAGCTACGGTCTCTGCGAGGCCGCGCTAAGCCAAAGCGAACTGGATCAGAGCAACGCGCTCTTCGAAGAGGCTTCAGCTCAGGGACAGACCTTGGTCGCCGCCTCAGGTGATAGCGGCTCGACATCCTGCGCCTACTACACCTCTGCGGAGGGAATCACAGCGACCCAGCAGCAGGCACTATCGGTCAACTTTCCGGCGAGCAGTCCCAATGTCACCGCGGTTGGGGGCACCCAGATGGCAGCCGGAACCTTTGGGACGGGAGCCAGCTCCTATTGGACGAGCGCCAGCGTAACCGACATCACAAGCTCTCTGCTGTCCTATGCTCCAGAGGTTGTCTGGAACGAGGACTCAGCCGCGTTCGGTATCGCTGCAGGTGGCGGAGGAACCAGCACTTACTTTCCACGACCAACTTGGCAAAGCGGCGTTTCTGGCATATCGAGCGGGGCCTATCGCCTGTTGCCTGATCTCGCTCTTCAATCCTCCATCGTCAGCCCCGGCTTCCTCCTCTGCTCGGACGATCGAACCCTGATCGGATCACAGACATCCAGCTGCACCAACGGCTTTCTAGGTAGCAGCAACCGGTACACCATAGCTGGCGGCACCAGCTTTGCGACCCCCATCTTCGCGGGATTCTTAGCCATATTGAATCAGGCGCAACAGGTAGCCGGACAGGGAAACATCAATCCCGTACTGTACGGCCTGGCCGCGAACCCAACCACCTATGCGAACGCCTTTCATGACATCACCTCCGGCTCAAATGCCTGCTTGCCAAGCGCGGCTACGTGCTCAACTGCCGGCAAATCGAGCTACGCAGCGACCTCAGGATATGACCTGGCGACAGGGCTTGGAAGCGTCGACTTCAACGCTCTGACTACGGCTTGGCCTTCGAGCAGCAGCACGAATCTTCAGCCTACGTTCGTGACCCTCATCGTGAACAATTCCACTCCTGCCCCTGGAGAAAACGATCTTATTCAGATCAACGTAGGGGCTACGTACCTCCCAAATCATCTCTACGCTCCTACAAGTCTCACAGGAAGCGTATCGGTCTCTGTCGATGGCTCTATCGTGAATCCATCCTTGACGCTCTCAACCAGCCCAATAAACATGACTGGCATCTATAACTTGGTCGCACCCGCGACTACTGGATCTCACTTGATTGCCGTCACCTATTCGGGCGATGCGACGCATTCGTCCTCAACCGCAACCTCTGCCGTGACCGTCGGAAACGTGATTGCCAGCGGAGGCCTGAGCCTTACTGCAGGCAACTTGACGATAGCGAACGGCGGTACAGGAAGTACACAGATTACCGTGACCCCAACCGCCGGCTACAACGGCAACATTGTCTGGTCGCTGAGCTCCTCTGGCAATTCCACCAGCCTGACAGCCTGTTACACCATTGCTTCTTTGCCTGTCAGCAAGATAAGCACAACACAACTCACAATCGGTATCGGCACAGCATGTAACTCTGCCTTGCCGGCCGAACGTGGGAATTTTCGATCGCTCGACCAGCGCACTTCTACGAACGACGGCCCGCCAACGCACCGGCGCAGCACAACGACGACGGCCATGTACGCCAGTTTATTGATCTGCGGATTGCTCGCGGGAGGACGGCGCAGAATACGTCTGCCACTGCTGCTGGCCATCGCATTTTTGACAGTCACCGGTCTAAGCCTGACCGGTTGCGGCGGCGGCGGGAACAACACAGGCACACCCACAATGGGCACATCCACAACACCCAGCAGCACAACCAGCTACACCATGACTTTGACGGCTAAGGACTCCGTCAACTCTTTGGTCACCGCTTCAACAACCTTCACGCTCACGGTGAAATAGCGCTGGTCCTGCATGTGTAGCTACGCCCAGTACTCCTTTTGTCGCTGGGCTAACCAGCACCAGCAGCTTGGACCTACCCAGGCTGCAGGTGCCGTTAGCCACAACTCCCGAAGTATATTTACCCCCGAGTTCACTTAGTTTCAGCAGCCTCGTCATTCACCGTTGCTATACTTTTCAAAAGTATTTTGGCGACCCAGGGAGCGTCCAACCTCTCCGCCAAAACCCGAATGACTCCCTAATCAACGAGACCACCGCTAATGCCATGACATCCTCCACACCGAAAGACCGCCTGGCCGTAGCCCTCGACGTCCCCGACGCCCACCAGGCCCTCGACCTAGTAAGCCGCCTCGAAGGCACCTGCCAATGGTTCAAAGTAGGCATGGAACTCTACTACGACGCTGGCAACGCCTTTGTCGAAACCCTCCGCAAGCAGGGCTTCCAGGTCTTCCTCGATCTCAAGCTGTACGACATCCCCAACACTGTTGCCGGAGCCGTCCGCTCCGTCACCACCGCCGGAGCCTCCCTGCTCACCGTCCACGCCAGCGGAGGCCCCGCCATGATGGCCGCTGCCGCCGAAGCCGCGTGCGTCCCCGGCTCCCCCCGCCTCCTCGCCGTTACCGTCCTCACCAGCATGGACGCGGCCCAGCTCTCCGCCACAGGCATCTCCTCATCCCCCGCCGACCAGGTCCTCCGCCTCGCTCGTCTCGCCCAGGCCTCCGGAATCGACGGCATGGTCTGCTCCCCCGAAGAGGTCGCCTCCCTCCGAGCCGAAACCGGTCCCGACACCATGCTCGTCATCCCCGGCATCCGTCCCACCGGAAGCGAAGTCGGCGATCAGAAGCGCATCGCTACCCCTGCCGAGACCATCGCCCGCGGAGCCTCCATGCTCGTCGTAGGCCGCCCCATCACTCGCGCCCCCGACCCCGCCGCCGCTGCCCAGGCCATCCTCAACGAGATCGCCCAGGCCTCAAAATCCTAAAGACGTGCATACCGCCGTCCATCTTTGCCACACATAAAACCACACGCTGTCCACAAAAACACCACGCCGAAACACCAAAAATTCCAGTAAAAAGGCCCCTGCACCACGCGAAAAAAATCGCGGTACAGGGGCCCTAAATCTTTCTCTAACCTAAGCCGAACTCGTGTTTGTAACCTTGGAATCACTCAACCGCAGAGCCAAAGCCTTAGCCGAGCCACCGCCCCGCACAAACTCCGTAAGCTCAAGCTCTGTAACAACATAGCCGAGCCCCGTAAGCCGTGCAGCAAGCTCCGTTCCCACCGGACTCGTCAGAATATTTCGTCCGACATTGATCACATTGCAGGCAAACCGTGTAGCCTCTAACTCGCTGACAGCAATACGCTTATCCTCCGCATATGCCGCCTCGATCTTTGTCAGCGAAGGTGCATCGAACGCCCCCGGAAAATAAAGCAGATGCCCCCCGCTAAGCGGCGCAAAACAAGTATCCAGATGATAAAACCGTGGATCCACAAGGTGCAGCGAAGTCACCTGTGTATGCCAGGCATCAGCCACATGTTTATGGCTATGTTTGCACGTCCGAACCCCATGCGCAGCCCACAGATGGTTACCCTCAGCATTGAAAAGCGCATCTCCTTCGCCTTCAAAAGCTGTCTCCCGAGGCGTCTCCCAAACCAGAAAACCCTCGTCCTGAAACCACTTACGCAGATGCTGCTCCTCCGCCTGCCGCTGCGGATGGGCAAAGCTCGAAACCGCTGCAATCCCATGCTGCACCAGCGCCGAATGAGCCACAAACACCATATCTGGCGACCCCGAGCGAGCATGCAACAACCGCACATCGGCGATGCGCTGCAGGTGATAGTGAAGATTTTTCCATTGCGCGAACGCCCTATCGCGCGAAGGACGATGCAGATTTCCCGCCATCCATGGGTTGATGACGTAATCCACGTCATACCACTCAGGTGGACACATTAGGTAAGTTGGTCTGTCTAAGTGGGGGAGTGAGGCGAAGGTTGATGCTGCTGATGCTATCGGCGAAGCGATGATCATAAAAGCTGGTTTCCTACTTTCCGCTGTAGAGTCTGACTCTCCAGAAGTACGATCGTCAAGCGGTGTAATCGTAATTTTTTGTGCAACTTTGGTTCGACTCAGCCGCACGTGAAAAGTGTTGACAAGGCATATCCAAAAGGCGCAAGAGCTACCATCCACGCAAAAGCGCACACGACAAAAGCCCGTCGCCGGGCCTCTATCCTGTGCTTAATGTTTGTTTTCTAAGAAATTACAGCTTTTCGAAGAAATCACACGCCGAGCAGGAGATATAAACTCCGCCTGGTGTGCCGCGTTCACGGTCCTTGACGCGCTTGACGATGCGGGTGGGTTTGGAACACTTGGGGCAATCGGTGCTCTTGTTGGTATCCATGACCTTCTTACGGTCGCCGGTCTTGGCAATCTTCGCCATAATGCTTGCTCTCCCTGGTACGAATGTTTCGGCTCGCGCGCAGGATATCCGATCGTTGCAGTCCTCGCGGACGCACAGTATCAAAGACATCCGGAACTTCTCGTAAGGATCGCCGGGACGGGCCGCGGCGGAGATCGAAGGAGAAGAACTGCGGTTGTGGCTCTCTAAAGAGTTTACACGAGTAAGTGCATCATTGGAGATGCGGTGCCGATGGGTCCGTCGAAGGGGTTCCGCCCGTAGAGACTGTCGGCTGGCTCGAAGTCGGGAATTGAACCTTGTTCAGGCCTGTCGGGGGGGCTGCTTCTCCAGGCTGACGAAGGGTCGGCGGAGCCGCAGGTGTACTTTCTCCGTCAGGCTGTTTGCGATCTCCCATGGCGATCTCGCGGGTAAGCGATGGGTCTTGATAGCCACCCATCTCATCTTTATCGTGGATTTCGACCGGCTTGCCCATTGCAGCGATCTCTACGACAGTTACCCGGTCTCCGACAAAACGAATGAAACGGACTGTTTGCGGCACATGTCCGTAGATCCATTCCTCGTAACGAGCACCGTTCGGGTCACCACTTTCCTGCTCCCGTATCTTGCTCTCGGGGGCGCCGAGCGCAGCTAAAACCATACGATGGTTCATGCCGACTAAGACATCATGAGCCGCAATGGCGTTTTTCAGTGGTGCCGGAAGTGTATCCGCATAAGCCTGCTCCGAGGATTTGACTCCAAAATCAATCACCGGCTCCAGCAGAGCTTTCACCTCTGGGGCAGATATCTCAGGCACAGCTCCTTTGAAGACGAGCGTAATTCGAGCTCCGGTTGCCTGTTCACCAGGCTGAGCTACAGGATTGTCATTGAATTGAATGTGGCTTAGGAAGCGATGCTTCGCATAGGGGCCGCCATTGAGATCGAAAACAATTCGATCGCCTTTGATGGTCATCGCCGTAATGATCACGCGATCGCCGGACCCGGCGGACTGGCCCTTCTGAAAGATCATTTGTCTGTATTCAGCCGGGCCGGGACTGATCGCGCCGTTTGCATGCAATGTCAGACCCGCACCCATAGGAAGAGCGCGATGCGCAAATCCCTGCTCAGCCTCAAGATTCCGAACAAGCTCGCGTCGTCCACGCTCACTAAGCGTGCTCGTGGGTAGGGGAACATCTGTGGGGGTGAAGTCGGTAGCAAGCCCATCAGTTGCAGACTTTTCCCCAACGACAAAAACCTGGCTTTTGAGCGGGGCGATGAAGAGCGCCAGAAAGCCAGCGATGAGAGCCCATCTGTGCGTGCGCGACACCATGGAAGCACCTCAGATACACACAGCTTGCGCCTTCTCTATCTCTTTTGACAAGTACCAGGAACGCCGAAATCAAGGCTCATTGCAATAATTTTGCAAAATCACGGTGAATTTGTGACAACTAACAAATGTCACCACTGATTAGGGCTTCGGCTCATCCGTAACCGAACGAGTTTGAGGAGTCGTAGGCAATATCTGAACCAGCGTCGCCGGCCTTGCCTGATTCTCCATGGCCGTATGCGCAGCAGGTGGCGGAGCGTCCATAGCATATCCGCCCGCAACCACGGGCGTATATGTGTAATGCCACGCGTATTCGCGTGTTAGCTGAACAAGAACGACGATACCAACAATAATTGCCACTAGTGTGAAAAGCGCCGCTTCGGGCCCATAATGTCCGCCAGTCAACCAGAGAGGGCCGCTGGCTCGCGTCCGAACAACACTCGAGAAGTCAGTGATTCCGCTCACTGGAAGGCCAAAGATGATTCCCATGCTCGTGTTCCAGGCAAAATGTAGTCCCCAAGGCAGCCAAAGTCCGTGCGTACGCAGCCACCCAATCGAAAGAAGCACGCCTGCCAGCATAGTGATAAAAACACTGGTCCAAGTCGCGTCGTTATTCAGCATATGGACAACCCCAAACAAGATGGCCATGATCGCGGTTGCCCCCGTCGGCCCGACCGCCTCAATCAGGCTTCTGAAGGGATATCCGCGGAACGCAACCTCTTCAGCGAGTGCTGCGACCACAAGTGTGGCAAGGTTCAGGAGAAGAAGCCAAAAGGCACGCGGAGCCAACCAAATGTGGACGTATAGTGTTCCGGCCAGCGCCATCGGCAGAACCGCGAGAACCACGATTCCCCAGCCAATAGCTGCACCTATAATCCATTCCTCACGAGCGCTAGGACGCTTTGGCAGCCCCAACACATTACGCAGAGAACCATAGCGGTGGCTAATCGTATTAAGCAGCGAAAAGCCAATCGTCAGCAGAAACAGAAGAAAGATCGAACTGAGTAGCTGACGCCCGGAGTCAAAGTCGAAATGATTCGCCAAACCCCGCGCGGCTCGTCCAGCAAGTATGTCCGAAGAGACAAACCAAGCCGCGCATGTTCCAAAGATCGCGAGTTGTAGTGTCTTGCTGGTGCGATCTGTAGAAGTTGAATTGAACGCCGGCAACGGTAATTGCTCCATAGTGATTTTGCAGGCCGTTAAGAGGTCGTATAGAACTGGGCGATGTTGCGGAACTTTTGGTAACGCTGCTCGAGCATCTCTTCGAGCGAAAGAGCACACAGACTAGCGAGATGGTAGCGCAGCTTTTCATCGACAGCAGCTACCGCAGCAGCGGGATCATTCTGCGACCCACCTTCAGGTTCAGGTAGAACATCATCGACACACCCAAGAAGCTGGACATCGTTCGCTGTATATCTGAGAGCAGCGGCCGCCTGCTGTTTCTTGCCGGCGTCTTTCCACATAATCGAGGCGCATCCCTCAGGGGAGATAACCGAGTAGATCGCGTTTTCGAGCATAAGCACACGATCAGCAACTGCGAGAGCTAATGCACCACCCGAACCGCCTTCGCCTGTGATCGTGGCAATGGTCGGGACACGCAGTCGGGACATCTCAATCAGGTTACGGGCAATTGCCTCGCCCTGTCCCCGCTCTTCGGCCCCAATACCAGGGTTTGCGCCCGCAAGATCAATAAAAGTAAAGATAGGCCGGCCAAACTTCTCAGCGATCTTCATGGCGCGGAGGGCCTTGCGGTAGCCTTCGGGATCGGGTGAGCCGAATTTGCGCGCTACACGTTCCTTCAGCGTTCGTCCCTTCAGATTGCCGACCACCAGTACAGGGTTGCCGTGGAAGAAGGCCATCCCGCAGCTCATCGCCGCATCGTCGCCAAAGGCGCGGTCGCCGTGGATCTCGCTGAAATCGGTGAAGATTGCTTCGATGAAGTCCATCGGATAGGGGCGCTGCGGATGCCGGGCCAGTTCTGTCTTCTGCCATGCCTCAGATACGTTGGCCGCAGCGGATTGATTCTGGCTTACTCTGCTGGATTGTTGTTCTGCCATGTTTATTCGGTGAAGCCCAGAGATGATTGTATACGTCTGCAGGCCACCGGATGTGTTTTTAGCCGCTTGTAATCCTCAGCTAGCGGGCGCTTCTGCTCGCCCAGATACAGCAGAGCGAAAGATAGCTTCAATGACCGCCATGTTTTTCACCGCATCGCTTATCGGCACTGGAACCTCCGTCCCTTCCAATATCGCTCGAGAGAAAGCATCCCCTTGAAGCGTGTACTGATCACAGACGGGGAGAGTTTCAACGGTGACCCCGCTCCCAAAGACATCACGACCATCGTCAATCATGATGCGGCACGGTCGGTCAGGCGGAGCGTTAAACGGTATCTCGACCTCGATTCGTCCCTTTGTCCCAAAGATATGAATCCGCTGATAAGGCACAAGTTGAGTGCTACACGTAAAGATGGATTGCCCAGTTGGAAAGTCGAGAATGCCAGAGGTCAAGCGGTCAATTTTCATCACCGGATCTCTTTCAGTAATGCCGAACACGCGGACCGGTTCTTGATCAAAAAGAAATCGCGAGATATTGATGGGGTAGCAGCCGATATCCATTAGAGCGCCGCCTCCTGCTTCAGGCAGGTTGCGGATATTTTGAGGATCAACGTTGAAATAACTAAAGAACCCCTGAATCGAACGCAGCTCGCCAATTCGGCCCGTGGCGATGATCTCACGAGTTCGCAGCCACTGAGGATGCGTTCGCACCATGAATGCTTCGCCGATTTTCACTCCTGTGCGTCGTTGCACCTCCAGCAAAGCTTTGGCTTCCGCAACCATCAGGCTGACAGGTTTTTCACACAGAACGTGTTTTCCAGCCTCCGCAGCCTTGATCGACCAGGAGACATGCATCTGGTTTGGAAGTGGATTATAAATAGCATCGATTTGCGAATCCGCCAGTAACTCCTCGTACGATCCATAAGCTTTCGCGATTCCAAGCTGTTGCGAAATTGCTTCAGCTTTGCGCAAATCACGCGAAGCGATTGCAGCGATCTCGCATAGCTCGCCTTTTTGCATTCCCGGTATAACTTTCTCGACGGCGATTGCAGCCGTGCTCAGAATTCCCCAGCGAACTTTATTTGGCATAGATCAACATCATACTTCTGCGTGCCCATCCAACAGTGGATTCAAGAACGCGGCGTTCAGATCGAATTCGGTGTCACAATAAACGATATTGACTTCGGCGGATCACGAGCGAGAAGGGTGTCGCGTCTTCATCTCATGGTTAAGGTAAACGACTTCCACTTCGTCTCATCGATGTTGCCGCAAAAAGCATTGGGTCTGCCGACGTCGTCCGCTTTTTTTCGCAATCGTCTCCAGGTCCATCTTGTCTCGGATGAGTTCGGGCACCGGAAGCACCCTGCTCGACCGTATTCAGTCGTACTCAGCCAGGTGATGAGGTTATGCTCGTCACCTGGCTTGACCGTGCGCGCCGGGATGTTTTGAGCATGCATCCGCGAGGTGACAGCGCGAGAGCGGCGGAGGGTGTCTTCAGTACGCGCTCTGCTCACAGGCCAAATCCGATCGGCCTGCATCGGGTGGAGATCATGACCATTGACGGTGCGCGGATACGAGTACGTGGTCTTGAGGCGCTGAATGGAACGCGGAGCATCGACATGAAGCCGATGCTCCGCGATGAGATCCAGTCTGCGCTGAAGGCTCGATTGACGAGCCGTTAGCATATACCGGCGCCCCGTCAATCTTCGAGCATCGTCAGATCGATCTGGCGAAGGTCCCGGGTGTCTGCAACCATGTCGATTGTGGCGATTCTGCCGTCCACAATTGCGAAATGGAAGATAACGCGCGGTTGTCCACCTGGAGCCCAGGCGAGGCCCACGGCTCCATCGAGAAGCGCTGGTTTTGCGGCACCTGCACGTCCGGAGAAGGTTTTGGCAACGGCGTTCGCACCCCGGACTTCGCCTGTCGCACCCATCTCCACGGCGGCCTGATCGGCGCGAACGACGACATCCGGATCGAGTAATGCGAGGAGAGCATTGAAGTTTCCGCTGCGCGAAGCTGCAACGAAGGCGTCGACAACTTCACGCTCGCGGGTAAGATCGGCATCGCGAACTGCGGTTCCGCCCTGGACGCGACGGCGGGCGCGACTTGCCAACTGCCGGGCCGCCACGGGTGACCGGCCTACGATGGGAGCGATCTCGTCGAAGGACATATCGAACATGTCGTGCAGGACGAAGGCGACGCGCTCGGCTGGGGCGAGCGTTTCGAGCACGACGAGCAGAGCGAGACCGACGGAGTCGGCCATCATGGCATCGCGTTCGGGGTCGGTTCTGTTGTCGGCGCTTTCGATGGAGGATAACTCATCCAAAGGACCTTCTTTACGGGACTTGCGTGAACGCAACATGTCGAGGCACACGCGACCGACGACCGATGTAAGCCACCCACCGAGATTCTGGATAACGCTGGCGTCGGAACGGCTGAGACGAAGCCAGGCTTCCTGAACGGCATCTTCCGCTTCGGTTTCCGAACCGAGCATGCGGTAGGCCACGGCGCGCAGGTGTCCGCGCTTTTCTTCAAACCTTTGCGCCAGCCAATTATGGTCGTTCAAAGTTACATTCCTCCGCAGTTCGTTTTGTAACAGTGACGAATGAACCTTAGCCGATGTGACAGAGATGAACTTCGAAGACCGGAAAACGCGGACGATACGATTTCCTATGGCATAGTAACTGGAGATCATAGCGGGGTAAGGGGAATCGTGTGTTTTCGGCAGCGGCAAATTTTGTGGGTAGTGGCGTGTTGGGTGCGATCGGGGCGATTACGTTGACCAGAGTGAAACACAGGCGAGAACTTCTATTTGCGTCGCTGCCTACGTTATTTGCGATTCATCAGTTTATCGAGGGGTTTGTCTGGCTTGGGCTGGATGGGTTACTGTCGCCTGCAGTGACACACAATATGGGGTAGCGTTCATGGTGTACGCGCAGGAATTGCTTCCCTTTCTGATGCCTTTAAGTGTGGTTCTGTTTGAACCCGATAGGAAAAGTCGGAGACGCATGTTGCCTTTTCTTGTGGTCGGAACGCTGATGTCTCTCTACATTTTGTGGGGGCTGACGGCGTATCCGTTGGAGATTTCAGTTCGTAGCCTGATTGTGTATACCCATCAGGCTACGAACTACACCCTGGTTGCAGCGTTGTAAGTGATGGCTACGTGCGGATCACTGCTGTTCTCGAAGGTGAAGGACATGGTGATTTTTGGCGTGGCGAATGTGGTGATTTTGCTGGTGGTGATGGAGGTGAAGCGGTATGCGTTCACGTCATTGTGGTGCGCGTATGCGGCGGTGGCGAGCCTGATTATTCTGGCTTACTTCTGGAAGAGTCATGGAGAGAGACCACTTCAGTATGCCGAGTCGGTTTAGGACTCGGCATACGGCGGAATCAGGAGGCGGAATAGAAAAGGGATCAGCCGAGGGGACCTTTGGAGTCTTCGGGACGGGGATAGAAGGCTTCGACGATGGTGGAGATGCCGCCACGGGGACGGAAGTCGCCGACTACTTTGACCCAGATGGGGTCGGTGGCTTTGACGACGTCGTCTAGAACCTGGTTGACGATGTTCTCCTGAAAGATGCCGAGGTCGCGGTAGCAGAAGAGGTATTCCTTGAGGGACTTGAGCTCCATGCATTTTTCGCGGGGCATGTAACGGATGGTGAGGCGGCCGAAGTCGGGCAGGCCGGTCTTTGGGCAGACGGAGGTGAACTCGGGGTCGTCGACGAGGATCTCGTAGGCCTTGAACTGGTTCGCCCAGGTTTCGATGGCGGGGAACTCGATGTCGAGGCCAGATTTTGCGTGGTCGTCGGTGTAGCCGGTGGTTTTGGTGGACATGTTTCTATTTTAGCGTTTATCGCGGCACGCTGAAGGACTGAGGGATAGGTAAAGGGCCGCGAATAAAGGGTCGCGGCCCTTTTTGCATTGATTGGGGTTTTCTCACTTCGAGGGAGCTGTAGTGGCTCCGTTCAGGACTGCGGTGCCGTTGACGGTCTTGGGATCTACTGTGATTTCTTTGAGTTTGGCCTCTACGTCGGTTGGGATGTCTTTTTGGTAGCGGCCGCCAAGGTGTTCGGCGAAGAACTTCTCCATTGCAGTGACCATGGCTAGGTTGTTGATGGGACGGGCAAAGCCGTGGCCCTCGTCCGGAGCGACGAGGTACTCGACGGGCTTGCCATTGTCACGAACGGCGGCGACGATCTGATTGCTCTCGCGGATGTTGACGCGAGGATCGTTTTTGCCCTGGACGACCATGAGCGGGGTCACAATGGCTTTTGCCTGGGTCAAGGGAGATTCGGCCATGAGCAATGCTTTTCCATCGGGAGTGGAGGGGTCGGCCATGCGGGTGTACATCTGTTTACGGCCGGCTTCCCAGTAGGGCGGAATGGCGTCGAGGAGGGTGATGAGGTTCGATGGCGCAACGATAGCTACAGCGGCGGCGTATAGGTCTGGAGTGAATGCGACGCCGGCCAGCGTGGCATAGCCTCCGTAGGAGCCGCCGGCGATACCGACGCGCTTGGGATCTACGGTGCCATCGGCAATGAGTGCCTTGACGCCCCAGGTGAGATCGTCCTGCATCTTACGGCCCCATTGGCCATTGCCAGCGTTGAGAAACTTCTTACCGTATCCGGTTGAGCCGCGGAAGTTGGGCTGCAGGACAGCATAGCCGCGATTCGCCAGGTACTGCGCGAAGGTATCGTAGCCAAAGCCGTCGCGCGCCCACGGACCGCCATGCGGGAAGACGATGAGAGGAAGGTTCTTTGCCGGGAGCCCCTTAGGGAGGGTGAGGTAGGCGGGGATTTCCAGGCCGTCGGATGATTTGAAGCGATAGGGCTTGCGGTCCGCCAGATCAGCGCGGGGCAGCTCTTCGCGGATGCGGTACTGCAGGACCAGCGTCTTCTTGTCGCGGTCCCAGAGGTAGGTTTCGCCGGGTTCGGTGTCGCTGGAGGCGCTGACGATCCAGATGTTCTCGTCCTTGGAGCGCGCTCCGAAGTGGATCTCCTTGCCGGGTAGTTTAGTCTGCAGCCATCGATAATCTTTCTCGAAGGCTTTGTCTTTGAAGTAGAGACGCTCGCGGTCGTCCTCGTACGTGGTGAAGAGGATGCGGTAGTCAACTTCGGAGGTTTCGACGCCGCCGATGTCGACTCGGTTTTCGGGATCGCTTTCAAACTTTGTCGTCGCTCCGGTAGTCGGGTCGAGCAGTTGGAGCTCGGTGAGATCGAGAGAGCCCTTGTTGGTGGTGAGATAGACCTGCTTATTAGCGGCGTCGAAGCCGGACACGCCGCAACCCTCGAGCACGGTGCAACTGTAGATCTGCTTGAAGCCATCTGGGTCGACGCGGAGAATCTGTGTGTCGCCCGCTTGATTCGTGCGTTCGGCCAGACGCAGGTTGCCGTCGTGATCGAAGTGCCAACCGGCGATCTGCTCGGTGTTCTTGCGAATCAGGGCCTTCTCGCCTGTCGAGAGGTGCAGCTCGTAGAGATCATGCCAATGGGCATCGCGGTCGTTCAGACCGATGTAGAGGATGTCAGGCCGGGATTTCGGTGCGGCGTAGATTTGCGTGCGAACGCCCTTAAGATTTGTGAGGGCGCGAGTGGGAGGCACACCGGTCTTGGGATCTGCCGCAAGGGTGGGGTCGATGGCGTAGATGTTGAAGTTCTCGTCGCCGCCGACGTCCTGGGCGTAGAGGATGTATTTCGAATCGCGGCTCCAGAAGTAGCCACGAACGGGACGCGCGACTTCGGCGCTAACGGGGCGCGCGGCGCTGAATGGCTCGTTCGCTTTTTTGACCCAAATGTTGCGGGTGCCTTTGTAGGGCTTCAAAAACGATAGGTATTGGCCGTCCGGGGAGATTTGGCCGCCGGATATCTGAACTTCACCAAAAAAGAGAGCGCGGTCGATGATAGGAGACTGCTGTGCAGCGAGCGGAGATATAAGGGTCATAGCGGTTATGGCAGACAGAATGAGCTTATTCAAGGTTAGCTCCCGGATTTAATTAGCGACGCGTTTGACGCGTATCTGAGAAAGCATCGAGCGAGAAGCTACGTTTGCAGCTTCCATTATGTTCCGGGAGAAGCAGGTCGAGGATGCGATTTCAGGCTGGTGTGAGAACGGGTGCCGGGTAGAGCTGAGAGAACCAGAAAGAGTGAGGTGTGGCACCGTATTTCTGGTAGTGTTCCAGGCGCTCGCGACCTTCGGCTACGGTGGGGATGTGGCCAGCGGGAATCCACCAGAGGCAGTAGTGGGGCTTGTCCGACTTCTCAAACCAGGAGCGACGCTGCTTGAAGATTTCGAGGTGGCGGGAGTTATAGGTGTAGTCCTTGAGGGCTTGAGGAGAGGTCCAGGCGGACATATTGACGATGACGAAGGGATCATCGTTGTAGGGGACGTCGGTGGCGTTGCCTTCAGGAGATTTCAGACGCCAGATAAAGCCGGGGCTGGACTCGGCGAGGGCGTTGATTGGGTCGAGCTCGGCGACGAAGCTTGCGATCTGCGGATCGTCGATTGGGGCGATCAGGCGAGCAATGTTGATCTGGGCAAGGTGGAAGTCATCCATGGGCTTCAGATGTGATCTGAAGCCCATGGATACAAAATTTAGTTGCCGCTCTTAATTTCTGCGGCCGAGGGTTGGGCGGTCGTCGGTCTTGTTGGGGTTGTTCGGGTCGTTAGGATCGCTATTGCCGCTGCCTACGCGACGAAGAGTGGGTTTGTTGCCGTTGTTCTTGTCGTTCAGCTTGCGCTTGTTTTCGATGCGGGCGAGGCGGGCTTTCACATCGTCGAATTCACTGGTGGTGACGATGTAGTCAGGCCGGGCGGGCATGATGGTTGCGATCTCGTCCTCGGAGCGGTTGATGCGGTCTGGAGTCTGAGGGTGGTCGGAGAAGACCTTGGCCAAGGTTCCGGGTTTGTGCTTCTCGAGGGCATCGATCTTTTCGAAGAACTGGATGAAGGCCTGGGGATCGTAGCCAGCCTTATACATGTACTGGAGGCCGAGGTAGTCAGCTTCCGCCTCATCCATACGGGAGAACTTGAGGAAGCCAATGGGAATGGCGAGCTGGGTGGCCTCGTAGATGCCGTAGCCGGTCCAGGAGCCCTGGGTGAAGATGATCAGGGGGATGGAACCGATCTGCGCGTAGTTCATCTTGGTCATCTGACGAGCGGCATGGTGGGCGCAGACATGGGCAGTCTCGTGGGCCATGACGCCGGCGAGCTCAGCTTCTTCGTCAGCGGCGAGGATGAGGCCCGAGTTGACGTAGAAGAAGCCGCCGGGAAGTGCCATGGCGTTGATCTCTTCAGAGTCGATGACCTTGATGGTGAAGGGAACTTTGCAGTCGGAGTTCTTGACAATGTTCTGGCCGACGCGGTTGACGTACTCAACGACGACGGGGTCAGTGACGAGGTGGGCTGACTTCTCGATCTCCATGGAGTAGGACTTGCCGTTGCGAATCTCCCAGTCGGTGGAGTACCAGTTGCCTACGCCGCGGCCACCGATGTTGCGGGTACCTACGGCGTTGACGTCGTCTTCGCTGCCGGGCTTGATGTTGGTTTTAAGTGCCTCGCCGGGAGATGGGAGGGAGTCGGTCTTTGCCTTGGCGGTTTCTGTAGCGGCTTTGTTTTCAGCAGGAGTGGGCTGCTTGCTGGTGTCGGGAGTCTTGGGGAGCGGGGTCTCTACCGGGATGTTGGTCGGTTCCTGCGCGTAGATGAGCGTCGAAAGGGAGAGGATAGCGGCTAGACCGAGGTGAGTGACCGTACGCATAGGGTTTCTCCTGGTGGGCCGCTTCCCTGCTGAATGGACGCAGCTCGACACCTGTTGGACGTAGTATGCGCCTTTTACGTGAGCCCAAACAAGGGCGTAGGGGTAGGAGAGTAGAAGCGGATGTTCTCTTTTCCCTGTTTTCCTGCTCTGTTTCCTCCTACACTCTGCACACCTGTTTTACCAGGTGGAGTAGGCGGTGCCTTCGGAGGAGGTTTGCTGGGCGCCGGAGTGGACGTCGGTGATACCGGGCTCAGTCTGGTCGGTGGTGATGAGGGTGTCGCCTTCGACGGGGACCCAGGTGTCGATACGGTCGGTCATGGGATCTTTGGGCATGACCTTGAGGTAGCCAGACTGGACGAGATCGTCAAGGGACTGGGGACCTTTCTGCTTGTCGACTGTGTAGGAGTCGATGGCGCTGCGCATGGTGTAGAGGTCTTCGCGGAGGACCGCCTCTTTGGCCCGCTGGACATTGTGGGTGTAGGACGGGATGGCAATGGCAGCGAGCAGGCCGATGACGACCATGACGATCATCAGTTCGAGCAGGGTGAAGCCTAGCTGGGCATGGCGTGCGGCGCGGGATGGAGTGATGGCTACCATGTGGAGTATTTTGTGCCGTCCAGGGCAGTGTTGGGGCTCTTGGTATGGACGTCGAAGACGTTCTGGCCGCCGAAGGAGTCGGAGTCGGTGTCGTCCTGATTGGAACGAAGGCCCCAATCGGTATTGCCGGTCATGGGGTCGACGGGGATGCTGCGAAGAAACTTCACTTTTTTGCCCTGAATCTCAACGCCATTGACGAGGGTGTCGAGGTCGGGGGGATAGTTGTAGCTGTCGGCCTTGGTCATCATGCCGCCTTTGTCGGCTGCGTCCTTGTAGGCGTCGATGGCTGCGCGCATCTCCCACAGGTCACGACGGAGCTCTCGTTCCTTGGCGCGTTTGACCTGAAAACGGGCCAGAGGGATAGCCGCCGTGGCGAGGATGGAGACGATGGCAATGGTGATGATGAGTTCGACGAGCGTGAGGCCGGCTTGCGGATTGGTGGTCGGGGAAGAAGACCCCACCCTTTGTGATGAAACCACAAAAGGTGGGGCACCCGAGTTTTGTGCCGGGACAGGAGCCGGGTTGTTACGAACGATCACTTCACATGCACCACGGACTGCGAACCGACGGCCGGAAGATTGGCCTGGGCGCTGTTGCGTGCGCCGACTTTGACGAGGGTCAGGTTGGAGTCGCCCGCGCCGATGGCCTTGAAGGTGAGGGTGGCCACGCTTCCCTGCCCGGTGACTCCGGCAACGTTGGGCGGACGGGAGGTGGAGATGGTGACGAGGCCATTGCCCTCGTCGCGATGGACGATGGCGACTGCCTGGCCGTCGCGGCTGAGGAAGTCTCCGGCGTCAACGTTGACGAGTTGGAGGACGGCGGGATTGAACTGGATCTGAATCGGCACGGAGAAGACATCGCGTCCATTGGCGAGTGCGATGCCGACCTGGAAGGTGCTACCGACGGTCTGGTTGGGGTTGGCTGGAACGACCGAGAGGCTGATGGGCGGACCCGTAGGCGCTGTAGGCTGGGCCGGATTCTGGGCCAGGGCCTGATTTGGGTTTTGGTTTGGAGGCAGGACAGCAGGCTGAGAGGGAAGCACGCCTGGATCAGGTGGCGCGGGTGGCAAGGCCGCCTGTTTGAGCTGCTGCACCATGGAGTTAGCAGCGTTGGCGGCGGTCGTCGCCTGACCCGCGGTTTGCGGGTGGGCTGGAGTAAGGAGCGTGCCGGATTGGAGAGCGGCAGCGAAGTCGTGACGAAGTTCGACGGCCTGGCCGGTGCCGGTATCGATGGCGCGGGTGTTCATGCGGGTCAGGACGGACTCACGCACAATGTGAGGGATGAGGAGGAAGACGATCTCCTGTTGCTGGGTATCCTTGGATCGGGAAGAGAAGAAGTACTTGAAGAAGGGAAGTTCGCCGAGGCCAGGGGTTCCGCTGATGCCCATTGTGTCCTGCTTGGTAAGAATACCGGCGAGGATGCTGGGTTCGCCCTCCTTGAGCTGGATGACCTGCTCGACGATACGCTGGCCGATAACTGGCTCGGCGACGCCGCTGATAGTAACTGTGCTGGCCTGGGAGGAGACCTCAATCTTCATCTTGAGGGTGATCTGATGGTCGAAGTGGACGGTTGGCGTCATGTCGATTTGAACGCCGATATCGATGTATGTGAACTGCGTTTGGACGCCGATGCTGGCGATACCGGTGGAGACGCCTGCGTTGTACGAGCCTGTGGCTATGGGAATCCTCGAGCCGATTTTGAGGTTGGCGCGCTGACCATCCGTGGCGCGGATACGGGGGTTCTGGAGGATGCGGGTGTCGTTGTCCGACAAGAGGGCGTTGAGGGTGCCGCCGGTGATGCTGACAGCGAAGTTGGTGGCGTTGAGGTTCGCGAGAGAGTTGAGGGTGAAGTTAGAGGTGGTGGTGGTCGTGCCGGTGGGGGTAGTAGTGCTGGTGCTGGTACTAGTGGCGGTGGGGCTGGCTTGCGGGGTTACGGCGACGGACTGCGGAAGAGTGATACCGAGATTGCGCATCTTTTCGCGGCTGACCTCGAGGATGGCTACGTCGACGACGACTTCAGGCTTTGCGCGGTCGAGGTCGTTTAGAATTTTCTGCGCGAGGAGGAGCTGATCCGGCGTGGCGCGCATGACAATGGCGTTCTGGCTGGGAACGAGATTGATTTTGATACTGGGATCGAGGAGATTGCGGATGGCGGTCTGGATTTCGTTGGCGTCGGCCTGCTGGCTGGCGTTGGTGAGGTAGAAGGTCTGGACGGCCACCTCATCGAGGTCCTGGTGCTTGGTGCGGGTGTTCTGAGCTACGAAGATGGTGTCCGAGGTGACGGGCTTGTAGAAGGTCCCGGCAATGGTTCCGACCATGTGGAGAGCGTCGGAGAGACTGACGTTGGTGAGGTCGATTGGGATGCGCTTCGAGGTGTAGTCGGGGTCGAAGAGAACGTTGAGGCCAGCCGCCTTGCCGATGGCCTGATAGATAACTTTGACGTCCTCGACCATGTGAAGCGTGATGGGATCGTTCGAGACAGGCTTGAGTTCGACGGGGCCAGAGATGCCACCGATATCTTTGAGGGTCTCCTCCTGACTGGAGGGTTGAGTGTCGGGCCGCGGCGCGGGGGGAGTGGAGGTTTCAGCGGCAGCGCCGGATGGGGGCCGCCTGCCCTGAATAATTTCGATCTCCTGCTGGGCGGTTTGGTTGGCGGGATCGATTTCAAGTGCGCGGGTGAACTCGTTGACAGCGCCGCCGATGTCTCCGCTCTGCTTGAGGACCCGGCCGCGATCGACGTGACTGACAGAGGCCTGGAACTTCATGCGCTCAAAGTGGGCCTTGTAGCGGAGGTCCTTGGGGCTCTTGAGGACAGCCTGGCGGTAGTCCTCGTAAGCGGCGTCGTAATCCTGACGATTTTCTGCTTCCAGACCTCTCTTGCTCCAGGAGTTGGCCGACTGGGCGTGTGCCGCAACCGAGGTGGCTCCTGCGAGGCAGAAGAGGAAGATCGCCCAGAAGGCGTATGTCGATAGCTTGCTGATTCGTCTGTTCCCGCGACCCATGCTGCTTCCGTTTGCGTCCTTTACACCGAAAAAAGTGTGGCGTCTGCCGGAGTACACGCCTGCCCCGATGCTGTTACTAGTGGGGAGGACGCTGCCTGTTGGGGCGGTGCCTGCCAGGCTGTTGCGCTCGGGTGAGTATAACATTCGGTACAAGTTTTTCCTCTTATTTCAGGATGCATCTTAAGGGTCATTTCGTCGCCGATGATGACCGAGTGGTGCATTCACGGCCGGGCCGCAGTGATTCATGATCGTGGCTCTTGCGATGAAGGGCTGAGGGTTAGACGCGCGATCTCCGCATGGGTGAGGGGCGATGGTTGCAGGCATGTTAAAGTAAGAGATTCCGATGTCTCGCAATCTCTCCAATCCGACGATCGCGCACCAACCGAAGGCGGTGGTGAAGGCGAAGGACCGCGATCCAATTGCCGCCGGCTTGCGGGATGCTTCGTTTAACCGGTCGGCCAGCTTCAATTATTTTTTGTCGGATAAGGTCGAGGCAGGGGTTGCGCTGCGCGGTACGGAGGTGAAATCCATTCGCGAGGGCAAGGCCAATCTGAAGGATGCCTACGGGCTTCTGAAGGACGGGGAATGCTTTTTGCTGAATGCGCACATCGGACCGTTCTCCCACGGTAATGCGATGAATCATGACTCACTGCGCACGCGAAAGCTGCTATTGCATAAGTCTGAGGTTGTGAAGTTGGAAGCGATGACGAAACAGAAGGGCTATACGCTGATTCCGACACGGCTTTATTTCCGTAACGGACGCGTGAAGTGCGAGCTGGCGTTGGCGAAGGGCAAACAGGACTGGGATAAGCGCGAGACTGAACGCAAGCGTGAGGCTGATAAGGAAGCTAAGGCTGCTGTTGCGCGGAGCCAGCGGAGGTAGTTCCCGCTTCGTTTCTGTGCGGCTTTGCAGCGGATCAAATCGATCTACACTTTCTAGTCCATTTGTTTCATTGGATTGCAGGGGAGTCGCGCTAGGATAGAGCCATGGATACTAGGCTTCTCTTTCAGGATGCGGCTGGGTTCGCAACGCCGATGCTTGCAGTTTTTGCTGTTGATATTTCCATAGGTCATGACGGAGAACCGCTTCCGGCGCTGTTGACGACTTCGGATGCGGTGACCGATGCTGCGGCAAAAGTGTTGGAGACAGGCGAGTTCAAGGCGGCACTGGGTGAGACGCTGCTGGTGCATTCTCCAAACGGGTTGAAGGCGGAACGGCTACTGATTGTAGGCATGGGCAAGGCCAAGACACTTGGCGTGGACGAGGTTCGCAAGGCTGCCGGCACGGCGATTCGGGCGGCGAAGCCCCGAGGACTGCGGGAGATGGCGATCGCGTTTCCGGAAGAGCATGCGCTATCGGATGAACATCTGGATGAGCTTCCCTGTCCATTGACGTCGCGTGCGTTGGTAGAGGGTGCGGCCCTGGCAGAGGTGGACTACGACACGTACAGGAGTGATCGCAAGGATCGATCGCTGCACACGCTTACTGTGGTTGCGAAAGAGACGGAGCGTTCGACCACAGCGGAGATTCAGGCAGGTTTTGACGAGGGATTGATTGTAGCTGCGGCTCAGAATTTCACGCGTGCACTGGTGAACGAGCCGGGCAACGTTCTGACGCCGACAGAGTTGGGAAAGCGTGCAGCAGCGATGTGCACAGAGAAAGGGCTGAAGTGCGAGGTCTATTCAACGGAAAAGCTGCTTGAGCTAAAGATGGAAGCGTTCCTGGCTGTGGCTCAGGGTTCGGCTGAACCGCCGTCATTGATTGTGATGACGTACGAGCCGAAGATGGCGAAGGGAGAGAAGCCGGCTGCGGACGCTCCCGTGCTAGGCCTGGTGGGGAAAGGCATTACGTTCGATACGGGTGGAATCTCCATTAAGCCAGCCGATGGTATGGAGAAGATGAAGTATGACATGGCCGGCGCGGGTGCAATGATTGGCGCGATGCGGGCGATTGCCGAGTTGAAGCCCCATGTGAAGGTGATCGGGATTGTCTGCTCCGCGGAGAACATGCCGGATGGGAAGGCGTTCAAGCCGGGCGATGTTGTGACGGCGATGTCGGGCAAAACGATCGAGATTGTAAATACCGATGCCGAAGGCCGGTTGGTGCTTGCGGATGGGTTGCACTATGCCAAGACGCTGGGATGTACGCACCTGATCAATGCGGCTACTTTGACCGGAGCGTGCGTGGTCGCTTTGGGAATGTTGAATGCTGGATTGTTTTCGAACGATGAGGAGACCTGGGCACGGTTTCAGGAGGCGACGAAGACTTCGGGGGAGAAGTTCTGGCGGCTGCCGTGTACCGATGACTACAAGGATCAGATCAAGAGTCATATTGCGGACATCATGAATACCGGGAAAACACGATGGGGTGGTGCGATTTCGGCGGCGATGTTCCTGAAGGAGTTTGTGGGGGATACGCCTTGGGTACATCTGGATATCGCAGGCTGCGCCTGGAATGAAGAAGTGAAACCGTGGCTTGCGAATGGACCTTCAGGGATCGGTGTCCGGTCGATCATCGAGTGGGTACGTAGTTACGAAACCTAGCCGATGTTCCGAGCTGAAAGAAGAGGCCCATGGGATGGCCTCTTCTTTTGTTCGGTGCTACTTTGTTCAGGCTGCGGCGTTATGACTGGTTGCGCGGCTAAAGAGTTCGATCATGGCCTCGTTGAAGACAGGAATGTCGTCGGGCTTGCGGCTGGTGACGAGGTTTTTATCAGTAATGACCTCACGGTCTACCCACTGCGCTCCAGCGTTGCGTAGATCGGTTTGCAACGAAGGCCATGAGGTCATCGCCTTTCCACGAACAACATCGGCTTCGATGAGAATCCAGGGAGCATGACAGATGGCGGAGACGGGCTTGCCTTCGGTGAAGAAATTTTTCACAAAAGATACCGCTTGCGGATCCATTCTGAGATGGTCCGGATTCATGACGCCGCCCGGCAGATGCAAGCCGTCGTATTTGCTGCTGTTTGCCGCTGACAGCTCCACATCAACTTTCACTTTGCCGCCCCAGTCTGTCATGTCCCATGCTTTGATCTGATCGGACTTGATGCCGGATTTTGGCGCGATGATGTCGACGGTTGCGCCGGCGTCTTCGAGGGCTTTTTTTGGCTTGGTCAATTCGACCTCTTCAAAGCCCACGGTAGCGAGAATCGCTATTCTTCTGCCTTTTAATCTGTCTCGAAATTCGCTGTTGAAAATCGCCATGAATCCCTCCACTGCGGAAGTGACGTCCCTGATTCAGCTATGTGAGATTCGAGGCGATGGACTTCCGTTGTCTCATCAAAGGTGTGGTTTCGCGGGGAAAATGCTTCTGCGCATGCATTGAGTTATGTGCGCAGAAGCATGGAATTTACATACGTTCGGGAGCTTCAATGCCCAGGTAGCCCAGGGCGCGAATCATCTCCCGTTGAGCTACAGCAGCAGTGGCAAGGAGCAATGCTTTTCGGGTGGGGTCGGTTTCGTTGAGGATGTGGTGGCGGTGGTAGAAGTTGTTGAATTGCTGGGCCAACTGGAAGGCGTACTTGGCGAGATAGGCCGGCTCGGCGGTGGCGATGCACTGTTCGATCATGAGGGTGAGCTTGGAGGTGAGAAGCCAGGTCTCCCAAAGGCTGCCTCCCTCTTCGGTATCGAGGATATTGCTTAGGTCGAGCGTGGCGATGGCTGCGGTTGAGGCTTCGGCGGTTGTGTTGGCCTTGCGGAAGATGTTGGCGGCGCGGACGATGGCGTATTGAACGTAGGGGCCGGTTTCACCTTCGAAGCTGAGGGCATCTTTGAAGTCGAATGCGATGACGGTGTTGCGGGTGAAGCGCAGCATAAAGTAGCGGAGAGCACCGACGCCAATCTGCGTGGCGATGGTGAGGCGGTCGGCTTCGTTGAGGTCGGGGTGGCGGGTATCGACTTCAGATTTTGCGGCAGCGATGAGCTGGTCGAGAAGATCGTCAGCTTTGACGCCGAAGCCTTTGCGTCCGCTAACTTCGATGTAAGGGCGCTTCTGATCCTCTTCGCTGATGGGATAGCCGAGATCGATGGCGCAACGGGGAGTGAGGGCGACCATCTCGTAGCTGAAGTGGGTGTAACGGTCGGCGGCTTCAGTAAAGCCCATGCCTCGAAGAGCTTGGACGACCTGGGTCTGCGGGTCGTTCTGGCGGGAGTCGATGACGTTGTAGATCGCGTCGGCATGGCCAAAGACCGGATGGTCGGGATCGCTTGGGTCAGTGGTAGAAATCCAGCAGGTGTGGGTGGGATACTCGTGGAATTTTTTGTAGCCGAAGTCTTTGCCGGGGAGGAGGCCGAACTTCCAGAGGTGGTAGGCGATGTCTTTGCCGACGTAGGTTACGGTTCCGTTGGAGCGGACGATGACTTTGGCGTCTTCGTCGGGGATATCAGTTCCCTCTTCGGCTTCGGCGGCTCCGGCGCGGCGCATGACGTAGCAGTCTTTGTTTTTGCCGGAGGTCTCGAGGTAGAGGACTCCCTTTTCCATCATGAGAGTGCGGGCGGCGTCCCAGAAGTGAAGGCTGAGGATCTCGCTCTCGCGGGGCAGGAAGTCGTACTCGATGCTGAGGCGCTCCATGGTTTCGAGGTGGCGACGGAGGACGGCGGTGGCGATGAGATCGGCGATGGCCGCGGTATCATTGCCTCCGGCTTCGAGGGCGTGAAGAGTGTCGAGGCGGATTTGTTTGCGAGTGGCTAGTTGATCGGGATCGGCTGTGTACCACTGCGAGACGCGGGCGTAGAGGTCCCAACAGTAGAAGTCGATGCGCTGATTGTTGGCCGGAAGATTTGTGAGGAGCTCACGGGTGGATGCGAGGTCTTTGCCTTCGAGATGGACGAGGCCTACAACGACATCCGCTACCTGAACGCCGGTGTTGTCGATGTAGTTTTGGACGCCAACCTCGTAACCGCGCTTGTAGGAATCGGGACGGAGAAGGCGCTGGAAGGTGTCGCCAAGGATGGCGTTGCGCAGGTGACCGATGTGGGCGGCCTTGTTGGGATTGATGCTGGTGTGCTCGACGAGACGGAAGCCCGGGCCGCCGATGTCGGCGTGCTGGTCGGCGGCGATGCGCCGGACTGTGGCGGCACGATCGAGGCGAATGTTGAGGTAGCCGGCTCCGGCGACTTCTACGCTAGCGACGCCTTCGAGGTTAGGGAGAATGGCGGTGAGTTCGGCCGCCAGTTCTGTCGCGATGGCGCGAGGGGCTTTGCGAAGGCGTTTGGCGAGCTCAAAGGCGATCGGAAGAGCGAGTTCACCAAGGGCGATGCTCGGCGGTTGCTCGACCGCGAGTTGCGTTAGGGCGACGTCGTACTTCGCAAGGAGGATGGCCTGAATGCGAGCCAAAAGAGATTGCTGGATTGTGCGATACATGCCTGAAGCTCACCAGGAAAGAAGTGTTTTGGGACCTAGTTGAGTTTACGCGAGGACGGGCAGAGGAACGGCTAGGGCATCTCTGCGGGAAGGGTTTCGATCTCTTTGAGAAGAGGTTCGCGGTTATGAGTGCGGAAACGGTGGAGGAGAAAAATAATGCCTCCCGCACCGGTGACCGAGATGAGCAGCCACGCATGGAGCGCAAGGCCATAGATGGCTGCCTGCGATGCGCCTGCACCGTGGCTGACGAGCGAGGTCCTGACGGCGAGCTCGAAGGTGCCGATGGCTCCGGGAGAGCTGGGGATGAGATAGGAGAGATTGGCGGCGGAGACGGCCTGCCAAGGGCCGATGCGATCGACGACAAGACCGATAAGATGAGCGGCGGAGACGAAGATCATGCCCTCGCAGGTCCAGATGATGGCGGATTGAAGGAGAAGCAGGAGAGAGCCGATGATACCGATCTGGCGGATGCAATCCAGCGCAAGAAGTAACCAGTGTTCAACCTTGGCGAGCCTGGGATTTTGCGGGAGTTTGGCGAAAAGCTTACGGATGGGTTTTTCGAGCACCCGCGCGCCGAGAATAAGGATAAGAAGGCCGATGGTGGAGATAGCAAGCGTTAGATAAGCTATGAAGCGATAGTGGGGAGCAACGCCTGAGCCCATGAAGGCGACGAAGAGGAGTACCAGCGTGAAGATGTCAAGGAGCTTTTCGAGGATGACGGTGCTTAGAATTGCCGAAGGGGAAGCTCCCAGATCACCGGCGTAAGTGAAGACGCGCATGATGTCGCCGATGCGCAGGGGCAGGATGTTGTTGGCGGCAAGCGAGGTCATGAGGACGCGGGCACAGACGGCGAATTTGGCGCCCGTGGAGCGCATCATGTGGGTCCAGCGGACACAACGAAGGGCATAGCTGGCGAAGGTAAAGAGCAGAACGCCGATGATCCAGACCGGATGTATAAGCCGGAGGGCGCGGATCTGAGCAAAGGAGATGCCTTTGAAGGTGTACCAAAGGAAAAAGGCGCTGATGGCCAGTCCAGGAACGGTCTTGAGGAGATTGCGGGTGCTGGATGTGATCATGCAACCACCGCGTCTAGGATGGAAATTGTGCGAAAGGCGCGGGAGTTGGGTGGGGCCGGAAAAAGCATAACTTCAATCATTGTATCGCTGTAAAAAGGCTGAAGCCTAAAATGCGACTTTCGTACAGACGCGGTGTCTAACGTCGAGAATGGGTCGAGAAAACTGTTTCGTTCGAAAAGCAGTCTACCTACAGAACAGACTTCCTTAGATAAGACCGTGCAGCACGGGCGGCGGAGCGACAAGTAATTTGGCCACAACGGTTGTAGTCTCCCCAGGTTCAAGGATAGCGGCGGCTCAGGGCCAACGGCAGAGGCCGGAGTGGCTATTTGCGACTGGCCTTGTAACTATTTTGATGGTGATTGCCTTTGCAGTCCACGGATACCACCCCTATGCCGAGGATGGCGGGCTATATATGGCCGGGATCAAGCGCGTTCTCGATCCGGCAGTGTATCCGCATCGTTCTGAATTTGTTCTGGAGCATCTGCGGTTTTCGGTTTTTGCGCCGATGGTGGCTGCGCTGGTTCGCGGATCTGGATGGAGTCTTGAGGTTGTGTTGCTGGTGTTGCAGCTTGCCAGCTTCTGGATGACGTTGTTTGCAGGATGGATACTGGCGGCAAGATGTTATTCGCGTCGGTCGATTCAGGTGGGCGCTATCTCTCTGCTGGCGGTATGGCTGACGCTGCCGATTGCAGGCACTTCCCTGATGCTGATGGATCCCTATGTGACTGCTCGAAGTTTTTCAACGCCATGCGCACTGCTGGCGCTGGCAGGAGCTCTCGCATTTTTGTTGCCGGAGTCAGAACCAAGGACGCGGCGACGTGGGCTGATATTGTGTGGTGTTTCGTTGACGATAGCGGGGCTGGTCCATCCGCTGATGGCTGGATACGCTCTGGCCTCTGTGCTGGCGCTGGGCGTTGTGTCGCACCGGGATCGGAAGATACGGGTTGCGGCATCGATCGGGTTGTGTGTTGCAGGCGTGGGCACGGCTTTGGCGATTCAAAGCATGGCGCTGCCTGAGAGTATGACGTATCTGAGCGTAGCGATGACGAGGCGCTACTGGTTTCTGAGCGAATGGCATTGGTACGAGTGGATAGGCGTGGCCGCTCCGCTGCTGATACTGGGATGGGTTGCGTCGGCGCGAAGACAGCGCAGCGAGACGCAAATTGTGTTGGCGCGCATGGCGGTAGTCATTGGCACTTCTGCCACAATTGTGGCGATGCTTTTTGCTCGCATTGGAATGACCACACATCTGGTAGCGAGGCTGCAGCCGTTGCGGGTCTTTCAGTTGGTGTATGTCGTGATGATTCTGGCTGTGGGAGCTGCGCTTGCAGAGCGTGTGCTCCAGCGCCGTGCGTTGCGATGGGTTGCGGTGTTCGGGATGCTAACAGCGGTGATGGTGCTGGCCGAGAGACGGACGTTTCCGGCTTCGGCACATATCGAGCTGCCCACTGCACAACGGTGGAGCGGGCAAAGGAACGCATGGGTGCAGGCTTTTTTGTGGATCAGGCAAAACACGCCGAAAGATGCTCTGCTGGCGCTCGACGCGGATTACATTACAAGGCCGGGCGAGGATGCGCAGAGCTTTCGCGCTATTGCTGAGAGGAGCGCGCTGCCAGATTACTCGAAGGACGGCGGCGAGGCTTCGATTACGCCGGAGCTGACCGGCGCGTGGGTGGAGGGGCAGAATGCGCAATCAGGGTTGAGCGATGCTACCGATGCGCGACGGATTGCTACATTAAAGCCGCTGGGAGTGGGGTGGGTCGTGCTGGAACGAAGTGCTGCCACGGCGTTTGTCTGCGACTATGCGAATGATGTGGTGAAGGTCTGCCGTCTCCCTTGAAGATGAGGACAGACGGCAGCATAGAGAGATTGCTAGTTTGTAGCGGTTGTCGATTTCGCATAGAGGCTGCCCTGGCCGGGATAGCCATATTCGGAGATCCCGTTATCCTTTAGGGCATATTCGTGTCCATCGGGGCCGATGCTCCAGATGTGCAGCGAGGGTATCTTTGTATCCCTGTCGAATGGGACGGCGACCACGGCGTCTTCCCTGCCCTGAGGACGGAGAATTTTAACAGCGGACCGGTAGTGTTCTGTAGCAGTACCGTCGGGTGCTACCGAATATGTGGTCTCATCCATCAGGACGACGGCGCTAGTTCGGCGGAGTAGTAAGGAAGATTTGTGCGGCTGCGGCGCGGACCCAGTTGGGAACACTGTCTTTAGAAGCGACAGCCGGTGCGGCAGCGGTGAAAAGGAAGCTGGCAGTAACAAAGAGCCGTGTACAGGCTCCTTGAGGTGAAACAAGACGACCGATCATGAAGCCCCTTGCATACGCGGCCTCTTCCGGGCTGAGCCTGATGGGTCCGGATTGAGTCAATGCGTATGCGCTCGAGTGTTATACGACGGAGATGATTGCAGATCAAGACAAATCAGAGGGTAGCGATTCCCTGTTTGGGTGATTGCGTCAGGATCTGCATTAGAAGAATGAGCGAGGAGCTAAGGAACCCGGAGGGGACGGAAGCCACTGATCGGGAAGAGCCCCGTAGGGCCGCTTTCCGTTGGGTACTGCATCTTGAAGAGATAGCGTAGGAAGAATCCGCCGGAGACTGTGTTGTAGTTGTTGCTATTGTTGGCGACGAGGAATCCGCCAATATACCAGTGGTCGGCAACACGGTAGGAGGCCTCCGAATTGAGAGCGTAGTTCAGACCGGTGTTGCTGTTCTGGGGGTACATCGCATTACCGGAGCCCGTTTGCAATGGACGGTCGAGAGGATAATAGGGTGCCGTTTCTTCCTGGAAGGTCTGGACGCCAATGCTGCCGTTGATAACGTAGTGGAAGTCTTTGTTGTAGTAACCCGAATACGTGACGGGCACCGAGGCGAGGAAGTAGACGTTCGGGCTGAAGTAGCCGCCCAGTCCGTAGGTCATGCCGCGCTGGTTGTTGTCGTAGTGCATTCCGAAGAAGTTGGCGCCGATGTTGAGATTTCCATATCCGGGCCAGTTCTTCACGCGGAAGTAGGCGCCCATCGTGCCCTCGTATTTACGATTGTCGAGGACGTGGTAGCCCGTGATGGTGGCGCCGTCACCGGAGACGTAGAGGCCGTTGCGCTCGCCGCCGACGTCGAGCCTGACGCCGCCGCCCGTGGAGATGACACCACCCCAAATATTGCCTGAGAAGATCGGCGATGCGGAGCCGGGATCGCGAAGACCGGCGTAGGAGAGCTGCGTATCTTTCACCGAATCGCGGTCGCCGAAGAAGGTAAAGTGACCGCCTAACGGACGCCACTGAATGCGGCCTGTGATGTTCGAGACCAAGAACGCGTATGGCGTATAGCCTAGCGCAAGACCGATGTTCGCGGTGGTCAGCTGCAGCTCGCCGCCAACGCCGCTGGCAAACTGCTGGGGTGGCGCGCTGAGCGCGTTAGCCGGCAACGTACCGAGAACGGGAATCGTTCCGGTGGAGCTCTGGAAAAATGTTGTGTCGAGGGTGCCGGAGTTTAGGAAGACCGGCCGGGGAACGACTGTGACACGGACGGATTTACCCATTACCGCGGAAGCCTCGAAGGGGGCCTCTATATCTGTGAGACGGTCGAAGCCGGCTGTGCCGCTACGGTACCGACCGTAGCCTGTGCCGCCGATCCATCCGCTGTAGGAACCTTCAAGGGCCGCGAGCTCAAGCTCTGTCTGGGCACGCTGCGAGAGAGGTGGCCCAGGCACGGTAGCGTAATTGCCGCGCAGTGGCGGAACACTCTTGGCGACGAGATCTGCATCACTGGGAGGCACTCCTTGTGACGCATCCGGACCGAGAGTGGGATAGGCGGAGGATTGGAGCGGCTGGGCGACGTTGGGATAGGTCATCGCCGGAAGTGTGGGTTGCGGAGCGCGAACGGGAGGAGCGGATGCTGTTCGACGATGCGTCGTAGTTGTACTGCGATGCGTGGTACCAGGCTGAGGGTACTGCTGGCCGTTGCTGTCCACTGCCTGTGGCTGACTGTACTGTGCGTTTCTGGTGGAGAGTACTTCGTCAGGCGGCGGCGTGCTCTGACCCATCATGACCGAACTTGAGTGAGAACCAGTACGGGCGTTGGGCATGTAACGAGCGGTTGGTAAGACATCGGTGACATCGCGCTGCGGAGGAGCGGCGTGCGGGCTGTTGTCTCCCAATTGGACAGGAACCGGCGACAGTGTATAGCCGTAGCTCTGGGTTGGAGAGACATAAGGAACGTAAGGACCATAGGTCTCCTGCGGAGCGGCGCTGATGGGCGGCTGGTCTGCCTGGGCCTGTTGGGTTAGTCGCGTGATCTGTTGGCGCTGGAAGTCCTGAGACGACAGATCGCCCGGCGTGGCCGCGAGCGAGTATGGAGATGTTGAGGCTGAAAGGAGGGGCGAATTGGTGGCCGGAGGTGGACTGACTGTGGAGGCCTGAGGGACGTAGTCACCAAGCGTAGGTTGCGTCTGCCTTGAGTTTCGTGAGGCCGGGTTGGCCATGTATGACGGAACGACGCTTGACTGAGGGCTCAGCTGTACAGGCGCCTGACCGTAGATATTGTTGTAATTCGGAAGGTAGGGCTGTGCCGGGGGGGCAGGTGCGGCGGCAGGATCAAGACTGTTGGGGTCCGATGTGCTGAGCAGCGTGGCGAGGTCCTGTGGCTCTGCGGGCTTGGGCAGACGCGCTATAGGAACGGGCTGGCTGAGCTCATTTGCCAACTCGGCGCCGGGATCTCCGGGAGGCATAGCGGCGAGTGAAGCGCGGAAGTAATCAGCCGCGCGGCCACTGTTGCCTCGCAACTGCTCAAACTTCGCGCCGAGGTTCAGCATTTCGGCGTCCTTTGGGTAGGCATCGAGACCATAGCGTAACCATGTCTCGGCGATCTTACTGTCTCCTGCCGCAAGGGCCGCGCCTACTGCCGATTTGTAATCCGACGCTGTGGCCGAGGTCATGTCCTGGGATTTGAAGATGGCGACGGCCTGTTTGGGAAGGCCAGTGCGAGCATATCCAGAGGCGAGAGCTCTGAGCACGCCGGGATTGTCCGGAAAGGAACGCGCGGCGGCGTTGAGGATGGCAAGCGAACGTTTGGTATTGCCGGCAGCTGCGGCCTGATTGGCACGGCGAACGGCCCAGTTGGTCCAGATGGTTTGCACGGTGCGGCGCTGCTCGCTGGTAAGATCCTGCCGTCCTCCAAGAAGCATGAGCTGGCGATAGAGCCCGGCATCATTGCCACCATTGAAGAGCAACCACGCATCCTGTATGTCGACGTCGGCCGGAGCTACAGTGCGCAGTTGCGCGTAGTGCTGCTGCACACGGTTGAGGAAGACCATTGCTTCACGGGGCTGACCAAGAGCGTTGTAAACCGCACCGATTGTCTGCAGGTACTCGACATCGGATTCAAGCTGGACGCGTACGGGCTGCGGTATCTGCTGGACCTGGGCGAGTGCTTCCTGATCGCGACCCGAGGTGTGGAGCACGGTCAGCAAGCCTTTCCAGGCATCCGGACGGTCTATGTTCTCGGAGAGGACCTGGCGGTAGATTGGATAAGCATGCTGAGGATCGTTGTGAGAGAGATAGACGCCAGCCAGCTGAAGGAGAAGCTCCGTACTGGGCTTCTGTCCGGCGGCAACCTGCGCTTCAATCGATTTCTCGAGAATCTCCTGAGCTGCGTCCAGCCTGTTCTGGCTTTGATAGATCGAAGCTACGGTCGCTTGAAATCCGGGGTCGCGCATAGCCGCTTTATAGCTTGACGGCGGCATGTTAGTGAGGGTCTGAAGGGCCACCTGGTCCTGCTTCATCGCATGCTGGACGCGGACCAGTCCCTGCCAGGCGGCCGTATTGCCCATGTCGACTGCGAGAACCTGGCGGAAGAGCCCGGCAGCCTGATCGAGGCGGTTAGCCTGCTGGAGCAAGCTGGCGTACTGGAGCTGCGTCTCCACCTGAAGACCTTGCGCTCCCGCAGGGAACGGCAACTCAAGCGCGCTCTTAAGCACACGCTGCGCGTCGGCGTCGCGGCCAACAGCTGAGTACGCGGATGCAAGCGTACGCAGGAAGTCAGGGTCGCGCATGAGTTGAGCGTGAATGGCGGCGGGAATACGATGCTCTGTAAGCAGCGCCTGCGAGGCATTGCCTGCTCCATACTGAGCCATGAAGAGCCCGCGCCACGCTGCAGCCACAGTGGGCTTCACCTTTACATAGCGCTCGAAGACTTCGATGGCAGGTTCGGGCTGACGAGCTTTCAGAAGCGTTCCACCGAGTCCTTCAAGCGCCTCGGTGCTGTTGGGGCGCATGGTAAGGGCCGCCTGGTACTTCTGTTCGGCGGTGGGCAAGTCATTCTCGTTCAGTGCGATTGAGCCCTCGCTCATGACGTAGTAGAAGCGGGCATTTTCCAGAGCGGTTTCAAGACCGGCGTCGCGCGCGCCGTTCTGCTTGGCTTGTTCAAGGAAGCTGATTGCGCCACCGAAGTTGGACTGCTGCATCCGCACATAACCCATGCCAGCAAGGGCGCGGGCGTTCTCAGGCTCGTTTGCGAGTATGGCTTTGAACCGTGTCTCAGCTTCGTCGAGACGCTTCGCGTTGAGAGCGTTGTAGGCTTCCTGCTCTCTAGCATTGCCGGCGCGCTTTGCATTCTCTGCGGCAATCTGTTGTGGAGTTTGAGGAACGGACGGTCTGCCAGGCGCCGGTTTCGGCTGGTTGCGGAGGGCCTGATTCAGCTGTGCGTCGTTATGCTTTGCAAGATACGCCTTGATGTCCGCTGCCGATGCAGGATTGGCAGAATCCCAGACGAGAGATTGACGCAGCGCCTCAACCGCCTGCGGATCGTTAGGGTGGCGCTCGAGATATCTCCGACCCTCTGCCCGAGTCTGGGGGTTGTACGTGAGGATGCGGCCAAGCGTTATCTGATACCGCGAGTCGGTCGGAAATTTTTCGACTAAGGCACGGAGTCCGGCGATGGCGTGAGGTCGACCGTCCTCGGTTGCCGACTCTGTTTCGTAGTAGGCCAGTGCCCAATCACCTGGTGGCGGCGTGTTGCCAAAGACCTGACGATAGATCGCCATTGCCTGTGCGTATTGGCCGGCCTGGGCGTGTTTGCCGGCTTGCTGCAGTTGTGTCGCCTGATCCTGCTGCGACCCCATCTTCTCAATGCGGGCGATGTTGGGATCGTTGGAGTTGATGGCTCGGAGGCGATCCAGGTACGTTCCGGCAAGTGGGGCATTGCCGCTCAATTTTGCGGCACGCGCCAAACCGGCGAGTGCATCGACATTGACGGGATCGGCCAGCAGGACCTGCTGCCATGTCTGGACTGCCATGTCCATACGGCCACGAACTTCGAGGGCATGGGCCTTATCGAGCAGGGACTGAGTTGGCGATTCCGCTGTCTGAGCGCGAAGGCAAGCCGGCAGCGGCGCCAGACTGAATGTGGCGAGAATCATCGCTGCGGCTAGAGGTCGTATTGAGGGAACAATCTTCATAGTTCGCCAGTCAGGTGATAGCGCATCCGGGAACCAGCATCGTCACTCTGCCGTCCTTCCGCAGCTTATCGCTTTTTCTTGTTTTTGTACCGTTTTTTTCACGGTATTTACTGTTTTGACACTGTTGGCTCTGGCAGATAGCGCCTTTTTTTTCAGCGCCACTTTACCCTCAGTCTTCCATCCCGATCAAAGCGATAGCGTTGCTCGATCCATCCGGTAGAAAAGAGCGCGAGGTTCTGGTCGTAATAGACCGGCGTTCGTCCGTACAGGCCCATGGTTGGGTTTCTTGTTGCCGTAAGGCGATCCAGCTGAGCTTTGGCTGACGCTCTCAATCCAATGACCTGAAGATAGGGCACCACCGCTGCGGAGAAACCAGGCGGCGAATTGGGGTTGAGCGCCCGTCCGCCGGCATCCACGATCTCGGGTGGCATGGGATGACTTTTCATATAGGAGGCCATGCCGGATACACCAGAAAACAGCTGGCGAACCCCAGGGGTATTCGGATCTGAGATGCCTAGCCAAAGATAGACGCGGATTGCATCGTAGCTGCCGACCGGTGCGGCAGCGGCTTTATTTGGAGGTGCTGACGGACGAATTCCGGTACCGGCGCTCACCCAGTCCATGGCAAAGCCGTCGCCTGAACCTTGAGCCAGAATTGGCTGCAATGAGCTTAGAACCGCGTTCCATGGACCTTTTGGCATGGCATTGGAAAGACGGGCGAGAATGAACGGAGGCAGATAGCTGGGATTGAGCAGCCATGTGGTTTCGTTGGGATGAAAGCCGACCGGGCCAGAGATCAGCGTCGTCCCCAGGCCCGGGATGTAGGCGACTTCGAGCTGCGCGATACGAATCGCAACGATCATGCCTAATTTTTCGTAACGCGGCTCGTGCCACAATCTGCCAGCCTCGAGCAGCGAGTAAGCGATCCATAGGTCAGCGTCCGATGCCGGATTCGGGTCGAGGATTTTCCATGTGCCGTCGGGACTTTTGCCCCAGCTCCATGCAGGGAGGCGTAGCGTGAGATCGCCACCCGCCAGATTGATCTCGGTCCAGCTCAACAGCTTGTCAAAACGGATACGATCATTGACGATGAGGGCGAAGAACATCGCATAGGCCTGTCCTTCGCTGGTGGTGTGATCCTGTGCGCTGTGATCGATGACTCTTCCCTGGTCGTCGACAATGTACCGGTTATAGCTCTCCCACAGGGGCCAAGACTGCGCGCTGGCGGCCGATGGAAGACACACTCCCAACGTGGTCGCGATGACCAACCATAGCGTCAGCCGTCGTCTGAGAGGATCCCCTTTTTTCACGGCAGCCCGCCTCCTCAGTCGTTGCCTTGTAACCGGGCCCGTGCTCTTCGCCGCAGCATCGCTCGAACAATCGCGGCCATCAAGAAGCAGAAGATCATGGCAGAGACGACCATAAGCCACTGTAACTCCGAAAAGAGCATGTTCAGTCTGATCCAGATGGAAAGCGAACCGACCCAATAAACGTCATTTCCAATTCGGTAGGAGACGAATCGCTTGCCCTTCAGAACGCTAACTGATTGCGCGATGTCAGAGGATTGAGAGGTCTTCAGAAAGGTTGTAAGAAAGTTAGGCACAACAGACTTGTCGCGCAGAACGACGAGGACAGCGGAGCGGTTGGAGCCGCTGGGCCACTCGATCCCCTCAATCAAAGCATCGGGCAGTCCGCCTGCGGTTTCCAGCTCACCGGATTGAATGCGATCGGAGCTGCGCACCTTCCACCATGCGCGTTGCAGCGGAGCAAAGAAACCCTGAGTGTCCTGTATATGCAATCCGCTGCCATCGATCATCACGGGTAATGATGGATTCAGCTTCGTTAGCGCCGGTTGGTCGTCAACTGTGCCGATGATCAGATAATCTTTGCGTTTGTTGGACTTCATGCCGTCTGCGTTGGTGACGGTCACGTTGAGCACGGGGTAACCAGTCTGTCCGCCAAAGTGCCCCATAAAGGTGAGGAATGTCTCAATCTCCTCGAGACCAGGTGTGTCGGGAAGGACCACTGTGGTGTCGGTCAGATCGGCCTTTCGGGTAAAGGGATAGCCTGCGTTTGCGAAGATCTCAAGGTTCGGCAAGACGGTCCAATGGGGAATACCGCGGATGTCGAGATACGAATCCTTCATGATGGCTCCCTGCATGTTGTAGGGTGCTGTGTCCTGGCATCTCCCTTTCTTTGCCAATAGGAAGATAAATCGCATCAACATCGTATTGGAGAATGGCCGCATGTTGGCAACGGGTACCGGAACGATGGTCTCAAGGTGCGCGGAGGCCTTGTCGGTGTGCGGCATCGGCGTTGAACTGATGTAGGCATCGTTCATGTAAACCTGAAGCGAGCTCTCATTCGAGATGGGGATGCCGTTGTAGCGGTAGCCCATGTGGAAGCCGATGTTCTGCAATGGACTGGTGTAGAGATCCGGCGGGACGCGCATGTAGACCGCCACAGGGACCGAACCATCGCCTTGCAGATTACCGGTCTCCGTGATGTCGCCGATATGAGTGATCTTTTCCGTGCTAAGCCATCGTGGTGCGTCGTCGGGTTGGCGTGGTTCCGGCACTTTCAAAGAGCTGATGCGCACCTGATCGCCATTCAACAGATCTCGCTGCAGGGTGAGACCCATGGCTGCAGTCATCAGATCGTCTGGATTGTCACCGGTCAGGACAAGAACTTTTGAATAGGGATCGTTGGGGTTGGCCCGCATGGCAATCGTTGGGCCAGAGCTCTCGTTAATCTTAAGCGAAGCGGGAAGATCGGCTGGGTTTTCGCTGATGACGATAGCGTTGCCAGCGGGAATCGTGCCAATGGAGACGGGAAAGCGGACGGGACGAAAATCCGTGAGAATGCCGAACCAGGAAGAGACGATGCCTGCTGCCTGAAGGGCCTTCGGTGAGGGTTGGCCGAGGAAAACGATAGGCACTACCGGATGGAGATTGACGGCGGCATCGTAGAACGGTAGCGGCAATAGCTTGAGATCGTTATGCAAGGGCAGCAGAGAGCCTGCAAGCTGGATGGTCGTCGTCGGGTCGACGTGGCTCCACAGGGTCGTATGCGATGGGTCTTCGCACTCCATGGTGTAGTGACCGACAAACTCGAAGGTGAGCTGATTGTCGTGGACGAGCATCTCTGCGGGAAGCGTTAGAGTTGCCTCGAGCAGAACGTTGTTTTCCGTGACGCTGAGCGACTGATTGTCCGCCCGTTGTCCAGCTGTTGATGGACTGGGTGGAACGGGAGGCGTATTGACGGCGAGCGTAGCGAACAGTGTTCCGTTGAGGCTCACCTTGAGATGGCTGAGCGAGGGGATCAGGCCGGGGGAGAAGTGGTAGTGCAACTTCATGGTGGCGGTCTTTACGACCTGGGTCTGCGGGATTGAGAAGTAAACTGTGTGGTACGCATCGACTCCGCGAAGCACGATGGTGTCGGGGACTCCGATATCTGCGAGCGTGAAGATATTGTCGAAGGTACCTGGTGCTACAGGGTGTGCCTGAATGCCCCCGTCAGTTACAGGAGAGGCGTTATCCGACATAGCGGATGACTGGGGAATAGGCTGGAGCTGTCCCACGAGATTGCCCGTTCCAGCGAAAAGGACTAACAGGAGCAGAGGGACAATGCTCGTGACGAGCTTTCCCTTCGGCTGATTCTTCTTCTTCGTCTTCATCAAACCTCGAATTGTCAGCGAAAGACCATGCAGTGCCAGTTGGAAGATGCGGCCAAGGCTCCTGAGAGGTCTGTCGGCCTCACGAGTCTCTCCCCAGCCAAGCCAGGTGTCGGCGCGGGAGTAAAGCACCATTGTCAACGCTTCTTCTTCCTGGAGGGTCAGCGGGTCGAACTGCGCGCGCAGTACATTGCCGTCAACGCCCACGATAGTTGCCGGCAGAGTGGCATCGCCGGCAAGCACTGGAAAAGTCAGCTTCACGGGGTCACCGGCAGAGGCTGTGACGTCGCGTTCCGTGCGAATCATGACGCCGCCGCTCGAAAGGTCGGCGGTGACACCCTGAATCTTTGAACCGTTGGCAAGGAGCACGCTGGAAGGCACCGCCATAGCGACACGAACGGTCTGGCGGCGCTGCTGGCTCTCCCACGCCACTGCTGTCGACACGCTGAGAATCATCATGTTGAACAGCACCCATATCAAGTTCATGATAATGGTTCCGGGATGGTCGCCATCGTACAACCCGCTGATATAGGGAATAGGGATGTAGAAGAAACGTGGAATCGCCATCAACATGGCAATCACGTTCACCCCTAGCATGAAGAGGAATGGCTGCGCGATGCGGGTGTCAAAGAATTTTCGGTTGACCACGCCGCCCTTGGCGGTCACGTTGAAGCTGCCAAACTTGGGATTGATTAGCGCGAGCATGGTGGGGAGAAAAATATAAGGCGCCAATACCGTTTCGTAGATCTCATTCCAGAATGAGTGACGATGCTGCCCCTGAATACGTGAATTGGTGATATTCGATAGCACCAGATGCGGAAAAGCATAGGCTAGGATTGCCGCCCAGTAGCCAGGAACGTTGACGCGCCCGAGAATGAGATAGATTAACGGCGCAGTAAGAAAAATCAGTCGAGGGAAGGCGTAGAAAAAGTGCGCCATCGCGTTGAAGTAGCAGAGTCGTTGTGCAGGCTTCAGCCCTCTGGCGAAGAGAGGGTTGTCCGTGCGCATAATCTGAATCATGCCGCGAGCCCAGCGAATGCGTTGCTTGACGTGTCCGCTTAGCCGCTCTGTCGCCAGTCCGGCCGCCTGCGGGATATTGATATACGCCGTGTTCCAGCCGTTCATCTGCATCCGCAAAGAGGTGTGGGCGTCCTCGGTCACGGTTTCGACCGCGATGCCGCCGATCTCATCGAGGGCAGTTCGGCGCAGGACCGCACAGGAACCGCAGAAGAACGTTGCGTTCCAGAAATCGTTACCGTCCTGAACGATGCCATAGAAGAGCTCGCCCTCGTTTGGGATGACACGGAACTGGCTCAGATTGCGCTCAAATGGGTCGGGCGAATAGAAATGGTGCGGTGTTTGAAGCATTCCCAGCTTGTTATCGCGCAAAAACCAGCCAAGGGTGACCTGCATGAAGCTGCGCGTGGGGACGTGATCGCAATCGAAGATGGCAACGAAGGGCGAATCGAGCCGCGCCAGAGCGCAATTGATATTTCCAGCCTTGGCGTGGGCGTTATCGTCGCGCGTCATATAGCCGATACCGGCCTCTTCGGCAAACTGCCGGAACTCTTCGCGCTTGCCGTCGTCGAGGATGTAGACGTTGAGCTTGTCCGCTGGCCAGTCGATGTTCATGGCGGCCAGGGCGGTGTATTTCACGACGCTTAGAGGCTCGTTATAGGTAGGGATGAGGAGGTCGACCGAGGGCCATTTCCCAGGATCGTCGGGCAACGGCACAGGCGTACGACGCAAAGGCCATATCGTCTGCATATAGCCGAGAAACAGGATGACAAACGCATAGGCCTCGGCAGCCAGAAGCAGGCACATGAAGAAGCCATCGAGCCAGCTCCAGACTGAGCCGGGATCGAGAAAAAACTTCGCTGTGGTCGCGATTCTCCAAAATCCGTAACGAAATGTCGAATACCCCGATGCGAACATCAGGGTCAGAGTCACGAGATACGAGCTCGAGCTGCGATCCATCCAGATTGCGAGCAGAACGGTGAGCAGACCAAGTACAAGCTGCTGCGGCCACGTCAGCTCAAGAACACCTGTGAATCCCAGAAGAGTAATGCCGACAACGAGGATAATGAAACGCAGAACTCTCAGCAGGAAGGCGTCGCCGGACTCGAACGACCGCCAAAGTGACGATCGCGTCATCGTTCGCTCCAGCGTACGTTGCGAAATCCGGCAGTGGCCGGAGCTGCGATGGTGCGGAGCCAGGTTGCAACGTTCAAATAATCCTCGGAGACGGGCGATTCCGGAGCGTAGTCCACTACAGTCATACCTTCGGCCAGGGCTTCGCTTACCGCAGGCGCGCGCCGGATAACAAAGGGCAGGAGACGGTCACCGAGCTGGCGACGCAGTACCTCTCGAACGTCGAGGTGCAATGGGAGCGAGGCGTCGAACTGGTTCAGCACATAGTATGGCTGGATCGGTCGGCCATCGGCATCGACGCAACCATGAAGGAACTTCTCGACCGCCTGCAAGCTGATGACGGAGTTCATATCGGGCGCAACAGGAACGAGAACAGTTGGATTCATCCGCGCCATATGGCGGACGATCCACCCTGAACTTGGCGTCAGGTCCAGCAGGATGCGGTGCGTTCCCCGGCTGTTGTTGATGATCTCCTCAACCAGTTGCTCTTGTGCCGCCTCATCGCCGATTCTCTGGTCGATGTCGTAACTGACCAGATAGATGGGCGCGTCTGTACTGCCGCTGGGAGGGGAAAAGGTTCGTACTGTTCCCTGCCGCAGCTCGCTGGCGCCGAAGTAAAAGGGTAGGAGTCCGTGCGATGTCGTATCGGTGAGCAGAACCTTTTCGCCCAACGATGAGAGGGAGCGGCCGATAGTAGCGACGAGACTGGTTTTGCCGACCCCGCCAGCCAGCGAGAAAACCGCCAGTATCGGCGTGCGAATCTCCTTTTGCCGTACAGGAGCAACCTCGGGCTGTTCTTGTCCAGGCTGCTCGAAGACACCTTTCAAGGCGAACCAACGGGCGGCTACTCGTTCTCGCGAGCGCTGCAGGGTCTCGGCCACAGACGACTGCGCAGGGGGCGGCGAAGCGATTGGCTTGGCCTGCTGTTGTGCAGCGGGAGGAGCGTATAGCCATGCCGGTCCCGCAGGATCTGCGGTGTAGGCGGTGCGCTGCGTGGAAGAGTTCGTCGCAGAATCGGGTAAAGGCTCGGACGAAACCCCTCGTGGCGGGTCAGAGTAGACCGGAGCGGGCTGATACGCGGAGCCATCCTGAGCACGACGTCCGCGTGCGGCATCTGCAGAAATCGGAGCCTGCGAGAACGGAGAGACGGGTCTGACGGGCGGCGAAACAGGTCCAGAAGTTGCTGGCTGCGTCGGCAGCGGGTCGACGATAGATCTTCTGCTTGCGAGAAATCCGGGATCGAACGAACCTCCGGAACGACTATCCGATTGCTCCGCGACACGATCGGACGATACAGAACGCATGAAAGCGCGTTCCACAGGGCTCTCAATTGGAGCATCGGAACGCTGTTGACGAATCTCTGCCTGTGACGGTTGGGGTTGAGGATCGGTGTGGCGCTTTCCTCCGAGAATTGGCTGTCCGGGCGAAACATTGCCGGGAACTACGGAAGAACGCTTAGAGTCGACAGGCGTCATTGGAGCAACCGGGATGGGTACCGGACGGTTTCGAACTGGCGCCGACTTGAGTTCCGAATCGTCCTGGGGCGGTAGGCCGTACTCCGGACCACGATAGATCTGCCGTACGCCTGATGCATCGTCTGGGCTGTAGCCCTGAGGTCGCCGCACGGAGACCTGAGAGGCAGGCGACATGTATTCGGATTTGGCAGCAGCAGGATAGTTCTCCACTGGCTGCGAACCGGAGCTGTAGCGATTTAATCCGGTTTCGATTGGATCGGCTGCAACCACGGGACTTTGCACAGGGCGTGCCTGCTGTGCAGGCTCCAGCCGTGCTGGCAAGGGCGCTTGTGAAGGCAGTGTTTGTGGGATATCAGCCGGAGATGCAGTTGGCGTATAGGGGTCAGACATTTGGCCGGGAACCTGGGGTGCACCTTCTGAGCTGATTTGTTTTCTGCGGCGTATCTCGGAGTCGGCATAGCGCGCGGCCTGTCTCTGTGCGGATGCATGCGCCTCTGCGATCTCGCGTTCTTCTCTTCGAGCTGCGGCTTCGGCAACGGCAGCGGCTTCGGCCCTGCGTGCAGCCTCTACACGTTCGGCGGCGGCGGTTCGTGCAGCCTCCTCAGCTTCGCGCAACGACCGCTGCACTCCAGAGTCGGACATGTGGGCCGGATTGGTACGGGCAGCCTCAGCCGCATAATGCGCTGCAGATTCTGCCGCCTTGGCCGCCGCTTCGGCTTCGGCCTGCGCTAACAATGCCTGCTCGCGAACCTGTTCGGCCGCACGATGTCTCAACTGGGCGCGATACTCACGCCTCGATGCCGAAAAGTCGCGATATTTGGCTCCATGCAGATTGGCCCAGGAGTAAAGTACTGCCACGTCTCCCGGCGTTTCCGCTGCCAGTTCGTCGTCCCTGTCTCTGCCGCGCGATTCCATAAGTTTCGTCCTGTACGACGTTTTGAGGTGTTACCTGGAAAAGGAGCAAACGGGCGGTATCTAGCCGCGCCGTTGCACCTAATGTGTTATGCAATAGCCCGAGGCTACTGCTCTGGCTATCTCAAGTCAATGAAAGCACCATGCGACTTTAGTGTCAGGGCAATAGGCGGGAGGCCAATTAGTTCAATAATTTGCACAAAATCTGCCACAAAATCCGATAAAGAAACTTACCCGGCAGATCGAGGTTTGCTGCAGCGTACCGGAGATATCGAACCACCTCAATTTGCACTGTCAACTGTGCTAACTTGGTAGTGTGGTCTGAGAGCGTAGCTCAGTTGGTAGAGCATCGCCCTTTTAAGGCGTTGGTCCTGGGTTCGAGCCCCAGCGCTCTCACCATAAACCTCACAATCTAAATATCTTAGAGGCACGAAAGGCTAAGACGATTTGGAAGCCCTAATGTTCAGGGGATGCAAAAGGGATACTTTTCAATACGGAGCCGGAAGAGATCCGAGGTTTAGTCCCTTTTCTGCCGTCTGGCGATCATCGAAATGTTCTGTAAGTCATTACACCGGTCTGGACTTTATTACAGCGAAATGCTCTTTAAGGCGGAGAAACGGCGACTCCAGCCAGCGATACGAGAGACTGGCAAGAGAAAGCGTGATGATCAGACCGCCGCACCAAAACGCAAGAAAACGCAATGGAGTGCCACTCCGCCCACCCAAAGCCTGTCCCATTAGGGTCAATGCAAGCATGTGGTACGCGTACAGACCATACGAGATCTTGCCAAGGTACACCAACGGCCGAAAGCTGACTGCCAATCCGTAAACAGCAAGGAACAATAATAGACATCCCGCAATGCCGGCTGGATAGCCGAAGATAACAAAGGCCCGATGCTCAGACTCAAAGTGCCCACAACCGATCAGTAGGACGAACCCAATAGCGCCGAATAACGATCGCATCGCCGGCGAAAAACGTGGCACGGATTCGTTGAGAAGGATGGCACAAAAGATGCCCGCTCCGAAGGAATCTAACTGAGCGAATGTATTGACCCACACCAAGTCTAGTTGAGGGGAACGCATAGCCAGGTAAATGCGAGTGAGATTCGCAAGCACGATCAGCGCCACCGAGCTGCCCAGCAAAGCCTGACGGGAGAATCTTTTTGCGGCGAGCGGCCACGACAGGTAAAACTGTTCCTCGATCGATATACTCCATAGAATGGAGGCCCAGGAGTATGGCGAACCGAGGATAATTAGCCCCCAGTTCCCGGCAAGCAGGAGGAACCAGGCTAGATAGGACAACGGAAGCCTGCCAGTCCAGGGCCATGCGGTAGCCAGGGCAAGAACAAAGAAGTAGAGCGGCCAGATGCGGAGAATGCGGCGGATGTAGAACGACCCTAGGCTTACGTCACCCGTTGCAGACTTCTCTCGCAGCAGCAGCGATGTAATCAGGTAGGCGCTTAGCAGAAAAAAGAGTGTGACTCCAAATCTGCCAGACCTCGCTATGGCGGCCATCAATTCGGCTACAATTCTCGGGAAGTGATAGCGCATCCAATCCGCAGGGTTATGAGAAAGCGAATGAGTAACGTACACCGCGAAAAACGCGAAGAATCGAAGAATATCAAGCTCGGGGCGGTAGAATCTGGCTGGTTTGGTCGCGGTTGCGGTTGTCTGGGTATCAATCGTAGTTGCTCTGTCACCCATGCGTCACTGCCCCTCCACTTTTCCGGCGACCGGCGACGTATAGTGACATCCTCGATTGTCGCCATTTAGCGCGAGACACGCTCAACGATTCCCCGCTGATGACGCAGCGAGTCTAACAGATGCGATCCCTCTTGTTACGGCGTTTGGTTACGAACAATGAGTTGTGGTCGGCGAGCTGGATCACTCCAAGCGAGCCCTGCCCGATTGTAAGAGCAAACTCTCTCGGTACTGAGATTAAGTGTGCGTCTTCCCTACCAATAGAGCGGCAAACGTTGGAATCTCGGTGAGAAAGTGTTAAGCTAACAAAGCAAATGCGCCCAGCGCATCTAGATTATTGGCTTTACTTACTCAAGAAAACAAAATTGGGAATGGCTGGATTTAGCGTAACCGGATAGCAAAAACGCCTTCTAGAGCATGTAAGAAAACCATAAAGGGGATCTCACATGGAACCGCTGGACCAGATTTTTCCAGCGACGCCTTTTGCACCGCTTCCCACACCGAAACGGCGTTGGACTTCATTCGGACTGAGTTTAGTGATCCAAGTGCCGTTTCTGCTCATTGCAACCAGAACCCTTTTTCCGGTTGTTCCCGAGGCTAACCCTGATATCTACAGCAACATTCGCTTGGATGTGACGGACACGCCTGGGCTTACGTCCCCACCCCCGGCATTACAAATCAAGCCCGCCCTTCAGCTTCGCCATTACGAACTACCCAGGCCGAAAATCGAGTTGCCAAAGGAGCGTTCTCCATCGCAAGTCAAACCGCCCGTTCCACAAGTAAAAGAAATGGTGAAGGTTGTGCCGCCACCGTTACCGGAGCCTAAACACGATTTGTTGCGTAGGGATTCTCCGACCGAGCCGAAGATCACCCGCGCTATTGCCGCAACGAACTTTGTTGGCAGTTCGACCCCGCCAACTGTGAACCGCCCAGCACTGCAGGTCCAGACTGGCGGATTCGGCGATCCTAATGGTGCTGCGCAAGACCCGAATAGTACGAAAGCATCCAATATGGTCAAGGTGGGATCCTTCGATCTACCGGAAGGACCGGGCAATGGCACTGGAGGTGGCCACGGAAGCCACGGTGTAGTCGCCAGTGCTGGCTTTGGAAACTCGATCGCGCCGGGGGACGGAAATCCGAACGTTCAAAGACGAGTCCAGACTGGTAATTTCGGGTCGTTCCAACCCGCGCCCCCTGAAGAACACAAGCGGCCTGCAGAAGTAACGGCCAAGGAGACGCCGGTTTCTTTGTTGAGCAAACCCACTCCTGACTACACTACGGAAGCACGCACACTTAAGATTGAGGGTGATGTTGAGCTGGAGGTGGAGTTTGCGGCCACAGGGAAAGTGCATGTGATCCGTGTAATTCAGGGTCTCGGTCATGGCCTCGACGATGCTGCCGTGAGAGCTGCAGAGCAAATTCGATTTGCGCCCGCCCAGCGTGACGGACAGTTAATCGATTCCTATGGAAAGCTGAGAGTAGTTTTTCGATTGTCTTAGGGGGTTCTGAAAGTCGAATGCTCACGGTCAATAGATTTCAATTCATTGTATGTGTATTCGCTGCCGTTCTTGCCGGCAGTTTGCAGATGGCAGCGCTACAAAAGCATGCCCCTCCAGTAAATGAGCCAGCAAAATCAGACCCCGCTTTTGATTCGGTTGTCGATAAGATTGCAGCGCGCGAAGCTCAGTTCGTCAAAGACCTTGCGGATTACTATCCGATTGTGGAGACGTATATCCAGAACATGCGTGCCGACCGCGATCTGGGCAGGGTACCGATTAGCGACCAATACTTCCTAGGCAGAATGCGACTGGAAACAGGGGTGCAGGACATCGACTTTTTAGGCTCCCACGAGCCCGGCACGTTGGGTAGGATGTTCGAGGCAATGAACCAATTTGTACATTTGAATAGTTCTCAGTCGAAGTTTATACCCGCGGGTTTTGCGCAGATGATCATCATGGACATGAGCACCTTCGATCGCCAGCACTATGATTTCAAGCTCGTGCGTCGCGAGTTTCTCGGTGAGGTCCGAACTCTGGTGATTGATGTCCAGCCGAAGCGGTCGAAGTCAAAAGCTTCCAAGGCGATGTTCATCGGGCGCATCTGGGTTGAGGACCAACAATACAATGTCGTGCGTTTTAACGGGACCTTCACGCCCAACCCTCCCCACGGCGAGTATCTGCATTTTGATAGTTGGCGATTCAATATGGGCGGAAATGGCCAGTGGCTGCCCGCGTATGTATACAGCGAAGAAACTGACTTGACGCGTGGCAAAGATAAATGGGACTATCGCGCGCAAACGCTGCTTTGGGGCTACTATATGTCGCGTCCCCACAAGAACAGCGAATTCACGGACATCGTTGTCGAGTCGCCAGACAAAGTCAAAGACCAGAGCGCTTCTAAACATGACCTCACAACAGTCGAGGCCGAGCGTGCCTGGAAACGTCAGGCAGAAGACAACATTCTGGACCGTCTTCAAAAGGGGGCATTACTGGCTCCTGAAGGTGAGGCCGATAAAGTTTTGAATACGGTTGTACAAAATATTGAAATTACCAACAAGCTTGACAATATCGAGCCCGAAATTCGTTGTCGCATCTTGCTGACGCAGCCGATGGAGAGCTTTACAGTCGGCAATACGATTGTCATAAGCCGAGGTTTACTTGACGCGCTGCCGGACGAGGCCTCGCTCGCAGCATTTATTGCCCGCGAAATGGGCCACATTCTTTCTGCGCACGATGTAAATGAGAAATATGCGTTCAGTGACGCCCTGATGTTTCCTGATGAGGCAGCGATCGGCCGTATAAAACTCAAGCGCTCCCCCCAGGAGGAAGAAGAGGCCAACGAGAAGGGGCTGGCATTGCTCCAGAACTCTCCTTACAAGGACAAGCTCTCGTCGGCAAGTCTGTTTTTTGCGGCCGTGAAAGAAGAGTCACCACTGTTGCCAAAACTCCTGCAGGGCCATTTTGGCAATTCCGTAAATTCGACGGACTCCGGGGTACGGATGTCGGGTTTGTTGGCCTCGGCGGCCCAACTGCAAGTGAGGGATGTGAATCAGATTGCGGCACTGCCACTCGGTGGGCGCATCAAACTAGATCCCTGGTCGAACCAATTGACCATCCAGAAAAGCCATCCAGTGCGACTGCTGTCAGCTCACGAGAAGATGCCGTTCGAGATCACACCACGGTTTCCTTATTTGACCCGACAGTCCGCTACTGTCGAACCATCGAGCGGCACTGCCCTATCGCCGGAACCCGCCCCGCCAAAACCAGAGTCCATGCCAAACGACAGGTCGCCTCAGGAATAGTTCCACTCGGTCTGGCTTATGCCCCGGTTGGATTGCTGTTCATCTCGACACTCGATCTTTCATGAGTCGGACCATATCCACAAACGGAAAATGAACATCTACCATAAACGACGGTTCCCTTTGCCGGAGGCCATGTCTCTGGTTTCAGTCTATTCGGTTAGGTGAAACAGCAAGCTGCTCAAACAAATGTTGCGACGCTTCCGGAACCTCAGGATAGAGCGTCGAGCTGCGGTTCTCTACGAAAAGTCCTATGCCCGCGGGATCAAGCACCAGACGTTTGAATTGATAAATAACCTGCTGAGCGGGGACCATCCAGGGTAGGCGACGTGTCGTCAGGTGCATATCTTTGCGGGACGCAAACTCCCAATCTGCAGTGTCAGGATATCGCTGGCGGCATTGATAAAAGTACTCCTGCCTGCCCAAATCTATTCCGCAAAGCACGATCCTTCGGTAATTCATGCGCACAGCTAAACTCAACATCGCTATTGCGGAACCGCCATACTTAAAGAGCCACCTGATGCGATTGGCGGGTGTAAACATTCCTAGTGATTCAAGGTAGCGTATGCCTGTCGCCAGTTCCCTTTCGTCTCGTGCAACCACAGAAGCCGTATAACCGACGTACAGGTTTTCGCAAAACCCTTCAGGCAACTCGTGCAACAATTGTCGTTGTGACTGCGGATAGGGTTCAGTCACAATCTTCACGGTATGGCGGTAGTCGTTAGCACGCGATTCGATGAGCCCTCGGAATGCTTTATACAAATCTCTCTGCACGCCGGTGCACAAATTTTCGAAGACGAATATGCCGGGAACAAAGGAGTGCACCGGCCAAAAGTTGAATCCTATGGTGTCATGCCTGCCGATAATCTCCCACCGTTCGTTTGGTATTTCATTGATAGACCAGCCGCTGCCCAGAATGAAAACAGTGTCGCTCGTTCTGAGCGTATTCAGGTGCAATTCGTCTAGCATCGGCAGTCGCGCTACGCGGGCCAGGTCGCAAGCGAGCGTAGCCTGTCCGCGCAGGTAGTAGGAATGATATAGGCGCATTAAGAGCGGATGAGGCAGCCGTTTTGCTGCTGACTTAAGCATCGTTTTCAAAACGGCAGGACGCGCCACGGGAAGAGCTTCATACTTCATAATGGCCTTCCCGATAGAGTGGGAGGTTTTGTTCAATCCATGCGATGGTGCGGTGCAGTCCTTCCTCCAAAGTAACACTTGGCTTCCAATCCAGAAGTTCGCAGGCCTGGGTGGAATCGGCACATAGCCTCTCCACTTCGCTGTTGGCAGGGCGTACACGTTCCTCCTCAGAGACCAGCGTCAACTCTTTGCCGAGTAACTGTCCGACGGTGCGCGCGAGATTGCCGATGCTGATCTCCACGCCGGTTCCGAAGTTGATTGTCCGACCCACGGCTTGTTCTCTGGTACCCATGCAAAGGAAGCCTTCGACGATGTCGGTGACGAAATTGAAATCGCGCGTAGGCGACAACGAGCCAATATGTATTTCGGAGAAAACCAATGCCTGAGTGATTAGGGCAGGGATAACAGCGCGGGCCGACTGTCGCGGGCCGTAGGTATTAAAGGGCCGAGCGATAGCCACCGGAAGCCCAAACGACAGGTGATACGACTCTGCCAGTTTGTCAGCACCGATTTTACTTGCAGAATACGGCGACTGTCCCTGCAATGGGTGGCGCTCGTTGATTGGTATGTATTGCGCAGTACCGTAAACTTCGCTGGTCGAGGTGCAGACAATTCGCTCAGTCCCCAGTTCACGTCCAGCCTCCAGGACGTTCAGGGTGCCCTCAATGTTGGTGCTTACATAGGCTCGGGGAGCACGATAGGAGTACGGAATACCGATGAGTGCCGCTAAATGGAAGACTACCTGCCGATCGCGCATTGCATCGCGCACGCAGGAAAAATCACGGGTGTCGCCAAGTACGACTTCGAAATTGCTCTTGACCGCTGAGTGATCCAGCCAGCCTCTTCGACCGGTGGAGACGTACCGCACAAGCACACGAACATCGGCTCCCAGCGCGACGAGTCGCTCCGCTAGATGGCTACCGATGAAGCCTCCTCCGCCAGTAATGAGGACTTTGCGTCCCTTCCAATCGGTATTGGTCAAACGATCCCCGCTGCGACGTCGGCTTCCGCCTTCTGATATTGCTCGATGCGGCCGATGTCGATCCAGTATTCACGCACAAGAAAGCTAATGACCTGCCCTCCGGAATTGATCACTGCGGCAATCAAGTCTGTCATATCAAAGCGGCGGTCGGGAGGTACCAGGCGGCACACCTCACGATCTACCATGTAAATCCCTGCGTTGATGAAATGGCGCAGCACGGGCTTTTCGGTGATGCCCGTGATCTTAACTCCATCGGTTTCAATCACACCAAAGGGAACTTCGATATCGTATTGGCGAACACCAACGGTGAGACATGCTTTGTGCTCCCGATGAAAATCGAGCATAGCACGTATATCCACCCCGGTCAGGATGTCGCCATTGATCACGAGTAACGCATCCGTTCCAGCGCCCATCGTGGCGAGTCCACCGGCAGTACCGAGCGGTTCTGTCTCATGAAAATACTGCAACTGGACCCCAAATTCGGAGCCGTCCTTGAAGTACTGCACGATGCTATCGCCCAAGTGGTGGGTTGCAAGATTCACCGTGCGAATCCCCGCGTGGCGAAGCTTGTCGAGTGTGTACTCCAGCAGCGGGCGTCCATTCACTGGCAGCATGGGTTTAGGAACCTGCTCGGTCAGCGGTAGGAGTCTTTTGCCGTAGCCGCCGGCCATAATAACGCCAGTCACTGGCAATTCAGCCTGCTTCAGGAAATCGTCCAGAACGGCCAATTCGCAAACCCGGCCATCGGCGTCCAGCAGGGGCACCTGACGCACATTGCAAGTATTCATCAACGCGAGCAGTTCAGCTTCGGAGATACCCACGCGTGCCACCACTGGCGAAGGTCTGGGATTGAGAAGTTTTGTCTGATTCAGGCAAGACACTGGCCGATCGAGATCAACACCGGTCAGAATAGCGCGCCGGATATCACCGTCGGTTATTGTAGACAGAAGACGCCCTTCATTATCCACAACGATGGCAATACTTTTCGCAAACCGGTCGATCACCCACATGGTTTCGCGAATGGTAGCTTGCAGCCCGACTAGCGGTAGTTTTGGTGGTTGGGTAGGTTCCGACAACGTCAACTCCTATGTCGAATCTCAACGATACTTATTCGCCGGGATTCCGGCAAGTGACGACAAACTGCTCTATAAGGTTCCGTTCGCTTTCCATTGTCCAGGATATCCGTTCGGCTGAAACGTTCGTGAACTCATCAAAGAGCTCGTCAATGAGAGTGCGGTCCACAAAAAAGCAAAACCCAGTGCCGACCAACGGACCTTCGGAGATGTTCTCAAAGCCATTAGGCTCAACTTCTGTGCCCAAACCATAGCCCCACGTACGATCACTGAAGAAGGAAGCCTGGAACGGAGCTTGGGGCTTCAGCACGCGACGCACTTCGCGCAATGCTGAAACTATGTTGTCCCTGCTATTGCAATAAAGGCTAACATTCTCCAACACGCCATCAAAGCTGGCATCAGGCCAAGGCAGAGTAGCAAAATCTCCAACACGTAGGTCAGCTGCCAGGCCCTCTTTCGCCAGCCTTTGGTTCGCAAGACGAACAGCAGTAGGGGACCCGTCAATGCCGGACACGGTAAATCCCTCCCGCGCCATGAACCACACGTTCGCTCCCGGACCGCAGCCAATCTCGAGCAGACGAACCTCACGACGGCACAGGGCCTTGTAGAATGAGCGGGCAACGAACCTCACCACGTGTTCAGGCGGGTATTTGCCCCACTCCCGGCGACTAAAGAGTTGTTCCCACACTGGATCCAATTTGGCGATGGCGGATTCTGACATATCTCTCCTCTCGTCACATTTCAAGGCACGAACCAGCAACCTTACCGATTGCTAAACATTAGTTGTTCACTCATGAAATCGGGTGTTAGTTCTGCTCTCAATGGGCGCAGGAAAACAATTGCTCACAGTTTAGCCGAGGACCGTTATATGCGATCCACAAAAAAACGCAACTCTATCCATGTCGTCTCGCCCGTAACGCTGATCGGCGGGAAAGGTGAGAAGCGTATCTGCCAATGGCCGCACGGCAGGATGATAATTTTCCAGCGCTGGCCAATGCACCGCGCAATAAACATTGGATTTTTCAAGAACCTTGTGAGCCGCGTTGCGCTCTTGCAGCGTGGGAAATTGAAAAACCGCACCAAAGGGCGCGGCATCCGATGGCCACGTTGTGAATAGAGGCTTCGCTGCGGGCCACTGCTTCAGTTTGGAAAGCAGGCGCCTTACGTTAGCTGTTCGTTGGCGTCGCCATGCAACTGGTACTCCACAGGCCAGGTAACTTCGGCTGTATGGAGTTACATATGTGGGGCCACCTCCAATATCAAAGGCGTGTTCTCCGGCGCGCTGCCATTCGCGATACACCGACTTCACCGACGAACCGGCTCGTTCCTTCAGATACTCGCTCTTCCATATCATCGCCGCCAACTTCAGCGCACTTGCCGAGCTATGTGTCTCGCCGGTTGAAGGCAGCTGCAATCCGCGAGGAGACCATAGAATCGCACCGTCAGGAACCGGCAGAGTCTTGCGCAAAGAACAGAAAGCATAGTCAGCCGTTGAGCACTGCGCCCAACCTGACACAGGATCATGACTATGGTCTTCGAGCAGCACACACTCGTTACTCTCGCGCCAGCACCGCCACGGCGTTCCTTTGCGGACACCAAAGTAGTTGACCGCGATGACCACATCCTCAGGTGATGGGTTAAGTGTGGACCAGTCAGGTTCGGCCCGTCGCGGATTATCGTCGTATAACGCAACTGAAACGAGACCTTTCCAATACTCCACGATGTCGAAGCAAAAATATCTGGGTACCCAAAGCCGACGGGGGCGAGCAGGAAAACTACGTAGCAGATCAACAACCGCGTGCCGGCCAAGCAGATACCAGGCCGCAGGTTCCGGCCAGGCAATAAAAGGGGCTGGCGGCAATCCCATCCAATGAAATTCACTGCCCACCTCCCAGCGTTCAGGCAGTGATGCCGCTTTTGCGCTTTTGTTCATGGCGTCTCTCTCCGATTGAGAGGGAGATCATGAAATTTTTTTCGGATCAATGCATCTCCGAGCGGCGCGCCCTTGAGATGACGGATGATTATGGGACAAGCATTCCCTGCGCCATAGGGATTCACCAGGTCCGCGAACGTGGACCTAATCTCCGGACCTATCGCCGTCATGGTCCCCGCCCGGATTTCTTCCCGGTGGTTTCCAACATCAATCACATTCCGTGCTCGAACGCGCCCCTGCTGCCGAGTCCCGATATTTACGACTGGCAGGTGAAACGAAGCTGCCTCGACAATTCCACTTGAGGAATTGCCCACCATGGCAGTCGCGAGACTCATCAAGCTGAAATATGCATGCGTGCCGAAGCTATCTACCAGGCTAGACGAAGGGCTCTCGCTGACGAACTGACAGATCTTTTCGCGGATGATGTGGTTGCCAGTATCTGCGTTTGGCAGCGTGAAGATGACAGGGAGGCCCACCTCGCGCAGTGCTGTCAGCAACTCAACGATCTGCCACTCTGTCTGCTCATACTCCAGTGTCACCGGATGATAAGTCATCAGAAGAAATGGGACACTGATCTGGAGCGAGTAGCGGTCCTCCAGTTCTCTACGAGTGAGCGACGTCAGGGTGCGCAGATTATCGAGACTGGGTTCACCGGACGTCACCACTCGCCAGGGTTCTTCCCCGAGTTGAATAATCCTACGGCGGTATTCTTCCGTGGCAGGAAAATGTAGGTGGCTCAATTTGGTGAGGCTGTGCCGCAACACGTCATCAATCGCACCCTCCGTGAGTTCCCCTCCGGAGATATGCGCTATCGGAATCTTGAAGGGCAACGCCGCCAGCGCTGCAGCGTGCATTTCGAAGCGATCGCCCAGGACTATGAGAATGTCGGGACGCCATCGGCTGAAGACTTGCGCGAATCCAATCACTCCAAGGCCAACTGATTTGCTGATCGCCTCAGGCGTATCAGAAGAGAGTAGGGTTTCGATCCGTTCGGCGATCTCGTAGCCGTCTTTTTCAATTTCTTTTACTGTAAGACCACATTCCGGCGAGAGATGCATCCCCGACACAAGCACGCGTAACCGAAGTTCAGGATCGTTGCGAATCCCTTCCAACAGCGGGCGATAGCTGCCGTAATCCGCACGACTGGTGGTGACCACACCGATGATCCTCACGCCAGCATCTCCAGAGTGAACAGGTCACCCGCAACTACATCCTGCTTCAAGCGACGCCCGATCACCTGAGAAAGTGCGGATGGCGGAAGCCCGGTACCAGGCCTGCGAATAGCGACCATAGCCCCTGTCAAAATCATCTCAGCGTTGAGATCGCAAGCTGCTACCAAACTCCGGCGTGCCACAGCCGCGGTGTTTAACTCCTCTGGTGCAGGACGTTTCAGCCCATCACCGAGCGCTGCCTGAACGTCGCGAATCCCCCGAACCATCGCTGCCAATTCCGCTGGTTCCAATGAAGCGCGATGGTCAGGCCCCGGCAGTCCCCGGTCAAGCGTGAAGTGTTTCTCAATGACGCACGCCCCTAGCGCCGCTGCGCCGACAGGAATAGCAAGCCATTCACTATGATCGGAATATCCTACCGGTGTACCAAGCACGTCTTCCAGCGTCTTCATCGCTCGAAGATTCACACTTGAAGGAGCCGCAGGATAATTGCTTACACAGTGTAGGACAACGAGCTCGTTGTTGCCAGTCGCGCGCACGCATTCAACGGCTGTTGTCACTTCAGCCAAATTAGCCATGCCAGTGGAAAGAATCAGGGGCTTTTCTTTCTGCGCAAGATAGGTAAGAAACGGTAAATTCGTGAGTTCGCCGCTACTGACTTTGAAAGCTACTACTCCCAACCCTTGCAACAAATCGGCGCTATCATTGTCGAACGGCGTGGACAGAAAGACGATCCCGCACTCGCGACAATGGCGCGCAATCGCTTGGAAAGCTTCCGGTGGCAATTCAAGCTTCTTCACCATCTCGAGCTGTGACTCAGAATCTCCCGTAGTTTGAATCTGATAGTCGGCCTTGGGAGCGACTGGGGAGATGACCTCTTCAGACTTAAAAGTCTGAAACTTGACGATATCTGCCCCGGCTTTAGCTGCGATCTCCACCAGGCGCAATGCCCGATCGAGACTGCCGTTGTGGTTGACTCCGGCTTCCGCGATCACTAGGCAAGGAAAACCGGGCCCAACGATCCTCTCTCCGATACGTACCGGCTTCACCATGCAGCCCGTCCTCCATCAAAGGTGAGTGCTTGCCTGATGACGTAAGTGACGAGGCAAGCGATCTCTTTCACGATTATGCGCTTCAGCAGGGAGTGGCCCTTGCCACGTTCACTGTGTAGAGAACAATCTGGAATAGATTCGCTAGGAAGATTCATGGAAACCCACCCCCGTTCGTGGAAAGCCACGGAAAATTTACCATGCCCGCACGAACCAGTAGCTCCCCCAGAGCGAAATCATGTTCCTCGTCAATGTGGATGGAGCGTTCGTCGGGAACGACCAACATGCGGTGGGCTGCTTCATAAAACTTCGGTGCTGCTTCGGTCATAAGGTAGCTGCGCCTCCACAGATAAAGTAACCCATTGATACGATAAGCTGGCGGGACATCCTGACGTCGTGTAAAAATCGGTGTGGCGGGGACTAGTTGTTTCATGTACCCAGCAACTTCCTCGACACAAACCCAGCGCGGATTGAAGCTCGGCTGCGAGACGGCAACTACTCCTGCGGCAGCGGGATCTGCCTCAAGTAGATCGAGTGCTTGTACAACATCCTGCGGAAGACGGCCCGGAGATGTCGGATCGAGTAGCAGCACCGCGCCAAAAGTTGTACCGAGTCGCCGCTCCATTTCACATAAAGAGTGCTGGAGCACAGGCCACATGGGCGTATCATCCTGCGCCAACTCAGCAGGCCGAAGAAACGGCACATCCCCCCCGTGTTGGCGTGCAACGGAAGCAATCTCTTCACTGTCGGTAGACACAATGCAGTGGTCAATTTCCGGACAAAGCTTTGCCAGCCATATCGAATGCGCGATCAATGGCAGCCCAGCGAAGAGGCGAAGGTTCTTACCCGGCAGCCCCTTGGATCCGCCACGGGCAGGAATGATAGCGAGCAGACGGCCCAGGCTCAAGCGAGTCTCCAATGAGGAATCTCCTCCCAGTAACAGAAGAAACACGCGGAGTGTCGTTTCCAGATCGAGCCGAGATTGAGAACAGCAGGAGACATGTCATGCTACCTTTCCTGGCCGAGATTACCTGGGATTGTGCGTGGTGATTTCAAAACAAATATCTGAACCGTTGAGTAAGTGTCCTCTATGTGCTGAGGTTAACGCCTCACATGAATCCAGGTCAACGACCTGATTTATTACATTAGTATGGCCAAACACAACGAACGCTGCTCAACTTTGGCGTGATGAGCACGGCAAATCGAGCACCCTTCGTCAAAAGCATGCGGGTTTGGGAAGTCCATCATGATCTACAGTTCTCAAAAAAATTACCTTGCCGCGGCAGCGCACAATTCAAGCAACATGGTGATAGAATCGGCCAAAACCGCAGGGGGAAGGCTACTTCATTGTTGCTCCCCAATCGTTGTCGCCGCTTGAAACTGTGTTGCTGGGGTTCTTTGTAGCGGAGATCATCCGGATGAATTTGAAATTGCACGGAAGCCGATTCTGCAATGTCTTTTTTTGCCTGCTGATGGTTACTTTTGTCTGCGGAGCAAATGCTCAGACCGCAGCACCTGTCCCATCGAGTACTTCGGCAGGCACGCCCAACGTGAATCCCTCTTCGCAGGTCAATGGCACAGCCGTCAGTCCTCAGGAACCGGGCGTGATGGCAAAGGTGGATCAACCGCACTACATGGTTTCTACCGGAGATGTCCTGGACATCACGGTATTTGGAATACCGGAGCTTTCTCAGAAGAGACGTGTGAGCAGTGCTGGAGATATTGATTTCCCGTTGATCAATTCTGTTCATGTAAGTGGGATGTATATCGAGAGCGCGCAGGCGAAAATCGAACAGGCCCTGATTAGTGGCAATTTCCTGAAACATCCGCACGTCAATCTTTCGGTGTCGGAGTACGGAAGCGGAGTCGAACTGATGGGCGAAGTCGCGCGACCGGGCATTTATCCTGTTCTGGGTTCCAGGCGGCTTTTCGACCTTCTCAGCGCAGCTGGTGGTACCACTCCAACCGCCGGCCGACAGGTGACCATTGTCCATCGCGCCGACGGGAGTCAGCGGACCGTTTTCTTATCCAACGATCCTGACAAAGCCATGGAGGCCGATGTGCTGGTCTATCAAAGCGATACTATCTTTATCTCCAGGGCGGGTGTGATTTACGTCGTAGGCGAGGTACTGCAGCCGAACGGCTTCGCAATGGAAAACAAAACAGAATATACCGTGTTACGAGCACTTGCCATGGCCCATGGACCGACGAAGTTTGCCAAACTTTCTGAGGCGAAAATCGTGCGCAAAACTCCGAACGGTATTAAAGAGATAACGGCGCCGCTCGATAAAATTGAGCAGGCGAAAGTTCCCGATATCCCCTTGCAAGCGGAAGATATCGTGTATCTGCCAACCAATAAGGGAAAGGTTGTGGCGTCCCGCACCGCAGACGTGGCGATCTCACTCGCAAGCGGGATGGCCATTATCGCAGCGACTCGTTTCTAACGGCCATTGTCTGCCCTAGCTACCTGTGGCCGAGGCGAGAACTTTCTCGACTGCTTCGGCAGTGTCATGCATGTCTGACTCCGACAATGTAGGATGCACGAGAAACATCAGCGAAGTCTCTCCCAACTCTCTCGCAACAGGCAGGCGTTGTGCCGGGCGCATGGACTTCGGGAACGCCTTCTCCATATAGATCTCGCTGCAACTGCCGGCAAAACAAGGTATGCCCTCGGCGTTGATAGACTCGAGCACGCGTTGCCGGTCCCAGCCCTCGCGCAGATGCTCTCTGCGCAGGAACACGTAATACTTATAGTAAGAATGCTCGACGTCCGCGGGCGGTAGGGCCACTCGCAATGCAGGGACCTTGGCAAAACGCTGCGAAAGAACATGAGCCAGGCGGCGACGTTTTTCCACCATCTCTGGCAACTTGCATAACAATACCCTTCCGATGGCGCTCTGCATTTCAGTAATACGCCAATTTGTGCCGAAGCTTTCATGGACCCATCGGAAGCCCGCAGGGTGTTGGAGGTCATAAACGGCATCGTAGCTCTTGCCGTGGTCCTTGAAGGCCCACGCGCGCGCCCAGAGATCAGGATCATTGGTGGTCAGAAGACCGCCCTCGCCGCCCAGAGTCATGATTTTGTCCTGGCAAAAAGAGAACGCGTTGATATCGCCCATCGAACCAACTGGTCGTCCGCGGTAGGTCGCACCGTGCGCCTGAGCACAATCTTCAATTACCTTCAGTCCATGCTCGCGGGCCAACTCGAGAATTGGATCCATATCGCATGGCCAGCCCGCCAGGTGAACCGCAATGATCGCCTTGGTCCGAGGATTGATAGCTGCCCGCACCGATTGTGCAGTGATGTTCTGCGAGTCTCGATCTACATCAACCATGACCGGAGTTGCGCCCCGCATTACCGCACAACTTGCAGAGGCGATAAACGTGCGGCTGGGGACGACCACTTCGTCCCCTGGGCCGATGCCAAGCGCATATAATGCCAACTCTAGAGCGACGGTCCCGTTCGCCAAGGCGATGGCATACCGGCATCCGACGAAAGCAGCATACTCAGCCTCAAACTTGCTGCTTTCTTCGCCAGTCCAATAGTTCACTCTTCCTGACCGAAGCACAGCGGTGACGGGCTCTACCTCGTCTTCGGTGAACCAGGGCCACGGAGCAAACGGCTGAGAACGGACCGGTAGGCCGCCAACGACGGCCAGCGTTGGAACGGTGTGCACGGATGAATCAGCCATGACGCTATTATGCCCGATACCCTGGGAAAAAGTTCCCCCGGAGAGGCGGCAAGTTGGGACTGGCAATACGTTGCTGCAATAGCTCCTCGTAACGGCGACGATCGCTCACTAAAGAAACGAAGGAATATTGAAATATTTCGCCTCCGAAGCTCTGTTTGAAGGCAAAGAGCTTGTCTTCCCCAGTGGCGCCACCGCCTAGATGCAGGCGCTGACAGCCCTTGCTACGCGCACGCGAAGCAGTAGCATTGAGGATGAGGGTCGCGGCCTTGTGCGCGCGACCCGTATCGTTGCTTGCGCTCAAATGGTAGTGAGCCATCTTTTGATCGAACATGATGAGCGAGGCGCCCACGGCTTCATCTCCTAACCATGCGAGTGCGATATCGAAGCGGCTACCAAGACCGTTGGCCAAGGCGGTGTAGTACTCCCACGGAAAGTGATAGAAGTCGCGAACGTGAAGCTGGTCCATTCGGTGCTCATATAGCTCGTAGAAGCGCTGCAAGTCCTCGGCAAAAACATCTCGCTCCGAAGCCCAGCTTATCTCAAGATGACGACGGGCGAAGCTCAGATCGGAGCGCCGCCCTTTGTTCAAAGTTGCAATGCTGTCAGTCGTTTCATTCCAGAGAGAGAGATCGAGTGCAGTAGTCAGGCCCAAACGGTGCAGACGATATTCGTCCTCGAGTGCATCGACAAGCCACTCTCCTTGCCGCAACACTGGATGGAGCCGCAGCATGACAGAGATCAGCCTGTTTTCGCGGCACCATTCCTGCAGAGTTTTTAGGAGTTCGCGAACCTGCTCAGCGTTGGGCCTCTGTGCGCCGGTGAGAATCAACAGTCCTCCGTAACCGTAGGGAGTAGCTGCGTCATAATCCCCCGCTTCATTGTCAAATGGGAGATTGCACACTGGTTGCAAGAGTAGTGGAAAGAGCACCTGCATCCCCTCAGCTTCGACCCACAGCGCTACAGCGTGCCCGTGAGCTGCTGCCTGGTAAGAGCTCAGATAGCCGGGACGGTAATAGACATCCGGGACTGGGGCGGAACTTACTAAGGCGTCCCAAAGATGCACGTCCTCGACATCATCAAGCCAGAGCAACCTGACAGAATTCGTTGGTCGGAGAGTTATATCAGTGGACATGCTGCCACTTATCCTTAAATATAGCCATCAGCATCAGGTCGAGGTATTTCCCGTCGCGAAACTGTTCGTCGCGTAACAGACCCTCGGAACGAAAGCCAAGCGACTCGTAAACGTGAATGGCGCGTTGATTTTCTGTTAGTACGCGAAGGGCAATCTTGTGCAGATTTAATTGCGAGAAGCCCCAGGAGACGACGGCAGTTGTCACTCGCGTTCCCAAACCCCTACCCCATAGACGTCTGTCACCGATCAGGATTGCGAACTGGCCATTACGCACGCGATTGTCTATTTGATAGAGACCAACATGGCCAACGCATTGGTTGCTGATCCGATTGGCAATGGTCCAAAGGACTTCATCTGGACGGTTGGAATGACCCTTGATCCAATCTTCCAAATTCGCCCGCGAGTAGCCCGCGGAAAAGCCACCGAGATGCCGAGTTACTTCCCAGTCGTTGCGAAATTCATAGAGGTGATCGACGTCCATCGGTTCAAGTGGCCGCAAAACAACGTCGCCGAGATCAATCATGCGTATTCTCCTGGTTGCGCCCGGCCGGGTGGAGGCCGAGATCATCCACTTCGCGCACATCCTGTCCCGAACGGACACCGCGACCGCGCAGAATCCTAGTGAGGGTGGGCCACAGGATCTTTAAATCCAGCCAGAAGCTCTGGTGGTCAACGTACCATACATCCATTGCAAGACGACGGCTAAACAGAACGTCTTGTCGTCCGTGCACCTGCGCCCATCCAGTGATTCCCGGCTTAACATTGTGACGCCGGGATTGCTCCGGCGTGTAACGGCCCAAGTACTCCATCAACAATGGACGTGGGCCGACGAGACTCATCTCGCCCTTCAGCACATTCCACAATTGCGGAAGCTCATCAAGACTGAAACGCCGCAAAAATAATCCCACTGGAGTTAGCCGCTCAACATCGGAGAGATGCGTAGCCGCAGTATCGCCAACCGTCATGGTACGAAATTTTAGCATCATGAAAGAACGCGCTCTGTAGCCCGGGCGGACTTGACGGAAGAAAATCGGAGCACCCATCTTCCAGCGGATGATCAGTGCCGTCACCAACATGACAGGTGACAGTATTGCTATACCGAACGCAGCGGCTATGAAGTCCAAGGCTCTCTTGCAAAGGGCATTCACGCGTTCTCCGCATTTGTTTGTGAGCGGCATCGGCAATCCATCTGCGGCATCATCTCATCGTATAAGGCGGCCAACGCCCCCCAAATGGTCTCTTGACAAAATTCACGACAGATACGGTCACGTCCAGCACAACCCATTTGTCGCGCTCGCACGGGGTCTGATAACAACTTCAATAACGCATCGGACAGCGCAGCGACATCACCGACTGGAACCAGCATCCCGGTGACACCATCAACCACGGAGTCGATGGCCCCGGTCGCGTGTGTCGTGACTACGGGCCGCTCCGCCGCTTGCGCCTCGAGCACAGTGTTCGGGAATCCTTCGCGGTGCGTTGGCAAAACAAATATCTCCATGGCCAGGAAATAGGGTGCGATATCAGTTTGAAAGTCGATCTTGAATATTCCCGGAGTCGACTCGATTGCTTTTTGAGTCTCCCGAGGTACAGGATTGCCTTGCTCGTATTCGCCAATCAATAGGAGCTGCACATCGGGAAAGTGCTTTCGCACCGACTGAAAGGCTGCAAGCAGTTCCGAGATCCCTTTGTCTTTTGTGAAGCGCCCAATGTATCCGATCACTGCGCAACCCGGGGGCAATCTCAGGCGACGGCGTATGTCAGCCACCCGCGCCAGTCTCTCGGGCGTTGGCACAAAGCGAGAGGGATCAATCCCGTTGCTACTGCCAGACGCGAGTACGGTTGTTTTTTCTCGCCGCACCAGACCAAGCTCCACGGCACGCTCACGCAAACTAGGACTCACGCAAACCACGCGGTGCACACACGCGCAAGCAATGAGTTCAGTGATAAACAATATCCTTCGTTTGAGCCCGTGTGCGGTCTCAAGGCGAAGTCCCCGCAGTGTGTAGATTCGGCAAGGCACACGAATGAGCCATGCAGCCAGCGAGACGAGCATGCCAGCTTTCGGTGTGCCCACGTTGCAAATGGTTGGACGCAAATGCCGGAGGAGACGGCAAATGCGCAGTAGAGACACGAAGTCACGCAGCGGCGAGCTCTCTCTCTCCATTCGGATTGTAAACACCGGAACAGTTTCCTGCGACCGCGTTTCTTCGACAAACGGTCCTGGGCCGCAGAGGACCGCTGTACGAAAGCCGTGTGCTTTCAAGTAGCGCAGTTGCCCACGCAAAAGCCGCAGACTCAAAGAAGAGGTCACCGCGTGTAAAACATCAATGCGATCCTGATTCACACCGACCCCCTGGAATTCGCCGCGCTAGCGAGGGCAGGATTGGCGAAGGCCAAAGGGCGACGGCTTTCTTCAAGCCATGCCTGAAACATCAGCACGTCCCAAAGATGAAACCCCCAACACCGCTTGCCCGACAGGTGCTCCTTCCAGGCACGACGGATCGGCTGAGGATTAAAGAATGCTTCCCTGCGAAGGCGGCCCTCGTCAAGCAATTCTTCCGCCCACTCGCGCAACGGACCTCGAAGCCACTGATCGAGCGGGATACCGAATCCAAATTTGGGGCGCTCAACCAATTCGCGCGGCACATAACGATAAAGTATCTGGCGCAGGATCCACTTTCCTTCTTGACCTCGCACTTTCATCGAAAGCGGCAATCGCCAGGCGAACTCCACAACGCGGTGATCAAGAATCGGTACGCGGCATTCCAGACCGACGGCCATGCTGGCGCGGTCGAGTTTTACTAAAATGTCATCGGGCAGGTAGGTCACAGAATCGAGATACATCATCTGCTCAGTGACACTGGGAAAATGCGCGGCATGGCCGTTGGTAAGCAATGTAGGAGGTACGACGGACCCGGGTAGCAATTCTTGAGGTGCGAGCCAGTGTGAGGCGAAGCGGCGGTACATACCGTATGCGTCAGGACTCTCCATCGCGGAGGCGAGCTTGTGCAATTTGTAGCCCGGCACTCGCTGTCGCCAACTGCGCGGCAGCACAGGATTGAAGGTCCAGAACAGCGAATCCCATGCTTTGGGAGACAAGGCCATGATAGAAGCAGCACCGAGTTTTCGAAGAGCAAGCGGAAATGGCTCAAGCTTGCGCCAAAGAGGATCGCCCCAGGTGTGACGGTTGTAGCCGCCGAAGATTTCATCGCCACCATCGCCCGACATGCTGACGGTCACGTGCTGACTCGCCAAGCGTGACACCAAAAAGGTCGGAATCTGCGAAGAGTCCGCGAACGGTTCGTCGTACATCTGCGGCAACAGCGGTATTACATCGTGGGCTTCCTGCGAAGTCACGTAGATCTCCGTGTGGTCGGTGCCAAGATGCCGGGCTACACAGGCCGCCTCAGACGCCTCGTTATAGTCACTCTCACGCAGTCCTACTGTGAAGGTCTTTACTGGGACGCTACTCTGCTCCTGCATCAGCGCGACGATCGTAGAGGAATCAATACCTCCAGATAGAAAGGAGCCCAGCGGAACGTCAGAATGCATACGGATCCTTACAGCGTCACGCAATAAAGCATCGAGCAATTCGACGGCATCCTGCTCACTGCCGCTAAATGGATTTGCTGCCCCGGCTTCTGCAATATCGCGTACAGACCAGTAGGAATAGGGCAATGGGTTTCCTGTAAAGTCGTCCGCTGAAATCGTCAGCAGACTAGCGAGAGGCAGTTTGTGAATATTGCGATAGATTGAGTAAGGCGCCGGAATGCAATTGTGCTGTAAATAGAGTGCCACGGCGCCAACATCAATCTCGCTGAAAAACTCCGGATGGGCGCGCAGGGCCTTCAACTCTGAGGCAAAAAGCAGCCGCCCACCCACCAGTCCATAATACAGCGGTTTCTCGCCAAAACGATCACGCCCCAAGGTCAGGGTGCGTTCACGACGGTCCCACAAAGCAAAAGCGAACATGCCATTGAAGCGGCGTACGGAATCGAGTACGCCCCAGTGTTCAAATGCAGCCAGCATCACCTCGGTATCGGAGTGACCACGGAATGCGAGTCCGGGCGTTTCGGCGAGCATTTCTCGGCGCAAATCTTCGCAATTGTAGATCTCGCCATTAAATACGAGAACGTACCGCCCGCTGAACGACTCCATCGGTTGGTGTCCAGCCGGCGACAGGTCCAAAATAGCGAGCCTCCGCATGGCGAACGCAACGCCGGCAGCCGCATCGGCCCAGCAACCACCATCGTCGGGTCCGCGATGGCGCAGGGTATCGGCCATGTGCAGCGCGATGTGCTTAAGGGCTTCCGCAGAACGACGGTTATTGGATTCGAGAAAGCCGGCAATGCCGCACATTCTGGTCCTCTGGCCTTCCGTTAGGATTGCGCTCGGGTAGGTTTGGCAACCGACAGCATTCCCCGAAGATCGCGCTCTAAGACCGGACGCATTCCGCTGGGCGTCTGGGGCTTCGCGCAGAATAACATCAGCAGCAGGGGGACCATCATGATCCTCTCTCGAGCCAGGATGCCGAAGTTGCTGGTTGCGGCGGCAAAGGCAACACTGAACACAAACGAGTACATAAGGATGAAGGCGATGAACGGCTCTCGCCAATTTCGCAACGCGTTGAGAAAATTGCGCCGTCTACTCCAGGCAAAGAAAAGCAGACCCATCGCCTCAAGGGAGGCAACTGCACCCATCGCATTGTTCACCTCCCACGGTAAGGGACGAAACATCAGGAATGGAGACTCAGCGATCCGCGCCCCGAGAGATTGCCCGGAGTTGAATGCCGAGCCGCCGACCTGAGTACGTTGAGTCAAACGATTGACCGTTTCGATGCTGCTTTGGGAGTCAGCAGTTTCGACACCCACGAATTGTCCAGCCTGACTGATGATAATTAGACTGAGCCAAACGAGCGCGGGTATCAAAATGATCCTGGCGGCCAGGTTCATCCACCCGCCTTTGGTCTTGCCGATCGCGAACGGCAACGTGATTGACAACGCAAGCATGGCCGCAATATGCGGACGGATTACCAGCATTCCGGCGATGCCCACAGAGCAGATCGCAATCGAGCGAGCACCCAGCTTCTCGTTCACTCTTGCAAAACCGTAGGCTGAAATCCCGATGAAAAGTTGCGCCAGGGAGTCCTTCCCGATCGCGCTGGACCAGAACAGGTTGGAAGGTAGCAGCACGGTCAGAAGACCGAACAGCCACTGATCACCAGTAGGAAATGAAATGGAAAAGGCGCGGTAAAAGAAATAGCCACCCCACAGGGCGGCCAGGGCAAACAAGACAAACAAAGTCGGTAGCGTGTTGCCGGTGGCCAACATGATGAAGCCGCAGATATTGTTTATGAGGTTTGTGCTCGTATATGGGGGCTGAAATACACTCCAACCCACGACGGAAAAGTCGTCCGCCAAATGCATACCAACCGACCAGTAGTGGAATGCGTCCACAGAGGTGTCGTAAACGAAGAAGCCAATCCAGATATACAAACTTGCAGCGGCCAACCGCGCGAGTATTCCAGCTCTAAGCAACTGCTTAAGGTATGGATCTCCGCGCCACAGCGGCATAAAGCCCACCATGCAGCCAATCACCGCGAGAGGAACAAAAACCAGTGACGGTGCGTAGGGGGCTTGTGAATTAGAGAAAAACAGGGCCCAAAGCCACAGCGGCGACAAGAGAAAGCAGGCGGCGACGACCAATTTAATTATCAGAGAGTATCGGAACCATTCACACCTTCTCTGCACTGATTCGATGGATGCCGTCGTGATGGGAACAACATTCATTTATATTCGTTTTGTTGCTAATGTAACCGCCGCGTGCGCCAGTGTATCATGCCATCGAAGACAGACTTGACGTGCCTGACACCTCCTTTTTAGCTGCGGTCAGGACCGAAGGATGAGATGCGTCTACTTCAGGTGATTGACTCTCTTCACCTCGGCGGGGCTGAGGTCTTGGTAAAAGATATCGCGCCAAGGTTTCGTAGCCGTGGTCTTGAGTGTGAGGTGCTTGTGCTGTCGGAAACCTCAAGTCCGCTGGAAACCGCGTTGCGCTCGGCTGGAGTACCTCTACACAGCACCAGAATTGAAAACCTCTATTCACTACATCAAGTGAGCGCTTTGGCAAGGCTCATGCGTGGTTTTGACATTGTTCACGTGCATCTCTTCCCCGCGCAACTTTGGACGGTGCTCGCGGTAGCCCGACTGAAAACTCGCGTACCTCTGGTCACGACCGAGCACAATACCTGGAATGCGCGCCGTCACTGGTGGTTACGTCCCTTCGATAAATGGATGTATCACCACTATCAGCGCATTGCGTGCAATAGTCAGGCAACAGCGGACGAACTCATTCGCTGGTGCCCTGGGATCGCCGGAAAAACCCAAGTCGTTCCGAACGGGATTCCGCTTGAAACTTTCGCCAACGCCGGCCCTGCCGAACTGGATTCCGTGCCTCGCGGAGTGCCGCGGTTGGTTTTCGTTGGCCGGTTTGAGCCTCAAAAAGACCATCAAACTATCTTGCGGGCCTTGGCAAAAGTACCAGCCGTTCATCTTCTACTCATAGGCGATGGCCCTTTACGCGCTCAGCTACAAGAGTTGGCTCGAGCACTTGGGGTCATCGAGCGCGTGACCTTTCTGGGCTACCGGAACGATATTCCTCAAATTTTAAAAGCATCGGATATTTACGTTCACTCCACCACATCGGACGGCTTCGGAATCGCAGCGTGTGAAGCAATGGCGGCAGGACTGCCTGTCCTGGCAAGCGACGTACCTGGATTGGCTGAGGTAGTCGGAGGTGCAGGAGTACTCTTCCCCATGCGCGACGATAGAACCCTCGCTCTCGAACTCTCCGCGTTACTCTCCTCTCCCGAGCGCCGTCGCGCAATGAGCGTTGCCAGCCGCCAGCGGGCCCAACACTTCAGTATCGAACGGACAGTAGACGACTATATCGAAATGTATCGGTCGGTACTGTATTCGATACCGCAAGCAAACGGAGTAGTAGTGTGACTAATTTTGACCCGGTAGTCGTCGAGTCCTTCGGCAAGGAATGGAGCAAGTTCAACCAGGGAGAAGTGGACCCAGCTGAGCTTCGAGCTATCTTCGACACGTACTTCGCAATCTTTCCATGGGACGCGTTGCCGGCCGGAGCCGAAGGCTTCGATCTTGGTTGCGGCAGTGGCCGTTGGGCGTACTACGTATCGTCACGTGTAGGTCGCCTGCACTGCATTGATCCAAGCCCAGAGGCTTTGAACATTGCAAGGCGAAATCTCAGCCCAATCGAGAACTGCGAGTTCCACTGCGCATCAGTCGAAGCAATTCCCTTCCCCGACGGTTCTTTCGACTTCGGCTACTCCGTCGGTGTTCTGCACCATGTGCCGGACCCCCAGAAAGGTGTGGCGGAGTGTGCCCGTAAACTCAAGCCTGGAGCCCCGTTTCTGATTTACCTCTATTACGCATTTGACAATCGGCCATTGTGGTTCCGTGCGTTGTGGCGTGCTTCGGATCTCTTACGCCGTTTGGTTAGCAAACTGCCCTTCAAAATCAAATCTCCGCTCTGCGACCTTCTGGCGGCGCTGGTGTACTGGCCTCTGGCACGCACGGGCAGGCTCCTGGAATGGTTTGGGCTAAAGGTCGAACATCTGCCCCTATCTGCCTATCGCAATCGAAGCTTTTACCTAATGCGTAACGACGCCCTCGACCGTTTCGGAACCCGGGTAGAGAGAAGGTTCGCTCGGGCCGAGATCAGACAAATGATGGAGCAGTCCGGTCTGGAACGGATCACCTTCAGCGAAAGCCCTTGCTGGTGCGCGGTGGGATACAAAAACTCGTTCCCAGACCAATCTTCACCTCAAGATTCCAAAGTTGCCTTTGGATAGGCATTCGACTACGAACCGTACCGGCCTGACGGCGTAATACAGAAATTGCAGAGAATTTGGCAAGCGCACCCGCTGCCAGTCCGGCTCCGCAGGAACAAATACGCGTTGAAACACGAGGTGAGCCCGGTCGCGCCAGCCTTTCGCGAAGGCCAGATGGTAGCGCAAAGTCTCGACATAGCCGATATCGCCATTCTCGCGAAACAGAAGTGACGATGCTGTGTTGGCAAGCGCTCGCGCCTTTGCGCCATCGCAATAATTCTCGATCTGCGATGACAACTCCAACCCCAATACCTGCTGAGCCAAAAGCAGGGTATGTTTTAGCACCAGGTCACAATTGGCAGCCTCGGCCCGGTGAATGCACAGTTCCCAGTCCAACTTCTGCGCCGTCTGCACATGACAAGCAACGTCGCAGAGCCATCTCAGGTTAAGCCAGCAATGCTTGGTTCCGTGTGCGCAAAGATAAAGCAGCAGGTGTTCTGGCGAAAGCGACAGAAACGAGATCTCTTCGAGGTGCTCGACTTGCGCCGATTTAAAAAGCTGGTCCACCGGCAGTTGAAACGGAAACATTTCGTGCAACGCGCCCCAGTGCAGATCTATAAGAGTGCGTCGCCCGTCGTTGACAAAGGCCAGTTGGCGATTTCTGGACTGCAGCAATGCCGCATCGTTGTCGCTAGCCAAAGCAGATTGGAGCCGGTAGCCCTCGCTGACCAATGTATCTCGTGCCTTTAGCACGTCATCCGGCCGAATCAACAAGTCCAGGTCAGCGAACTCCCTCAGTGCAAGATTGCCGTAGGCCATTAAAGCAAACCCTGGACCTTTTAAGGAGATGACGGAAATGCCTGCCGCTTCGAATGCCAGCAGAATCCGGCACCACTCCTGGAACCACTCCAGGTTAGTATGGGCGGTAAGGAGCAATCGCTGTTGAAGCCGTTCCTGGATCTCTCGCGGAACCAAATCGTCGCCATACTCTTTAAGGGCGTACACAACCGGCGGAATCATCGAGTGATCGTCCGCTCTGCTCTCCACCTCTGCCCAATCGTAAGGCTGCGCCAGTGCCGCCTCTAGACAGCCATCGTCTCCGCCGGACAGGAACGTTCGGGCACCCTGCACCACGAGATTCGTCTCACGGCAACCGAGCCCGTGCCGAACGGAGCTAAAGTTCTGCATGATTGGGCTCGATTGTAGCCTTCTCTCGGCCGGGCTTGTTCAAAAACACCATTACTATTGGCGACGGCCGCACCTGAATGAAGGGTGTATTTCTAATGAAGAAAGCATCCGGCACGCCACTCGAAAGATCGGCCCTGGATGACACCATGATCGACCCCAATTCCGGAACATTGACGATTGCTTACTCTTCCTCTGATTGCCAGTTCGCTACCTGCTCACCTCTTTTATCTCCCTTTTGGTATTACCCCCCCCGGGGTAATACCTAATTGGTTTAGATTCAATAATTTATACTTTTTTGATAATGTAAAATCGTCATTCCAAATGAGTTATGGCTAAAATCGTCTTTCTAAAGGGTTTACGGAACAAATAGGAAAAGCCCCCGAAGATCCGGGGGCTTTTTTATCTCTACTTTGATTGTACCATGTTGAGAATAACTCCCACGCAATGCGGATGTCATTGATAGCTAATGAGTTAGCGGATTTATGGGCTTGACACGCGATTTTTGGGGGAAATTTCGAAGTTAATTTTGTAAGTAATTGATTTTACTGGAGCAATCTGTTTCGTTCCCTTTGTGGAGGCACGACTCTATGGGCGCCATCTGTCCGGAATCCCGACTCCAGACATGTGCCTGTTTTCAGTGCCTTGAGCGGGAAGGCGGATTTTTCAGAAACTCACCTTGTTTTTGCCGAGTCTTGTCGCCGGGTAACAGAGGCGCGACTGGAAAACGGTAACGTCCCTGGTGAAATCCGCATCTCAGCGTTGCCTGACGCCGGAACAGCCCCCATTGCAGGGGCGAAACCTTGCCAGGAGAATCACAATAAAACAGCGATTCCTTCTTCTTGCCATCACAGCCAAATTGGATTAGCCTCTGACGGCTATCTGAATCGCTCAAATTGGAGGGAATGTCCAATGAAGAGGCCCGTTCGTCTCGCGATAAGTGACTTTCGTTTTGTGGCTACGGCTCTTCTGGTGGCGTGGGTGGTGGCACCCGCGCTCGCTCAGCAGAACCAGAGCTCGAGTGACGGTGCCGTCAGTGATTGGACCCACCACCACGTTATCTTCTCCAACCCCGGCGCTTTGGAGGACGCAGAAAGGGATGGCAAGGGCGAGGAATGGCGGAACATCGTGACGGATCCGCGTTATCGCGTGCAGTGGATAAAGCGGTTCGCCGCGCGGGTGCGGGAGGAGGCAAAGGATGACTCCCGGGAATCGCCTGATAGCGACCGGTCAAATCGCTGACTTCGAGAACCGACGCCTGATCAGAAATAGGCCTTCTCTCCAAGGGGATTGGACCGTGAATATAGGATCAGGATCGCCTGGTGGCGTCCCCCTCGATATGTACGCGGCGAAGTACAGTTTCTCTCCCATTGGCTCTCCGGATTGCACCAACGACTTTGTGGTTTTCCCTGTAAACCACACCGGCTCCAGCTCGGCGGCCAATCTCCTTGGCGTCAGAAATCTATACGCCACCACCTGCACCGGCACCGTACCAACCGTGTTCTTTGCCTATGACGTAGGCACCGGTGTCGTCCAGACTTCGCCGATCCTTTCCCTAGATGGCACCAAGGTGGCCTTCGTGGAGAGCGTCACCAATGGGTCGATATTTCACGTGCTCAGGCTGGGCACAACTGGAAGTAACGGAACTTCCTCTATTTCGCCGGCGGTTCCGGGCACGGGCAACAACGCATTGGACACAAGGGTTACGATGAGCGGCAGCGTCAGCGTTACGCGCTCGTCGCCCTTTGTCGATTACACCCACGATATTGCCTATGTAGGAGACGACATCGGGAGGCTGCACAAATTTACAGGCGTGTTCAAAGGCACTCCGGCTGAGGCAGGCTCTCCATGGCCGTTCACCGTCGCTGCTGGTGTAATTCTTACCGGCCCCGTCTTCGACAGCGGTGCCAGTCAGAATATCTTCGTCGGCGGCAGCAACGGAAATCTTTACTGTGTCACTTCCGCAGGCGCGGCCTGCAGTACCGCGTTCCTCTCCGTGGCCTCGGGGACGAGCCCGGGCGCTGTTATTGACGCGCCCATCGTGGACAGCACCGAGCAAACGGTTTTTGCAGAGGCCAGCAACAGCACGAATTCAGTCCTGATGCAGGCGACTACGGCGTTAGGCTCTGTAGTGAGAGCTACCATGGGGATAAACGGGACTGATTTGTACAACGGTGCGTTCGACAACGCGTACTTCACAAGCGTAAGTACCGGACACATGTACTTCTGTGGAAACCTCACGACGGCTGCCACGCCGACGCTATGGCGCGTCACGTTCAACAGCAGCGGCACAATGAGTAGTGCGAATGATGGCGGTTCCTTCGAACTGGTGCTGGGCGGCCAAACCGGTACGGGCGATGATTGCACGCCGCTGACCGAGGTTTTCAACACCAGCCTGGGCAAGGACTTTCTCTTCGTGGGCGTGAAGAATCATGGATTCATGACGGGTACGCCCAACTGTGGTAACCAGACGTGCATCATGAGCTTCGCTCTCCCAACAGCTTTCCCCTTCACGTTTCCCGTGGTCGCTAACGCGACGACGAACGCTAATCTTGGTAGCGCCGGGACCAGCGGGATGATCATTGATAACGTCTCCGGTACAAACGGAGCATCGCAAATATACTTTGGAAACCTGCAGGTCAATACGGGCGTACAAGCCTCCCAATCGGCACTGCGATGAGGTCAAAATGAGTCATCCAGAAGAGACAGATCGCACTGCTGCTCGACCGGAGACACAGCAGACCGCGAAGAAGGTCTACCACAAACCTGAGTTTCGCTTCGAGCCCGTCTTCGAGACCAGAGCACTGTCCTGTGGCAAGGTGCTTTCCACCCAGAGCCAGTGCGCCCACAACAGAAAAAGCTCCTGAGGGCCGCGCCATGAATATCGAGTCACAGCAATATTCGGCGTTAGGCCGTGAACTGGTCGTCGACGTGGCCCGCAGCTTCGGAGAGGTTCGCCTCAAGGTCTCTGGGGCAAGCATGATACCTGCGGTCTGGCCAGGCGATGTCATAACCGTCCGGCGCCGCGACTTTGCCGAACTACAGCCGGGGCAGATCGTGTTATATAGGCAGGAAGAGAAACTGGTAGCTCATCGAATCGCCTGCGTTCGCGGCGATCGCCTGACCACCCGCGGAGACTCGCTCTGCTACGACGATCCGCCAATAAGAGAATCCGACATAGTAGGACAGGTGGTTTGCCTTCTTCGCAATGGCCGCCGAGTGCATCTCAAACAATCATTCTGGCAGCGCGTCAACTCGTCCCTCCTGCGTCGCTCGGATTTCTGCATACGCATGGCACTGCGTCTGGGATGCCGCTTGCGGCGTCCTGCGGGCGAGGAGATGTCATGGGCGAGCTAGCCACAGCCGCCGGGCAGGAAGTCATCATCGAAATCGGCCGCATGCCAGTCCAGGTGCGCAGCGAAAGCCCGGAGTTCCTGCGCATGCTTGAAGGACGCTATTCCGGTTTTCTCAGCCCAGGGGCGCGTCCAGTCTTCGAATTCGATGTCGAACTGGTAGCGCCGGGCAGGATCACTGAGGAAGATGACGTCGCGGTGCGCTTCGAGTCGGGACGGTGGCTCATCAAGCGCGGCGACCTGTTCGCGGAGTGGGAGCCGATGTCGCGACGCGGCCGGATTGTCCAGTCGCCGAATCCGTACTCCATCGATACAGCGCTACGTATCATTCACAGTCTGATCCTGGCGCGGGAGGGCGGACTATTAGTGCATGCAGCCAGTGCCGTGCGCAACTGCAAAGCTTTCTTGTTTGCGGGCATTTCTGGGGCAGGCAAGACGACGATCGCGCGCCTGGCGCCTGCGGACGCGACTCTGCTCAGCGACGAGATCTCGTATCTCCGGCGCAACGGGCGTGGCTACGTCGCCTACGGCACGCCTTTTGCGGGAGAGCTGGCCAAAGTGGGAGAAAACGTCCAGGCTCCTCTGGCAGCCCTGTATCTTCTGCAAAAAGGGCCTGAGAACACCATGGAACCGATCAGAGCCAGCGAGGCTGCCCGAATGTTGCTGGAAAATGTGCTGTTCTTTGCCCAAGACACGGAGCTGGTGGGCCTGGTTTTTGAATCGGCTTGTGAATTAGTACGCCATGTTCCCGTCTACCGGCTGACATTTTTTCCGGATCAACGTGTTTGGGAGATGATCGCATGAGCCCTCTTTACATCGCCAGATCGACTGCGGTCGCCGCGCGCTCGATGGACGGCGAAATGATGATCATGTCCGCCAAGGACTCGACTCTGTTTACCCTGAATCCGGTGGGTACCGTTATCTGGCAGTCGGCAGATGGAAAAACGCCGCTTGCAGAGATCGTGGAGCGGAAGATCTGCGCCGAGTTTGAAGTCGACTCGGTGGAGGCCCTGAAAGACGCCGAGAGTTTTGTGAACAATTTGGCCAGCCACGGCATTCTGGTTGTATCCGACGAACCTATCAGTTTCCCGAAGCGGGCGCAGGGAGCGGAGCGATGAGCCTAATGCAGGAACTCGGACAGCGTGCGCTGGATCGTGGTGTGCCGCTCAGCGTGCAACTCGACGTTACCTACCGCTGCAACGAGCGATGCATCCACTGTTACCTTGACCACGACGATCACGGTGAGATGACCACCGCAGAAATCTGCAGCCTGCTCGATCAGTTGGCCGAAGCAGGGGTTTTCTTTCTTACGCTGAGCGGCGGTGAAGTCTTTATGCGACAGGATTTCTTCGACATTGTCGAATACGCCCGCTCGTTGATGTTCTGCGTCAAGATCAAAACGAATGCCTTCATGATCCGGGAAAAAGAGGCGCGCGGGTTACGCAATCTGATGGTGCAGGACGTGCAAGTCAGCATTTACTCCCATCGACCGGAGGTGCACGATGCCATCACGCTGCTACCGGGATCGCTGAAACGGTCTGTCGCCGGGATACGGCTGCTGCGGACCCATGGCGTAAAGGTCGTCGTTGCGAATGTCCTGATGATGCGGAACCTGCGCGACCAGGCCGGGGTAAAGAAGCTCGCGAAGGAGTTGGGAGCAGAGTACACCATCGACCCGACGATCACGCCGATGATGGATGGGGACCGGTCCGTTCTCCGGTTGGGCTTGGGTGTGCCTCAACTGCAGGATGTATTTCGCAACTCGGATCTTGTTGGCGATGTCGACGAGTTCTGCGCCCCGCCGCCTGCGGTGAACGATGATGTCTTGCAGGAGTTTCCATGCAGCGCGGGCCACACGGCGTGTTATATCTCACCTTATGGCGACCTGTTTCCATGCGTGCAGTTTCCCTTGCCGAGCGGCAACGTGCGTCGCCAGAAATTCATGGACATCTGGCGCCATTCCGACCAGCTCAACGAAGTGCGCTCCATTACCGCGCGCGATCTACCCGTTTGCTCGGGATGCAGTCACGTTGGTACATGCACGCGTTGTCCCGGATTGGCCTACTTGGAAGGAAACATGCGCGGCCCATCTCCTCAGGATTGCGAAAAATCCTTTGCCAGGACGGGGGTACCCTCCGCCAATATGCATCTCAAGAGAGCCTACCCAACGCTCAGTTGGCTTGGTTCAGATAGCGTAAGTTTTGGAGACCCATTATCACCCGCTTCTATATGTCTCAGGTATGCATCTCTCTCCGGAATTTGGATTGACCGTCCAGTTCGTTGAAAACGATGGCATTGAGATCGCTGGAGATGCAGATGCAGCGGCCATTGGCGAGAATGGTATCTCATCACTGGAGTTCGCTGATCTATCCCGCGGCAAGGAGTTTCTGCGGGCGCGAGATCACGTTCCGTCGATAACAGGTTCAGTGAGATGACGAATGAGGAGTTAGAGCAGGAGTTGGCGCGGATCAGGAAGAAGCCGCTGATTCAGTGACTCAAAACGCCTCTGAATTGGCTGAGGGAAATTCAGATCACGAGTCTATTTTCGTGGTTGTGCCGAGTCGGTGTTATATTTCGCGTCGTGAGACGCTTCGGTTTCGTCCTCTACTTCTCAGTAATTCTGTTTATCGCCGCGACTGCTTACCGGCATCCGGCGCCGACCTTCGACCGCTATCTCTACGCGGCAACTATCGCCAGCAAGCACGCCTCTGACCCCGCCCAGATAGGTCAGGAAGCGCTCCGTATCGCACCGCGAGGGTCTTATCCGCACACGGCTTTTACCGACGAGCTGATGACTCATCCTGAGCTAATGGCACAACAGATACCGTTCTATACGGTCAAGCCGGGATACATCCTGGTTCTCAGTACGCTGGGCTTGCGCCTGGTCTCTCCTCTCGCATTCGTCGCGCTTGCTGCGATCCTTCTGGTGTGGCTGAAAAATCCGTGGTGGTGTTTTGGACTGATCCTCATACCAGACGTAGCGATGGCATCGCGGCAGATCACGCCGGACCTGCTCTCCGCAGCAATAGTGATCGCAGCCTTCTACCTTCTAATGCGCCGAACTGGTGCTACAGAGAGTGCAGGACTGTTGCTCCTGCTCGCCTCGGTAACCGTTCGCGCTGACAATCTGCTCTACCTGCTTGCCGCTGCGCTGTTCATCAGAAGAATGCCGAAGTGGAAAACTGGCGCATTCGTGCTTGCAGGTGTCCTGATCTTTCTCGCTGTCAACCATTACGGCCATTCCTATGGCTGGACGATGCTGGTAAGACATACCCTCCGTGGCGGCTACCCCGATGTCGCGCATATCACGCCGGAACCGATTCGCGCTGGCGAATACATTCGGCGACTGACTCATGAAATACTCGACGGCGCAATCGGGATATGGTTCGCCTTCTTTGCCGCTTTGGGGTCCTATGCCTGGAGAAAGAGGGCTGAAACGCACGGCCTGCTGATTGTCGCTGCGTTCTTCGCCGTCGCCCATCTCACCCTGTTCCCCATTGCTGAAGCACGCTATTTTCTCGCCTCCTACCTGCTCGTTGGGGTATCAATGGCAAGCACGGATGGCATAACTTTGGGAAGGAACCATTCAACGCGGGTTATCACGCAGTAGGTGCAGGTGTGGCAAGCGAAAGAAGTATCCGGGCAGAACAGTCTGTAGTTTTGGTGGGTGTGCCTACCAGCGGCGGAGGAGGGGTAGATGCCGATGATAATGCAAAGGGAGCGTCAGCTCGTTGACGTGCAGCAGATTTTTGATACGGCACTAAGTCAGAGGGGTGCCGTAGGTCACCCATTCGCTTCCGAACTTGACGGTTTCTGCGGCATAACCGTGCTCGCGAAGGATCTTTTCGACTCGGCCGCATGTCCGTTCTCCGGCTTCCATATCGCCGCTAACAAAATGGTCCGAACTGATGGCGAAATGCGGTTTGAAGTAGCGCATGGTGTTTGTCGCACCTTCTAATGCTTTAATCTCGGCGCCCTCAATGTTCATTTTGACAAAGTTGACTGTAGCGAGATTGTTCTCGGCAACCACCTGGTCCAAAGTAGTCATGGGGATCTTAACTTTGTGCCCGCCGGGACCATCCCACAAAGCCGAGGATCCCAATGCGCCCCTCTCACAGAATTCAATTTCTGTCTCGCAATCCCACAGGCCCTTCGGAACTAGGTGCACGTGGGCGGGACTTCCGTTCAACTGCCAGTTGTGAAAAGCGCGTTTGCGGCTGATGGCGTCAGGTTCGAGTGCAATCACTCGCCCGGAAGCTCCTACCTGCGCGGCGAATATGTTCATCAGAATGCCATTGAAGGCCCCGGCATCGATCACAACTTGGCCAGCTGACAGAGGATGTCGCAGCTCGAACTGGCGGACGAGGCGCCTTACTTCAAACGGCGGCTCCGCTGTTACCACCGTAAAGTCGAATGTTTCGGTAATGTACGCCCCGTTCTTGCGGCGAAAACGAGCGCTCCCGCGCTGGACATAGTTGTTGACGGTAAGTCTCAGCCAGTCCTTGACCGCGCCGCCGGGTATCGCAGTCCAAACACTTCTCGTCATGCTCACAACAATTCTCCGTCGCAAAAATTCACTTTCGCATCTTCGCCGCAGCATAGCAAACCAAGCAACTGGAGATTCACAAAAGCGATAGTCGATTTATGTTATGTAAACTGGGCCGACTTGAGCTCCTCGGGAATGTGCCTCAGTCCACAGTCGTCAGTGTTTCGCTATGTCCCAAATCGGCACGGGCACTCTTGTGGACGCCACTGAGCCCGATCAGCTGTAAATATTCCCCGATGACTCTATCTTGCCGAAAGCGTGCCAAAGCTTTTTCTGGCAGAGCCGTGCCTCTCTGGGACTGAAGCACACGCGACAGCGCCTCCGCAAGCCGCTGACTGTCACCCACAGGAACAAGGCTTCCGAAAGCACCGTCGCACAGGATCTCACGCGGACCGGTAGGGCAATCCGTTGCCACAATTGGCAACCCGACAGCCAAAGCCTCGATCAGCACCGTTGACAAAGCTTCCACTACGGAGGACACCGCTAGCACAGCTGCTCGCTTCATGTAGGGAAGCGGATTTGAGACGTTTCCCAGAAAGCTGACCGCCGATTCAACGTTCAACTCGCGAGCAAGAGTAAGAAGGCGATCTCGTTCTTCGCCTTCTCCAAGAAAGACGGCTCGCGCATCCATCCCATTTCGCACAAGCGCCAACGCCCGCAATAGAGTTGGGTAATCCTTGTGGTAATGCAGCCGGCCCACTGCCAGGATCACGGGACGGGGATCAGCATCAAAGCGGGGATCGATCAGGGGTTCAGCGGCGCGCCGCCAAAACTCAGCCCCCACGACAGGATTGTAGATGACATGAATACGTTTCGCAGGCCCGAGGATGCTTGCCAAGTCCTGCGCCGCACCATGAGAGACTGCAACAATCTCGTCAGCCCAGGGATAGAACCGGCGGATTAAGAACGGTGTCATCCGCGTGCGTAACATGCGAGCATTGGCTGTGATGACCGAAACAATGTTGTGTTCGGTCAGGACAAGTCGCATGGGGACCGCGGCCAGCCGCCTCGCCCAGGCTGCCACGATGTTGGTCTGAACGGCCCCCGAAATCATGACGTGAGGGCGCTCCCGCCGGAGATAGCGCACTAATGGAGCCAGACTCGTAAGCGCGCGTCCGGCACTCAAATCCACAAGACGGACGCCATCTGGAACTGCATCTCGGAAGCCACCCTCTGGCGTGGCCTGGATCATATCAACAGCGAGTCCGTGCTCGAGGAAGCCGCGCGCCAGATTTATGAAGACTTGCGGAATGCCGCCGCACGTCAGCGAGGGATGAAACAACGCGACCCGATGAGGCTTATCCATAGCTCTCAGTCACTCTGATCTAAAAGTGATTACTGGAAAGAGGATTCTACACTTGAGTCTCTGGCATCCACCAGCGCAGCAGGTGCGGTGCACCAGCATCCTCCAGAAGAGGCTTTGTAACAGGATTTTGGTTCAAATGTGGTGTAGCCTGGTGTGCCATGCGACATTCCAAGTCGAAAATCCATCTGAATTAGAATTAGTACCCATTGATGTTGTACCGGGAATTTGACTTTACACCGTGAAATGTCAAAACGCGCAGACGCGTAATAGGTGGGGATCATTGTCGTCACCAAAAGCCATAACCGCCCCCCACACGTTAGATCTGCCAATGAGTCGCGCCACCAAGACAGTGGACCTAGCCTTAGCTGTGGGGATCTGCCTGTTACTCGCTTTTGGTCCATTGGCGTTCGGGGCCGTCCAGGAATGGTCTACGTTCGTGCTTGAAGTGGGTACCGCGATATGCATCGCACTTTGGACGCTGCGCGAGATTACAAAACCACAACTCGAGATCATCTTCAATCCACTGTTTGTCCCCATCCTCCTGTTTGCAGCGCTTATCGGTGCGCAATTGCTTTTGAATCTCTCTGCTTATTGGTACGTCACGTGGCGAAAGGCGCTGCTTTGGGCTACCTACGCGATGTTATTTTTTATGGTGACGCAATGCTTTCGCAGCACGGCCTCCTTGAAACGCTTCGGTCAGTTTTTCACAGCGTATGGGTTCCTACTGGCGTTGTTCGCAATTATTCAGCAATTCACCTGGAACGGAAAAATATATTGGGTCGTTCCAAATCGAAACGGAGGCTGGGTCTACGGACCTTATGTGAATCATGCGCATTATGCCGGCCTGATGGTACTGCTGGTCCCGATCCCACTGGTTTTCTCGATAGCTGGTTTTTCGCGAAAACCGGCGCGGGTGCTCTTTGCGTTCGCCGCACTCATCATGGCCAGCACCATTTTCCTTTCGCAGTCCCTGGGAGGCATTGTGTCTTTCGCTGCAGAGTTGTTGGTGTTCGGCGTTTTGACCACTCTCGGACAGCGGTCACACCGACACGTGTACTTGCTGGGCGTGGCCTGTATTGTTTTGGCTGGATGGCTGATCATCCTTAGTCCTGGGGGCCTGGGTAGAAGATTGGCGGAACTCCACCATCCGCAAAATATGGGAGCTGCGGGGGACCGAATCGCCATTATGAAGGACAGCTTCAAAATGGTACGCGAACGGCCAATATTAGGATGGGGGTTCGGCACCTTTTCCGTGGTCTACCCTTCCTTTCGAAGTTTTTATAGTAACTTTGTAGTGAACGAGGCCCACAACGACTACGTTCAGATACTGGTGGAAACTGGAGTAGTGGGATTCGCTATCGCAATCGCTTTTGTAGGGCTGGTGTATCGCATAAGTCTGCGTGGAATTGAGCATTGGCGATCTGAGCCTCGAGCCGGCATCGCACTTGCTGCGCTCGTTGGTTTCTCTGGCCTGCTGGTGCATAGCCTCTGTGATTTCAATCTTCAGATTCCCGCGAATGCGGCACTTTTTTTTGTGCTGGCGGCCATTGCCACCGGAAGTGGCACTTTCAAGCGTAGCATTTCCAGGTTTACACCCTACGAGACTCGTCGCACGTGGGAATCGTATTAGAGTTTGGTTTGGGGATGTGTTCTGCAATATCGTGGATTTATAATGCTCTGCACTCGCCATCCGGCGATCGCAATGTGAAGGTATTCCAGGATGAATTCGAACAGGCACGTACTGGACGGTTCGATGGAACGTGCGTCACACGATTCGAGCGTCCTGACAAACATTCAGGAGCTCTACGCATCCCCGACCCACGAGCCAACGCTCGGCGATTACTGGCGCATACTTTTAAAGCATACGTGGACGATTCTCGTAGTGGCGGTTGTAATGGTTACGGTCACGGGCTTAATCTCCCTCAGAATAACTCCCATCTATGAAGCTACCACCCGGCTCTCTATCTCAGGACAGGCACCCAATTTTCTGAATTTTGCGGACAAACCCCAGTATTCGGATTCGAGCGAAGATCAATTCAGCATCGACACTCAAGTAGATATCCTGCAGTCGGATACTTTAGCGCTCCAGGTAATCCGGAATCTCGGCCTGGACAAACGGCCTGAGTTCACCGGTCAGCAGCAGCCGAACTCGAACAGTGTACTGTCGAAACTATCTCCCAAAGAGTTGGGACATGAGGAGCAGTTGATACAGAAGTTCAGGGGAAACCTGCGTGTGCACCAGGTCCCGAACACTGCGATCGTGGAGATAAAATACTCCGATCCGGATCCTGCACTCGCGGCAGAGGTGGCGAATGCCACAGCCCAAATTTTCATTGAACAAAACATCAAGGCCAGATATGACAGTACGATGCAAGCCGCAGACTGGCTCTCCAGGCAGTTGGCTGATCTGCAGATCAAGGTGGAATCCTCCCAAGCCAGGCTCATCAGGTATCAAAAAGAGAACAGCATTATCGGCCCGGATGATAAGCAGAACCTGACGATTGAGAAACTTGACGTGCTGAGTAAGGAGTTGACTCAGGCGCAAAGCGACCGCATCCAGAAGGAGTCCCTGTATGAGGTCGCTAAGAGCAACGCCGACACAATGAACATTGTGCTGCAAGACCCAGTATTGTCCAGCCTTCGGCAACAGAAAAACGATCTGCAGGCGCAGGATGCGCAATTGTCAATTGACTTCGGCTCCTCGTACCCCAAGGTAGTTGAAGTGAGGAGCCGACTGAAGCAGATTGACGCCGCCTACGACAAAGAACTACAGAATGGTATTCGTCGGGTCGAGAACGACTATAAGGCCGCATCGAAACGGGAGCAGATGTTGCAGTCCGCACAGGACGCACAGGCCGCCACTGCGAACAATCTCAACATAAACGCCATCCAGTACAAGCTTTTGAAGCAGGAGGCGGACTCCAATCGCCAGCTTTACGATGGGTTGTTAGAGAAGCTGAAGGAGGCGAGCCTTGCGGCCGGCCTGAACTCAAGTAATATGCGCATCGTGGACAAGGCGCGGGTACCGGTCAGTCCAGCCAAACCAAACATTCCCCGCAACCTGGAATACGCATTGCTGATTGGTCTCTTCGGCGGGATTGCAGCAGCCTTTGCCCTGGAAGGAATGGATCGCACGGTTCGGACGCCTGATCAGGTCGGGACCATCTCAGCACTGCCAACGTTAGCAGTGATCCCGGTAAAGAATGAGCTGAAAGTGACACTTGCATATCGTGCCACTACCCTGCGGAAGGCGACTTCTCAGGATGGCGCGCCAGAGACTGCGCTAGTGGCCTATTATGAACCGCAATCCGAGATTGCGGAAGCATACCGCGCATTGCGCACGTCGATTTTGCTCTCGAGCGCTGTCAGGCCGCCGCAAAGCATCGTAGTCACCAGTCCTCTACCGCAAGATGGCAAGACGATGACCAGTATTAACATTGCGATCGTTATGGCACAGCAGGCCAAACGCGTATTGCTTGTCGATGCAGATCTGCGCAGGCCAAGCATCCACAGGGCCTTCCAGCTTCGGCCTGAAGTGGGACTATCCGACGTTCTGAGCGGGGGCGCCAGCGTAAGCTCAGCTATTCTTGCAACCAGACAGCGGAATCTCTTCATTCTCCCATCAGGTTCTATCCCGCCTCAGCCCTCCGAACTCCTGAGTGCTCCATTGATGCAGGACTTGTTGCGCCGTTGGCGTGAGGAGTACGACCACATCATCATTGACTCACCACCAGTTTTATCCGTAACCGATGCAGTTCTGATGTCGGTAAAAGCAGACGCCGTCATTCTGGTAGTGCGGTCCGGTCAGACCACGACCAATGCGGTTCGCCGCGCTCGTGATTTGCTGACGCATGTAAACGCCAACCTGTTGGGAGTGGTGCTGAACGCCGCAGACCTGACTTCGTTAGGTGGCTACTATTCTGGTTCGCAGTCCAGTGCGTACTACACCGATTCCAAGCGGAAAGATAGCAGCAACGGAAACGGACGGGACGCGGACGGTGATGAACAAACAACTCCGGCGACTACTGCCAGTTCCTAGCTGCGGTACAAGGGCGAAGTCTCTAATGTCCTCAGGTTCACCATCTCGACCAGTCGCACAGGTCACGGTTCTTCTTGCCTGCGTATTAGCTGCTGCCGTCTACATCTGGTGTGCGGGCCGCATCTATCGCGCATACCGATTTTCGACCCGGCTCGATCAGATAGCGCTGAAGCGCGCCATCGCTCTCGAACCACGCGACGCAAGGTCTTACGACCTGCTCGGACAATACCTGTTGCTGAACACGCAGGATCCAGTTGCGGCAGTTTCAAACTTTAAGCGCGCTACCGAGTTAGACTCCTACGACTCTAGCTACTGGCAAAACCTCGCGCGGGCATACAGCGCTCTCGGAGCAGATCACGAACAGCGGGACGCGTTGGCCAGAGCTGCTGCTCTCGATCCAACTACTCCGGCGGTGGCCTGGAACGCCGCGAACTTTTTTCTTACCCAAGGCAGAGTCACCGAAGCCCTCCAACAATTCGCGGTGGTGTTGCGCAACGACCCCAGTCTAGTTACGCCGTCTCTCGATGTGTGCTGGCGTGCCTTGCATGACGTCAACACCATCGAAACGATTCTTCCAGAAAATGCAGACGTATATCTGCAATTTGTAAAGCTGCTTATCGCGAGGAGTGCCTGGAACGATGCTCACCGCGTCTGGATCTCACTGCTACAGCTAAATAAGGATTTCGATTACCGCCAAGCCTTGTTTTACGTGAATGGCCTGTTAGACAAAGGCGACGTCACACATGCTCGCGCAGTGTGGCAACAACTAGGCTCCCGGTCGGCGAATTTGAGTAGATACAGTAGTCCCAACAATCTTGTCACCAATGCAATCTTTGCAGAGGCAATCCTGAATGCTGGTTTTGATTGGCGTTATTCGCCACAGCCGGGAGTGTCGGTCATGCTGGATAGTACTCAGTCTCACCGTGGCAACCAATCTCTCCTTGCCACCTTTGCTGATGGTCAGGATACGGGTATCTACGAATACATACCTGTAGAACCCAGCACACAATACGCTGTATCTGCCTGGGTCAAGAGCGAAGAATTGGAGAGTGCAAACGGGCCGCAAATCGCAATTACAGATGCTTACTCAAACGCCACTTATGCACTCACTGAAGAAACCGTTGGCACAACCTCCTGGCACCAGGTCCAAGCGGTCTTCCGGACCGGACCGGCAGCAAAGCTAGCAGTCATTCGAGTCATGCGTGATCCCGGTAACACACGAATCCACGGCCTATTCTGGATAGACGACATCTCCATATGGCCGACTCCGAAGGAAACGGATGAATAAATCGTCATCCGTATATTTTGTTTCGGCATCGAATTCATCATAATTCTGAATGGCTATGGGCCAGCCCCAATAGTTAACTTGAAAGTCCCTGTTGTTCTGTTTAGTATCCGGAAGGGCTTGGAAGGCTCCCGGCTTTGTCCCGGCATTCCAATTGCGGGATTATCAACTTACTACAAAAAACGCGCACTGTTGACAAACGGACGATCAATATCATCCCCTGAGGTTTGATCCGTGTTTGGAGAATTTGCCGCTCAATTAGGTCGTGCAATCGAACGGCTGCCAAGACCCCTATTTAGCCGATGGGTCCAAATTGCTGTTGACGCTCTTCTTGCCATGACCAGCATGTGGTTAGCGTGGCAGTTGCGATTCGACTTCAACGTTCCGTTGGATTACCGAATCGTAATGCCAGCCTCGGCTCTGCTGCTTGCGGTAGTGCGACCGGTGTGTTTGTGGGCTGTGGGTGCTTACAAGAGCATCTGGCGCTACTTCAATCTCAGCGACGCACTAGCGATAGCCCTGGGGGCTATAACACCTACAGCCATCATGCTGGTGCTGCGGTTGGGATGGATCCATACTCATCCGAAGGCAGTCCTGCCCTACACCGTAATCACTCTGGAGTACGGTGTGTTTCTGCTCTTCGCCATCGGACTGCACGGTTTGCGGCGCCTTTTGTTCGAGGCATCGCTGAGTATTTCGACACCTAAAAGGACTTTGCTGATAGGAAGCCTGGAAGGCCTGGCAACGGCAGTCCTGCAGATCTCTCTGCAGCCTGGGATTTCAGTGATAGGCCTCTTATCACCAGACGTCAGGCTTCACGGCTCGCGAATAAACGGCTTCACAGTGTTGGAGAGCCCGGCGGCGTTGCCGAAACTGTTGGCGCGCGGCGGTGTTGACCTTGTGCTCATCGCTGACGTTGATGTGGAAGCGATTGGCGACGCGGTGGCAACCGCGATGGAATTAGGGGTAGAAACACGATTGCTTCCATCGGCTGAGCACGTCATCAGCGGTGATGTCCGCGTATCAAGGAGGCCCAAGCCGGAGTCGGCGATCGACCATGCTGTCCCAATTGCCAGCCGCCCTCATCCAAACGTAATTGAGGCATTCCGCGGTCGGTCAGTGCTCATCACAGGAGCGGGTGGGTCTATCGGCTCCGAACTAAGCCGGCAAGTGTCATGCCTTCCAGTGGAACAGGTGGTCCTGCTGGATCAGGATGAGAACTCAATTTTTAAAATTCATAGCGAACTAAGCGCCAAGAATGACCGTGTTGTTCCCATACTTGCCGACATTCGTGACCGGGACCGTATCCAGGCAATATTCAACAATTATTCGCCTGATATCGTGCTACATGCCGCCGCTTACAAACATGTGCCATTGATGGAACATAACTGCAGTGAGGCTGTGCTTAACAATGTAGTAGGGACACAGATCGTCAGCGAAGCTGCCATCGAATCTGAGGCCCAACACCTTCTCATGATCTCAACCGACAAGGCAGTGGACCCCAGCAGCGTTATGGGTGCCACCAAGCGGATAGCAGAATTGTTGGTTCAGTGCCTGGCAAATCGCCAAAGCACCAATATCACTCGCTGCGCTTGCGTTCGATTCGGAAACGTCATGGGCAGCAATGGGAGTGTGGTTCCCATATTTCTGCAACAGATTGCCAACGGAGGACCTGTGACCATCACGCACGCAGATATGACGCGCTACTTCATGACGATACCGTCTGCGGTCCAATTAGTGCTTCAGGCCACTACGCTCGGGTCTCACGGAGAAATCTATATGCTCGACATGGGAGATCCTGTGAAAATTACTGACCTTGCCCGACGCTTGATCGAAATGTCGGGCCAACGTCCAGAAGAAGATATCGAAATCAAGTTCGTCGGAACTCGCCCCGGCGAGAAGCTCCAAGAGCAACTTTGGAATAATTCGGCAGACGTGAGTCGCACTTCTTTACCTAGCGTGCTTCAAATAAAGACGCCTCCGCCCACGGCTGATATTGAGAGCCTTCTTCACTCGCTTGTAGCAGCGGCCCTTACCCACGATGACGAACTTACACGGGAGATCCTCATGAATATCCCGATACTTGCACAAGGATTCGCAGCAGATGAGATGTCAATTTCTCATTATTCGGGTTCTGCTCGACGCTCAGTTGCAAGCTAACTCTGTGAATCTGGCGCTGCATACTCCATCAAAAACCAACGAGTTACGAGACGCTTTGAATCTGCGTATTTGTCGTTAGGTTCACAGGAAATTTCTACGGTGTAACCGGAGAAATGGGGGGTCCGACTCCGACTCCGCCTGTGCAAGCAAGGCTACACGCTATGGCGGTAGCGCCTACAGCGGCGGCAGCAATGACAATGATAAGTTGCGTCTTCCCCGCTATAACTCCACTCGTGGTGGCCGCAGGTATCGGGTTCTGGGATTGGCCTTGCTCCGGCTCTAGTCTGATCGAGGCAGTGTAGCCGGGTTCCAACGTCTTCACGACGTCGCCATCCGTCACCGTTAAGACACCCTCCCGGCTCGCAATCAGAATGGTTCCGTTGTGAGTGGACACGTCGAATTTCGCAAGCTTATCCTTCGGAACCACACTGATTGGGCCAGCATGAGCGGTCAGGCCGTTCCTTGTACTTGCGCGCGCTGTTCCATCAAGAATTTTGAATCCGTAGTCTTCATAGAGTACAGACGAATTCGGGTCCAAGATTACTGACGAACCGCTGCGAGTAATTGACGCTACTGATGAGCTTGCTGTTACGACTCGATCACCCGCAAACACACTCGACGAGTTCCTGACAGCGGCCCCGTTCAGCATTACGCTGCCAGTTGCATACAGCATCCCGCTTGGCATTTCTGCTAGCGAAATGGTCGCTGGGTAGGTCAGCAATAGCAAGATACTTAAGAGTTTCCGCCCCGCGCGCATCTTGACCTCCAGTAGAGCGTAGAAGGACACGTTGAGATGTTATGTCGCAAAACACCCCAAAGTCAAGGCGCGGAACAGGGGCTTTTGCAATGATGCAGCGCATGTCGGATAAACAAATCCTATGGTGTTAATCTTCAACAACTTGGCTAGATCTATCTATGCGTAAAAAGGCGAGGAAAAACCGGAAGCATCCTATGCTATAAGCTGCTATTTCAACCAATACTTGCGGCCGTTTATTGACGATGCTCTTTACTATTCATACTGCATGTTTTGCTGCCAGTTTTGAAAGAGTAACGGCACAAAATCGTCCACACTTTCTTTCGTCTCAAAGATTGCCCTGCCATACTTCCATGTTTGCCAGCATGCGCAATCTGTATGAAGACTTTGTACGCGAGATAGGCCGCGCCCTCAAACTTCGTCTCGCGTCCTTTCCGTCACAAACGGTTATTACAGACACCGGGAGGCAACCCCGCACCTCCCGCCGGAGCCATTATCAGCGGTCGCCCAATTGCACAGACACACCTCTCAGCCTTTGAACTCACAGTCGATACCGGCGCGATCTGGACCAGAACCGACGGGCAAACATGGAAGCAAAAGTAAATCTGCGAACCAGCTTGCGACGCGAGGCGAAAGGCTGCCCCTTCGAATAGCTGGACAGTCGGGATATGCGGTTGCTCTCACGGGCGCGGAGGAGACATTTACCTCTGCAATTCTTCGTTGCACCAAAGACATTGATGCCAGTGTCGACCACTTCGTTGATCAGATTTACCTGTGTTCGGTGCTGGTACAACAATTGTGGTGTTCAGCTGCGCTAGATGTTGGGCATAAGGGCCGAGAACAATCTCCTGTTGGCTGATGGACAGACGCTCTCTGCTTACGATGCGCTGAGGTCTGAGGGTGACCGTGGCACCTGGGCACAAATATGCGGGACGCGGCAGGCTTGGACGGTTCTGCTGCTTCCAGAGTCGAACCTGGCTTGTCGCAACAGGATCGAAATCAAACGCGAGATAATCTTCATCGCTACCGACGAATAATTGGCCGACACGATTTGGGCTCCTATTTGGGTCAAGGCAAGGCAGGTCGGATACCTCTGCAGTAAGTCCAATGGGAGCCGGGAGCAGAAGCGGATAGCCGAGCTTCCTCAGACCGATCCATGTACCGGATGACCCCGCCGCTAACTTTTGACGCCTTCACATCCCTAACAGGATTTACTGCAACCAGTTCCCTTTCCTTACCATAGGTATAAATCGACGAGAATTGGGTCCTGTAGCGATTCATGGTCGCTTTGGATACGTTGGAGGCCTTTCAGCCAGTCCGCGACCTCTGAAGGCCTAATACTCGCCGCAGGGCGCGATCCAAATTCCTTCTTTATGCGCTTCAATCTCAGAGGCGGTTGTGTTGATCTTTGTACCGTTCTGGATCGGAGATAATTTGCTGCAATAGTCCGTCAGCCAGTTCGCCAAGGGTGCTTCCTTCCATTAGCTCCCTTATCCCGGCCGAGGTCCGTGCGGGTGCTTTGGCCGTCACAGGAACAACGCCGTCTCCAGAGGAACGAATGTGCTTTACCTTGTTCAAATAATCGACAGCTTGTGAGCGAGTTCCAATCTTCTTACGTACGAGCTTTCCGTTTACACGATAGCGGACATAGAAGATCCCGCTTCCCTCCGTCTTCTCAAATACCCCAGAAACTGGCTTGGCTTTACGTGGCATTTATGAGCATTCTCTGGGGGATACTGTAAATCCTCGGGGGATACAAAAGGGATACTTTTGTACCGTATTCCCTGCTATCCCCTGCAGCGCTTCGCCTGTAAGTAAAGACGCATATTCCCAATGTTTATGTGGCTTTTAGTTGCACTTCGTCGAACTGCGTTGCACCACATACTCGAACTGCGTTGCACCGCATAGAAGATGGTAAATCGCCCTTTTAAAGGCGTTGGTCCTGGGTTCGAGCCCCAGCGCTCTCACCATAAACCCCTTCCCATCCTTTAAATCACTGGCTCTTCACTAAATGTCTGCACTATACCCTCTTCAAGAGGTGTAAATGGTGCAGTATATCCAGATGCACGCAGTCCTGCCACCTCGGCCTGCGTGTAGTGCTGATATCGATTCCTTAGATCGTCCGGAAAAGGAATGTACTCGATCTCACCCGGCCCATGGAGCTGGATCAGCAACTCGGCGACCGTCTTGAACGTATGCGCTTCTCCTGTGCCAGCGTTGACCACGGCATGAACCGGCTTCATAGACGCTTCCTGCTGGAGACCGGCAAAAAATATATTGATTCGCACGATGTCTTTCACAAAGATAAAGTCGCGACACTGTTCGCCATTGCCGTAACCGCCCGAGCCCTCAAATACACTGATTTTGCCCGTGCCCTTCAATTGACGCGTGAAGTTGTGGACCACGCTGGCCATGCGACCCTTGTGCCGCTCCCTGGGTCCGTAGACGTTGAAATAGCGTAGACCGATCACTGTGCTCTTCATCTGTGGCATCAGGTGCCGGACGTAGTTGTCGAAAACCAGCTTCGAGTAGCCGTAGACGTTCAGCGGACGCTCGTTTGCGGCAATCTCGTTGAAGTTCGTGCTCTCTCCATAGACGGCAGCAGTCGAGGCGTAGATAAAGGGAATTCTGTGTTCCAACGCGAAGTGCAGCAGTTCCTTCGAGTAGGTGAAATTGTTGTCCATCATGTATCGGTCGTCGTCGTCGAGCGTATTCGTGCAAGCTCCCTGGTGGAGGATGGCTCGCATCCGTATTCCTTCGAAGTCGCCCGCCTTAAGAGCGATGCGAAATTCTCTTTTGTCCATGTAATCGGCGTATTGGGCTCCCGCCAGGTTCGGGAACTTTGACGCGGATGTCAGATTGTCTACAAGCAGAATATTTCTTTCGCCAATGCGGTTCAGCTCGTGGACAAGGTTACTGCCGACGAATCCTGCGCCACCCATGACGATGATCACTTTGCCTCTTCCCTGCTAAGCCGGATTTGCCGCGAGCTTTTTTACGATGTTAGTCGTCGAAAATCCTTCGACCGTAGGAACAATTTCCACACGTCCGCCAGAAGCAATCACTTCCTCGTGGCCAACTACCGTCTTGACGGTATAGTCGCCGCCTTTCACCAAGACATTGGGGCGGATAGCGCGAATCAATTCCATCGGTGTGTCCTCTTCGAATAACACCACGGCATCCACTGCAGCCAACGCAGCCATCACGCGTGCCCGCTCTCTCTCTCCAACTATCGGTCGCGACGGCCCCTTTAAACGGGCGATTGAGACGTCCGAGTTTAGACCCAGAACCAGCTTCGAGCCAAAACGGCGGCAGTCTTCGAGCAGTTTGATGTGTCCTACGTGCAGCAGGTCGAAGCAGCCATTGGTAAACACGATCGTCTCGCCAGAGGCGCGCCACTCTGCAATACGCTTTTGGGTGCGTTCCAAGTCAAGGATCTTTTCTGCGGCATTCAGTCCGGAGCTTGGAGTGAGCAGGGCGATCAATTCGTGATGTGCGATTGGCACCGTGCCCACTTTACCGACGACGATGCCTGCGGCGAGGTTGGCAAGTTCCACAGCGGTCTCGATCTTCAGCCCTCCGGCAAGGCAGGCTGCTAATGTTGCGATCACTGTATCGCCCGCACCCGAGACGTCGAAGACCTCCTGCGCCCGCGCCGGTGAGTGGAAAGTGCTGTCGGGACGCAGAACACTAATTCCCTTCTCACTCATCGTCACTGTGAGGAAGTTGAAGTCATGTTTGGTGGCGAGAGCCTGGCCGGCGGCTAGAATGGCATCCGTCTCATAGGAAGGCACTCCTGTAGCCATCGATAGCTCTCCGAGATTCGGGCAAACCGTCGTCGCTCCGGTGTACTTGCTGAAGTCCGGCGTCTTGGGGTCGGCCAGCACCGGGATTCCGCCGGCACGTGCGGCTCGAATCGCGGATTCGCAGAGTGCATTCGACAGCGCTCCTTTGGCGTAGTCCGACAAGATGACGGCATGAACCTTACCTGCCAGCTCCGTAGCACGCTCCAGCAGACGCTGGGCCTCAATGGCGGGATGTTTCTCACGGCTCTCGATGTCCAGTCGAAGCAGCTGCTGGGTCCGTCCTACGATTCGAGTCTTCGAGATGGTGGGGAGCGAGCTGGATACGACGCCGGCAGTATCAATTCCTGCGGCTTGCACGATGCTCGCCAGTTCCGCCTGCTCCGAATCGCTACCCCAGAATCCTGCAAGAAAGGTCTGGCAGCCCAGCCCCGCGAGGTTCATTGCGACGTTCGCCGCTCCTCCGGCACGTTCATACCGTTGTGCATGGCGAATAACAGGGACGGGGGCCTCGGGAGAGATGCGGTCAACCTCTCCGTGGATGTAGCGGTCCAGCATGATGTCGCCTATTACCAGCACCTTGAGTTGGCCGAAGCCTCCTTCAAGCAGGTTCAAAATGGAATGAGTTTCCGACTGCATGTGTGACGCGTCTCCGTTGAAGTCGATCGTTGTATGGTTCTATCAGTTGAGGGATGGTACGAAGCCTAATCGAGAACTCTGCGAATCCGGTGGAGTACGTCGTCGACGGTGATTGCGTTGATGCACTTTTTTTGTTCGATGACACAGGTTTCAAGGTGACACCCCCAGCAATCCACCTGATTGTAAAGAACGTGATGGTGGCGGCCATAGGGGAACCAGGTACCGGGCTTTCCACGGGCGGAGAAGATGGCAACACACGGTGTCTGAACTGCGGCGGCCAGATGCATCGGACCGCTATCGTGGCCCACGTAGACACTTGCGCGGGAAAAGACAGCAGCACTTTCACGTGGACTGATGAGGCCGCAGAGATTGATGACTGGCCCCCCATTTACGCGTGAGGAACCTTCGCGCCAACCGGCTGCGATAAATTCGCTCGCTTCGTTGTCGATGGCTGCTCCGGTAATGGCAATAGCGTAGTCGGGATAAAGCGAAGCAAGTCGCGTGAGCAGATTACGCCATCTTTCGTGACCCCATTCATTTGTCTGAACCTTAGTGCCGATGCTGACTGCGATTAGGGGTCGTTCGCCTGTAGGGACAAGAACCTCGGCGGCGCGTACATGTTCCGCCTCGGTGAGGTGAAGGTTCCAGTTGGATGGATCGTCGAGCTGGGCATCGCCAAGCTCCGAGACGTTTCGGGCAAGACGCGCTGCTTCAAATTCGAATGTCTGGTCCACCGGATCTTGACGGTTCTGCTGCATCTCCTCGGTGTTAGGGACACCAATCATGTGGCGAATACCGCAGAGACGAAAAAATAGAGCGTCGCGTCGCGCCGTTGTAATGCCACGGGCAACGCTGAGATACACCAGGGTGTGGGGACGCCAACGAACGATTTGCCACCAAAGGGAAAGAAGCTCGCGCACACTGCGGGTTCCGATGGAGTAACGAAGGTAGGAGTGGATGAGACCTGTGTTTTGCAGAATAGCCGCTGCAGGGGGAGCTTTTACCTGAACAGGAAAATTTGTGAGCAGACGGCGTTCCGAGCCTGGAAAGGCACGGGCTACGAGATTGAGAGATGGAAGAGCGACAACGGTATCGCCTAGACTGCCAATGCGATAGAGAAGAATACGTTTCGGGGAGATCGTCATGTATGGCTTAGTCTGCTTGGTTCGGTGACTTAGGGTAACTGAAACCCAGGGCAAACTGATAAAGTTTTTCCTGAACTAAAGTTGTAGTGGAGTGATGTCTGGGAATGCTCGATGCTCTTCTGATTACGCGAATGCAGGATGAGATGACACAGGCTTTGCATGAGACAGTGCGCGAGTCCAGCATTCCAGTCGATGCCGATGGCCTGATGGCGATTGCGATTGCGCAACACCGAGCAAACTTCGATCTCTGGCACGAAGAGGACAAAGCCCGCTCGCCCGAGGCGACGGACGCGGACATTGCCGAGGTGAAGCACGCCATCGACAGGCTGAACCAGAGGCGAAACGATCTGGTTGAAAAGATTGACCTCTGGCTTCTGGAGAGACTGGACCAGAATGAAATGGCACCCCTGCACTCGGAGACTCCCGGCCTTATGATTGACAGGCTCTCCATTCTTGCGTTGAAGATCTATCACACGGAGGAAGAAGAGCACCGGGAGACGGCCACGGAGGCGCACCGGCAACGCAATGCCGATCGGCTTGTGTTTCTGAAGGAGCAGCGGAGCGATCTGGCAGGTTGTCTGGATGCTTTGTGGAGCGAGATTCTACAGGGTACTCGAAGGTACAAGCTCTACCGGCAGATGAAGATGTACAACGATCCCGAACTGAATCCTGCGGTCTATGGACGGAAGTAGTTGGTAAGGCAACGAAAAAGCGTGATAATTGCGAGTGCGAAGCAGATGGATCTGGCAGTAACCGCTAAGGGAGTTGACCTTGCGGCCAGGTCTGCGTATAAAACCCAAACCAGTACAAAAAGAAAATCGGCTGTCAGCTCAGCCACAGATAAGTAGCTCAGGAGCGCCTCAGGCGACGAATATCGATCATGGCACAAACTAAGACAGAAACGGCACCTGCTACGAAACGCTCACCCCGCACGCTGGCTGGAACAACACCCGCTGTCTTAGACAGCAACCGAGCACACATGCTCTCCAACTACGAAGCAGCACTGCGTCTGATGCAGGAAGGCAAGTACGATAAAGCCCATGCGGCCTTCGATAAGATGCTGGCGGCAGGACCAGGGGAGCTTGCGGACCGTATACGCATGTACATCAATGCGTGTATCCAGCAGGTATCGAAAGGCAAAACCAGCTTCACCAGTCACGAAGAACATTATGATTACGCGATCTCGTTGCTCAATGACGGCAACTATGAGGACGCTCGCGAACAGTTTACGGCCATTCTGAAGCAGAACGATAAAGCCGACTATGCCTTTTACGGACTGGCCGTGCTGGCGAGCATGACTGGCGACTCCCATACGTGTCTGGAGCACTTGACCGAAGCGATCCGGCAGAATCCACGGAATCGCATTCAGGCGCGAGCAGACTCTGATTTTCAGGATATGGCCGACGATCCCAGGTTTACCGAACTGCTCTATCCAGAAGTTTAGAGCGCCGCATAGCCGCGTATACGAATCTCCGCTTGATCCGGGCACCACTGGCGACATATTCTTCCGCAGCCGCTAACATGGGTACGACAAGAGAGAATTGTGTGGCTTTGCCGACCTCAACAGAATCCGACGACAGGACACTCCGCGTTGTAGCAATCGGCGGAGGTACGGGACTGTCCACGCTGTTGCGAGGACTGAAACATCATGTAGCGGCGCCCGATCGACGGAAAAACAGACGATCAGACCGTGTTGCAAACCAGACCACACCTGGCACTGGAGCATGTCCTGATTCGCATTGCGTCATCAGCGAATTGTCGGCGGTTGTGACCGTAACCGACGATGGCGGATCCTCGGGACGATTGCGCGAAGACTTCAAAATGCTTCCGCCCGGCGACATCCGGAACTGCATGGTGGCTTTGTCGGAAGATGAGCATCTTTTATCGAAGCTGTTCCGATATCGTTTCGACCAGGGCGAACTCGAAGGCCATAGCTTCGGCAATCTTTTCGTTGCGGCACTCTCCAATATCACGGGAGACTTTGCACAAGCCGTACAGATGTCATCGCAGATTCTTGCGGCCCGCGGGCGAATATTTCCTGCAACAAATACCAACGTGACGCTGACGGCACAGATGGACGATGGCTCTGTAGTACAGGGAGAGACGAACATCACCGCAAGCAAGCAGAGCATCGTGGAGTTGAGGCTGGAGCCGGCCACGGCTGATCCCCTGCCAGAGACGCTGGAGGCAATTGCGAATGCCGATCTGATTACTCTGGGCCCAGGGTCGTTGTATACGTCGCTTATTACGAACCTGTTGGTTCGGGGGATCCCAGAGGCATTGGCGGCATCGCCTGCGACGAAGGTGTTTGTCTGTAACCTGATGACGCAGGCAAATGAATCGCTCGGGCTTACAGCATCTCAGCATATCGAAAAGATTTTGCAGCACTGTGGGAATGCAAACTCACCTATCTTCGATTACGCACTTATCAACACAGAGCCTATCTCTGCCATTAGGCTGGAGCAGTATGCGCGCGAAGGTCAGGAACCGATCGAAGCCGACCTTGATCGAATCCGCGCGCTGGGTGTTGAGCCTGTTACTGGAAATTTTGTGCATGAAGGCGATGTGTTGCGCCACGATCATGACCGCGTGACCGAAGCTTTACTGACGCTGGCTTTGTCGCGACCGACACCGACGCTGGCACACCAGGGCCAATAAGGAATAAAGAGCCATGCTGATCGAAACGCCTGTTTTGGAAGGTGCAACCCTCCGACTAGAGCCGTTGAGCGAAGTGCATTTGTCAGGACTAGAAGAAATTGCTTTCGACGAACGCATCTGGCGTTACATGCTCACCGTGGTGAAGACGCCGGATGAGTTGCGTGGCTGGATGGACTCGGCGCTCCAGGCGAAGGCAGCAGGTAGCGCCATGCCCTGGGCGACGGTGTTGAAGGCTGAGAATCGGGTGATTGGGAGCACGCGCTTTCTTGAGCTGGACCTGAAACACAGGACGGTGGAGATTGGGCATACTTGGCTGTCGCCGAAGTTTCATGGTGCATGTTTGAACCCTGAGGCAAAGCTGCTGCAACTTACTTATGCCTTCGAGGAGCTCAAGATGAACCGCGTCGCGCTGAAGACACACCATGAGAATCTGCAATCGCAGGCTGCGATGCGAAAGATGGGCGCGATCGAAGAGGGAACCTTTCGCAATCATTATGTTATGCCCGATGGATCGCTGCGACACAGCGTGTGGTTTTCGATTATCCGCGAAGACTGGCCGCAGGTGAAATTTCAACTAGAGCAGCGGTTGCAGGCGCTGAGGACTCCAGCGTCCGTTTAAGTTGCCCGCAGGCGGCGTAGATGTCGCGGCCGCGAGGGCGGCGGATGAAGGCTGGGATGTCGGCTTCGCGAAGGCGCTTCTGGAAGGCTGCTACATCCGTGGGTAGCGGCTCGTGGAAGGGCATGTCGGGACCGGAGTTCCAGACGATGAGATTGATCTTGGCGCGCAGACCTTTTAGCAGAGCGATGAGCTCTTCGGCGTGCTCTGATTGATCATTGATACCGCCCAGCATGACATATTCGAAGGTGACCCGCTCGCGGGGACGTAGAGGGACGGCAGAAATCGCTTCGAGTAGAGCGGCGATATTCCACTTGCGCGTGATCGGCATGATGGATTCGCGAACGACGTCGTTGGAGGCGTTGAGGCTGACTGCCAGTTTGGGGCGGACGGTTTCACGGGCAAACTCTACGATGCCTGGAAGGATGCCGGAGGTACTGACGGTCATCCGTGATTCGGGGATCTTCATTGCGATGGTCAGCAGGCGGACGGCATCCATGAAGGCTGCGTAGTTGAGGAAGGGTTCGCCCATGCCCATGAAGACCAAGTTGATGCGGTCGCGGCCGACTTCGACGTTCTGGCGGCTGAGGACGGCGGCTACCTGGCCGGCGATCTCGCCTGAGGTGAGGTTGCGGCGGATTCCCAGCTTCGCGGTCAGGCAGAACTGGCAGTTAACCGCACAGCCAACCTGGCTGGATATGCAGATCGTGGCGCGCTTGTAGTCGTTGTCGTCGTGGGAAGGGTGTTCTTCCTCCTCGGCGGCCTGGGTGCCGTCGCCTTGCTCTCCGCCGTCGCCGCCGGGCATCCAGACAGTCTCTACCGTCTCGCCGTCGGCCATGCGCATGAGGTAGCGCTCAGTGCCGTCGATGGAGCGGGCGGTCTGGACGATCTCGGGGAGGCCGATGGTGTAGCCTTCGGCCTTCATCGACTCGCGGAGGGCGAGAGGGAGAGTCGTGATCTGGTCCAGAGTCTCGGTGCGCTGGCGATAAAGAGCTTCGCTGAGCTGGGTGGCTCGATAGGCCGGTTGCTTCAGGCGCTCCATGAGGCTGGAGAGCTCGCTGAGGGATGCACCGAAGAGTGGCTTCGGTGGCGCGGAGGCTGTTGGTACATTCGACATAGGCGCGATAGCACACGATTTGGTGGACTCTTCTAGTCTACTCGGCACAGCTGGGCGAGACCAGTTTCCTGCCCTGCTGTGAAACAATGGAAGTGCAAGGAGCCGCATGTCTGTAACTCTTACCGAAGAAACCGCCGTCACAAGCACTGCCACACGCAACATCCGTAAAACCGTGCTGCCAAATGGATTGCTTGTCCTGACGGAGAGCATGCCTCATCTCCGCAGCGTCTCGATGGGTGCATGGATCGGGTCGGGATCGCGGGACGAAGCACCTGAGGTCAATGGTGTTTCGCATTTCGTCGAACATATGGTGTTCAAGGGAACGACCTCGCGCTCGGCACAGCAGATTGCACGCGAGGTGGATACGATCGGCGGCAATCTCGATGCGTTTACGGGCAAGGAGATGGTCTGCTTCAACATCAAGGTGCTGGATGAGAACGTTGCGCCAGCGCTCGATGTGCTCTCGGACCTTGTGCTGCATCCGACGTTTACGCCGGAAGAACTAGCTCGCGAGCAAGGCGTGATCCTCGAAGAGATCAAGATGGACGAGGACAATCCCGACTATCTGGTTCACGAGATTTTCACCCAGAACTTCTGGAAGGGCGATGCTCTCGGGCGGCCGATTCTTGGGACTGTAGACTCTGTCTCCAGCTTCAACCAGCAGATTGTCTTCGATTTCTACAACAGCCGCTTTACTCCGCGGAATATGGTGTTCTCGGCTGCGGGTAACCTGGAGCACGATGCGTTTGTGGCGCAGGTAGAAAAGCAGTTCGGCTCGCTGGCGGCTGATGGTAAGGCGGTGGCAGCAGGGCTAGAGGCACCGGTTGCGACTCCGCACATCACGCTGAAACGGAAGAAGTCTCTGGAGCAAGTACAGCTTTGCCTTGGGTTTCCTGCTCCTCGGGTGAATGATCCAAGCCGTTATGGCGTGTATCTGCTGAACACGATGCTTGGTGGAGGCATGAGCTCAAGGCTGTTCCAGACGATCCGTGAGGATCAGGGACTGGCTTACTCGATCTACTCGGAGATGAATCCTTTCCGCGATACTGGATCGCTTTGCGTCTATGCAGGAACTTCGGTGGATAAGACCGAGAAGGTGCTGCGGCTTACCCTCGAGGAGTTACGGCGTCTGAAACAAGAGACAGTTAGCGAAGCGGAGCTGAAGCGGGCGAAGGACCAGTTGAAGAGCAACATGGTCATCGGCCTTGAAAGCTCAGGCAGCCGGATGTCGAATCTGGCACGTCAGCAGATGTATTTCGGGCGGTTTTTTGGCATCGATGAGATTATCGAGCAGATCGAAGCGGTCACTCCTGACGATATCCAGGAGCTGGCGCAGCGGCTGTTCCGGCCTGAAGCGATTGCGCTGACGTTGTTGGGGAATCTTGGTTCGATGAAGGTTGAGCGACAGGATCTCGCTTGCTGATAGAGTTTTGATCGACGTAAGGCATAATGATCTCCGAGGATTGATGAAGACCATGAAATTTGAACAACATGCAGCCGGGCTCCGTATCGCGCGTTCGAGTGAAGAAGGCTTCACACTGATCGAGCTTCTGATCGTGATGTCGGTAATGCTGATCCTGATGACGCTGGCTGTGCCCCAGTTGCTGAAGCTGCGCAAACAGGGCAACGAGACGTCCGCGGTTCAATCCGTGCGAACCATTGGGCAAGCGCAGTTGCAGTACAACTCGCAGTTCCCGGCCAATGGCTTTTCCTGCTCGCTGGCGACGCTTGGCGGCGATCCCAAGTCGGGTGCACCGACGGCTCAGGAGGCTC
>DATHHN010000024.1:0-73256 GCA_035317185.1 Edaphobacter sp.
TACAGACCTCATAAGTGGGCTCCTTGGGTGATGTCGTGGTCCCATCGACTGAGCGATAGTAGCAATGTGAGTGATCCGAATAAATTACATATTCCTTGTAGTGCCTCGTCACCAATATCACCGTGGATGGTCACTTCGTTGATCAACTAACAATTTAAGGATGGTAGTGCTGCATCCCACGTCTCTTTTTGCTCAGTCCATTGACGCATCTGTCCACGAAATTCTTCAAGCTGCAACAGTCTCGAAGCAACCAAAACGCCCATCCTACCTTTTCACAATTGATTACGAGACACTGACACGGTCGTGACACCAAGCTGCGCGGACTTTACTATGCTTGCTGAGGATTTCCAAGCGCAGTTCCTCCCCGCCTGCTGCTTAATTCCACCTTCCGGCACCGGGCCACCCCGGGCTTGATCGGTACTAAATCTGCGGGGACCCACAGCCTCAGGAGAGCTTGCTATGAAGACGTTTCTGCGCGTGACCAGCGGGATATCGCTGGCCTTGTCACTGTCCGCTGTCGCCTCCGGACAGCACTACACCCAAGTCAATCTCGTCTCCAACACCTCCGGCATCGCTCCGGTCACAGACCCGACTCTCATCAACCCCTGGGGCCTGTCCCGCAGCTCCTCCAGCCCCTGGTGGATCTCCGATAACGGCACCGGTCTCAGCACCCTCTTCAACGGAGCCGGCGTCAAAAATTCCCTGATCGTCACCATTCCCAAGGTCGATCCCAACAACAAAACCTTCCCCGCCGGCACTCCCACCTGAACAATCTTCAACAGCGTCACCACCGACTTCGTCCTCCCGGGCGGTTTTGCCTCCAGCTTTCTCTTCGCTACCCTCGACGGCGCAATCACCGGGTGGAACCCTAACGTCGGCATCGCGCCCGGTGCTGCTGCTCCCTCCGTCAATGCCGTCATCGCCGTCAAAACGACCGATGGATCCAGCTACACCGGTCTCACCAGCGCCCTCGTCGACGGGAACCGCTACCTCTACGCAGCCAACTTCACCAACGGCCGCGTCGACGTCTACGACACCAACTTTCACCGCGTAACTCTCAACCCGAACGATCAGGATCAAAACAACGGCAACCGCAATGACAACCGCAATCAAAACGACAACGGCGATAACAATAAAGCCTTCGCCGATCGTTTCCTGCCCCGCAACGACGTTCCGTTCAACGTCCAGACCATCGGTAACAACATTGTCGTCACCTATGTTCTCCACCAACGGGGTCAGCCTTTCGAAACCGACGGCCCAGGCCTTGGCTATGTCGACATCTTCACCGCCAAGGGGCGTCTTATCCAGCGCCTCGAGCATGGCGATTGGCTCAACGCTCCCTGGGGAGTAGCCCTCGCCCCGCAGGACTTCGGCGCTGTCAGTCACACTCTCCTTATCGGTCAGTTCGCCGGTGGAGGCACCACCGAAGGCAGCGGAACCATCGCAATATATGACCTGGTCACCGGACAGTTCAAAGGCCTGTTGCAGGACGCCAACGGAAACACCATCGCTATCAACGGCCTCTGGGATATCAGCCCAGCCAACAACTCCGCAGCCGGCAGCTACGATCCCGCTGGCGCTCCCGGTTCCGAGCTTTACTTCACCGCAGGCCCCAACAAAGGCACCGGTGGCCTCTTCGGTTACCTCAAACCCGCTACCACGGACCTGACCGAAGGCAACGACCAGTAAGCGACTAACAAACTCAACCGGGTGGCGGCCCCATCCTTCGCAGTCTTATCGTGAAGGGTGGGTTCTTCATCGTTCGGAGTGTCGTCAAGCTGCTATCAAGACCGTGGTCAAATCCGCTTCAGCCAGAATGTTGTGCCTTTGGAGTGAACAACGATCGAGCTGGTTTTCTTGTCGCACATTAACCTTATCTCCTGATTGAAAGAACTGGCTTCTGATGGCGAACAGAAGACCTACAGACCTTAACGGAATCCCTCGTGAATCTTTACGCCAACTTTATGAGTCGTCTTTTAGGATCAGAGAATCATGAGTGGCTGCTCGCAACACTTTTCATTGAATGCTCAACCCAGCCGGAATGAGTACAGATGGGCGATCCCACTCTGCGGCCTCCCACGAAAAATCCCCTTTACCATATGAATGATCCAGATACTTACTTTGTTGTTCCGACGCACCGATTGCGCGATGTGAGTGAAACAATCCACGAGTATGATGAGCACTTCTGGCGAAATGGTCACTCTCCTCAAATGATCGTCTTTGACGATTCCACCCCCACGAATGTTGAGAAATACTTCACTCATCTCGATCAGATAAAAACCAGATCTGATCTCTTCTACGTTGGACCACGCCAAAAAGAAGAGTTCCTCGCCTACGTAAACTCCCGCCTGCGAAATAAGAGACTAGAGCCCCTGGTCAAGAATCTCTTCCGTCCCAGCTACGGTGGCAATCGAAACTACACCCTGATGTACTCCCTGGGTGGTCTGATGGTGAGTTCCGACGATGACATGCGCCCTTACTCCCTGATGGAGGACAGCCCGGAATCTCTTGAGAACAACGAGATCAGTCGGGGGCGGCTTCACAAGCTCGGCAAGAATGGTTATGTAAGAAAGTCGTTCGATATGATGTCCGCTTTCTTCGATGTTCTTGGGAAGCCCGTCTCGGAGGTTCCTGAAAACTACGAGCGGGGTGAACTCCTGATCGATACCGCCATGGATCTGGAGACGAACGCCTCCAAGGGACTTGCAGACAACAACACCATGATCCTGCAACGGGGAAAGGTTGCGGACGATGCGGTTGTAAAGATCGCACAGACGTTTCGTTCAGGGACGAACGATATCGATGCTATCGATTTTGTAGACATGTTCTTGAATGATGGCCAGCAGATCAATATCGACGATCTAAGAGACCTGTATGTTCTGGTAAATTTCCGCCCGGCTGTGACAAACAAGAACTGGCGAATGGACTGCGGGGTAGCCGGTTACGACAACACCTTTGGACTGCCACCCTTCTTCCCCACACGACTGCGTTTTGAAGATTACATCTATCGGCTATGGATACAGCAGGAGGGTATCGTGGCGGCCCATGTTGACGCCGCACAGCACCACACGAAGAGCAATTACATGCGCAACCCGCCAGCCTCCGAGGTACTTAACGAAGAGATAGCCAATTTACTCAAGAGAAAGATCAAAGCCTCTCTCTCGAATGTTGATGACCTTGGCATCAGCTTCGATTACACGGGAGAAGTGACCGCTTCCGATGCGGAAGAGATACTGGAGAAGATCACCAGCCTTCATCGGCGCGCTTTGCATGCAGCCGAGACAGCGAATAGCCAGGATCGCATCGACGCCCTCCGGCTCTTCGCAGCCAACCTTGACAAAGCGTTTTATGGATTCGAGCCGGATTTCTTTCAGCACAATCTTTTGCGCATCGTCGACGACGCGATCGCAGTTATCAAGGCGTCGATCGAGCTTTGGCCAACGCTGGTGGAGATCTGCTACTTCCAGAAGGTCCGCAATGGTCTCCCGATGCTTCATCTAGGTCGCGCATCACGATAGTTGAGGGTAAGGATGCGAATTGCACAGGTGGCACCACTCTTTGAAAGCGTACCCCCAAAGCTTTATGGAGGGACCGAACGGGTCGTCTCATGGCTTACTGAAGAACTGGTCGACCAAGGGCATGAAGTAACCCTATTCGCCAGCGCCGATTCGGAGACGAGGGCGAATCTCGTACCTGTATGTCAAAAGGCGCTTTGGCAAGATAAGGAGTGCCGCGAAACCTTGCCGCATCATGTGCACATGATGGAACTTGTCTTTAGGGATGTATCCCGGTTCGACATCATTCATTTCCACTGTGACTACATTCATCTTCCCATGGTCAGGCACTGCGCCTGTCCAACCGTGACTACGTTGCATGGTTTCGTCCACGGCCACGACCTGCGCGACCTGCTAGCGGATTACATTGACGTGCCATTCGTCTCTATCTCGAACGGTCAGCGAGCAGAGATTCCCGGAGCAAACTGGCAAGGTACCGTTTATCACGGTCTACCGGAGACGCTCCATGCATTCCGGGCGCAACCAGACGAATATTTTGCCTTTCTCGGGCGCATCTCTCCAGAAAAGGGGCTCGAACGCGCCGTCGAGGTCGCAAGACGCACTGGCATCCCATTAAAAGTAGCAGCAAAGATCTATGACGAAGACCGCAGCTACTTCCAGCAAGTCATTCAGCCCCTGCTGCACAAGAATGCGTCCTTCGTGGAGTTTATTGGAGAGGTTGGCGGAATAGAGAAGGACACATTCCTTGGAGAAGCAAAGGCGTTGCTGTTTCCAGTGGATTGGCCCGAGCCGTTCGGCGCCTTGTCATGATCGAGGCAATGGCCTGCGGTACGCCGGTCATCGCGTGGCGAAAGGGTTCAGTGCCGGAGATCGTGAGACATGGGCTGACGGGGTTTGTTGTTGACGATATTGAAAGTGCCGTCCGGTGCGTGCCCCAGCTTGGAGCGATCCGCCGGCAAGATTGCAGAGAGGTTTTCGAAGCTCATTTCCGCGCGGAAAGGATGGCGACCGACTATCTGCGCATATACCAAAGACTCACTCGGAATGCGGCTCATACTGTCAGAACTCATTCGGACGTAATAGAGGCAACGCAATGAAGGTGCTGGTCGGTTGCGATAGGGATGATTTGCGAAATTATCCAGAAACCAATATGCGAAAGCAAAATGATGACGCTCAGCATATCGTCAGTGCTGAGCGAACCGCCGACCGTGTCCGATCGCTCAAACACGGTGACACTTTCGCTGTGTTTGACCACTACGGAGATATTCGTCCGATTGAGGCCGGAGAGGAAGGTTTGTACTATGACGGGACTCGCTTCCTCTCATGCCTGAAACTGGATCTGAACGGATTCCGGCCGTTGCTTCTTGGGTCGACAGTGCGCGATGACAACGATCAACTTATCGTTACACTCACGAACCCAGATTGGTTTGTCGACGGCCAACTGCAACTTTCTGCAAACTCGCTTCACATCTCCAGGAAAACATTCCTCCTCGATTCGGTGTGCTACCTGGAGATTCAACTTGAGAATTATTCCTTTCAATCCGTTGATACGAATCTTTCAATCCATTTTGCTGCGGACTATAGGGACATTTACGAAGTGCGCGGAATGACCAGAAAAGGTCGTGGAAAGTACATGACACCGTGCGTTATAGAGAACAAAGTCTCCCTAAGCTACCTGGGGCTTGACATCGAGCGGCGAACGACGGCGATCACATTCACACCTCACCCGGCCGAGATAAGCGAGTCTCGCGCAGACTTTCGGATATCCCTTCTCTCACGCGAAACCCAGAGAGTCCTTGTAACCGTGGCCTGCAAACGGGCGCGCCGCAGTTACATGCCACCTCTTAGGCTCAGTCAGGCCCGCGCCCGCGTAGCGATGGAGGTCGAACAGGACAAAGCCAGCTCATGTTACCTGCAATCGTCAAATGGACAGTTCAATGCTTGGGTCAATCGCTCCCTGTCCGATATTCATATGATGATCACGCCGCTTCCGACAGGGCCCTATCCCTATGCCGGTGTGCCGTGGTTCAACACACCTTTTGGCAGGGACGGGATCATCACCGCCTGGGAATGTCTCTGGATGCAACCTGATGTTGCAAAAGGAGTTCTCGCCTATCTCGCCACCACCCAGGCGGTGGACGTTATTCCAGAGCAGGACGCGGAACCGGGAAAGATAGTCCATGAGACGCGCAGTGGAGAGATGGCGGCGCTCAAAGAGATGCCTTTCGGGCGTTACTACGGCAGCGCTGATGCGACGCCGCTGTTCGTGGCCCTCGTGGGTGCCTACTATGAACGCACCGGCGATATCGCTTTTGTTAAGACCGTTTGGCCCAATATTCTTTCTGCCCTGGAGTGGATGACAACATTCGGCGACAAGGATGGGGATGGTTTTCTGGAATACGAACGCCATTGTGACACGGGGCTGATTCATCAAGGATGGAAGGATTCGGATGATGCGGTCTTCCATCACGACGGCACGCCTGCGCAAGGTGCGATTGCGATGTGTGAGGTCCAAGGATATGCCTATGCTGCCTACAAGGCCGCTGGCATGCTGGCGGAGGTTCTCGGACACAGTACCGAAGCAAGCCTATTCGTAAGACGGGCTGAGACCCTTCGCTCAATCTTCAATGAGTCATTCTGGTGTGAAGAGCTCTCAACTTACGCAATGGCACTCGACGGAGAGAAGCGACGCTGCTGTGTCGTTAGTTCCAATGCGGGACATTCTCTCTTTGCAGGGATCGCCACTCAGGAACGCGCGGAACGTGTCGCTCAAACATTGCTTGCGGTCGAATCCTACTCTGGCTGGGGCATTAGAACGATCTCAAGTGCAGAATCGCGATTCAATCCGATGGCTTATCACAATGGGAGTGTGTGGCCGCATGATAATGCTCTCATCGCACATGGCATGGCTAGATACGAGCTTACACAGCAGGCCAACCTTGTTTTTAGCGGCATGTTTGACGCAGCGATATATTTCGATCTACACCGTATGCCCGAGCTTTTTTGCGGGTTCTCGAAAGAGGACGGGGAAGGGCCGGTGCTCTATCCCGTTGCCTGTGCGCCACAGTCCTGGTCGGCGGCTTCAATGTTCCTCCTTTTCCAGGCGTGCCTGGGAATTCAGGTGGATGGCATAGGAAAACAGGTAAAACTTGTCCGGCCTACATTACCCGATTTTTTGAATGAGGTCCGCATCATCAACTTACAGATCGGCGACTCTTCACTCGACATACATGTCATGAAACAAAGAGACAGTGTTGAGGTAACAGTGAAGAACGCCAGAAATGGCCCCTCTGTTCTATGCTCATGAGCTGAGCGGCCAATATAGCCCAAGATATAGTCATCTGCACCAGCGTCTCCTTCAGAACTCGATTATTGCCTGTCCACTGCTGTCCGCGTTCACTCTTGGGGTAGGAATAATCCGCCATTACGAAATCTGGCGTTTAAATTTGAGAGAAACAGGATTCAGTCTCAGCAGGCCAACCGCGGACAGCGTGATTCAATTTCCGGATCCTGTTCCGCCATGCCGATTGCCCTTCGGATCAATGTCGGCGATTTCGCTCGCCGTCAGGACAATCACGGTCGCGAAAGCGAATCCACTACAAGAAATATGTAATTTATCCGGTCACTCAAGGTTGCTACTATCACTCAGTGGCGGAGCCCAAATTATCTACGGCTGCATATGAATCCTGTTCGCGGTCGAATGCCGGAAGTCGCCCTCTTACTCGCTCGGAATTTGCAACTCTGAATGCTCTAAAGGAGATGACACCCGCAGACGGCACAATCTGCGGCGCGTCTCGCTAAAAGGGGAAATTATGAATCGTAATTCCACACCGTCCAGGCAGACGCCGGTTACTTCTCTTCAGATTGAGCGCGGATTATCTTGCCTGACTTTCCTCCTCTCGTTGTGCGTGGGATCGATAGGCCAGACTCAGAGCGAAGCACAAAGTTCGGTCCCAGGGCCGGCGATTCATGTCACGCATGTCCTAGGCTTTGAAGGTGCGCGGCATAACGCCACCGGAGAGTTAAGAATTCAGAGTCACGCTGTGCAATTTCAAAGGGATGGAAGTGCGACTGTCCAGGTGAACATAAGCTCCATTCAGGACATCTTTGTCGAGGATGAAGATAAGCAGGTAGGCGGCACGACCATGACGCTGGTCAAAACTGCAGCTCCTTATGGTGGAGGGCGGGTGGTGAGCCTCTTCGCACATAGAAAATATGACTTCCTCACAGTTGAATACCTTGATAACAACGGTGGTTTTCACGGTGCCATATTCCAACTGGACAAAGGGCAAGGGCAAACCTTCAAGAAGGACCTCGTCGCCAACGGCGCGCACGTCCCGTCCCTGGACGATCGAGCCACCACGCAAAGCACTCCCGAGGTCAGACATGAAAACAAATAGAGACTCTTCCCTTGTCGCAACGAAGACCACGTTTAGACCGCCCGCCTTCTACCGGCCAAACAAGCAGCGCGGAGTACTTGCGGCTCTCCTCCTGTTGCTCGGCGCGTTGCAGCTTCAGCTATTCGTCTCAACTGCGCTTGCGAAATCCTCCACAGTTGAAAAAGCCGGAGGCGCCCAGCCATGGAGCGTGCAGGTCGATCGAGTGGATCCCGGCGACGTCGGCCTTGATCCATCCTTCGGAGCCGCCATCTATGAGAATCTCCTGGAAGAACTAGCCAAAACTAAGCAGTTCAAACAGTTGTTCCGCAGCGGGGATCGCAACGCGAACGATGTTCCCAGTCTCTTGATTCTGAAGACAACAGTGCAAAAATATACGCCGGGCAGCGAAACTCGACGGGCTGTCACGACCGTGAATGGAGCGACCAAACTGAACGTTCGCATTCAGTTGGCCACACGTGAGGGCCACGTCGTGCTGGAGAATGTTGTCGATGGCAATGTCCGGTTTATCGGGGGCAATTTGCGTGCTACCCACAACCTGGCACACAATGTGGCACTGACTTTGAAACGATCAACCCTACCAGAGCAGGCCGAACTGATCCCCGAACAGGAAACAGGAAAGATGTCAAAGTAGAACCAGTCGCAAGGGTCGCGAGATCCCCGGCCATTCCAATCGACTTGAACCAGGAGGAGGAAACAGTAACGCCCCTAGTGCTACGCTTTCGAAATGATGAGAGCGTGTTGTTTGCTATTGACGATCCGGTTCAGAGGCCTCCCAAGATTGGCACGCGGACTGATCAGATCACCTGAAAGAACTGTTGTCCGCTGACGAGCGGAAAGGCTCGCGAACGCCTTTGTCGCGAGATACCATGGTGAAAAAAGTTTTCTTCCCTGACCGATAACTGAGACGATCATGACACGCACGGAAATTCTGCAACGACTGCAAACGATCAAAGACAAAGGAACTCAAGCTCTGAAGCTGCTTGAGTCGAAGCCCCTCTCTGTTGAGGCGCAGGCTGAAATTCGGAGCCTGGCCCAATGGATCAAGGACGAGTTGCACAACGAATATGACCGCATGTCACCCGAGCGAGCGCAGAGGAAAATGTCGATGTTCGAACTCACCATCTATTCGCCAACTATCGAAGAGACCTGGAAGACAAGCGGCATCAGCCGTTTGAAGATCGACGGTGTTCTCGATCAAAAATGGCAAGAGCCACTAGAGGGTGTAGTTTATAACGCCGGGAAATACCTATCCTGACGAACTTTGCAGAGGATCTATCGCCTGAAAGAATGTGTCCGGCAAGCATCTATTGCAACGGAAGGAGTACTCTTTGGCTGAGGAATTTCCAATGCTAAAGGAAGTAGCGACAGGCGTCCTGATTTTCGCCGCTATCGCTTACGTGGGCTTTTGGAGCATACGCCACAAAATATTCTGGTAGCTGCAGAAATTGAAATCGTATATTCAATGGGCCAAGACAGCTTCAATTCGATATGGATGAAGACCGAGCCCGGTAAGGACTTCGATCCTCCGGCATGTGAAACCGGTATGATGCTGCGGACCCAACTCTCGTTAGGTTCTTCCCAGATATCCCCGAAGGGGCGACCGGGCCGCAGGCGAAGACCTTCTACGACCACGTCAATCGCTGCCCCAAATACAACGAGTATTACGACCCATCTGCTCGTCGAGGGTGAATGGCGGCTCTGCAGGCTGGAAGAGATGAGGATGTTCGCCGCGTGCCAGTTGCCGGAGACGTTTGCCATCCTGTCCCATACGAGCGCTCAGCTCTTTTTCGGGAAGAGCTGCCAGATTACCCAACGTTCGAATGCCCCATAGAGCGAACGTTTCTGTCTGGATATCCGTAAGATCGAGAACAGTCAATGGCAGGCCGGATAAGGCTTCGGCCTTACTCTGCGAAGAAATGATCTGAATAGCTGAACGTGCCATCGGACCCTTTGCCAGGCAGGCTGCTGTATGAAAGTTGTCGCTGACGACGACTCGCGCTGATATGCCGAGCGACCTAACACGCTGGAGCAGGCTCTGCGCCAGCAGTTCAGGAGGTCCAAACAAACTCTTTGTGCCGGCGATATCGATGCCGCAGAGTAGAGCTGCATCTTCCTTGTGATCTTCTATCCTCGGTGAAAACGCACCTGCGCATTCGAGGAGTATCGACCTTGTGACCGTCTCCGTTTGAACCGAACGCGACAGAACTACCGGCTCCGAGAACGTCTCGACTTCGACTCGGGTCATGCCGCGAGCCAGGCCCGCAAGCCGCGCCTTTGTATTCAGAGAGCAGACATATTGCGACGGTGCTTCACCCTCTATGACCACACAAGGCTTACTGTGCAGCTCTGGGCGAAGCCGTAAAAGCGATTGCGCTGGAAATTCTTTCGCATAGAGACACGCATAGAGTTCCGTTGGCTTTGTCATCGTGCACCTGACCATGCGGTTCGACACTGCCAGGTAGCTCCGCTGGCGTTCTGCGGTGGCTTACGCAATGGAACAACATTGCCTGTGTTCGGCGCGAAACGTCGCCGTGTGACCTCAACATGAGGTTGTATTCCTGTAAATACGGTGGCTTCATCGCCGATCGCTTCCGCAGGCTGGAGGTGAAGAAGTAGTTCGGCGCTACTCTTTGCACACGCATACTGCGTGAGGAGAAGAACGCTTGATTGCGTTCGCTCCGCTGCCGCTCGATAGCGAAACCAGGTCGAGAGCTGGATGCGTGAGACAAACTCCGGGGCGAGACTTGCCATATCCAGCACGACTGCACTAAAGCCGCCGCCCTGTAAAAGCAGGTCTGCGGTTCCCAATGCCTGTTCAATGCGTGCCCATGGTTTAGAGGTTGGAGAGTAACGTCGAGAAGCGACGACTGCTGGTTCATCGCTTGCGATAAAGCTCGGCCCTTCTTCTCTCACCCTCCGTTGCGGCTCTGCACAACGCGGCGCGAAGGATTGTGGATTGAGCAAACCACTCACGGCACCGGACAACCCCTTTGCTTCGCAACGGGGATGCGAACCAAATCCTCCACCGTGCAAACCTTGCTTTGCAGGACGCGGAACGAGGTACTTGTCTGGTAAAACGAAGTTGCGCGTCGGGCGTTTCACTGTCTCCCGTACTCCACCACAGCGGACCCATAAGAGCCGCGCAAGATCGACTCCCGCTGCAGCGGCGGACACCGGGTCAAAGTTATTCGAAGCGTCGATCCAGGCGCAGACCTTGGATGTCTGGGTCAGGTGCGCCACAAACGAAAGAGCAATGTCTGTCCGACCTGAACACTCTGGCCCGACCAACTCGCTTACGGCCCCAATGGGTAGGCCGCCTTGCAGGAGATTGTCCAGGTCTTCAATGCCAGTTTCTGCCACCGGCCGGATCATCTTTGGTGCCGGAGTCAGTGCGGACGGGATCTTATGGGCAAGCGCTACTTCGATCTGGGTCCGGATTGTGGAGGTGGAGGGCATGAGGGTAAGTATTCGCTTTATATTCGCCTATGCCTACCTATGGACGTCACCCGTTCCTGCCCTGGTAGCAGTGCAGGCCGCTAGCTAACTAATTGATGTAAAAGGAGAAAATCTTTTTGACGAAGAACGTGGAAAGGCTTCCAAGTCATCGTTGTCTTACTTGTCGAGAGCGCAGGAGACGTCATCCACCCGGGTGAAGAACTTTGTGCTGACTCACATCATCCCCGTCTTCGCTCTTTAGACTCCGGAAGACAATCGCCGATACGACAGTCAGTATTCCAAGCGCTATGAGAGCCTTATGGATCCCTTGGATCATTTCGGTTGGATTTGAGTGGTTACGGGGAATAAAAAATGCTGTGGTTAGTCCTGCTGCCGCTACGCCGAAGCTGATCGACATCTGCTGCATGGTGCTTGCGATGGAACTCGCACTGCTGGTGTCCTTCTCCGTAATGTCGGCGTAGACGAGCGTATTCATGCTCGTGTATTGCAATGACGTGAATGCTCCATACAGAAAAGCCTGCAATACGATAACCCAAACGGGTGTGCGGATACCGATAGTCGCAAACACCATCAAAAGAATGCCGAGAATCACAGTATTGGAGATGAGTACGCCACGATATCCGACGCGGCTCAGAAGCCGTGGCATGATCGTTTTCATACTCATTGCGGCAATCGCCTGGGGCATGACAAGCAGACCGGATTGAATCGGAGTGAAACCGAGTCCGACCTGATAAAGGAGTGGGAGGAGGAATGGAACTCCACCTATACCCAGACGAGTGAAGAAGCTGCCGCTTACCGCGGTCCGGAAGGTACGAATGCTGAATAATCTCAGCTGCAACAAAGGGAACGGAAGTTTGTTGGCATGGATTCCATACCCCGCAAGCAAAGCAAGAGATAGCGCAAGTAGCCCTGACATCTCCCGTGAACTCAAAGTGTGCTCGCCGAATATCTCCAGCACATAAGAAAGTAAGGCGATTCCTGAACCGAACAGGATGAGCCCGACGACATCGAGAGGATGGGTTTTCTCTTCGCGGTAGTCGGGCAAATGAATATAGACAAGGATCAAGCCTGCTAGTCCAATGGGAATATTGAGGAAGAAGATGAAGCGCCAATGAAGGTACCCGACAATGAGTCCTCCGGCGATGGGTCCGAGCATGGGAGCAACTAAAGCTGGGATGGAAACAAAGCTCATGGTGCGCAAAAGTTCTGACTTGGCGAATGTTCGGACCAGGGTAAGGCGACCAACCGGTACCATCATGGCCCCGCCACAACCTTGCAGGATGCGACACGCTACCAGGAGATGGATGTTGCCCGATATTCCGCAAAGAAGGGAGCCCAGGGTAAACAGACCGATTGCCGATGCGAATACTCGCCGGGTTCCGAACCGGTCAGCCATCCAGCCGCTGATTGGAATGAAGACCGCCAGACTCAGTGTGTAGCTCGCCAATACCGCCTTCATGCTAAGCGGGGAAACGCCGAGGGCTGCGGAAATGGCGGGCACTGCCGTATTCAGAATCGTGGTGTCCAGCGACTCCATGAAAAAGGCGACTGCAACGAGCCAGGGTAAGAGGCGTTTGGCAGCGTCTGTTGGACCGGATGAAGACGGAGGAGCAATCACGGGGCCGGGTGTATTCATATGGACAGAGACTTCGCGAAGCTATCGACTACAAACATGCTACACATCTATGCGAGACGAATTCTCCCACACCCCATTGGAAAACATCGGTACAGTTCAACGTGTCCTCCACTCAAAACCGGTATCAAACAGAACGGGAAATCAAATCGGTCTGAAGCATCGAGCGGCTTTGATTGTCATAGGTCGCCGGGCATCACAATACCTCATGGATATTTCATGGATCGACTGGCTGTAGTTTTCCCACACCGCACGGCTCGAGCAGGGTCGGCCACGCAATCTTCTGTGCGCCTAGACGTTCACGAGTTCGTTTGAGCACTTCATCAACATTGTCGCTGGTCGAGTCTAGAAGGGTAGCGCTGCGTTCACTGGAGTACTGAAACACCTCGCGCAGCACATATACTTCCCACTCCAGAGACTGTAACACCGGCTCACTCCGTGTGACTGGAAAGCCTCTGCTTCGCCATTCCTGAAGACCCCCAGCGAGAACCCAGACATGTTGGCAGCCATTTCGTCGCAATGTCCAGGCTGTGCGGATGCTCACGTGTTCGTCGGGAGTTGAACAGTAGACGACTACGGCTTGTTTAGTTTCTGAATCCAACGTCCGATATTGGTCTGCCAGCTGGTCGAACTGATGACGGTCGCACCGAATCGCACCGGGAATGGCTATTGGCCACTGGGCATTCCGCGCGCATCTTTGCAGATCGAGAATCACTATACTTTCACCGGCGATAAGCTTGCACGCTAGCTGATCGGCGGTTATCTGCGATATGCGGCAGGCACTGAGCAGGCGATAATGACGGATCAGTCTACGGATGACGAAAACGCCAAGCAATACCACGCTCGTCCACACCGTCGCAACACCGATCTGCTTCGAATATGCCGCGACGCGATTTAGTTGGATCCTGAAGATATATCCCAGCGCTACGTAGACGGACGTCCAGAGAGCCGCTCCGAAAGCATCGAACAGGAGAAATGATGAAGGCTTTATTCGATAGAAACCCGACGCAGGGGCTGCTAGAGCGTCCAGCCCCAACATGAACTTTGAGAAAAGAAGCACCTTCGCTCCGTGACGGGCGAATACTTCAGCCAATCTATCTATCTGGGAATGTTGGTTCCTCGTTGCCTTGCGAATAAAATGGAGCGCTTTGCCGCCGTGTCGTTTGCCAACCTCATACCAGGCCAGATCGGCAACAACAAATGCCAAGACCGAGAACGCGATAATTTCAATGACACTCATTTTGCCAAAGCCAGCAAGCGCGCCAGCGGCGAGCACAAATAGATTGGCAGGTATGGGCAGACAGGCCTGGCGGCCCAGGACACAAAGGAACAGCAGCCAATATCCATGCATTGTTAAGAGCCGAACGATTTCATTCATGGGTGCTCCCCGTGCGGGCGCAACGTTAGGACAGAATTGCCAATCACAGTCTTACCGCTACCCCGTTGGGGTGCCCGAAGATTCATGACCGCGACGGTACCCTCCCGGGAGTACACGATCCGCGCACCGTGCATTTGCGTCACGTTGCGACCGAAGAGCGCGACGCGATCGTAGTTGCCGTAACTTGGTATGGGACACTCAATGTAAGATTGCGGAACTCAAACCCGGAACAAGCGCCATTCACATCCTCCGCCGTACCGCCAACGATTCCAACATTGGACTCTGAGGCTCCTGTGTCCTGGGCACCCTCCCGAAGGACCGTGGTTAGCGAAATCGCCGGGATGCATCCTCCCCGGGTAGCCCTGTTCCATCTGGCCGTTGCTGGCGACTTAAAAGTCAACACACTCATGAATCCTCGTCGGAGAAAGCCCGCTCGAGAATCGTAAACAGCGACGCACACAATTCCAATTACATCTTCCAACTAGATAAACACCCAAGCCAAGTCCATCTGGCAATGGAGGCTCGCCTCCAACCGTAGGCGGCATCGTAAGTGTCGACCTCGTGAAATGTTCGTTACAAAAGTGAGGTACACGCTTTTTCTCGTTTAACGGTTTAGCCAGTCGCCCTCCTTTTGATTGCGAGTTTGCCTATGTGCGACGTCGCGATGTCAGTATTCATCGATCGCATTTCGCTCGTTTGCTCCAACCGCCAAAAACTGGTCTCATTGCTCCAGCACGAGGCCTTGATGAAACAAAAACTCATTCGCGCCACCGAATTGGCAGAGTTCGTCTACTGCTCGAAAGCATGGCATCTGAAGTACCTCGATGGTGCCGAGGTATCGCCTATGGCTCGCGAACTGCAAGCCGAGGCAAGTGCATGGCATATCGAGCAGGGTAAATCGCTCGCTCGTGGTGACAGCTATCGATGGGCAGGTTTTGCCGCGCTCATGCTGGCGATTATTCTCATTGTGTTCTGTTGGCTGGGGTGGGCGAAATGACAGTGCTTCTGATGGCCTCGACAGCGATTGTGCTGGCTCTCCTGTTCTTTTAGTTGAGCGAGCGGTCCCGTAAGAGGACCGGAATACCGGCTGGCGAGGTGTTCTGTCAGGATCTCGCCGGACAGCCATTCGCAGCCCATGATCTGCGGTCTCTGGAGCTGGGTATCTCCGGAAAACCAGACTGCCTCATCCGAACGGCAGATGGGATTGTGCCGGTCGAATTGAAAAAATCGAAGCGGCCACCGGCGCGAGGCGAGGTCTATCCCAACCACATGATTCAGAACCTGGCCTATTGTGCCCTCGTTGAAGAACAGCTGAAGGAACCGGTTCCGTATGGCCTGGTCAGGTCAGCAAGTTCGACGTGTGGAGTTTACAGACTCCAATCGAAAATGGCTCATGAACACGATTGCGGCAGTTCAAGAAGCTCGCCTGGCAAAGCAGGCGGAACGCAATCACAACCAACGCGGCCGCTACTCTGGATGCGGCGTGCGCGAGATGTGCGATCAAGCTCTGCGTTGAAAGTCTTCATCGGGGTCTAAGTATTCACCACGATCAAACGCACTATTCTCACGCTTGCTTTCGCGGGTCCGCAGCAATTCCGCATACTTCGGAGCAAACACGTACTCCTCCAGGAACCGTATCCGTTGCGGTGGCCAGCGGCGAGTAATCAAAAGGTTCCGGTGTTCCTTGCAGAACTTCTGCAGAGACTCAAACTCTATCGAATATGTGGGTCTGCCCGTGCGCGTTTGCTCACGCTTTGCCTTGAGAAGCCCCTGTTCGATCCAGCTCATGACTTTGCTGTATCGCACACCGAAATGTGCGCAGATCTGGCGCAGGCTGAATAGGTCTTTGCCATAGTGTGTGTAGCCCCTCCGGTGGATCAGGTTGTACAGCGACTTGGCTTCACAGTGGAAGCGTTGGGAAGCGGCCCGTACACCGTGCTCCGACACATATTCGATGATCGATTCAACGGTAGTCGGATCGAACGTCCGTCTGGACCCTGACCCAGGTCTCTCGACGCCGTGTTTCTTCAAGAACCGCCAGCAAGCAGCTTTGTCGTAACCGGTCAGAGCTATCAGTTCTTCGCATAGCCGGACCGGATGCTGCTTCTTCTGCGCGATGTTCACAGCCTCCTCGGGCCACAGGTACCTTCTGGGCTTCCTGGGAGGCACATCTTTTGTAGCCATACCGCACCTCAGTCTTCCATATACACACAACCAGCCAGAAAAGAAGAGGGGTATAGAGATTTTTTACTACGTATTTCTTGTGATTCCGCTGAGAGCCGGCCCAGTGGTCAGGTAGGAACGCTGGCGTCGCCTGTTCGTCCCATACTGATATAAGGCATTTTTCAATGGCGTTTGGATCATTTGCGCAAAGAAAAATTTCATTTTTCAGCAGCTCGATAAGTCTCGGTCATTGTTACAATCCATTGACGTATTGCTGTAACTTGCTGAGCTGTTTATTCCGTCGCAGAGGGCTCTAATGGACTCAAGGTTGCCTCTCCCCTCCAGTGAGTACTGGTATCTGGGCTCCCCGAATCCGGCCGTGGACGAGTTGTTTCGTCGACTTTGTCGTTTAGCCTGGCCGTACGCTCTTTATTGCGCTACTCGTTATCTGCACGATATTCACGCGGCGTACGACCTGATGAACGCAGCGGTTTCGAATACCGAGCAATACTATGAGCGTTTCCAGGGCGAGCGAACACCCACCCAGCTCTTCTACAAAATCGTGAGTGTCCTGAAAAGGCTCTCCAAACAACGTGTCCGGAACAACCGCGAAATATTTTGTGGTTCCCTCGACGACCTCGAGATCCTGGCAACTGCACTTTCCTCCCAATCTGAAGCAGATCAGACGGCGTACAGTGGTCAGGTGCTCGGACGCATGAGCGAACGCTCGAGGAAAATTACTTATTGGCGGCTGGCCGGGCACAGTTGGCGGCAGATCGCGGACGCTCTGGACGCCAGTCATGCAACGGTTCGACGGTCCTACCAGAAAGAGCTTCGTGGACTTTTGGTCCCCTCTTCTGATAGGCCTAGCTCTGATGAGCGAGAGGACAGTGATCAAGAAAAAATTAAACTCTGAAGAATGGTTCCTTAGACAGGTTGAATCCTATACCCGTAGACAGCCAAGTGGAGACAAGACTCCGGAGTGTGTTGACGATGCCTTTCTGAAATCCTATGCAGAACATCCCACGAATGTTTCTCTTTCCGATCGGCGTGTAGATCATGTCACATCCTGCAACTACTGTCTGGGGCGCCTGCTTCAATTCCGCGCAACTCGTCCGGCCCGGGCTTCTCTGAGCTTTCGCTACGCTGCTGTGGCGGCGATGGGACTGGTATGTTTGCTGGTCGGGTTTGTTGTCGCCAATGCCTGGAACCGGAAACATCCGGCAGTTGTGCAGGTTCAGTCGGCCGAGCTTCATCGTACCCTTGACCTTTCGCAGTATGGAACCTACCGCGGGGACCAGCCAGCGAGCAACCCTCCACTCCATCTTCCCGCCGCGCTCGTAAACCTGGAACTTGTCCTTCCTCGTCTAAGCCCACCTGGTGCCTACTCCATCATGGTTGCAGCCGCTGGGAACGGCCACAATCGCGTGGCGTGCGCAACAGCGACCGCGGTAGGATCCGATCCACGGACTGTGGTCGCCGTGTCTCTCGACCTCCGAAGCGCAGCACCGGGCAACTACGTCTTGTCGACTCAACTCCAGGGGGAAGACGCCCCTTACACCTATCCCCTGCAAATCGAATAAGGTGCGTCGGAAGTTCACAGAAGCGGTTGCTGGCTGATACGGCCAATCTAATATTGGAAGCACGCCTTGCGAGCGCTTGTCAGGGATAACGAGTCAGCTGCGGTGTGACGCGCGGCTTCATCTGCGTCGCCCCACCGGTGTCGTTGATTACGTTATCGATTGAGCCGAGATTTCCCAGCGCCACTGTGATCATGTGGTGGAAGCGCACGCCAGGAGTGCTGGGAACCTCGATGGCCCGGGTGAGTCTGACGTCCGGATGGCGAAAGACGCTATAGACGCCCAGCCCAAAGGCCTCGTGGCTCGTGACGTTTTCGGCGACCTTGTAGGAGGCCCATCCATTCACGTTCGGCGCACTGGTGAATTTGGCCTGCGTGGGAGGATCGTAGGGGATCTCGGACTGGTAGAAGTAGGTGCGCCCACTGTTGCCCTTCCAGAGAACCTGAAACTCCTGGTAGTGCTCGACAAAGAGCCCGTACGCGGTGACGTCGTCGCCTGCAACAACCATGCCGTTGGCCGCGGTGTTATTCTCCCAGCCGACTCCGGTGCCATGGTCGGCGCGCCAGATCCAGGTGTGGTCGACGAGGACATCGCTGGAGTTGATGGCGAGACTCACCTTTGCTCTGCCGATTCCGGCGCCGCCGACGCGGAAGAAGACATCGGCGAGCAACGTCGGGTTACTGGAGTGACGGGCTTTGCTCCCGTCGGGCCCGGCTTCGAGGAGCACAGGAGATTCAGTCTCGCCCGCATCGAAGAGGAGGCCTTCGACGGTGACGCCGTCGACATCGGCCACCTTCATCGCGACCGTGCCCTGAATGGGCTTGAGGGTCGCGAACCCGAGACCCATCACGATCGTGTTGGGTCGGGTGACCTCGATGGGTGAGGTCAGTTCGTAGATGCCGGGCGTGAGCAGCAAATGGTTGCCTTTTGCCAGCTCCGCATTGATGGTCGTGGCGGAGTCGCCGGGCTTCGCGATGTAGAACTTCGCGAGAGGGATGGTCTGGCCAGCGGTCGCGCCTGCGTGCCAGGTGACACCCGCGCTGTTCTTCGCAAGATCCGGAACGCGAACGCCATAGTTGCCCTTCGCATCAACGGTGAGGAAGGGCTTTTCGCGTATGACGGGCGTCTTCTCGACCCGGGTGAAAGGAGGGTCGGGCCACTCGCCCGCGGGAGCCTGCGGGACACCGACGAAGACCATGTTCCAGTTATGACCCGTCCAGCTTCCCCACTCACTGTTGCGGGAGATCCACTGCTGCTGGGTTCCTGAGTTCACCCTACCGTCAACGATGGAGTCAGACATCCAGCCGCCGCTCGCCCAGCCCTTGTTCTGGTTGAGGACGATGTCGCCTCGGATGTGCATACGGCGGAAAGAGACAGCCTGCGAGACGGCCCAAAGCATCTTCCCGTTGGCTGGCGTGACAGAGAGTCCCCCGATAGCCTTCCAGAAGGTGGTCGTGGCGTTGTCGTTGCGGGAAGCCGCCTCGGAGCGGACATTGCCGGTGATGTGCGTCGCATCGGGTGTGGCTCCGAGGCCCAGGACCTCGGTATAGAAGCCGATGGGGATGTCGACTTTATATTCGCCGGGGAGAAAGAGGAAGGCGTTGCGCTCGTTGCCGAACTGGTTGTGCTGCTGGACGGCATAGACCTTGTCGATCTGGGACTGAATCTCGGCCGCTGGTGTCGCGACCGAGAAGACGGCGACGTTCGGGCCGAAATCGGGAGTTTTTGCCTTGCTGGCGGCCTGTGCGGCGGTTGTTGCAAGGAGGAGGGCGATCAACATCTGAGTATGGGGCGAAATCTTCACGTGGTTCTCCGACGATAAGAATATGGTTAGATTTTTACCTGGTCCGATTTCGTCGCTCGATCAAAAAAGTCTTAGGAGCGTAGCAATGATTTGTTGATACGCCCTAGATGGTCTTCGTCATATATCTCCGAACTTTATCGAGTCAGAGTCATCTCGATGAGTTCAATGGAGTATTTCAATTGCGGGTCGTCTTCATCAGGCGCCTATTTTTCTCCAAGCAGGCGGGGATCGAAATAACAAGGAAACGGCCCGTCGATCTTGATGTGCTTGAAGTCAGGATGCCGTGGGTTAAGGATGTAATTTCGTTCTTCCGGCACGACGGCACTTGGAACGGATAAGACAGCGGACGATGCGCTCATCACCCAGTTGTCTCCTATTTCCTGAGTGTCACCGGTGGGAGGTTCGACGTCCCAGTTTCGAGGAAGGTTACGGGCTGCAAGTTCCTGGACTAGAGATTCGTCGAATTTGACCGAATAGAGTTCGTAGTCCTTGGGCCTTCTTAGATGGACAAGGATCTCAAGCATTGCCAGTGATCGGTGCTCAGCCGTATATATCGCGGAAACACCCTGGCTATTCCATCGACCTCCATAGACTCTTGCACCTTCGCCGGTAAACGCTGTCGCCCGATAGATTTTTCGGTCAATGCGCCAGGCTTCTATCAAGAGAACACTCCGTGCTCAATCCGGCCAATCAGATTCCGAACTTCTCGTGCTCCATAATCAGTACGAGCGTAGTCAATTGGTCGGGAATTATTCAGACCGCGCACGGGTGAAAGCAGCCATTCACGCGCATCAGCTTTATCCCCATTGAAGAGGTCAAGCGTTGCATCATAAATTTCTGACAGCCGGAGTAGGCGTTCGGACTCATTTTCGTCCAATCCACCTACTTCTTTGCGCCTAGCCAGAGTCCGAACAGGAATACCGAGGTACTGTGCGAGTTGCAGCTGCGTAAAGCCCGATTCCTGCAGAAAGCTTTCCACCGCGGACCAGCGCAGACCCGAGGTGATCACCTTGAGCAAGGTGGGGATCTCCATTCGCTTGAGTCCCAGGCTTCTTCCTGGCTGGATTCGCGTAGCCTTGGATGGGCTCGAGGACGGAACAAACTGCGCAACGGGTTTGCGAGCTATCGTAGCCATACTCATAATGTACTCCATAATAATGCCAGTTTGGCATTTTATTTATGCAAATATGGCATCCCTGGGCTAAAACGCATTGGCCGCTCCGGCATGTCTCTCTGAGACTCTATCGAGTCAGTGACTTCTCGAGAAGTTCAATGGAGTGTTTCAATTGCGGGTCGTTGCCCCGACGAGCTTCGCGCCAATCGAACGCAACACTTTCGTCAGGCTCGATCGGCATGCCTTCAAGAACGGATCCTTTCCATGTGTAGTACGCTCCCGTAGGAAAAGCTAAGCGGTAGCCATGCCCGACCTTTGCGGAAGTGGCTGATAGAAGCCGACCCGCCGTCTTTTCCCCGACGATAGTAGCGAGCGAGTTTTCTCGTGCAAAGGCAACAATCATTTCAGCGGCGCTGGCGGTGTGCCTGTCGACCAGGAGAACGACCCTTCCATGGAAAGGCTTATCTCCCAGCCCTTCGGTCTCAAGGACGATGGGAGTCTTTTTCACGAGCGTAGACGCATAGCGCAGCGCGAGCAGCCAAAGCCTGTTCTTCGAAGCTGGAATCCTGTTGAAGCGCCGGAAACTGTTCTTTGTGCCTGCAACATTTTGTTGAGCGGACTTCCTATCTGTCGCGAACCCCACCGGAATCTGTTTGGGAGTCAGCAGACTCATCACGCGCAGTGCTCCAATTCCACCACCTGTGTTACCGCGAAGATCGATAATCAGGTGTTCAACATTGCCCAACTGCTCCACCTGGCTCGATATCTCATTGGCAACTTCCACCCCGACCATTCCTGGGAACATGGCCACCTTCAGATAGCCGATGCCGTCTCGCAGACGATTGCCGACAACAAGCTTTGGCTCGACGTAATGCAGTTTCTTGCCTCTGGGTCGAGCGACCGTGACGCTCCTGGTACGCTGTTTGCCTTCGGCGGTCAGGACGGTGAGTTCTGTCGTTTCCCCCATGGGGAAAGTGGGGTGCGTCGGAGGAATGATCTCCTCCGCGCCAACACGTAACAGAATGTCACCCGGCTCGATTGCAGCCAACGACGCTGCACCTCCCGGATGTACATCCTGGAAGATCCAGCGACGACCTTTATCAGTGTCGTCCGCGAGGTAGGTAGCGCTAAGAGCAGCCCGGCTTGAGGCTCGCCGTGCCGATCCGTGAAAGAACCCGACGTGCGAAGTCTTCAATTCCTCGAGCAATCGTGTAACGGCTTCTTCAAAAGCAGCCGCCGTAGATGCGTTGATAATCGTCGGCCGATGCCGCGCGATCGCGTCCTTCCAGCCATTGTCGAGCTTTTCCGGTTGATAGAACTTTTCGTCCAGGACTTTCAGTACGCGGTTGAGAACTGCCTCTTTCCGCTCTGGTGTCAGATCCTGCGTTTTGGTCATAATGGCCGTCTACCTGTTTGTTGAAGTATGCCTAGCCCCTGCGCAACGTGTGGGGATGAAGGAGTGTTCGATCCCTCAAAGACTAAATTGTCGGGATCGCCGACCAACTCGAAGCTTGCCCAGAAGTAGGGACTGAAACCAGCCTGAGCAGCTCGATTTGTGCATCGCGAAGGGCCTGAGCTTTGCTCTCCGTTTTCAGGTTGGCGTAGAAGTTCGTCATCAGACGAGTTGTGGAATGATCTTCCAGTTCCCACAAGGTTGACACAACGCTGCGCGCTCCCCCATCGATGAATGCGGTTACGAGGTTGTTGATGCCTGCCGCTCCCACGGGACCAACCCCGGTATCGCAGGCCGAGAGCGTAACAGGCTGGCACTGAGCCGCATTCGCCGGATCTCACGCACTTGCAGCAACCCATCGTTCGGCCCATTCTTCTCTGGCGCGAACACCAAAGCTGACCGATCCGGGTAGATGGGATCGACATACCCATGGAGTGCCAGGTGGAGCACTTGATATTGCTCAAGTGGCAGTTCTTTGAACCGTGTCTCTGTCGCCTCAGCACCGAGCAGAATTGTGCTTGGCTTAGGGAGATCGGCTCCCGCAGTCTCCACCTCTTTCCTGCTCTCTGGGAGCGGCACGAATTCACAGTGTTGCCCATCTATTAGTGCGCTGAAGGGTAACAGGTGCAGTTCGCCATCCGGTACCAGAATGACCTCATTGTTTTGCTTATAGGCCGGTAGTCCCCAAGCAACTGTTGAAACAGTTTCTGTCCAATGGCCGCGTCAGGCTTTCGTTGCGTGACGCTAGAGCGATAGTCCCGGGCCTCTTGTTCGAGAGCCTGTTTTGGCGGCAGTACGTACCGGTTGACTGCTGTACGAGTGATGGACAGTGCGTAGGATCGGGGATCGTCGAGAACGTATTCGACGACAAGCTGTTGGGGGCCAAGATCTGCTTGCAGCTGCGCCAGGGACACAGGATCGACGGCCGTCGTGCCCTCCAGGAATCCAGAGGGCAATCGCCCTTCCGTCTCCCCGATCTGATCGACGATTGTGGCGCGCTGGGCTGGATCATCTGTATTCAGTAGGGCAAGATTCAAACGGCCAATTTTTGGTCAATATCGCTTGCCGGGCGAGGGGCCTCCGCGTCGACGTGTTCAAGGGATTGAGCCTCGAAGCGACCTCGAGCCTTCTCGATCGTCCGGAACGCATCAGCCAACCTATTCTTTCTGCATAGTGAATCGAAATAGCCGGCGTAGACCCGCTGCATTGATGTGATCAATTCGCGTTCCACATTAGCGGTGGGGGCGTGCGCTAAGAGCGAATCGATGAGATCGGCGCCTGCCTCATACAGAGTGTTTGATTCCCGTGTCCTTCCCAACCGCGCCAGGATCCGCGCTTTGATCGAAAGGTTTTTTGGCAGGAAGTAAAGCTCATCGGGTATTTGCTTATTGGCGTCGATCGCGTCGTCGATGGCATGAAGAGCATCTTCGAGCTGACCTTGCTCCTCATAGAGCGCAGCCAGTGAACCGCCTGTCTGTAAGAGACCACGCCAATCAGAAACCTGCTTACCGATATCGATCGCCACTCGATAGTCGTCAGCAGCAAGCTTCGCCTGCCCGGTCTTCTCATAGATTCCAGCACGGATGCGTAGAAGTTCTGAGATATGCATGTTCAGATGCCGCGCCGTCGCCCGAGCCATGGCATCATTTGTCAGCGTCAGGGCTTCCTCATAACGGCCTAACCCGCCCAGTGCCTCGATCTTCGAGGCGGTGGCGATGCTTGGATACGCTATCCCTTTCGTCGTGTCGGCGACTCGGATTGCTTCGTCGAGCGGCTTAAGAGCCCGGTCGTATTTCTTGAGCGCGACCAATCCCGCACCATAGACGCTGGCGTACCTGACCCTCGCAGCTGGATCTCCAAGGTATTTGGCTATCAGGTACGCCTTCATAACCTTCGCTTGAGCTCCATTTATATCGCCGAGGAGAAACGCGGCGATCCCTTCCTCGCCTAATGCTCTCGACGCCAGCATATAGTGATGCTGTTTACGAGCGAGTTCGCCAACCTCGGTCCAGGTTTTCGTTGCCAGGCCAGCATCGTAATTGGTCTCGAGCATTCCCCGAATAGTAAGAATTCTCAGCCGGGTTTCAGGGTCGCGGGCTGCGAGCACTTGGAGATCATCGGTCAAGGAAGCAATCTGCGGCGCAAAGCTAGACATCTCGCTCGTCGCCATCACCTGGCTGACATGCGCGTAGAGCGCTTTGGCCGGATCATTCCGCTGCTGATAGAGAAGTTCCGCTCTGTGATAAACAGGTGCCGCGTTGATCCAGTCATTTAGCCACGCCTGTTCGTCGGCGTGCTGTAAGAGCCAGTCCGGGTCGTCCGGCTGTTGTCGGTGGCGGTAGGCTCGGTAACCGACTGCAATTGCCAGAATTGCACAAGCAGTCAGCAGAGGAACTGCGATCCGGGCCTTCATTGTTCACCCGGAACCAGGCGGAATTTGTGATTAGGGATGCGAGGGGCGAACGTTCGACGCCCGAACGGTAGGAAGCACAATTGAAAAAGGCCCAAGCGAGTCTCCGATTCAGCGAATTACCAACAATTCAGCTACTCACGTGCCACTTCTGGGAAACAAATTCAGTGCAACAAATCAATTAAGCATCAGCTCGCCCATTCTGTCTAGACGCGCTCTGCTCGAATTTCTCGACTAGTTTCGTCCATGATTCCAACCGCGTTTGGCAACGCGTGCAAATGGCCAGATGCTTGGCGTGGTCGGTCAGGAACAAGCAACGGATGTCGAAAGCGAACCTTCGAATCTCGCCTTCAGAATAACAAGCAAAGTCTCTTTCCTCGAAGTTCGGATGAGTCGATTTCTCCCTGAGCAGATCTGCCTTACGCTTTGCCACCATATCGTCAAACTGAATGTGTCGCATGGGGGCATTTTTCCATAGCGTGTCATCCGTAGCCCAAAGGTCCTCGGGCACAGCACTGGCATTGAGTGCAAGATACCGAATGGCTTCCTCACGCCCGTGAAAAGACTTTCCCTGATCGACGAGTGCCGATGCCGCGATCTGCGCCAATCCGAGGATCTCGTCATCAGCGTAGGTTTCGGCGTGATCGCGGAACTCGTTAATCTCCTCTCTTGCGATCTCGTCGAATTCCGAATTGCGATTCGCGAGTCTTGCCACTTCGGACGTCAACGCCGGCATCTCGATTCGAGTTCCCGGTGCAGCCTCCCACGCCGGATGGGCGCAGGTATACATACCCGGATCGAAGATATCGACCAATGAGTCTTTGCGGTCATCGGATCCTCGAAACCGGTTTAACATGTCCAGAACCATGAGAGTTGTTGATCTCTAAAATTTCTAGCCGCATCCCTGACAGATTCTTCCCGGTACACGTCAAAGCTCTCCATGAGCGAGCTGGGGAGAATGAATTCATTCAATTGAACAATCATTTGATCGATCTCTGTGGCTGCGGTTTGCATCTGGGTCTCCTCCCCTCGTGGTTGTTGTCCCACGAAAGGGAAGCTCTGTCAAACCGCCCGCGAATGGGCATTATCGAGGAGTGAACGAACGCAAAATGCGGGTTTTTACGTAAAACTCAACTACGAAATCCCCTTTCATTTGTTTTGTGACGGGAACGTCCCAGCAGAATACCTCGACGCTGCTTCTTCCCTGCCCTATCCGGAGTCATTTGTTTTTGACGCTTAGAACTTCGGCCATACGTCTGGAGAATGTTGGGGGGCGATTCCCTTCTCCGAACGGTTCGAGCAGAAGTAGCTGTTCATAGAAATGGCGCCCGGCGAAGGACAGATTGAGCTCAGCTTCGGCGTCAAGACTGTTACTGTCTCCTCTCACCACCGGTTCCATAGACCGAGCAAACTTCTCACGAAATTCCTCAATGTGGCCGACAGCCATGGTCAAGCCGACTGCTTGAGCATGTCCGCCAAAGCGAAGACACAGGTCACCCAGTGGCCGCAAACTTTCGATTAGGTCGACGCCGGCGACGCTTCTTCCTGATCCAACTACTTGACCGGGAGTTGTCGACGGGACGAGCACAATGCTGGGAACCGAATATCTCTCGACACATTTGCTCGCCAAGAGGCCTGCAATCCTTCGGGCTTTTCTCGCAATAAATTACTAAGCCTGCTGGAATATTTGCTCCGACCGACTCAACGATCTCTTCGAAATGCAACTTGACCGTGCGCCGGCGTTCCAGATTCAAATGATTGAGCCTGTCGACGCTTTTTCGCGCAACCTCTTCGTCGAGCGCCGCCTCGAATACGACAAGCGCCTCATCTGGATGCGCCATCCTGCCGGCGGCATTTATCCGCGGAGCGACGCCGAAGGCTACGTCGCGCGAATCTGGTCGGGGTGGATCAGTGCAGGAGGCTTTGAGCAACTCTTGCAGTCCTCTGTGCCTTGATCGGGAGAGTTCGGCGAGACCTAATCTGGTTAGGGTTCGGGTGCCATCGAGCAGCGGCACGCAATCGGCGATCGAAGCGATCGCCGCATATTGACTGCATCCGGATAACATACGCTCAACCTTCGTATCGTTCCAGCCCGCCTTCAGCGCGAGTGCCCATGCAAACATCGCGGCCAGGCCGGCTCCGCAGAACGCATCAGACCATACTGCTGTGGTCTCTGCCTGTTCCTGGATACGGTGGTGATCGATCACGACGACCTCGATCCCCAGCCGTTGCGCCAAGCCGACGGCTGCCCGCGCGTTAATTCCATTATCGACCGTGAGCAGCAAGTCCGTTCCGCTGCACGAAAAACGATGGACCGCTGACGAACTGAGACCGTAGCCCTCATCCCGATGAGGCAGAAATGTCCTGCCTGGCGCTCCCAGAGCGCTAAGAGCGCGCTGCGTAAGATATGGACTCCAAGGACCCCATCGCAATCGTAATCGCCAAAGATGGTAATGCGTTCGCCTTCCCGGACACCGCGGAGTACACGTGCCGTGGCTTTCTCCATCGACGGAATCGAAAACGGATCCAGAAGATCGTTCCACGATGGAACCTTCAGGAAGGCGTCGATGTCCTCTATGCCACGCTCGGCAAGCACTTCAAGTAAAGGCTGACATAGAAACATCGCTCCCTCCAAGGAAGACTCCCAATTTTCGAATCGAGCGCTGGCGTTTCTCACAGACAATATTGTCCCGTGGATAGAAAACCTCACTCAAATACTGGTCGCAGGTTTAGGGGTCAGAGTCCGAAAATGCAATTGACTCTGTCAATGCGTCGGGGAGTTCTAACCGAACGTTCTTTGTCCAGCCCCATCTTTCAAAAGAGGAGGTCATGGTCGATGAAGAGGAGACTGGAATCGGTATTTCCGATCCCAGCAGAATCTTCGAGGCGTTCTTCACTACCAAGGTAAAAGCATGGTCCTCGGCCTTGCCGTCTGCCAGTCGATCATCGCCGCACATGGTGGCGGTCTCATTGATGAATGCGAGCTGAAACCCCTCATTGACACGGAAACCTTACATGAAGATGTAATTCCATCCTTTCAGGGAGCTGAGTACCATCAGTCATCTGAGTTCGACAGGGCGATGACCGATATGAGTATCTCTGATAGGAAGGCAAGCATTAGCGCATCGAAGCTAGGCTGGACGAGCTGCTCAAGAAGCAAGAAGCCTGTCGTCCTCCTCCGTCTCGCGGGAATCTCGGGCCATTCAGCGAAGACTGGGAATCCATACTGAAGAGGTTGCAACATGAAAATCATTTCCGTTGACGATGACGTGAGCGCTTATGAAGTATGCAACGACTTCGGAATCTTCGTTTGCGGGGACGAGGGGCGGCTGAGGTTTAGCAGTTGGGACGAGGCGCACGCATTTATCAAGGGGTTGCTTTTTGCGGCCCGCGCACACAAGGAAAGGGAGAGCCTTCTCAGGTTCGATTGGTAGTCTGTTGCGCTCTGATACATTATCCGCCACCGCAACGTCGCTCCACCGGAAGAAAGCTATTTTCTAAGAATGGTCTGTGAGTTGCATGAGAGTAAGAGTAGGAAGGAACTTGGGAGAATAGTATGACACTCGACTGGCAAGTATTGCTTATAGCACTAGTGGCTATTTCGTTGCAGTTGGCGGTCTTGGCTACTTCTTTGCAATCCGCAGAGCAACCCTCTCAACTGAACCGGGGAGCGCACCGATCTCAAGAAGCAGCGCAGACCCGCTAGCTTGCAAAGATCTGATCGTTCCTCTGCTCGCATTTGTCCGCAAGATTTGTTGGCCGATCGTGTATGAATGTCGGCCAAAGCGGAATGTGGGTAGAAGGGCGTCGCTGAACCTGCTTCGCGACCCAACCACTATCCGAAGTACCTGTGCCTGGGAGCGGGTGTTAGGCTGCATCTATTGGAATCACTTGCCCGAATGGTACGCTGTGCGAATCTGTGGAGGCCCACAACACCGGATAGGCAGGAGCCTCTTTTAGGAATGCGCCGCATAGGTCAGTAAGAAAGACTAGTGTCTGCGGCACAATTCCCCGTTCGTCCAACCAGCGGAAGCAGGGCGCGAAGTCCGTTCCTCCTCCGCCCACCGGGGTAAGTGCAATTGGCTGCCCCGCTTCATAGACCTCGGTCTTATGGACTTCAATGTCGAAGTAGAGCACATGCACGCGGCTAGGCCGCTGTCCTTCGAGAATAGAGCGAATCTCCGCCTCGAAGAGTCCCAATTAACGCGCATTGATCGACCCGGAGCAATCGACTGCAATGGCGACCTCACCCGCGCCGTCCGACCTGACACCGGGGAGATATAGCCCAGCCCAGATGTGCCGACGATTGGGCGGCGTCCACCTGTAGTCAAACGGAACTGTCTCTGACCAGGCGCCGCGCAGTAACTCACGCCAGTCCACACCTGCCGCCTCTGATTGTTCGAGGCTGCGAGTAACGCCGGCGGGAAGTTTACCCGCAAGTTTTGCGACGTTCTCTGCCTGCTCGACGGCTATCTTCCATTCCCGCACCTGTGCAGCCACGCTGTCGCCGTCCTCTCCTGAGGGCTCCGGAGCGTCAAGCACCTGACCAAAGCCACCTGGTGTAGCAGGTGCATTGGGCTCGCTCCCGCCTTGATTTGGCTGCGATGGCTCATCGCCGCTACCACCTTCAGTTGAAGGATCTACCGATGTGGACCGCTCGGACGGCGCAGTTCCCTGCTCTTCGATCAGATTGTAGATGCGTTCCGCGCTCATGCCGCGAAAGCGATGGTCGATGAGAACATCTTTCGGCAGCGTAAATCCGGCATCCAGGAGCAAAGGGTTGATGGCAAAGTCGCATGCCATATTCCACGTTTTCGATTACGGCCTCCGCGCCGTGTGTGATGCTGAAGCGCAGGGTGAAGGACTTCATGAGCCAGGGTACCGATCAGCTCAGCTGCATTTAGGGTATTGACGAAATCCGGGTTGTAGAACAAGGAGATGCCGTCGGTAGCCATCGTCTCAATGGAAGTCGTCGGTCGTGCACTGAGACGGAACAGCAGTGAACCGAAGAAAGGGTGATCAAGAAGGAGAGCGGTCCGGGCCTTCTGCATCCGGATCGCTGGGCTAAGGTTGTGCTTCGTCATGGCGTGGTGCCTCCATGTACGCCGACATATGCGAGAAGATGTCCTCGACACTTGGCATGATCTCGGGCGCTGGCGACTCGTTTGATTCGATTGAGGCATGCTCACGACCACGCAGGACCGCATCCATCTGCGACAAGATCTGTGCGGCGTCCGAGGCTGTCGCTACACGGAGAATCTCGTTCTTCTTCAAATCGTGCGCGCTGAAGTTGCACAGGCGATCCTTGATCTCCGTCGAAAACCGATTCAGTTCCTCGTCTTGGTTCACATTCAGACGTGGGAGCAAATCGACAAGGTCGAAGACATTTGTGACCAGCGAAGCATGGAATCGCGACTCTGGGTCGTTCAGTTTGTCGACCCTGCGCGTAACCATATCCGTCAACCGCACCCAAAGTTCCCTGGTCCCACGGTTGAGCGACTGACGTACACTGTCGTCAATCAACTCTGCGTATTACCGGTTTGCCGGCGATCCGGACGTTACCCGATCTCTCCACCCGCGTGGGTGGCCTTTCTTACGAAACCTTCTGTTACTAGGAACATGTAATAGCGACTTGTTTTTTACCTCCATACGATAGACCATGCCAGACCCGAACGAGTCGCTCTATGGTCGCGATGTCAGCCATCAGTACGATGTCTAAATTGTATCGGCCCTGCTGGTATCGATGAATCCTGCCTGCTTGCACGCCGAACAGGTCCGCCAAGAACGGTGCCCCAGGTGATGTTCATGCCCTTGCGCAGACGACAGACGGATTTCTGGGGCTCGGCACGATGCAGGGCCTCTGTCGTCGGTCCTCGATTCGTTGTCCGGACGCTGGAGGTCTGCCTCTTCTTCGCGCTTGCATGCTCGTGTTCCGTCGCGCACGCCCAGGTCTTACAGGGCTACCATCACACTGCGTGGACCACTGAGAATGGGTTCAGCGCGGTCTGGACCATACAGCAGGCGCCAAACGGATTCCTTTGGCTGACGACGCCAACGGGGGTTTTTCGATTTGACGGGCTCCGCTTTGAATCGACGGACGAAGTTACCAATCGACAAGTACACAATGCGGACATCGTCACTGTGTTTCCGTCCCCTTCGGGGGGCATTTGGCTGACGACGCGATCCCACGGACTGCTGCTGTGGAAAGACAGCCGGGTGACCCATTACCCTGATCGCCGCTGCACGCCTGCTCAGGGGTTGAACGGCATCGTCGAAGACCGCGACGGCTCTCTGTGGATTGCAGGCTCTGCTGGTCTTTTCCGTTTGAAGAACGGAAATTGTGAACAGATTCACAATGACCCGGCATTTCCAGGTGGTTTCCCCTTGGCGATTCTGATGGATCGGGCGGGGACGCTTTGGGTTAAGTGGCCGACCGGCGCTCTCTACTTCCTGAAAATCGGAGAGCATAAATTCAACCGCTGCTCCCCCGGTGAAGGTGCGGGTGGCGAATACGCTTTCCTCAATCAGGCCCCAGACGGCTCAATCTGGCTTTCCGACGCTGGTGGGTTGCGCCGAGTGACAGGGTATCCTGACCCAACGAAGCCGCTCGCTGGTGCGGAGAAAACTCACAAGCCACCCACTGGTTTCGGAAACTTTACGTTTGCTCCCAATGGCGCCCTCTGGGCTGCGTCCGGCCTGGGCGTCTACCGCTTTAAGAATGTTGAGCAATACAAGGTGTACGAGCCGCTCAGCACCGCCGATGCAGAAGCGTTCACCGTCAAGCAGGGGCTTAGTTCAAGTGCTGCCCCGGCCCTGTTGATCGACAGAGAAGGCACCGTCTGGATCGGTACAACCTCAGGCCTCGACCAGCTGCGACGCAACGTCTTTTCCACGGTAGCAATGCCAGCGACAACCGACCATCAGTTTGCGATCGCCGCGGGCGACGACGGAAGTGTTTGGGCTGGGAACCGAGAGCAACCCCTGACTCACATCAGCAAAGATGGCCATGCGCAAGTGTTCGCCAGGACTAACCAAAGCATCGCGATCCGTCGGACCTTGGACGGAAGCATCTGGTCGTCCAGTTCGGGTGACGTTCGTCTTTGGCAGACTACTGGAGGAGACCCTACGCCGATGGCATCTCCGCCTGGAGATATCCGAAGTGCCGCTGATATAGCCCTGGATCGAAACCATGAGCTATGGATCACTACGTTGACTCCCGACTCGTACCATCGGATTGGAACTTCATGGACCAAGGTGACCGAAGCCCTCGGGAGGAAACCTGGGGTTATTGGCGCAATGGCGGGAGATTCTGACGGCAACGTATGGTTCGCGTTTTCAAACAAGTTAGTGGAATGGGACGGCAGCACATACCATCGCTTTTCTTTTCCGGAAGGAACTCTGAATATCTCCGTCGCCGTCGTCTCTGTGCGTGGTGACCATATATGGCTGGGAGGGTCAGGCGGCGTCGTTCTCTTTTCACAAGGACGTTTCAACCTGATGCACTGGAACGATGACCGCAATCCGGGAAGAGTGTCCGGTCTGGTTGAAACAGAGGCAGGTGAGCTTTGGTTGAACGGCACATCGGGGGTCAGTCGAGTTCCTGCGGTTGAGTTGAAGAGGTGGCTGAACGATTCAGAATATGGTGTATCGGCAGATCGATTCGACCTTCAGGACGGACTTCCCGGACTTGCCGAAGAACGGTGGCCGGAGCCCTCACTTGTCGAGTCTTCTTCTGGCATACTTTGGTTTTCGACTACCAAAGGGATTGTGTGGATTGATCCGGCGAAGCTCGGAGGTACGAGGAACCGAATTCCGCCGCCGGTTTTCGTCAATAACGTCGTCGACCAAGGCAAGATGTATAGCGGGACGAGCGGCACACTGGCATTGCCCGCCAAGGGGAACCTGGAGTTCAACTATACGGCTCTGAGCCTTGCCATCGCCGAACGAGTTCTTTTTCGTTACAAACTCGAGGGCATTGACACCGACTGGCAGAGCGCCGGCACGCGACGACAGGCTTTCTATACGAACCTTCCTCCGGGCAAGTACAGGTTTCACGTGATCGCCTGCAATAACGACGGGGTCTGGAATGAAGAGGGTGCGCGTCTGGACTTTGTCATCGCGCCGGCGTGGTACCAGACCATTTGGTTCCGCTTTTTGTGCGTCGTTGCGTTTCTGGCATTCCTTTGGGGGTTGTATCAACTCCGAGTGCGCCAATTGAGGGCGCAGGAAAGAAATTTTCGCGAAGCCTTTGAGACCATTCCGGCGATGGCGTGGATCGCTGGACCCAATGATGACATTCAATTTTTGAATCGACGCTGGGTTGAATATACCGGGTTGTCACAGTTGGAAAACCCAAAGGAAATCAGGAAGGTTGCTATTCATCCCGACGACCTGGATCGAATTGAGCGACGACTGGTCGCGAGCATTGCCAGTGGTGAGACGGTCGAGGAGGAACTGCGCTTCCGCCGCACTGACGGGGAGTATCGGTGGTTTTTGAGCCGCATCGTGCCGCTGCGGGACAAGCGAGGAAAGGTCGTGAAATGGTACGGCGCGGCGACCGACATTCAAGATCGCAAGCGTGCGGAAGAGCTACAGGCAAACCTTGCCCACACCAATCGGGTCAGCACACTCGGAGAACTAGTCGCCTCCATCTCGCACGAACTCGCACAGCCCATCACGGCCACAACCAATAATGCCAGGGCATCTTTGCGATGGCTTCAACGCGACCCGCCCGATCTGACGCAGGTTCGCAAAGGGACGGAAAGCATTATTGAGGCGGGCACTCTTGCCTCGGAGATTATCGACCGTCTGCGATCGTTGTACAAAAAGTCCCCTCCCAAACGAGAATTGGTCGCGATCAATGAGCTCGTCGGGGAAATGGCCAGGTTGCTGAGAGGCGAAGCCAGAAGTCACGGTGTATCGATCCGCACCAATCTGAAAGACGATCTTCCCATGACCGTGGCAGATCGGGTGCAACTTCAGCAGGTGCTCATGAACCTGATGCTGAATGGCATCGAGGCGATGAAGGATACGGGCGGCGTGCTTACGGTGAACTCGCAATTGGGGGCGGACGGCCAAATCGAGATCTCTGTAAATGACACAGGACCCGGGCTCCCCCCGGGCAACGCCGACCAAATATTTGATGCGTTCTTTACTACGAAACCACAAGGCAGCGGCATAGGCCTGGCAATCAGCAAGTCGATCGTCGAATCGCATGGTGGACGAATCTGGGCCAACGGCAACGGCGGGCGTGGCGCGACATTCCACTTTACCTTGCCAGTGGCTCCCGCGAAAACAAATCCTCCCGTGGATGCCGCGTGATTCGGCATTCAGCAGAGTTGGTGCGCGGGCCCGGTCATCGAGTGCCTAGAGATTAGTAACGACAAGTCGGCCAGTGTACAAATCCGGTCCACTGGGACGTAACCCGCTTTCCGGCAAGTGCTGCCAACCGACTCGTTACGTCCTTCTCGATGAGCGCTAAATCGCCAATGCGCTCATCGACCACTGATCGGTACCCGGCTCCGTCTTCCGAATGCACGCTGGCGATGCTAAGGCTTCTCGTAAAATCGCTTCCGCAGCTAAGGCGATCGTCAACGGTGACGACTTACACAGACAGCTACGAAGCGACAAGGATCTCGTCCTCTTCCTCTCTTTCCGCATCCTGTTTGATTTCGGCCAGAATCTCAGCTTCTTCGTCCGAATCGGCCGGAGGAGTTGACCTCGCCCCGACCGGAGCGGGCATATCGAAAAGGCTAGGCGCCTTTGGCGCCTCTGCCGTTTTCTGCTCGTCCTTCTTCGCAGGCCCTTCGACCGGATCAGGTTTCTTCGTCGCCTTCGACTTATTTCTCGCCTCTTCCTGGGCAGCCTTTGCCGCAGCAGCCATCTCCTCTTTGGCACGGCCGAGTGTGTTCTTCAATTCCAGATGACTGGCGACAAAGGTGACAATTGCATCTGGCAGTTGCGCGTCGAGCGCGGCCGCGGTTCCGGTGAAGCTCATCGGAGTAGTAAGGGCAGTGTTTTCGCCGTCCGCCAGCTTCTTTGGCAGGACATTGACGCGGATCTGGTCTTCTTCGAGAGAAGTGACCGTCAAGAGAACGGACCTCTGGCGCAGGAGCGGGACGAGTTGCTGAAACATGGGCATCTCCGATGGGTGTGATTGGATTGCGGAAGGAACGTTGGACGGACTGTTTGGTTAAACTCCTGCTTGGAGCCGACGATTGCGTCTGCGGACCTTCGTCCACATTTGCGGATCGATCGGCAGAGCACTCATACGCCCGGTCTCGGCATTGAAGAAGGCCCCGTGATGATTGAGCTTTCCATAGCGGAAGAGACGCGCCAACATAGCAAGTGCGCTTGAGGCAAGAGTCTGGTTGATGAACGGCTCCTGCCTATCGAGAGCTTCGATCCCAGAGCAACTAGGTAAAGGGTCTTCACCGGCTGCAGCATCGACGATTTCGGGATACAACTCGCTCACAGTGCGTAGCCTGGCTACAGCACGCCGATTCCGTGAGTTGAGCGGCTGTCCGAGGATGTATTGTCCGCTCGCCGCGTTGTTCCCAATATCGAGCCAGTATGTTATCGCGTGCATTGGCCGCGTCACTGCTTGGTCGATGATCTTGCGTCCGGCGCGGGTGTCGACGCATCCGATACCCCTTCGAACCGATGGCTCTGGAGAAGGAGTAACGCAGGCTAGTCCCTGCGTCCTCTGGTCCGGTCATCGTCGCGGTCGCAATTTCGGGGTAAGAAGGCGTAAGCAGGTCGCGAACCTGATCAATGGTCATTTGTGGATCCGGGTCAGGAATACGTGCTCCGTTCAAGACTAATTCGCGAGGTAAGGTGCTGGTTTTCAGAGTGGAGGTAGCCATTTATTTATTTCTCCAAAAGACTGATTCGGGACGGATTGTCGACCATTCGAAACTAACGCAAGAGAAGCGACTTCGCACATACTTCACGAACTGGCTATTCCAACATCATTTGGTGTAGCCGAGAGCTGGTCCGTCCGCTGTCACGAGCAGCCACTCGTACCTCCACAATTTCCGCATTTGTGGCAGCTACCGTTGCGGACCATGATTGACCCGCAAGTGACGCACAGCGGTGCATCGCCAACTTCATAGCTATCGGAATGGTATTGCGAAATGTTGACGCTAGCCTGGTTTGCCTCTTCGCTGCTTTGTCGTTCAACAACTGTCATCGGTTGGGCAGAGAGCGGTAGTTGCTTGCCTGACAGGAATCGCAATTCCATCCAGCGAAAGAGGTAGTCCATGATCGACTTCGCATATCCAAGTTCCTCATTGCCGGTCCAGCCCGAGGGCTCGAACCGAGTATGCGAGAGCTTGTCGCAGAGCACCTTGAGCGGCGCTCCATGCTGCAGGCTCACCGAGACGACAGTGCCGAAACATTTCATTAATCCTGCGATCGTAGACCCCTCCTTCGCCATCCGGATGAAAATTTCACCCGGCTGCCCGTTCGGATAAAAACCGACGGTCACGTAGCCCTCGTGCCCGGCGATGGAGAAATGGTGTGTGATACTGGCCCGTTCGTCAGGCAGACGATGCCGGTTCGCGGCCGGTGGTCCTGACAGATCTTCTTGATGAGTAAATTCACACGGGGGTGCTGCATTTACCGGCTGAGACATGGGCACCTACTTTCTGGAATGCAATATGCGTGGGGAAAATTTGTATCTCTAGATCAAAACTCGGCCAAAAATGCGCACCAAAGAAAAAGTGGGGCGACCCTGAAGGTGGGATTTCCGCAGATGCAGCTAGAGCGATCGCTGAGTGACCGCGATTCGGCGCTCATTGAGAATCGGCAACGGGTCAATCGACCGCAATCACGTGTCCGAGAAGCCGGTTTTTCGGACAAATAGTTCCTGTAGTTCCTTGAACTACATCGGAAACTACGACCTGCTAATTGTTCCAGAGTTGGATTAGCGATGTATCAGTATGAGGTCAGCAGCTACGTCGCTATTTCGCGAACCTTCCGCCTATTCCAGACGCCTGCCAGTGCGTATGGCTGGACTCATCTCCGCTAAACCGTAAGTTCCTATGGCGCGCCGCGCCATTTCACAGAGGTCAGGACGCGTGACTCAGGGAGGACAAAGGTAAAGCTATGCTGAACGTCGTACCGCCGTCTTGGTTATTCTCAGCCCATATGCGGCCACCATGGGCTTCGACGATGGAACGTGACACGGCGAGGCCGATTCCCATCCCGCTTTTTTTAGAAGTCACAAACGCGTCGAAAATCTTCTCCACATCACTGACTCCCGGACCGTTGTCGATCACTTGTACCAGCATCTCGCCTTGGTCTGTTACTGATGCCCGGACCCTAAGCAGGGGGGCGATTCCAATATCTTCCATTGCTTCGGTCGCGTTTGAAATCAGGTTGATGAATACCTCTTGAATCTGTATGGGGTCCACAGAAACTACGGGGAGAGGTTCATCGAAGCGCCTGTCAATCGGGATTTCTCGCTTGTTTGGATCCTCTTGTACCAGTCGAATAGCCTCACCCACAATGTCTCGAATATTTGCTTCCTTCTTCTCGAAAACCTCGCGTTTGAAGAGTGCTCGAATGCGCTGCATAGTCTCATCAGCACCGCGAGCATCTCTTAATATTCGATCGATAGATGCGTTTGTTTCCATCAGATTCGGCGGATTGTGTGCGAGCCAGCGTTTACCTGCTTGAGCATTTGCAAGCACGGACATCAGTGGCTGGTTGAGTTCATGAGCGATCGAAGCCGACAGTTCAGCCACAGTTGCGATTCTCGAGGCTTTGCTGAGCTTAATGCGTGTCTCGCGAAGGTGATCCTCAGCCCGTTTCTGCTCATCGATGTCCACTGCCATGCCGTACCAGTGGAGGATGTTTTCACTTTCATCTCGGAACGGGTCCGCTCGCACCAAATACCAGTGATATTTGCCGTCATTGGCTAGCATTCGATACATATCTTCGTACGGAATACCCAATTGAACGGATTGGCTCCAGCGCTCTTGTATAGATGCCACGTGTTCAGGATCGACCCGGCAGATGAGATTGAGGCTTCCAGGGGTCTCCCGTGGCTCGCCGATCGATTCAATCATCGTGCGATTCCACAGATCGATGTCACCTCGAGGAGTTGCTCGCCAAATCATCGCCGGCATTGCGTTGATGACGTCCCGAAGCTCTTGTTCACTCCGCTGGAGGTTCTCATAGAGCTGCTGAAGCTTAATTGTTGTCTGGTTGAAGACTCGGGAGAGATGAGCGAGTTCGTCTCGGCCTTGCACAGGTACATGGTGACTAAATTCGCCGCGTGCGAGAGCAGTGGCGCCGTCAACCAGCGATCGCAGAGGACGGGTGATGGTCTGAGTAATAGCGAATCCTAGAAGAGCCGCAACGACAATTGTGAGGCCACCTACGCCAGTCAAGGTGAATAGCGTTCGAATCTGCGCACGCTCAATCTGGCGAGCGGCTTCTGAACGTTTATTTTGTACATCACGGTTGGCGGTATCCACTAGTTCAGCACTCAGGCTCTCCAAGGGTCCGAGCGGTTGTCCGATCCGCTGATGCAGGGCCTCCCAATCCCCTACTGATGCGAGTGCAGTAAGCGAATCGACTTGCGAAGGCAGTAGACCTTGAATCGTCTCCAGCGTGGGTAAGACGGTGGGATCCAGAATGTTATTCGGTTCGATTCCTCGAAACACCGTTTGGGTCTGTCTTAGGCTATCGGTCAGTCGGTTGCGCAGGGCAAGCGCTTCTTGCTGCAGGCGTGCTAGATTCTGAATCGCGACTAACTGTTCTGATTCGTTGCGGAACGACAGAACAAGCGAGCGGACGCGCTGGACCTCCATGAACTGCTCGTCCATTTCCTTCAGCCGGTTTGCTTGAGTGCGCATCACGTGTGACTGCCAAAGCAGAATGCCTGTGCCCACCGACATCAACACGATGATCAGCACAAAACAGACCGTCAAGCGGGTCTTAATGTCAACATTCGTAATGAGCGTGATCATCCGTGCTACTCTGACCGGCGGTGATACGGCACCTTTTGGCTTTCTTACGTCGTCCATAGCTGAGCCTTGCTGGAATGTCCGTTCCTACAACATCTCAACGATACGAGAGCCCAGCACCACACAGCTATGAACTGGTGCTTCTTAGGCGGGGTATGCTGGTTTCGGTTGCTTCATCGGGGCCTTTAGGGAAACCGGTGATACGCTCGAGTTCCGTCTCCAACTCAGCCGCAGCTTTGGGAGCGCGATTCCTTCCCGTCAGTACAGAATGCACGGCCGCGGCATACGCACGCGAGACGTCCTCATAATTCCTACCTGCCACCGTAGAAGGACGGCTCACGATGCCATCACCTGGAGCCTGGCTGGCCGGTATCGATCGCGAGTATGCCTTGAGAATGGTTGGCAGGCGGTAGAAGACAGTTTCCGTGGGTAACTCAGCACTTCTGTTGGCAGCCTCTAGCTCCGCCTCCTTGTGCAAGAGGAATTTCACTAGCGCGACGGCTTCTCGTTGGTGCTTCGACCTTCCTGATATTCCAAGGCCAAACCCGCCTAACGTTCCTACGCCCATCTTCCCTGACGGAACGCTGGTCAGACCCATTTTCCCGTAAACCATCGGTTTCGCAAGGTTGGTGAGAAAGTAGTCAGAAGTCCAGCCGAGCGAGAATGCTGCCTTGCCGGAGTTTTCGAAATGATTGACGGAGTCCAGTTCTTCGTATGCAGTTACGTTTGGAGGCGATATCCAACCGATCCAGTGCGCCGCACGTTCCCAAGCGCGTATCGCATTCACATTGTTAACGCTCACGGTTCGGTTAGCTTCGATAATCCTGCCGCCGCCTTCCGACGCTTGCCATTCCAAAGCCAGACAAGTCAGGCATTCATCTGCTGCCCCTGGCCACACAAATCCCCAAAAAGTCTCATCACCAGTGGCGCGCTCGCCTTCCTGAATGCGGAAAGCCATCTTCTCCAGTTCGGACCAGCTTTGAGGTGGGATTTGATACCCGTATTTTGTCAACAAGTCAGTCCGGTAATAAAGCACATTGACATGAGGGTGGTAAGGAACAGCAACAACTCGGCTCTTTACCGTATAGCTTGAAACTAGATCAGGCTCGGCGGCAGAGAGCTCCGAACTGAAAAAGGGCTTCAAATCAAGGAGTGCGTCATCCAGAAGTCCAGTCCAAACGACATCTACGCCGATCACATCTGGTGCGCCCCTTTCGCCAAGGAGCTCCCGGATGAGTCTCAATTGTCCCTGAGAGGTTTCGGGTGCGGGCAGGTGTTTCACCCGGATCCCCGTTTCACTCTCGAACTGCCCCAGAGCTTTTTCAGATAAGTGTTGCCGTTGCAGGCGGTCATCCAAGGACTCCGGATCCATAAACATAATGGTCACGGGTTCCGGCTTTGCGCGATGGCAGCCCAAACAGCCATCAAGAAGAATCGAACCCAACCCGGCAATCACGTTTCGGCGAGAGGTATGCATGTCCTTAGTCAAGACATCATAGACCCTGCGGACTGGGCAGAACTACTTCGCATCGATTTCACACCGAAATCAAATTGGTTTCACATTGTCAGTCCGCGCTTGTCAATGATTCAACGATGAGATCCCGTCAAGGCCAGTACCTTGCCAATAATGGCCTGCAGATAGCAGCTGCGCAGGAAGCGACTCGACACGTATCCACGGTGAGGCTTCGGTGGTGTGGACCAGACCTCGTCTGTGCTGCCCATGCAGAGGGTAGTAACCCAACTTGATCCGAGCGACATTGCGCACGTTTACCTCCAAAGATAAAAGCATTATCGACTGGTGAATTCCCTACTCACACAGGAGTGACCGGTTCATGCAATGGCGATATCGCACTCAACTGAATGGGAACGGCCTGGATTCGGGCTCAACTTTCTGCTCGCCGACAAACAGGGAGTCAAGCGCCGCGAGTACGGCGACCCAAAGCTGCGTTCGTCAGCACTCGATGATATTCAGGGCCAGCCCCGCCAGCGACGTCTACTGTCGGCACAGGAATTGGCTTGTTCGTCGATGGAGCGAGACGGTATTGGTTTGAGCCGCTGGACAGGGAGAGCTTACCTGTCTCCCTATATCCGACGACAAAACTTATGACTGCTTCGCTCGTAAGCGCTCGTTAGAGAGATCATGTTTCACATGGAAGCGACGGTATCGGTGAAGAAGGGATGCTGGTCCGCGGGCTCTAAAAAAGACCATGTTTCCTTCGAAGCGCTTCTCGTCGATGATCGCTCCGCCTTCGAGCGAGGCGAGGATGGCGCCTTCGGATTGCGGGAGCCGAAAGCTGGATTCGACGAGTGGGTCAATCACTAGCGCGGCATCGATGGCAACCAGAAGTTGTTCAAGGCCGGTGCGTCGAAGCGAGGAGACGACAATCACTTCGCGATCGCTGGAGAGGTGGACGAGTTCCTGAGGAGGGACGAGATCGGACTTGTTCAAGACCTGGATGACCGGCTTGGTCGAGACGGCAAGCTCGGTCAGGACCTTTTCGACCTGAGTTTTCTGCTCTTCACGGATAGGGCTGGCGGCATCCTGGACGTGGAGAAGAATCTCGGCTCGCTCGACCTCTTCAAGCGTGGCACGGAAGCTTGTAACGAGTGTGGGAGGAAGGTTGCGGATGAAGCCAACCGTATCGGAGAGCAGGATCTTGCGGCGGGAAGGAAGCTGTAACTGCCGCAGTTTGGGGTCGAGCGTAGCGAACATGCGGGCCGATTCGAGTACGCCGGCCTCGGTGAGCGCATTGAAGAGGGTGCTCTTGCCGGCGTTGGTGTAGCCGACGAGAGCGACCACGGGAACCGGGACTGCCTCGCGGCGCTGGCGTTGTTGATAGCGGATGCGGCGGACGGCGTCGAGCTGGGTCTTGATGTGGTCGAGGCGCAGGTTGATCTTGCGGCGATCGGTCTCAAGCTGAGTTTCACCCGGTCCCCGAGTCCCGATGCCGCCGCCAAGCTGCGACATGGCCCGACCGCGTCCGGCGAGGCGGGGCAACTGGTATTCGAGCTGCGCGAGTTCTACCTGGAGCTGGCCTTCGCTGGTCTTGGCGTGGCGAGCGAAGATGTCCAGGATGAGCTGTGAACGGTCGATGACGTGGCAGGGGAGCCGGGCCTCGATGTTGCGGAGCTGCGAGGGCGTGAGGTCATGATCGAAGAGAACAAGCGACGCATTGGTGGAGGCTACGACCTCAACAATTTCGTCGAGCTTTCCCTGGCCGACTAGGCTGGAGGGATCTGGTTTCTGACGCCGCTGGACGAGGGTTGCGGCGATGGCCGCACCAGCTGAACGGGCGAGTTCCTCGAACTCTGCACGGCTGGCATCGAAGTCGAGGGTTGAGGCTGTATGGGGAGGGAGGTCTTCTTCTCCAGCCATGACAGCGGCCGCGGTGCGGGCAAGTCGAGCGGCTGCGGTAAGCTGCTTGCGCTTGCGGAGTTCTCCGGTGAATTCGACTACGACAATCACGGCAAGTTCCTGCTGAGTCTGCGAGGTGCGAAGTTCCCGGGCGAGCAGTGCTGCGTCCTGCGCCTCACTTGCTTCGACGAGACTACGACGGATTGCCTTCCCGCGATTCCGGCGTGATTGCGGTTCATCCGGAGTGGCCTCATGCGAAGCCTTCTTGCTAGTCAAAATCGTCTCAATTCTGGCTGGGTTTCCGGCCGGCTCTCCTAATGATACTTTTACCGGCAGTTGATCTACATCCCAAATTTTCCGAAACGTGTTCTGAGCGGCCACAAGGCCCCGGGTCGCCAGGAACCTCCCACGTTGGTTTTTCCCCAGTTGGTGTTGGAGATTGGGTTCATTGCCCTCATGAAACGGCACGCCAAATCATGAAGCGATCGTCGATTAGAGGTGGGTCGCGCCACTTCGCGTCTTTACGATGACAGCAGCACGTCGAACTCAATTCGAACTTCGTCTTTCGCTCTAACACCCGCTTTTCCGGGAGGCTTGATCCCGAACTCGGTCTGCTTCATGATGGCCTCGCCGGTGTAACGGCCGTCCTTCAGTGTCACGTGCACCGTGACCGGCCGCGTCTGTCCGTGCAGCGTCAGATTTCCGCGCAGTATCCACCTTCCCTGGCCGGCAGGCTCCGCGGCTATGGACTTGAACACGATCTCTGGATGACGCTCACTATCGAGCACTTCCGGCCCCAGCATCGTCTTCTGCACTTCGGGGCGATCTTCTCGGAATCGTCCTTATCGATCACACGCAGCGCCCGCGCATCCACGTGCACTTCAACCGCAGGATGCGAACCGGTGTCCGCGGACCCGCTGTGAATCGGCGCGCGCACTTCGTGCTCGCGTCCCAGTCCCGAGAATGCGCCCGTCTTGCCGACGTGGATCGTTAAAGTGGACTTCTGTGTATCGATCTCATGTTGTTGGGCATTCACGGCCGGCACGCACATGCAGCTCGCTGCAAGGAACACGGTCCACCGCATCGCTCACCCCTCAATTCGAACTTCCCTTTTAGCCCAGAGGCGTTCCGGGTCGAGTCATCGACCGATCCGTGGGGATCCCTAAAATCGTCCAGGGTTCTTCAGGAGGGACCAGTTAACCAGATGCAATCGCTGCTTGTGTCATGGAGTTGTAAACAATTTGTTCGAAGGGTTCACACCAGCAACCCATCGCTGCGGTGTGACACATTTCCCAAAGCGGATCGGTTGCCGTGATCTGGTTGAGATCAGGAAGAGCAGACTTCCTGATCTCACCGCAACGTTACGGATAGACGAGCTCGAACGCTACACACAGGCGCGTCTCGGCGGAAATAACCCCGCCGAGACGACAGGGAAATTCGTAGCCGCCAAGTTCGAGCACGACACCGCCCGTCCAGTAGATGGCTACGCCGCGCCCCAGCTCCACACACATGTGGTCATCTTCAACGTCACCGAGCGGGAGGATGGTTCGACGCGAGCCCTTCAGCCACAAAGCCTATTCGAAACTCAAAATTATGCGACGGCCGTTTATCAATCGGCGCTTACCTATCAGCTCCGAAATCTCGGCTATGAAATTGAGCGCGGACGGAGCGGAGCACCGGAAATCAAGGGATACACCCAGGAGTATCTTGATGCGTCAAGCCCCCGTTCGCGACAGATCCGAGAACATCTTGAAAAGACAGGCTACAGCGGTCCGGAAGCCGCACAGATCGCCGCCCACACCACCCGGGATCGCAAACAGACCCTTACCCCGGACGAAGTTCTGACGGCACACAAAACGATGGCCGCGGCCTTCGGTAGCTGACGACAACCGCCTGACGGTAAGGCTGGACAACGGAAAGAGTTTTGAGCTGAACCGCGATCAGGCAAGGCACATCGACTACGGCTACACGGGCGACGGACTGCAACGCGTTACCGCAGATCGGGTAATCGGGACCGCGGAAAAACTCGAGCCTGCAACTCTCGCCAGAGTCTCGCACTGTAGATTATGGTGCGCCTTGCACGGTCTTTGGGCATGAGCACATCGATCAATGTTGCGTAAGCCTCTATGAACCGATGCGGCTTTGTCTGGCCAAGGACATCATTGGCGCCGAGTGCGGTGATGAGAACGTCAGCATCCCAGTAGACCCTCCTGCTTGGTCAAGGCGGGAATCTGGCTGGTTTTCAGACCGGTCTTCGCAATGACCTTCCAATGCACTGAGCGAGACAGTAGAGATGAAACTTCGACCGCTGTCCGCGAGGCCAAGGCCGCTTCCTGGTGAGCCACGCCCACGCCAGCCATCGTTGAATCGCCAACAAACAACAGATTTAATGTGTTGTCGGAACCTCTATGTGGGATCCAGCCCTGACGCTGCCCGGCTGCTTCCGGCATTCGGAGAGCGGTCCGCCGCGCCCGTCGTCCCTGGACGAGCAGAAGTGGGCCCAGTGCAATCTTTAGGATCGATACATACGGCATCGGCTTAGTATCGGGCCGATAGCAAGCAATCATTTGTAATACCTCGGTAAGACTCGTGGGATTTGGCACTCATTGAGAATCGGCAACCGGTCAATCGGCCGCAATCACGTGTCCGAGATGCCGGTTTTTCGGCAACTTGGCTCCTCAAGAATAGCCAGAAGAGCCGGAAACCGATACCTCTGGTTCGCATTGAAGGCGCAGCCAGGAATTATGACAATCTCATCTGTTAATGTTTCCGCCGTTTCAAGCTCCGCGATAGACTAGCTCAGTCAACCTAGGCGTGAATACCCTCGGACGACGGAGGAACAGCAGCGAATGTTCTTTCGATTGGATCGAATAAGCAAGATCTCCGTAACTCTCGTCTCGTTGTTGCTTTCTTCGTCGTTCGCGCATTGCGCGGACGTGGATGCCCGCGCCGAGGTGGCTGCAGCACTCTATGCGGCGTCGGCCACGCAGGCTGCTTTCGAGCGGGTCTCCGACACGAAGATACGTGCACAGCGGAAAGAAATCGAACAGCTTCGATCAAAGGTCGGCACAAGCGCAGCCCAAACAGCGAACCTACGCTCTGAGCTGTCCTCAAAGGAGGAGAAATATGTGGCGGAGTTGGCGGAACGGGACCGAGCGTATGACGCAGAGATCTCGATATTCCGCGGCTCGGTCCAGGACATTGCTTCGACTCCAGAAGGGGCTGCCGCACTTGCACGCTACAACGAAGGTGGTGAGGTCAGCGCATTGACGATTCTCGACGATATCAACAAGGCACGTCAGAAGGCCCGACAAAAACGAGACCTAATCGAAGAGGCCGCCGACATTCGCCAGACTGCAACCCTGGCTCTCGACGCGCGAGCGAAGGGTAAGGTGACGACCGATCAAGCCGTTGCTCGGTTTGAAGAAGTAACCAAGCTTGATCCGGATGTGAGTTGGGATTGGGTGGAGCTGGACAGGTTATATCAAAGCGCTGGCAGGCTGTCGGATGCCCGCACTGCTGCCGAACATGCGGCCGCCACAGCCAGGTCGGAGCGTGATCAAGAAGTCGCTCTGAGCGAGGTTGGCGACGTGCAGGAGGAGCAGGGAGATCGGGCCGCGGCGCGGGTCTCCTATCAGAAATCGCTTGATATTGGAGAGAAACTAGCGGACCGGGATCCGGGCAACATGGATTGGCAGCAAGACCTCGCGGTGAACTACGGGAGAGTTGGCCTCGTCTATGTGCAGCAAGGGAACTTGGCTGCGGCGCTGACCTACTACGGGAAATCTCTGAGCATTCAAGAGACGCTAGCGGCGAGGGATCCGGGCAACACAGATTGGCAGAAGGACCTCGCCGTGAGCCACTCAAAAGTTGGCGACGTGCAGAGGCTACAGAGGGACCAGGCCGCGGCGCTGGCCTCCTACCAGAAATCGCTGGATATTGCAGAGAAACAAGCGGCGCGGGATCCGGGCAACACGGATTGGCAGCAGGGCCTCTCTCTGGGCCACGAAAAAGTTGGCGACGTGCAGAAGGAACAGGGGGACCTGGCCGTGGCGCGGGTCTCCTACGGGAAATCGCTGAGTATTCGAGAGACCCTCGCAGGGCGGGATCCGGGCAACATGGATTGGCAGCGAAACCTCTCTGTGAGCTACGAAAAAGTTGGCAACGTGCAGGAGGAGCAGGGGGACCTGGCCGCGGCGGTGGCCTCCTACCGGAAATCGCTGAGTATTCGAGAGACCCTAGCGGGGCGGGATCCGGGCAACATGGTTTGGCAGCGGGACCGATCTGTGAGCTACTCAAAAGTTGGCGACGTGCAGAAGCTACAGGGGGACTTGGTCGCGGCGCTGGCCTCCTACCAGAAATCGCTGGATATTGCAGAGAAACAAGCGGCGCGGGACCCGGGTAACATGGGTTGGCAGCGAGATTTAATTGTGAGCCTCGCTCATTTCGGCACAGCTAGCGGTGAAAGGAGTTATCTGCAGCGTGCTCTCGATCTTGCACTGCCCCTTAAGAAATCGGGCAAGCTGGCACCGGCAGACGTCAAGTTGATAGATGCTCTCCAGGAGGCGCTCGCTCAATGAGTTACGCTTTCCTCTCCTACAAGAGTGAAGACGTTGGGCGAGTCGCCCGGCTCGCAAAGGCACTCGAAAGTTGCGGTCTTCATCTGTGGTGGGATCGATACCTGCCCGGAGGCGAGAACTGGCAGACGCAGATTGAAGATGCGCTTGAAGGCGCCAATTGCGTCGTTGTCGTCTGGACGCAAGCGAGTGTCGGGCCCGCGGGCGACTTTGTGCGGGACGAGGCACGAGAAGGTAAGCAACGCAAGATCCTGGTTCCGGTCCGTTTGGATCAGATTAGCCCGCCTTTGGGTTTCGGTGAGATTCAAACAATTGATCTAAGTCACTGGAAGGGTTCCACCCGGGATCCGTTCTTTCAGGACCTGGTCGAAGCGATCAAGGCAAGGGTGGAAGGGCGGCCGGTCCCCGCCGCTAAAGGCCCAATGAGGAGACTGCTCCACCGCCTCACATATGGCACTCTGGCCAGTGCGCTGGTTGCCTGTCTCGGCGCCTTTGGCTCGAACACACTTTCTATGCAGGACAAGGTTTGTAGCGCGCAGATACTGCAGCCGGGTATGTCCGACTTATGCGGTGCGTGCGGACTGGGCAAACGGCCTTCCAAGTCTGAGCGGCTCGTGTGGCAGACGCGTCGGCTGGGAAACTGTGAGGATCTGAGGAATCACCTGGGCCACTTTCCTGATGGGGCCTACCGTTCCCAAGCCCAGAGTTTACTGGCTGATCGGCGGGAGGAAAAGACCGAGACTTGGACACCCGCGGTCAGGTCGCTGAGGTTAGCGGTAGACGGGGGTGAGCACGTATTTGCAAATAGCGATCTGGCAAAGGCGCGCGCACTTGCTCGTGCGAAACATGAAGCTGAAGCGTTGTGCTCTGATTTCGGTGCGGGCACACTGTATAGGTTCAAGTCGGCAAAGCCAGAGCCAGAACAATGGGAGTGCTCAACGCTCAGTTCCGGTACATCCTGCGGTTTTGTGGGCAACGCCGTTTGTCAGCTGGAAGTGAAAGATACGAAGGAAATAGAGACCTGCGGCAAATGAGCGGTGTGACGTTTGGGGTTGGGGAACGCGCCAGTTGGGCGTAAAGTCGGCTTTCCGGACAGGTGACCGACCGTTCAACTATTGCTAAAAGCACGAGTCACTCATTGAGCCCTGAACGGAGATCTTGGTCGTTCCGGGTGGTTCGTCAGCAATCCGGCCTGAAAGGGAGAAATGATGTTACATATCTGCCGGAGAACGAGCCATCGATGTGGGCACCCCTTACGCACTATTTAGCATTTCAGGCCCATTGTTGCGAACGTTGCCTACCAGTCGGTTAGCTGGCGTCATTCGCATCCCCTCCGACTCGTAAGGGCGTAACAGATCGATTGGCGGACGAGATTCATCGTAATCATTGAGCCAACGATCGTAGTCGCGGGGGTGCAGGATGACTGGCATCCGATTGTGAATAGGCTCCATCAGCTCGTTCGCCTCGGTCGTCACAATGGAGAAGGTATCCAAAGGCGCGCGATCACTCCCTCGACGCGGTCGCCACTCGGAGAAGAGGCCAGCTAGGGCATATGGTGAACCGTCCGGCATCTCGAATTTATAGACCGGCTTAGAACCTGCCTTTGGCTTCTTGGGTAACTTTATCGGAGTGGAGATATCTCCAAACAATCCGTGTTTCCCCGGCTCAATAGAAGGTGGCTGCGGAAGACTTGGGCGCTATAACCACTCGTAGAATCCATCCACCGGAATAATACAGCGGGTGCGCTGGAAAGGTCCGTTCCATATTGGCTTTTCAAGAATGCTCTCGGCGCGGGCGTTCGTCGTAGAGAAGCTTTTGAAACCATCGGGATCCGCGATCTTCGCGGGAACAAGCCCCCAACGCATCATCACAAGCTCTCTCTCGCCATCTTTTGCGCTTGAACGAATGACGGGCTGGAACGTCGAAGGAGCGATATTGAAGTCTGGTGACAAGATGAAGTCAGGCGGCAACTTACCCAACTTAAAAGCCTCCGCAATATGCTGTTTGTCATATCGGCGATAATAGCGGCCACACACAAATAGATACTCCAATTAGGATTCAGCTTAGCACTCAGTAAGATGCGTTTCGGCATCGAAGGATAATGCCCAAAAGCGCCTCACTACCGCGTCCAGCCGTCTTTATCGAGGCAATGGAGTGCCTCCCCGTTCCAAAAGTTCCCGAAGGACCTGAGTGGACCTACGAAATTAAACTCGACGGATATCGCATGGAAGTAGTGAAGAGTGACGTCGCTCTCACGTTGTACTCGCGGCGCGAGAACGTTCTCAATAAGAAGTTTCCTTACATTGCCGAAACTCTCGACTATCTGCCGGTCGGGACCGTGCTCGATGGCGAGCTGGTGGCGATGGGAAAAGACGGAAGGCCAAACTTCAATCTCTTACAAAATGTCCGGTCGGCCGAATCGCATATTACTTACTACGCTTTCGATATTCTGATCTACAAGAACCGCGACCTCACCCAGCTCCCACTTTCTGCGCGAAGAGAGATTTTGCATACAGTCCTTAAGCCCAACGACCACGCCAATCTTACGGTCGTCGGTGGGGGCTCCGGCTCCGAGATGCTGACTTAGTGCGTCATCATGGCTTAGAAGGAATTGTGGCGAAGCGGGCTAACAGCGTCTACCAGCCGGGGAAGAGAACTGGCTTGTGGAGCAAGCACCGTATCAGCCTGGGCCAAGAGTTTGTGATCGGCGGCTATGTACCCAGCAATCTCGGTCTGGATTCAATCATCGTAGGGTTCTATCGCGGCAAGGATCTCATCTACGTCTCTCGCGTCCGTGCCGGCTTTGTGCCGGCAACGCGGCGTAAAGTGTTTGAACAAATCAAGCATCTGACGACCACACACTGTCCCTTCGCGAACCTTCCTGAATCTGCTAGTGGACGTTGGGGACAAGGACTAACAGCCGAAAAGATGAAGGAATGCCTGTGGCTGAGACCCGAGATTGTTGCTCAAATCGAGTTCCTAGAATGGACAAGCGTTGATCATCTCAGGCACACCAAATTTATCGGCCTGCGAGACGACAAAGACCCCGGCAAGGTGGTGAAAGAAACGTAGGATTGCAGCAGGTGTCGCTTCACGCCGTTGTCTCGCTCGTGCGATGGCACGAGTGGATGCAGAAGATCAGCTCCTGCGGATGAAGCTCCGCAACTTCGCTATATTCCCGGCCCCTTTGAGTTAGCTCTCCTTCCGAACAGCCGACCATCCGCCCAGGAACCCAAAGCAAAAGATCCGCGGATGACGCTAACAGGGCAATGCGCTCATCGACCTATTCAGATCGATCTGTGTTTTGGGTGTTTGTCGATACCAATTCTTTGCAATCGACTTCGCTAGCGATGGATACGACATAAAAAATACGGCAGTTAAGTATCTTCCCCTAGAAGTTCTATTGGTATATGCTGTCTTCCATTGAAGTTCTAGGTGAGATCAATGGATAAGACCAAACCAGTGAACAGTGACCTGTTGAAGGGAACGCTGGACATGATGATTCTCCGAACGGTCGTCGCGGGGGCTGCACACGGCCATACGATCGCAAAGGTGATTGAGCACAGTTCGGAGAATGTGCTGGAGGTAGAGCAGGGCTCGCTATATCCCGCGCTACACCGGCTGGAAGATCGTGGGTGGCTGGATTCATACTGGGGCCTTAGCGAAAACAACCGCAAGGCGAAGTTCTACCGGCTAACAAAGGAAGGGCGAAGGCAACTTGCTGCGGAAACTAGCCGATGGAAGAAAATGGCACGTGCGATTGGGCTCGTGATGGGCGAAGCGCTTCATAAGAGTGAGAGCGAGCGATGAACTGGCCTAGATTTTTCCGGCGCAAGAAGAGTGATGCAGACGTGGTGCGAGAGATCACACTGTACCTGGAGGAAGAGATCCAGGAGAACTGCGAGAAAGGGATGCCGGAGGGTGAGGCGCGGAGGCAGGCATATCTGAAGTTCGGAAACCCACAGCGGGTGCGCGAGCAGGTCTGGAGACAAAACTCGGTTGCGGTGGCGGAGGGATTGAAGCGCGATGTACAGCATGGGATACGCCGGTTGCTGCGCGCACCCTCGACAGTGCTGGCGGTAGTGATCTCACTCGGGCTTGGCATCGCGGCAAATGTGTTTATCTTTACCGCAGTTAACAAATTGATACTGGAAGGGCCGGCGGTGGGTGATCCGGCGACTCTGTTGGATTTGTACCCGACCTACGAGCATGGAGACGAGATCGGGAAGTTCACGCAGCGCTTGTATGACGATCTACACGGGCAGGCAAAATCGTTCTGGGATGTTGCTGCCTATGACGTCGTTCTTCCGGGGACGATGGGGGGTGATGACGGTCCGGAGCGTGTGTGGGGCCAGAGTGCGACAGCAAATTTCTTTAACGTAGCGCAGTTGCCGATGTGGCTGGGTCGCGGTTTCGCGAATGGCGAGGAGCGGTCTCCCGTTGTAGTGGTGAGCTACAGCCTCTGGCGGCGGCACTTCAATGGAGACATGGCAGTGGTGGGGAAGACGGTATCGCTGTCCGGCAAGAACTTTACGGTGATTGGAGTTACGATGCCGGGGTTTCGCGGCATCAACCGGCTATTCGCTGCTGACTTCTGGGTACCCGAAGGGGTAAGAGAGCAGCTTGCGGGCACGCAGCTCAGTGAATTTGAAGCGCGCACTGGAGGTCAACTAAGCATAATTGCGCGGCTAAAGCCCGGGGTAAACCGCAGAGAGGCGCAGGTTGAGCTGGATACGATGGCGAAGAGATTTGCGGCCGCCTATCCGAAGGAGAATGAGGGGCTTGGATTTCATATGGAGAAGGCAGGGGATTTGTTGCCGAGCCAGAGAGCGATGTTTGCAATGTTTCTGACGGCATTGATGGTAGTAGCGCTGCTGGTGCTATGCATTACGTGCTCGAATGTGGCGAATCTACTGCTGGCACGTGCGGCGGCACAGCATGGTGAGATGGCGGTGAGGATCGCTCTGGGAGCAACGAGATGGCAGCTGGTGCGGCCGATGCTTCTCGAGAGCGGAATGCTGGCCCTGGCTGGCGGTGTTTTTGGAGTTGTGCTTTGTGTAGTTGCTCTGCATGGATTAGCTACAATCCATCTCCCCTTGGCCGCACCGATCAACCTGACACTGAGCATGAACTGGAGAGTGCTGCTTTATGCGTTCCTGCTTAGCATGGCCATCGGGATGCTGTGCGGGCTTTGGCCCGCCCTGGCGGCATCGCGACCGGTGTTGCCGAACTCGCTGAAGGGCGAGAGTGCTCTGGACAGGCCTGGGAGGCGTTGGAGCCTGCGTAACATTTTGGTAGTAGTACAGATTTCTCTGTCCGTGGTGCTGCTTTGCACGACGGGACTGTTTTTGCGAAGTCTCAGTAAGTCAGCGGCAGCCTATCCCGGGTTCCGGACAAGTGGCGTATTGATGGTATCGATTGATCCGGCACACAACGGCTACCCGACGGAGCAGACGCCACTGCTGCTGCTGCGTTTGCGGAATCGTGTAATTTCTCTGCCTGGTGTGAGATCGGCGGTATGGACCGACAAGATTCCGGTCTCGTTTTATGGGCAGAGAGATGTCTTCCATAAGACAGCAGACAAGGGTGAAGATGGGCTTCAGACCGAAGTTTATGGTGTGGAAGCGGGATACTTCGACACCATAGGGATACCGTGGGTTGCGGGCAGGGACTTCGATCATGCGGATGCCGATGGGCCGAAGCAGGCTGTAGTGAATGGGCGATTTGCGCAAAAGATGTTCGGCAGAGAAATTGCCGTCGGCCAGATGGTGAAGAGCGGAGAGAAGACGTACGAGATTGTCGGCGTGGTTGAGAATACAAAGTCGACGACACTGAGCGAGGAAGATCAACCAATCTTTTATCGAGTTCTAGAACAGAATATGCGTATGGCGGCCCCGGTGATGGGATTCTCCCTGATGGTGCGCTACGAAGGTAATGCAGCGGAGATGTCAACGGCGATTCGAAGGGAGATTTACGCTGCGGACCCGACGTTGGCGGTGTTCGCGGAGAAGACGATGGAGGAGCACCTGAGCGATGCGCTGATCTTTCCGAAAGTGGCAGCAGCGGTGTTCGGCATCTTCGGTCTCTCAGGGCTATTGCTTGCTTCCGTTGGGTTGTATGGGGTGATGAGTTACGCAGTCAGCAGCAGGACTCGAGAGATAGGAGTGCGACTGGCGCTGGGAGCGACACAGAGTGGAGTGCGTCGGTTGGTTGTGCGGCAAGGAATGATGCTGTCCGCGATTGCGGTTACCATCGGTTTGCCGATGGCGCTGGCAGTGTCGAAGATTGCAGCACGCGCTTTGTACGGGGTTGGTGCGCATGATTGGGTGACGTTTACCGCTGTGCCATGTTTCCTGGCATGCACGGCACTTATTGCCTGCTGGTATCCGGCGCGACGAGCTGCGGCGGTGGAACCACAAAGAGCGCTACGGCATGAGTAGTAGGAGACGACACAGCCTTGCAGCCGATATTGTTTCGCCGCGCCATAGAAGGAGAACTGGAGAATTGGTAACGAAAATGTATGGTCCGCCGAGCGCCGGAATGCACTAATCTAGGCGCTGCCCCAAATCGAATCGATTCAAAAGACCTTGCAGTGGTCAGTTGGAAATGGAACGACTTCATAACCTGGTGGGAGGGAATGACGATGAATACATTGCTGGAGAGGGTGGAGGCAGTTCATGCTTGAGCTTCGGAATATACACAAACGCTACTCCAGCATTCCTGCTGTAGAGGCCGCGAGCTTTACCGCGCTTGCCGGGGAAATAACCGGCTATTTGGGTGCAAATGGTTCCGGCAAATCGACCACGATGAAGATGATTACTGGATTGATCGAGCCGAGTTCAGGAGAGATTCTCTTCGAGGGCCTGCCTATTCGAGACGACCTGATGGCCTATCGGCAGCGCATGGGGTATGTGCCCGAGGAGCCACACCTCTACTCCCACTTAAGCGGCATGGAGTATCTCGAGATGGTCTCCCAGTTGCGCAACATGGAGCGCAAGATTGCCTCCGAGCGAATCCATGGCCTACTCCGTCTTTTCGGACTTTATAGCGATCGCGACGTTTCGATCTCGTCCTACTCCAAGGGCATGCGTCAAAAAGTTCTACTCTCTGCGGCCCTGATGCATAACCCGGATTTGATTTTGCTGGATGAACCCTTCTCCGGACTCGATGTCGGCTCATCTATGGTTCTGCGCAGCTTGATCGAGGAACTTGCAAGGCGCGGCAAGGTAGTGCTTTTCAGCTCGCATGAGCTCGAAACGGTAGAACGCATCTGTTCTCACGTCATTATCCTGCACCGAGGCAAGATCGTGGCCGACGACTCAATCGAGAGTCTGAGAACTCTGATGGAGTTGTCTACACTGGAAGGAATCTTCGCCCAATTGGCGGTTGAACAGGATTCTGCAACGATTTCACGGGAGATTGCGGATCTCATCCATGCGTAACGACGGGGCTATAAGGAAACTACAATTTGTCGTGCTCTTCCGCGTATTTTGGATGCGCGTAATCGACCTCGAACTGTTGTCGAGAGATGCTGATCCCAGCCAGCTGGCTCAACAATTTGGAACTATATTTGTCACTCTCAGCATCTTTTTCTCCCTTCCCGTCCTGCTGTCGGGAGGCCACCGCTTGTCGTTGTCTGGTGAATGGACAGGCGAACATTTCTTCATCGAGACAACGATGACCATAGCTGGTTTGATCACATTATTGAACTGGGATTCCGCATTTCCAGACCGGCGGGATGTACTGGTGCTGGCGCCTTTGCCTGTGCGACCGAGCACGTTGCTGCTGGCAAAAATCTCCGCTTTGTTCGCCGCACCTGCATTGGCGATGCTCACCTTCAACCTCTTTATTGGGCTTGCGTGGCCTCTACTCTTCATCTCAGGCAGCGGAGGATTCTTTGGTGCGTTGCGGGCATGGCCAGCCTATTGGTTCACCATCTTGCTTGGCGGAGTATTCTTCGTCTTCACCGTGCTCACTGTACAGGGAATAGCAGCAAATCTACTACCTCGACAGATGTTCTTGCGTCTCTCGGCATTGCTACAAGCGGGGACGTTATGTCTGTTACTCAGCGTATATTTTCTCGAGCCGTCGCTGGAATCGCCCGCAGCTCTTACTGCGCCACAGAACGAGCGGTTGCTTGCTTGGCTTCCGTCATACTGGTTTCTCGGCTTGTTTCACCAGCTCAATGGATCAATGCACCCCGCACTGGTCCCATTGGTAAGACGTGCCTGGATCGGCCTTGCCATATCCACGTTGGGCGCAGGCTCAGCGCTGTTGCTGTCCTACTTCCGTTTGTTGCCGAAGATCATCGAGCAACCGGACATTCTACCTGGCGCGCGCGCAGTCCCATGGTCGCCGCACCTTGGCAATTCGCTCCAAAGCGCGATCACCTTATTCAGCCTTCGTACTCTGCTTCGCAGCCGTCAGCATCGCATGATTCTCAGTTTCTATCTAGGGATCGGACTTGCGATCGTCGTCGGCTACAGCCAGACAGGTTTCGCCGGATTGGTGCCCGTCAACGGCGGGATCAGCACCACATTTCTGCTGGCCAGCATTTTAATGATGATTCTCACGGTTTTGGCCATCCGTGTCGTAGCCTCCATCCCGATCTCTCTTCCCGCAAATTGGATCTTCCGCGTTACGGAAGTACGGCCAGCCCACCTCTATCAGAGAGCGGTTCGCTTTTCATGGCTCACATTGGGGGTAACCCCTATCTTGCTCATCCTTTCTGAGGCTTTCCTGGCTTCGTATCCTTGGCCCCAAGTTCTCGGCCATCTGGTTACGATGCTGTTCCTGGGAATGCTTCTTGTAGAACTGTGTCTCTATACCTTCCAAAAGATTCCCTTCACCTGCTCCTATCTGCCGGGGAAAGCGAATATCCACTTCGCATTTTGGGCGTGTCTGTTGTTTTTTATACGATTGCTTAAAGAAGGAGCGAACCTTGAGAGCCGCATGTTGGGTCATCGCATGAGTTGCATGCTTATGATTCTTTTCTTAGCCGTAATTGCGGCCGGAACGCGTGGGCTCACCAAAGTTAGTATGAATCCGGCAAAGGAGCTTGAGTTTGAGGAGGCAAATATTCCAGTAATCGTTAGCTTGAAGTTGAATTGAGAGGAAGGGCAATTACACTCCAGCGGATTGCCCAACTTCTGGACGTCGGCTATGCCGAAGTCGTGCGTAGGGGTGACGATTAGTACGAGTCGTTTCTTTTGATCTTCGGGTAGTGCCATTACTGCCTCTAATCGGGGAAGGCGAACCCGTTACAAGTACCCAGCGAACAATAAAAAGCAATAACACCCCTTGGACTGGAGGTGCTATGATTCTCCTTATCGTCGTAAGTTATTGATTCTATGTCTGATAACGCAACTTATGTATAGTCGAATTTTGTCGCAGTCTGGTTTGATCGCGGCTGGGGATGAACACACTATTTCGTCATGAAATCGTGGATCCGTTCCGCTACTTTACCGGCTGCCATGATTTGTCCAAACTAAACGTAACCATCTGCTGTGCGAGCTCTGATGTCTTAGCGCCTAGGTCCTTTTGATAGATGATGCCCTTCTGATTCACTAAAAATGTCATGACACCACTCGATCGATAGTCCGCCGGGAAGGCGACGAAGCCGAATCCACTTGCGCCTGGCAACATGCGGTAATAGTAGCCGTGATAGGGGGTGTGATTGCCGGAAGTGTCATAGCCTTCTTCGGCGGCCTCGGCGAGCATCGGCCCGGCCGGGCTTTCGGGCTGGCCCTCTTTCACTTGCCAATAAACACCGTTCTGCTTTCCGGGTTCGCTGACGATGCGCTTTGCATAGGAGCCTGCGGGTTGACCGTCGTGCGGAGAGGCCGCGTAGTCGCGCTGGGCGTCAACGATTCCGTGGCAAACATTGATGGCGGCGAGTTCATTGTGGCCAATACGTCGATAGAGAATTTCTTCCTTACCTGCGGCTCCGTCCCAATACCATTTGTCGCCCGAATGGACGAGCGGGATAGGGAGGGGCCAGCCATCTTTGCCGACCTGGAGTGTGAATTCTCCCTTCGTGGAGGGCACGAGTGAGTGCCCTTCGTCATACCACTTGATAAACGATTCCCGGCCTGCCTTGTCGGCGACGGAATCGCTGGACGAAGCGATCTGCTCGCTCCCGGGGCCAAGGATCGCAACCAGCTCAGAAGGATTACCGCCGCGAACAACCTTGATAAGGGCGGTAAGGGCGTCGTTGGACGAAGAGAAGGTCCTCTGGCCTGCGCCTTGCGCGCTGACGGAGTTGGCAAGGAAGGGCGCCAGAAATACAGAGGAAAGAAGGAGATGATTTGCGACCTCACGAATACTTTTCATGGTCTGTAACCTCGAATGCTCGTTGCGAAAGTCAATTCTGTTTCACCGACCGAAACCGATGTTTAGTGCGCACGACCACGAGAGCCACCGCCACGCATCCTGGCCTGACCTCGACTGCTCGCGGTTCGCTCGGACTTTGCACTTCCTCCGCTACCGAAGGCGCTGTTACTCCCACCACCGCGATTCTGCGCCTGAGGTGCCGGCCGTGCCGCCTGGGCGCTTCCACCGTTTGGACGAGCCGCGGCACTGCTGTAGCCACGATCGCCACCTCGATTCATACTCGAAGGGGCGGCGGTCCTATTCATCGTTCCGGGGTTAGCAGTGTTGGGTCGATTGGTTGCAGCGGCATTTCCAGTGTTGGATCGATTCATGTTGGTTGCGCCGGGATTCGATGCGAAGTTAGGACGATTAGTGGCCGTGTTGCTTGCCCCGTTCGGTCGATTCGCTGCCCCCGCATTGTTCCCGGCGTTGGCGCGATTCGCTGGATTTGCATTGGCCATCGACGAGCCGGGATTCTGCTTTGCGCTGTTTGGACGCGCCCCCTGATAGGTGGACTGTCCCTTCCAGTTATTCGCTTGGTTGCCCGTGCCCACAGCCGGGCGATTGTTCGTATTGATGTTGTTCACGTTCGGATTACGTGTATTGACCGTATTGCTGTTGAATTTCCGTAATAGTTGTTGTTCACATTTACATTGACGTTCTTGTTGTATTGGTTCCATTGGTAGTTCGACGGAGGATGGTATCCATAGGCCGGGTGATACCCCGAGTAGGCAGGATGGTACGGAGGCGGATAGTAGGGATGACCGCCATGATAGACGCCGCCGTATCCCCACGCCGGGTACGGATAGTAGTCGTCGTGATGCATCGCCGAACCGATCGCCATGCCAACGCCGAACGAGAGAAGTCCGATGGCGACGGCAGAGCCGGTGCTAACGCCGGAACTCGCCTGGGTAGTCGTTGTAGTCGTCGTGGCCGCGGGTTGTGTGACGACGACCGTTGTGGGAGCCGGTGTGTTGTAGATGGTCACAGGATTGTACTGCGTAACATAGACAACCTTTGGATCTGCGGGTTTGATCTCGACGTATTGCTGACCGTTATCGGCCTTCTTCGTATCGACCGTCATCTGCGGACTGGATTTTAGGTTGCCGGTCTGTTGCGCTTGCATGCGCTTGCGCTGAATGGCATCCATGACACCCTTCTGGTCAGCCTGAAAGGCCTGTCCAAGTCCGCTCGTCCAATCGATCTGCTGGCACATGTTGTCCACGACCTGGGGGAAACCCACGAGGTATTGCATGCTGGGGCTGAAGCCAGCCTGTTTTGCAGCGTTCGTGACCGCATCGCCCTTCAGATTCTGGTTCTGGAGGAGCCAGTTACCGCCGTCGAGCACCTCTTGCGCATTCGTAGACGCCGTAAGGATCTGCGCGAGTAGTTGATCAGGGTAAAGAGCGATAGGTGCCACGAGATCGTCGACGCTCATTTGCGGCGACGACGGATTCGAGGGAGGGTTCACAATCGGCGCGGCGCTCTGGCTCGCAGACTGAGAAGCATCCGGGCTTGGAGTTGGGTTGGGGTAGATGATTTGCACCCGGAAATGACACTCATGGATGAGACCATGACTGTCAGGAGAGAAGCTGTGCTTGCACGAAGGATGGGGTTCATTTGTGAATTCCTCGGGTGAAACGGGGCCGCTTGTGCCAAATCGTTGGTGCTTTACGGAATAGACATAGTCTTCGGCAATGTCAGAAGACGATTTTGAAAGCCTGGGTGACCAACTGTTCGAGTGGCATGATCGTCAGCAACAACGGGACAATGGGGGCAACGGTGGCAATGAGGAGCCGGACCACATCATCCTTCGCAAAAGGAACGCTGTGCATCTCGCGGACGACTGCAAAGCTGTTACCCAGATCGGCCAGCGACTGTATGTCACCGGTCCCCAGCAGCTGTTCGTCGTTGACTTTGCTTCGCAACCATTTTTGATCAAAATCCATGACGTAGGAAGACGCAAAGGCTCCATACTCCGCGAGACCTTCGCGCTTGGCGCGTGCAAGGTGTGGTGTGAACAAAAACAGAGGAGCCAGAACCGCAACAACGAAGAAAACGACAAAGCCGGCAATGATCATCTTGAAGGCAAGTAGCGATTGTCCGTTGTAGAAGATGTGGCTGGCGATTTGACCTGAGAGCAATGCGCCTTGGGCGAACAACAATGGAACGAAGGCAAAGCTGGATCTACCCACAAATCCAAGCCCCCCTGCCCTATCCGGATGTGCGGGCAGCAAGTGCAATTTGAGACGCGAAACCCGAAATAGAAACCAGAACCAGATCAGAATCCGCATATACCATCGCAGTAGGATGAACTGGAAGACGGGTATGCTGACAAATGCAAACCAATACCCCGCCATCGTAAAGTGCATCGCACCACCCTGAGGCGAGGCGTACCAGCTTGCCACATCCAGCGCTCCTTGATGCCGCCAGATCCAGGTGCCAACGGTGAACACAAAGATAAGAAGGGCAACCTCAACGATGACTGAGTTGCGTATACGCATTGCGGAGTCGATCGCAGCGTAAAACTTCGGGAGTTCCTCCTCGGTGACGACACGCCGTTCGACAAAGCTTTTCACTACGGGCCGGATGCGTTGATGAACGACCATCTCAGCCAGCATCAGCACTGGCAGCGAAACTAGAAACCGCACGTGAGTCTCGATATCGCTAAAGAAGGAAAGCTTTGCTCCACCTAGAAAGTGAGCTTGTGCCAGGGACAGGACCGCCAGGGGTACCCAGCATAAGAGTACAGATATTACGACCCGACGACGCACCAACTCCAGCGCCGGACCTGTCAAGCGCGCCCGCCTGAACATCTGATAGAGCGGGCCGCCCAGAACCAAAGAGAAATCGGGCGGATCTTGCGATGATGCTGGTTCAGCCATAGGTGACCCTCGCTTTCAGAAGCGCTGCAGCAATAGGCGACGTGTAATCCTACGTTTCGGAGACAGAACTAGCTTTCATCCGTTCCCTCGATGTGCGCTTTGGTTTTCCCTCGCTTAATCGAGTCAACTAACGCCGCGTGATCCTGCTCCGTCTGATCTCCGTAGCTCTCAGCCCACACTGCCAATGCTTTATCCAGAACCGCGGAGTTGCCGCAGTAGCCGGCGATCCGCGCGGTGTCTCCCACCCGCGCATGTGCGCGTGCCAGCAATGCTCCGCACGCCCAGGCATAGAAGTTATAGGAGGGTCCCGTCAGCCATTCGATTGGTATTGAAGCCTTGAGATTCTTCATCTGACGTACGTAGTAATGTCTTCCGTCGATGTCGGTATAGCCGAGCATTGGATCGTTCGAGGCTTGCAGTCCTTTCTGTCCCACCACCACCCGCATCCCATTGTGGAGAAACTCTTTCGCGAGTTGCGGCAGGTAGGGGGCATGGGCCGGCGCTGCAGCCTCTTTAACCTGCAGGAATAAGGGATCGTTATCCCCGTTGCCAAAGAGTAGCGCCAGGTACGCACGGGTCCCCACTGAACCAACCCCCACCACCCGGTGGGCAACATCTGCTACGTGATAACGGCTCAACATGAAGCGACGCTCTCGCGGAAGTGTGTCAGAGTACCGGTTCAGGGCATCGATCACCTTCGCCTTTGTGGAAGCGCTCACACGCGTCAACACCGGCGGATCGTCACGGAACATCCAGGATCCATCGTGCCTGCGCTCCGCGACCTTGAGCACAAGGGCTTTATTGTCGGTGGCCAATGCTTTGGCCAACACTTTCTTAAAGACTGCTTGGGCCTTGGGATCGATCTTGATCAGCGGATTCAGCCGTCCGGGATAGGCATGCAGATACCAGATCTCCAGCAATCCCATGCTTTCCAGTCGGGTCATATTAAATCGGTAACCCTCGACCGCGCGCTGCACGGCAGCGGCGCGCTCGCGCCGGTTCAGGCCATTTTCGCGCCCGGCTACGTTTACGCTTGCTACCAGGCGCTTGAGATCCCATTCCCACGGACCGATGGTTACCTCGTCAAAATCATTCAGGTCAAAGACAACTTCCCGCTGTGCTGTGCCATAGAAACCAAAGTTGCTCAGGTGTGCGTCGCCATCGATGAGCACCGGAATTCCGCTGATCGGTGATGTCGATAGGTCCGCCGCCATCACGCAGGCCGAGCCCCGTAGGAAGGTGAACGGCGAGGCGGCCATGCGTCCCATACGCAGGGGGATAAGGTCCTTTTGCCGGCCTTTATTGTTCTCATCAATGAGCTTCAATGGGTTGGGACGGTCCTTCGAGGGAATCCACTCCGCGTGGGACTCCCGCGGAACGGTGCGGCGCAGGTCCTTGCCGTCAGCGTGCCGCTTCTGCCATGGAATTACCTTGTGGCCGAAATCACTTCTCGGCGGTGGTTCAATCTTTGCTATTGCCATTGTGTCCTCCCGAAACTTCGACTTATTTTGATTTTTCCTTGCTTGGTCCGTCGCGTCTCCTTTGCATAAGCATTAGGAGACGCGACATTTCCATCGAATAGATATGCGTTTTCTAGTCCTGGGACTGTTTCGCCGTCGCGTGATTTAGTTTGATTTCCTCAGTTTCAATGTTGGTCAGCGGCTTCGATGGCTTCAATTCCACAGTCACCTTCAAGATTTTTCCTGTGAACTTGCTATCCTCGCCCGCCTTGTAGTCCTCGCTGACTGGAGTGCCATCGTCAATGCCGACGTCGGCACCTTCATCCGCGGAGAACAAACAGCACTGCGTTTTATCGATCCGCCCCTCGGCGACTTTGTGACCGTTGACTAACATCGTCCCCTTGCCGCCTTTGCCGATTCCACCGCCATCATAGGCAAACTCAAAACGGATGGTAGCCTTGCCGGCAGTCAGAGCTTGGGGAGCGGCGACGGTGTAACGCTGCAGGCCGAGCCAATTGTAGGTGTAGGTCGGTTTGCCATCCTTTAGGTAGAGGCTCCATCCACCGAAGCGTCCCGCCTGGGCGAGTATTACGCCTTCGGCTCTTCCTGCGGGGACATCCACATCGGCAGTGATGCTGAGCGAGGAGTTCTTCACATTGAGGAACACATTCTCCGATAACCCTTTCATGCCTTCATAGAGGGTGAGCGAAGTGCGGCCCTGCATTAGGTCAGGTCTACCGGCAAGGGCGGCATTGACCCGCTCGACGACGCGGTCATCAATTGGCAGTACGTTATTCGCGATCGCTTCCTTGACAAAGAGCGCCTGCATTTCTTTCAACTTGCCGGGATCGCTCGACGCCAGGTTGTTGACCAGGCTGAAATCTTTGGTTGTGTCATATAGCTCCCACACATCGGCGGTAAGAGCTTCCCTTGGCTTCGCCTCCCAAGGCGCTTTGTGTACCGTGCCAGCAAGCCATCCATCGCTGTAAATACCACGGTTGCCGAAGATTTCGAAATACTGCGTGGCGTGCGTGCTCTTTGCTTTGGGAGCATCGAATGTGTACATCATGCTCACACCCTGGATTGGAGTCTGAGGAGTGCCGTTGACCGACTTGGGCTCCGGCAAGCCCGCTGCTTCGAGCACTGTGGGTGCGATGTCGATTACGTGGTGAAATTGTGAGCGTATGCCGCCCTTGTCCGTGATGCGCTTAGGCCATTGAATGATGAGCGGGTTTTGTGTGCCGCCGTAGCTGCTGGCGATCTGCTTGGTCCACTTGAAAGGGGTATCGCCCGCCACTGCCCAACCCGCGGCGTAATGACCGTAGGAGAACTGACCGCCGAGATCATCGTAGTGCTTCATGATGTCGGGGACGGTTTCATGCACGCCGTTGAAATAGGTCATCTCATTGAAAACGCCATTCATGGTGCCCTCAGCGCTGGCGCCGTTATCGCCGACTTCGTAGAAGACTAGCGTATTGTCCAATTGCCCCAACTCCCCGATGGCATCAAGTAACCGGCCCGCCTCAAAGTCAGTCTGTTCGCCGAAGCCGGCGAAGACTTCCATTTCACGAGCGAAGAGCTTCTGCTCATCCGGGGTTAACTTGTCCCAGTCCTTGATGGCCGTTGGCTTAGGCGCAAGCGGCGTCTCTGCCGGTACTATGCCTAGAGCCTTTTGCCGGGCCAGCGTCTCTTCGCGTAACTTGTCCCAGCCCTGATCGAACTTACCTTTATATTTTTCGATCCACTCCTTCGCTACCTGGTGGGGCGCATGGGTTGCACCGGGTGCGAAGTAGATGAAGAAGGGCTTGTCCGGTGTCAGCGATTTCTGAAACCGCATCCAGTTGATTGCCTGGTTGGTCATGTCAGTGGTGAAGTGATAGTTGGGGTCTTTCGGTATCTCCACCTGGACCATTCCGTCATAAACCAGCGGCGCCCACTGGTTGGTTTCGCCGCCTATGAAACCGTAGAACTTGTCGAAGCCGGAGCGTGTGGGCCAGCGGTCGGTCGGGCCAGAAGGGCTCACCTCCCAGGCTGCGGCCTCATGGTATTTGCCGAAGGCGGCAGTGCTGTAACCGTTCAACCGCAGCATTTCGGCGAGCGGAGCAACGCTGTTCGGACGAGAACCTGTTTGTCCTGGGAAAGCGGTGGCCGTCTCAGAGATGGAGCCGAAGTTATTCATATGGTGGTTGCGTCCCGTGAGCAGGGCCGACCGTGTCGGGGAGCAGAGTGCCGTAGTGTGGAAGTTGTTAAACCGAAGGCCGTTGTTGGCCAGCCGTTCCACGGTTGGCATGTGGATGGGTCCGCCAAATACGCTGGACTGCCCAAAACCCATGTCGTCAATCAGGATGATAAGTACATTGGGGGCATTGGCCGGAGCCTTGACCTCGAAACGCGGCGGGGCCTTGGCTTTGCGCGCATCGAGCTCTGTGATGTGCGGGTAGCTGGGTTCAGCGATCGGCAACACACTGCGGTAGAGGGGCACGTTTTGGGCGGACATCGTGATGCACGCGAAGGCGAGGAATGGTACACCTGCTTTAAGTAAATTCATACATGCTCCTTTCAGTACTGAACGGGCATTCCATGCTCCGCGAGTGCGACGGCAGGCGTCGGCAATCCAATTACGACGTCGATCCGCCCCACCGCTATGCATGATGCCCCCCCGGCATCGGAAGGGCCGCGGCGTCCATCGCCCAGGGAAACCGATACTCTTCAAAGCCAGAAATATTGGGCGGCGGGAACGTCGGATCAGTGAAGCAGCCGACTCTGACCCCGACAATGTCCGGTGCGGCGTCAAGCACGTAGTAAACGGTCGAACCGCACACGGGGCAGAAATGAAGCGTGGCACCCTCGCTCATGCAGTTGCGATAGGTGACCGGCTTGGCGCCCGCGACGGGAAACTTCCACGAGGTCGATTTGCCTTCGATCGTCACCTGCTCCTTTGGAAATCGCGCTTGGATGGAGAACGCGCTGCCCGTCCCCTTCTGGCAGTTCTTGCAGTGGCACAAGGATCGCCGCTCCGGGTCGGGCCCTTTGGTGGTAACGGTGAGCTGTCCGCACGCGCACGAAGCCGTACGGGTTTTCATGGCAGAGCCCTGCGCGGACTTGGGATCGCCGGCGCGAGTCTTCGCGCTGTAGGGAGTCTGCGCCTTCGTGCGGCCGGTCATTGTGGTGCCAATGAGCGCGAGCGCGCCGCCAGTGATGAGAGTGCGTCTTGAGTATTTAGTGTTCATGACAGAGCTCCTTAGTTTGTTTTCTGCGTCCGATTGCATTACTCACTTCACCAGCTCGATTTCACCCGGACGCCACCTCTTGTCGAAGAACGATTCGAGTGGGCTGTAGAGGCGCAGGATCGTCCACCAGCCTTTCTTCGGATCGGTCTGGATCCAATTGCCCCGTTCGACGCCGGCAGGCTGCGTTGGGGCAAAGTAAACTGTCGTCGATCCGTCGGCATTCGCCTTGGCGGCGGGTGACGGATAAGTCTGGCTGCCTGCGCGAGGATAGTGTTGCGGGGTGTCGAGCATCGACCGCGACTGATTGTCATAAACGGTGAACGACCAAAACTTGGCGGCGGGGATATTGGGCGGGAGGGTGACCTTGTAGGCCTTGCTGCCATCGAACGCATTGCCCTGGCTGTCCCGGAAGTTCTCAAGATACTGAGAGCCGACGTTTGGCAGACGCATGGCCATGGCCGGCGTGATGCCAGTGACCGAGTAAAAGAACCACATCCGGGCATTCAGCTTACGTGCGTTGTCACTGGGATAAGGCTTGAGTCCTTCCTTCGTGATTTCTGCCGGGGGGGTCATGAATTCATGACCGCCGACCCACAATCCGTTGATCCATTGTGAGTCGGCGCCGTAATAACCAAACCCCTCTGACGGACGGCCGCCGATCGACATGGTCCGCATGGCGGCATTCCCGACGACAAGGGCCTCGGCGAGGATCTTTTTCATCCTGGCATCGGGATTGAAGGGCTTCCCTTTCACTATGCCGATCGCGGCCAACTGGCCCGCAATCTCCGGATCCATCACATCCGCAGCCTGCATCTGCACGGCCTCATTCAACATCTCAAAGTAGCTGAAATCGGCGGGCGGAACAGTATTCATCATCTTGCCGGTTCCCTCAACGAAGCGCGGGCTGGCCGGCTTGGCCAACGCTCCGAGGCTTGCCTTTCCGGCCAGATAGCCGGCGATGCTCGACCCCTCGCCGCCGGGCACATAGGGATAGATCTTGAGCGTCTTTTTAACCACTTCATCGACGGGTTTGGGGTCGTTGTTCTGGAGGAACGCCCGACCCACCAACGCCACATAAGTCGTTCTGGACCTGCGCACGTAGTAACCGCCCTCGGGCACGTCCCCGTTGTATCCGGGTGGCAGCAACAGGTACTTTCCGCCCTGTCCGCGGTCAGGCCCCGGGAATCCGAAATCGCCGATCCAGTTCCACCACATATCGTCGAATATGCCCAGACTATCCGGCGGAGTCTCGATCACGAGCGGCCCCTTGGTCAAATCCAGATACGCCCAGAAGTAATACGTATCGGCATTGGCCGTGAGAAAGAGGCTCTTGGAATCCATGAGGCCTGGCGTCACGAGGACATCGTTGTCGTTGACCCCGGCCGCCCTGAATCCCTTGAGAAGCGAGAGTTGGTTAACGGCCGCATAGCCGTTGACGAATGCATCGAACGCATGGACGTAGTCAATTTCGTCGAAAAGCTTCTGCGCAGTTGCGTTCTCCGCCACGCCGTCCTTGAAGTTGAGAGTGCCCAGACGCGACTCTATGCGGTCAGGCGTCATGATCGACTTGGGCATGTCCGTTGTCTGTTGAGCGCTGGCAGTCATTGTGGTGACGATGAGCGCTAGCAAGGCGGCGATGTACTTTTGGGGCTGAGTGATTTTCATAATAAATTTCGGTGCCTCCTTTGCACTTTGTGGCCCGTGTTCAATCTTTGGCTATTTCATCAACTCGACGTCCGGCAGCTTCCACGTCCCGTCGAACAAGCCTGTTTTGGGGCTGTAGAAGCGGAACATCGGGTAGAAGCCCTTGTTGGTGACGGTCTCAATGTAGTTGGCTTCCAATCCCGCGGGGGCGCTTCCGGCGGGCCCGAAGTAAAGGTCAACTGAGCCGTCCGCATTGGTCTTGAGCTTGTCGAGGGACGAGCGGGCCGAGTCGTTGCTCGGGTTCTGAATCATGGAGCGGGTTGCGGTGTCATAGAGCGTCAGCGACCAGAACGCCTCAGCCGGCGCGTTCGCAGGCACGTGCAGACGATACGACTTCCCGCCATCAAGGCGGTTACCGTCCTTGTCCTTGAACGCCTGGACGTAATTTCCACCGGGACCGGCCTTCATTACGCCCAGAGCGGGCGTCGTGTAGATCGCACCATAGGTGTAGTGCAGCCGTTCATCGATCTGACCGTACGCATCGGTTTGCTGGAAGGGATTCACCTGGAACACCCAGTGCCACTGCGCCCCGGGAAACGGCTCGGGTTGCCCGAATCGTTCGGGTCCTTCAAACAGCATCACGCGGCCCATGGCATCGCCCATCCGTGCAGCCTCTTCGAGGATCGCGCGCTGCCGGGGATCGGGCTTGAACTCCTTGCCCTTCTCGATGCCCAGCGGCTTGAGCATGCCCATGTAGAACAGGTCGCGCGTCTGAACGGGGTTATTGTTGATGAACGCCGAAAGACGCTCCCAGAACGCCATCCCCTTGGGCGGAGTCGTATCCATTACCTTTCCCGACATGGAGATGAACTTGTTCGGCTTCGGATTACTGCTTTCGCTCAGCGGATAGACCTTTACCCGCCTGACGTTCTGGACGGCGGCATCCTTGTCGTCGTTCACAACGATGCCGCGTACCATAGCGTTATAGTTGTTCATCGTTCCCTGGAGGACGTGATAGCCAGTCTGCGGAGTGTCGCCCTTGTAGCCGGGTGGAAGAAGGAGAAACTTCCCTCCCTTCGCACCATCGGGTCCGGGCAGACCGACGTCGGCGATTGATCTCTGCCAAAAGTCGTCAAGGATGCCCACAATGGCGCCGGGCGGAATCTCGACGACGACCGGTCCCGACTTCCCAAGGTCAACGTTGGCCAACGCGTAGATAGTGGTGTCATTCGCTGTGAGCCAGAGGCCCTTTGTGTCGGCGAAGTTGTCGGCGATGACCATGTCGTTGAGATCAGCGCCGAGGTCACGGTTGGTCGCCATGCGAATGGACTCGAACGAAACCGCCGGATAAGCCCATAAGTAGGCTTGCACGGCGCGCTGATAGTCCATTTCGTCGAAGACCTTCCGCGCGGTTTCCTCAGTCGGGAATCCATTCGGAAAGCTCAGTTTGCCGATCCGCGTTTCCACCGTATCGGGTGTCATGATCTTCTCCAAGGTCTTGTTGTTGAAGCCGGGCGTGTTCTGCGACTGAGCGGACGCGGCCGCGAGAGTGAGCGCGAAGAGAATGAGTTTGATTGTGTTCTGCGACTTAGAACAAGGCTTCCAAGCAGCCTGAATCGTCCGTGGGCACTTTTCGCGAAGCGCCTGTTTTTGCTCCAGTCTTTCAATCTTGGATGAATCGGGATCAGAATTCATTTTTGATTCTCCTTAGTTCGCGCACCGGCGTATGGCCTCAAGCACTTCGGCTCCAGAATCGGTCTTACGGAAATAAGCCACGCAACCTACCGCTTCGGCCTCTGCGCGGGCCTCAGGATCGTCGTGAGCAGTGATGAAGACGATAGGGGTGCGCCCCCCTTCGGCCACGAGGCGACGGGCAAGTTCGATGCCGGACATGCCACTAAGCTGGATGTCGAGCACCAGGCAGTCGAACTGAGGATGCTTGGTGTCTGCGAGGAACGCCTCCGCGGAGGCATAGGTGATCGGCTGAATACCCGCCGCACGCAGCAGCCTGCCGAGTGATCGGCAAAGACTTTCGTCATCATCGACGACGGCGACATAGATAGGTGTAATTTTGCTCATCGGTGACCAATGAGCACTATAGGTGCCGGCGCGGATGCCGACTACTGCCCTTTGGGGAAGGTCGGCGTAGACGCCGTGAAGATGCGCGCTTCGTCGGTCAGTCGCGTGAGTTCTGCAACGGATTGCACACGCAGTTTCGTTGTAATCGCCGTGCGGTGCAGCTTCACTGTCCGCTCGTGGATGCAGAGATCGGCGGCGATCTGCTTGTTGAGTCTGCCCACCACGACATGGCCTAGTACTTCCAACTCCCGTTTGGTGAGCGCGGCGAAGCGAGCGCGCAACTCACCCTGCCGGGCGCGCTCCTCACGTTCGCCCGCATCGCGGGCAAGGGCGCGATTTACCGCGTCGAGCAGCTTTTCTTTTGACGCGCGCTTCTCCAGGAAATCCTCTGCGCCCCCGCGCATCGCGCACACGGTCGAGGGAATATCGCCGTGGCCAGTGAGAAAGAGAATCGGCAACGGATTGCGAGTTCGCGCGAGCGCCGATTGCAGATCGAGTCCACTCATTTCGGGCATCTCCAAATCGGCCAGCACACAGCCCGGCGCATTCGCATCGCGCTGCTCGAGAAAGTCGCTCGCCGACGAAAACGCCTTCACCGCGAACCCGCTCGCACGCAGCAGCCGCGAGATCGCAGCAAGAAAGGACGCGTCGTCATCGACTAGGTGAACGGTGGGTTCGGTCGCACTCATTCCGCGGCTGCCTCCTCATCAACGATTGGCAGCGTAAAACGAAACGCGGCCCCAGCAACGTTGTTGTTCTCCGCCCAGAGCCGACCACCGTGCGCCTCAATAATCGTGCGCGATATCGGCAGGCCCATGCCCATACCGTTCGGCTTGGTGGTGAAGAAGGGCTCGAAGACGTGCGCAAATTTGTCGGCGGGAATGCCATGGCCGCCATCGCTAACGGTGATCTCGATGGACCGCGGATCGTCGAGCCGCGCGGCCACACTAACGCACCGGTCCTCCCGTCTCGCCCCGTTGAGTGCATCCATACCATTGAGAATGAGGTTGAGCAGCACCTGCTGTAGATGCACTCGGTCGCCGCGCACGAACGGTAGATCGCTCGGCACGTCCAAGTTCAAGTCCACCTGCCGTACCGCAGCATCGGCCCGCAAAAGGGCTGCGACATCGCCAACGAGTTCGCGCACGTCGAGAGGTCGCGTGTCGAGATCATGTTTCTTGAGCAGCCCACGCATCCGGTCGATGACCTTGCCCGCTCGCTGGTCGTCCTCGCGGATGTCGACAAGGATCGCGCGGATTTCATCGAGATCCGGCGATCCGTTCTGCATGAAAAGTTCCGCCGCCTCCGCGTTGCGCAGGATCGCGCCCAGCGGCTGATTAATCTCATGCGCCAGTGACGAAGCGAGCTCGCCCATCATCGAGACGCGACTCACGTGCGCGATCTCCTGCCGTAGAAGCTGCGTCTCCTGCTCCGCCTTGTGGCGCTCTGTAGTGTCGAGTGACACGCCGCGCACGAGGATCGGTTTACCAGCGCCATTGAACTCGACTCGCCCCCGAGAGTGGATCCAACGCATCTGTCCGTCAGGAAGCACTAACCGATGTTCCATCTGGTAACGGCCATCGCCCTCAATCGCTCTCGCAAGCGCCTGGAGAACCGTCTCGCGCTCGTCGGGGTGCAGGCGGTGTAAGAAGTCGTCGAGGCTGAGCGGTTCCGACTTCGAAAAGCCGAACAAGGCGCGCCAATTGTCGGTGGCCCAAATTTCCTTCTGGGTGAGGTCCCGAACCCAGATGCCCAGGTTCGCGGCCTCGGCCGCCAGAATCATCCGGTGTTCGCTTTCGCGCAAATCGCGCGCGAGTTGGGCCGCGTTCAACACGTCATCGCTCAACTCGATTCCCATCGCCAGCAAGATGGCTAGATAGGCAAAGCTGATGAGATATGGCGACCGCAAAGTACGGGATTCCACCAAAGCTGAATGTCCGCCGGCGGCCAGAAGAAAGAACGTGATCGTCCCACCGACTACGATCGCCCGGCGTCGTCCCCCCCGACGCCAGAGAGTGACCGACGCATCTGCCACGAACACCAGGAGTAGAAGGAGGCTCAAATAAAACACTGCGTTCCATGGACTAGGCACTCCTTCCGCGAGCGTGTAGGTCGCGCCACCGAAAGTCTCCATCTTTCTGATGCTGGTGAGCTGGACGTAGATCATTCGTGGCTGCGGGGACAGATCGGCGGTCATCGCAAAACACGTTAGGCCAGCTGCTAGTAACGCGAGCCATCTTCTCCCTGTGCCAAAGAAGACCCACACGAACGCCGTCAAGGATAGGACCAGTGCCGCTACCGCAAAGTCAGCCCAACGTAACAATGCCAGATACTCGGCCGGGCTGTCGGTGCGCATGATTGCCAGTTCAAGATAGGAAAAGACCGCGACCGCAAATGCATTGAGGGAAAAAAGCAAATACGGGGCTCTTGGTTTCTGACGGAGCCCAATTCCCAAGTTGATAAGCGACATCGTGACGCAAGCCCCGGTCACCATCGGCCACAGGATGGTCATCCAAGTCATAGCTGGTTCTCCGCAGCATGGTCTGTGGCGGCAAAAGATTTGGGCGTCGCGCAGGCACGTGCGACTCTTGCGGAGCTACTGCACGGGTTCAGGCCGTACGCCTCTTGCACCGGAGCACCAATAATGCATCGCCGCCAGCGTAATACCATGCCGACTTAATAGTGAAACCAGATGATCTTCATCAAGTTCCAAATATTGGGTGATAAAGCTGAGTCTAGTCCGCTTCACAAAGACAAAAGAACTAGCAGTATTAACAGGGGTAGGTAGATCCCGGGAACCACTTCAAACAGACCGTATTCCCATGTTCAGCGTTGCTTGGCGTCACAGAGATAGACAGATAGTTAACGTCACTCAGAGATTGGAGAAGGAGGCAGCGTGACTATTCGCCCAGCTACATCGGAGCGGTTTCCTGTGGAGCGATTTCTCTAAATAGAGGCGCGCTCTTCGCTGCTGGGAGACTGGTCTTGAAGTCTAATGCGGTTTGCTCATGACCGAGCGGGTGTTGTTCGCGCCACAATTCGAGCAGAAGCGGGGGCATCTGTGAAAGAACGACTTTTGTGCGGCCCACTTTCGCATGACACCCGGGGCAAAGCGAAATCATAAGATGGAGTACGGATTTTCCTGGTACGCGATGATGAACAACGATGGAACGTTTGCGTCGCCCTGAAGCTCCGGAGACACGGCAGCAATAGCCATCTCGCTCCAGGACCTGCTCTCGCAGCCCACCAAAATATTCGTCGTCCTGCCGTTTCAAAGTGTAGCAGGTTGCACAAAGACCGAGCGCAAGGATCTTCTCGCGTCCGCATCGGCAATGCAGCGCCCGCTGTACTCCGGTCTTCGAAGGATTAGTCTTCAATACCTGCCAGCCCAACATTGATGTCCGCGGCGATCCAGCCTTCCTTCCAGGGTTGCGTACGGTCCTCATCGAACGGAATTCCATTTGCCCGGGCATCGCCGCCGGCATCGAACAGCAGGCCCCATGTCTCTGCGTAAGCATCTTCCCCGCCATCGGCCAAGACACGTTTGTGCCGATCCAATTCAAGAGCTTCCGTATCGGCGTCTTCCCAGCCACAACGCCAACAGTGATGTGCGATCTCTGAGTCCGGTATCGCAGCTAGACGGGCCCGATAGCCGGCTGCGTATTCGATGGTGTCCCACTTTTCTAAAGCCTCGAGTCCTGGATGAATCATGCATAATCTCCACTTGCTCTAGTTAGAAAAAGATAAACCCTTGTTGCGGCCTCTATACTCGCACAAATCCAATTATTCGACATCGCGACCGTTCATCAACCACTCGCTTTCAGGTTTGCCCAATGCGTTGGCGGCAGCCCATCGAGCAAGATCCATCAGTTTGTCAAAGCTGCGCTTTTTGCCAACGGGACTAGTGACCACAAATGAGCGGTCTCGCTCGCTTTCCGGCAAATTATGTTTCGTCACGAGCATCACCGCCCAGATACAAAGACATCGCGAGTTGCACAGGTACATCTCTCCTTCCGCATCCGTGACGGTGTAGGAGCTTGAAGGAACAGCGACCATATCGTAGGAGCAGACCTGTCTCTTCATAGAAACCCGATGATTGAGCCTAAAACTCATACTATCGAACAACCTGGTGATGCATCGCGGGAGTCGGGCCGAAAGCAGGTGCCGTTGGATCGCTCTCTCCCGTTTCCTTTGATTGTTTAGCGCCATTGCGACCTACCGAGACCTTGCCCATAGCTCATCAATCGCTGGCCTCGATTCAACTCCGACCGCTGCCAATGATCGAGCGATTCGGATAATTCCTGCTTTCCGGCCAGTTCTCCGACAAGCGCGAAGGCGTTCGCAATGCCCTTGGAGGTGCTTGCCGCCGTGTGTGGCCGGATCACGAAAGAAGCATCTCCCATCAGGATCGTGCGGTTGAAGACCAACTGCGGACAGGCCAAGTCCATGATTGCCTGCACAAACGGCTCCTTCGTCGCCCTTAGCAAGTCCTTGAAGGCAGGCGGCAATACCCGCTCCGCGATCTTGCGCTGCCTACTTTCCTGCTCAGGATGGAGTGCCCCGGGCGGAATCGCGTAGGCTCGGCGAACGCCATTCGCGTCCGTATGCACCGAATCGAGCCCGGCTTCAGTCAGGTTCCAGTACCACACCCAGTTCAGACGGCGTTGTCCAACGCGCGTATCTCCCGTTTCGCTGGGGATGAGATAACAGAGGATATGGCTCTCTGCCATCCTGAAAAAGGTGAAGTTGTCCTCGAAGACTTTGAGGACATCC
>DATHHN010000025.1:0-134988 GCA_035317185.1 Edaphobacter sp.
CTCTTCAACACTAATGGTGGACTGAGCCGAGGCGTTTTTTCGAGGCTGTTTCGTTTTCCTGGTTGCCATGATCTATTCGCCGCGTCGTGGAGTGTGAAGCAAGCGGAGCTGCTCCTCGGTGTACTCGCCGGGTACATCGACGGTAACGCCGCGGCGCAATTCAAGGTCGCATTCGATGGCTTCGGGTCGCACTACGAGTTGTCCGAGCGAATTGGGTAGCTGGCCCTGATTGAGCTCGGACCAGTGTCCAACTTCAACGCCGTTGAGAAACACATGAAAGTGGATGTATTCCAAGTGGCCCTTAAACTCTCCCTCAGTAAGCAGGGACGGCCTGAGTTTGACGCAATATGACATGGAGTAATGGTAGCAGCGGGGAGGCAGGATGAAGTTACCTCTTCACTTTGGCCTATTGTTCGGCACTTAGGATCAGCCAGTTATGAGCCGCGACCCATGTTGATCGCTCATTCTAGTGCGCTGCGGTCTTCATTAGTATCCCTTTCCCTTCACATCCTGTGCCAGCCTTCTTGTAGAGCTGTTCAAAGCCGACGAAAACGGACTCGTTTTATCGTCAGAAATCGCACTCACGACAAGCTGACATATCGTTACTTGTCAGTGCTCGCTGAGGGCATTGGCGATTTAGCATTCATTGAGAATCGGCAAGGGGTCAATCCGGCCGCAATCACGTGTCCGAGATGCCGGTTTTACGTCCCGGTGGACTGGATTTGTAAATCGCCTGAAGCGCGCAGCGCCGTATTCAAAGGCTACCAGCACTTCAGCACGCCTATCCCCTTGCCGATTCTTGCGATCATGGGCTACCCGCAAAACAAAGGGCCTAACTTTCATGCGGAGACACCTAAGAGCATCGCGGCTGCGGCTGCGGCTGATGCAAACCAAGTGCGTCAGATTGACGCATTTGAAAGAGGCCAGCCAACTGCGCATGTCGTCCGCATCGCGGATGCCAACCACTACATCTTCATTTCAAATGAAACCCAGGTCTTGATTGAAAGGGACAAATTTTTAGTTACGCTTTCATGAACGAATGCATATTCGGAAGGAAGCCGCAGCAAGAAGGTGGGTACCCCAAAGATTAGCTGGTTCGGAAATCTGACCGTTTTTGTTTCTCAATTGACGAGAAAAGGCCAAAGCACTCATTCAGCCTAAGGGATTCTTGGATTAGCAATGGGAAACGCCTTTCTAGCCAGCAAACATCAATGGCGAGAAGACGACTTGTCGTTACCAATCCGATGTAGATGAGCATTGGAGATCTGCCAACCACGGAGAATCCATCCACACTATTCGGCCGTCGTGCATGAGCTGGAAACATGAAAAGAAGGCTGGCCTACGGGCGGCCCGCATTTCGTCTGCGATTAAGTCAGCGCTGGCGGGTGTTGGCGAGCGCGCGGAGGATCGTGCGGGCGTTCTTGTTCATGATCTGACGAAGGTACATGGTGATGGCGAACAGGAGGACCAAAAAGAAAAGGTCGACGCGAAGGAATGAGTGCAGAAGTCCGTCCAGGGTTTCTGGCGGAAACATGTGGTAGTGCATCCAGATAAAGGCGACGACGGCGACGACGGCGAGGACGGCGAGCACGCCAACGATAATGCGGGAGGAGCGTTCGGACCTATCGGCGGCCGCGAGGGCTTGCTGGACGAAGGCAAGTTCCGCGTTGGTATTTTCGGAGTTGGGCTGCTGGTGTTCGGGGCTCATGCTGGTTTCCTTTCGGAGGTTAGGTTATTGCGAAGGGTGGTGACTCCGTAATGAAGGCGCGACTTGGTGGTGCCGATCGGAATCTCCAGGATGGCGGCAATTTCTTCGAGTGTGAGGTCGTGCTGATAGTGGAGCAGGAGGACGGCTCGGCTGGCGGGCGAGACGTGGTCGAGGAGAGTCAAGAAGGCCTCGTCGGGTGGCTCGCCGAGACAGGGGTCTAGGGTAGTGAGGTGTTCAGGTGGTACGTCGTCGAGAGGTTGCCAGCGGCGGGCGCGTTTGAGATGCGAGAAGGCAATGCGCGAAGCGATCCGAAAGGTCCAGGGGCGGAAGACGGCGGGCTCGCGCAGGAACGGGAGCTTGCGGAAGATCTGGAGCGAAGTCTCCTGGAGGATGTCGTCGGCGAGGGCGGGCCCGACGAGACGGGTGATGTAGCGGCGCAACGGCGCATAGGCGCCACGGAGAAGTTGTTCCAGTGCGGTCCGGTCTCCGGTTTGCGCGAGAAGGACCAGCAGGGTTTGGTCGGGCGTCGCGGGCTCCTTCGCTTGAGTTCGGGTCTGCATGCTTGAGAGAGGTGTTGGGGGTCTCTGAAAGTTCGGTTCTGGAGGATAAATAATTATGAACGCGTGAGACGGGTGGGGTGAGGGATGCTGGAATTGCGTGCTAACTGGGGCAAAAACGGGGACAGAACCGCCTCACCGCCGAGCTGAGTCGGCCTTCTGCAGCGGTGCCTTGGTCGGATGGAGACCAGGCGCCGACATTTTGGCCGCTTCATCTCTGAGTTATACGGCTCAACGGACCCGGAAATCAGTGCCAGCGGCGAATGACGATCAAAACCAGGAGTGACCCTTAACGGGTGCTAACAGGGCATAGCAATCATCGAGCAGTCGAGATCGAAATAGGGTCGACGGCGCAAATCGTGGATATTGGAACGAGTCTCTAAGAACATCGAAGGGATTGCTCAGCGCGCTATCTCCTAGGAAGAGACCTCAATGACCAGTCCCTCCGAACCCTGCAGCTCGACAAAGTTGTCTACCCGCTCTGTGTCACGACGAGAATCGGTACCTGCGAGAACGATCCCGGCTTCCGTAGTCACCTGAACAGGACTGTGACCCAAATTGAGAAATATCACTACGCGTTCGTTCTCTGCGGTTCGTTCGAAGCTTAATAGATCGCCTAAAGTTGTTACGGAGCTCAATTGACCACCTACCAACATCGGGCGCGCGCGCCTAAGAGCGATCAACCTGCGATACAGGTTCAAGATGGACGTCCCATCCCCTTCTTCAACTTCAACATTCACTGCCCGATGATCGGCAACGAGAGGTAGCCAAGGACGACCGTGCGTGAAACCGGCCTTCTCAGAGCAGTCCCACGTCATAGGAGTTCGTTCTGGATCTCGTCCCATTCCAATCCCGGGCTGTCTCTTTTCGGCGGGATCCTGCACATCTCCCGGCGGGATCAACACATTGGTCATGCCGATCTCTTCGCCGTAGTAGATAGTCAACGTTCCGGGAAGAGTGAGCAACAGCATAGCTGCTATCGCGGCTTGTGAGAGGCCGACTCTGGTCGCAATGCGCGCATTGTCATGATTCCCTAATACCCAATTTGGCCAGGCTCCCTGCGGTAACGTTGCCATATATTCGGAGATAACCTGCGCGACGGCTGGTGCGTTCCATGGACATTGGAGCAGCAGGAAGTTGAACGGCAGATTTGCGCCACTCAAACCCCGTCCGTAATAAGTCATCAGCTCCTTTATGGGAAGGTATATCTCACCAATGAGGACGCGTCCGGGATATCTGTCAATCAGGGCCCTCATCTCTGCCACGATCTCGTGCACTTCCGGACGATTTGAGTTGTATACCGGCAGCAAATTATTGGCCGAGGATTGTTCCGATGCGAGGTGAGGATCCAGTGGGTTGTTGCGATACTGATTGTCTTTGATTATGAGCCACATGACATCCACGCGAAATCCGTCTACTCCCTTCTCCAGCCAGAACGCCAATACGTCGTACATTGCCGCACGAACAGCGGGATTTCGCCAGTTCAGATCTGGTTGCTCTTTTAAAAAAGAGTGATAGTAATACTGGTTCGTCTGCTTATCCCATTCCCACCCCGAACCGCCGAAGTTGCTCACCCAATTGTTCGGTTCATTTTGCCACAGATACCAATGTCGCTTGGCGTTATCCAGCGAAGATCGGCTTTCCAAAAACCACGGATGCTGATCGGAGGAATGATTGGGAACGAAATCGAGAATCAACTTTAGATCGCGGCGGTGAGCTTCTTTGAGGAGGCGATCGAAGTCCTGCATCGTTCCGAAGATCGGATCGACGTCGCAATAATCAGCGACGTCATATCCGAAATCAGTCATAGGAGATCGAAAAATTGGCGCCACCCAAATAGCGTCGACCCCGAGTTTCACCAGATAGTCGAGTCGCTGGATAATGCCATCCAGGTCTCCTATGCCATCTCCATTACTGTCCTGAAACGAGCGAGGATAAATCTCGTATATCACTGCGGATTGCCACCAAGCGAGATCGTGCATCTAACGTCACTCCGGGAAAGAATTTCGCACTGAAAGATTGACCGCATGATCAATGACCTTTGGTACAAGAACGCAGTCATCTATTGCCTCTCAGTCGCAACATATATGGATGCAAATGGAGACGGCATAGGAGACTTTCAAGGATTGATGCGCCGGCTGGATTACCTGCAGGGAATGGGTGTCACCGCGATTTGGCTGATGCCGTTTCAACCGTCTCCAGGTAAGGATGACGGTTACGACGTAACAGACTACTACGGCGTCGACCCCCGCTATGGTACCCTTGGCGATTTTGTCGAGTTCACTCATGGCTGCAAGCAGCGCGGATTGCGCGTGATGATCGACCTAGTAGTCAACCACACCTCCAATGAACATCCTTGGTTCCAGGCTGCACGTCGCGATCCACAATCCAAATATCGCGATTGGTATGTGTGGTCAAAGAAGAAACCGAAGAATGCAGCCTCAGGTGTGGTATTTCCAGGGGTACAGAAGTCGACATGGGACTACGACCAAGTTGCCAGGGTCTATTACTTCCATCGTTTTTACGATTTTCAACCGGATCTCAATACATCCAATCTTGAAGTTCAAGCTGAGATTCTCAAGATCATGGGTTTCTGGTTGCAACTCGGGGTCTCCGGCTTTCGCATGGACGCTGTTCCATTTGTCATTTCACAGAAGGGCGCGAATGTTGCCGAACCCGAAGAGCAATACGATATGCTGCGTACCTTCAGCCAGTTCCTAACCTGGAGAGAGGGAGAAGCAATCATCCTGGCCGAAGCGAACGTGCTTCCAGGCACCGACATGAAATACTTCGGCTCCGCTGGTGAGCGCTTGCAGATGATGTTCAACTTTGAGGTGAACCAACATCTCTTTTATGCGCTTGCCACGAGCGATTCGCGACCACTCGTTAAGGCAATGCGGTGGACAAAAGCGAGACCCGCTACGGCTCAGTGGGGGCAATTTCTCAGAAATCATGATGAACTGGACCTCGGACGTTTAGAAGTCAAGCAGAGAAAGACCGTCTTTAGTAAATTTGGACCTGACCCGGACATGCAGTTGTACCAACGCGGTATCCGACGTCGACTCGCTCCGATGCTGCAGGGTGATCGTCGCCGACTTGAACTCGCCTACAGTTTGATGATGACATTACCGGGCACACCGGTGATTCGCTATGGCGACGAAATTGGGATGGGGGACAATCTCGCTCTGCCCGAACGAAACTGTGCCCGAACGCCTATGCAATGGTCTACAGAACCGCAGGCCGGTTTCACGAAAGGTGACAATCCGGTGCTGCCTGTTATCAGCGATGGCCCTTACGGTTTTCAACATGTCAACGTCGCTGATCAGCGCCGGGATCCGAACTCACTTCTCAACTGGATGGAACGCATAATCCGCATGCGCAAAGAAGTTCCTGAGATTGGCTGGGGCGACTTTTCTTTTCTTTCGGCAGGCACTCCAGAGGTTCTGGTGATGCAGTACGCCTGGCGCAATAACTCCGTACTATGTGTACACAATCTTAGCGGCGAGCCACGAGAAATTCGATTCTCGATTCAAGCCGAAGAAAAGTCATGCATACTGGCTAATCTTTTATCCAACGAGCACAGTCAACCTGACCAGGGTGGCCGACACTCCATGCTTCTGGAGCCGTATGGTTATCGCTGGTTTAGGGTTTGCGGCTTGGACTACCTGCTCAAACGATCAGACATCTGAGGCGCATGCAGAGCCCGAGCCCGTTGCCTCGGTTTTTTTCGCTCTTGAAAGGAATCGAAAGAACGTCTCCCACATCGACTCCGGAATCCCAACTCCATTGTCCGCAATCGTGATGATGGCATTGGAGCGACGCATGAGCCCGGCGTACATCGAGATTCCCGGAATGAGGTAATGCCTCTATGAGCAGGAGATTCGTAACCGGTTTGGAAGATTTTTTCTACGCGAGCCAATGCGGATTCGGAAGACCGCGTCTACACGTTGATCTTTTTTTGAAATCTGCTCTTGGAGTGAGCATCGAAGAGCATTCTTATCTTGGAAGATAAGGTAATGAGGGCCGCCAGGCGATTGTTAACTTGGTGCGTGATCGCGTCTACCGATCTGGCTATTAAGGGCGACTATTGGTTCCGAGCGCTCAAACCCGGAGCTTTGCCAGAAGATCCGCGGGATGGACAGGTTTCGAGAGTAGATCGAAGTCATAACCCTCTGCGCGAGCCCTTTCCAGAAGATCTACGGTTGAGGCTTGACCCGAGAAAAGCAGGACTTTGCATTCTGGGTAAGATCTACGGAAGTGAATTGCCAGCTCAATGCCAGTCATACCCGGCATCATGACATCGCTAATGAGGAGAGCCGGTGTCAACTGAGCGCTTGCGGCGATAGCCTTCTCCGGACGATCGAATGCAGTTGCCTGAAAACCAGCTTGGTTCAGGATAATGGCGAGGGTTTGCGCGATTATGTCTTCATCGTCAACGACGAAAACCACACGATTTGTATCCGGCACCGGATCTCCTTGATTTCTGTATCTAGGATACTCCGCCGTTTACTTCGTACCGGTTACAGCCTCAGGGGGAGCGCGTCCATCATTCGTTCCCATTTTTTATACAAATACCAGATGGCAAATGCGGTCGTTTCTATCAAACTCGAATGCAAAGGGGAAGAACGAATGAGGGGAATCGGCACGCAAACCGACATATCGGGGCCGCTTGGTCGAAGGGGCGAATAAGAGAAGGGTAATCCAGGCCATCATGCCGGAGGTATACGAACCGGTGCCGGGCGAGATGGTCGCTTACGGATTGAGCCTTGAAAACTCCGACTTCGGCAATGGAGCACTCTCCATTCGCGCTTATCTCCTCCGGATCTGGTGCACGAACCTTGCCATCACGCAGGCTCTTGCTGGCCGACCCCTCTCGTTCGGCTTCCAAATTGCCCAGCGATCCGTCACGTGGTACGCGGACGCCGTACGAGAGACACACCTCGAAACCAAACTGGTCAAATGCACAACGGCGATTGAATGTCTCTTGCTAGCTGCGCCACGGAAAGCGACTGCCACCTTCGTCATCCGCGGTGCGCTGCTGGCGCAACGACAACAGCAACCGATGAGCTACTGGGCCCCGATTGCCAAGCGGCTTTATCAGCGACGCAGCGATGTTGTTCACGGCAACATTAACTCGCTCGAGGCGGCCACAAAGGAATCTTCTGCCGAGTCGATGGAGTTCACTCGAAACGTGGCTCTCCAATTTCTTCAGTTTTGCCATGCTCTTCAGCCGCTAGGGCCGAAGCAAGTGGGAACCAAAGATGACTTTCTTGAGCTGTACCGTGATACCGAGGGAACATTTCAGAGTGAGATCAGGGAGATCGTCAAGACGTATGGTTTTAGTTGGGACCTCAAGCCCGCCCTCGGAAAGACGTGGATAATGGATAGCATGAGAGGCAGGGCTCATCCTCCTCGCCGTCGGCAAGCAACTAGTCACTTGGACCCGCTTTATTTGCAGGTAACACAAGTTGGCATCCCGCTCTATCTGTGCCGCTCACGATCACAGCTTTGCTCCCTGAAAAGTGAGACGAACATTGAGGCTGTTCTGTCGACGAGACGAAATCTAGTCTCCGAGAAACGATTGTTCCAAACAAATGGGGAGACATAGTCGCGTGAGGCAACCGAAAAAATGATGCGAGCGGAAAGTTTTGTTATCGGTGTGATGTCAATTCTTTTCTGCCTTCTGCCTTCTGCCTTCTGCCGTCGCCGGTAGCGCTTGGCCAAACCACGTCCCAAAACAGTGCCGCAGCGGCCGCTCCCTATTCGGCAACTCTGTGGACGACTACGACTGATGCGAATTCTGATGGAACATTGAGTACTCGTACGTGGCGAGTTGATTTTGCGGCCTTGTGATTACCCAGTATATTTATGACGCCGAAGGAAGGCGTACCGCAAAGGGACATCCGAGATCAAGCAGTACTCTAATCTGCCCGGGAGCCGACTTTGTCGTGGACGAGACCTATGTGCTGGGGCAAAACGGGGAACAGGTAACAGAAATATCCGGAACGGGCACTTGGAAACACACAAACGTCTATGCTGCCGGTCAATTGTTGGCTACCTATGACCGTCGCAGCACTTGAAACGTGATCAGAGCAGAATCGATCCCTAGCTGCTCCGCCAACGGCTTCATGTGCCTCTGAAGGAACTGTCGCGGCCTCATTGGGATCTGCTGCTTGTCCTTGTTGCGACGGACGGCCGGGAACATCAAGTCACTTGAAGCAGTGTGCTTGCTTATCGCATGCTGATGGGTCGGCGGACGACACAGGTTACCTGCGCGATCTCGCTCCTTCCAATCAATTGCTTCAGCACTTCCGATCCGACAAATCCTGTTGCACCTCTGAGGACTACTTTCATCGCTTTTCTCGAGCTGGCAAGTTCTTCTTCGTTGGGAGGTTCGCGCGCTTCCGAGCAACCGCACGTTGTGGAGTTCGGGCCTCATGAGAGGGAGCCAAAAACAATCAACGCGTCGAAAATCTGACCGAGGATGGTTTTCACGACGGCCTCGAAGAACACTTCGGGCTCAAGAACCGCCCCAGAACAACAGCAGGAAGAATGCTGCCAAGCGCTGTTGGGAGCGTAGCCAGCTTATAGAAACTGTACAGGAGAGGACCAGATCACCCGTTCAGGAGTAGCATTCCGATAACGAGAGGGAAGCTGGAGCAAATTCCCAACCCACAATGATCTGCGACTTACACGATCTTCTGCGTTCTTAGGCAGTCCTCGCGGGTTTCTTCCCTCGGAAGATTTGGCTTTCAAACACTAAAGCCGCCATCAATGATGTGGGTCTGGCCGGTCGTGAAGGTGGATTCATCGGAGGCCAAATAGACAGCTAGAGCCGCAATCTCCTCTGGACGACCCAATCGCCCCATCGGCTGCCGCGCGACAAATTCGGAATAGCCCTTCTCTACATTCCCCAGAGCTGCGATCCGCTGGTCCAACGACGGCGATTGCACGGTTCCTGGGCAGATCGCATTGCAACGAATGCCGCGGCGAATGAAGTCGGCAGCGATTGCCTTAGTCAGCCCAATCACCGCTGCCTTCGTGCTTCCATAGGCGAACCGGTTGGGGGCAGCCTTGATGCTGGATGCGGCCGAGGACACATTGATGATGCTGCCCTTTCCAGCTTGCAGCATGACCGGAAGAAAGGCGCGGCACATGCGATACATGGATTTGACGTTCAAATCAAATGAGAAATCCCAATCTCTTTCTGCGCATTCGAGTATGGTCCCGTGATGAACAAAGCCAGCACAGTTAAACAATACGTCAAGCATTCCCACCTCGGCGGCAACATCGTCAACCTCGCGCGATTCGCGGACATCCAGCCGGCGTGTTTGAATACTGGGCCTATCATTGTGGAGGGTCGCGAGCGACATCTCATTGATATCGGTGGCCCAGACCAGGGCACCCTCGTCAGCGAACGCGATAGCCGTGGCACGTCCAATGCCTTGTCCTGCCGCGGTAACTAGAGCAACCTTTCCCGCAAGTCTTCCACTCATTTTAATTACCTTCTTCAGCGAGATCGTCTTCTCGCGTTAGGATCGAAACCTCGGCAGTGCTGGAGGTAGAGCTGCACGTACCCGCCTTCATCGCATTCTCCGGCGGCCGCCATTGCGCACGTCGACGCTCCAATTCTTGCTTTGAAACATTGACATGCACCCGCCGGGCTTCCACGTCCAGTTCTATAAAGTCGCCGTCCACCGCCAAAGCCAAGTTTCCACCGACTGCGGCTTCCGGACAAACATGAAGCACGACCGTTCCGTAAGCGGTGCCGCTCATGCGCGCATTTGAAATGCGTACCATGTCGGTTATTCCGCGCTTCAACACCTTTGAGGGCAAGCTCATATTGTCGACCTCGGCCATTCCGGGATAGCCTTTCGGGCCGCAGTTCTTCAGTACCAGAATGCAATGCTCGTCCACGTCCAACTCGGGATCTTCGATGCGTTCCTTGTAATGCTCGATATTCTCGAAGACGATCGCGCGGCCGCGATGCCGCATGAGATGCGGTGAAGCCGCGGAAGGCTTGAGCACGGCGCCATCCGGCGCCAAATTGCCGCGTAGCGCGACTATTCGCCCCGTGTGCGACTAGAGGGTTCTCTAAAGAGCGGATTACTTCGGTGTTCCAATTAGCAGCGGTCTGACAATTCTCCCAGATAGTCTTGCCGTTAACTGTCAGAGCATCTCGATGGATGAGGTTGCGTTCTCCGAGCGCCCGAATGACCGCAGGCAGCCCACCGGCATAATAAAAGTCTTCCATCAGGAAGCGTCCGGAAGGCATCAGGTCTACGAGCGTGGGCACTTCTCGGCCGAGATTGTCCCAGTCGTCGAGGGTGACCTCGAGGCCGACGCGTCCGGCTATGGCGAGGAGGTGAATGACAGCATTGGTTGAGCCACCGACCGCGCCATTCACGTGTATAGCATTTTCGAATGCGTGACGGGTCAGAATGCGTGCGATTCGCAAGTCGTCCCGGACCATCTCGACAATCCGCCGGCCTGCGATGTGAGCAAGAACTAAACGACGTGAATCCACTGCTGGGATCGCAGCATTATGAGGGAGTGCAAGGCCGAGCGCTTCGACCATGCACGCCATGGTCGAGGCAGTTCCCATTGTCATGCAATGGCCGGCAGAGCACGACATACAGGCTTCAGCATCCATGAAATCTTGCTGGCTCAACGTGCCGGCTTTCACTTCCTCACTGAAGCGCCACATTGCTGTTCCTGAGCCAATGTCCTGGCCTCGGTACTTGCCGTTGAGCATGGGGCCGCCGGAAACAACCAGTGCGGGCACGTCGCAGTTCGCGGCACCCATTACTAGGGAGGGCGTGGTCTTGTCGCAACCACATAAGAGCACCACGCCGTCAATCGGATTCGCTCGGATCGACTCTTCGACATCCATGCTAACCAGGTTTCGAAATAGCATCGCAGTAGGCCGGATGATCGACTCGCCTAGCGACATCACCGGAAATTCAAGAGGTAAGCCGCCAGCCTCCCAGACTCCCCGTTTGACACGTTCGGCAATTTGTCGAAAATGTGCGTAGCAGGGCGTCAGTTCCGACCAGGTGTTACAGATACCAATCACCGGCCGTCCATCGAACACATCGCTAGGCAGGCCTTGATTGCGCATCCAGCTTCGGTGCCCAAAACCGTCCTTATCTGCCTTTGCAAACCAGGCTGCCGACCGGTAGCTGCGTTTCTTGTCGGACACGAAGCTAATCCTTCCTTCTGGCGAACGTTTCGACATCCCCGGAACAGCCTGACGGTTTTCGACCACGTCGCGCGCTAGCAGTTGCGTATACCATCCGGCAAGAAGCTCTCGCGAGACTAATGGACCCTCTTATATATGATGACCGCTGCCCCGGGCTTCCCTGCAAGTTCTACATGTAGGCCCTTCTGCATTAAGTCTCTGCCGGAACTGGTATTCGACGCGCTCCCGTCGAGATCGTCGACCTCGTATGTCGCCGTCGGATCCAGTCCTCGCAAACGTAGATTTTTCATCACATCATTGTTCTTATCCCGACGGAAGGCCTGAACCATTCCGTCCTCCTCTTCGGGGCGATTGAACTGCCAAGCAGCCCATTCGAACGCTGCGCTGCCTTCGCTGCTTGTTCCCGTAGTGCAATCAGCATTTGAACTGCATGGTAGCGATGGGTAATAGTCACCGTAATAGTATGGCCGCAGTTCTTTGAGCTGTTTCACTTGAGTTCGGAGCCACTCAAAGGGGAAGCCGGGTGCTACGAAACTACCTACCTGCTCCTTTGTTCCGGCTACGTTGAAGAGGGCAAATGCCAACCCAGGGGCGAATCCGCTGCGGAAGTGATAGGTATCGCGTGGTCGAATCTGAAGCAAAGTTCCATAGTGCGGCCGCCAGTAGGAGAGGCCTTGCGTACTAAGCTGGTTTCCAATCGGATCCGCATCTGGCGAAACCGGGTAGTCCGCCCGGCTCAGGTCTACACCACGGGATATCGACTCCAGATCGCCTCGCTGAACAATATCCAGGATCAACTGCGGATGGCGTTGTCGTAATTCATCCCAAAAGTCCAGCAAACCCTCAACATAGCGAATCTCTGTGATTCCTTGACGGTCAAGCGAATCCGCCCGGGACCAAAATGAGGCGAGAGAGAAGTTACAGTCTTGCCGAAAAATATCAATGCCTTCATTCGTGATAAGTTCTGACATCAAATCAATCATGAATTTCCTAGCTGCGGGATTGCCGAAATCGAACAGGCGAAACTTAACGAAGGGCCTGGCGTCATTTCCTTCAAAGTTCGTCCCCTCTTCTCCGATAAACCACTCAGGATGCTCAACCGTGAGGGGTGTTCCGACGACTGCGCGCTCCGGTTCGAACCAAAGCAGAAATTTCATATCTTTTGCGCGTACCGCATCGCTGATCGGCCTTAAGCCATTGGGATGCGCAATTTTATTGACTCGCCAGTTTCCCGCGTGCAAAAACCAGTCCTCCCTGCCGAATACCTGGAATTCGTCCACCTCACGATCCGCGCCATACCAGCCGGCATCCATCCAGAAGACCTCATACCCGATGTTTTCCTTCGTGATCTGATCGAGAAGGCGCAGACTCGTCCCCGTCTTCATCCCGCCCCATCCCAAGTGGGATACGGGGAGAATCACTGGTTTTCCGTCGTATTGAGGCGTGTGGTATTTGAGGATATGCCGCCGTAAAATATTGTGGGCATCGACATCGTCACCTTCCCATGGCAGCAGAAGGATTTGCGGGGTCCGAATCTCCTCACCAGGGTGTAGCGAAAGGTGCGTCTTTTCCATGCCGGCTCTGACTGCAATCGCCGCGCCCGTCGGACGGGAAAACGAGATCGCCCACTTACCAGGCCATCCGACTGCACCAATCATGCCGCGGCCGTCCGCCTCGATGTCAAAAAACGGTATAGTCTCAACAGTCTTGCCACCTCCTTCGTTCGAGAGGTGTAGCGACTCGAGTTGATTCAATGGCCGCTTCTGCAACGCATAGGCATCCATTCCGCCGCATCCTCTGGAGTAGAGGACCGTGGGAACGCCATTGCCGGTAAGCGGTACTGATATATCAAGCGGTTGAATATCATCGAGGATCGGGGTATCGATCTTGCCGTCATTCGTAAAATACGTCGTCCACTCCACCACAGGGGAGTTCGCGTACCCCACAGCTCTCAGACGGACCCCCAGGCCTGTTTTCGGATCAACCCAGACGGCGGTGTACTCTGTACGACCGCCGTCGAGTTCCCTGATTGCCGTCTTCTTCGGCCAGACTTTCAACAATGCTTCGGATGCTTGTCTGCCATAGACGAACGAGAACGGAAGTTGAGACTTGGAGTTCAGCAGGTGATCTTGGAGCCACGAGTCCTTCAATCTTGTATCGTCCACCTTGCCCGTGACAGCGGCTTTCGCGCAGTTCGCGAGTAGACCGAATCCGAGGATCGCAACTGCGAGCCATTTCGCGCAGCTGGGACCTCCTTTATCCGGTGCGTTTCGTTGGTGGCTCAGGCCCTTCAATTTCGGTTCGCGTGCAATCACGAGTTTCGCAAATACTGGTGTCGAACTCATGTCATCGTTCGTTGGCATCGTCGTTTTCCCTGTTGACGTCACACGTTCACCGTGCTGATCGAGATTCCGACTTCATCAACGGACTTCCTCGAGATAGATCAAATCGCTGGTGTACCTGCCAGGCAACTGTATCGTTAGCCCTGTAGTCATCAATTCGTTTCCAGTGTAAGTCGCCTCCGGGGTCGAACGGTCTTCGGTGCGGACCCTATATCTTGTGCCGGATGCCAGTCCCTTTAAAGCAATGCGCTCCGTATTCTGGTCGTTATTGGGTCGGAAGATGTATAAGGTACCGCGCTTGAGGCTTGGACTCCAATAAAACATGCCGTCCCAGTGGTAGCCATCTGGCCGGGGAAGGATGTGGTGCACCTCGACATCCTGCAAAATGGGCCGTATCCAGGATTTGTAAATCTCGGTCGCTCGCTTGACCTTCGCGCGCTGCTCGGGCGTCCATGACGCGCTGTGGGTAGGATCAATCTGCCATTGGTTCATCATGGATGATCGCCACAGATAAGACTCCGGCGCATCGGAAACCGTGTCGTAAAAATTCTCGTACGTGTAGTTCATTAGGGCCGCTGGCGGGAAGGCAAAGCTCGAATCATAGATGCCCTGGCGGTTTGGCAAGGAGGACAGCGTGTCGTTCATCGCGATGGTGTGGACACGCTGGATATCTCCGAAATCCTTTATATGTCCAGACCCGGAACATCCCTCATTGATTAAATCGGGAAATTTCTGCAATAAGGCCTCTTGGACGGCGTAGTAGCCGAGAGTAGACCAGTAGCTCACGTCCACACCGTAGTGATGGCGATGATTGGTCTGTTGGCATTGCGTAACGATGGGCGTGTAGTCGGTCTTGAAATAATCGATTTTGTATTCCGAAACAACTCGTTGGGTGGCCTGCTCCGCCCAGTCTCGGGCGGGGTCATATCCCAAATCAATCAGAGCGTCCCAGTTGATATGGCCTTCAGGATCCAGTTTGGGGGGAGCAGTAAACCAATCGGCATGCTTTACGACGTTCAATGCCCTTGGATCCGCAGAACTAGAACCTTGCGTGTAAGCCATCCAAATGCCAAACTTCATATCATGGCTGTGCAGATACTCCTCGATGGTCTTATGCCCGTGAGGAAAGCGCTTCGAATCCCAGTACCAGGCACCCGATTGCGGGAACCACATCGCATCGACGACAAAGGTTTCAAAACCTAACTCCTTGGCGAGCCCAGCACTCTGGAGAACGTCTCTTTCATCTGCATCTGCACCTCCGCTGTCCAGATAGAGGTTGTAGGCCAGAGTGGGATAGGCGTACCCCTTGGGAAATCGTGGCACCAGCTTTTCCATCACGAAACGATGCAAGCTATAGCTGCCATCGTCGATATCACCGGAGTAGCAGCCTACGAAGGCCGGTGGAACCAAAAATGTCTCGCCTGCCACAACATCAGTCTTGAACGCGGGGACGTTTCCTACTTCGATCCCTAACTGTGCCGGTCCGGCCGCTGCGCTCGTGGCTGGCCGACTCGTTGTGTCAGAAATGCTATGAAAATGAATTCGACCAATGCCAGAAAACTCCCATCCGACGTACATTCCGCCCGACGTGCCAACTTGCAGCGCCAGCCACGGCACTGGGCTTGCGCCATCCGTAGGATCGCTGGTGAGGGTCTCATCGGAGTTTCGACCTACACTTCGAACCAGCGTCCCGCCTTCTTTGGTGGCGTTGCTTGCACCGCGTTTGATCGACCAGGCATCCATAGAATCGTCCGTGGGAATCGCTAAATGGCCCAGGACCAAGCTGTCCTGGTGACCGATCGCGATCACCTCCCCAGAATTGTTAGCAATGGTTAACCAGTGCTCGATCGGACCACGCCCCGGCCGAGCCCGCCAAATTGACTGCAACTCCAGAGCCGGATCGGAATTCGAGAACCTCAATACCAATTGACCACTCTTGGTATCAAAAGCACCGCCTTCATATTGCCACTTCGTCGTCAGCGAAGATCCTTGCCGTATGATCGAGGGCAGCAGGACCTCCGGCACAGGGCCACGCAGCCACTTCAAGTCACCCTTTGCGGAGCTGAGCTGCGTCATTACTGGCATATTCTGTTCCACAGTTACCGTTAGCACGGTGTCATCTGTGGACAAGCGCCAAGACTGATCACTGTCGGAACACCAAGCAAGATTGCAGCAACTGGCCACACACACGATCACAGTCAGCAAGTATTTCATGTGGTAATTTCTCCCAAGGTTATAATCCAACGTTGCCTTGAGTTGCTCGTACAACCGGCCCGAGCAGCCTAGATGACTATTCAGTCTATTGTCAACACTACTGTTGACATAATAGACTGTTCCCGCCCGGAGGCCCGGATCGTCAATTTCCCGGCTGCTGGAGTAGCTCCGAGGACAAATCGCAGAAGAGCAGGCCCTTTCATGTAGGCGAGCGCAATGTTCAGACCAGGATCAGCCGATAAATGGAATTTGACATAGAGAATTTTGATTCCCTCCGTCATTACCTCACCGAACGGGGACGCATTATGCCGGGCGAGACTGTCTCATTCGAGAAGCTGGCGGGAGGTGTTTCGAACCGGACAGTCAGGGTCGCGTGGGCAGATGGGAGCGGCTGGGTTCTTAAACAGGCGTTAGCGAAATTGCGAGTCGACGTAGACTGGTTCAGCAGCCCGGAGAGGATCGGGGTAGAGGCGAAAGCTATACGCTGTCTTAACGCTCTGGCCCCAAAGGGAACGACTCCTTTTTTCATTTTTGATGACATTGCGAATCACCTGGTGGCCATGGAGGCGATACCGAAAGAAAGCGAAAATTGGAAAGCGGTCCTGCTCTCAGGCCAGATTGTTTCGAATCACTTCGAGCAGTTTGGGTTACTCCTTGGCACAATTCACCGTCAGTCGTCGAAGGCCGGTTCCGAAATTTGCGAAATATTTGCAGATACTACATACTTCGAGAGCCTACGGCTGGAACCGTATTATCGCCATGCTGCCGAAAAGGCCACTGCCGCTGCCGAGTTTCTAAACGCATTGGTACAAGAGACAATACGTCACAAAAACAGTCTGGTTCACGGTGATTTCAGTCCGAAAAATACGCTGATCTATCGGGGCAGACTAATTCTGCTTGATTACGAAGTGGTTCACTTCGGAGACCCGGGGTTCGATGTGGGGTTCGCTTTGACACACTTTCTCAGTAAAGCGAACCATCTGAGGTCAGAACGTGATCGTATCGGTGCTGCTGCAGCGCTTTTCTGGAATGTTTACCGTAGGGAGATTGACTCCTTGGATTGGGCACAGACGCTGGAGCCGCGCGTAGTACGCCACACGCTCGGCTGCCTTCTTGCCCGAGTGATCGGAAAGTCACCGTTAGAGTACCTGACTCACAGGGAAGCAGAGAGACAACAGGAGGTTGTATTGCAATTCATGGCCAACCCGCCTACTCGAGTAACGGATCTGATCGCTCAGTTCATTCAAAAGATAGAAGCCTATGCTTAAGATTGAGCGACTCTCTGGCCGTGAAATTCTGGATAGCCGTGGCAGACCCACCCTTCGGGCAACGTGCCTTCTGGAAGGCGGGATTTGTGCTTCTGCCTCTGTTCCGTCAGGAGCATCGACCGGCACGGCTGAGGCTTTTGAGCTCCGGGACGGAGATCCCAAGCGATACCGTGGGCTGGGCTGCCGTCGCGCCGCAGCGAATATAGACGGCGTGCTTCACGACTCGCTCGCCGGCCGAGTATTCATAGAGCAATTTGAATTGGACCGGGCGATGATCGCACTCGACGGGACACCCACAAAGTCGCGCATCGGCGCGAACGCTATTCTGGCTGTTTCGATCGCCTTCGCACGGGCTTGTGCAGCATACCGTGGAGTGCCTCTCTACCAACATTTCGCAGACATGTTGGGCTCTCCCGTTGCTCTGCTGCCTCGCCTGACGATCAATCTCCTCAGTGGTGGAAAACATGCGGGAAACCAAGTTTCCATCCAGGATGTCTTAATCATTCCCATCTTTCCACAAACCATCGATGAAGTTTTAGGGGCGGCTTTCGATATTTATCAGACGGCCGCAGAGCTTGTACTTCGGAAATATGGGATGCGTCTCCTTACTGCGGACGAAGGCGGCTTGGCCCCGCCTTGTAAGTCTGCCGAGCAGATGCTGGATTTAGCACTGGAAGCGATTGAGCGGGCCGGATACGCACCGGGCAGGGATGTGTTTATTGGGGTCGATGTTGCCGCGACTCATTTTTATCAGGATCACCAATACAGGCTCGATTCAGAGCTTCTGGATAGTCCCGGCATGATCGGGAGAATTGCGAAATGGATCGATACATATCCGATCTTGAGCGTAGAAGACGGACTTGCCGAGGACGACTGGGAGAACTGGCCCCGGCTCCGCGAAATGATAGCTGGGAGAGCCCTCACTTTAGGCGACGATCTCCTGTGCACCAATCCTGACCGAATAAGGCGTGCGGCCGAAATGAATGCTTGCGACGCTTTGCTGCTGAAGGTCAACCAGATTGGGACACTTACCGAAGCACTTGAAGCGTACAGGCAGGCCCGCGCGTCGGGTTGGTCCGTCACTCTCAGCGTTCGCAGCGGAGAGACAGAGGACAATTGGGCAGCTGATTTGGCAGTCGGTTGGCAGGTCGATCAATTCAAGAACGGATCGATTCGACACTCCGAGCGTCTGGCGAAGTACAACCGACTGCTTGAAATCGAGGAAACAACAAAGTTGGCCCTCGCTGGCTGGCCGGGTCGGGCATGAATCCATCATCCGCAGACGTCCCACAATCCTGTTAGCGATTCTGTGCATGGCAGGCTCTTTGGCGCATCCACAGACCAGCATGGCAATGTTCGTTACGAGAAACTCTACCTCTCGCTGGCGGATTAACCCAGCATCTTTCCGAGCTCGTGGCCAGAGATCACCGTAGATCCAGGCGAAATGCTTCGAGGACGGCGCTCAGCCACTCGAGCGGCCGCGTACTGTCTTGGTTGTCCCGCAAAATCCAACGCGGAAATGTTGCGGCTGCTATTCCGCCGGTCTGAATGACCAGCAGCAACACCTATCCATACAGAAACGCGACCATCGGGTGATACGCCTCACGCAGGTAGCGTATTGGCCACCCCCTCCGGCATCGTTACGGCCAGCTCAGCCAGATGAATGCGCCACCCACTGCGATGATGCCACCGAAAACCCATGCTCCAAGAATCAGAGCGGGCGTATGCACATGTTGCGCCACACGTACGGATTCATGAAGATCCCTGTGCCAGGGATGCCACCCACCACCAGCATGGTCGGGTCAAACAGGCCAAGCGGCCGGGCCATGCCCGGTTTGCTCGACTCACGTCTGATCCGAAGCTAGTCAAGGCGCTTCAGTAGCAGGATGTCAGAGCCGTAATGCTGCTGATTCATAAATTCACTCTTAAACGCACCGTCGCCGTTGACCAGCCATTCGTTCGGCAGATGGACGGAGATGCCGCTGGCCAAGGCTTCTCCCGTCAGGACTCTCTCTCGGCCCGGGCGGTCATTCAAACTTGTGATGCGGTACTTGGCCTTCATATCTAAACCCCGCAGGCGGATTGTGCTATCAGCCGCTTCGGACTTGTCACGAAAAATGTAGACGACGGACTCGGTGGAATCCTCCTTAACGTATTGAACCGAACTCCATCCGACGGCTCCAAGCTTTGGGTGATAGACATTCTCGAACAGCAGATGGCGGTATTGCTTGAAGAACAGCAGATTGCGTTGGAAAGCCTCCACATAGCCGGCGGGGGCTGCAGAGAGAAATTGCGAGGACATGCCATTGACATTGCCGAACGTGACGCCGTGTGTAAAGTGTTTGCGCAAGTAATAATCGAGGGCAGAAGCGCTATACCACCGACCTGTCAGATTGTCTCCTCCCGCGTCGCCTATTCCCGCAGTTGCGAGTGAACCCCACACATTTGGGCTGACCATAGGCCCCGTGATGAATTCGTTTGTATATCCTCCTGGAAGAAGACCTTGAGGCCCAGGATTTGTGCGCGAGTAATAAAGCGAGGGGTCGCATTCAAAGCCAGAAAGGTTCGGAAAGCGCTTCAGCAGATAGCGAATTATCTCCAGCCGCCCGCGGTAGGCAGCATAGGCACCGTCCGTCTTTCCATGACCGTGGTCGGTGCGATTACACTCGTAACTCACGGTAGATGAAGGGTCCCATTTAATCCAATCGAGCTTGTACCTTTCAATCAGATCCCCCAACTGTTTCTCTATCCAAGCGACAACCTTGGGGTTGCCAAGACAGAGTTGCTTCGTAGGAGAAAGAGAGGGGTGGCTGGCGCCCAGTGTCTTGCCGTCAACCTCCGCCAGCCAGTCTGCAGGTATCTGGCCCGACTCCACGAGTGTTGCGTCCACATTTCCCGGATCAATCCAGAGCCCGAACTTCATCCCCCTTGCGTGTATTGCATCGGAAAGACTTTTGATGCCGTGTGGAAACTTCTCTTTACTCTCTTGGTAATTGCCCAGTCCCTTCGTCCAGTCATTCATGCCTGGAATGACCGATGCTCCCTCATACCAGGAGGCGTCGTGGTAGAAAACGTCGAACCCAACCCGCTGCGCCAGATTAAGTTCGCGAAGGATTAGCTCTTCACTGTTCGCTTCGGTGAGCCATATGCAGTAAGTGACCAGTGGAGCGTCTGGTAAAGGCGTGAGAAATACGTATCGCTTCAAATAACGAAACGCTTCGTTTCCTGCGTCGTCTGTGTCACCTTTTGCGAGCGCGAAAAACGTGATCGGCGTTTCAACTGTCTCGCCCGCGGTAAGCTCAAAGACCGGAGAAGGACTGTTTGTTTTGTCTTTCAATAGCAGGGTTCCTGCACGGAGGATGGTGCCCGCAGACGAGGGACGAGTGGTCGCCTTCCATTCGAGGACGCCGAGGCCAGGCTCGCCCCCGATGAGCGCAGACTCTCCCGCCGCGTCCTTTTCAAGGACTATCCAATCGCGGAACTCTCGAGCGCTCGACAGGTTGCCAGCCGGTTGAAATCCGTGTTGGCCTTGAACGGAAGAGTAAGGCTTCAGGGCCCCCAGCGAAGCCTTTAGTGTCAGAAACAGCGGATCGATGTGGGAATCGAGAAGGAGGTTATGCTGGCCGAGGTTTTCGAGATTCGCACCCAACTCAATGACTGCCCCGGTTGGGTACAGTCTTAACAAGAGAGAAAAGAGGCCACCGGAGTCGGACTTGAAACGCAGCTTCAGCTGCTTGCCGTCTTTAGGCAGGTTGGAAATTTCATCGTCTAAGAAACGATATTGATTGTTGGATCTCTCCGGAAATGCCAGGAGCGGCGAACCTGTTACCGCCCATTCCGCCCCGCCTACCCGCTTCAGGGATTTCAGCTGCACAGCGGTTGAGGAGCGGACCAATTCGACCTGGATATTTCCGTTAGTCATCTCCCAACCAGCAGTAGATATCGTGATGGATACCTGGGCAGCAGCAAGATGGACGACTAAGAGGCAAGAGAAGACTGCAAGGTGTAGGAATTTCATGAATCGAATCCTCCGCATGGGTGCTTGGGGCCATTTCGAGACAGCAAAGCGTCTCACGACCACTGGGTCTCAGCACATTAAAATCAGCTCATCCATACCAAAACCACCTCCGACATGTGAGGCCGTTCCAGTGAAAAAGTTATTCCCTTCGTGAGCAAGTCGTTACCTGTCATCTTCAAATCAGGACGCTCCCCGTTTGCGAACTTTACGTCGTAGTTCTTGCCGTTCCGGAGTCCTCGGAGTGACAACTGGACTGTCTCCCGCGGACTCTCGGCCCGAAATGCAAGAATGACTGCCTCCTGCCCGGAGGGCGAGACGAACTCGACGGCCAACCAACCGTTCTGGTCCTTCTCCGTATCAACAGTCGGCAGCAATTGATAGCAGTCGCTTTGCAGTAGGTGGCGATAGCGCTTGTATAACGCCATATTTCGTCGCGCGGCCGTGAGAACAAGCTCGGGATACAGTGAGACACGTTCTTTCAGTTGCCCGTTGATAGTCCCAAAGCCAAAGAGACTCATCATGCGACTCCGAAAGATCGTATCGAGCATTGCGGGATCGTTCCCGTAACGTTGAAGGTCCGGATCTTCCGAAACGATCCACGCACCGTTATACGCGCTCGGATAGAGATGGCTCGCCACCACCGCGTTGTGGCGTAGATGGTCCGAGGGAAAGCTGGCATCGCTAAGCCAGTTCGCCCGGATTGTTCGCGCCAGCCCATAATCGAGCCGACTGCCGTACCCGCACTGCTCCAGTACGAGATCGGGGAAGGTGGCATGGAGGTGGCTGAAGATCTCGTACTGACCGACAAGTGCGGCGTAGCTTCCGTCGCCGGCTTGATGGCCATGGTCTGCGCGATTGCAATTGGCCGGACTAGCCGGAATCCCCGAGTTGTCCCACTTAAGCCAATCGAGATGAAATTCCCGGACAATGCGAGTCAATTCATTCGTCAAGAAATTAATGTATTCGCGGCAACCCAGACACACCTGATGTACCGGGCTTTCCCAGCCTGAGGGCTGGAGCGTCTGGTCCTTTCCATCGACTTGCGCGATCCACAGCTTTGGAATCGTGGTTCCGACGATCCGGCTGTCCACGACGTTTGGCCCCACCCACAAGCCGAACTTCATCCCTGTTTCATGCACACGATGCGAGATGCTGGCGAGTCCGATGGGATACTTCTGCCGGTCGTCTGTATAGTGGCCAAGGCCGCTCCCCCAATCACCAGTCCCTTTCGTTGACGATCCTAGATACCAAGCGGCATCCATGTTAAAGATATCCACGCCGAGCTTTGCCGCAAACTCCACTTCGTGCAGTAGTGCTTCCTGGACTCCCTCCGCGTCGGTCGCCCAAAAGTCGTACACAATCCACGGAGTGTTCTGCAGAGGAACAGGGAAGACATGCTGACGCATGTAATGCCGCGCGGTAAGGAAGGCCTGTTCGCGGTCACCGTGGGACAAGCCCAGAAATACTCGTGGCGCAGGGAGTCGCTCGCCCGGTGCCATATCGTAAGTCAGATCGGCCACATCTACGCTGAGCCAGGTTCCCCCGGCCTCTTTCTCGATGCGGTAGCGCCAGCCGCGTTCCCACTCGATTCCGACTAGAAGAAACTCGTCTTTGCCGACAGCCTCCAGAAGCAACAGCCCACCATACTCGGGCGCGTTCCAATGTCCTCCCGATAATGCTAGCGGGCCATTGACGGGAATCGATTCCAGCCCGTATTCGTTACGGCGGATGGCGTGTACTTGCAGGGGACCGAGGTCGTCCCGTAACGCGAAACGGAAGGGACCGAATGCCGTGACGCCCGCGAAGGGGGTCTTCGAAGCATTGTGAAATTCAGCATTAAATTCGAGAATGGGCGCGTCAGCAAAGGCTTGCAATGCAATGCTTGTGCTAATGCCTTTGTCCTCGGCTTGAGAAACGAATTCGAAGCGATCACCGGCAACATGGTGATTGCGAGTGCCAGGTGACGAGGTCCATCTCTGGGACGGTTTCCCAGTCGCAGTGAACACGGCTTCGAGCGGGGTTCCCCCGCGGGCCCATTCAAAACCCGTTTCCGGGTTGTGCAGCGAACTGAGATGGGTAGCGCCGCCAGGTGGGAAGTGTAAAGTGAGCGAGAATCCGTCGGAGACAAACGTCACATTCTCGGCGGTCTGTGCATTGGCAGTTCGCGCCGCAAGCATTGAGAGCAGCAGGCCGCTGCTGGCAAATTGGAGAAACGCGCGCCGATCCATACCAGCTGGTTTTGTAGGATTGGGCATACTAACTCCCGATGGTGCCGTATTCATAAATGGATCTTCAATCGAGGACTCAGCGCCAGTCTAAAGCTACTTGGTTGAGTTCCTCACGTCGATACGCAAGCTAATTGAGACTCAGAGAATATGGCATTCGCCGAGACAGGTCTTATGGACGGCGGGAAAGATCTTAGAAGGTAAATTGGGCTCCAATCTGCATACGCCGCTTGAAGTCGACAATCCCGGTGATTTGTCCTGCAGTGCTGGTATCGACACTCGAGTTGGGATTAGCGAGATTGGTATGGTTAAACGCATTGAACACATCCCACTTGAGGTCCAGATGAACTTTTTCAGCGATTGTAAAAGCCTTTTGCAACGATAGATCGGTGGAGGAAAAGCTTGGGCCCAATAGAATGTTGCGGCCCGAATCGCCATAGGTATACAAGGCTGGCACTGTAAAGGCCGTCGGATCGAACCACTGGGATCGGTTCGGATTGGACACTTGCCCACTCCGAATGCGGTTCGGTCTTAAAGCGATGGTGGAATTCAGAGAGGAACTATTGGCGAGCGTGGGCGTAAAGTACAATCCTCCTTCAAAGTTGACAATTCCACTGAGTGTCCAGCCGCCGATAAGGGCTTCTGCGGGACGGCTCAAATCACTCGCAAAAGCCTTGCCACGGCCGAATGGGAGATTCCAGATCGCCGAGGTTATCCAAGAAAATGGCCGCACGCTGTCCGAATTTCCGTAGTTGCTGGCAAAGTCAAATTGATTTTGTGGGCCGAACGTTCCTTCGTCAAGCGATTTGGCCCAGGTGAAATTACTCAACAAATCAAAGCCACTACTGAAACGCTTTTGTACTGTGGTCTGCAGCGAGTTGTAATTACTTTTGAGTTGCGGGTAGCCGCTGAGTTCGTTGTTACGTTGGCCCTGACTTGTGGTCCAGCCAAACTTAGCAAAATAAGGCCGGCGCGGATCGAATGGCCCCGGTCCGGGAATCGGGGCATTTACATCAACGTTGTTCCACAGGCGACGGCCTACGTTCCCCAGGTATGCAACCGAGAAGGCAATGTCATGTGGAAACAATTGCTCCAGTGTCACATTCCACCCATCGTTGTAGCTGTGAGGATAGGGGCCGGTACCCGGGAAATACTGAGAGAAGCCATTCGGAAGCGGAATTGTGCCGTTGGAGGGAAAAGCTGGAAGCGGGGCAGGCACTCCAGGACCCTGATCAAGTGTGAAGGGCAGCGGTGCAAACGGATTCTCTGCATTCAATGATTGACTTTGCTTGATCGGCCAGCAGCAACCTTGCGTGCCAAATCCCGCCCCATCTGGATTCATGAAGTAGCTGCGGCCCCATCCGCCGCGGAGGACCGTGTCTTTTGCCAGTCGATACGACATTCCAAGACGTGGTGAAAATTCGGTCTTTAGAGTGTGAACACCAGCAAACTTACCAGCTAAATTGGTCAACAGTACATTGCCGGTATTCAAATCCAGGTTTCCAACGCTCTGCCCCGTGGGCGTGTAGATCGGGGTGATGTAGTCCCATCGTAGCCCTAACATGAGGGTAAGCCCCGGCGTAATTCTCCAGGTATCGTCACCGTAGAAAGACAGTCTCCACAGCTTTTCCTGGGGCTGAACCAGCGTGATGTCCCTGCTGAAGGTATCGCTATAGCCGAGTAGAAAGCTTGCCATACCCAAACCTGAGTTCGGCACCTCCGGATTACCAGTGATATTTTGAGAGAAATGGAAAGCGCCACGGCCACTGACATCAGTCCGGATTCCGTAGAACTTATGGAAATCCCCTCCAAATTTGAAGATGTGACGGCCCATTGTTTTCGTCCAGGTGTCGTAAAACCCTAAGTTAGTCTCGGTCTCAAAAAACGGCAGCCCTATGTTCCCCATGGTGAAGGCCCCCGCTGGTCCATCAACGGTCAGCGTCGGCAGCCCGCTTGTGTAGACCGTGCCGAGGTTGATATTCGGAATGCCTACCTTCGTCGCCGTGTCAAGACTCGCATCCAGCTGAAGTTCCTGAATGGCTATTCGCGAATAGGCGAAACGGAAGTCTTGCTGCAAATTCGGAGAAAAGGTGTATTGATAGTTGACCATCCCGCTATAGACGTTGTCCGTCGAGTCTCCCGAGTTTGGAATGCCACCCAGCGGTGGTCCGCCTCCCACGGCGCCGAATACGTTGTCGGTCAGAAAATGCGCATGGAAGTAGCCGAACTTTCCAAAAATGAGGGTCTTGGAAGTGGCGAAAAAGTCTACACGCGCATCGACTTGATTCTGGTCGAAAAGACCTGGGCGGGAGATCGTAAAGTTATTATCTGTTGCATTGGGGTTCGTAGGCGCTGGCAACAGCGCCAGAAGATTCGCCGTTGCCGGGCTGATACGATCTGCTGGAATTATGTTGTCCGGAAACTGTGTTCGTCCGGTTCCGTCGGCATTGCCCGTGGCTGGATCATAGATCGGGTTGGTTTGTGCGACGGAGCTAAAGTCTCCAGAACGAAATGGGGCGATCGGCGACGTGTAAAGGCTGGAAGTTGACAGACTGTTGCGCATTCCTTGGTAATCGGTAAAGAAGAATAGCTTGTCTCTTTTGATTGGGCCCCCGAGACTGCCACCAAACTGATTCCAGACGTTGCCAGGCACGCCGTTAGGCTGGCTAAAAGAATCGGCGGCAAAAAAACCGGCGCTGCGGTAATACTCGAAGGCTGATCCGTGGAAACCATTCGTGCCTGATTTGGTAGTGGTCTGAAAGACCGCACCGCTGACACTTCCGTATTCGACGTCGTAGTTGCTCGTTGTGATCTTCACTTCCTGAACGGAGGATGCCGTGGGCACAAGCAGCGTGAGCCCTTGGATTACCTCTGTATTGTCAACACCGTCCAATATGTGGGCGTTGTTATTGGTCTGGCCTCCGTTGATATTAACGTTGAAGTCCTCGCCTGCGTTTTCCGGATGAAGGTCGAGCTGACCAGACGGCATAGACACCCCGGGGGCCAAGAGCGCCAAGCGTGTGATGTTGTTTCCGAATACGGGGAGTCTGGCAATTTGGTCAGCTTGAATGATTTGACTGATCGCTACAGTGTCAGTCTGAAGAAGAGGAGTCTGAGCGGAAACGGTCACTGTGGTGGTTGCCGAACCCACTGGTAACATGACGTCTATAGGAACGGCTGTTCCGGCGTCGACCGTGATATCCGGCCTAATCACTTGTTCAAAACCGGTCTTTTTAACGCTGATCGAATAAATCCCTGGGACGAGACCTGTAAATCGATATAGCCCCGCAAGGTTTGTAACTGTCTGATCGGTCACTGCTGTGGCAGTGTTCGTTACCTCTACTGTTGCCCCAGTGAGGACGGCGCCCGAAGAGTCCTGTACATACCCTGTTATGGCTCCGGTGATCGCTGTTTGCGCGTGTAATGCGCCAATGTATACGAGCCACAGGACTGCTATTAATACTACGATTCGATATACGGGGGCGTTCATCGTGGTCTCCTTTTGAAAGCATGTTCTTTCGGATTGGTCCTCACTAGCTTTGCCCACAATCAGTGTGCTTCAGGTTCTGAGGGTGACCACGTTGGTCAGGAAAGCAGATGCAAAACGAGCCCAGACGTGGCGCTACCCTAGCGTCGCGGAAGTTATCGTAGTCGTAAGGCAAGTGTCAATATAATTTTGTCAACACGACTGTTAACAATATTTCGTGTCAAATATGGCTATGACCATTAACCCACTTGATATTGCTCCGTCGGGAACCCGTTGCCGACGACCGCGCTTGAACCCCTTACCGCATCTTCACATCGCCCGTTCCGGTGGAAGGACAATTTCGGAGGGGGCACCAACGCGATTTTGCGCATGGCTTCCCCCAGATTTCATGCTATGTTCACCGCCTGTCAGGTTGAATGTCGTTAATGAAGACTCGGCGTTCTAGCGATGGTTCGCATGTATAATCGAGGCGGCCCAATGCCAATGCCGAAGCCAAAACTCGAAAAGCGAATCCGGGATCTTCCCGCGACCCAACGTGTTGAGGCACATCTCCGAAAGGAGATATTCGCAGGTAAACTGCGACCCAGGCAGAGGATTATCGAGGGAGATCTCGCCGACGAACTCAGTGTGAGCCGTGGACCGGTTCGCGAAGCGCTATTACGCTTGGAACGTGATGGTCTGGTTGTGACTACCTCCAGGCGGGGAACGTTTATTCGCGACATCTCCGCTGCCGAAATTGGTGTAATTTTCCGAATGCGCGCAAAGCTGGAAGCCTTGTGTGTGCACTACATGCGCGAAAACGCCTCAATTCGCCCCCAAGAGCTGCTGAATCTGCCGCTGGAAAAGCTGAAAGTGGCCGCAGCAAAGAACAATGAAGAGCAGTTTTTCCATGCTGACATGGAGCTGCACCACACGATCTGGAAAGCCGCCGAGCAGCCGATGTTATACCGGACGCTGAATTCAATGATGAATCCCTACATTTTCATAATCGCGCGCGCTTATTCATCTCGGATTCCTCTGTCGGTCCGTCGCGATAACCATGAGGACTATGTCCAGCTGGTTCTAAAGACTCCTAAATCTCGCGTAGAGAAGGAAGTCGAATTATATTTCGAAAAGCTCTATCTGAAGGTGTTCAAAAGCAGCTCGCAACTCTCTTCATTTGATCCCGATCATTGGGCGCATGACGAGTTAACGCGGCATTTTTAGCCGACCGCGCGCAATCTTAGGCGCTTCGCTTCAAAGCTTCGCGGCAATCTTGGCCTTGTAGATACCAATGAGATTCTGCCTAGAAAGCTGAGAAAAGTCGTAGTAGTTTGCCCGCCCGCAATGTTAACAACTGTGTTGACAAAATTATGCGCTGAATGCTCCAATGTCGACGGTTGGTTGTCCGATATCTGCGAAATCCTGGGCACATGTCCCGGCGCCCAAAACGGTGACGGTGTTCGAGCCAGGTTGGGAAGAGAATATTGAATTCACCCGTCGCGCAAGCCCTCTTACTGGTTGTCATCGCTGCGATTATGAATGCCGCGTATGTGCTGCCGATGAAGCTTAATAAGAAGTGGCAGTGGGAGCACTCCTGGTTCGCCTTTTCGATACTCGGTGTTGCGCTGGTCCCTACCCTAATCGCCATGGCCACGGTGCCACAGCTCTGGTCCACATACTCATCCGTTTCCTTCAAGATCCTGATCTTAATGGCACTCTTCGGCACCGGCTGGGGAGTCGCTTTAGTCTTCGTCGGTCTGTCGTTGAGACGCCTGGGCCTGGCAATCACATTCGCGGTCAGTCTGGGAACTTCCGCAGCGGTCGGCGCACTCACACCCCTGGTCGCCCAGCATTCCGATCGCCTGATGACGAGTCAAGGCGGGCTGATTTTGATCGGCGTTCTCATCATCCTGGTCGGCGTAGGCCTGTGCGGGCTTGCGGGCTACCGGAGGGAGCGTGAGACTAAGCAGGATAGACCCATTCCACGCGAGGGTTATCAGCGCGGGCTATTCCTAGCTTTTCTTTCCGGAATATTGGGCTCCATGCTGAATCTTGGACTCGCCTTCGGTGGCAGCATTCAGCGCGCGGCGCAAGAACACGGAGCCAGCGTGGCCATGATGTCTAACGCTGTCTGGCTTCCATGTCTCTACGCGGGGTGTGTTCCCGGAGCGATCTATTGCTATTACCTCATGAAGCAGGGGAAAAACCTTGGCCAACTCACACTAGCGGGGACATGGTATTACTGGCCTGTCTCCGCGAGCATGGGCTTTTTGTGGTTTGGTAGCATCATTCTCTACAGTATTTCAACCGTGAAGCTGGGAGCTCTGGGGCCTGTCATTGGATGGCCCCTCTTTCTTGGCGCCATCGTTATAGCCAGCACTGTGCTGGGAGTGGTCACCGGCGAATGGACAAACACCGGCAAGACTCCTATCAGGATCATGATCTTCGGTGTGAGTTGCCTGGTGCTTGCAATTGCAATTCTCGGCTACGCCAGCAATATCGATATGACGAGAAGCGAAAGCACCCATCGTTTTACCTCACCAGGCCCGCTATCCGAATTGACCGGCCATTCTCTCTTCCTTGGAGTTTTGAACAATGAATATTGAGCCCACAGCCATTCGTAAACTATTTGATCTTAGCGGGCGCGTCGCATTGATTACCGGTGCCGGCGTTGGCTTTGGCGAGGCCATCTCGCTTGGATTTGCGGACTATGGTTGCGATATAGCAGCCTCTGATCTCAATATTGACAATCCGCTGCGAACAGCAGACAGGGTACGCCAAAAGGGGAGGCGCGCGATTGCCTTGAAGGCGAATGTTGCTGTTCCTGAGGACGTCACTGCCATGGTAGATGAGACAGTTCGCGAACTTGGCGGCGTGGACATTCTCGTAAATTGTGCGGGTATTCCTCAACATGACCCAGCTGAGCTTACTCCACTCGACACATGGGATCGCGTTCTCAATATCAACTTGAGAGGAACGTTCCTATGCTGCCAGGCTGCAGCCCGCGTAATGTTGCAAAAGGGAAGCGGCGTTATCGTCAATTTCTCATCGATTGCCGGAATGGTTGGAGTGGGCCGGGGTGCGAATGCTTATTGTGCCAGCAAGGGAGGCGTAAATGCCTTAACCAAGCAACTGGCACTGGAATGGGCTGACAGAGGAATTCGTGTTAACGCCATCGCTCCTTGCCAGTTTCGTACCCCAGGACTAATCGATGTGATGGCCGATAGACAATTTGATGCGGAAAAGCTGATGCAGACCTGGGTTTCCAATATTCCGCTGGGGCGAGTTGGTGAGCCGGAAGAAATTGTCGGGCCCGCGTTATTCCTTGCATCGAACGCATCCTCTATGGTCACGGGCGTGGTTCTGCCCGTTGACGGAGGCTACCTGGCCCGATGACCGTCTCGACACTCGTAGCAATCTTTCACGACTTCTGCCTCCAGCGCGCGCCGAACGCTGCGGTTGAGATCCGCATTTCTCTTCCATAATCGCACATGCTCTCGGCCTCAGTTTGAGGCCAGCGGCTCAAGTTTTCGCCTGCTGAGTTAATGTTGACAAAAGTGTTGACTTTATTAAAGCCTTGTCGTTAGTATCTTGCGTGCAGCAGTAGGAACTCCGGGGTCTGTGTGTGACGCCAGGACATTCGAAATACTTGAGAGTATGCTCTGAACTGGCATCGAGGACGTGGTTCTGCATTGCCAATTGCTGATTAAAGGTTAGCGACGCGTTATGGAACTTTTTCCCAGCACCTACCAAATTCGGTCGCTTATAGGAGATAGAAATCTATTCCAGTACTTGTTTGTGGGCGAGAGGATCGTTCTGCTTGACACTGGCGCATCATATACCCCAAACGAAACCATTATCCCGTTCCTTCGACAAGCTGGGATTGAACCCTCCCGATTGACGATGGCAATCAATACTCACGCCGATGCAGATCATCATGGAGGAAACGCATCTCTGAAGGAGGGTGCAGGCGAAGTATTGTTGGGATGCGGCGAGCGCGACCGCGCGATCATCGAGAATCCCGATCGGCTTTTCGCTACCCGGTATGACCAGTGGATTCCCGATCATGGCGTGGGCCTTGGCCTGAATTCCGAGGCTACCGCGTGGGTGAGAAGGATGGTAGGACTGCCGCAGCGGATCGATCTCACATTTTGCGGTGGCGAACACATCGCTATCGACGAGAATCGTTCGCTCAGAATCCTTCACGTTCCAGGACACAGCGATGGGCACTTGGCCATTTACGACCCTGTCAATCGAGCAGTCTTCGTGGGCGATGCTCTACATGGTAGATATTGCCCTGCCGCAGGGGGCGAAGCATCCTTGCCGCCCGCGTATTATTCAGTGCTCGCGTACTTGGGTACTCTGCAGTTCCTGGAGGCGTTGGATATTGAATGGATCTATTCCGGCCATTGGCCTACGTTTCACGCTTCGCAGGTGTCAGAGTTTCTGGCGGAGTCCAGAAGATTTGTCGACAACGCTGCTTCTTTGGTATGGCGGGCGCTTGAGCGGCACAAGGACGTGACGCTCAGCCTTTGCATAGAGGAGTGCGGACCGGCGTTAGGCAGTTGGCCGGCTAGCAATCAATGGTTATTGATGTATCCAATGCACGGTCATCTTTTGTACTTGGAGCAGCAGGGATTAATAAAAAGAGTAAGCGGCGAAGGGCTCGTTCGCTGGAAAATAGCGGCCTGAACCGTGGAGACGATACATGACATCGAACTCGTCGAGTGAGTTGAAGCTTGAGCGGCTCGTTCAGATCGGAATTGTCGTGCCTGATCTGGATAAGACGACGCGGTTGCTTGGTTCTTTGTTTGGCATTGGCCCCTTTCGGTCAGTGATGTGGCCAAACAGTCCTGAATCCAAGTATGAACATCGAGGCGTAGAGGAGCACATTCTGATAAGTCAGGCCTTTGTCCAATTGGGACAAGTGGAGATCGAGTTAATTCAGCCCGTCGAAGGGGAACGCAACGCGTATAAGCAATTCCTCGATGAAACGGGCGGCGGCATCCACCATATTCTGTTCGAAGTGAAGGACATTGATCCGGTTCTTCAAGCATTGGCGGAGTCAGGAATGACCGTACTGCAGTCTGGAACCGGAATTCGCCCTGGCACACGGTGGGCTCTCCTGGATACGCAAGAACAGCTTGGATTTCTTGTGGAGTTGCGCCATCGTCCGGGCGAGTCGGACGGCGCCTCTATCTCTTGATCACGCTCCATAACCTCTGGACACTATAAGTAATATCTACTCATACTTGACCCTGAAGGATCATGCAAAGAACACACTCAAACCGATTGAGAACCGCGATTGTCGGCTGCGGAAAGGTTGCCGACACCCACGCGCTCGCTTATCGAGAACTGCCGAACTCAGAGTTTGTGTCGGCATGCAGCACTTCTCCGCAGCGGACGCAGGCATTCGCCGCCAAGTGGGAGGTGAAGGGTTATGCAGACCTCGCGCAGATGTTGGATCGTGAAAAGGTGGATGTGCTGTCGGTCTGCACTCCGCATACACAACACCCTTCTGCAGTCGAGATAGCCGCTGCCGCAGGCGTTCACTCGATTGTTGAAAAGCCGCTAGCCGTTGACCTCGTTTCTTGTGATCGGGTGATCGCCGCATCCCGCGCCGCTGGGGTCAAGCTCGGCGTTATCAGCCAGCGTCGCTGGTATGAGCCTGTTCGAAGGATGAAAGACGCTATTGACGCCGGGAAGCTCGGCAAACCGGTTCTCATTCTTGTACAGATGCTTGGCTGGCGTGAGCCTTCTTACTACCGCTCTGATCCTTGGCGTGGTACTTGGGAAGGTGAGGGCGGTGGGGTGGTAGTAAGTCAGGCTCCTCACTATCTCGATCTACTCAGCTGGTTCATGGGTCCGGCAATCGAGCTGCATGGATATTGGGATAACTACAACCATCCCAGCATAGAAGTGGATGACACTGTGGTCGCTTCTGTCCGATTTCAAAATGGCGGAATGGGTTCGATCGCCCTCAGCAATTCGCAGCGTCCCGGACTCTTTGGAAAAATTCACGTTCATGGCTCTTCGGGCAGTTCGGTGGGAGCGGAGATCGATAGCGGATCGCCATTCATCTCGGGCGTTACAGCGACAACAGACCCGCCTTTTAACGACATTTGGACCATACCCGGCGAAGAAAGCAAGCTCGATCTTTGGAATCGCGAAGATCGTTCGCGTCCCTGGGATGTAATGACTCACTACCACAAGATGCAACTTGCGGACTTCCTTGATGCCGTATCAGAAGACCGCGAGCCCCTGGTGGGAGCCGAAGACGGGCGTCGAGTAGTTGAGTTATTCACTGCTGTCTATCGTTCACAACTCGAACACCTGTCCCAGCGTTTGCCGCTGCCGCAATGAATCCCGTGGAGGCGTTAACTATGGCGAAATCAAGTCTTGCGAGAAAAGTCGATCACGAATTGCTTCTGAAGGCCTACAGAAAAATGCTCGAGTTAAGACTGTTTGAGCTCAAGGTGCAAGAGCTATATCGCAACGCGCGACTTCCTGGATTTGTACATTTGTACGTTGGCGAAGAGGCCGTGGCTGTCGGTGTGTGCATGAATCTCGTAGACAAAGACCTGGTGTTCAGCACTCATCGCGGTCACGGACACGCGCTGGCGAAAGGGGTGCCCGCCGGTGTGGTGCTGGCCGAACTATGGGGCAAGGTGACAGGAAGCTCTGGTGGACGTGGCGGGAGCATGCATATGTATGCTCCCGAATGGGGCTTTATGGGCACGAATGGAATTGTGGGCGCTCCCATCCCTCTGGCAACAGGGGGAGCCCTAAGCGCCAAGCTGCGCCAGAACGGTCAGATCGTCGTCAGTTTCTTTGGCGAAGGCGCAGTAAACAGTGGCTCGTTTCACGAAGCAGTGAATATGGGCACTGTCTGGGATCTCCCGGTCGTATACATCTGCGAAAACAATTTATATGCAACAGAAATGGCATTTTCGCGCGCAACCAAGAACACCAGCGTAGCCCGGCGCGCGGAGTCTTATGGCCTTCCAGGAATAGAAGTCGACGGTCAGGATGTCCTTGCCGTTCACCGCGTAGCAAAGACAGCGATCGACCGCGCTCGCGCAGGAGAAGGTCCCACCTTAATCGAGTGCAAGACCTATCGGTACGTTGGCCACCACGAAGGCGATCCCGGTACGGACTATCGCACTCGCGAAGAGGTTCAGCGTTGGAAAGAACAGGACCCGCTAAAACTTGCCCGTAAATTACTGATTGAATCCGCGGTCGTGGATGAAAGCGAATTGAAGGCCGTGGATCATGAAGTGGAGGGTCTTATCAATCAAGCCGAGGAATTCGCCGAAAAGAGTCCAGAGCCATCACCGGATTCTCTAGATGAGCATGTGTTTTGACCGAGGAGAAGCGAGGTATGACAGAGCAAGGTCGCACGATCACATATACGGATGCTGGAGTCGAAGCCCTACGCGAAGAGATGCGCAGAGATGAAAGTATTGTCTATATCGGACAAGGGATCGGTCCCCGCGGAGGAAATTTTCGACAGACACGAGGACTTTGGAAAGAATTTGGAGATCACCGTCTGCGCGACACGGGCATCTGCGAATTGGGTGCAACCGGCGTAGCGATCGGCGCCGCCATGGCTGGCACGCGGACAATCGTAGACGAAGTCTTTCTTGACTTTGCCCTCGAAGCCATCACGCAGATTATTCAGCAGGCTGCGAACATTTCTTATATGTCGAATGGCAAGATCAAGGCCCCTGTCCTGATTCGAGGAGCTATGGGATCTGTGCGTAGTGCCGGGGCGCATCACTCGCATACGTTTTATAACTGGTTTGCCAATACACCAGGACTGAAAGTTGTGTTGCCATCCACACCCTATGACGTTAAAGGACTTTTCAAGACAGCTCTTCGAGAGCCGGGCCCGGTCGTCTTCATCGAACACAAATCCCTCTATAACACCAAAGGGATTGTGCCGGAGGAGGAATACCTAATTCCGTTCGGCGATGCTCGCACCGTGCGCGAAGGTCAGGATTTAACGATAATAGCGATGTCCCGCATGGTCGATCTCGCGGTCAAGGCCGCGGATTTGCTGGCGGAGCAAGGGATCTCTGCGGAAGTAATCGATCCACGTAGCATCGTCCCACTGGACCGCCAGAAAATTACCGAATCCATTAAGAAAACGGGACGACTTATGGTGATCGATGAGTCACCATCGTATTGCAGTTTTGCCGCGGAGCTTCTAGCAATTGCAGTAGAAGATTGCTTCGACGATATGCACGTCACCCCGAAGCGAATCTGTTCGTTACCAGTTCCGAATCCATTCAGTCCGGTTCTCGAAAATCAAATGATTCCGTCAGTCGACCGCATTGTCAACGAAGTTCATCAGATGATGAATAAATAGGAGAGGAAGCCTCACAATGGCGTACAAAATTGTTATGCCCCAACTGGGGCTCACCATGGAAGAAGGCGCTGTGACAAGTTGGCTGAAGAATCCAGGTGAATGGGTTGAGAAGGGCGACCCCTTATTTACCGTTGAAACCGATAAGGTAGAGATGGAAGTTGAATCAATGGGAAATGGTTACCTGGAGCAAATTCAGGTTGCCCTGGGGCAAACGGTCCCGGTGGGCACTTTGATCGCAATGCTGAATGACCAGCCTGAAACAGGTGCTTGATCGCACCTGATGAAAGTCCTGGCTTTCGCGGATATCATCGCCAGAATCTCCCAGCACCCGCGAAGGAGACATCGCCAGGTGAGTGTTTTGCTGTACCAGGGACGGTTCCCCTACGCGCTAGATAGATGCTCGCTTCTTCACCGCATCCGGACGAGTGAGCACTGCTTCACTCAGTTCGACGCCCAGGCCCGGACCGGGAGGTAAGGGCAGCCCCCCATGTGCTTCAGGCACTAGCGATCGAGTGACCAATCCTTCATATTCTTCGAGATAGTGACGTCGGACGGTTTCAAGAACGTACAGGTTAGGCACGTTGGCTGCCAAATGTGCCGACGCAAAATGCAATACAGGACCACCGCAGTTGTGCGGTGCGATGGGAAGATAATAGGTCTCCGCCATGGTGGCGATCTTCTTCGCCTCGGAGAGGCCTCCACACCAGGAGATGTCGGGCATGATGATCTGGGCGGAACGGTTTTCAAGAACCTCACGAAATCCCCAACGGGTCATCAGCCTTTCGCTCAGGCAAAGCGGCAGATCGGTAGAACGCGCCAACTCAGCATAAGATGCCGGATTATCCTGCGGCAGCATCTCCTCCAACCACATGGGCTGATATGTTTTCAAGGCTGCCGCAATCTTGATGGCACAAGGCAGGTTCCAGAAGCCGTGAAATTCGATTGCCACGTCGATGTTATCGCTGAATTCCTCGCGTATGAGGGCCAGAGGTTCGATTGCGCGCTTCATCTGTTCAGAGGAAATGTAGTTTCCGGCTGTTTCTTTGGCGATCGGATCAAACGGCCAGATCTTCATGGCGCGGATGTTCTTGCTGAGAAGTTCCCTGGCAAGCTGGACAGGTTCACGGAGGAAATCCACCCTGTCGTAGCAAGTGTTGTAGATGCGGATGAATTGCCGTGATGCGCCACCCAGGAGCTTGTAGACCGGTTGCCCCGTGGCCTTGCCGAGCAGGTCCCACAACGCGATGTCGACCGCGCTGATGGCCCGCATTTCGGCGCCCCCCCAGCCGCTGTAAGAGACGGCGAGAAACATATCCGCCCACAGGCGATCGATCTCACTCGGATCTCGTCCCAGCAGCACCGAAGCCAGACGGGTATGGACGACGGCGCCTTCCGCTTCGGCGTTCGGATAACTCTCTCCGAGTCCGATCAGTCCTTCGTCGGTGTGGATCCGCACCCAGAGGTATTGAATAGCGCCGACATGAACCGTGACGCCCTTGGGCAGGTAAATTGTCTCGATGGCAGTTATTTTCATGGGAGGACTTGTGAAAGCCATCACATTATTCAAGAAGAGCAGCACAAAGATCAACACTATTGTTGACAATATCTAACTCATCTACTCTTTTTCACGTCTCTGCGCGTATTCAGGAGTTTGCGCAGAGCGTCAAACCCTCTGTGTCCAAACCGTCGATGTGAACCGACTTGATAAAGCAATCCTGCTGCGGAATTACCTGCACCAACTCCCCGCCGTCCGTCTACTTGAGCAAAATAACCTGGGCGAAAAGGCCTGTCGTGTCGCCATAATTCGTTTTGTTCTTGCCGTAGCCAACGGCAAAGGTGATCGTGTCGTTGGCTTTCATTTTGATCTGTTCGGAATACTCCGCCGTCGGGTTGGCTCCCTGCACCTTGTGGAAGGCGGGATCGCCCCCGTAGCCGTCGATATCAGCGTCAAAGAGAGACTTGTCGTTGTGCAGCACATGTACATCGGTGGTGGATAAACCGAAATGGATGCCTTCAAATTTAGCGCTGATCTTGTAGGTGCCCGCAGATGGAGCGACGAAACGGACCAGACTATACTGGCCGGTATTACTGGCTTCCATCGCGACTTCCCCGGCACGTGCGGCCCAGCCATTGCTTGAGCCGTACTGTGTCTGCTTCGTGGTGTTATAAGCGATGTAGGGGTACCAGCCTGGGCCAGGTCCTTCACTGGCGGCCGGATGCCAGAAGCCAATCGCTCCAGTTGCGTCGGCATGCTTGTCGAATTGAAACTGGTCTGGCGCCAGGGAGTTAGTTGCAGAATAGCCGTACTGCCAAACCTTATTGGGATTCTCCTGAAGAGAGAAATCGGTAGACAAGTCGAAAGTCGTTTGCGCCCCTGCCTGCAGGCCAAAGAACAGGATGATGGCAATCGCAGTTCGCCCCATATTGAGTCCTTAGTGAGAGAGCCATTCCATTATTTAGGAGACAACTGCTTAGGTCAACATTATTGTTGACAATAATTTCCCTAAAATGTAACGTGTGCGCTGCCATGGTCGGCGCCACATATCGGTGTTCTGCAATCAGTGCCGAGAGAAGAGCCGGGATGATATCGTAGCGTGGCGGGAAGCTGATGTGTCGAACCCGAAGCGGGATGGGGCGCCACTACGATCCGTCCTACTCAAATATTGCGCAGGATCACCAACATGTCTCAGGAACTAAGGTTGCAAGGGCGAAGAGCGTTAATAACCGGCTCCGACACCGGAATCGGACGCGAGGTTGCATTGGAATTCGCGCGCCAGGGCGCCGATGTCGTTTTTCATTATGTCCAAAACGACGGTTTTCCAGAAATGGCCGTTGAAGAAGCCAGGTCGCTCGGGCGGAGGGCCACGGCATTTCAAGCAGATTTTGACGACTTAGAGCAAGTCACAGCCCTTGCAGATCAGGCCGTTGAGTTTCTCGGCAGCATCAATTGTCTGGTTAACAATGCCGGCGTCACCATGAACCGGCCTTTTCTCAAAGTCACACCAGAACAATTCGACAAAATGTTCAACATCAATTTTCGTGGGCAGTACTTTCTCACGCAAAAGATTGTGGAGGATATGCAGCGTCAGGGAAGTGGTGTCATTTGTAACATGTCTTCCGTTCATGGACTTCAGGGTGTACCGGAGCACTCCGTTTACGCGGCCACGAAGGGCGCTATCATCGCATACACGCGATCGTTAGCGGTGGAGTTAGCCCACAAAGGCATCCGCGTAAATGCGATCGCCCCGGGATGGATTACTGTCGAGAACTATTTCAAATGCATTCCTGGATTCACCGAGGAGATCGCCGCCGAGACCGGATATAAGGCAATCCCCGTCGCGCGCTGTGGTGAACCTCGGGACATCGCCAGACTGGCTGTCTTTCTGTGCTCAGACGATGCCTCGTTCATCATTGGGCAAACCATCGTCGCTGACGGAGGAACGACAGCGCTCATGTCTTTGGTTTCCGACTTCAGAAAAGAGTCTTCAAACAAATTTGGCAGAGGATATATTCCAGGGTTGTAGGCAGGAGATTATGCTTCAGGAACTCATCGAGACGTTGAAAGCGGTCGGTAAGCCAACAGAGCTTTACGAAACTGACGATGGGACACGCCTGCTGATTTTGCCATATGGCGGACGAATTCTCGGAGCTTTCGCACCCGGCAGTGATGAAAACTTCCTTTGGACAAATACCGCGCTTAATAGCATCGAGTCCGCACGAGCTTACTATGCGAGTGACGACTGGCAGAATTCCGGCGGCGATCGAACCTGGCTTGCGCCGGAAGTTGATTTCTTCTTTCCTGCTTTTCCGAACATCGATATTGCCGGCTATTGGCAGCCCCGCGCCCTCGATCCCGGCAACTATGAAGTTGCCAGGACGGACCATGGCTTTAAGCTGACCAATCGACTTAGCATCGAGGGTTTTCAGTCCAAAAAAAAGGCGGATGTGGAAATCACGAAGTCGGTTTCAACCGCACTCAATCCTCTGCGCCACGATGCCGGAATTCGCACCGGCGCAGTTGAATATGCAGGGCACACTCTTCTCACCTCTCTGAGGATCCTTGGCCCGAATCCGAGCCATGCTCCGCTGGTCGGCCTCTGGAGCCTGACGCAGATGCCGCACCGGGGTGAGCTTTTCGTTCCGACTTATTTCAAAAGTAAGCCAAGAATTTACTTCGGCATGGTAGATGCTCCTGCCGACGAGCTGGTGATCGGTGATCATCTTATTCGCTTCAAAATGCGCGCAGCCGGCGAACATAAGATCGGAATACGTGCTCTGGCAACTACTGGCCGCATCGGATATAGGTATTACACCGGTACCAAGGAAGCCCTGATCATTCGTAATTTTTACGTCAATCCTTCCGGTGAGTATGCCGACGTCCCCTGGACGGAACTTGAGGACAGGGGGTACTCAACCCAGGCGTGCAGCGTAAATAGCAAATGGGGAATGTTCAGTGAGCTGGAGTATCACGTTCCGGCCATTGGAGGTGAAACTGGTATGAGAATCGTTGAAGACCGATCACAACTTTGGGCATTTCGTGGGGCAGCTGAAGACATTGCGAAGATTGCCCGGACATTGTTGTCAAATGGGTTTGAGTGAGGCGGAGACCCTCGATTTTGGATAACCCGACTCCCATAATTTCCCCCACAGTCCGATGTCAAAACCAGATGATAACCGCTTATCTTCATGTGACTCAGATAGCGAAGCATCTTCCGTAGCGCCTCCCGCGATACCCCAGACTCCCGGGCGACCGCACGCTCGCTCTTGCCCTCAACCTAGCACCGCCCACCGCACACGCCTAAACATCCCCCGGTGTCCCATGAACCTCGCCGTTCGGCAACAGCTCACGAAACTCAGTCTCCGGCGGTGGTCTGCTTCTACTCAGCTGTATCACACCTCTTCCGTTGCGTACTACGATCTATTTTTGCTCCGACGCCGACAGCCGCAATATCTCCCACGCGGTAGCTTCTATCTGGCGTATCCCCGTGACGGAGGAATTTATAGCTGTCAGACGCGTGTAGTCATTCTGGCAACTGGCGCTGTCGAGATCGAGGGATCGAGTTGGGGATAGTCTATTCCGGATGCGATTCGTTGAGAGGCGCTGCACCTTTAGAATTGCCATCGTGGGAGTCTTCCATTTCACGCCAGCCTTGGTCAAAGGCAAAGTAATTAGCCTTGCCGCGGGGGTCCTGGATACGTAGAACTCGGGCAAGATCGCCGCACCCGCTCGCTCGACGATGTAGAGCCAAAAAGCCCTCGTTGAATATGTGGTTCAACGTGCTCTCGAACGCCTCATCGGTACACTGCATGGAACCGAGGACAATCCTGCAATCGACACTGTTACGCAGCGTCGCAGGGCTCACCTTGAGAGTTGCGGCATGTGAGCTCAATCATCCTCTTCATCGACAGCGCCTGCGTTGATCGCAGGGATCTCTCGATTTCAGGATGGGAGTCTTCGAGCGTCCGAAATTAGGACACACTTTAGGACGCAGTTGACGCCGAACAGGCTCCAAAAACTGCCTTGGACGTCAGCTAAGTCCAAGTAAATCCAAAGGGCTCCGGTTCCTCTTCGCCGACTGTTAACCGAAGAGTTGTAGGTTCGACGTCTACCTCAGGAGCAAAGGTGCGCCGAAGCGGAAATTTAGTGGGTATCTATGTGGGTACGGGCAGTTAAGGCGGCTGTATCTCTTTTGTTTTCAAAGATAACGAATCCCTGGGGGGCAACCAAAATTCGCGCTGGTTGGACTTTCTCGCACTTCCCCGAACCTCTCTAAACATGGGTAGCTTATTAGCTTTCAATCATTTAGAGGAAAATAGCGTGCGAGTTGGTGCGCGTGCAGCCAAACTTTTATGTGGGGAATGATGTGAGGTACGATGAGCCAAAGTGTGGGGGAATGAAATAACCCGCTCTGGAGGGCTCCTTATGGGACTGACGATCAGGGATTAATTCGTCATTTCGGTCTGAGTAATGTCAGTCCCGAGCAGTTGTCGGAAGCTCAGACCATTACCGAGATAGTCTACATGCAGAATCTGTACAACGTGGCACACACCGAAACGATGATGGCTTCATCGATGACCTCGTCGGCCAAGGTATAGCTTATGTGCCGTTTTTCCCGCTCGGAGGGTTCAGTCCGTTACAGTCATCGACGCTCGACGCGGCAGCGTCCTCGTGTGCACCGTTAGTGGCGATCGGTGCGGCAATAATCGGGCCCGTTCAAGCGCTTGTGCGTACATAAACTCGCTGCTTAAAGGGGATTGAAGGGGCGTGCTGTTGAAAGAGATCAAAGTTTTCGTTCCGTGATAGTTCGAGCTTATGCGGATTTTGTTTACGGTGTGGAAAACTGTCGCAGGAGCGTTTCTGTACAGGTAGTTACGGCATCCAAATAGGTCGAGCGTCATCGAGCGTACGAGGGGTTTGCGTAGAGGCGATGCAACACGAGAGATTATCAATGATCCGGTGCAGTTCGCGAAAACGCGGGGCTGCGGTACGTCTCAGACACAAAGCCGGGATTGTCCGAAAGCGCTTTGGGGAGGGGCTTTCGCTATGTGGATGGGGATGGAGAGCCACACAATATCGGTTCGACGGATGTGAATGAATATCTGCGCGAGATGAGCACCGAGGAGTTTCACGGCGAAGGATTTTCGGACGTGGGAGGGTACGGTGGCCAGCGCGATGCTACGGGAGTTTGAGTCGTTCGAATCGGAAGCACAAGCGAAGAGGAATGTGGTCGAGGCAATCAAGGCAGTGGCGGAGAGGCTGGGAAATACGCACTCTCTGGAACTACGACTTCGTGAGCGGAAAGACGCATGACGGAAGGACGGTTCGGGAGAGCCTGCTGGCGTCCCGAGCGATGATGGAGCAGCGCAAAGGTGATCGAGGCGTTGGCCGATGTGATGGTCATGAAGGGTGTTCCGTAGCATATCCGTTCCGACAATGGCCCGGAGTTCGTCGCTAGGATTTGAGGAAATGGCTGGCCGAGACGGGCGCAAAGATGCTCTATATCGAACCCGGCTCTCCGTAAAATGGCGAAGGTTGGGCGTGCGCATCTGATCGAGTTGTCGCCGGAGAATCGTGAACTTGCTCTCCGCACTAGACGCTCAGCTGACCTTGATCGACGTCGAGGGAACCTGCCATCTCTTTGCGGTCTGATCAAACGCAGGGTTTTGCCATCGCCCGATTTGAAAACGAGCCTCACCTATGGCCTTTTAGCTATATCCGAAGTGGTTCCAAAAAGTGTGACGAAGTACGAGGGAAATCGAAGCATGAATGCCAATTTGGTGGGGTACATATAGGGTACGATCGCAAAATCGTCTATATATTTTATTTGTTTTAATGTCTTCGAATCCCCGGGGGTAACCAACGCATGTAATCGTGCTACTGCACCGAAATCTTCCGCAGATAATCAAAATTTCCCGAAGGCCCCGGCCGCACGCCCTCAATCCGCTGCGTGTGAACAACCTCGTTGTTTGGATACCAAAGCGGAATCCCTGGTAGATCTTCCGCCAGTATCTTTTGTACTTCGATATAAGCCGCACGTCGTCGCGCCTGATCGGTCTCTACAGCTGCCGCCATAAGCAAAGCATCCACCCGCGCATTCGAGTAGCGTCCTCGATTTCCCCCTTTTGGAGGAAATGCGCCGGATCCATAGGCATATCGAAAAATATCCGGATCCTCATTGCTCCCAATCCACCGCAACGCATACATCTGAAACGCGCCCTTCGTCACATCGGCATAAAACGTCCCAAATTCCGCTGATCGGATATCCAGCCGAATCCCGGCCGCTCTTAGTTGCTGCTGTAGCACCGCCGCCATCAGCCGAGTAGTCTCATCCGTACTCGTCTTCAACGTAATCCGCACTCTTACGCCGTCTTTGCCGACATGAAAGCCTGCCTCCTCCAGCAGTTTTTGTGCACGTGGAACATCATGCGGATACTGTGCCATCTCCGCATCTGTTGCAGCAGCCCAATGATCTGTAGGCAGCAGCGTATTCGCCAGCCTGGCTTGCCCGCGCCAGATCGCATTCACAATCGCCTGTCGGTCCATCGCATAAGCCACCGCCTGCCGCACCCTTTTGTCTTTCAATATCGGATCGTTCACATTGAAGTTCGCATAAACTACGGGCGAACCCGGCACGCTCACTATCTTCAGATTAGGCTCACTCTCAAGTGCATGAACCATATCGAGAGTAAGCACATTGCTTGCTAGATCAGCTGATCCCTTCTTCAACTCCAGCGCGCTCGTGATCGCATCTGGCACGACCGCAAACCGAACGCGCTTAACCTTTGCAGCGCCTGCCCAATAAGTTTCATTTCGTTCAACAATTACTTCCTTATCTTGTACCGCACTGACGAACCGGAACGGTCCGGTTCCCACCGGATGCATTCCAAAATCCTTACCTGCGCCTTTCGGCACCACGCCAAATAAACCATCGCTCAAATTGAATAGCAGTCCTGCATCCGGTCGTTTCATATGAACCACAACGGTCAGTCGATCCTTAGCCTCAGCTTTTTGCACCGAAGCAAAACTTCCACTCTTCGCTGTAACCAGTGACCCATCGATCAAACTCTCAATTGTGTAAGCAACATCGTCCGCTGTCAGCGCTCTTCCATCTTGAAACTGAACTCCATCCCGCAGATGAAATACCCATGTCAGGGCATCCGGCTGATCCCAGCTCGTAGCTAGCCAAGGCTGCAGATTGAAGTGCTCATCCTTCCTCACCAGAGCGTCGAAGATAACCCCACCCACCCGCTCGCTCTGCGCATCTGTCCCTACTCGCAGATCGATATTGTTAGGGCTACTCTCAATAATCATCACCACCGTGTTCGGATTCTTCACTTGCCTTCCACAGCCGATCATCTCCAGGAAAAGCACTATGAACAAACCGTAAGTTTGGCTGGTCCATCTTCGCCCGCTTTTGGCACTAAAATAGGCATTCACGAAGCGAAATGTCTTCTTTTTCCATCTAGCGAACCTCATCCGTAAGTGACCTTGCCCAATACCACCGGTCTCTTTGCGCCCGTGGCGGCCGGAACATTTCCCGCCAATCCAGACCACGTAAGCCAAGCCATCAGAGCAAACGCCACCCCCTCCTTAGCCTGAGAAGGAATTCCCAACTCCTCCATCAGTCGCACCTTTACCCCAAGAGGTTCCAAACTCTCCCGTAACATTCTCATCAGAGTCGTATTCTTGGCCCCACCTCCCGCCACTACATACTCAATCTTTGTAGCCAGTGGAGCCTTTTGCCCCAGATGTCCCCATACAAACCGCTGGTAAGCGTCCAATATCGAAGCCGACGTCAATGCGGTGGCTGTAGCAATCACATCTTCATCTCGACCCTTTCGCCCACCAGCTTTACGGCACATCGAGATAAACCGCGAAACAAACGCTTCACCAAACTGTTCCCGTCCACATGACTTCGGCGGCAGGGTAGAGAAGTAAGGATCCGCCAACACTTTCTCAATAACATCATTGAGCACTCTACCGGCCTGGGACACCACACCATTGCGATCAAATTCCCGCTCATAGAGCCGCTTCATGCAACCATCAATCACCATATTGCCCGGTCCGGTGTCGAATGCCATTACGTCATCCACCGCCACTCCTGCGGGGATCGCCGTCAAGTTCCCTATCCCTCCGAGATTCTGCAGCACTCGGCTCATCTTTTCGCTCCGGAACGCACAAAAATCCAGCATAGGAACCAGAGGAGCGCCCTGTCCACCAGCCGCCATATCTGCCGGTCGAAAATCGCTCACCACGGGGATCCGCAAACCCTCTGCAATTACGCTGGCCTCACCCATCTGCCAGGTACACCGCAACGGCTCACCGAGAAATTTCTCCGCAGCCCCTTGGTGATACATCGTCTGCCCATGACAACCTACCAACTTAACCTTTACTCCGAACTGCTCCTCCGCCTTTGCCACTGCATCTGCATAAACCTCCCCCAGCCTCCAATTTAGTCGCGCCAGATCCGCCACCGAAATGGCCTGCGCATCCATCGCCTCCAACACGGCCGCACGCAGCTCCTTCGGATAGGCAAACCCAGCATGTCCAAACAGCTTCACACGAGGCATTCCACCCTCACGCAAAGGCGGCGAGATCCGGCAAACTGCCACGTCCACCCCATCCGCCGAAGTTCCGCTCATGACGCCCGCAACCACAAGGCTCTTCGTCATCATCACCCTTTCAGCTCCCGCTGCAACTCCGCCAGCAGATTCAATGCATCCCGTGGTGTCAATCCATCCACATCCAACTCCGACAACCGATCCACAATCCGCTGCGACAGTGGTGTAAACATCGTCATCTGCATTTGCGGAACCAAAGCCGGTGAAGCCTCCCGCACCTGTTGTGTCTCTGCCCGTTCATGTACTTTTAGCACCTCACGCGCCCGCGCGATCACTGCCGCCGGCAATCCCGCCAACCTGGCTACTTCTATTCCATAACTTTTGCTTGCCGGTCCTGTTTCAACCGTATGCAAAAACACGATCCCAGTTGCCGATTCCTTTGCCGTCACTCGTAGATTTTTTAGCCGCTCTAACCTCTCCGCAAGCAGTGTTAGTTCGTGGTAGTGAGTCGCAAACAAAGTCCTCGCACCGATCCGGTCATGCAGATGCTCTACCGTAGCCCAAGCCAGACTTAATCCGTCATAAGTAGCCGTACCTCGTCCCATCTCATCCAGCAGCACCAACGACCGATTGGTCGCGGTATTCAAAATCGCCGCAGTCTCCGTCATTTCAACCATAAACGTCGATCGGCCTCGCGCTACATTATCGCTGGCACCGATCCGCGTATAAATCCTGTCCACCAAGCCGAGCCGCATTCGCTCCGCCGGCACGAAACAGCCGCACTGCGCCATTACTACCAGCAACGCAGCCATCCGTAGGTATGTACTCTTACCACCCATATTTGGCCCGGTAATCAGCATTACCGCCGGTCCTTTATCGGCATCGAGATGCGCCGAGTTCGGTACAAACCTCCCGCTGCCCGATTCTTCCATCCGCCGTTCCACCACGGGATGCCGCCCTTGTACAAACTCCAGTAGACCCGAGGTCTCAACACTCGGTTTCACCCATCCCCGCGATGCTGCCAGATGCCCAAAGCAAACCAGCATATCGATCTCGGCTACCCGCCGCGCTGTCTCCCTCATCCGTCCCGCGGCATCCAGCAGTTGCCGCTTCAACTCCGCAAACAGCCTCCGTTCAATCTCCCCGCTTCGTTCCTGAGCCGTCAAAATCTTCGTCTCATAGTCCTTCAACTCTGGCGTTGTAAACCGCTCCGCATTCACCAGAGTCTGTTTGCGCTCGTAGTCCGCTGGAACCGCCTTCGCATTCGCTTTCGTCACCTCGAGGTAGTAGCCGAATACATTATTGAATCGCACTTTCAAGCTGCCGATCCCGGTTCTCGTACGCTCTCGCTCCTCGATTGCTGCTAAAGCCTGTCTGCCACTCTTGCTCAGCTCCCGCAGTTCGTCCAATTCCGCATCTACACCTGCGCGAATTGTCCCACCATCCGCCAGCGATACCGGTGGCTCATCTGCAATCGTCCCCACGACCATCTCATGCTGGTCCTCGATCGCATCAAATCCACTTACTAACTCACGCCATCGGCCAGCCTCGAACATTTTCGTCGCCTCTACTAATTCCGGGAGACATCCCAGCGTTCCCGCCAATGCCATCACCTCTCTTGGCCCCGCCGAATCAAGCGCTACCCGCCCCATCAGGCGCTCCAGGTCGAGTACACCATCCATCGATCGCCGCAACCTTTCTCGCCTTCTAAGGTCACCGGATGCCTCGCCCACCGCCTCCAGCCGAGCTTCAATCTCCGCCAGCGAATTCGAAGGTCGCAACAACGTAGCCCGCAGCAATCGCTTGCCCATGGGGGTACAGCAGGCATCCATCGTGTAGAACAACGTCGTCTGAACTGATTCCCCGGAAAATAGCGGTTCCACTAATTCCAGATTCCTTACACTCACCGCATCCAGCTCAAGACAAGAAGATCGCTCATAAAACCGCAGTCCATCCACATGCTCCAGGCCACCCTGCTTGGTCGCCCGCATGTAATGCAGCAACGCGCCTGCTGCCACCGCCGCCGTCTCATGTCCACCGAGTCCCATCCCATCAAGCGAGTGGACCTTAAAGTGATTCCGTAGTAAAGGCAGGCCATACTCCGCCGTAAATACCCACTCTTCCAACGCCGTCTTTGTCCGGATCCCATCCAACCCTGCAGCGGTCTCCTCTTCACCAGCAAGATTGACACCACCGAGCAATCCTTGCCCATACAACAACTCCACGGGCTTCACTCGTCCAAGTTCATCTACCAACTGCGACCACGCATTCCCGCCAGCAAATTCCGTAGCCCGAAACTCCCCCGTCGAAAGATCCACCAACGCGAGTCCACAGACCGATCCCAGCACGGCCACACTAGCCAGATAATTGCTCTGTTCCGCCCCAAGCATTGGATCAAGCGCGGTTCCGGGCGTGAGCACACGAGTTACCTCGCGCCGCACAATTGCCTTTGTCTGCTTCGGATCCTCCATCTGCTCACATAGGGCAATCTTGTACCCCTTGCGCAGCAGTCTCTGCAGATATCCCTCTGCCGCGTGGTACGGAACCCCGCACATCGGCACGGACTTCGTCTTGTCCCGTGACGTTAGCGTAAGCTGCAGTTCCCGCGAAGCCGTAACCGCATCCTCAAAAAACAGCTCGTAGAAATCTCCCAGCCGAAAGAACACCAAAGCATCCGGATGAGCATCCTTTGCCGCTCGATACTGCCGCATCACTGGCGTCAGCGTACTCTCACTTGTCATTTCGATTGCCATAAGCAGGAATCGCCAGAATACCGCACCACACTGCAGCTACGCTCCTTGGCTGAGTTGAGAAGACCTAGCGATCTATAGGAACGAGATCTCTACAATCACTGGAGGATTCTGATCGTAGTCGCTATACCGGACCCATGTTGGTCGAACTACGAAGTAGGCGATACCAGGCCAGCTCATGTGTGCCGCCCCATCTGGCCAGACGGTAAAATAGGCCTCTTGGTAACGCCTCAGTTCCGCTCCCTTCGGCTCCGTGGCGATTCCTTCATGCTGTACGGTCTTTTCTCCACCCCATCCTACGACAAATGAACACGATGGCCGTTCTACAAGATTTCGATATTTTCTCGAAGTACTCACCGTATCGAAGACAATCTCAAGCTCCGGGGTGACCGCGATCCCTACCAACGCGGACTGCGGAGTCCCGTTCAGCGATCGGCTCGATACGACTCCGTATCGATATCCAGCCATAAACGCATAGATGCTCGCCTTATCCATCGAGAACCTCCTGGAATCGCGAACTGACTATAGCGTACGCAGGCAACCCCTTATCGCCTGTCTTGCTCGCCAATAAACCGATATACTGAAGATTCGCCGCCACTAAGCGAACAAACACCATCGTATGTCACTCTTCTGGCTCAGAGTCGCGGTCTTTCTTTACGGTATAGCCGCGCTCGCTGTCTTGCCCGCCGCGCTCTACGAGCGGCCCCGCTGGCGCCACATCGCCATACCCGCTACCATCGCCGCGTTGCTGTTCCACTTCGTCTCGCTGTCCGAGATGCTCAACGCCGCCCACCACTCCCTCCCCGTCGATACCCACGAGACCCAGGCCCTCCTCGGCCTCATCCTCGCCGTCGCATTCGTCCTCGTCTACTGGCGCTATAAAACCGTCTCCCTCGGCATCTTTATCCTACCCATCTGCTTCCTCCTCGGCCTCGTCCCCGCCTTCCGCCCGGGCCAGGAGACGACGCCTTTCCCGCAGTTCCACACTGGCTGGATCTTCCTCCACATCGCTCTTTTGCTCGCCGCCTACGCCGCCCTGTTTCTCTCGCTGGTAGCCTCGCTCCTCTACCTCGTTCAGGAGCGTCGCCTCAAGCAGAAAGCCCCCACTCTCCCCTGGCTTCCCCCTCTCGAAACAACCGATCAGATCGCCCTCAAGACCCTCCTCTTCGGCCTCCCCTGCATGACCGCCGGCCTCCTCGTCGGTTCCCTCATCGCCCAGCAGACCATCGGTCCTACCTACTTCCTCGACCCCAAGGTCCTGCTCTCCTTCGCCATGTGGCTCGCCTACATCGGCATGATCTACATCCGCCGCCACTCCGGTCTTCGCGGACGTAAAGCCGTCTATCTCTCCAGCTTCGTCTTCCTCGTCGTCCTCGCCGTATGGGCCGCCAACCAGTTCTCCGTCGTTCACAGGTTCACCACGCCATGAGCCTGAAACACCAACTCGTCCTCCTCGGCATTAACCACAACACCGCGCCGATCGAGGTCCGCGAGCGCCTCGCCATCCCCGCAGGCCGCCTCGCCGACGCCACCCGCACTCTCCTCCACCAGCCCGGCATCCGCGAAGGTCTCATCCTCTCTACCTGCAATCGCGTCGAAATCGTCACCCTCCAGGACGAAGCCTCAGCCACCGAAAGCAGCAAAGCCAACCTGCTTCGCTTCCTCCACGAGTACTTTGCCGTTCCACCCCACACCCTCCAGCCCCACCTCTACGAGTTCCGCGAGCGCGAAGCCGTCCGTCATCTCTTCCGCGTCGCCAGTTCCCTCGACTCCATGGTTGTTGGTGAGCCCCAGATCCTCGGCCAGGTCAAAGAGTCCTACACCATAGCCCGCGAAGTAGGCGCCGTCTCCAGCCAGCTAGACACGCTCCTCCAGCGAGCCTTCACTGTAGCCAAAAAAGTCCGCTCCGAAACTCAGATCGGCTCCAGTTCCGTTTCCATCGCGTCCGTAGCCGTAGACCTGGCCCGTAAAATCTTCGGCTCGCTCCAGGGCAAAACCGTCCTCCTCGTAGGAGCTGGAAAGATGTCCGAGCTAGCCGCCCGCCATCTCATTCAGCAGGGCGCAGCTAATATCCTCGTATCCAATCGAACTCAGTCCCGCGCTGAAAAGATCGCAGCCGAATTCAACGGTACGGTCATCCCTTTCGACGACCTCTACGCCCAGGCCGACCGCGCCGACATCGTCATCACCTCCACCGGCGCGCCGCAAAAACTCTTCGGCCGTTCCCACGGCCAGCACTTCCTACACCGTCGTCGTAACCGCCCTATGTTCTTCATCGACATCGCCGTTCCCCGCGACGTCGACCCCGGCATGAACGACGTCGAAGGCTGCTTCGTCTACGACATCGACGACCTTCAGCAGGTCGCCGTCGCCAACCTCGCCGACCGCAGCCGTGAAGCCGCCGCAGCCGAGACCATCGTCAGCGACGAAGTCGAAAAATATCATCAACGCCTTCAGTCCCGCGACGCCGTCCCCGCCATCCTCGCGCTCCAGCAGAGCGCCGAGGCTATCCGCGAAGCCGAGCTGTCCCGCTCCGCCAAACGCCTCGCCGCTCTTACACCCGAGCAGCGCGAAGCAGTCGAAGCCCTGACCCGCTCCCTCACCGCCAAGCTCCTGCACCCGCAGCTAACCGCTCTCCGCGAATCCGCCCGCAAAAAAGACAACGACTAACCGCGACTATCGCCCCCTGGAAGCTTCCGTACTCTCAAACACAAGATGCTTCTCGAAGAAGGGAAGCACCTCTATATAGACGCGCCCGTCCGCGCCCCAATTCCCACCCCACGCCCCGTTGTATTCCTCCGCCTCATGCGGCACCCCAAACTCATTCAGCTTATGCGTCAGCGCTTGATTGGAGTACACATGGTCATAGTTCGTATCGCTGCGCGACCAGTCAAATTTAAACCCTCGCAACGACTTCAAATTGTCCGCATATTCCGGAACCATCGACTCGATAAAGAAGTTATTGCGCAACCGCTCCGTCATCTTCGTATCAATCACAAGTTCATCGCCCACCTTATGCGCCTGAAGATCGATAAACAGAGGAGGCTTCTCCGTGTCCGGCACATGCGCCTGATAGATCGAAGTAAAGATCTGCGAAAACCCATCTTTCTTCACATCGTCTAGCGATTTTGCATTTGCCAGAAGTTCCCAGTTAGGCCGCGAATACATCACCTGAACACCCGACCCTGTTCCCACGGGATGCATTGCATACACCGAGCCGAAGACATCCGGATGTTTCATGCCAAACCGTATCGCGCCATATCCACCCATAAAATCGCCCAGTATGCCGCGTGAATCTCTACTCGGCAAAGTCCTGAAGTTCGCGTCGACGTAAGGCACCAAGTCCTTCACCATGAAGTCTTCCCAATTACCGGTCACCGGGGAATTCACATACCACGAGGAACCGAGCGGCGTTGTCATATCCACCGACACTAGGATGAACTTACCAATGACGCCGCCCCCTATCGCTCGATCGAACAGCCCTTGTGCATCTCTCTGGTCAAAATCAGCACGATAGCTCGCGAAAGGATTAGGTAGAAAGTAGATCACTGGATAGCGCGTCGCAGCCCCGTCATACCCGGCCGGAAGATAAACAGCCATCTTCCGGACCGAATTGGTGCCAATCTTATTGCCTGTAAACCTCTCCGACCGCAGCTCCCGGCTCACAACTTGACTCTTAACCCCATCAGCCAACGAAATCGTGACATTCAAAGAAGCAAAGGCCACGATAATTGCCAACCTTAGCTGCACACGTATCCGTGCTGAGACCATGTCGTCCGCTCCTCGTTTATCTCACCAGTTCACTAGTCCGTTGTGCCGTTGCCACGATGTACCAGGCCGGCCATATCAGCACCCAGTTGAAGATCCACGCCCATCGCCCATGCCACGTCGGAATCATCAGTGCCGTAATAGCCACCGCCAAAACCACCGCAAACCCAAGCTTTATCCGGGTCGATCGTAAGCCTTGCCAGACTCCCCAGATTGCAGGCACCAGGAACAAGAGCAGGCATACTCTCGACAAAGACGTCTCGCGAAATCTCGCCAGGCAAAACAAGCAAGGCGAGCAGCACGCTGCAAAACTTACCCACACTGTCCGCTGCGACAACGATCCCACAACAAACCCACTCGTCCAGGCCCATCCAATCAACAACAAGGCATTACAGAGAATCGCCAGAAAACCAGCATCCTCAATCACTCCACTAGTGCCCATCAGGCGTTGAACCTTCCAGCTAACCGAAAGGGAAGACCCCATCAGCAGCAAGCTTCCCGGCAATGCCAGCCCGAACGCCGCAACCCATGGTCGCCAGCTCCGCCAAAGGCCGGCCTGTCTCCGTACAACGAGTCCCGCTACACCGGTCAGCCCCCGCCACGCGCTCTCTCCGGCTTCCAGCAGATCGCCCAGCACCACCTCGTGCTCGTCGCGTTCCAGCAACTGCGCCGCAGTCTCCACAAGCGACCACGCGGCACGTGTCATATAACCCTTTCGTTTCGATTCATCACCCACGAAGCACCGCGACTCACACGCATTACCGCGTCGTAGAAGTCCTTCGCGGCCTGCACACCCTTTGGCGTCACCCGCACCATGCGCTTAGACCGCCCACCTCGTTGCGCCGTAGCCTCGCCCATCCACGTCATCAGCAGCCCCTTCGTCTCCAGCCGCTCGATCGTCGTATACAACGCGCCAATCGAGCACGTACGCCCCGTCGTCGCCTCAATCTCTTCGCGGATGACTGCACCATAGGCCTTTTCGCCCAGTCCAGCCGCCGCGGTAATCAACACGTACTCAAACTCGCCAAGCATAATTAGAATCACATTGTGGTACTAATCAAGCTCGCTGTCAAGATACAAATTACCGCTCGACGTTTATCTTGGTCCCGTTCAGAGTCGAACGCATCATCTCCGCATACTGTCGATCCAGGAACCCGACGCGAAAAAGAAAGCGTCCAAAACTTCCCAACTCCCCTGGAAACCGCTCTTGATTCAGCATGAACGAATACGTCCACACAACATGAGTTCGTCCATCGCCCATGTCGGAATCACGAAAATCGCCAACCCCATACAGAATCGGATGAGCAGCCTTGCTCGTGTAGTTCCACACGACATAGCGAAATCGAAACGAGTTGCCTGCCCGCTCACGCTGAAGCACCTCTTCTTCAAGCTTAGAACCATCGGTCAGGCAGGTCAGCCGTCGCGAGCCAGGCACCCCAAACGTCCCTTGGGTCAGCATATATTCCCCGGACACCCCCGGCAGCGAACTCGTCTTACGAATAGTGTCCTTCAACGGTCTATCCGAATCCTCAAGCACCTTATCGAGCGGCCGAGCGATCGTGATTTCCTCCGTGTGCGAAACCAGGTCCTTTTCATCGGCAACAGCGGGATGAGGCGTGTCCACGAACCTGGGCGGCGGAGCACAAACCTGTGCCGCAACATCCAGACTCGTCGCAATCACAAACGATAGAACCATCGAAAGCCGCAGGATGTTCATATTTCGCACCTCGTATAGTACGAACAACGTAATATACGAATATCGTAATATAAAGGTCAAACTTCCGTCGATAAATTATCATGGCCATAATGAAGCGAGCTCCCGCCCCCCTCCGGAAGGTCGAAGACCATCAGGCCATCACCCTGCACGAATGCATCGCCGCCCTTCTGCGCCAGTTCAAGCTCGAGCCCGGCGTCCTCGCCGGCAGTGCCTACGCCGATCTCCACGTCAACGACATAGGTCTGCTCCAGGTACTCGCCGAGCCAGGCGACCGGAGTGTTCGCAAGATAGCCCTGGCGCTGCAATCGCCCATCTCCACCATCTCCTCGGCGCTCGATCGGCTCGAAGCCCGCCACGTCATCGTTCGCCAGCGAAGACCCACGGATCGTCGCACCGTATACATTGAGCTCACGGCCATCGGACTTCGACTCGCGTCAAAACTGCGCGATGTTCAGGTCGAAAACTGCCGTCTTATGCTCCTGCAGCTCGCATCCGGCGAACGCGAGGAGCTTCTTCGCCTCGTATCCAAGATTGTTTACGGCTGACAGCGAACCGCTGCACTTACAATCCCGTATCCTAGAGAAGTCATGAGCAGCGAGCACAACAACCCAAAGAACCCCATCCGCATTGGATCCCGCGGCTCCCAGCTTGCCCTCTGGCAAGCCAACCACATCCTCTACGCCCTCCGCGACGCCGGCTACCACGTTGAGCTTGAAGTCATCCGCACCACCGGCGACCGCATGCAGCAACCCGGATTCGTCCCTCCCCCCAACCTCGACGGCAAGGGCATCTTCATCAAGGAGATCGAAGAAGCTCTCGAAGAAGGCCGCATCGATCTCGCCGTCCATTCGCTCAAGGATCTTCCCACCAAACTCGCCCCCCAGTTCACCCTCGCTGCCATCCCCAAACGCGCCGATGCTCGCGACGTCTGGGTCTGCGAGCCATATTGGGCCCTCCACACATTGCCCTTCGGCGGAACCATCGGTACCAGCAGCCCGCGCCGCCGCGCCCAGCTCCTCGCTCTCCGTCCCGACGTGAAATTCGTCGACGTTCGGGGCAACATCGACACCCGCCTCAAGAAACTCGCCGCGGGCCAATGCGACGCCCTCGTCCTCGCCGCCGCAGGTCTCGACCGCCTCAAGCGAGCCGAATGGGTTCACCAGCGCTTCTCCCCCGACGAGCTCTGTCCCGCCCCCGGTCAGGGAGCGCTCGCCATTGAAACCCGCAGCTGTAACCACCCAATCGACGAAGCCCGTGACACCTATATCCGTCAGGCCGTTTCCTTTCTCAATCATCCGCATACCCGCTTCTGCATCGAAGCTGAGCGCATTACCCTCGACGCCCTCGGCGGTGGCTGTTCGCTTCCCATCGGCGCCCACTGCGTTCCCGAGTACGACAAGTGGCGCATGTACGCCCAGGTCATCGCTCCCGACGGCGACTCCATGATTCAGATCGATACCGAAGCCACCCAGGAAACCGACCCCGAGACCCTCGGCAGTTGGGTCGCCGAAGACCTCAAATCCAAGGGTGCCCTGGACCTTCTCACCCCCATCGCCCCCTAGTTGCCGCCGCTCATCCCGTAATACTCACAGCGTTCACATTTACTCGGGTGAAATCGCTATAAACTGGTAAATGGAAGTGTGAGGTGGAATGAGCGAAGGCCGTTGGGTTTTATTGATTGCAAGTGAAGTGGGTGGAACTGACTCCGTATCCGATCGCGCCATGGAGCGCCTCGTAGATGCCATAGGTGAAGAAGGGTACGAGGTCGTCCGAACCTCCACGCCCGAAGACGGCTTGTCCCTCGTAACATCGGACCCATCGCACTCTGCGATCCTCCTCGACTGGGACCTCGAAGGTGCGAACCAGTTCGACGAACGCGCAGCATTAAAAATCCTCCGCGCCGTCCGTCATCGCAACAAGAAGATCCCCATCTTCCTCATCGCAGACCGCACCCTAGTCAGCGAGCTTCCCCTCGAAGTGGTTAAGCAGGTCCACGAGTACATCCATCTCTTCGGCGACACGCCCGCGTTCATCGCCAACCGCGTCGACTTCGCCGTCGAGCGCTACCACGAGCAGCTCCTGCCGCCATACTTCCGCGAGCTCAAGAAGTACACCGACCAGGGCGCCTACTCCTGGGACGCCCCCGGCCACATGGGCGGCGTAGCGTATCTCAAGCATCCCGTTGGCATGGAATTCCACAAGTTCTTCGGCGAAAATCTCCTCCGCTCCGACCTTGGCATCTCCACCGCGCCCTTAGGCTCCTGGCTCGATCACATCGGACCTCCCGGCGAATCAGAGCGCAACGCAGCTCGCATCTTCGGCGCCGACTGGACCTTCTACGTTCTCGGCGGCTCGTCCAACTCCAACCAAATTATCGGCCACGGAGTCATCGCGCAGGACGACATCGTTCTCGCCGACGCCAACTGCCACAAGTCCATCTGTCACTCCCTCACCGTCACCGGCGCACGCCCCGTCTACATGAAACCCACGCGCAACGGCTACGGCATGATCGGCCTCGTACCCCTCAAGCGCTTCCATCCCGACTTCATCAAGGGTCTCATCGAGCGCAGCCCCCTTACCAAAGGCGCGCCCTCGCAAATCCCCACCTACGCCGTCGTCACCAACTCAACCTACGACGGCCTCTGCTACGACGTCAATCGCGTCGTCGAGGAGCTCGCCAAGTCCGTCCCCCGCGTCCACTTCGACGAAGCTTGGTACGCCTACGCCAAGTTCCACAAGATCTACCGCGGCCGTTTCGCCATGGACGTCCCCGACGACATGCCCGACCGCCCCACCATCTTCTCCGTGCAGTCCACGCACAAGATGCTCGCGGCCTTCTCCATGGGCTCCATGGTCCACATCAAGCTCAGCCCTCGCGCGCCGCTTGAATTCGATCAGTTCAACGAGTCCTTCATGATGCACGGCACAACATCGCCGTTTTATCCGTTGATCGCAAGCCTCGACGTAGCCGCCGCCATGATGGACGAGCCCGCCGGCCCCACCCTCATGTACGAGACCATCCAGGACGCCATCAGCTTCCGCAAGGCCATGTCCTCGGTCGCCCACCGTCTCCGCGCCGCAGAAAACGGCGAGGGCTGGTTCTTCCGCCTCTTCCAGCCCGATCAGGTCACCGATCCCACCACCGGCGAGACCCAGGTCTTCGAGGAGACACCGGACAGCCTCCTCTACGCCAATCCCACTTGCTGGACCCTCAAGCCCGGCGAAGACTGGCACGGCTTCCAGGACGAAGACATCGCAGACGGCTACTGCATGCTCGACCCCACCAAGGTCACCATCCTCATGCCCGGCGTCAACGCTCAGGGCCGCATTGGCGACTGGGGCATCCCCGCGGCCATCCTCACCGAGTTCCTGGACTCCCGTCGCGTCGAGATCGCCCGCACCGGCGACTACACCGTCCTTGTCCTCTTCTCCGTTGGGACCTCTAAGGGTAAGTGGGGCAGCCTCCTCGAAAACCTTTTTGAGTTCAAGCGTCTCTACGACTCCGAAGCCGCTCTTGAAGAAGCCCTGCCCGAGCTCGTAGCCAAGTACCCCACGCGCTACCGCAACACTACCCTCAAAGAGCTCTCAGACGAGATGCACGCCGCTATGGTCCAACTCAACCTGGCCAACCTCGTCGGCGAAGCCTGCGACGAGGACTTCGACCCCGTCCTCACCCCAGCACAGACCTACCAGAAGCTTCTTCGCAACGAAACCGAAAAGATCCGCTTCAAGGACATGGCAGGCCGTATAGCCGCTGTCATGCTCGTCCCCTATCCACCCGGTATTCCTATGTCGATGCCCGGCGAGCGTCTCGGCGGCCACGACAGCCCCGTCATTCGTCTCATTCTCGCCATGGAAGAATTCGGCAAGCGCTTCCCGGGCTTTGAGCGGGAAACTCACGGCATCGAAGTCGATTCAGAAGGCAACTACTGGATGCGAGCTGTGGTAGAGACTCCAGGACTCAAGCGCAACGGCAACGGGAACGGCAAGCAGCGTCCGCCTAACGCTGCTCCCCCGGTCAAGAAGGTCCGCAAATCCGCTCCGGTTCGTCGCCCTCCTGAGTAAGTAATTCGCTTGAAAGCAAGGCTCCATTCCTAAAGAATGGGGGCTTTGTAGTATTGGCTCACGTTGACCTTTGACATCCCCTCACGCATCCTTCAAACTTGAATCTCACACATCCTGCGACCTGCAGAAGATAGCTCGTCGCTCTCATCCACCTTGTCCCGCAATAGAATGTTCGGGAAGCGCGGTGAAATTCCGCCACTGCCCCGCAACTGTGATTCGCGCACACTCGTTCTGCAAATTCAGCAAAACAGTGTGAATGCCTGCCAAAGATGCTCCCACTATCGCCGCCCGGCGTCGGGAAGGGAAGCATCCGCTACACGGCCAGCATGTATCGCGTCAGTCAGGAGACCGGTTCTGTCAGCGCACATCAACCACGTTCCCGGGGGGGAACGGAGGAGCTTCATCATGTTCACGTCCGCGCGCCGTCTCTTGGCCACGCTTTCTCTTCTCGTTGCCGCAACTCTCTCTGCCCATGCTGTCGTTGTCCGTGGCACTGTCACCGATCCCCTTGGCGCAGCGGTCGCTGGCGCACGTGTTCAGCTTATTCAGGGCCAACAAGTCGCCGCCGTCGCCGTCAGTGGTCCAGATGGCTCCTACGAGATTCGCAGTACTTCTCCCGGCCGCTTCGTCCTTCTCACCTCTGCTGCTACCTTCACTCCATCCATCGGCCAGGACTTCTACGGCGGCCGCACTGATGTCGTCACACGCAATATTGTCCTTGAGCTGGCCACTGTTACCGCGCAAATCACCGTGACCGCCACCGGCATTCCAACGCCACTCCAGCAGAGCAGCTCCGCCATCACCCTCATCCCCCAGGCCGACCTCGCCACTCGCGTCGGCATCGTCGACGACCTCCGCCAGGCACCCGGCAACGTAGCCGTCCAAACAGGCCAATGGGGCGGCGTCGCTTCACTCTTCGTCCGCGGCGGCAACTCCACCGCCAACAAAGTCCTCATCGACGGCGTCCCGGCCAACGACGTAGGCGGCACCTTCGACTTCGGCAACGTCTCCAGCACCGGCCTCGCCGGGCTCGAAATGTATCGCGGCCCCAACTCCGCCCTCTACGGCACCGACGCCCAGGCCTCCGTCATCAACCTCTCCACCCCGCGCGGCAGCTCCATGCGCCCCGTCATCGATTACTCCGGCGACGCCGGCAACTTCCACACCTACCGCAACGAGATCGCTCTCTCCGGAGCCCACAACAAGCTCGACTACTACGGAGCCTTCAGCCGCTTCGACAGTTCCAACACCATCGATCGCGATCGCTTCCACTCCTCCACTTCGGTAGCCAATCTCGGCTACGACATCACCGCCAACACCCAGGCCCGCTTCACCATCCGCAACGCCGTCTCCGGGAGCGGCCTCCCCCAGGCGCATAACTTCTACGGCATCTCCGCCGACGGCAAGCAAGCCGATCAGGACATCTACTCCGGCCTCACCCTCGAGAACCGCACCCTCGGCAACTGGCACAACCTCGTCCGCTACGGCATCACCCGCAAGCGCGAGCAGGAGCACGCCTACACCAACGTCGGCAACCCCATCACCTTCGACTTCGGCGACGGCGACATCTTCACTGAGTACTTCGGCAACGTAGTCACCATCCGCGGAGCCAACGGCTACAGCACCACCGGCCAGGCCTCCTTCTTCATCCCCGAAGAAGCCTCCGTCTCCAACCGCGACGAGCTCTACTACCAGACCGACTACACCTTCCCCTACCGCATCACCGCACTCTTCGGCTTCCGTTACCAGAACGAACGCGGCAGCTTCGTCACCGCTTTCTCAAACGAGAAGATCCAGCGCACCAACTACCAGTACACCCTCCAGTTCCAGGGCGACATCAAAAACCGTCTCTTCTACTCGCTCGGCGGCGGCGTCGAAAAAAATCATCTCTACGGCATCACCGGAAGCCCACGCATCGGCCTCTCCTATGTTCCCGTTCGCCCCGGCGCACATTGGTTCCACGGCACCAAACTCCGAGCCAACGTAGCCACCGGCATCCAGGAGCCCACCCTCGCACTCGAGTTCGCCAGCCTCTACACCCAACTCCTTGAGGCCGGAGATACCGCCGACATCGCCAAGTTCAACATTGGACCTCCCGGTCCCCAGCGCTCCCGCACCTACGACATAGGTATCGACCAGAACATCATCGGTCAGAAGCTTATTCTCAAGGCTGGTTACTTTCACAACACCTTCGACCATCAGTTAGAGGGCGTCAGCACTGGAGCCCTCATCCAGATCTTCGGTCTTCCGCCCAGCCTCGCCGACAGCGTCTTCACGCCCTATCTGAACTCGCAGGCCTTCCGCGCCCAGGGCTTCGAAACCGAGCTTCAGTACCAGCCCTTCCATCGACTCTTTGTGCGAGGAGGCTACACCTACCTCGACGCTGTTGTGCTTCATTCGTTCTCAAGCGACGCATACAGTAATGGCTTTGCAAATAATAATCCCAACTTTCCCGACATCCCCATTGGAGCCGAAGGCCCGCTAGTCGGAGCCCGTCCCTTCCGCCGCCCGCCCCACTCCGGCTTCTTCGCAGCCCAATATATCGGTAATAAATTCACCGCAGCCTTCAAAGGAGCCATGGCCAGCCGCGCAGACGATTCCACCTTCCTCGACGGCTTCGACACCAACTTCGGCAACTCCCTTCTGCTACCCAACCGCAACCTCGACTTCGGCTACGCCAAGCTAGATCTTTATGGAACCTACATAATCAACCACCACATCACGGCCTTCACCGAGCTGGGAAATCTCCTCTCTCAACACAACATCGGTCCTATCGGCTACCCCAGCCTGCCCTTCACGGTCCGCGCAGGCCTCAAAATAAGAGTGGGTGGAGACTAATCCTCCGCCATCCTCTCAAATCCTACTTCTACCTTTTCACCTAGGCGGACTCTGCGGCAATCCATTTCCCCAAATGAATCGCTGTAGAGTCCTTCTGTTTGTTGACCGTCGTTAGTTTAGGGGTATACCTTCCTACCCGAAGCGTAAACGATTGCGCTGACGTCGGCGGGCATGTACGAAACAGGCCATTGAGTACGAGGCGTGTTTAGCAGCCGGACATGACAATTAACCAAAGTTCAAGCTGATGGAGGCATTATGCAAGATTTTTTGCGGGGTCTTTACGGTCAAGGGACGTGGAACGAAGTTACCTCTCGGATCTTTTTCAGATTAGCTATGTTGATCCTTGTGGGTTACCTGTTTGGAGCAACCGCCGTTGCCCAGTTTCGGACATCAATTCAGGGCGTGGTGACCGATCCGCAGGGAGAAGTCGTCCCAGGTGCCACCCTTACCCTTACAAACATGTCTACCAATGAAGTTGTCGTAAGAACGAGCAACGGAAACGGTGTCTTCAACTTTAATGCTTTGCCTGCGGCCCAATTCTCCTTGGTGGTCGAGAGCAAGGGCTTCAAGAAAAAGATTCTCAGCGATCTTCAGTTGATTCCGGAGCAGCCGAACGCAGTCAATGTGCAGCTGGAGATTGGCCAGGCTTCGGAGACGATTACGGTCGATGCCTCTCAGGTGTCGGCCCTGGATACGCAGACTGCTTCGATTGGTGGAACCATCAGCAGCAATCAGATCCAGAGCATGCCCTCGTTAGGGCGCGATGTCTTTCAACTGATTCAACTGGCCCCGGGCGTCTTTGGCAATGGATCGCAGGCAGGAGGTGGTGGTACCAACAATCTTCCTGGCGCGGCAGGACCTGGTGGACCGGCGTCCGGTAAGGGAATCTTCCAGACGGAGAATGGCCCTCAGTCCGTTGCGAACGGCGGCCAAACTCAGACGAATTCCATTTCAATTGACGGCATCAGTACGGTCAGTGCGGTATGGGGAGGAACAACCATTATCACGCCGAACGAAGATTCCATCGACAACGTCAAGGTTGTTTCCAATGGATATGACGCGGAGAGTGGCCGCTTCAGCGGGGCGCAGATTCAGGTAACGTCCAAAAGCGGTACGAATAGTTATCATGGCAGTGTCTTCTTCCGGGTGAATCGTCCCGGCCTCAATGCCTACCAGCCTTACAACGGGCCGGGTTCGCTGCAACCGGGCACACCTGCAGATCGAGGACTGCTGCGAGATACGCAGCGCTTCAACCAGATAGGGGGCAGCGTTGGCGGCCCTATCTGGAAAGACAGAATCTTTGCTTTCTTCGCGTATGAGACGATACGAAACAGTGCGTCCAGTACCTCAACCGCATGGTACGAGACCTCGGCCTTCGATGGCCTGGCGCCCTCCAACAGCATCGCATCAACATTCCTGACGTTCCCGGGTGCGGGAGTAAGCGCTGCTGGAATGATCAGCGAAACATGCGCGAATATTGGATTGGTTGAAAATGTGAACTGCCGGACGATCCCTGGGCAAGGATTGAATCTTGGATCGCCGCTGACAACGCCACTTGGAACGCAGGACCTCACCTGGACGAGTCCCAACAATCCCGGCAACGGCAGTGGATTGTCGAACGTTGCCGACATTGCGCACTTCACAACCTTAAATCCGACAACGAGCACCAACGTCCAATACAACGGACGCCTTGATGGGAACATTACCCAGCGAGACCATGCAAGTTTTGCTATCTATTGGGTTCCCACCAGCACCACGAATTTCAACGGTCCCGTCCGTGCTTACAATCTTTTTCACCATTCACAGATCAACAATGCATTTGCCGGTATCTGGAATCATACCTTTTCGCCAACATTCCTCAACGAAGCTCGTGCCAATGCTGCAGGATGGCGCTGGAATGAGGTCACCTCAAATCCGCAGGCGCCATTTGGTTTGCCTCAGGCTCAGATCGACCAGATCGGTAGCATCCCCAGTACTGGCCTGATCACCTTCGGCGCCCCCGGACCGAGCGTCTTCAATCAGTGGACGTACAGTTATAAGGATGTAGCGACCAAGGTAGTCGGTAACCATACGATTAAGTTTGGCGGCGAAGCAACACGGCTGTACTACCTGAATGAGTCAACCAGTTCGGCGCGCCCAAGCTACAACTTTTACAATATCTGGGCATTTCTCAACGATGCTCCACACACACAGGCTGGCAACTATGATCCGCTCACGGGTACTCCCACTGCTCACCGGCAGGACAACCGGGAGACCGTCTATGGATTTTTCATCCAGGACGACTGGAAGGTTCGATCCAATCTGACCCTGAATTTAGGTTTGCGCTACTCCTACTTTGGACCGCTCTCAACCAAGCAGGGTAATCTGAGTACAGTTCAGTTTGGCAGCGGATCAGATATGTTTACCGGCATGAGCGTCCGGATTGGCGGCAATCTATGGAGTGCCCAAAAAGGTAATTTCGGCCCACAGGTTGGATTTGCTTGGAGTCCGGACAGATTTCATGCGCGGTTCGTAGTGCGGGGAGGGTATGGCCTGAACTTCAACCAAGAAGAGATTGCGGTTTCGGCTAATGCGTCCGGCAATCCGCCTGCGACGGTCTCACCCAATTTTGGCAGCGTATCGCCGAGCAATATCAACCCGAACATAATATACGCGGTTGCAAGCGATCCACACTCGTTGTTTGGGTACCCGCCCAATCCGAATACCATCACAACCTTTAACTCCGTCAACCTTCCAACCGGAGGAAATGTAGGCGTCACTGCATTTCCTGCCAACCTGCCTACGGCATACACCCACCATTATTCGCTGGATACCCAATTCGATCTCGGCCATCAGTTGATCGCTACGGTAGGATATTACGGCAGTACGGCGCATCACATCGTTACGAATTCCGATGCCTACGTACTGGCAGCGGCACAGGGGTTTGCGCTAAATCCGCTCGTCACCAACATTAATTACTTCAGCAACGGGGGCACGTCCAATAACAACGCATTGCGGCTTGGATTGAAGCACAGTTTCTCGCATCAGTTTATGGCTGATGCACAGTTCGTGTGGGCAAAGAGCATGGATGATGGCTCGCTGCCATATTTCAGGGATCCATATCCGTACTTCCCGAGTTATGCGCGCGGACGATCGGACTACAACATCGGAAAAGCGTTTAAGCTCTATGGTCTATGGCAGCCTGTGTTCTTCCGCGGCAGCCATGGCTGGCTCGAAAAGGTGGTTGGCGGCTGGTCAGTGAGTGGAATTTTCAACTTGCATACCGGGTTCCCATGGACACCTGTCTTCAATGTTCCCGGCGGTCAACTCTACTTTCAGGGCGGTGGCTACTCCCAACTGCGGCCCGCTGCCTATCTGGGTGGGGCAGGACATGACACCAGCAATGGCGCGTTCAAGTCCGGCCGTGGGGTAGGAAATGGACTGAACACGAACTTCCCGCAGGCTGGACCTAATCAACCCTACTTTTTAAAGCCGACGTTTACTCTGGCAGGATCATTTCCAACGACTTCTCCCGTTCCCCAGGCGCCGGGAGTAGCTCGCAATTCGCTTACCGGTCCGGGTTACAGAGATCTCGATGGAACTCTGTCGAAGGCGTTCGGTTTACCGAAGATGCCGGTTCTCGGTGAAAACGCGAAGTTCGAGATTCGCGCCGATGCCTTCAACCTCTTCAACAATCTGAACTTCGATCCTACCAGCATCACGAATGACATCACTCTCGTGAACTTTGGTCAGGCCCAGAGGGCTCTTGGATCGCGAACCGTAAGTTTGCAGGCACGCTTCAGCTTCTAAATTTGAAGTATTCAACCGTCATGGTAAGAGGGTGCTCCTTCGGAAGCACCCTCTTTTATCAAGACATCTGGTTGCAGCACGAATCCGTCTTGGCATCATATGAAGTTCGATAAAGGACACTATGCGTAATAGGTTGAAGATCAGTTCTTCTTGTCTTGGTGTATGGGTATTGCTTGCTGCAAGCCTGCTCATAGGTCAGAAGGCGCAAGGGCAGGAACACATACAGGTCGACGCGGGAGCGGCAACTACACCTTTCCCTCACTTTTGGGAACAAATGTTTGGGTCGGGGCGCGCCATTCTCACTCTGCGCGAGAGTTACCGAGAAGACCTGCGCGCAGTGAAGCAGGTGACTGACTTTCGCTACGTGCGCTTTCACGCCATCCTGCATGATGAGGTAGGCGTCTACAGCGAGGATGAGCGCGGCAACCCAGTTTACAACTTCGCTTATGTGGATCAGATCTACGATGGGTTGCTGAAGAATGGGGTGCGCCCGTTTGTTGAGATCAGCTTCATGCCGAAGAAGCTGGCCTTCAATCCAGACGCGCTCCACGCCTTCTGGTACAAGCAGAATGTCTCCCCGCCCAAGAGCATGGAGAGGTGGGATGGCCTGATAACCCACTTCGCCCAGCACCTTATCGACCGCTACGGTATCGATGAAGTTGCAACGTGGTACTTCGAAGTGTGGAATGAGCCGAACATTGATTTTTGGGGAGGCGTGCCGAGGCAGAGGTCCTACTTCGAGCTCTATGACCACACGGCCCATGATTTAAAACGTGTCAATTCTCGATTGCGCGTTGGAGGACCGGCCACTGCCGCTGCCTCGTGGGTCGATGATTTTCTGAGACATGCAGCGACAAATCAAGTGCCCGTCGACTTCGTCTCCACACATGGGTATGCGGACGACACAGTTGAAGACCTGTTTGGAACAGATGAAAGGATTCCGATGAATGAACGTGTGTGCCGAGCAGTTGAAAAGGTGAGGGAACAGATTCAGAAATCACCAATGCCGCAGCTGCCACTCTATTGGACCGAGTGGAACGTTCCGGGGATGATGCAGGCACGCGACACTATCTACGTCGGCCCCGCCGTGGCTAACACCGTGAGGCAGTGCGACGGAAAGGTGGAGGAGCTCTCTTTTTGGACGTTCTCGGATGTTTTTGAAGAGGGTGGACCGATCGATCGTCCATTTCTTGGTCAGTTCGGGCTTCGCGCAAAGGGTGGAATCAACAAGCCCAGCTATTACGGATACGGTCTTCTGCATCAGCTTGGGGATAGACGTATCGCAAACGAATCGAAGGACGTAATCATTACAAAAACTAAGGATGGAGGGCTGGCGATAGCCGCCTGGAACCTGGTTGAACCAGATCAACCCGGCGCGGCCCAGACTATCGAGTTCACATTCCAAGGTGTTGCGGAGGATGCTGGCGTAACGATTCAGCGCGTTGATGACGAGCATGGCAATGTTTTGAAACACTATGCAGCCATGGGCAAACCTCTGAACCCAACGTCTACTCAGATTGATCAGTTGAACCGCGAGACGGCGCTCCCCGCGCCTGAACGAACAAAACTTCAAAGCGGGCAGCTCAAATTGGAGTTGAGTCCGAATGCTCTGTTGCTTATTACCATCGAGCACAGAGATAAACCGAACAAATAAATCCATCGCAAGTTGAACTAAGCAGCTACGTCTGGAATTAGTCGTCGTCTCTTTATCATTCGTAAGATCCAATATCCAGCAAGAGCAGCCGCAAGATGCTTCAAGGTGTGACCACTTACGATATGGCCCATATTAAAGATTTGCTTATCGAAAGTCTCCAAAACTTTTGCGAGGACATAGAAGGTGGCCACCATCGCCAAGTCTGATCCGAATGTGTAGCGTGGTGGGAACAGAAGTGCCATGAACAGAAATAGAACAGCATATACCTGCACGGTGGCGTAAAAACGCAAATCACCGACTCCGCGCAACTCACTGATGTACCACTGGAATACGCTGCCTACGCCTATCAATAGGAGTATTGGCAACAGCCATAGGCCTGCGCGTAAACTGATACGCTCTGCGATGAGCGCAGCCACCAATGACATGAACACTATCGTCATTGGCAATCGATCCCACACGAGCCGTGCATTGCCTGGATTCAAGTGATAGTACGAAGACCCGAATGCCGTAAGAAAGAGTCCTGTAAAAATAATCAGATAGAACCAGCGTTCCCGCTTATCGAGAAAATGTTTTGAAAGCTGTTCGGAGTTGGATCGCAATAAAAATACCAGACCCCATAATCCAACTATGGCGAAAGGTACGTTAGAAACTACATCGCCAAAATTGGGGATGCCTAGAAAGCTCCGCTGGTCTGCAAACATGTGATATGCCTGCGGCTGCGGAATTCGCGGCAACATAAAGTCAACCACAGCAACTACAGCTGTGATAGCAAACAGAACCCTCAAGCCAACTTTTCGTGAAATCAAATTTGTTCTCCTAGCAATCGGGCAGCAACGTTGAGTTATGGAGTCACAACCTCCGACTCAACGATCAAATCCAACACATACAGGGTTGAAGAGGAGCCAGCAGGTACCGAGCCACGATTGAAACGGTTAATCCTTAAGACATTGCGCACACCTTCTTTGTGGGTGAAGCCTTCGATGTCTTCATAAAGTGGTCGCCATTCTCCAGGAGTTCCGACAACAAGACCTTGTTCGTCATAGTGCCGTTCGCGGACTTGAAGGCAACGTGCGTGATGGCCCGGTGGATGTTCGCATGCGACTTCGCGGGGAGCAACTTCCAGAAAGATGCGCGTTCCTGCTCCGTAAAGAGCTTCTGGCGTAGCCTGACCGGTAAATGTCAGCGTATCATTTGACGCAGATAGCAACCGCAGCCGCGGCGACGAGCCATCATCGATCGCTGCATGCAATGGTTTGGCCAGTATGCCAGACAGGGCAGTATCGGCATTCATCAACGCAGGATCGCAGGCCATCATCGTAGAGGCCGGCCCACCAATGATCGTGAACTGCCTGGCGTCATTAATCCGGTATGTGCCAATGATCCGGTTGCAGGGACCTTGAATGCTAAGTCCCGTGCCGGAAAAGCTAAGCAAAACAGGGTGGTCCTTATGGGGCGAAAGCGCGTCGATCGGATGATCCTGGCTATCGGTCGCGGATTCGAGAGTCCATCGATAACGTTCCAGCTTCTGTGGCAGGGCATTTTCTGTAGCCGCCTGAGAAACGAGTGTCAGCACCATGTTGGATGCTGGAGATCCTTCATGTCCGCCATCACGATAGCGCAGAGTCAGTCGTCCTTCGCCAACTGAATATTGTTGCCCACTGCCACGCTCGTCCAGAGTAATCGCGTTGCCGTTTGTTGCCCACGCAAATGACCCTCTCGTCGCTTCTGCAGTATCCTGCCGGCCCAGATATTGCGTCATGCGTTTGTAGGTGCCGTCGCGATTGAGCGTCAGACTGGTTTTAATGCCTGTGCAGTCTGCACACGGCAAGACACCTTCGTAAACGCCTGCCCAGTCGAGGGAATTTTGACTTGTATGTAAATCGACGGGATTTGTCGCCGTCGGCTTCGATGTTATAACCGACCCTCTTTGCTGCGCACACGCAGGTAGAAGCGTGGCCAAAACAAACAATACCAGCACGGCTTTCATTGGAATCTCCCTGTTGGAAGTGATTGCCAAGAGCACTCTTATGCCCTTCGCTTGAGAGCGGAAAGGGCGACTCTCATTGTATTCCCGGCGTCAGAGTTCCATTAGTTGTAATGCTCGTTTTTGAGATTCGTTTTCATTCCTTCCACAAGCCGCGCTACTTCTACTGCATCGGCATCGCGATATTCATGTGCATGTCGTCCGAGTACTCAAGCCTGATCCTATGTATCCATGGTGCGAAACTCAGCCTTACCGTCGATCCCGAAGTAGTAACTCACATTTGCATTTACTTTCGGTCCGCGGATCTCCCACTCACGGCGTGGCTCACGGGAACCAGGAGAGGACGCTTCGTGCCTGGAACTGCAATCTGTGAGTCGACCCAGAACGGCATCATCACTTCCTGCCCTTTGTAGTGGAAGTGCCCGAAGTTTGCAAAATATCGTGCATCTGAGACTAAAACGGTATGTCCCGTCGCTATCAGGGCCTGTGTCAGTTGCTCTGGAGTAATTGCTGTCTTGTCTCCAACCATGGCAGTTAGCGGTAGGGCTCCATCCAATGCGTTCAGACTAAGCCGGTTCAACACATCCGCCATTCGCTGGCTCTCTGCATGCATCGGTGCAACTCTCGGGTTTGGACCGTCGCCTCGGACTACACCAGCACCCAATTCGTGCATTAGTCCTTCTGTCGTGAATCCCGGCAACATGGAAGGTTGATCCAGATTCACCGTCTCTGCCTTCTCCAGTGGATAACTCTCAATGTCGACATATTTCTTCATCTCTTGAGGCGAAACGTTATTCTCACTAGTCTTCCTAGGTTGTTCTGCCAGATCGCCCGCAGTTGAATCTTTCGACACGACTTTGTCCGCGATCTTCACCGTTGGGTTGATGGCCTGCATCGTCCATCCGGGGAATCGATCCAGTCCTTGCTAATCTTTCCCCAGGATAAGTGTGCGCAGTCGCTTGATCAGCGCGGGGGGCATTAGCGCTGGCCCCATCTTTCCCATTGCCCCCCAACTGCGCAAGCATCGCATCGGTAAAACCAGGGTGTAGCCGATAGCTCTCGCATCATCTCGGATAACAGCACCGTATTCGGCGGCATCGGCCCTTCAGGCACGACATAGCTCCTATCCGCGCCCTGCACCCCATTACAATTAACAGGACTACTACATAACCCCTACGCCAGTTCCGTGCAGAGAACAAGAATCGCATTTGCATCGGTCCATTAGAGCACTAAGTATAAGAGTGAACGCCAGGCTACCGTATTGCGGCGTCTATTAAGCTCGTCCTAATCGAGCCCTAAAGCAAACAAGAAGGAAAACATGACAAGGCGGGACGCCGCAAAGTGTAAGTAAAAAATAGAATTTCGATTTTCAGCGGTTCTACACGAACAAATAAGAGTAGCGATGGAATCCTGCTGATGCCAGGTCATCGTCGACTATCAACGTTCCGTTACGATATGCGCATCCTTTAATGCTCGTCTCTCAGCATCAATCGCAGTTGTATGCAATGCCGCAACTCGGCGCATTGCTGCGTCCGCGTCTTGTGTACGGCCTTCAGATCGTAATGCTCTAGCCAACAAATAAAGTGCTCCTGAATCATCAGGGTTCATGTCTGCAGCGCGGCTCAATAATGGAACTGCCTGGTTTGCATGGCTCAATTGAAGCTCAGCTTTTCCCATATAGAAATACGTTGCCCATGAATCAGGCGTTATATTTTGCGCCGACTGTAAGTAGGTCAATCCTTCCTGGTAACGGCCCGACTGTACTAAGAGTGCACCCAGATAATAAAACGCATTTGCATCCTGAGGATCGGCCCGAATTGCTTGCTTTAGCTGGTCTTCCGCTTCAGTACTTTGCTGCAGGCTGATGTATACCTTGCCCAATTCACGGTGAGCACCAGGAAATACAGGATCTGCCTGCAATACTCCTAGAAAAGCATCCCTGGCTTCTTGAAACTTCGTAGCATCGGTGTATGCCTTTCCCAGCAGAAAGCCAGCTTGCGCCGGCGTCGCATTACCGGAAAAGAGTTTCGCGAAGATATCCTGCGCTTGCTGCGCTTGACCCGCTCGCGAATAAGCGATTCCCAACAGATAGAGAGCTGCGGAATCTTGACTGTCGCTATCCGTTAGCGGCTTCAATAAGCTAACTGCATCTTCAGCATGGTCACTAAATGCAAGGCATGTGGCAAGCAGCAAAATTGCTTGATGATTGGATGGATCTTGATCATTCAGCTGCTTGAAGTAGATTAACGCATGGGTATAGTCCTCCTGCTTCAGGTAGGCCAAGCCCAGATTCAGCTGTGTCTCCGGTTGCTTCGGGCTAATGCGAAGAACTTGTTTGTATTCTTCGATAGCCTTGGTATAGCGATGCGTTTTGGCATACAAGATACCAAGATTGGCAAGCGCACTAACATTGCGTGGGTCGAGTTCAAGAACCTTGTGAAAACCCGTCTCTGCTTGTGAGTATTCGCCTGAATTCATCGCCTGCATTGCCGACTCGAAGATCTGCCTCGCAGTGTCCGAGCTCGTGCAGAACCCGTAGGTGCAGATGAATAGAAGAGCGATTATGAGAGCTGGCCTAAAAAATTTCATGAAGAACCCATGTACTTTAGATCACGCGGATGGTTTAGCGTGACTTTCTTATTTGCCAGAAAGTATGACATAAAAAGAGTGGCCGGACTCAATAAGTCCGGCCACTTGTAGACAAGGTGAAGCTTTAGAAGTAGAACTTCCCGCCGAGTTGCAACTGGCGCGGATCGCGTGTAGACGTAATCTGACCAGAGGAACCTGCGTTTGCACCGGAGAAGGGCGTTCCGGGCGTCGGTGCGGAGAGGTTATTGTTTACGGTTCCCCACTGTGTGTGATTGAAGACGTTAAAGCCCTCAAACCGAAGTTGTAATCGCATGTTTTCAGTAAAGATGAAATTCTTGAACAGCGACATATCCCAGTTGTTGACTCCTGGGCCGTAAATCGAATTGCGACGGAAGTTACCGAAGCTACCATTGGCGGGGGAAGCGAAGACCGCCGGGTTATACCACTGAGGGAACTGTCCCGCAGGTACATTGTGATTATGTGAAGTCAAAATCTGACCACCGAGGTAGTCTGGACGGATATGACCAAAACCTCCATTCCCTAAGTTGCCGCTTGAAATAAGGTCGCAGGAGTCACTTGTAGGACTGTTATTTCCAAGGCACGGAGACCCACTCCAGAATCGGGTGACACCTGAAAGCTCCCAGCCGCCGGCAGTCATCTGTACAAACTTGTTAGAACCCTTGAACTCCGGGAAATTATAGACATATTGGAAATTGAATACGTTTCGGCGGTCATACCCTGCGGGAGCATAGAACTTGTGGAGTTGCGAATAGTCCGGAAAAGCATTCTGATCGTTATCAACATCGGCCAGATCGATCGCTTTAGCCCAGGTGTAGTCTGCATTCAGCGTGAGTTTATTGCTGAACCTTCGTGAAAGTTTAACCTGCAAGGAGTTATAAGAACTGCTAGCTCCAAATCGATTGAAGAATATCGAAGTGTAACCCTTGTAGGGCAAGATAGCTGCTGTCACATTGTTGACTGTTGAGAGGACATTGGTACTGGTTGTATATCCCAGAGGCAATTGTTCCAACTGTTGGTTGTACATCTGGTGGCGGCTTACATTGCCGACATATCCCATCTCGAGGACAAGTTTGTAGGCCAACTGCTGTTGAATTCCGAGATTGTAACCATAGGTCGTGGGAATGTTACCTCTTCCATCTGTAGACAGTACGCCGCTTGTTGGTGTGAGAGGTGTGCCATTCACCAGCGCTGAGGATATATTTCCGATGTTGCCTCCATAGATCGAAGGCGTATAGACAGTTGGAGGATTGCTCACACTTGAGAAGTTGAAGACATTTTGCTGATAACGTTCAAAAAATATACCGAAACCACCACGAAGAGCAGTCTTGCCGTTTCCATACATATCGTAAGCAAAGCCCAGACGCGGACCAATGTTATTCCAGCGATAGCTAATTCCACCTTTAGGTAATCCATTGGTTCCTTCTCGAACCATGCCATTGTAAGGATCTCCGGAACCAGTGATGATAGTGCCCTGAGTCGGTATTTGACCAGGAACGTTGGGAGCTGTATTGATCTGCACCGCATTCGCAGGATTGTAGACGTTCGGTTGAAAGTAATACGCATGGTAGGGCGCCACTGTATAAGTGGGCCCGACAAATTGGTAGCGCAGACCGTAGTCGACTGTAAATCTTGGAGTTACCTTCCAGCTATCCTGTGCATAACCCTCGATTTGGATAAAGTGAAAATGTCCAAAAGCAAAAATGTTTGATTGGCTGACGGTCGTATAGTTTCCTAGGAGCGTGTTCCCGAGACCAGAGTTGCTGTTGTTGGGATTTTGATTGCTGGCTGAGAAATTGAGTGCAGGATTTTCCTGCCAGGTGCCTTCTTGGCCATTTTGGTTCATGTTGGCAAAAAGACCCATCTTGAGCACGTGACCGCCCCAGACTTTAGTGACGTCATCCGTCACGACAACCGTATTGCCGGTAGAAGTCCAGCCCGAAGGAAATTGTGAAATGTTGATGTAGGGGCTAGACTCGCCGGTATTGATATTCGGGGCGAGATTATGAGTATTGGTTGACGGAAACAGGTCAGTGAAGGAGAAGCCTAGCGCAGTCTTGTCGAACGTCGCCTTAGGGGTGCCCTGCACAATATCGACGACCTGCGTCAAGTGCAGCCAGCCGACGGACACCTCGTTGGTCAGCGTCGGGGAGATCACGTTCACCAGGTTCCAGGCATAACTCTTTCCAGGCTTTTTACGATATTGGGGTAGAACCGGGAAAGTGTTTCCCGAGAAAATACCAAAGCCCTGACTCTCCTGTTGCCGATCATCCACGTAACGGAAGAAAGCATTCGCCTTCGGTCCAAAGTTGTAATCAACTCGCACGACATATTGGTTCTTGTAGAACGTATACGTGTCTTGAAAGTTAATTTGCTGCCTGTCGCCGAAGCCGTTGTTATAGATAGGATGCGCGAAACTTCCGCGATAACCTGGAGTGAAGTAGTTGATCATCGCAGCATATTGACTGCTAAATTGTGACGACGGAATGATATTGCCGGCATAAGGCGTTCCAGTCAGGATTTCGCCGAACGAATTATATTTTATTGTCCCTGGCACAAATACCTGGCCATTTTGGACCAAATTTCCGCCCGTATCTACAATTGGCGAGCAGGTCGATGTTCCATTAAAATCGCACATATTACCCGCGCGGTAGGTAGGTGAAAGATCAGCAGCCCCATTAGGTGTTCCGATCCCAAGCATTGAGGGTAAGGGCATCGTGTAAAAAGTAGCGCTAGTTCCACCTGGATTTCCATTTGGTCGATTGGCACGTGTTCCTTCATAGTTAAAGAAAAAGAACGCTTTCTTGTTGTCTCTGGGGGAGATCTTCGGAATAGGAATGTATCCGCCAACGTTAGCTCCGAAATTATTGAACCGCAACACCGCTCTTGGCGAACCTGAGTGATTGCTGAACCAATCGTTTGCATCGAAAACGGTATTGCGATTGAACTCCCACAGCGTGCCATGGAAGCGCTGGCCGCCGCTCTTTGTATTAACCAGAATCATGACGCCTGGGCTTCGACCATATTCCGCATTGAAATTGCCGGTGAGGGTTTTGAATTCGCCTACGGCATCAAGACTTAAGTCTGTGTATTGGCCATCATTCGCTCCCACGTCAGTGTTGATCACACCATCGAGAAAGAAGTTGTTGGCCGTACCACGCATTCCGTTTACATAGAAATCGTTCGTCTGGTTAAAAACCAGCCGGAACTGCGACATATTGTTTGTGGTGACGCCAGGTAGCGTCGTCATCAGCGATTCGAAGTCACGTCCATTCAATGGCTGTTCGAGAACCTGTCGCCGATCGATGACGGCGGAATTATTTGAAGTCGTCGTGTCGATCAGTGGGGTCTGCGTATTGACCGTCACCGTCTCTGAGGCTTGTCCAACTGACAACTGCAACATTCCTAAACTGAGGCTCTGTTCTTGGTCCAGAACAATTCCATTTCGTTGAAGCTCCGACATTCCACTCGCTGTTACCTTGACTGTGTAAGTAGCGGCCGGAATATTCAGTGCACGGAACGTGCCAGAACTATCGCTCGTCGCATTGCGAGTGAGTGCTCCAGTTGCCTGGTTGACAATCTGTATCTGGGCTCCAGGTATCGCTGCGCCGGAAGAATCGATAACAGTGCCGCTTATCATGCCGGTTTGAGCCTGAAGTTGGGTTCCTGGTAGAAACAAGACAAGTAGAGCAAGTAAGGTAAACGGTAAAAGAATACGTGCTTTTTGTGGGCACCCAATATTCTTCCATGGTTTCCAATCAAGGTTGGCTGCTCTTGCGTTGTGGTTAGTTTTGCGGCCCAAACTTTCTTCGAGCTGATCCCCTATGGTGTAAGTAGCCCTCACTCGAAACATAAACGTGCCCTCCAGAAATGGTGTCCGTTGTGTATGTCGATGTGCGCCGTGCTTATAGTTTGCTTTTATGTCTGGCTACAGGTGATATCGTTATCAGCGCAGGACGATAAGCGATTTAGCGAAAAGTTGTCAAGTATATTCCTTGGTATTAGCGATACTGGCGTGCCTTTTTTATCTCTTCCTGTTAACACGCTTACCGCAAGATGTGAGTGCCGTCACCGATGCGCTTTGTTTTCATGAACATATTTCTATTAGGGCGCGTCGTAACCATCGCGTGGTTTCGCAACATAGTGCGCTGCAATCTCGATGGCGAAAGCACAGATTGGGCAGGAGATCCCTGATTTTGATAATAGTAGTTTGGAGCGTATCGTACCCGCAATGCCCAGCCCCTCAAAAATCAAGGAGCTGGCTAGAAGAAGACTAGTCACGATCCTATCCGTTCAAGGATCGTATCTTGAAGCTAGGGTGCAGGCGTTGGTGCAGGTCGAGGCCTTCGCGGTTGCTTCCTCTTCTCCAAAATCTCATTGAATTCGGCGCGGGACATCTTCAGTTTTTCCGGATGCGCATCGATCCACTTCGCCAGAGCGTCATACTTCTGCGGTGTCCAGCCGCCTTCAAATTCAGCTCCATTCTTGCCGGCTTTATTCAGTTCGAAGTTGAAGGCATCTTCCAGGTTGGTAAATTCCGCAGAGCTAATTGCGGCTTCGGCCAGGATTGCCGGAATAAAAATTACCCCGTCGGTTTTAGCTAGAACCAGATCTCCGGGCAGCACGATGGCCCGTCCGATCCGGACGGGCGAATTGATGGCAGTCAACGTCATGTCTGCCCACGCCGAAGGATCGTAGCCTCGGTAAAAGCCATTGAAATTAGGGATTTCCCGGTTTTCCTCTTGATCTCTGATTCCAGCGTCGAAGATGAAGCCGGTTTGGGTATGTGCTGCGATGCCACTTCCGAGATTCGACCCAATCAGTGTGCCTTCTACAATCTTTCCAAAGCCATCGGCTACATAGACATCTCCGAGATGCAACTCATTAATCGGCCAACTGTTGTTGCCGCTCAATCTTCCCTCTGTCTTGCCTTCGGCGGCAATGGCTTTGGCCATGTCTGGTCGTAGAGGCATATATTGAGCCGTGAGCGCCCGGCCCGCAAAGGGCTTCTCGATGTGCAGCGCCTGCCAGCCACCATCAAACTGACAACGATAGCCTTGCTGACGTAAATATTCCCACACATCTTCGATCGAAACATCGACGGCTCGCTTAACCAAATCATCCGGTAGCTTTGGACGTCCGTCTGGAAATCGTTCGCCTTTCCAATCCGACGTATAAAACATCATCTGTTCCTTCGTCATCTTTACCTGAGATAACGCGGGTACTACGGACCCTACAGTGCAGCCTATCAGGGCCGCCAATACCAGTTTCCTCATACATCTCTCCTAAAAAGTGGGCTGAATAATAAAAAGAATTACGCTTCATCCATCTAGCAAACGTGATGCCTTAGCTGAAGAGAGCGTCATCGAAGGACTGCTTCTCGTCCCACATCGGCGTCGGTTCAAAATATCCCGTTCCGGGTTTCAAGTGACGCTTTACCTCATCATCATTGAGCGAAATACCCAAGCCTGGTCCGTCCGGTACTGTGATGTAACCCTTATTGATGATTGGCTTCTCAATACCAGTGACCAGATCTTGCCAAAACGGCACATCAAGCGAGTGGTTCTCTAGCGCAAGGAAATTCCGAGTCGCTGCGGCGCAATGAACGTTCGCCATGCAGCTTACCGGCGTACCTGCAAAGTGCATCGCCATTGGAACACCGTTGCGGAACGCCATGTCGCCGATTCTATGTGTCCGTAGAATGCCACCTGATGTCGCAAGATCCGGATGGATCTTGTCCACCGCATGATTTTGACAGAGGTTTTCGAAGTCCGACATCTCGTAGATATCCTCGCCCGTGATGGTCGGCGTGGGGCTAGCTAGCGTGATCTGTTTCAGCAGGTCGGTGTAGTACCAGGGAATCACATCCTCGATCCATTCCAGATTGAACTTTTCATATGCTCTGCCAAGCCGTATCGCGGACTTCACACCAACATGGCCGAGGTGGTCCATCGATAGCGGCATGTCATAACCGATGTTTTCCCGCACTGCGGCGACAAATTCGCACAGCCTGTCGATGCCCCTGTCCGTCACTTCCGTCGCGATAAAAGGATGCGGTTGATTGCGGAGCTCCCAATTGCTCAGTCCCGAGGGTTGCATTACCGTATTCGGAATCCCCTCCAACGTGTCGATGCCAAGATCCATCTTCATCCAGGTCAGGCCCATCGCCTTGCGTTCCTTGGCCCGGCGCCCATACTCCTGCGGGTCTTTCGATTCCGTCGTATCGGCATAGATGCGGATGGTGTCCCGCCACTTGCCACCAAGCATTTGATAAATCGGGCAGTTATAAACCTTTCCTGCAATGTCCCACAGCGCCATCTCGACCGCACACACACCGCCTGACTGGCGCGAGATGCCGCCGAACTGTGAAATCTTGTCAAACAGAAAATCGATCTTCAGTGGGTTCTCCCCAACGATGCGGCTTTTCAACACCATCGCGTATTGATAGCCCGCAATATCGCGTACCTCACCCAGACCATACACACCCTGGTTAGTGTCGATGCGAATCAGTGCACACGGACTAGGCCCCGGTTTGACCACAATCGCATAGCGCATATCGGTAATTTTCAGGGTTGATGGGCTGGAGTGCAGATTTACGTTCTGAATCGCGGGTTGTGCTTCCGCTCTTTCGGCGACGCAGCCGAACATGCCACCGGCCAGCAAGGCCATGGAAGACTTCAAAACACCTCGGCGGTTGAATTTGCTACGAATGTGGTCGGACATTGTTGTTCTCCCCTTTGAAATTAAACCGTTTGTTGTTGCGTCTTGGTTGTGCATCGGGACGGGCTATTTCATCCCTGATCGATAGGCTGTACGTTCGCAGAATTCATGATCTTCGTTAACCCCACCACGTCTCACCCGGCGCAAGATGCGCCTTCGCGACGTCAGGATTGATTTCGATTCCGAGTCCCGGTTTGTCTTCAATCGTGAAGTAGCCGCCCTTCCAGAAAGGACCTTCGTGCACAACCAGATCGGGCCACCAGTCTATCCATTTCGCAAGTTCATGAATGCGAAAGCCGCGCATTGATGCTGCGGCATGGACAGATGCGATCGTTCCGATAGGGCTCGCAGGATTGTGGGCTGCAGTCCAGATGTAATAAAGATCAGCCAAATCGGAGATACGTTTAGACTGCAACAGGCCGCCCGACTTAGGCATATCGATATGGACTCCCGCGCATGCCTGGCTTTCAATCAAAGTTCGAAACCCATGTACTCCGTACAAATTTTCGCCAGTGCAGATTGGCGTCCGTGTCGCCCGTGCAAGTCTTGCCATAGCATCGGTGTTCTCTGGCGGTAATGGATCTTCCAGCCACATCGGCTTCACGTGTTCCAGGGCATTCAACAGCTCAATCGCATCTTGTGTGTCATATTTCCAGTGGCACTCAATCGCAAAGTCGATGTCTGGCCCAAGCTCATCCCGTACTGCATCCATCTTTGTCACAATGCGTGTGATATCTCGATTGGTTAGGTTTCGTGCGAATCTATCGTGTCCTGGCTCGGAATAGGTCGGATCAGCGCTCACAGGAATGTTATCGCCCTGAAATTTAAATGCCGTAAAGCCATATTTGTTATTCGCCTTAACATCGGCAGCTTGATCACGCCAAGAGGAAAGCTCTTTGGCGTCCGCTGGCGCCTGCAGTGTCCGATAGAAGCGAACACGATCACGGAAACGACCACCAAGGAGATTGCACACCGGTGTCTCTAGGATGCGGCCTGCCAGATCCCAAAGTGCAATCTCGATTCCACTTGCCGCTGTTACCGTTACTCCGCCGATGGCTCCAGCTCCGGCGCTCATCATTAGCATCTTTGTATATAGCCTGTCGACATTCAGCGGATCTTCACCAACAACCAGCGGCTTCAGTTGACGTAAGACAAGATCCTTTACGCCAGGTCCCCAATAGGCCTCTCCAATTCCTGATATTCCAGCATCGGTTTCAATCTTAATCAGATTCCAATCCCACGTCCCGCGCACGATCATGCACTTCACATCGGTGATCTTCACTTTCTTGCGCAGCGTCTCGGCAAGACTCCTGTATGGTTCAGCAAGAAAAAGAAAGCCTCCCGCCCCAGCAACTAGTTGCTTTAGAAATTCTCGTCGGCCTCTCATACACTGCCCCTCTGAAATATCTAGGTGTTAGAAGTAGAACGTTGCGGACGCTTGAAGATCCCGGTTGTCATTGACCGTGCCGGTAATCTGACCTGCCGTCGATGACCCTAGCGCAGAGTTTGGAGTTGAGAAGTTTGGCGTATTGAATGCATTGAATGCATCAAACTTCAGACTGAGGCTCATGTTTTCATAAAGTTTGAATCTGCGTTGAGCTGAGATATCCCAATTCTTCGTGCTGGGTCCATACAAAACAGAGCGAGCAGAATTGCCGTAAGTGTTTGCAGGGGGCGTCTGGAAAGCACACGGTATCCCATTGGCCAGCACAATCCCGTTGATGGGGCATAGCGTCGCGTCGAAAAAACGCAGCGGAGTACCGTGATCGATCTTGCCACGTCGTGCGATACGGTTCGGCCAACTTGGAGAGCCACTGTTGACACCACTGTTCAACGTTACTGTGAACGGAGCACCTGACCCATAGGTCGTAATAGCGTCCACTTCAAAGCCACCTACGATATGAGAGACGAAGCCGCTATTGAGAAATGGCTTGCCGTTACCGAAGGGGAGCTCGTAAGTTACGCTGCCGACCAGCCGGTGTTTCTGATCGAAACCCGATGCCCCGTACCCGGCACGCAGATTAGTGACAGTCTGTGGATTGCCAGCCGAACCGCCACCAGAAGCAGCAGACCCACCATAGTCAAGCGACTTGCTATAGGTATAGTTGATAAGCGCTGTAAGCCCGTGCGAATAGCGTGTGGTGTACTTGGTCTGCAAACTGTTGTAGTTAGATGAATTGATCGGATCTTCCTGTACCCAGGTAGAAATATTATTGAGAGGTTGGATAAGACGCCGCGCCGTCTGAGACGTAGGACCGCCGGGCGTTATCAGTCCAACTTCGTTCGGGTTATAGGCATACACAATATGGATAGTGCGGCTTCCGGCATAAACTACTTCGGCAACCCCTCCCAGCGTTTTGCGTTCAATACCGACAGTATAGGTCTGCATATTGGGTGTCTGGTTCTTCATCGCATGAGCGACAATCGCAGGAGCAGCAGCATTCAGTGACGCCGTATTCGTCAAAGTTCCAACAGGTAGAGCCACAGCGCCCTGCGGAAAGGGGTTATTGATAATTGGCTGGCAACTTGCACTTATATTTGTCGGTGAACATTGGTTTGCTGGTGTGAACGCAGCGGGCAGCGGGAACGTCGCCGGACTGGAGAAAGTCTGCGAGATGGTGAAAGGTGGATTTTGCCCAAGTTCATCAGAAGCAGAGAAGGGAACTGGAAAATAGGAGATTCCGTACCCTGCGCGCAGAACCGTTGAACTTCTGCCATCCAGATCGAAGGCCAGTCCGAAGCGAGGCCCGACGTTCCCATAGCGCGTCTGGATGCCGGCACTTCGGCTGACACCGTTCAATCCTGCAAAGACAAATGCCATTTTGGTGAAGTCGAAGTTTGCCAGCTTGTTGTCTTTCTCCACGTCCGGGGTAAAGACGTCGTACCGCAAACCTATATTAAGGGTGAGTCGAGGAGTGACCTTCCAGTCATCCTGAACAAAGCCCGCATACTGCACATTCGTGATGTAATACGGCACCTGAAGGAAGTTACGGCTGCCAGCGTTCGGAAATCCCAGAAGGATAGAAGCCAGACCCGCGCCACCTGTTCCTGCAGTACCAATGCTAGTGAAGGTATCGCCGAAGGTTAGTCCGCCGCGAGTCGTCGTATTTGTAAAAGGTGATGCGAGCACACGAACATAGCGGAAGCCGAACTTCATCTGATGGCTTCCCTTGCTCCAGGAGAGAGCATCTTCAAACTGGATATTTGTCTGCCGCGGATTAGCCGGAAGGAATGCTGTACCACCCTGTAGACAGGTAAATTCATTACCGCAGGCGCTGCCGATCGTAAAGTTCGGTAAACCCGTCGTATAGGGGGATATGTTTAATCCCTGGATTCCGAGCGATGTCGATGAGTTGTGGCCGAAGTCCGACTGCGTCGTAAACGGATTTGTTCTTGCATAGCCCATGCGGAATTCGTTGAAGACATTCGAAGTGAAGAGATGCGTATGAGTGACAGACAACCCCTGTGCAATCAGTGATGTATTTTGAATACCTGCGACATACGGCCCAAGATCGAATTGTGCACCCGCCGATGGTGGCGTAGGAAGGCAGCAGGTTCCCTGGCCTCCTACAAGGGGATTCGGAGACGTCTGGATAAATCGTTCATAACTGAAGCGGCCGAACAGCGAATCTCTATCGCTGATATGAAAATCAATGCGGGCGTTGCCACCGTTATCATCGATAATCTGATTCGATGTCGATACGTAATTGTTGAAGCTGCCACTCGTCAGAGGCAGGGGATAGATGCTGGCGACATTCAGGCCCACCTGATTAAGTCGATTACCGCAGATCACGTTCGGATGTTGCCCGTCGCATCCCATGAACTGGGTACGCGTGTAGACCGTCTGGCCTTGACCGTTTACAGTGGCAACTGTAGTAAGCGGATCGTAGATGGGAATAAGAGTGCCGCTCGCATTCCTGTAGTCGCTGAAATCACCCACTCGTTCAGCTGCGGTCGGAACGCTGTTCTGATTGACGATGCCCTTCAGAGATCTCTGACCATAGTAATCAGCAAAATAGAAAAGTTTATCCTTGATGATCGCCCCGCTTACCGCACCTCCAAACTGACCGCGACGATAAGCTGGTTTCGACGTTACTCCTACACGGGAAAAATAATTGCGCGCGTCAACAGCACTATTGCGAAAATACGCAAACACTTCTCCATGCAGTCCATTTGAGCCCGATCGGGTCGACACCGAAACTATACCAGCACCTCCGCCGAACTCTGCAGAGTACGTTCCGGTTAACACCTTGAACTCAGCGATTGACTGAACCGAAGGCTGCACCATCACGGTGTTGAAGGTCCACTCGTTATCGACAATACCGTCAACGAGCCACTGGTTGGTATTGGCTTGGCTGCCCAACGCATTGAAGTTCGACGCGGCACGCGGATTGAAAGAACTTGAACCGGAGAGGTTCTCACCCGCCTGGCCCGAAGTGACGCCTGGCACTAAATATACAAGCGAAGCAAAATTGCGTCCGTTCAAAGGAAGGTTTTGCACTTGCTTTTTGCCTACAACGTCTCCAAGTTCGGAACTATCAAGTCGAATCAATGGTGCAGCCGTATTGACTTGCACAGTTTCACTGACCCCACCGAGTTCCAGCGTAAAATCAACACGTGCCTTCTGGTCGATATCGACCACGATATTGTTTGAGATGCTGCGCTTGAAACCGGCCATCTCAACCGACACGCTGTATGTGCCAGGATTTAAAAAAGGAACGCTGTAAGTGCCGTCCGTATCTGTCTGGTTTGCCGACGTTGTGCCTTTGCCAGTATCCGTAACGGTGACAGTAGCACCAGCGACGACCGCTCCTGTTGAGTCATGGATCGTTCCCAAAATGCTGCCTGTCGTTACCTGCGCAGAGGCTGAAACGCAGTAGCTACAGGAAATTGTCATGAATACCGATAGAAAAACTCCACACTTTGTACTCCACTTGTTAGACATGGATTCATTGCCTCCCAAAGCGTACGATTACCCACTGCGTCCTCACATCCGTCTAGCATTGCAAAGAGGAAACTATTCACTTCTGTAAACAGCAAAATATTTTTGCGCAGTCGTTATAGACGTCTCAGGTAACTGTGTCAAAGGAAAAGTTAAATAGTGAAAAATGACCCGTGGTCGCGTTGTTTTGTCATGGTTTATATCGCATTGCCTCTCCAAGCCATCGCAGTAAAGATTCCAGAGTGAAATAATTCCCTTATTGCTAGTCAAATCTGATATCGATCTCACGTCCGGGGCTTTTAATGAATTTTTTCGCGATCATCCTTGTTTCTCTTGTCACTGCGTCGGCCTGCTCAGCCTCCACTTCTGCATATCCCGCACGACTTGATGATCCGTCCGCGGTCTATCTAACTCCCGAACAATTTCACATAAGGGGTGACGGCAAGGCAGACGATAGCGCGGCCGTTCAGGCAGCGATCGATAAGGTGCAGGAAACAAAAGGCGAGGGAGTTGTGTTCCTCCCTCCAGGACGCTATCGCATAACGCGAACTATTTATCTCTGGCCCGGTGTTCGCCTCATCGGCTACGGATCCCAACGACCCATTTTCGTGCTCGGAGAAAATACTCCCGGGTATCAGGATGGAATCGCATATATGTTTTTTTTCGCTGGCGCACGCCCACGCTCGGTAGCTACCAACGGCGCGCACACATCGCGGCTTAGCTTCCATACTCCCCCAACACCGCCCGGCGTTGTGCCGCCTGGCGCTGCTGTGCCCGATGCAAACCCAGGAACCTTCTACTCCGCGATGAGCAATGTGGACTTCGAAATCGGAAAAGGTAACGCGGGAGCTGTCGCTATTCGCTTTCACGCTGCGCAGCACGCCTATCTCAGCCACATTAACTTCGACATCGGCTCTGGATTCGCCGGCCTCAACGAAGTAGCCAATGAAGCTGAAGACCTCCACTTCTACGGCGGTCAATTCGGCATCATGGCCCGAAAGACTTCTCCCGCATGGCAATTTACTCTCATCGATTCCACCTTCGATGGCCAACGTGAAGCCGCTATTCGTGAAAACGAAGCAGGCCTTACTCTCATACACGACGAGTTTAGCAATGTCCCCACAGCAATCTCCATCGACCCGCATTACTCCGATCAGCTATGGATTAAGGACAGCCGATTTGAAAATATCTCAGGTCCTGCTATCTATATCAGCAACGAGTCCAGTCGCATGACGGAAATAAACGTCGAAGACGCCTTTTGCCGTGACGTGCCCGTCTTCGCAAAACTTCGCGAGAGTGGCCGCGAGTTTCCTCAGGCAGCGAAAACTTATCGCGTCAGCATCTTTTCGCATGGTCTCAACCTAGCTTTCCCTGGCGCTTTCGCCAACTTCAAAACTCAGTACAATTCCTCACCTCTCGCGACGTTTCCGCCAACCACACCACCCGCCATCCGTTCTCTTCCGGACGCCGCCACCTGGGTAAACGTGCACACACTCAGCATAAAAGGCGACGGCACGACGGACGACACAGCCGCGATCCAAAAAGCAATCGATGAACATCAGGCGCTCTACTTTCCCTCTGGACGCTATCTTCTTCACGACACGCTCACACTACGTCCCGACAGTATTCTGATCGGTCTTCATCCCAGCACTACACAGTTTGATCTTCCCGACGGTGAACCTGCCTTCCAAGGCCCCGGCACCCCAAAGGCGCTTCTCCTTGCTCCGCCCACAGGAAACAACATTATCAGTGGCCTTGGCATCTTCACTGGCGGCCTCAACAGTCGCGCCGTCGGCCTCCTCTGGCATTCAGGTAAAGATTCCTTAGTCGACGACGTACGCTTCCTTGGTGGCCACGGGACCAACGCACCCGATGGAACCCGCACTAACCCTTACAACAACACCCACACCGCTGATCCTGATCTGCATCGCCCATGGGATTCCCAATACCCGAGTCTTTGGATCGATGGTGGCGGCGGTACCTTTGCCAATATCTGGACACCTGACACCTTCTCTCAAGCTGGTCTCCTCATCTCCAATACCGCTGTTCCCGGCTTCGTCTACGAACTCTCCAGCGAGCACCATGTGCGCGCTGAGATCAAGCTGCAGCATGTCTCCAACTGGCAGCTCTACGCACTCCAGACTGAAGAAGAGAGTGGAGAAAGTGGTCACGCCTCCTCGCTCGAAATCGACTATTCAAACAACATCACTGTGGCCAACTATCACGGGTATCGCGTTACCCACATGGAGCAGCCTTTCCCTTATGCCATTCGCATCGCGGACTCGAACAATATTCACTTCCGCAACGTACATGTCGATGCAAACAGCTCCATCGGTCTCTGCGATGCTTCCGGTGCCTGCCGCCAAGCCGTACGCTCGAACAAGGTTCCGTTTGAGAATGCAATCGTTGACGACACCCTCCATGCTGAAGTGCGGGATCGCGAATTTTCCTGGCTTGATCTTTCAGACAGCCCAATCATCAAACAAACAGCTTCAAACCACCAAACCTCTGGCATTATCGAGAATGCCAAACAGCCTGAACACCTCGCCACAGGCTTCTTCAATATCTCTGGCGGAGCCATCGATGCTACGGGTCAACTTTATTTCGTCGACGCACATTTCCAGCGCATCTATCGTTGGTCGCCTACATCACATAACGTTGTTGTCGTGCGCGATGCACCGCTTGATCCTGTCAATCTTGTCTTTGATAAATCCGGTGACCTCATCGTCCTTTCTTCTGGCGGCAAAGAGCTGACTGCCTACGCCTTCCGGCCCGAAGCTTCCTCGACTCAACTCACGGCGCTTAAGCTTCAGCCTTCCGTCGATCGACCGGGTCTCATCGCCGCCCTGCCGGTCGATTATTGGTTCAATGGCGACTTCGCCAACACGCTCTCTTCAACTCAGCCATACATATATACATCACTTCAGCAGATGTTCGAACGCGGCCTCTCCGCGCGCAAGACCTTCCAGTTCATCTCGCCCGACAACAGCCTCTTCATACCCACAGATGCACCCATCGTTCAAGGAGAGCCGTACTTCGGCACCAAATGGGCACCCGTACTCGAAGCTTATGGTCTGGCTAAAGCCTCCCCCGGCAAGCCGTTCTACGCCACCAATGAAGCCGAGCAACGCACTTACCGCGGCACAATCAATCCCGATGGTTCGCTCTCTGAAATCACACCATTTGTAGAGCAGGGTGGCGAAAGTCTCGCACAGGACGCCGAAGGGAATGTTTACCTCGCCGCTGGACAGGTCTTCATCTACTCACCCACCGGCAAACTTCTCGACACAATCGAAGTTCCCGAACGTCCACACGACATCCTCTTCGGCGGCGAAGATCGTCGCACACTCTACCTGCTAAGCGACCACTCGCTTTATTCCATACGCACGCGGCACCCCGGTCTGTAAAGACGATCGGAGTAGTTCATCTTACAAAGGAGAGCGATTCGACTACTTGGAAATCTTATCGATCACTAAACCGTGCGAGCCATTGCGGACATAATCCTTTCCAGTCACCGTGACACGCTCACCCGCAAATGGCATCAGCTTTGAATTCTGAGATGACGAAGGTGTCTTGTCATCGATAGGCATAAAGATGGTGCCATCATCCCGTAGCAGGACAAGCGGCGAGCCATTTTTAGCGCAAGCCTTCGCACAAGCTACTCCGATAGGTTTATCAAGCCCCTTGGTATAGGCACATGCTGAGTCAAGAACCCAGCCAGTGAAAGTGATGTCGATGCCGCGGTCTGCGGCCATGGCGAAACAAGTCAACGCAGCAAAACTTCCAGCCAACAACTTACGAAGGGGATTCTTCATTTTGTAGCCTCCAGAACTGAAGCCTCAATTGATGGCGTCAAATATCCATGTGTGGCAAGATGTTCTCCCATGCTGGAATACATTGCCGGATCGCGAGGTTGCCAGGTGGCAAGGCCATCGACATAACGGTTGTACATGCAGAACGCCGCCGCTATCAGTACAGTGTCGTGAATCTCAAGATCGGTCGCACCCTGTAGCTGTGCCTTCTCGATGCTTTCAGTAGCGACATTCTTTCCATCTACTTGTACTTGCCCCGCAATCACAAGCAGCGTCTTTAACTTGTCCGAAACATTCGCCTGAAGAAAGTCTCGCTTCACCTGCTCCACCAACCCCGAATCGTTTCCGAAGTGAGCCGTTGCCGCCGCACCGTGACTGGTCTGGCAAAAGTAACAATCATTTTGACTTGAGACGAACGTCGCAATTAGCTCTCGTTCTCCCGGTGTCAGCGTACTTGGTCCGTGTAGAAGAACATGTGCTAGTTCACGCATAGGTTTGGCGGTCTCGGGACGGAAGGCAAAGCCGCTACTAATGCCCGGCAATCCTTCAGGAAGTGATATGTGTGGCATGGTCGCTCCTCTTCAATATTGTTATCGGTGTCTCTATCGAGTTGCTTCGACAGGAAGATATTCTTTACTGACGCTGACGTATCCCTCACGAGCGACACGCTTGCCCCGTTCGCGATACATCGCTTCGTCTCGCGGCTGCGTCGTGCCCAGTCCATCGACATACCGGTTGTACATGCAGAACGCCGCGGCAATGAGCACCGTATCGTGAATTTCAATATCTGTTGCACCCAGCTCACGAGCGTGCGCGACTGCCTCTGTCGTGACATTCTTTCCGCCCTGTTGCACCTGTCCGGCAACAACCAGGAGCGCTTTCAGCTTTTCGGAGATACCTGCGTTCTGAAAGTCAAACTTCACACTTTGTACAAGCCCTTCATCATCGTTCAGGTTGGCGGCTGCAATCGCTCCGTGAATCGACTGGCAGTAATGGCAGTCATTCTCCGACGACACGTAGGTCGCGATCAGCTCTCGTTCTCCTGGTGTAAGCGAATTAGGTCCACGAAGCAAAACCTCAACCAGTTCATTTAGAGGTTTCGCTGTCTCAGGCCGGAAGGCCATCGCTCCACGGATGCCATGTAAGCCTTCAGGTAGTTGAATGTGGGGCATGTTGTTCGGTCCTTTCATGTAAGGGGTTCTTCTGTGACGGCTGTCACTGGAATGGTTGGTGTGGAGAAGAAAAAACGTCGAACCGGATCGCCGCAAAGTACAGCCGCAAAGCCCAGCAGTGCAGGCAACGGATCGTGCATCAGGATCAGCAGGTTGATTACGGTGCAGCCAAAAAGAAACATTATTGGAGCAGCGGGATACCACCAGCGCCGCACCGGTTCCTTCAGTCGGAATAACGAAGCAGCCGACAACGCAAGAAAGCAAATTGCCGAAAAAATAATGAAAGACAGGATGCGATCAAACGCCCCAAAACAAAGTACTAAAAGCGCAAGTCCCGTCTGTAACAGCACAGCATTAGCCGGTGTGCCGAAGCGAGGATGCAGTCTCCCGAAGGGTGAGAAAAACGCGCCATCTTTCGCCATCGCATAGTAAACGCGGGGGGCTGCCATGGTCAGGGCCATCAAGCCTCCAAGCACCGAAAGCAGCACACACGCGGAGAGCACCTTCCCCCCAACGCTGCCAAACAGAGCATCACCGAATTGAGCGACAAATGCAGTGTTCGACACGATATGCTCTAGCGGCACAACCGACAAAAACGCAAAGCTTACAAGCAGATAAACCAGCGTGACCAGCAGCACTCCGCAAGTAAAAGCGAGCGGAAGATTCTTTCGCGGATTGCGCACCTCTCCGGCAATCTTGCCCGCCTCCCACCAACCCCCGAAGCTGAAGAACGCGTTCACGGTCGCGCCCGCAATAGCAGCAAAAATCGGTTCAGACCCACTACGCCGTTCCGTTAGAGGCATCAGATTGGCAGTAGCGGCATGCCCTGAAATCCACGTCCACACAACAAGGCCAAGTAGCACCCCAATCTTCAGCAGATTCGCCACGGTCATCACTCGCCGACTGAAGCGCGTTCCAACATAGTTCAGCATCGCCAGCGCCAGCAGAATCAGCGCAGGGATCCACAACCGAACTCCCGGCGAAACTCCAAACAAGGAGAGAACATAGGGCGTGGCACCCATAGCTAGAGCCGCAGCAAGTCCGGGATCCATCACCGCTGCCGACATCCATCCATAAAGGAAAGCGATTCGGCTGCCATAGCCTTCACGTAGATAAACATATTCGCCACCTGCATGAGGAAAGCGCACTGCAAGTTCCGAATAACAGAGCGCTCCACACATTGCAATCAGCCCCATCCCGCACCATACCGCGGTCAGCAGCAGCGGCGATCCCAACGACTTCGCCATCGCCGCCGGCGTAAGAAAGATGCCCAGTGCGATAGATTCGCCCGTTACGACGGCGATTGTAGCCGCCAACCCCAACTGCCTGCTTTGTTCCATTGAGCCAACATCCTACGCGGAGCCACTCACCACCAGCATCCATCAAAAGGTTGAGACGTACAAAAGATTAGAATGCAAAGGGTACCCTGCCATCTCGCAGGACCAAAAGTCATCTGCTGCAGCAACAGGAAAGGCATTCACCGTGAAGGCATTAGTAAAAAGTCGTGACGAACGCGGCCTCTGGCTTCAGGACGTACCCGAACCCGAGATGGGCATCAACGACGTCAAGATCCGCGTTCTATATACAGGCATCTGTGGCACCGATCTCCATATCTACGACTGGGACGCCTGGGCGAAATCCACCATCCGCCAAGACCTCGTTATCGGCCATGAGTTTGTCGGCGAAGTCGTAGCTGTCGGCTCCAACGTCACCGATCTCCCCATCGGCCAGCTCGTCAGCGGCGAGGGCCACGTCGTCTGCGGCCGTTGCCGCAACTGTCTCGCCGGTCGCCGCCACCTCTGTGCCTATACCCTTGGAGTCGGGGTTAACCGCGACGGTGCCTTCGCCGAATACGTCGTCCTGCCCATGTCCAACATCTGGAGCCACTCACCCGGCATCTCCCACGAGATCGCCGCCATCTTCGATCCCCTCGGTAACGCCGTCCACACTGCGCTCGCCTTTCCTGTCCTTGGTGAGGACGTTCTCGTCACCGGCGCTGGTCCCATCGGCATCATGGCAGCAGCCGTCGCGCGTCACGCTGGAGCCCGCTACGTCGTCATCTCCGATCCCAACGAGTATCGCCGCAATCTCGCGCACAAAGTAGGTGTCACCGAGGCAGTAGATCCCCGCGCTACACCGCTCAAAGAAATCCAGCAGCAGCTCCACATGCACGAGGGCTTCGACGTCGGCCTCGAAATGTCAGGCAACCCCTCCGCCTTCCGCGAGATGCTCGCAAACATGAGTCACGGAGCAAAGATCGCCATGCTCGGCATCCCATCCGAAGACATCTCCATCAACTGGAACCAGGTCGTCTTCAACCAACTCACCATACGGGGCATCTACGGTCGCGAGATGTATGAAACCTGGTACAAGATGACCGTAATGCTCCAGAGCGGTCTCGACATCTCCAGCGTCATTACCCATCGCCTCAATTGGCGCGACTACGAACAAGGTTTCGATGCCATGCGTTCCGGAAACTCCGGCAAAGTCATCCTCGACTGGCGCGACGTAAGCTGAACCATCTCGCTGTCCTGACTGCCGCTGTCGTTATAACTGACAGCGGCAGTTTTTCCAGCCAATCAATGCCCGTAAAACAACGGCATCACAAACCGTTTATCCGGACTCGAATCGATCTGCTGAATATTTCCATTTGTCGTCTGCATCACTTGTACGGTGTAACCGCATCCTGCGCAGTACACCGATTCAGCATAGATATAAGAAGTCCTCGTTTCTGTTGAAACAAATGCGGTCGCGTCAGTGGGCATCAGTTGCGAAGGATAGATTAGGTTCCCCAATAGTTCCGTCTGGCCTCCAGTTGTCGTATTGATTACGACGCCGGATTTTTCCGTCTTCAGGCCAAGGATCCACAAGCTACCCGCATTCGTGATCTTCGTGCCTATATATTCGTCATTCAATTGTCGTGCCCATACCGTCTGCCCAGCTTGAAAAGTAAGCTGATTCATCTGCACATCTTCGAGAAACAGATTGCCCGCACCCGGATAACTCGAATAGTTATAGTTACCATTTTTAATGACAACGGGCCGCGTTCCATGGTGCTCTACTTTAATTCCATAGCCGAACTGCTCGATAATCAACGGCACCGTGCTGTTGCCGTTGACGACAAAACGGATTCCGCCACCATTAGTTCCTGTGGTACTTCCGTTCACAACCGAAGAAAAGCCCACGATCCTGCGTACCGTATCCGGCACAGTAATGGCGGCTTCATTGAACGAAAGATAAGCGCCGAAAGGGAAGTAGACAGTAGGTCTGCTCCCATTGAACACGGCTTGCAAACCACTCGTGTCTCCATAGAAATTCGGAACAAATGACGTCCAGTGAGACAAATTCGAATCCTGAAACGATGGAGTTTCAGCGACGGGAAGATTAAGGCTTGCCGGCTCCGCAGTGCCGTTCAATGTCGTTGGCGAGCCGCCGATATATTCGCCAACCGTTCCTTTGATATCCCTCGTCGTGCCTGTGCTGGTGTCATGGAGCGTAACGGCATATCCAGTTGTTGAAACACTTCTCAGGTAAATATTGTTATTCGTCTGGATCGCTTGCGCCGTGCTCGCTCCGTTCAAAAGCCTGGCTCCGATAAGGATCGCAAACCCTCCATTATTGATGAGTACCGGAACCGTATTTGTGCTCTTCAATCCGCGAATGCTGATTGTCTGTTGGACGTTATTGATCCCAACGACCGTCTGGTTCTCCAGGGTAATGCTTTCAATTGTCGCTCCATATTCATAGGCTGCCGTGTTAATCCCCATTTGAAAGCCATGAATAAGAACGTTCTTGATCATCAGCGGACCAGGGTAATGTCGCGTAAGCGAAATTCCGGTAATCCCTTGCCCATCCTCGCTGACAATCGAAACATCGTTGATAGACCCGTTATTGTTCGAAACGTAGTCGATCGCCACAGCGCCCGGGTTGCCCGCTCCAATGCTGAAGCCAATATCCCGGATATTTTGTCGAAACGATGAGTTTCCTCCCGGCGTCAAAACCACGGCCTTCGCAATCGCCGCTGACCCGTAACCATCCGAGGATGGCGCCAACCGAATAACACTGGCGCTCGGCCCTGCTCCCTGCAGCGTGACACAGCATCCATTCCAGTCCAGAGTATTCCGCACAAGATAAGTCCCAGGCGGAAAGTAGAGCGCCTTCGGAACTCCGTTATATTCACTCGAAGCATTGCTCCGGCCATCGGCAAGAGCCGCCTGTATCGCTGCCGTATCGTCTGAAACTCCATCACCGGCAGCTCCATAATCCTTCACCGATCGCATGAAACCAGAGGGAAACGGCAAAGTGCCATGGGACAATACAGCCCCCACCGGCGTTCCGCCCACCTGCCCGAGCGCCACCGAAACCTTCAGAAACACAATCAAGACCAGCCAGCAAACCGACTGCTGTCGACCGCTTCCGCCATAGAGAACATTGAAATTTATAGCCAAATAGAACCTCACGTTACCAAATATGTTACTGACGATACCACGATAAGTTACCCAAGTTGTACGATCGCAATGCTTACGTTTGTGGTCGTCGATGTCAGGCATAAACGATGTAGGATCTATGCGATGGCGAGCCGATGGTGTTGTGCCTATTCAGTTGATGAAAAGTCTGGGTAGGTCTTCCTCTCAGATAAAAGCGTCGCAATTCTAATTGGGCCAAGCACATACGCTACGTGGGGAAAGAGCCTGACGAACCGACTGGGCTCCTTGTTGTTATTGACCCTGCATCATTAATTTCCGATGTAATTCCAAATGGTGCATGGAGTACTTCGACAAGGCTCCATTCCATTCATCGTCACAATTATTGAGGCCAAAATGCGAAGTACAGTCATGCATCAGTGTTCGGGCACCGGAGATCCGGATTGCATCTTCGCGGAAGATCCGATTTGCACATCCGTTTCTTGACACGCCTGATATCCTTAAATTAGGACAAAAAGAAGCCCGGCTCTCAAGCCGGGCTTCTTTATTTGCTCTGTGGTTCCAGAAGTACGAACCTAAACTATTTATTTAGAATACTTTGAACGCTTTTCGGCGGGGAGGGGGCACCGCGCCGCAAGTACTAATTTAGTGACGCGGAGTGACGGGGATGCCCATTCCGCTTAGCTTGCTGCGGGCCTGCATAGCCTCAGGAGAATTAGGAAAGCGCTGGATGAGGGCACGCAGTTCGCGAACTCCGGCGTCAGTTTGTTTGAGAGCCAGGAGCGCCTGGCCTTTGTGCAGGTGCGATACCGGTACTTTGTTGCTATCTGGAAACTGCTCCAAGACCTTGTCGTAATTCTTTATGGCATTGGGATAGCGGCCGGCGCGGTAATCGATCTCGCCTTGATAGTAGAAGGCATTACCGGCAAGCGGATGGTCGGGATAGTACTTGACGATATCGCCGAACTCGGAAGCCGCGAGAGGATACTTGGCGGCCATATAGTCTCCCAGGGCTGTCTTGTAGAGCTCGTCAACCGGAGGGGCCGCCGGAGCTGGAGCAACCAAAGGGGCGGCGGGTTCGGCGTCCGAAGCCAGCGGCGTTCCAGCCGCGGGCTTGCCCTTTCTGCCAGTCGGACCTGGAGGAGGGGTAGTGGCGGGCTGGTCCGGGACCGTGGTCGCAGGGGTGGCGCCCCCCGCCGGCAGACTCTGCATATTCGCGCTCATGGACTGCTGCTGGCCTTGGATGTCCTGCATAAGTTTTTCGAGGCGGTTGAGACGAGCCTTCATCTCGTCGAGCGAATCGTTCATGGTCTGAATCTGCCCAGAAACCTGATCGAGTTTGCCGTTCTGAGCCTCCTGCTGGGTGCGCATCTGCTGCTGCAAAGTCTCTATGCTCTGTGACATCTTGTTCACAGTGTCGGAGCTCTGTTGGACGAGATCTTTCATGACGCCCATGCGCTCGTCGTTGGATTGCTGAAGACGGGCTACGGCGTCCTGCAGCTGCTGGATCTGCGTCTGCAACTGAACCATGTCCTTGCTGACAGCGAAGACCGGGGACGGGCAGATGAGGACTGCAGTGAGGATGGCGGCAGAAGTCAGTCGGAGATGTGTGCTGACAAAGTGGCGTTTGATTCTCGTGTTGAGCGTTTCGATCATCTGGATCACCGGCGGCGAGGCGCGCCTTTCTTTCTAGCGGTTCAGCCCCCGCACGGTGTAAATGCGCGGGGGCTGGGCTGGTGTGAATCGCGGATCAAGTGCCGCGTTCGTTATCTCTTTACCTATTTATCGATGGTGAACTGAGCGCGACGGTTCTGTTGCCAGCACGCTTCGTTCGACTCGGTGCAGAACTGCTTCTCTTTGCCAAAGCTGATGACTCGGAGCTGCCCGGAAGGAACGCCTGCGCTGACGAGTGCTGTGCGGGCTGCGTTGGCACGGTTTTCGCCGAGGGCGAGGTTGTATTCTGCTGAGCCGCGCTCGTCTGCGTAACCACCGATGAGGACATGTAGACCGGAATGCGCTTTGATGTAATTAGCAGCAGTTGGAATGGAAGCCTGCGCGTCGGGACGGAGGTCATAGCTGTCGAAGTCGTAGAAGATGTCCTGAACGTTCTGGTGGAATGCGGCTTCTGTGCCTGCGTCGCCTTCGTTGACAGGAGCGGTCGGGGCTACAGGTACGCGAACGGTAACACGCACGTTGGCCTCCGTAGTGCCGCCGTCGCCCTTGGCAGTAAGGTGGAAGTTGGTGGAGCTGGAGGGCGAGACGGTTTGGGTGCCGTTGGCGGCAACTTCGCCAATGCCATCTATGGTGGTAACGGTGGCATTCTGGGTGCGCCAGTTGAGGACGACAGACTGGCCGAGATCAATGGCGAGGGGATCGGCGGTGATGCTAGCGGTCGGCGCGGGAGGGGGTGTGGCGGGCATCGGCCCAAGGCTATTGGGATTTACACCACTTGCCTTTTTGTGGCAGCCAGTGACTGCGGCCATAAGAACCAGGGTAGAGGCCAGAATAGTGGCCTTGCGGAATTTGATTGTCGTGCTCATCGTTATCTCCTGCTCAGCGGTAGTGAATCAGAAAAACAAGTTGACTGCGAAAGTTAGCCCGCAGGGAAGATTTGTATGCGATTACTTCCAACTCCAGTTTGGCATGTCCGCGCCCGGACCGGTTAATGCCCGTCGCTGGGTGCCGTCGGCGAGCATCGACCAAATCTTCATGTGGCTGGCGACACCGTCGGCGGAGTTGGCATAGACAATATGGCGCCCGTCGGGGGACCAGGAAGGAAAGTCGCAGCGGCCACCGTCGTGGGTAAGTTGGATCCAGCGCTTGGTGGCGATCTCCATGACGTAGATGTCCTGGCCACCCGGTGCACCAGGGCCATATTTGCGGTCCCAGGCGAAAGCGAGGAACTGGCCGTTCGGAGACCACGAGGGCGAGGTTGCGTACCCGCCGTCGGTCATGCGAGTGACGGCCGAACCGTCGGAATCCATGATGTAGAGCTGGGGAAGGCCAGTACGACCGCTGATCCAGGCGATCTGTGCCCCGGTTTTGGGATTGAAGACGGGGGAGACGTCGGGACCTCGGAAGCTGGTGACCCGACGCGAGAGGCTGCCATTGGTGTCGGAGATCCAGATCTCTGGGTCGCCTGAACGTGAGGAAGAGTAGGCGATCTCCTTCCCATTGGGTGACCAGGCAGGCGAGAGGTTGGTACCGCCAGTGGAGGGGAAATTGACAGGTCGCCCCAATAGCAGGGAGAACATACGGATCTGGAAGCCATCGTGGCCGAGAGAGGAAAAGGCGAGGCGGGTATTGTCAGGCGATATGCGGGGCGAGATGGAGATGGTGCCCAGATGCGTGATGGCGTGCTGGTTGGCGCCGTCGTAGTCCATCTGCCAGATTTCTTTGTTTCCGCCGCCGATTTTGACGTAGAAGATCTTCGATTCGGCGATGCCGGGGACGCCGCCACCGAGGCGGAAGATTATCTCGTCGGCGAAGCGGTGGGCTATCTGGCGGGCGGAGTCTTCGGTGGCTTCCTCGTTGTACTGCTTGGCCAGGACTTGAGGGTACTGGGTGTTTTTGGCGTCGAAGAGGAAGCCGTTGACGACGAGTTTGCCGCTCTGCACGCCGAGGCCGCCGAAGGCAATCATGGCGGCGGAGGTGGGTGCGTTGGCCCATTGCGCAAGAGTGATCTCGGATGGGCCTCCTGGGGTGGATTGCGGGAGGAGGCTTTTCGAGACGATGTCGAAGATACCTGCGTTGGCGAGGTCGCTGTAGAGGGTCGCGTCGAAGGTGCTCTTGAGGGGCGTGGTTTGAGCGTCGCTCGATGTGGGCTTGAAGTCAGCCACGGCGATGCGGATGTTGGAGGCTCCGCTGGAGGTCTCGGTCTTGAACCAGTCCTGCGCGTGCAGGGGAGACGCTGAGGCCACGAGGAGGGTCAACGCTGCGAGCCAGAATTTGAAGTGCCGCGCGGAGTGTGCGATGGAGGATCGAACGGTGCTGAAAATCATCTCTTCTATCGTAGACGCAAACAATGTGGGATAGGGTGCCCGAAAGTATGAATTGAAGTAATCAAACGAGATACTTCGGACCATTTTGAGACTATTTGGGTTGGTAGTGGAAGGTGTACTCGACGGTAATGTGATCACCGGCGGGGAGAGGGCCGAAGCCTTCGACGCGTTGAACGGCGCGCATGGCGGAGAGGTCGAGCGAGGGGGAGCCGCTGCGGGTTTCGACGCGGGCGTTGGAGGGGACGCCGTCGCGGTTGATGTCGAAGGTGAGTGTGACGCTCTTGCCGAGGGAGGCGCGTGGGTCGGCCTCCTGGGTGTACCAGTTTTTCGCTACTCCTTGATTGACGATGTTGACATAGTAGGCGAAGCGGGCTCCGAAGGTGCGGTCCTCGACGGATATGCTGGCGGTGCCGTTTTTGAGCTCCATCGTAGCCTGCGGGATGCGGATACCTGCGGTTTCGCCGGTGGCAGCCTTTGTGGGTTGCTCAGGTGCGGGTTGCGGGTGTTTTGGTGGGGCGGGTGTTGGCTTTTCGGCCTGCTTGATCGGCTTGGTTTTTTCGGGGATGGCTACTTCGTTGGGAGCCGGTGGAGGCTCGGTACGTTCTTTGGCGACGATAGGCGCGGGGCTTGGGGATTCAGAGGTTAGGACGCCTGTGTCGAGCTCGCGCTGCTTAGGGGGAAGCGGAATAGAGGCTACCATCGTGGCCTGGATGGCTCCGGCAGTGCTGGCGTTTTCGCCCCAGCTTGCGCCTCGCTTGTGGGAGAGGAGGGCCGCACCGAAGATGACGGCGGCAATGAGGAGGTGCAGAAAGATGGAGCTGGCGAAGTTAGAACCGAAGTTTTCGCCGGTAGGGTCGCCATTGCGAGTAAAGGTAACGTGAGTGGCCATGGCGACCCTACTTCTGCAAAGGCTGAGTAACGATGCTGATGTTGGTGATGCCGGCTTGTTTGACGGCATCCATGACGGAGGCGAAGGCTCCGAAGGGAACGCGCTCGTCGGCGCGAAGGTAGATGATGCGCTTGGCAGGGTCGCCTTTGCCAGTGGTGCGGAGCATAGCAGGAAGGGCGTTGACGTTGACGGGCTTGTCCTGCAGGAAGACGTTCTGCTCCTTGTCGATGGTGACGACCATGCGCTCTTCGGTGAGTTGATTGACGGAACGCGTCTTCGGGATGGCTACTTCTACGCCGGATTGAAGGACGGGTGCGGTGAGCATGAAGATGAGCAGAAGCACGAGGACGACGTCGACCAGCGGCGTGATGTTGATCTCGGCCAATGTGGTCTGAGTGCGTCCTTTAGAGGAGAAGGCCATTGCTAGAAGGCCCTCCGGCGGGGTTCTTCGACGACTGGTTGCTGTACGTGCGTTGGGGGCTGCTGCGGTGGAGTGAGCATCGCGGCGTTTTCGATGGCGTTGAGCAGTTCGCGACCGAAGTCATCCATACGAGCGCCAAACTCGCGCAGACGGGCAGTGAGCTGGTTGTAACCGATAACGGCAGGAATGGCGACGATGAGGCCGGCGGCAGTGGTTATGAGTGCTTCCGAGATGCCTGGGGCTACGGCGCGCAGGGTCGCGGCGCCAGCGGTGCCGAGGCCGTGGAAGGCATCGATGATGCCCATGACGGTGCCGAAGAGGCCAATGAAGGGAGCGATAGCCGCAATGGTGGCAAGCCAGGTCATACGACTCTCCATGGCGGTGAGGGCTTCCGAGGAGGCGGTTTGAGCGGCGCGCTCAAGACCTACGGGATTGCGGGGAAGACCGCGGCCGCCGTTCTGACGCTGATACTCATCGTAGATCTCGGTGAATACGGCCACGAGAGGGCTGGGCTTGAATTGGTCGGCAACGGAGGCGATTTCGCTGAGGCGGCTGGATTTGCGGAAGGCTCGGAGGAAGCGCTGGCTCTGGATGTGGGCTTTGCTGAAACTTCGCCATTTGGAGAACATGATGGCCCAGGAGAAGATGCTGAAGAAGAGCAGGAGGATGAGCACCGTGAAAGCCATCGGGCCGCTGTTGTGAATCATCTCCGCGAGGGCGCTGCTACTGGCTGCCGCGGGTGGCGCGGAAGCGGGGTCTTCCTGGAAGAGACGAAGAGCGAGGGCGAGGGTCCAGAGCATAATTATTTTGTCCACCTGAATTTAGTGTAAACGGGGATTCGGTGAGATGCGGACAGGAGCATCTGCCTTGGTGCGGATGCTGTTCCAATGATGGTTCACAACGAGGTTTGCTATTCTCGCGATACGCTGTTGCTGAGGCCTCTATGTTGCTGGAGTTGCGCGCGGAAAACTATGCTGTGATCGACCGTGCGGTCGCCACATTTGGGATGGGCTTGAACCTGCTGACGGGTGAGACAGGTGCGGGAAAGTCGATTCTGATCGATGCGCTCGCGCTGTTGCTGGGAGGGAAGGCTTCGAGCGACGTAGTTCGTCATGGGGCCGAGAAGGCTGTGGTGGGGTGTGTGTTTGAGCTGACCGCTGGAGCTGAGGCGATTCTGGAGGAGAACGGGATCGATTCGGAGTCGGACCATATCCTGTTGCGGCGCGAGATCCTGGCTAATGGCAAAGGGCGGGTGTTTGTTAACAACCAGCCGGCTACGGTTGGGGTGCTGCGACAGCTTGCTCCGGAGCTTGCACTTGTCCATGCACAGAACGAGACAATGGGTTCGTTCGATCAGACGCAGCAGAGGATTCTGCTGGATCGATTTGGGGAGATATCCGTGGACGCGCTTGCTGAAGCGTTTGCAGCCTGGGAGGCGACAATAAACAAACTGGAAGAGCTTCAGGCTGATGAGCAGGACCGGCTACGGATGGCAGATCTTTGGCGGTTTCAGAGTAAAGAGATCGATCAGGCCGGACTGGTTGCGGAGGATGAGGATGCTCAACTTGAGGCTGAGAAGCGCGTGTTGGGGAATGCCGAAAAACTGTATGCGGCGGCCATGAATGCGCACGAGGTTTTGTATGAGGCGGAGAGTTCAGCTGAGAGCACGCTCGGCGCGGCACTGAAGCATCTAGAAGAGCTGGCTCGGTACGATACGCGGTTTCAGGAGCAGGCGCAGCAGTTGGCCGCGGCGAAGGCGATCGTTGAAGACGTGGATACTGAGGTGCGGGACTTTGCTGAGAACATCAATGCTGCTCCGGGAAGGCTGGAGGAGATTGAAGATCGGCTGGCGGCTCTGGATCGGCTGAAGCGAAAGTATGGGCAGACACTGGCTGAGGTGATTGCTTTTGGCGCAGAGGCGACGAGGAAGCTTTCGGAGGTCGAGAATAGAGACGTGCTGTTGGCGGAGTTGAAGACAAAGGAATCGCAGGATGCTGCAGCGTATCAAGCTGCTGCAACGAAGCTGACTGCGGTAAGAACGGAGGCGGCAAAGAAGTTGGAGAAGCTGGCCGAGGTGCAGATCAACGATCTGGCGATGAGTACGAAATTTAAGATTCGCGTCACGATGGTGCAAGCTCAGTCGAGCTGGACTGCGCATGGATGGGACCAGGTGGAGTGTCTGATTGCGACGAATGCGGGCGAGCCGCTGAAGCCGCTGCATGAGATTGCATCCGGGGGCGAGATGTCGCGGGTGATGCTGGCACTGAAGGTGACGGTGGAAGAGGGGTCTTCGGGACGAAAGAAAAAGGCTGTGCTTCCTCGGACGCTGGTGTTCGACGAGATCGATATTGGAATTGGCGGCAGAGCGGCGGAGGCCGTTGGACGAAAGCTGAAAACCCTTTCGAAGGGGCAGCAAGTGCTATGTATTACGCATCTACCTCAGATCGCGGCATTTGGGGACCAACACTTTTTGATTGAGAAGACGGAAAAACGCGGACGGACTCAAACGGATGTTCGGCTGATGGAAGAGGCAGAGCGAACGCAGGAGATCGCACGGATGTTAAGTGGGGCGACGTTGACGGAGACCAGCCTAAAGCACGCCGAACATCTGCTTGGGAGTAGTCGCTAGGCAAACCTCTTGTGGTCCACGGCATCCGAAGGGGAAGCTGTACCTGGGGGGTTTCAATGGCGAATGAACCCAAAAAATGCGCGATGCAGGGTTGTAGTTTGCATTCCTGCTGATGGCAAAAAGTACTGTTCCACCTATTGCCAAGATGCCAAGAACGTTACGACGCTAAAATGTAATTGTGGGCATCCTGGGTGCATGGGCAGTAGACTTTGAGAAAAAAATGATCTACGGATATAGAGGCGGAGTCGGAGAAGGTACGCTTTTGCACCAAAAGTGGTTCAATAATGCCGACAAAGGCAGTCCAGACACGGTATACTGGAAGGCGTGACTACAACCGCTCTTGACCACGCAGCAATTACCGACAATGGCACTACATCGAAAACAAAACGCGTTCTCCTTCTCAAGCCTCGCGGCTTTTGTGCGGGCGTCGTAAGAGCTATCGACATAGTCCGGATTGCTTTGGAGACATTCGGTGCACCCATTTATGTTCGTAAGGAAATTGTGCACAACAGCTATGTCGTCAATGACCTAGCAAAGAAGGGTGCGATTTTCGTTAATGAACTGGATGAGGTTCCGGAAGGTGCGCGAGTGATCTATTCGGCGCATGGTGTTTCGCCTGCGGTTCGCGAACGCGCCAAGGAGCGGGGCCTGAAGGTTGTAGATGCCACCTGTCCTTTGGTAACAAAAGTCCATGTCGAGGCGATCAAGTTTGCAAAACAAGGGTATTCCTTGGTCTTGGTAGGCCACCGCGACCACGAGGAAGTTGAGGGAACTCAGGGTGAGGCTCCCGATGTAACCCAGGTAGTTTCGACTGTCGAAGAAGTTGCAGCGTTAGTCGTTCCCGACCCGAACAAGGTTGCGTATTTGACACAGACGACGCTCTCGCTCGATGAAGCGCGGTACATGATCGAGGCGCTTAAGAAAAAATTTCCCAATATTATTGGACCCCACGCGCAGGATATTTGTTATGCGACAGAGAACCGTCAGACGGCGGTCAAGAATGTCGCACACAGCGCGGATCTTGTACTCGTAGTAGGGTCCCGCAATAGCTCGAACTCCAACCGTCTGGTTGAGGTCTCCAAGAATTTGGACACAAACTCTTATCTGATTGACAGGGCGGACGCGATTGAGCCGGAATGGCTCGATGGCGTGGATACAGTTGCTGTTACCGCTGGTGCATCTGCGCCGGAAGTTCTAGTGAAAGACGTTGTTGAGTATCTGCAGTCGATGGGGTACGGCTCTGTTGACGAAGTGGAAGTAATGCCGGAGAACGTACGCTTTGGTTTACCGCCAGAGATCGTTCAGGCTATTGCGTCGGCTCCCCCCGTAGCACAGTAATCGCACGAGAGGCAGTCAGAGAGTTTGTCTTATCATGGGTAACTTTTCAAGTAATCCGCAGACAGTCACACAGTCCTCGCAGCCGCGCTTTGGGCGGATGGATCTGGGACTGGAGCACGTCGCCAAAGGTATTGCGCGAGCGAAGGATTGGCTACTTGGTCTGCAGCATCCTGATGGGTATTGGTGCGGTGAGTTGGAAGCGGACAGTATGCTCGAGTCCGATTACATCTTTTTGCATGTCCTGCTGGGTACAGGGGATATCGGGAAGATGGAACGGGCAGTCAATGAGATTCTTCGCCACCAGAATGAAGACGGCGGATGGAGTATCTATCCGAATGGGCCTTCGAATATTTCGCTTGGCGTGAAGGCTTATCTGGCGCTGAAGCTGATGGGGTGGTCGCCTGATCATCCGGTGATGGAGAAGGCGCGGACGTGGATTCTCGCGAATGGCGGCGTGACCGAGTGCAATACCTTTACGAAGATTTATCTTTGCTTTCTTGGTCAGTATGAGTACGACGCTGTGCCGGCGGTTCCGCCTGAGATCGTGCTGTTTCCGAAGTGGTGCTATTTCAATATCTACGAGATTTCTTCGTGGTCACGAGCGATTCTGGTGCCGCTGTCGATTGCGTATGCGAAGAAGCCGTTCAAGAAGATAGCTCCGGAACAGGGGATTGATGAACTGTTCGTGGGTGGGCGGGAACATGCGCATCTGCATTTGAAGTGGGATAAGAAGCGCATTCTCGGTTGGAGAAACGTCTTCCTTGCGATGGATCGCATCGCCCACTGGGCTGAACGGGTTCATATTCGTCCACTGCGTAAGGTTGCGCTGCGGCACGCGGAAAAGTGGATGCTGGAGCGCTTTGAGAAGTCCGATGGTCTTGGCGCCATTTATCCAGCCATGTTGAATGCCATCATTGCGCTGTTTTGTTTGGGTTATACGGTCGACGATCCTCAACTGATACGTGCCATGGACGAGTTTGAAAAACTTGGCATCGATAATCCTGATGGCGAACCTGACTATCCGACGCCGACATTCCGGATGCAGCCTTGTGTTTCGCCGGTTTGGGATACCGCCCAGGCTGTCTATGCGCTGGGTGAAGCTGGTGTGGCGAAGGACGATCCGCGCATGGTGAAGGCGGCTGATTGGCTGCTCTCGAAAGAGGTTCGGCAGAAGGGCGATTGGGCGGTGAAGGTGCCCAATGTGCAGCCGGGTGGGTGGTACTTCGAGTTCAACAATGAGTTTTACCCGGATGTTGATGATTCTGCACAGGTATTGCTTGCCTTGAATTGCGTCGCACATCCGCGGGAACGGAATCAACATGATGTGTCGCAGCGTGCGCTGGACTGGATCTTCGCGATGCAGTGCAAGAACGGCGGATGGGCCAGCTTCGACCGCGATAACACGAAGATGATCTTCCAATACATTCCGTTTGCCGACCATAATGCAATGTTGGATCCGCCGACAGTCGATATTACGGGACGCATTTTGGAGATGCTCGCGAACTACGGCTATGACCGTCGCGATAAGCGAGTTGAGAAGGCTATCCAGTTTGTCCTGAAGGAACAGGAGTCAGACGGAAGCTGGTTTGGACGCTGGGGCGTGAACTATCTGTATGGGACGTTCCTGGTGCTACGCGGCCTGGAGGCAATGGGTGTTTGGAACCACGAACCTGCTATTCAGCAGGCGGCAGAGTGGATTCGCATGGTGCAGAATGCGGACGGCGGATGGGGCGAGACGTGCGGAAGCTATGACGATCCCTCGACTCGCGGTATTGGACCGAGCACACCTTCGCAGACGGCGTGGGCGGTCCTTGGGCTGCTGGCGGCTGGCGATACGAGAAGCGACTCCGTGGCCAAGGGCATTCGCTGGCTGGTTGCGAAGCAGAAGGAAAATGGTAGCTGGGACGAATCGGCCGCAGGGCGTAACCAGGAAGCGATTTATACGGGAACGGGGTTCCCGCGGGTGTTCTATCTCGCGTATCACCTGTACCGGGACTACTTTCCATTGCTGGCGCTGACGACTTATAAGCGCGCCATGGAAAAGGAATCAGAAGAAGCCGCAGCGTAGCAATTGACGTTGCCGTACATTTTTGTTGGAGGAGACATCGATGGCAGTGCCAGTCTCGCAAGCCTGGACGGTTGCAACTTATGTTTTGAAGCAGAAGCTGATGGGGCGCAAGAAGTATCCATTGGTGCTGATGCTGGAGCCGTTGTTCCGCTGTAACTTGGCATGTGCCGGTTGCGGAAAGATCCAGTACCCGACGCACATCCTCAAGGCCGAGCTTTCGCCTGAGGACTGCTTTAAAGCGGTGGAAGAGTGTGGGACACCAATGGTCGCGATCCCGGGCGGAGAGCCGTTGCTGCATCCGCAGATGCCTGAGATTGTTGCAGGGCTCGTGGCACGGAAAAAGTATGTCTATATGTGCACGAATGCTCTTCTGTTGAAAGAGAAGCTGCATCTCTTCAAACCGAGCAAATATCTTTCGTTCTCGGTCCACGTGGATGGACAACGGGAACACCATGACTTTTCGGTATGCCGTGAGGGTGGTTACGACATTGCGATGGAGGGAGTACGGGTCGCGGTGGCTGCAGGTTTTCGCGTGACAACGAATACGACGCTGTTCGACGGCGCCGATCCGAACAGTGTTCGTGCACACTTCGATGAGTTGATGGTAGCCGGTGTTGAGAGCATGATGGTTTCGCCCGGTTATACGTACGATAAAGCTCCCGACCAGAAACACTTCCTTGGCAGAGCTCGTTCAAAGAAATTATTCCGGTCAATTCTTTCGAACCGCAAGAAGACATGGCGCTTCAATGCTTCGCCTATCTTTATGGAGTTCCTGATGGGCAAGAAGGATTTAACCTGTACTCCATGGGGGATGCCGACGTTTAGTATCTTCGGCTGGCAGAAGCCTTGCTATCTTCTGCAGGATGGCTATGCGGACAGCTTCAAAGAATTGATGGAAACCGTACAGTGGTCGAACTATGGTACGGAGAGTGGGAATCCGCAGTGCGCGAACTGCATGGTGCACTCGGGATACGAAGCCAGTGGTGTGAACTATACATTTGGCTCGATCAAAGGTTTGCTGCAGACTGCAAAGGCTATTTTCTTCAGCAAGTATGAAGACGACGGCGCGATGAAGCTTCTGAATGAATGGAAGCCTGCCCACGAGGGGCCATTGGTTCAAATTGCGGCTACACAGACAACTGGTGCGAACGAGTTGCAGGGAGTTTCTGGAGACTGATATGGCGACTGAGGCGCAGGAAGCAGCGAAAATCGAGCAACTATCGCATGTGAATCCGGATGAGATCGAAGTTGCTGCAGGGCGCGAGCGTGAACAACTTGAGGGTTGGGTGCCTGAGCTGGCGAGCGAGGCCGAGGTCCGGGAGGCACTCGAAAAAGCGTTTGACTATCGAGGCGATGTGACTATCACGCGCAAGGATGGATCGAAGGTTGAAGGATATCTCTTCGATCGACGCTCTGGCTCTTCGTTGAGCGATTCCTTTGTTCGTATTATTCCTTCCAAGGAGCAGACCAAGGTAAATGTAGCGTATGCGGATATTGCTGCCCTTGCGTTTAGCGGCCGGGATACAGCAGCTGGTAAAACCTTCGAGGCTTGGGTGAAAAAGTACTGGGAGAAGAAAGCCGCTGGCGAAAAGAATATTCAAATAGAACCGGAAAAGCTGGACTGAGGCGCTTTGACGGCATAGGTTTATCACGCTATTCATATAGCGCTTCATTCGCTGCGTTCGCAGCATAAGGTTAGAGCGTGCGCGTATTCATAACGGGAGCGACGGGCTTTGTGGGTGGCCATGTGGCCCGGAGATATGCGGCGGAAGGCGCTAAGCTTCGACTGCTGACGCGGCAGACGAGCCGGTTGGATGCGCTTGCGGGAATCGATGCTGAGGTGGTAACTGGTGATCTGCGAGAGCCTAAAGGTTTGCGCTCCGCGCTGGCTGGATGTGATGCGTTGGTGCATGTGGCGGCGGACTATAGATTGTGGGTGCGCGATCCGCAGGAGATGTATGCGGCCAACGTAGATGGAACGCGGGAACTGCTGAGACTGGCATGTGAGGCCGGCGTCCAGCGTGTGGTCTATACGTCCAGTGTCGCGACGATGGGATTCAAGACTGACGGATCAATAGTGGATGAGGATACACCGGTTTCGCTGGCAGAGATGATTGGCCACTACAAGCGCTCAAAGTTTCTGGGTGAGTTGGAGGCTATCAAGGCAGCCAGGTCAGGGCAGCATGTGATGATCCTGAATCCAACGACGCCTATCGGACCGGGCGATGTAAAGCCGACGCCCACGGGCAGAATCATTGTGGATTTTTTGAATAAGAAATTTCCCGCTTACGTTGATACGGGGCTCAACCTTGTGGATGTAGTCGAGGTGGCGCGGATGCATGTGGTTGCGCTCGACCGTGGAACACCTGGCGAACGGTATATTTTGGGGGGCGAAAACCTTACCTTGAAACAGATTCTGGATCGAATGTCTGCGATTACCGGTTTACCTTCACCTAAGATGAAGGTTCCGCACTCGGTTGCCATGGCGTTTGCTTTCTTCGATGAGAACATCACCGGAAAACTTCGTGGCAAGGAACCGCGAGCTACAGTAGAGGCCGTTCAGATGGGCAAAAAAATGATGTTTGCATCTTCGAAAAAAGCAGAACGCGAGCTCGGGTTTCAAGCGATTCCGATCTATAACGCTATGCGCTCGGCTATTGATTGGTTCGTCGCCAATGGCTATGTTCCTGCCTACCACAAAATATCTTCATGAGAGAGTGTCCAGCTATCATTGCCGCTCTGCCGCGAGAGGTGAAGCACTTGGTTCGCGGCTGGCGGGAACATCGGTTGCCGGGAAAGATTGTTGTCTATACCAATGACCTGGGTGTGGTCGCTTGCGCTGGCATGGGTGCTTCTCGCGCTACGTTGGCAGTGCAAGCGGCCATGTCGATCAAGCCAGTCACTGCTTTATTGTCGGTTGGCTTGGCGGGGGCTTGCGACCCGGCTTTGCGAGTGGGAGAGATTGTGCGAGCCGGGATTGTTGTTGATACACAGTCTGGCGAGAGATTTAGCGACTCGGAGTTTCATCAGATATTGGTTAGTGGGCCAGGTATTGCGAGTGTGGAGGAGAAAAAGCGCCTGTTTGCTTCGTACGGAGCGAGTGCCGTCGATATGGAAGCGGCAACGGTAGCACGGCTTTCGCGCGCGCGTGGTCTTGGCTTTCGCGCAATTAAAGCGATCTCTGATGAGGCAACATTTGAGTTGGAGGAACTGGCGCGGTTCGCCACGCATGATGGCCAGTTTCGTGAGGCGGCCTTTGCAGCATATGCTACGGTTCAACCAAAGATGTGGGCCAAGCTTTTTCAGCTTGCGGGCAATAGCAAAAGAGCCATTGAGGCACTTACAGCTGAGTTGGAGTCACAGTTAAACTGGTATCGGCAGAGAGTTTGAGGAGCACTTTGAGAGAAGAACAGCAATCAGGTCAGACGATCCCAGCAACCATGCGCGCCGCCGTTTACCGTAGTGTCAACAATGTTCGTATCGAGACGGTTCCTGTGCCGCAGATCGGACCGGGTGAGGTCCTGATGAAAATCCATACATGCGGGATTTGCGGTACGGATCTGAAGAAGATTCATACTGGATCGCATGATGCTCCACGGATCTTCGGGCATGAGCTGTCAGGGACGATTGTCCGCGTGGGTGAGGGCGTGTGTGGCTTTGCGGTGGGCGACCGTGTAATGGCTTATCACCACATTCCTTGTGGCGCGTGCTATTACTGTCGCAAGCAGACATTTGCACAATGCGACGTCTATAAGAAAGTTGGATGTACGGCTGGGTTTGCGCCTTCTGGCGGTGGCTTTGCTGAATACATTCGCGTAATGGACTGGATCGTGAAGCGCGGGTTGGTCAAGATTCCCGAGGAGATTCCGTTTGAGCAAGCTGCGTTTCTTGAGCCAGTGAATACCTGTTACAAAGCCGTTCAGCTACTTGGCCTGGAGCCAGACGAGACGGTACTGGTGATTGGCCAAGGGCCGATTGGGATTCTTCTGGCCGCGCTCTCGCAAAAAACAGGCGCTACGGTTTTGACAAGCGATCTGTATGCTGAACGTCATGCGGTCGCGGCGAAGTTTGGTTTGATGCATCCACTGGATGCAAGGGGCGATGTCACCGCAGCGGTGAAAGCAGCTACAGAGGGGCGAGGTGCCGATGTTGTGCTGCTGGCCGTTGGCGGCGATGCTTTGATTAAAGTAGCAATGGACTCGGTTCGACCGGGCGGGCGTGTGGTGCTTTTCGCGCAAACGCAGCATGGAGAGGTCCAGTTTGATCCCGCGGCTGTTTGCGTGGATGAGAAGACGTTAATGGGATCTTATAGTGCCTCGGTTGCAATTCAGGATGAGGTGACGGAGATGGTCTTTGCTGGATATCGTAGTGGATTCGATCTTACGAATCTGATCTCGCACCGGTTTTCGCTGGAGGATGCCGTTGCTGCGATTGATCTCGCTTCGCATCCACAGGCTGATTCGATGAAGATTGTTATTCAGCCTGGAAGCTAGTCGCGGCTTCGCTTCTTGATCTCTACGTTGAGACGCTTGATCTTCTGATTGAGGGTAGAGAGCGGTATGCGAAAGTATTCTGCGGCTTCGGTCTGGTTCCAGTGGCAGCGTTCGAGACGGTCGGCTATGATGCGACGCTCGATCTCCTCCATCAAGTCGAAAAGAGAAGCGTTTGGTTCGTGCTCAAGTAAGGTGGCGGAGTAAGTATTTCCGGTCAGTTGCGCGGGAAGCAGCTCGGGCGTGATGACCTTTGAGGTGGAAAGGACGACGCCGCGCTCCATGGCGTTCTCGAGCTCGCGAACATTTCCGGGCCATTCGTAGTCCATGAGGATTCTCAGAGCTTCAGGAGTGAGGACGCGCTCGCCTGTGCCGTTTTCGTCGGCGTAGAACTTGAGGAAGTGCGCGGCCAGCAGAGGAATGTCCTCGCGTCGGGAGCGAAGAGGGGGCAGCTCAAGGGTGATGACGTTGAGGCGGTAGAAGAGATCTTCGCGGAAGCGGCCCTCGCGAACTGCCTCCTGCAGCTTGACGTTGGTGGCGGCAATAATGCGGACGTCGACTTGGATCTCTTGTGTGCCGCCAAGATGCATGAAGCGGCGATCCTGCAGGACCCGCAGGATCTTGGCCTGCATATCCATGGTCATGGTGCCAATCTCGTCGAGAAAAAGCGTACCCCCGTTGGCAACTTCGAATAGGCCCTTTTTTGCCGTTACGGCGGAGGTGAAGGCGCCCTTTACGTGGCCAAAGAGGGTCGACTCCAAAAGATCAGAAGGCACTGCGCCTGTATTAACGGGGACGAAGGGGCGGTCACGGCGAGGCGAATTTGCGTGGAGGGCCTTGGCGATAAGCTCTTTGCCGGTGCCGCTTTCGCCCTGAATGAGAACGGTCGAACGGCTGGGTGCGACTTGAGCGACAAGGTCGAAGAGACGCAGCATTGGATCGCTTTTGCCCACAATGTTCTCAAAGTTGTAGCGCAACTTGAGCGTGCGCTTGAGCTGGACGATCTCTTCTTCGGCACGATGTCGCGCGATGGCCGTACGGATGTCAGCGAGAAGCTTCTCGTTGTCCCACGGTTTCTGGACGAAGTTTTCCGCGCCGGCCCGTATGGCGTCAACGACGTTGCCGACCGTGCCGAAGGCGGTGATCATGATGACAGGAAGGTTCGGCTGTGTCTCGACGATGCGTGGCAAAAGATCGATGCCGCTTTCGCCAGGTAGGGCGAGGTCAAGCAGAAGTAGATCGTACTCGTTTTTTGAGACGAGTTCCATTCCAGAGGGGCCGTCGGAGGCCATGCTGACAGAGAAGCCTTCGAGTGTGAGTAGCGTTTCAAGTGATTCGCGAATCGCTGCCTCATCATCGATGATGAGGATTCGAGAACTGCCAGCAATGTGGTCGGGCGCCTTTGGCGATTGAGATTCGGTGACTATCTCGGTTGTCTCAGGCATGAATTGTCTTCCTCTCAAATTCTTGCGCATCGGCTGCAACGACGGCACGACCGCCTGAAACAGGAAACTCTAATTGGAAGGCCGTACCGACGCCGAGTTCGCTCTCGACATGAATCTTTCCGGCGTGCTCCTGCATGATGCCGTAACTGACGGCGAGACCGAGACCGGTGCCTTTGTGAGCACCCTCCTGCGGCTTCGTTTTGGTGGTAAAGAAGGGATCGTAAATGCGGTGGAGGTGTTCGCGTTCGATGCCCGCGCCGGAATCTTGAATGCGAACAAGGACGCGGCCTGCTCCAGTGAAGGTCGCAATACGCAGCGATGCGTTCGGCGTTCCGAACATGGCGTCCTTAGCGTTGAGCATCAGATTTAGGATGACCTGTTGCAGCTTGCCACGATTTCCATGAATGCGTGGAAGTTGTGGATCCAAATTAGTTTCGACGCGGATTTGCGCGGTTTTGAATTGATGGTCCATAAGCGCGACGGTATCGCGGAGGAGTTCATTGAGATCTACACTGGCGAACTCGGTTCCGCTGGTGCGAGAGAAATTAAGCAAACCATTAACTATCTCTGATGCCCGGAAGGTCTGTTGGGTAATTTTTTCGAGTACAGGAGCCAGACGCTCGTCGTCACGCATATGTTTAGTCAGCATCTGAGCGTAGCTGGAAATAACGGCGAGCGGCGTGTTGACCTCGTGAGCGACACCGGCCGCTAACAGACCGATAGAAGACAGCTTTTCCGATTGTGCTAGTTGCGTCTCGAGTTGGATGCGATCCGTGATGTCGTCGACGAGGATTATGCGACCTACGGTAACAAAGTTACGTGTGACTAGAGGCGCAATGGCGATATTTGCGATGCGCATCTCGCCGGTAGGAAGCGTAAGGCGGAACTTGTAGAGTGTGTGGGTGCCATGTTCGTCGCGGACACTATTGAAACGAGTGACAAAGTCTGGCGGAAAAACGGCGGAGAGAGACTGGCGTAGAGCGTCGATGCGTGGCTTCGCATACATAACCTCCATTTGCGTGTTCCAGCTCTCAATCTTGTCGTCGAGATCGACGGCGAAGATCCCGATGTTGATCGATTCGACGATGTTCTCGTGAAACTCCTTGAGGCGCTCAAAGTCGGTGATCTTCTGCTCGAGGCGCTGGTAGAGCTGGGCGTTTTGGATGGCAATGCCGATGTAGCCGGCGAGGGACTCGAGCAACTCCATGTCCTCGCTGGAAAGGAAGTCGCCGTCGTCAGTCCGACCGAGGCCGATGACAGCGACTGTGCGGGTGCCTCCGCCCTTGTGATTACCGACTCGGCAAGGTAGGTAGTAATTGAGGTCGAGACGGCCAGCAGTACGGCGCTGTGCTTCGGGTAGGCGGAGGACCTGCTGTGGATTTTCGAGGAAGAGGTGGTTATTCGCGCCTATCCGGTCAAAGTCGAGAAAGTTTACGTCGAGCGAGCGCAGATCGGCAGCCTGCAGGTCGGTAAGACCGTGCGATGCGGCCAAATCGAAATGTCTGGCTGGCGATGTGCCGTCGCTTTCCACTGCGAGGAAGACGGCGACACGTGTTACCAGCAAGGTCTGCGGGAGACGTTCGACGATGGAGTCAAGCAGGGCACGCAGGTCGGTCTGCGAGTTCAGTCCGCGTCCAAATTCGACAAGGGTCTCGCGGTAGTCGAAGCGCTTCTGATCGAAGATGCGGTCTACACGAGCCTGAATGGCTCGTTTGAGCGGATCGAAGATAAGACCAGTGATGACGATAGCTGCGAGTAATCCCCAGGTGCGCAGTGCAGGCAGGCGAGAGTGAACCATCTCGGCCGTTACCGCAACGATGCCGAAGTAAAGGCCTACGAGGGAGGCCGTGGCGAGCGTGTAGGTAACTCCTCGTTTGAAAATGAGATCGACGTCCATCAGACGATAGCGAACGATGGCCCAACTGAAGGTAAGGGGGACGAAAACCAGTGAAAGGACGGCGAGCTTTTGCATCTGATCTGGAATGGCTAAGTCGGCCAGATAGGGGATGACGTAGAGCAAAGTAAAAGGCGTAATCGCCAGTAGCGTGCCGCGGGTGAGCCACTTTAGCTGTTGTCGTTCGAGTGCCGACTCGGCACGGCGGTAGCGGAAGAGGAAGACGATCGCAGCAATGACGTAGTAAAGCGCAAGGTAGCCAAGCGAAATCTGGTCGAGACGATGACGCAAAATCTCAGTTGCTGACCAAAGTTGTTGAGCGGTAACCTGCAGCCCGACGAGAAAGATTCCAGGTAAATACAGAGCAACAATCAGGAGCTGTCTTCCAAGTCTCGTCCGTCGTTCCGCTCCCGAATCATTGGAAAAGCTAACCGCAAAATGCAGAAAGAGTGCAGGCTGAAGGGCCGCCGCCGCTATATTTCCCCAGTAGATAATCCAATCAAAGGTATCGAACTCGGTGGTGTAGTTGAAGGAATAAAGAACAAAGGAAACGAGGCAGAAGACGTAAAAGTGGGTCGACTTGGGTGCTGTCCAACGGCGGAAAAGGACATAGATCCCGATACAGAGGTAGACCAAAGCTATGAAGCGCAGACCCGGATTGATGGAACGGTCTTTGGGTTCGAGTATGACCTGTACATCGAATTTCGCGGCATTTTTTAGATCGGAAGTGTGGGATGGAGGTCGAAGAATGGAGTAGGTGGCATGAGCCCAGATGCCGCTACGAAAGGTTTCGCGGACGAAGGGAGCCAAGCGGTTGGTTGGCCGTTCGTTAATGCCTACGAGGACGTCACCTTCACGGAGGCCGGCACGCTGACCCGGGGAGTTTGGGGGAACTCTCTCGGCTCGTAGACCACCAGGAGCCTCGATCCACCAGATTCCATCAGTCGGAACTGCAAAACTACTCTCCCGCTGGAAATTTATAGCTGCGAGCACGCATCCAGCCAGCGTCGCCAACGCGAGCGCGATTGCCAAAATACGCGTTTGAGCAGCGTTTTTCATAACGATCAATGTTGTATTAGCACATCAAGTGCCAAACGCTACATCGCTTATAAGCAGTTGAACACATTGAATACTTAGGAGCGAACTAGAGCAATCTACAGAAAATCATAACCTATTCTTAAATAGTAGATAACTATTTCTGCATATCACTAAGCGAATCAGCTTTACGGGCACCCTATAAATTTTAATCTTCCTGTAATATTGCGTAGATTAGAGGTCCAATGTGAAGCATCGCGAGATCGAGGAAGGATTTGTCTTGGTAGGCGGCATGAAGATTCACTACGAATGCGCTGGTACGGGACAACCCCTTTTGTTATTGCATGGACTAGTCGGTTCGGCAAAGAATTGGCGACAGAACATCAGCTTTCTAGCGGATGACTCAAGGGTATACGCGGTCGATCTTTTCAATATGGGAGAATCGGAACGCGTTCCTGGGCTTGACGCCGGACTTGAAGCGACGGCAGACAGGGTGGCCGAGTGCATGGATGCGCTGGGGTTGGACGAGGTTGACATTGCAGGACACTCCCATGGAGGGGCTGTAGCGATGATGCTGGCGGCTCGTCATGCCGATCGTGTCCGCAGGCTGATTCTTTTCGCTCCGGCTAATCCGTTTTGCGATCTTGGGAATCAACTCATCCGGTTTTATCAAACACGCTTTGGTGTCTGGCTCGCGAGGCAGATCCCGCTTTTTCCGAGAATGCTGAAGGCGACTGCACTAAGTCGTATGTACGGAGACCCTAGTCGCGTGACCGATGCTGCACTGGAAGGTTACACCGCTGGCCTGCATATACCCGGAACGATCGAACATGTGTTGCAGATTGTCCGTCGCTGGTCAGTGGATATGGGGATTTTGCGATCTGCGCTGGCCGATCTGGCGGGAAAGCCAACGCTATTGATATGGGGAGACCGCGATCGCGCCGTTGGACTTTGTTCCGGGCGTCAGTTGCAGCGAATCCTTCCGCTGTCGAGCCTTATAGTGATTCCAGGAGTAGGGCATATTCCATTTGAAGAGCAACCCGATGTCTGCAACAAAGCGATGCATGATTGGCTGGCGACCACCCCGCCTGCGGCCTGAATCAGGGTTGGACCAGATCGAGCTGCTCCCGAAGCCAGATGCGGATTGTGTCCTGCATTAAACTTAGCTTTGGGCCGGGTGATGAAGGAACTCCCTGAAAGAAGTGCTCTGCTCCTTCAATCCAAACCAGGCGCTTTGGTTCGGTTGCGGTTTGGACGACGTGTTCCACTTGCGTACGAGGCCCATAAGCGTCGTGATCTCCACTAATGAAGAGCTTTGGTTGAGAGCATTGCTTTAGAAAACCATATGTATAGTCTCGACCTTCGGCGTGGACCGGCAGGCCGAGGCTGATCAGCGCTTTGACGCGGGGATCGCCGCAGCAGGAGCGTAAGCCGACGTAGGAGCCAAAGGAGAAGCCCGCAAAAAGAATGGGTTTGTTCAAGTTGACTTCCATCCAGTTGAGCGCAGCACGAACGTCGTCCTGTTCCCCCCTGCCTTCGTCGAAGCTGCCCTCGCTGAGACCTACCCCGCGGAAGTTAAATCGGAGTACGGGCAGTCCGAACGAGGTAAAGACTTTCATGGCGTTGTAGACCACCTTGTTGTGCATCGTGCCCCCACCGAGTGGATGTGGGTGGCAGACGAGCGCGGCGTAAGGGGCGTCGTCGCGGCCTGTATTCAACACGGCTTCAAGTTTGCCGCCTGGACTATGGAGGTCATCGATGGATCGAAGATGGGTGGCTGGAGGGTGGGTCATCCCTTACAGCTTATCGTCTATGAATCTATCGTGAGCGGTTATCAATCTGCCGTATCGTATTCTGAATCATATGGCCATTGATCCTATTCAGCTCACGAAGCAACTTGTCGACATTGAGTCCACAACGTATCACGAGGGAGTAGCTGGGGAGTTTTTGCATGAATATCTCGTTGACCAGTGCTATGAGGTTGAGCGGATGGCGGTGGAACAGCCGGATCAGACACATACTCCTGGGGCTGGCAAAGGTGAGCGGTTTAATGTGTATGCGGCAATGCCGGGTATAACTCCGGATGTTGTGCTTTCGACCCACATGGATACGGTTCCACCGTATTTCGGATGTACAGAAGACGATGATTTTTTGTATGGCCGCGGAACTTGTGATGCAAAGGGAATCATCGCCGCACAGGTCGCCGCGGCTGATCGGCTCCGCGAAGCCGGCGTGAAAGTGGGATTGCTGTTTGTAGTTGGCGAAGAACGTGATTCCGCTGGAGCAGCTATTGCCAATCTGTCACCGAAGGGATCACGGTTCCTCATCAATGGCGAGCCTACTGATAATCGACTTGCGCTCGCTTCAAAGGGCGCCCTGCGTGTGGAAATTCGCGCCAAAGGACGCATGGCGCACTCAGCCTACCCCGAGTTGGGCGAGTCTGCTATCGATAAGTTGGTTGGCGCATTGAACGATGTGCTGGCGATGCCTCTGCCTGTCGAGCCGGAGATTGGGCCATCGACTTTGAATATTGGATTGATAGAGGGTGGGCGTGCGCCGAATGTTATTGCGGATAAAGCAGAGGCTCATCTGCTGATCCGGCTAGTGGGGCCTGCTGATCAAATCAAGCAAGAGATTGTAAAGACTGTAGGCGACCGTGCCGACGTTCAATTCAGTCTGGAGCTGCCCTTCGTTCGGATGAGAAGGATTGGGAACCTTCCCACGATGGTTGCGAAGTTCACTACGGATATCCCGTCGCTTACTGCGTGGGGGGAACCATTCCTGCTAGGCCCCGGTTCGATTCACGTGGCACATACGCCAAACGAGAAAATTGCGAAACGCGAGCTCCTGGAAGCCGTCGATCTTTACGTTCAGCTGGCGGAGGAGCTTGTTCACTCCTGAGGCAACTAACCCGATATGACCTGGAACGGAAGATTGCCCACGTTGTCTTCCGCAAGGATAGCGACTGAGTCGGGATTGGCTGGATCATAGCGGACGTTGATGGCGGGGTTGTCCTTAGCCATCGTCTCAGCGCTGTGGTGGGTTAGGCCGACGCTGCGAAGATATCCGCCGAAGTATTCGCCGTTGACGGTGAAGTGGAAGCTTGCCTCGATCTGATAGGGGGTCGCCGATGATGCTATTTCCTCATCAGCGGTGATGACCGACCAGTGATTGATCTCGGCTGAGGCGATTGGCCATTGCTGCGCCAGACGCAGTCTTTCGTGACGTTTTCTGTCCCGCAACCGCAAGCGAATTGAGTCAAAAGGAAACATTTCGTCACTCGCTCTCCGATTTTATACGCCTATTTCGGCCTACTTTTCCTCAGCAGCAGGCTGATCTTTGGAAGCCTAAAATGGAGGAATGGCAGCAGAGTTTACCCATCTTCATCTTCATACTGATTACTCTCTCCTCGATGGCGCGTGCGACGTAGATAAACTGGCCGCCCATCTGAAGAGCATTGGCCAGACTGCCGCCGCCATGACCGATCATGGCAATATTTATGGCGCTGTCCACTTCTTTGATGCGATGAAGAAGAAAGACCTCAAGCCGATTCTCGGGTGCGAACTCTATCTTTCTGAGACCGCCGACCATCGCGAGATGAGTGGTGGGTATAAGCATTTTCTTGTGCTAGCAGAAAACGAAACTGGCTATCGAAATCTTGTTCGGCTAACAAGCGAAGCTGCGCTGCACGGCTTCTATCGTAAGCCTCGTGTGTCGAAGGACTTTCTTTCTCGGCATACTGAGGGACTTATCGCTTTCTCAGGCTGTCTTGCGGGAGAGGTAAATCAGCACCTGATGGCAGGGAAGTACGAGGAGGCGAAACGAACCGCCGGGCAGTTCGAAGAGATGTTTGGGAAAGGAAATTTTTTTCTTGAGGTCCAAGATCACGGTCTGGAGCCGGACAAGGGGGTCTGTGAGGCCCTCTACAGGATGGAACGCGATCTCGATATTCCTTTGATTGCGACCAACGACAGTCATTATGTCGCTGCCGATGATTCTCGTGCTCACGAAATTTTGCTTTGCGTTCAGACTGCCGGTAGTATGAACGACCCGAACCGGTTCAAGTTCGATACCCAGGAGTTCTACATCAAATCTGCGGAGGAGATGCAACGTACCTTCTCAGAACATCCTGAGGTCTGCACGCGTACGATGCAGTTCATTGACCGCTGCAATTTGAAGCTCAGCAAGGTCGATAATCCATTTCCTGAATTTCCTGTTCCTGAAGGTCATACGCTCGAAAGCTACTTCGAGGAGGTCTGTCGTGAGGGACTTCTCAAGCGCCTGGATACCGCCGTAGCCCATCTGCGGGATCGCGGTCTCTTGAAGAAGACCATTCCGGATTATCAAGCTCGGCTCGATCGCGAATTAAACATCATCAAACAGATGAAATTTCCCGGCTATTTCATGATTGTATGGGACTTTATCCGGTATGCGCGGGAGCAGGGAATCCCTGTTGGGCCGGGCCGTGGATCGGCTGCGGGATCGCTTGTGGCCTACGTGATGGAGATTACCGATATCGATCCGCTGCAGAATGAGCTGCTGTTTGAGCGCTTTCTGAATCCGGAGCGTATTTCGATGCCCGATATCGATATCGACTTCTGCATGAATCGCCGCGGAGAGGTGATCGAGTACGTCAAGCGCAAGTATGGCAGTGATCAGGTGGCGCAGATCATCACCTTCAACACGATGGCCGCGAAGGCTGCGATCAAGGATGTAGGACGCGCGCTCGAGATGCCTTACGGTGAGGTGGATCGGATCGCGAAGATGATCCCTACGACCATTGGGATCACGATCAATCAGGCATTGCAGGACAATGGCCCGCTTTCCGCCGCTTACGATGCTGATCCAAAAATTAAAGAATTGATTGATACCGCCATGCGGCTCGAAGGGCTGGTGCGTGGCGCTGGGGTACATGCGGCTGGTGTTGTGATTGCGCCTAAGCCTTTGACCGAATTAGTGCCGGTCACGCGAACAAAGGATGAGGCGATTGTTACCTCGTACGACATGAAGGCCGTCGAAAAGATGGGTCTGTTGAAGATGGACTTTCTTGGCCTGACTACGCTAACGGTCATTGACGACTGTCTGAAGCTACTCAAGTCCACCACTGGAACCGATGTTGATATGGCAATGGTACCGCTGGACGATGCTATTACGTACGAACAGGTCTTCCATAGAGCGCTTACGTCCGGAGTCTTCCAATTTGAATCGGGGGGGATGCGTGATGTTCTGCGGCGCTACAAGCCGAATACGGTGGAGGATCTGACCGCTCTCAATGCGCTCTATCGGCCCGGCCCGATTCAGGGCGGTATGATCGACGACTTCATCGAGCGGAAATGGGGCCGTCGTGCTGTTGCATACGAACTACCTGAACTCGAAATGATTCTGCGTGAGACGCTCGGCGTCATCGTCTACCAAGAACAGGTGATGCAGATCTCGAACGTTCTGGCTGGGTACTCACTTGGTGATGCCGACTTGCTACGTCGAGCAATGGGTAAGAAAGATGCTGCTGAGATGGACAAGCAGCGGGAACGGTTCATGGCCGGCGCTGCCGCGAATAAGCATCCGAAGGATACGGCTGGAAAGATCTTTGATCTGATGGCGCAATTTGCGGGCTACGGCTTCAATAAGTCACACTCTGCAGCCTATGCACTGCTTGCTTACCATACGGCGTGGCTGAAGACGCACTATCCGGTGGAGTTCATGGCGGCGTTGTTGACCAGCGAAACCTCAAAGCCCGAGAACGTAGTGAAGTACATCTCTGAATGTCGTGAGATGAATATTTCTGTAGTTCCGCCTGATGTTCAGGTTTCGGATGCGAACTTTACTCCGATTACTACCGATAAAGGAAAGGCGATCGGTTTTGGATTAGCTGCAATCAAGAATGTTGGACACAACGCGATTGAATCGATTATTGCTGCTCGAGCGACGCTAAAGGCCACAGGGAAACCCGGGTTTGCAAGTTTGTGGGAGTTCTGCGAGAAGGTTGATTTATCGCGGCTTAACAAACGAGTTCTTGAATCTCTCATCAAGGCAGGCGCGATGGATGCCTTTGGACATCGTGCCCAAGTAGCAGCTGCGCTCGACAAAGCTATGGAGAGGGCTCAGAAGGCCCAACGCGACGAGGCCTCGGGTCAGCATGGACTATTTGGCATCTTCGACTCGGACCTCAGCCTGACGAGCAGTCCCGAGGATAGTCTTCCCAGTGTGGCTGAGTGGGATGAGCATACGCGGCTGCAGAACGAAAAGGATGTGCTCGGATTTTTCGTCTCCGGCCATCCAATGGATAAGTACCGCGAGAAGCTTCGCAATTTAAAAGTTGTCGACACCGCAACAGCGATCGAAATGAAGCCGGAGCCACAGGTCTTTCGACGTGGGCGGAATGAAGAGCCGCAGAACGAGATTCAGATAGCTGGTGTTATCACGGGCCTCAAGGTTGCGAAGTCGAAACGCTCCGGTGAGCTGTATGCACAGGCTGCCTTGGAAGACACTACCGGCAAAATCGAGTTGATCGCTTTTCCACAGTCGTACGAGAAACTCGCAGAGAAACTGAAGATCGATGTTCCAGTGTTGGTCAAAGGTGTCCTGCGTGGAGAAGAGGATTCGGCTCCAAAACTGGCCATTTCCAGCATTCAAGCTCTTGAAGACGTAAAGCTGAAGCTGCCGGATGCGTTGCGAATCAAAGTTCCTCTGCATAATCCTGATACGGCGCTTTTGGAGAAACTTTACTCAATCTTGATGGGAGCACCAGGTAAAGGAAAGCTACTACTTGACCTGGAAGAACCCGGCGAGTTCTGCGCTGTGCTTGAGCCACATAATGTTCTGGTCGCTGCTGATCGCTTATTTATCGATCGCATCGAGGAACTCGTGGGGCGTGGAGGAGTTCGGATTATCGATTAGCCTGCGTAGGCAAACGCGGTCTTCAACGCAGATCGCGTATCCTTTGGATCGCTCAGTCCGGGGTACAGCGCGGGATTTCCTTTTTGACGTCGAAGTGATGGTAGACCGCGATCATCTCTGGTCCGAACACCAGCCATGCTTCGGCGCGCCCTCATCCGGCTGTCGAGGAGCCGAGTCAATATCGACCAACGAAGACTCGACCCTCCCGATGAACCTTACCTCGAAGCTCTCGCTCATCCCTTCCACTCACCCGCCACCTGTCCAATCGCGACATTCAGGCGATTCCAGACGTTGATGTTGGCGATGGACAGGACCAAAGCCGCAAGCGCCTTCTCGTCGTAGTTCCGTGCCGCTTCCTGCCATATCTCATCAGGCACCGGGTCCGATCGGTCACTGAGTCGCGTAACAACCTCCGTAAGCGCCAGTGCGGCACGTTCGGCCTCGTTGAAGTACGGCGCATGCCGCCACGCCGACACCGCAAACAGCCGGTCATCGCTCTCTCCTGCCTTCTTCATCATGCGCGTGTGCATGTCAACGCACACGCTACATCCATTGATCTGGCTCGCGCGCAGCTCGACAAGGCCAAGTGTCTGTGCGGGCACGTTGCCCTTTTCCGTGGCCGCCTTCAAAGCCTGTAAAGCCTGCATCGCTTCAGGAAATACCACCACGGGATGATTCATTCTCGATTGCATGGAATGCTCCTTCAAAAAGATAGTCACGTTCCGACCCGCCGCCGACTCTCCATCTCCACTGGCCACAGTTCGTTCGTCACTGCAATGACGCGTACCCTCCGCACGTTGTGACACTCTTTTCCACACCACCCCTTGACGCCCCTGATACCATTAAATCAGGAGTAAAACCACAAAGCTGGCGCAAGCCGGCTTTTGTATTTAACCGCATAAACGAAAGATGTACGTCCGAAGTGCGGACCTATGTCCCATATTTTGAATACTTTGCACGCTTTTGAAGGGAGGGAGGGGTACCGGCATGCAACGGAACCACATGAGCCAATCGATCGCCTGCTATCCTTTCCCCACAGATGGCCTCAGCGACCAAACCCACCCGCTACACCGCAGTCGCCGGTGCGACCACCGCCCTCATTCTTCTCACCGCCCTCAACTTCGTCAATTACATCGACCGCTATATCCTTCCCGGTGTCCAGGAGCAGGTCAAAAGCGAGTTCCGCATCACCGACGAGCAGATCGGCTCCCTCACCTTCTGGTTCATGCTCGCCTACATGCTCACCTCACCCATCACCGGCTGGCTGGGCGACCGCTTCCCACGCAAGCCCATGATCGTCATCGCTGCCCTCTTCTGGAGCGGCATCAACTTCCTCACCGCCGCCGTCCACTCCTACGACTCGCTCAACATCCGCCACGCCGCCCTGGGAGTAGGCGAGGCCAGCTTCGGTATCTTCGCCCCCGCGATCCTCTCCGACTTCTACCCAGAAGGCCAACGCAACCGCGTCCTCACCATCTTCAACGTAGCCATACCCGTAGGCGCCGCCCTCGGCTACCTCGTCGGCGGCACCGTAGGCGAACGCTTCGGCTGGCGCATGTCCTTCATCGTCTCCGCCATCCCCGGCGCCATCATCGCCCTCCTCATCCTCTTCTTCATGAAAGAACCCGCCCGTGGAGCAAGCCAGCAGGACAAAGCAAAGTTAGAGAAGGGAACCGTCCTTTCCTTGCTCAAGAACAAAGCCTATCTTGCCTCCATCCTCGGCTACGCCGCCGTCACCTTCTCGCTCGGCGGCATCTCCTGGTGGATGCCGTCCTTTCTCCAGCGCATCGGCGGCCATACTCAGTCCTCCGCGGCCTTCCTTATGGGAGCCATCACCGTAGTCACAGGCCTCGGTGGAACCATTACCGGAGGCATCATCGCTCAACGCTGGTCCCGCACCACCTCAAAAGCCCTCTACTTCGTGCCCGCCATCAGTGCAGCCCTCGCCGTCCCACCAGCACTTGTCTGCTTCTTCGGCCCCAAATCACTCACCATCCCCAGCCTCGCCATAGCAATCTTCCTCATCTTCCTCGGCACCGGCCCTGTCAACGCAGCCACAGTCAACGCCGTCCGCCCCGAGATCCGCGCCACCGCACTCGCCGGACAGCTCTTCATCATTCACGCCCTCGGCGACGCCATCTCCCCCCGCGTCATCGGAGCCGTTAGCGATCGCAGCAACCTCAACCTGGGCCTCGGGTCGACACTCATCACCCTAGTTCTTGCTTCCATCATCTTCTTCATCGGCTCCCGCTACGCTCCACCCCTCCACACCGAGCAACTCGCAACTACCTGACATCACCGCCCAAGGAGCAACCATGAGCATTACCTTCCCCGGCGAATCCCCCGAGTACCGAGCCGCCCGCAACCACCTTCTCGACGAAGAGATCAGCCTTCGTCGCGCCATGGAGGAGGTGGCGGCCGCCCGCCGCAACCTCCCGCCCGGCGGCCTCATCCCCGAGGACTACGTCTTCGACGCACCCGGCCCCGATGGCACACCTACCAGGATCAAGCTCTCCCAGCTCTTCGCCCCGGGCAAGAACACGCTTGTCATCTATAACTTCATGTTCCCCCGCCAACCACAGGACACGCGCCCCGGCCCCTCCGACGGCACAACCGTCCAGCTCAAGCGCGAAGACACTCCCTGCCCCTCATGCACAGCCTTGCTCGATAACCTCAACGGCACCGCAAAACATGTCGAAGCAGCCGGATTCAACTTCGTCATCATCGCCAAGGCCCCGCTCGACCGAATCCTCGCCTACGCTCATGAACGCGGCTGGAACAACCTTCGTCTCCTCTCCGCCGCCAACAACAACTTCAAGCACGACTACCACGCCGAATCACCCGAGGGCCTCCAGCTCCCGCTCATCACCGTCTTTCACCGCGACGGCGATCAAATTCGTCACTTCTGGACCTCCGAAATGCTCTTTGCCCCATCCGATCCAAATCAGGACCCCCGCCACGCCGGCACCATCGAGCAGATGTGGAATATCTTCGACCTCACCCCTGAAGGCCGCCCTGTAAACTGGCACGAGCAGGTTGATTACGACTGCTGTCACCCCATCCATAGCCAAGTCAAGGACGATTTGAAACTCATTACGTAATCCCAATTTCGTATTTGCCCCACGTCCTCCAATACGCTCTCGTAACCATCGCATGGCTCATTGCACTCGCCTGGCTATGGAAGGCGATCACTGCGGCTTGCGGCCTTCCGCGCATTCCCAATCTCCTCGATTCGAAGTACAACCTTACTCCTACAGGCAGACCCAGCGTTACCGTCATCGTCCCTGCCCGCAACGAGTCCGCCGACATCGCCGCTACCATCGAATCCCTCCTCAAACAGGACTATCCCAACCTCCAAATCATCGCCGTCAACGACCGTTCCACCGATACCACAGGCGCGATCATCGACACATACGCCACACAGAATCCCACGAAACTCTACGCTCTTCACATCAAAGAACTTCCCGCCGGATGGCTTGGCAAAACCCATGCCATGGCCTTTGCCGCCCGTCAGGCCATCGCTATCCACCAAACCGACTACCTACTCTTCACCGACTCCGATATCGTCTTCCAACCCGAAGCCATCCGCAGATCACTGGCTCAGGCCGTTGCTACCCGAGCCGACCACTTCGTCACCTTCCCTACTCCTCTCATCAAAACCACAGGCGAAGGCATGATCCTCGGCTACCTTCAAGTCATGGGTCTGTGGGCTACTCGCCCCTGGCGCGCATCTGATCCCAAATCCATTCGTGATTCCATAGGCATCGGAGCCTTCAATCTCCTCCGCACTCCCGCCTACCAGCAACTCGGCGGCTTCGATGCCCTCCGCATGGAGATACTCGAAGACCTCACCCTCGCCCGTCGCGTCAAACTCGCTGGCCTCCGTCAGCGTGTGGCCGTCGCTCCCGGTATGGTCACGTTGCACTGGGCCGTCGGAGCCATGGGTGTCGTCAACGTCATGACCAAAAATCTCTTCGCCATCTTTCGCTTTCGTATCCTGCTCGTCCTACTCGCATGCGTTTGGCTCGCGCTCTTCTGCATCGGTCCTGTGACCTGCCTCATCTTTCCCGAAACTCGGACCCCGGCCTTCCTTACCCTCGCCTCCATCGCTGCACTGTACGCACTCTCCAGCCGACATAGCCGAATTCCCAGTTGGTACGCCGTTCTCTTCCCAGCGGGAGCCGCACTTTTCATCTATTCGATTCTTCGTTCCGCCTTTACCACCCTCAAAGCGGGAGGCGTCACTTGGCGTGGCACCTTCTATCCCCTAGCCGAACTCCGTAAAAACCGCACACCGTTGGTCTAATCTCTTTCCATAGAAACCTCGCCTCAGTATTTCCATCGAAGCACGTTTGGAATTGTTTGAAAGCTTCTCGCCCATTGCCTCTCTGTTTAGTCAATCGGAACTGATCGATGTTGTGAGTGATGAGCGCGCAATCTGGTACGGGTACGCACCGACTGCCGAAACGAGGAAGTATACCTTTACCCCGATATATCTCAGGAAAGTGCATGTGCCTTTTCTTTCTTGACAAATTCTTGATCCCAGACTGATATAGTTGGGACGCTTTCTGCAACGCTTGAACAGGTTGAATTTCTTACCCCGGGCCCTGCTTGCCACCTACAAGGAGACCCGTACATGACTGAATCTGAAAAGAGAAATTCTGATCGCCTGCTTTCAAGGCGAGTGTTCGTTACGACGTCCACCGCAGCAGCTGCAATCGGCCTGCTGGCCGGTTGCAACCCGAAAGTGGATGAGACGAAGCCTGCAGAAATTCCCGCCCCTCCTCAGGAGCCACCAGTTGTGGCGCTAACCAAAGAAGCTCGCGATCAGATGACTCCAGACTCAATCATCGCGAAGTTGAAGGAAGGCAATACCCGGTTCCGTGAAGGACGGAAGATTCCTAGAGACTTCCTTGCCGAGCAGAGAGCCACGGCTTCCGGGCAGTTTCCCGCTGCAGTACTACTCAGTTGCGTCGATTCGCGCGCCCCGGCAGAGATTCTTTTTAACCTCGGCATGGGCGATGTCTTCAACGCCCGGATCGCAGGCAACATCGAAAACCCAGATATTCTCGGCAGTATGGAGTTCACTACGAAGCTCGCCGGGGCGAAGGTGGTGCTCGTCATGGGTCACTCGGCATGTGGTGCAGTGGCTGGCGCAATTGCTAACGCCAAGCTAGGCAATCTCACGCAACTGCTTGCGAAGATCCAGCCAGCCATCAAAGCAACGAAATACACTGGGGCTCGCACCGCCGACAATCCAGAGTTCGTAGATGCGGTGGCTCGCACGAACATCGATCTGACCATCGCCAACATCAAGAAAAACAGCAGTGTAATTGCGGACCTTGAGAAGGCCGGTACGATCAAGATCGTCGGTGCGTTTTATGATTTGAAGACTGGTGCCGTAGAGTTCTCCACGTGAATATCCTGAAGGCGTTGTTGCTCTGACACATGGCTGAATGACGATACGATATGAGTAAGTAACGGGCAATCCAAGGCCTAAGATAGCTGTGATCGGCGCGTATGAAGCAAACCCTCGGGGGTGCGCTACCCGAGGGTCTTCTGTCGCTCGCTCACGATCGAGTCGACGATCTCACGCGCCAAAGTCCTGCATCTTCTTCCAAGCTTGCATATCGCTATAATGAAAGAGTGCATGCTTAAGATGCCGAAGTTGGCGATTTTAGGGCGAAGTGCAAATGAACTGAAATGGGGTCGGTTCCGCCAGGTGCCATTGACTCGCGCGGATTACCGACGTAGCCACACTCAAGGCCATTAGGGAGACATGACGAAAGCGCGCCAACATCCACTTGAAAAGATTCTTGAGAATCGAATTGCCATCATCGACGGAGCGATGGGCACGACGATCCGTACCTATAGCATGGCGGAAGCGGATATCCGTGGAGAGCGCTTCAAGAACTCGACCAAAGATCTGCTGAACAACGGAGATCTCTTCTCCCTGACTCAGCCGGATATGATCTGTGATATCCATCGCCGGTTTCTGGAAGCTGGAGCAGACATCATCGAGACGAACACCTTCGGGGCGACAAGCATCACCCAGAGCGAATTCTTTGTGGACGATCCACGGGAGCACGGGGGCCGGAAGGATCCCGAGTTCTACCAAAAAATTATCGACGATTCATTTCTCAATAATCTGGCTTGGGAGATCAATGAGAAATCGGCACAGCAGTGTCGTGAATGGGCCGATCGTGTTGGGACAGCAACCTCTCGTCAACGGTTCGTGGCTGGAGCAATTGGCCCGCTGACCGTGTCTCTCTCGAACTCGCCCGATGCGGATGATTCTGGGTTCAGGGTGGTCACTTTCGATCAGGTTAAGGCAGCCTATGCGCAGCAGGTGCGTGCTCTCATAGCGGGCGGTTCAGACCTGCTTCTGGTGGAGACGATATTTGATTCGCTGAACGCCAAGGCGGCTCTCGTCGCCATCCGTGAGGTATTCGATCAGGACGGCAGGGAACTGCCAGTGATGATCTCTGCTGCGGTAGGACGCGGCGGCGAGACGCTGATCTCTGCGCAGACTACTGAAGCATTTTGGAATGCGGTGCAGCACGTAAAACCGTTGTCGGTGGGACTCAACTGTTCTCTCGGCCCCGACCTGATGTACCCGTTTCTGGAAGAGCTTTCGGAGAAGGCGGATGTGGCGATCTCGTGCTATCCAAATGCCGGTTTGCCGAATCCTCTCTCGGAAACCGGATTCGATCTTGGCCCGCAGGACATGGCTCGTTATCTAGGCGACTTTGTACGGGGCGGGCTGATCAATATTGCTGGCGGCTGCTGTGGCAACACACCCGAACACATCGCGGCAATCGCTAAAGCACTTGAAGGCCAGCCTCCACGTATCTGGGGAACGACCCCTGATAGTGAGTCTTACGCACTCCAAAGCGAGAGCAGAGCATGAGCGTGGCAAAGAGCGTAAGCGTGGCTACGGCCACGGCGATGAAACCACTCCGTCTATCCGGATCCCAACCGTTCACTCAGCAGCCCGGTGTCTACATCATGATTGGGGAGCGGACCAATGTGTCCGGTTCACCCAAGTTCGCGAAACTAGTTAAGGAAGGCAAATACGAAGAAGCAGTAAGCGTCGCCCGACAGCAAGTCGAGAACGGAGCCAATGTTCTCGATATCTGCATGGACGAGGGCATGATCGACGGCGTCGCTGCAATGACACGCTATCTTCAGTTGTTGGCGAGTGAGCCCGAAGTCGCCAAGGTGCCCTTCATGGTGGACTCCTCGAAATGGGAGGTTATCGAAGCAGGTCTCAAGTGCCTCCAGGGCAAGGGAATCGTGAACTCGATTTCGCTGAAAGAAGGCGAAGAAAAGTTTCGTCAGAATGCCGCTACCGTACTCAAGTATGGCGCCGCGGTAGTGGTGATGGCCTTTGACGAACAGGGGCAGGCCGCAACTTACGAGGAGAAAATTCGCATATGCGCGCGCGCGTACCGGATTCTTGTTGACAAGGTCGGTTTTCCGCCCGAAGACATCATCTTCGATCCAAACATTCTCACCGTTGCAACCGGTATGGAGGAGCACAACAACTACGCGGTTGACTTCGTCAACGCCACTCGCTGGATCAAGGCCAACCTACCGCACGCGAAGGTGAGTGGTGGTGTATCGAACATCTCGTTCAGCTTTCGTGGCAACAACAAAGTTCGCGAGGCCATGCACTCCGCATTTCTTTATCATGCCATCGCGGCGGGTATGGACATGGGCATCGTGAATGCCGGGATGCTCGAGGTCTACGAGGAGATTGAGGCTGAACTTAAGGTGCTGGTCGAAGACGTACTGCTGAATCGCCGTTCCGATGCCACAGAGCGCTTGGTGGAGCATGGCGAAAATCTGAAGGCCGCGAGTGCTGGCGTTGTCTCAACCGAGAAAAAAACTGAAGAGTGGCGCAATGGCACCGTTGAGGAACGCCTTTCTCACGCATTAGTCAAAGGCATCGATGCCTACATCGACACCGATACCGAGGAAGCTCGCGCGAAGTTGAGCCGCCCTCTCCTGGTTATCGAAGGCCCGCTCATGGCTGGCATGAGCGTGGTGGGTGATCTGTTTGGAGCCGGGAAGATGTTCCTTCCTCAGGTGGTAAAGTCTGCCCGGGTAATGAAGAAGGCCGTGGCGTACCTCACCCCATTTATGGAAGCCGAAAAGGCAGCGATGGCTGCGGCTGGTCAGGAAGTGAAGGCTCAGGGAAAGATTTTGTTGGCCACAGTGAAGGGTGACGTTCACGACATCGGCAAAAACATTGTTGGAGTGGTTCTCGCCTGCAATAACTACGAGGTCATCGACATGGGTGTGATGGTCCCTGCTGAAAAGATCCTCGAACGCGCCAAGGCAGAGAAGGCGGACATGATTGGTCTCAGCGGCCTGATCACGCCATCTCTCGACGAGATGGTGCATGTGGCCCGCGAGATGGAACGTCAGGGCTTCAAGTTACCGCTGCTCATCGGCGGGGCAACTACAAGCCGGGCACACACGGCCGTCAAGATTGCGCCACACTACAGCGAGCCAGTAGTTCACGTGTTGGACGCCAGCCGGGCGGTACCCGTAACGACCAGCCTTCTGAGTGAAGATGGCAAAGCGGCATTTGTGACGCGGCATCGTGCCGACTATGAGGCGCTCCGCAAGGCTCACTCTGCGCCGCGCCAGGCTGTTGTCTCCCTTGCGACAGCTCGTTCAAGGCGGACTCCGATCACGTGGCGGGCGGAAGATCTACCCACTCCTGAGTTCACTGGCGTGCGCGTGCTTGAGAATTTTCCCTTGGCGACGCTTCGCGAATTCATCGATTGGTCTCCGTTTTTTCACACCTGGGGGCTGAAAGGCATTTATCCCCGCATCTTCGAGCACGAGGGACACGGTGAGCAGGCGCGCCAGATCTTTACCGAAGCCAATGCTCTTCTGGATGTCATCATTGAGGAGAATCTGATTGCGGCGCGTGGTGTATACGGCCTCTTTCCCGCAAGCGCTGCCGGCGATGATGTCGAGTTGTACACAAACGCGTCACGCGAAAAGGTGCTCGAACGATTCCACTTCCTCCGCCAGCAGGCAAACAGGGAAGGCAGCGAGCCATGCCGATCGCTCGTCGACTTCATTGCACCGAAGGAAACAAATCTGCCCGACCACATCGGTGCTTTCGCGGTAACCAGTGGGATTGGCCTGAAGGAACTGTGCGATAAGTTCAGGGCAGAAAACGACGACTACAACGCAATCATGGCGGAGGCCATCGCCGATCGCTTGGCTGAAGCTTTTGCCGAATGCCTGCACAAACGGGTACGGGATGAATGGGGCTACGGTCGCGAAGAAAAAATGACCAACGAAGATTTCATCCACGAAAAATATCGCGGGATCAGGCCGGCTCCAGGCTATCCGGCATGCCCGGATCACACGGAAAAAGGTCCCCTCTGGCGTCTGCTCGATGTGCAGGCTAATACTGGAATGATGATCACTGAGTCGTTTGCAATGTGGCCCGGTTCAAGTGTAAGTGGACTCTACTTTGCTCATCCGGAATCGAGATATTTCAGCCTGGGCAAGATCGGCCGCGATCAGATCATCGATTATCACGAACGCAAAGGGATGACCGTGGCAGAGGTCGAGCGATGGCTAGGGCCTAATCTGAACTACGAACCTGCGGAATAGCATTAATACGCATAAAGCCAAACCCCTCATTACTATCGGCAACGGCTGGCTCGTAGGAGTACAAATCTAGGGCAGTTCATCCCTGAAATCCAAGATTGGGGGGGGATCCGCCTCTAGCGGTTCCACCCTTCTCTTTATCCCCATTCGAAGACTCGAATTGTCTGCCACTGCACTCATACTCGTCACTTTGAGGGAGTAATGTCAGCCATCATCGCGAGTTCAGCGTTTTTTCGTGCGTGACCATCCATGAGGCAGAAGAGCATACGAGCTCGGGAGGGGCTGCGGCAATTTCTCGAGACTGCCGCGTCTGTGCGATCGTCGACATTCATGATTTGATGGTAAACGAATTATTGATGCGACCGAATCAGGATACTGACGATACGACGTCAGAGTTCATAGCAGCGCAGATAAACCGTCGCGAGGCGATTGTGGGCATTTGGCATTGGGCTGATGATTTACGACAATGCTACGGCCAGAGCATTCGAGAGAAGGAGTTCAATAAACGATAACGTGTGTCATCCGCTATCAGATTGATCCGTTTCAACGAGACGGTTTCAAAAATACGCGGAAAACTGGGGTCCATTATTCCACGCTTGGGTGGCCATCTTGTGGGATATTTTCTGCCGTATAAGGCACGAACGATGTGCGTGGGGATTGATTGCGTTCGATAGTCTTGCGCGTATGAGCGTTACCGGGAGCGATTGAAGTCTGATCCGGAGACGCGGAAAAATTTTGCCATGGCACAGACAAAGCGCCTTATTGTGCACGAAGAAAGAAACTTTGTGGAAGTGGTGGATGGGACGTTTGGCATTCGTGCGATCCCGGAAGTAAAGGGCTGAAGGAAGTTAGATGGGTCAGGGGGAAGGCTTCAAGTTTCGCCGTTCCGCCCGGATATACTGCGATTATGACGAAGATCGGCGGTATGGTGCGTTTTGTAGTGGCAGCGACGATGGTACCCGTGATGATGGTGCAACCGTCGCTGGCGTGGGGTAGGGATGGACATAGGATGATCAACCGGCTGGCGGCGGCGAATCTGCCGAAGGATGTTCCGGCGTTTTTGCGGAATGGAAATGCGTTGGACACGATGGAGTATCTGGGGCCGGAGCCGGACCGGTGGAGGAACAAGGCGGAGGAGGATCTGGTGGCTGCACAGGCTCCGGAACACTTTATCGATCTGGAGTGGGCTGATCTGGTGGGGCCGTTGCCGAAGAAGCGGTATGACTTTGTTCGAGCACTCGCAAAGGCTCAGGCGGCGCATCCTGATTTGCCGTTGACGCCGGAGAAGGTGGGAGTGCAGCCGTATGTGACCGAGGAAGTTTTTGAGCGATTGAAGGTTGGGATGCGGGAGTACCGGAAGCTGCTGGCGGCGGGGGAAGACACGAAGCCGGCTGAGACGGCGATATTGTTTTACGCCGCCTGGCTAGGGCACTATGTGGCTGATGGATCCCAACCACTGCATGTCACTATCCAGTACAACGGCTGGACGGGGCCGAATCCAAATGGGTATACGACGGAGCATAAGATTCATTCACAGTTCGAATCGACTTTTGTGAGTGCGAATGTGAAGCCGTCGGATGTGGCTCCCCTGATGGCGGCGGCGCAGCCGAAAGTGTTGACGGATGAGTGGAATGACTATATGGCTTATTTGCGGCATACGGGAACACTGATAGAGAAGACCTACCAGATTGAGAAGGCTGGTGGCTTTACCGGTGCGGGAACGCCGGAGAGTAAGATGTTTACCGAAGAGCGTCTGGCTGCAGGGGCGATTCAACTGCGCGACATGATCTATACGGCATGGGTTAGGAGCGCCGATCCTGTCCAGGAGTACCACGAGAACTAGCTTTACTGAGATTGTGATTTTCAAAGTGATGACGGCGGGACTTCGGTCTCGCCGTTGTTTTTGCTGATGGTTTCAGTTAGAGATGATGGGGTATTGATGGCGCTCGACGCGGAGAAGGAGTTTGCGGAAGAGCGGCGTAAGTGCAAAGGCAATGAGCGGGATTGCGATGGCAGCGATGCAGGCCCAGACGATGAAGGCGTGCCACTCCCAATGCCAGAGTTGACGTGTGAGTGCGATGGGGTTTGCGCGCGCCGATTCGAGCAGGGCTTTGGGAGAGAGCGGTATCGGCTCGGTGTGGAAGACGAGGCTGCCGAGACGCATGAAAGGAATTACGAGCAGGAGCTCTAGCGGGTAGACGATGTGGTTTCCTATTTGCGAGGCGGCTACGTTGAGGCGGAAGAGAAAGGCTACTGCGAGGCAGAGAAGGGTGGTGCTACCGAGGATTGGATTGACTCCGATGAGAAGGCCAACGGCGATGCTCCATGCGAGTTTCTCTGGAGTTGCTCCGAGACGGAGGAGCGCGAAGATGGGCAGAGCGACACGCCGGTAGAGCCAGCTGTGATGGACGGGCGTCGAAGCTGGTCCGATACCTGCCGGGATGATTTCGCTCTGATTCACTACTGACAGGATAGACTGCCGGGGAAGAGTTTGTTTTGAAGACGAGGGTTGAGTGGAGAGTTTTTTCAGGGCGTTGGCGCGAAGCATTCAGCTAGTGGGCTACTTCGCTCGATACGGGGTTGAGCTGCTGGTGAAGCAGCCCGCGACGCGAGAGGCGAGGGCGGACTGGCTGCATCGATTCTGTGCTGCCGCATTGAAGGGCTTGAAGATTGACGTCGGCATGGTGGGAAGTTTTCCAGAACGCGGGGCGGTGATCTCGAACCACCTGAGCTATGTCGATATTGTTGTGTTTGCGGCGGCGCATCCGTGTGTCTTTGTATCGAAGGCTGAGGTTGCATCGGTGCCGGTGCTGGGGTGGATGACCACGATGTCGGGAACGGTGTATGTGGCGCGTGGACATGGAGGATCGGCGAGGAGAGCGCGACAGGAAATGCAGGCGGCGGTTGATGCAGGCTTGCCGGTGGTGTTCTTTCCTGAGGGCACGACGACGAATGGCAGCGGATTGCTGAAGTTCCACAGTGGGCTGCTGGCACAGGCGATGGAGAGCGGAGCGCCAATTACGGCGGCGCATATTCAGTACTCTTTAACAGAAGACAACGGACCGGATGTGAGTGTGTCAGACGATGTGTGCTGGTGGGGCGATGCGAAGATGCTGCCCCACCTCTTCAAACTCCTTGGACTGCGGGGAGTCCGAGCGGAGTTGAAGTTCGCAGAAAGGCCGATTGCGTTTTCGGAGAATGTGACACATAGGAAGCAGGCGGCGGTTGAGGCTCGGGCTGCGGTCGCTTTGCTGGGCGACGTTCGGGAAGACCGTGTACTCATGGTGTAAATGGGATTTGAGTCTGGTAGAAGGAATCAAGAGTTACGCCATTTGTGATTCAACAGCAGCCTGACATCGAACGCAACCATCCTGGACCTTGCAAGGAGAGTGATGCTTACAGCAACTGCGTCATCGCCCGCTGTACTTTTGCCCAATCGAGCGTTAGCACCGCAACTGCCCGTCTAAGAGAGATATCAGGCTGGAGGCGGGGGAGCGTACGTGGCGCGCCTGGCAATGACGGAACAGGAACGAACCGCGGCTTATCGGTTACGGTTTTTGGTGTTCAACCTGGAGATGAATGAAGGGTTGGAGTCTTCCTATGTGGATGGGTATGACAAAGATCACTTGACTATGTGTGCGATCACCTGATTGTGGAAGAACGCACCACCGGCGAGATCGTGGGGACGTACCGGCTGCAGACGGGTGATGTCACCGGTGCCTACTTTGGGTACTACAGTGAGCAAGAGTTCTGCTTCGCGCCTTACGCGTCGATGCGTAGCCAGGATGTTCGTGGGATCAAGCGTGACCGTTGAGGCCGAGCTGGTGGAGGCGCCGTAGGACCTGCTCGATGGACCAGTCGAGAGCATCGGTGCCTTCTACGGTGATAGTGGCGTGGGTGGCGGAGGGAAGGACGTAGAGATGGGCCATGGGTTTGGCGGTGGCTTCGAACTGAGCGCGGACGCTCTCTTCGGTGCGGCCGCGCTCGCGCATGTCGCGGTAGATGCGGCGGCCGAGGCAGATCTGGTTGGGGGCGTTGACGTAGATGCTGAAGTCGTAGAGGTTGCGGAGGGACTCGTAGTGGAGGGCGAGGATGCCTTCGACGATGAGGACCTGGGTGGGGGTGATGGTTTCGGTCCGGTTGGGGACGCGGGTGTGGGTGGAGAAGTCGTAGATGGGGCGCTGGATGGAGCGGCCTTCGGAAAGAGTGTGGACGTGGTGAGCGAGGAGGGTGTGTTCGAGGGAGTCGGGGTGGTCGAAGTTCTGGAGGGCGCGGTCGTCTGGGGGGAGGTGGCTGAGGCAGCGATAGTAGAAGTCGAGGGGGAGGAGGGTGGCGTTGAGTTGGGAGGTTAGTTCGCGGGCGAGTGTGGTTTTGCCGGAGCCGGAACAGCCTGCTATACCGAGGATGAGAGGGCATTGCGGGAGCAGGAGTTGCTGAGGTGGGGTCGTCATCGTTCTTAGTTCGCTGAAGGTGACATCTGAGGGATGAGGGCGGTTAGGAGACTGGTGAACTGACCTTCGATGCGACGGCCTATCTCCATGACTTCTTCGTGATTGATGGGCTCGTCGAGGACGCCTGCGGCCATGTTGGTGACGACGGAGAGACCGAGGACTTCGATGCCCATGTGGCGGGCGATGATGACCTCGTGGACGGTAGACATGCCGACGAGGTCGGCGCCGAGGGTGCGGAAGGCGCGGATCTCTGCAGGGGTCTCGTAGCTGGGGCCCAGGACGGCGAGGTAGATGCCCTCGTCGAGGGTCCAATTTTGTTTTGCGGCTTCGGCTATGGCCAGTTTGCGGAGGGCGGGGGAGTAGGCGGTGGACATGTCGAAGAAGCGCTGACCGGTGGCGGGGAGGATGCCGAAGCGGGGTTCGTTGGGGCCGAGGGCGGCGTTGGTTCCGGTGAGGTTGATGTGGTCGGAGATGGCCACGATGGCTCCCTGACCGTAGCGGGTGTTGATGCCGCCTGCGGCGTTGGTGACGATGAGCTGGCGGACGCCGAGGAGACCGAGGACGCGGGTGGAGAAGGTGACCTGGGGCATGGTGTAGCCCTCGTAGGCGTGGACTCGGCCCTGCATGACGGCTATGGGGATTCCGGCGACGGTGCCGAGGACTAGTTTTCCGGAGTGGCCTACGACGGTGGACTGGGGGAAGTGGGGGATTTCGGCGTAGGGGATTGTTGTGGCGTTCTCCACTTGTGAGGCGAAGTTGCCGAGGCCCGAGCCGAGGATGATGGCTAACTTTGGCTGGATAGGAGTCTTCGCGCGTATGAAGTCGGCGGCGGATTGGGCCTGCGAGTAGAGATCGGTCATTCTGTCGTCCTGCGCTCCTGTGCTTTGAGGAGGTATCCCCTCCCCCATCTTAAGTGTGCAAAGTATTCAAAATAGGTGTTTTAAGCTCGTACCTCTGCACCGCAATGCGTCGCGTCGGAGGATTGTTCCGGAGTGACCAGCGTCGGCTTGCGTAGGAAAAGCCCCTATTAATAGTCTAGCTAGTTGAGTGGGGTAATTATGCAGGGTTGCGGGGATTTATTTTGTGGCTTGAATCGGCTGGATTGGCGCGGGCTTTGTCGACGGAAGGATAAGTTTTGCACTGTTCGGGGGCTTGACAGGAAATTTGGGGACGAGAGAATTCCGTTCTCGTCTTCTGTGACATTTATGGAGGATTATTTTCGACTCCGGTTGATCGTCACTTGGAAATTGCCAGATCGCGTCTCAGAAGCCGACATTTCGTTACTAATCTGGGGTTCACATCCGCCGTCGACCTCTGGGAGCGTTCTCTCAGCTAGCCATTTTCAACACGCGTCCTTATATCCGAGTAGGCCGTCTCGATGAGCCTGCTGAGCGATGCGGGGTCTTTGGGCGTTCCCGGTCTCAGCTTCACATGGCGCATGAACTTGCCGGTGCCTTGCAACAAGCGGGCCGGATCCGGCAACGCTGCGCCGTGAAAGAACCCCACGTTAACGTGCGAAGTGAATACATTGACGTAGCCGAAGGCCGCATCGCCCAGACATGCAACCGGACAGCCGTCATGCAAGATCTCCCGGACTTCGTCCCCGCATTTTCGCATCACCTCAAACCACTCATGCGCGAGGGTTCCCAATTCACCTCCATGATCATTCATCCACACCTCGATGGCGGGATCGCGTTCAACAGTACCGTTGAATCGCAGCAATTCCTTTCTCATCGTCGCTCCATTCGCTTTGGGATTCTATGTTACGTGGCACCCCTACACGAGGGACGAAAGGGATAGTCCCTCAGAAACGCTTTTCTGGGAAGCGATGCAGTCGGTATAGGGAAGCCTATTTTCCGATACCAGTCTGGGCTGTTGAGAAGAGGAAATCGAAACTCTACATCCCGCAGCCATCTCAAAACAAGCAAAGGTTCTGATTGGAAAGGACTAGAGAAGGCTCTCAGGTCTCGCGTGCGGCGGCTTCCAGCGCGGACAGGTCCATCTTGATCATTCCCATCATGGCTTCCATCGCTTTGGGATGGCTGATCAAATCGCCGATATTGCGTGGCACAATCTGCCAGCATAAGCCGAAGCGGTCTGTGAGCCAGCC
>DATHHN010000026.1:0-111831 GCA_035317185.1 Edaphobacter sp.
TCAGCGTCAGTTATGGTCCAGTGAGCCGCTTTCGCCACAGGTGTTCCTTCCGATATCTACGCATTTCACCGCTACACCGGAAATTCCACTCACCTCTCCCATACTCAAGCCCGGCAGTTTCTTATGCAGGCTTCGGGTTGAGCCCGAAGATTTCACATAAGACTTGCCAAACCGCCTACGCACCCTTTACGCCCAATAAATCCGAACAACGCTTGCCCCCCTCGTATTACCGCGGCTGCTGGCACGAAGTTAGCCGGGGCTTCTTCTATTGGTACCGTCATTATCTTCCCAATCGAAAGGAGTTTACGTACCAAGATACTTCATCCTCCACGCGGCGTTGCTGCGTCAGGGTTTCCCCCATTGCGCAAAATTCCCCACTGCTGCCTCCCGTAGGAGTCTGGACCGTGTTTCAGTTCCAGTGTGTCCGTGCGCCCTCTCAGGCCGGATACAGATCATCGTCTTGGTGGGCCATTACCCCGCCAACTAACTAATCTGCCGCGAACTCCTCTTCAAGCGCATTACTGCTTTGACCCGTAGGTATTATGCGGTATTAGCTGAGATTTCTCCCAGTTATTCCCCACTCGAAGGTAGATGATTCACGTGTTACTCACCCGTGCGCCACTTTACTCAGGGCCGAAGCCCCTTTCTCGTGCGACTTGCATGTGTTAGGCACGCCGCCAGCGTTGATTCTGAGCCAGGATCAAACTCTCGTTTAATCTTGGTTTGCTTGCCACCCATCGACAGGGGTCGGGATGGATCAAGCACCTCCGCTCGCTCGAAAGGAGCGAAGGATATAACTAGTGAGAATGACTAAACCAAATTTCGTATCATCTCACGACTGGCACGTTCAACTATGTTGTCAAAGATCCTAACCGCATCCGCCTTAGCGGGCAGCTTTGGATCAAGGACGAACTCGGCATTGCCAGAGTTGTGTCCTCGAACTTGATGCGCTGATTTCCGTCTGTATTTACTGCTTTCTATGGCTCTCGTTTTACTTATTTCGGCCTCAACTTCAGGCCTTCGAGTACCGCTTAGCAGCGCGTGACGTTTTAGCGAACTTTCTGAGATTATCGAACTTTTGATCTCGTGTCAACTTGTTTTTTTGCTTTTTGAGATTTTATTTCTTTCTCAATCAGTTTCAAGCCAACTTGCTCGCACAGCACAAAATCTCAAAACACCGTAACGACCGAAACTGGCCGCAGAGCACTTAGCTCTTAGTATTGCTATAAACTGCAGTAGCTTGGGTTTGGATTGTCGGTAGGCCTTAGGCTCTCAACCGCTATCAAACGCTTGGACTGCGCTCCGTCGACCTTATAATCATTCACTCTCTAACTTTAGAGCCAAGGCGAGAAGCTTATTTCTCTTACTTATCTAGAGTACCGTGCTTTTCACTTTCGCGCAAGCCGTACATCTGTCTTTCTTGCCTTACTTCTTGTCGTAGCCAGTGCAGCTCACTGCGACTTCCTGAGAGTATCAACCTTCATCAAGCAGTGCAACTTTTTGATCTGTGGATAACCGACATTTTCTGTAGAAAAAGCGGTTTTGCCCAATAAATACGTGCCTGTAAAATTCTTTCCCCTGTTCGGAGGCCGAAAATGCCATCACCCCGAAATGATGCGCTGGGACATGAAGTTCCTTCCATAAAATTTCCCGACGAACCGCCAAAGAGTCAGCTCCTCATGAAAGGCATTAGCCGCACCATCATGAGAAACCCACGCTTTAGCCCATCTCAAAGGGGCTCCTAAGGTCTTCACGTAGGCATATCGAGGAAGACCGAAAAAATGAGGGCCGATCGGTTTAGAGACTCGCGATCCATATCCATCCGAAGCAGAAGCCCAGAACGCCCATCTTCGCATATAGCTTTTCTTCATTCGGTCAGCGGAGATGTGATGGTAAATAATCAGCTCCGGATGATAAAAGCCTTTCAGCCCTGCAGCGATGAGCCGTGCATGCATATCGGTATCTTCACCCGCGAGAAGCCGTTTCGCCGTTCGGCCGAGTGATGTCGAGTAGACTCCAACCTTGTCAAAGCAGGTTCGCCGCAAGACACTATTGCCGCCCATTAATAGCGCATCGAACTCGTCCTCAAACTGTCGCCGAACATCTCCGAAATCTGCCCATCCAATAGCGCATCGCGTATGCGGATGATTCAACCAGGCTGGTGGAGTCATAGGCCATTGCGGATAATACGGCCCACCGATGTAATCAACTGAAGGATCAGTAAAGGCTGCAAAGATCGTTCGAAACCAACTCTCGTCGATCTCTTCATCGTCGTCTATAAAGCCGACCAGTTCTGCCGTCGAATGGGCGATCCCAGCATTCAACGCAAAAGACCGTCCCTGATCTCGACTCTCCGCAACATACTGAACTCGCCCATCTGATTTATTCGAGAGTCGCTCTACCATCGATCGCGTTGCGTCGGTCGAGCGATTATCTACCACCAACACCCGGATTTGATTTCCCTCCGGCACAGGAGCGGCCAGAAGGCTCTTCACCGCACGTTCCAGCGACAGACACCGGTTGTAGGTTGGGATAATGACATCGAGCTGCATGGATAAGATAATCCCCGGCTTCAACGTAGTTTTCTGTTTTTAGAACGTCCGCCAATGTAGAACGGTTTTCGTTAGCTCCACCGCTTGATCGATTGGCATTTGCGATCATTGCAACGAATAATAGCGGTGTCAACAAAACGGAACTGAGCCGTACCCTTATTTTCACAGCGCCCCCATCGGCCGCTGCCCCATGCATCGACCGCTTCCGCAGGCTAAAATCATTCCATCATGGAGCCTCAGGAAGTACAGGAGTTCGCCAATCAGATGAAGGAATCCGGCGAGTCCGGCGGCGAATCGCTCAAAAGCATCTCACTCGCCATTTCCATCCTTGCCGTGCTGGTCGCAATGGTCACCGTTATCGGCCATCGTACCCACACTGAAGCTGTACTCATGGAAGCCCGCGCCAGCGATCAATGGAACGAATATCAGGCCAAGAAGATTCGCATGGACAATCTCGCCGTTACCGTTGACGTCCTGGCCATGCAGCCCACCGCCGATCAAGTCGCTGTCAAAACTAAAATCAGCGAATATAAAGCCCACATTGAAAAATGGAAGTCCGATCTCGCCGAAGAGCAGGACAAGGCCCATGAGTTCGAGAGGGAGGTCGCCCGCGCAGAGGCTAAAGCTTCCCGCTATGACCTCGGCGAGGCCCTCCTCCAGATCGCTGTCGTCCTCTCTTCCATCACCCTCTTCACCCGCAACCGCACCTACTTTTTCCTTGGCATCATCCTCGGAACAGGCGGCGTACTGGTCGCCGCCTCAGCTCTTCTCGTCCACTGATCGGCACCATCAGTTCAGATCGATGTGAGTCTTTTCTACATTAGCTCGCCCGCCGACAAAGAAGCCCTATCGCTTTGAAATCACACCTAAATCCACCATGCCATTCACGAAATACTGCACTGCAAGAGCCACCAGAAGCAGTCCCATAATTCTTACCAGTATTCGTACACCCGCCTCCCCCATTGCCCTCGCTACCCGGTCCGAGTTGCCCAGTACCAGGTAGCAAATCGCCGCGGTAATCGCGATCGATGCCAGAATCGCAACCATCTGCCATCTGGTCTGCGCCTGTCCCACTAACACCATCACACTCGTAATCGACCCCGGCCCCGCTAGCATCGGTATGCCGAGCGGAACGATTCCGGCATCTTCCTTCATCTGTGCCTCGGTCGCCTCTTCGCTCGACTCCTGCGTCGCCGATCGCTTCGCTTCGAGCATATCCAATCCGATCAGCAGCAAGATGATTCCGCCCGCGATCTCGAACGCTGGAAGCGTAATTCCGAACATACGAAAGATAAATTGGCCCGCAATCGCAAATGAGGTCAGCACAACCAGTGCTGTCAGCGAAGCCTTCCACGCCATCTGCTTCCGCCGATGTGCGTCCGCACCTGCCGTTACCGCCAGGAAGGTTGGCAATGCTGCAAACGGATCCACTAGAAAGAAGATCGAGCTCAGCGCCAGCACGGAGAAACGTACATAAGCCGAGTTCTGCAGCTCCGCAAGACTTACTGTATGGGGATCAAACATCGTTTCTCATTGTCCCATGCTCTGCCCGCACAGCAAATCTACGAACCATCCTTATCCAAATATTGCTTAAGCTTGGAAACGATTGTTGGGTGTGTCGCAATGTGTGATCCGAGCGCACGATAGCTTTCAAACTTCGACTCGGTAAAAAATTGGTTGAGGGTTGTGTCCTGAGGGAAGGATGGGTCTTCTCTCTTGTAGTTAACGATGTCGACAGGCTCATCGCCATCGAGAGAGGTTTTGATGTAGATGACTGTACCGGGATGGGCGGGATCTTCAGGATAAGTAATAGAGCCAATGACGACATGACCCGGGCTGGTATTGTCGTTCTTCATGTGGCGAACGTCTTTGAGATCGATCTCGACGCCAAAGTCGAGGCGTATTTTGCGGGTGGACTGACCGAGACCATCGAATTGAAGATACGTATCCTGTTCACCGTCGCAGATGACGATGGTGCGGCATCGACGACGTACAAGCTCGTAAAGACCCATGTTGTCGAAATGGCCGCCGTCCGTGAGGTAGACATAACGCGCCGTATCATTGACAGCTCCACAAAGCTCCATCACGAGACGAATAATTCCAAATACCGGCGAGGAGGGCGCGGTTATCGGATTGGAAAACTGTCGGCGCGGATTCCGAATCCACCAGCCAAGGCGCACATTGAACATGGTGAGAAGGAAGGCAACGGCAGGATTAGTGTGATAGCCGGAGTTGGGGCTGACAGCCGCGCCTGAGGTGGCCACGGCCGTTGCCATAGCAATTCCGCCGCCTGGTGCGTAAGCCCACTGAGTCGTTGGAACAAAGCCGTTGAATTGCTGCGTTGCGTCCGTGGACTCGGTCCAGCCAACGCTGTAGCCCGAGTAGAGCGGGGTAAAGGCGAAACTGGCCGCCTTGCGCTCCTGATAGGCGAGATCCTCGCCCATAGTCAGGTTGATGGCGGTGCAAAAGATCGGAAAGGGCCCCTCGTAGCTTGGCTCCTTGGGGTTTCCGTCGCTATGCCTCTTCCACAAAGTCTTGTCCGAATCCTGGAAGTTGCATGGTAGAAGATCGGCGACACGAAGGCTGCGATCGGCACCACTAAACCCGCTGAATTTGTCCGGAGCACGAGCTGGGTCCGAAGCCCCGGCATAACAACGCGCCAGTCGGTCACGGTAGAACGGTTGCATCGAAAAGTCATTGATATCGACACGCCAGCCGAAGAGCATCGCAACGGCGAGCGCGACGACTGTGGTGGTTAGTAGAGGCAGAGAGATGCTGGTCTTGCTTACGCTAGCAAGAAGTGAATTAGCGACTGCGGAGAGTAAAAGAAGGAGCCCACACGCGAAGACTGGCGGAGCGATGATTGCAAGCCGTTCCACCAATGCATCTTTGGTTGAATCTCTCTCTGGGTGTTTGCCATCGGTCTTTGAGCTTTTGCCCGCAAGGACTCCACCAATTGTTGTAGTAGCCCATGTTCCAAGGAGCGCGTACTTCGCGATAGCCATCGTTGCGATCCAGGAAACGATCCAGGGCCCGAGGAGCGAGAAGCCACCGAAGCCCAGCCATAGCATTCCGGAAAGAAAGGTAAAGGCACGCAGGCGGGCCAGCCACTCACGCTGAGCATCCTCCATTTCGCTGCCGACCAAGCCAATAACTATCTCGAAGACAACACAAGGGATACCGAGAAGAAGCAGGGGGATCAACACAGCAGAGACATCAATTATCAGCTCGGGGTCGACAAAAAAGAGGAGGCTGAACATGAACAGTCGCAGGCAATAGAGAAGGATGGTCGCACAGACCGGAACGGCAAAAAGAAGGATTGGCAGAATCATCCATGATCGGAGCATCCTCTGCCGTACCGGCGGCAGAGAAAGACAGATCGCCAGACTAAAACCAAAAGATGCCAGAAGCACAAATACAACATCCAGAGCATGAATGAAATGCGGCAAACGCCGCTCGACCAGAAACTGCCAGAAGCGGAGATTGACCGGAAATGGTGGCTTTTTTGTATCCCAAGAAGTGGCGAGCCGTTCGAATGTAGTGTTGGGTGGGTGCTCCACGGTATGGACGATATAGCTTTTATCTACGCTATGAATTTCACGATCTACCGTAAGAAGCGCGTCCCGTTCGTGAGAGAAAATCTCCGGAGCATTATGTGCGGTGTAAGGCTGATAGCTAACAACCGAGCGATAAGCAGCAGGAGTAACCATCGCGACAGCCAGAATAAGCGGCACAAGAACAAAACTCAGAATGGGCGTCGAACCATAAGTCCGCTGCTTTCCTTCAAGACTTCTCGCGAAGTTCGCGGTAGGCCAGAAGAAACGTGCTGCCGACACGCTGGCAACAAGAAGGGCCGCAACAAGTAGAGCTATTTCAAAGGATCGCCAAGGGGAGAAATAAGTCTGCGCGAGTAGGTGGCGATTACGGACAAAATCGATAACCTTCTGTGAAATAACCACATGAGGAAGAATCAGTATGGCGAGAAGCATGGAGATGAGGGTAAAGAGATTAAGACCCGCATTACGAACAATAATGGCCACCAACGTCCAGGTATCAGCGGAGAAAAGTCCTTTCTGCGGCGCCAGATAGTTGCTGTAACGGCGTAGCCATCGAATAGGTTCCGGCTGAACAGTAGCGTATTTGGAATCCGGTGCGCCCCCTCCATGGACACAGTTCGGCAGAGGATCCATCATCTCTTGCACTGCATTGAGACTGCCTTTGCGATAGATCCAGGCTGCAAGAAACTGATGGATATATCCCCCGCCCGACACACTGGAGAGATAGTCAAATTTTGAAAGAAGCTTTACCCGGGCGAGTCCCTGAAGTACTCCGAGGGCAAAGGTAGCGCTGCGAATACCACCTCCGGACAGGCAAAGACCAACTGTCGAATACTCTGGGTTTGCGGCGATGAGATAAGCGTCATCATCACTGCCATAGCGGTAGGTGCCATCGTCTTTTTTTGACCACTTGCCGCGCGCCTTTAACTCCTGTTCGAGCAGCCATTTACTAGTGGTGTATTGCGTGATAACTGCAAGACGAGCCTGCAATGGCGGAGACTTGTAAAGCGCAAGAGCGATGTCATCACCGCTCAAATTGTCCTTGTCCTGGCTTTCCTGAATGGCCTTGATGAACGACTCAGGAAGAAGTTTCCTGTCCGCATCCGAAAGGCCGCACAAAAACGGCCGCGAGATAACTGCAAGCCGCTTGCAATACTGCGCGGCTGAGCTCAATGGCCAGCCTATCGGATCCAATGAAGGCATAAAGAGAGCTATCTCCCCGGATGAAATACGCCTGCTGCTATGGCTTCAATCTGGCGTTGCTCGCAAGTCTGTGGGCTTAGCCCCACAGATCAAAGGGTGCTTCAGGTCTTTGTTTTAGTAGAGCCCGGAATGAAAGAAACCATACGCACAGATGACGGCGAAGGCAAGCGACAATAGTTGACCAAAATCGCAATGCGACTCAGGCCGTTTCGCGTTTGAGCCGGAGGCGACCGCGCAGGACACGTGTGGCTTCACGATGACAGAGCAGACAGAGGGTACGGATATTGTCCAAATCGCACTGACCACCACCTTCGCTCACGGGGAGGATATGGTCAGCGTCCCAGAGACTCCTGCGGCTAGCGATGGTCTTCATGCCATAGAGGCGAAGTCCCGCAACCTTTGCTCTTCCGCGGACGCGTTTGAGTGCAGCATACACAGCCACGGTATCGATCTGGCAGGCCGCACAACATCCCCGGTCGCGAGCAAAGACCTGGTCGCGCAGATAGCCCGGATTAGTCCGAAGACGCCACTGGTGGACGCAGTAGTCGCTGCAAAAGGTGCGCCGGCGCTTTGCGAGAATTTCGAGCTCGCACCAACGGCAAAGCGGCAGGCCGTTTGGGCCTTTGGGGAGGGCTTGTCGCGTAGTGCGCCCACCTGGCAAAGTACGGGGAACGAGCATTGGTTTCTCAGGACACAGTCCGGCTCTATTAGAGTAGGTCAAACCGCGTAATCAGTATCAATAGGATCAGGAAGAGGTATCAATCCGGTAATCTACTCGCAAATACAGCTCCGCATAGAATGAGACGAACGAACTATCCAGGAGAAGAGAGTTATGTCCAGGACGCAATCAACAATGGTGACGCTCGGGACTGTGGCGCCAGCGTTCGAGTTGGAAGATGTTGTAACCGGCAAGGCGATTGGTCGCGACGACATCGCCGAAGACCGGCAAGGGATGCTGGTGATGTTTATCTGCGTTCATTGCCCTTACGTGAAGCATGTCGAGGAAGAGCTAGCGCGAATCGGGCACGACTACGAAGGCAAGATCGGGATCGTGGCAGTTTCCTCGAACGATATTGTTGAGTTTTCCCAGGATGCGCCTGAGGAGATGAAGAAGCAGGCCGAGCGGCTAGGATTTAGGTTTCCTTACCTGTTCGACGAGACTCAGGAAGTGGCACGGTCCTACGATGCGGCCTGCACTCCGGACATCTTCCTCTTCGATAGCGAGATGAAGCTCGTCTATCGCGGACAACTGGACGACAGTCGACCGCGACGTGGCGACTCAGGCAATGAAATTCCTGTGACTGGCAAGGACCTCCGTGCGGCTATGGATGCTGTAATCGCGGGCAAGCGACCCGATCCGAACCAGCGGTTCGCCATTGGCTGCAACATCAAATGGAAGCAATAGAAGCTGGCTAAGTGGAAATCTGGAGTAGACAATGGAAGACGAACTAGACCTGTTGAAGGCGGGAATTCGGCAGTTCCGGACAAAGGTTTATCCGGCTCAAGCTGAGACGTATGAGAGGGCAGCCAGCGAGCCGCAACGACCGGCAGCGTTGATCGTGGCCTGTGCCGACTCGCGGATCGATCCTGAACTGATCACCCAGTCAGGTCCGGGCGAGCTATTCGTGACGCGCAACATCGGCAATCTTGTTCCAGCGTACGGCGAGATGCTCGGCGGTGTCAGTGCTGTTGTCGAATATGCTGTCAGTGCGCTCAAGGTCAAGCATGTCGTCGTCTGCGGACATACAGATTGCGGGGCGATGAAGGCGCTGCTCAAGCCTGAGTCGATGGACTCAATGCCGACCGTGAAGAGTTGGCTGAGGAACGCGCAGGCAGCGCTCAGCGTCGCAACGTCTCTCTCCACGCCGGATGAGAAGCCAAGCGAGCGGCTGAAGCGGCTGACCGAAGAGAATGTCCTTCTGCAGCTTCAGCATCTCCGCACGCATCCTTCTGTTGCAGGAGCGATGGCGCGGGGGGAGCTGTCAATCTCCGGCTGGGTCTACGATATCGCCACGGGCGAGGTGAGGATCTCGGAGAACGGCGATCGAGGATTTCACCCGGTTCTTATCGAAGGCGATGTCTCATGATCGTCTACCGCTCGCGGCAGATATGGCTGATGCTGAAGTACGTCGGCAAGCCGCTGATGGTGCTGGCGATTTACGACCAGGCCGTCGTGCTTCTGTACAAGCTGGGACACTGGAATTGGGTGTCTCTGCCTCATATTCCGTTGGCTCTGTATGGCTCCGCCATCGGCGTAGTCCTGAGTTTCAGAAACCAGTCGTGCTATGGACGATGGTGGGAGGCGCGGACGCTTTGGGGATCCATCGTCAACAACTCGCGGAGCTGGGCGCGGCAGGTGGTCGCCATGCGAGCCCCGGATCGCGCGGACTCAGCTGAACTCGCTACGATGCAGCGGCAAATGGTTTATCACCAGATCGCCTATGCTCATGCGCTGCGGCAGCATCTTCGGCAACTCGAACCCTGGGAAGAGCTGACTTCGATGCTTACGGAGTCGGAGTTGAGTGCGCTTCGCAACGAGAAAAACATTCCGCTCACATTGCAACGTCGAATGGCGGATATGCTGCAGGACTGCAGGGATCGCGGCTGGATCGAAGGATGGCAGTGGATGGCCATGGACGGAAGCCTGAACGATCTTGCGGATGCACAAGGCGGAGCGGAGCGCATCAAAAACACGCCGATGCCAAGGCAGTACTACTACTTTCCGGAACTCTTCGTGCATATCTATTGCCTCTTGCTGCCGCTTGCGCTAATAGCGTCGATGGGGTGGTATACACCGCTGGGATCGACGCTGGTGGGCTTCATCTTTCTGGCACTGGACAAGATTGGCCGCGACCTCGAAGATCCATTCGAGAACAATCCTAACGATGTGCCGTTGACCTCGATCACGCATACGATCGAGGTCAACCTGCGTCAGCTATTGGGAGAGACAGTTTTGCCTGTGGCCGAACCGCCATTGAAGGGTCTGTTTTGGTAGAGCCGTCACGGCGTCTCCCGATTCAAGCGTGAGTCGTCCCGTCTGAACCGTGAAGCTTTACGAGCTTGTTGTAGATGCCGAGGATAAGAAACGGCGCGGCCCATTGGCCGATGAAAAGAGCTTCATGCTCTCTCTTTGCCGCTTTGAAGCTGAGCGAGGCAACCATGGAAGCGAGTGCAGCAGCTAGGTAGACGCTGGAAGGAATCTGCGAGGTCACTTTCTCGATAGCGGCGGTTATCTGGTCTTCTTGAACTTCGCCCTGCGTTACGCGATAGTCGGTCATGAGTGATTTACTCCTTGTGGGTAAGATGCGCTGCGGACGAGCGTTGTGGCGCTCGCCTGAGAGCGGGTTTTTACCTTGCGAAAGATTGTGGGCGAATTGTTCGTGGAAGACAGCGGCGACTAAAACCACTTCATTTTGCGGAGGATATAAAGCAGCAAAAAGGTGGAGAAGACGGTAAGGAAACCAACGTAAATTGCGCCGTGCGGCGAGTTTTCAAAGGGGAGGCCTTTGAGATTCATGCCGTAGATGCCCGAGATGGCAAGCGCCGGAAGGGCGATGGTGCCAAGCACGGTGAGGACCTTCATGACTTCGTTGGTGCGGTTGGCTACGCTTGAGAGATAGATGTCGAGCGTGTTGTTAAGCAGGTCGCGCTGGGTTTCGACTGAGTCGAGCAGGCGGGCGACGTGGTCGTAGGTGTCGCGAACGTAGAGCTGATGCTCGGTGTCGATGATGGTGTTGGGATCGCGCTGGAGATGAAGCGCGGCGTCGCGGGTGTTGACGAGGACGCGGCGCAGGTCGATGAGCTCGCGCTTGATGGCGAAGACCTGTTGGAGGATCTTGGGCGTGGGTGAATCGAAGACTGCGTCCTCAAGGGCATCGATGCGATCGTCAAAGTGGTCGATGGCGGGAAAGTAAAGATCCACGATGGTATCGAGGATGAGATAGACGAGCTTTCCGGGCTGGTCGTCGTCGCCTTCGCGACGGGCGCGTTGCAATGCTTCACTGCTGGCGGGGCAGGTGGGATCGGAGATAGTGATGAGGAAGTCTTTGCCGGCGAAGATGTCGATGGCAGTGAAGATAGGCATGGACTCAGACGGAGCGCCAGGATCGGGTTTAAGGGAGACAGGCTTGAAGACGGCGAAGGTATAGCGTGCGCCGGTATCGACCTTTACGTTTTCATCTCTGCTGCGGGCGTCCTCGATGTGGAGCGGATGCAGGTTGTATTGCCTGGCCAGTTCGTCGAGCTTGGGATCGTTTGCGTCTTCGAGTTGGTACCAGGGCATAGGGTGTCCTTATTTTTCTTTGCTTCTGCTTTTTTCTTTTCCGCTGTAACGAACGTTATGGCCTCGCGGAAGAGGCCAAGGTCTTTTTTATAGTCTGCCGGACTCTTGTGATCGATGAAGATCCACTCTTTCATGGTCCGTTTGCCCATGATGAGGGGAGCGAAATCATCCAGCTGAATCAGCTCGGCGATCCGCTCTCTTGGAAGCTTGAGGGCCATGCCTCCGCCGTGGTGGGTGAAGGCAAAGATCTTCTTGCCGGTGAGAAAAGTGGCGTGGATTGGGGTCTTCACTTCAGTGACGCCAGGGAGTGCGGCGATAAGTTTGGAGACGGCGGCAACCAGATCGGCATCGGCATTGGCCTTCCCTCCTGTGGAACATGGTACTTCTCGTAGCTTTGATATACCCCCCCCCAGGTATAGTCTTGTAAATTATTTAGATTCAGTTACTTACAGAAACGAGTACCTGCAAAATCGTCATTCTAAATGATTTACAGGTAAAATCCTCTTTCTAAAAGGGTTACGCCGTTAACGGAAAAGGCCCCGGTTTGGACCGAGGCTTTTTGACTCTGTATTTAGTTTAGCTGATTAGATGGAACTCTTTTGCAATGTATATCTCTTTTATTTACTTTTACTTGCATGGTTTTGGGGCTTGACAGCGAATTTTGCCGGGAAAATCGGAATTATTTCTCTCAAGCACCTGATAATAAATACGATATTGATGCTTTATAGAAACTTCGCTGGCCGGCCAGAAAGACTTAAAGTAGCGAGTCTACTTCTGCTGGTGGAACGTCTATAGCGCTAAAGCTCACCACAATTCTGGAATGAGGATTTTCACCTGATGCATAGCTGGTGCCGTGTACGTCCCTTTGTGTTTCTTTTGGCTGCTTTAAATCTGCCATTCGCGTGGGCGCAGAGCCCGTCTCCTTACGACCCGGTGAAGACATTTGCGCCGCTGACGTTGCCCGATCCGGTGAACATGTACCGCTCCGGCAATGGAGCACCGGGACCGAACTATTGGCAGAACGAGGCCGATTACGATCTGCGTCCCGAGCTGGATACAACTGCCAAACAGCTGAAAGCGACCGAGGTAATTACCTACACGAACAATAGCCCGGATGTGCTGCCCAGCCTGTGGCTGCATGTGGAACAGAACATCTACCGGAAGGACTCGCGCTCGCGGCTTGGCAGCGGAGCGGCTGCGCGGGGACGGCGCGGTGGGGAGGAGACGGGAGCGCGGCCTTTTTCGGAGGGCTACAGCTTTGATTCGGTAGAGGTAGAGGTCGGCAAGACGACGGTGAAGGCGGAGTATGTGATCGCCGATACGCGTATGCAGATTCGGCTGCCTGAACCGCTGAAGGGGCACGGCGCCCAGGCGAAGATCCACATCAAGTACCACTACCAGATTCCCGGTGTGTGGGGCGGAAGGACGTCGTGGGGTAAGTCGGAGAAGGGCGAAATCTACGACATGGCGCAGTGGTATCCGCGGATGTGCGTGTACGACGACCTGCGCGGATGGGACACGCTACCTTATATCGGCAGCGAGTTTTACCTGGAGTACGGACACTTCGATTACTACGTGACGGTCCCTTCGGAGATGATCGTTGCGGGCTCGGGCGAGCTGATGAACCCAAAGGACGTGCTGACGAAGACGGAGCTTGACCGCTATGAGCAGGCGAAGAACAGCGATAAGACAGTGCTGATTCGAACACCTGCCGAGGTAAGCGATCCGGCGAGCAGGCCGAAGCAGGGAGGAACGCTGACGTGGCACTTCCATATGGACCACACACGCGATGTGGCGTGGAGCGCATCTCCGGTGTTTGTGTGGGATGCGGCGAAGATCAACCTGCCGGACGGGAAGAAGTCGCTGGCGATGAGTGTGTATCCGCCGGAGAGCGTGGGCGAGGATGCGTGGAACAAATCGACGGAGTATGTGAAGAACTCGGTCGAGAACTTTTCGAAGCGGTGGTTTCCGTATCCGTATCCGGCAGCAGTCAGTGTGGCTGGATTTTCGACGGGCATGGAGTATCCGGGGATTGTGTTCGATGGGATTCCGGACAAGGGCGCCTTCCTGTTCTGGGTGACGGCGCATGAGATCGGGCACGACTGGTTCCCGATGATCGTGGGATCGAACGAGCGGCGGAATGCGTTTATGGACGAGGGTTTCAACACGTTCATCGACATCTTCGAGTCGGACGAGTATGCGGGCGGCAAGTATGGGCCGAAGCGCGACTCGGAGTACTCGGCCGGCGGCAATCCTCCAGACACGATTTTGAAGGTACTCGACGACCCTGCGGCGCCGCCGATTCTCTTCCCTGCCGATGGCTATCCGGGAAGGCTTGGGCATCCGGTGAGCTACTTCAAGGGAGCGTATGGCATGGTGTTGCTGCGCGAACAGATTCTGGGGCCGGAGCGGTTCGACTGGGCGTTCCGCAAATACATTCGCGACTGGGCGTTCAAGCATCCTTCGCCTTCAGACTTCTTCCGCTCGATGCAGAGCGAAGGCGGCGAAGACCTGGGTTGGTTCTGGCGCGGATGGTACATGAACAACTGGAAGTTCGACCTGGGCGTGCAGAAGATCGACGGGGCCACGCTGACAATTGTGAACAAGGGACAGCTGCTGCTGCCTGCGACCGTGGAGGTGAAGTTCACGGATGGTACGTCTGTCCGGACGAAGCTGCCGGTTGAGACGTGGCTGAACAAGGGTGAGTATGTATGGTCGTCGGATGACAAGAAGCCGATTGCTTCGGTGGTGATCGATCCGGATCATGTGCTGCCGGACGACGATCGCAGCAATAACTCGAAGTCTGCAGAGTAGGGCTGAATGGAAAAGCCGCCGGTCCGGATGTTTCGGGCTGGCGGCTTTTTCTTTGCTTACTTGATCTCTACGGGGACGAAGTCGAACCAGGCTAGATTGTTGCCGGTCTTGTAGTGCAGAGTGAGGAGCTGGAGGCCGGCTTTGGGGAAGTCGATCTCACCACATTCGGCGCGGTTCCAGGCGTGGAACATCATCCAGTCGGGATCGTGGCGGTCGGGGAACTGGGTCCAGGGATCGACGGGGAGCTTGCAGTCGGCGGCGGGCTGATTGTTGAGCGAGAACTGGACGGTGTTGGGGATGTGGGCGTACATCGCGGTGATCTTGTAGCGGCCGGCTTTTTTGACGTTGACGGTGTAGTTCACCCATTCGCCGGTCTCTTCCCAGCCGAGGTAGAGCTGCTGCCACTCGGGGAAGACGAGGCTGGGATGGTTGAGGTCGGCACCTTTTTTGACGTAGGAGATGTCGACGCCTTCGTTTTCGCGGAAGTGGCAGATGTAGGCGAGGACGCCGTCTTCGCAGTGGCCCTTGGTGTAGTTGAGCTCGCCGCTGCCGTGGTTGATCTTGTCGGTGTCGTGGTAGGCGACGCCTTCGCCTCCAAGATCATAGAGGACGGTCTGGAGACGACCGGGGATGACCTGCGGGCCGGACATGTGGAATGCGTCCTGGAACGGCTTGCCTTTGTAGCCCTTGGGTATTTGGGCTTGTGAAACGGGGGCGAGAAGGAGGAGCAGGGAGACAGTTTGCAGGATCTTCATTAATGTTCCTTGGGATTATGTGGTCGGAGTATGGATTTGGTTTGGATATGGATGGCAAAGGCCCGCGAAGAAAGTTCAGAGCCGTGATGGAAGGCATCCGCCATGCCTCGCGATGGTAGCAGACGAGATTGGCACATCGTTGACCGATGATGTTGCTCTAGTATTTGCGTGTGGTATCAATTGCCACGGAGGGCAGATGAGAAGACGAATTCTTTTGTCGTTGGTGCTGGCAGGTTTGATGGTGTGCGGATCAGCGGGGATACTGCAACGCCATGCTGTTGCACAAGCGACCTCGAACGGGACCATGGGAAGCGAAGACAATCCGGTGCGGGTATCAGGCGCGGTGATGGCGAGCCTGATATTGAACAAGGTCGATCCTGAGTATCCTCAAGAGGCGAAAGACAAGAAGATAAGCGGTGCCGTGGTATTGATGGCCAAGGTAGACCGACAGGGGAATGTTGCCGACTTAAAGGCGATCTCCGGACCGGGTGTGCTGCGCGATGCAGCTCTGGCGGCGGTCAAGCAGTGGACGTACAAGCCTTATCAGTTGAATGGGCAACCGGTGGTCGTACTCACTACGATGACGGTGAATTTCTCTTTGCAGCAGTAGGGAACGACAGCCGCGAGGAAGAACGGGTGTCAGCCCTTGCCGTTTTCGATGTGAGTGATTTCGCCGTCGCGCATGTGGAGGACGCGATCGGCGATCTGGGCGGCCTCGGGGTTGTGGGTGATCATTAGAACCGTCTGGTTGAGCTCGCGGCTGGAACTGCGCAGCATCTGCAGGACGGCATCGGAGTTTTTGGTGTCGAGGTTGCCGGTAGGCTCATCGGCCAGCACGATGGCCGGACGACTGATGAGCGCGCGGGCGATAGCGACGCGCTGCTGCTCGCCGCCGGAGAGCTCGTTGGGCCGGTGTTCCAGCCGTCCCTTGATTCCCAGCATGTCGGTGAGGTGATCGAGCAGCGGCTTGTCGAGCGGCTTGGGATCTTTCGCGCCGAGGTTGGCGATGTCGTGGGCGATCTCGATGTTTCCCATGGCGGAGAGCGTCGGCAGAAGGTTGAAGCGCTGGAAGACGAAGCCGATCTTGGCGCGACGCATCTTGGTGCGCTCTCCGTCGGAGAGCTTCGCGAAATCGGTGCCGCCGATCAATACCGAACCGCTGGTGGCCTGGGTGAGGCCGCCGAGGATGTAAAAGAGGGTCGATTTGCCGGAACCGGAGGGGCCAACGATGGCGACGAACTCGCCGGGATCGACTTCAAAGCTGACTTTGCGGAGGGCAGGAACTTCAAGTTTGCCGGAACGATAGGTTTTGCCGAGGTCCTGCGCGAGAATGATGGGTGCCATGAGTTACTTTGAGTTTATCGTGAGTGGGGTTGCAGTATGAGTTTTTGGGATCTTTTGCTTCTGGCGCTGGTGGCATGGACGGTGCTGGGAGCGATCGGGGTATCGATCTCACTGTTCCTTGGAGAACGGGCGACGGCGCTGCGGCATCTGGGCTGGATCTTCGGAATCTGGGCTGGTTATATGGCCCTGCTGATGGGAACTTCGGTGATGCAGCGGCAAAAGATTGTCGACATGGGCCGGGATCAGTGCTTCGGCGATGTGTGCTTTGCGGTGACCGGCGTAGAAGAGGTGCCGGGGTTTCTGATTCACGATGGCAGCCGGCTGGTTCGAGTGTCGATGCGGATTTCGAACCGTGGGCACGGCAAGACCCAGAGCGACAAACGCGTTCGGGCCTACCTCATCGATGCGCAGGGGCGACGGTGGGAGGAGTCGATAGGAATCTCCAGCGTGCGGCTGACGACCGCGGTGCCTGCTGGCTCGACGGTGACGAGTGAGCCAGTATTCAAAGTGGCAAAGGATGCATCGGGACTCGCCCTGGTGCTGACACACGGACGATGGCAGCCGGGATGGCTTGTGATTGGCGACCCGGACAGCCTGCTGCACAGGCCGACTACGGTGCCGCTGGGCCGATAGCGAGCTCGTGCAGCGCGTCGCGAACCTGATCGTCGGTGGTCTGGGAGAAGTCCTGGTAGAACTGGCCGATGGCAAAAAGCTGATGCGGCGTATGCGCGCAGACGACTTCCTCGGCTTCCGGTCGGAGGAGATCGAGCGTCTCGGACGGAGCGACCGGAACCGCGACGACGATGCGCGCGGGATGCTGCTCCCGCACGGAGCGGATGGCAGCCAGCATGGTGTAGCCAGTGGCGAGGCCGTCGTCGACGAGGATGGCAATTTTGCCGGCGAGGATGAGGGGCGGGCGGGACTCGCGGTATTCCCGTTCCTGGCGTAGAAGTTCTTCGTGCTCGCGGGCGATTACGGCATCGAGCGTCGATTGCGAGACGTGGAGGTTGGCGATGGCGTTCTGGTGAAGGACGACGAGGCCATTGACGGCGATGGCTCCCATGGCGAACTCCGGCTGGCCGGGCGCGCCCAGCTTGCGAACCGGAAAGACATCGAGAGGAAGGCCAAGCTCGCGAGCCAGAACAGCGCCGACAGGAACGCCTCCACGGGGAAGGGCGAGGACGATCGCCTTTGGCTGGCTACGGTAGCCGGAGAGGAGAGAAGCGAGGAGTTCGCCGGCGTGCTGGCGGTTCCGGAACATGCAACGTTAGATGCCGAAAGCATCAAGCCAGCGGTGCTCCGGTCATCAGCAGAGAGTGCAGCGTCATGTCGTCGAGGAAGCTGATCTCGATCCGGATGGAGACGACGTCGCTCAGGTCGGCGGTCTCGGCCTGGTGGCGACGGCAGGCGCAGAGATCGGTGAGCGCGAGGTGCCCGGCGCGGGTGAGTTCGAGGCCGGAGGCGACAATGGAAGCGTAGAGATCGACCGCGGCGCGGAGCTGAATCTCCACCCGGAACTCCATCATGCTGGGCGAGAGCGTCTTGCGGTCGAGGATCCAGCCGCCGCAATCGGCAAAGGCCGTGGTCAGCATAGGGAGCAGGCCGTGGCGTTCTTCGTAACTGAAGCCCTGTATGTCGAGAGGTTGCATTTGCGTGGTCTGGCACCGCGGCTGGGTACATCTGCCGATAGGACCTTCATCGGAGACTAAGGGTGGAATCGTGATGGCCTGGCGGCACGGTAGTCATGTGACCGGAGGAGTGACTAGTGGTTACCTCTCGCCAAACCGCCGATCATCTTTCCGATCTATCTCCTTGCCTATCTCCCCTGTCCTTCGATCTGTAGGAGGATAGTGAGAGCGAGGTGCGGCAGGATGATACTTGGGTTGGGGACGGATCTGATCGAGATCGAACGCATACAGGCGAGCATCGACCAGTTTGGGGACCGGTTCCTGAACCGCGTCTTCACCGAGGGCGAGATCGCCTTCTGCCTGCGGAAGAAAAAGCACTCGGCGGAGAGCTTTGCCGCGCGTTTTGCCGCCAAGGAGGCCGGGGCGAAGGCCCTGGGAACAGGCATCAGTCGGGGAGTGAGCTGGAAGGAGATCGAGGTTCGCCGGCAGCCGGGGGAGCGTCCCACGCTGCACCTCTCCGGGAGGGCGGCGGAACGGGCTCATTCGATGGGCGTGCGCAATGTTCAGTTGAGTCTGACGCACAGCCGTGAGGTAGCCATGGCGGTCGTCTCGGTGGAGGATTAGCCTTGATGACCCAAACGGGGTATTGAAACCAAAGGCCACCTTTCGGCATCCATTGAAGATAAAGCACTTTTGACTTGCCGGGGTGTTTGAAACCAGAGTGGGGAAACAGCGGCGCCGTGATGTATCCTCTCTCTACCAGACACCCCTGCTGCGTTGTGTCAAAAGCAGGCACAGGCGGATAACAGATGCCGTGCTGATGTATTTCCGAGAGATTTGAAGGAGAGCTATGCCCAGCCAGCAGGAGGTCCGATGGTCACAGTTGAAAGTGGGCATCGTTGTCGTAGTCGCAAGCATCATCCTGGTGACGCTGCTGTTCCTTATGACCAGCTCATCGGGGCTGGGGATCCTGGCACATAAGCTGACGATCACAACATACTTTGAGAACTCGGCCGGCCTGAAGGTAGGGGCGGCGGTCAATCTGCAGGGCGTCACTATTGGAACGGTGAAGAGCGTGACCGTTGTGAATACGCCGGAGCGCAAGCTGACGCCTGTGCGCGTCGTAATGAAGCTGAACGAGAAATTTGCCGCCGACTTGAAGAAAGACTCCAAGGCCTCGCTGACGACAGTCGGCGTGCTGGGGGATACGGTCGTCGACATCAACAGCCAGTTCGCCGTCGGCCCTCAGTTGCAGGATGGCGATGAACTGAAGACCACCGAGACTCCGAGCCTGACCGATGTGGTGAAGGCGAGCCAGGGCACCATCGAGAGCCTGAACGTGATTCTGGCCAAGATGAACGTCATCGTGGACAATCTGCAGTCTGGTAAGGGATCGATCGGTCAGCTGATCAATAATCCCGACCTCTACAACAAGGCGAATAACGCGGTTGATGCCCTGCTGACGCTTGAGAAGAATCTGAACAATGGACGCGGAACGATCGGCAAGCTGATGACCGATGACACGCTGTTCAACCGCCTGAACAGCGCTGCAGGCACACTGCAGACCGTGGCGAACGACCTGAACAGCGGCAGAGGAACGGCCGGAAAGCTGCTGAAGGACGAGACCCTGTACAACAATCTGAACTCCACGCTTGTGCATGCGAACAACATCCTCGCCGAGGCGGACGCGGGCAAGGGCGGGCTGGGCCTGATGCTGAAGGATCCGAAGTTCCGCGACGATCTCAGCAGCACCCTGACGCAGATCAATACGCTGGTCTCGAATATCAATGCGGGCAAGGGTACGCTGGGCAAGTTCACCACGGATGACGCCGCCTACACGAACCTGAATGCTCTGCTGACCGAGAGCACGAACCTGGTAACGACTATCCGGAAAGACCCGAAGAAGTATCTGACCATCCATCTGAAGATCTTCTAAGGCCTTAAAACAAAGAGAAAAGTGACGAGCGGGTTCAGGTTTCAGCCTGGACCCGCTTTTTTGCGCTGGTGTGGCTTAGACTTTCATCCTGCCGGCCGTGATGGCAAAGCACTCTTTCTCTTTGCTCCCGGCGGAAGTACGGTTATCTTCGTTTCAGAGGCCCTTCGTCATCCTCATTTCGCTCAAGAAAAAAGGAACAACCATGATCTTCAAGTCCATCGCTTCATTTCTAGTGCTGTCGGGCGGTATCTGCCTGGGGCAATCGTTTATCGCCGCCGATGCACCCAGCGCACCGACCTCGGTGCCGAAGACGCCGGTCAGCTTCGACCTGTCGGCGATCGATAAAACAGTCGATCCCTGCACGGACTTCTACCAGTTTGCCTGCGGTAACTGGAAGAAGAACAATCCAATCCCGGCTGACCAAACACGATGGGGTCGCTTCAACGAGCTGGCCGAGCACAACAACTATCTGCTCTACAGCGATCTGAAGGCAGCAGCCGACGCGCCGAAGACTCCCCTGCAGAAGAAGTACGGCGACTACTTTGCCGCCTGCATGAACACCGACCTGGCCAACAAGCTGGGCGCAACGCCGATTGAGCCCGCTCTGAAGACGATCGCCGAATGGAACGACAAGAAGACGGTAGCTACGCTGATCAGCCAGATGAACTCGAAGTTCGCGCTGCAGTTTTTCTTCGGCTTCGACTCGACCCAGGACCAGAAGGATTCGACCCTGCAGATCGGCGAGATCGATCAGGCCGGGCTCGGTCTGCCTGATCGCGACTACTACCTGAACAACGACGAGCGGTCGAAGAAGCTTCGCGCTCAGTACATCGAGCACATGACGAAGATGTTCGTGCTGCTGGGTGATACTCCGGAGCAGGCCGCTGTCGAGGCCAAGAACGTCATGGCCATCGAGACGGCGCTCGCAGAGGGCTCCATGCCGCGCGTCGATCGCCGTACCCCGGCCAACGTTTACCACGTTACGACCATCGCTGACCTTCAGGCGATGACGCCGAACTTCGACTGGAACGTCTTTCTCGCGTCGCACAAGCAGGACGGGCTGAAGACTCTGAACGTCGCCACGCCGAACTTCTTCAAGGCGATGAACCAGCAGCTTGAGACCGCTGACATCGGCGCTCTGAGAAGCTACCTGCGCTGGCATACCGTGCACCGTTTCGCACCGAACCTGAGCGATGCGTTCGTCAATGAGAACTTCAACTTCTACGGCGCCACGCTGACCGGCCAGAAAGAGCTGACCGCCCGCTGGAAGCGCTGCACCGCCGCGACCGATCGTGCACTGGGTGAGGCCGTAGGACAGGACTGGGTCGCCCGCAACTTCCCACCCGCCGCCAAAGAAAACATGGAGAAGCTGGTCCATGCGCTCGAGGTCGCGCTCGATGAGGACATCAAGCAACTGGACTGGATGAGCGACACCACCAAGATCGAAGCGAAGAAGAAGCTGGATGCCTTCCGCGACAAGATCGGCTATCCCGAGACGTGGCGTGACTACTCAACGATGACCGTCAAGCGCGACGATCCCGTGGAAAATGCGCAGCAGTCGTTCCTGTTCAACCAGCGCCGCGACCTGAACAAGATCGGCAAGCCCGTCGACGAGAAGGAGTGGGGTATGACGCCGCCCACGGTGAACGCTTACTACAACCCGGCGATGAACGACATCAACTTCCCCGCCGGAATTCTGCAGCCGCCGTTCTACGACTTCAAGATCGATCCCGCAGTCAACTTCGGCGGCATCGGCGTCGTAATCGGCCACGAGATGACCCACGGCTTCGACGACGAAGGCAGCCAGTACGACCCCAAGGGCAACGTACGCAGCTGGTGGACACCAGAGGACAAGAAGAAGTTCGACGAGCGCACCGACTGCGAGGTGAAGGAGTACAGCGGGTTTGAGGTCGCTCCCGGCCAGAACATCAACGGCAAGCTGACACTCGGCGAGAACACCGCCGACAACGGAGGCCTTCACATCGCCTACGCCGCCCTGATGTCGACACTGGCCAAGGAAGGCACCGACCCGGCAGCCAAGGTCGACGGCTTCACCGCGGCGCAACGCTTCTTCATCGGCTTCGGCCAGGTGTGGTGCGAGAACACCCGTGAAGAGGCTGCACGTCTGCGCGCCAAAACCGATCCTCACTCTGCGGGCCGCTGGCGCGCCAACGGAAGCGTGCAGAACTTCGACGCCTTCGGCAAGGCCTTTGGCTGCAAAGTCGGCCAGCCGATGATGCCGGATAACGCCTGCCGCGTCTGGTAAACCGCAACACGGAACACGAAGGCTCGGGCTTCGGCCTGGGCCTTTGCCTTTTAATGTCGGCCCAACAGAAGACCGCCGGTGACTTCCGGTTTGTCGATTCCCTTCCCCGAAAGTGGCATAAAGTCGCGAGTGCTTCTACAATTAGCGGAGGATTCGTATCCCTACAGAGTTGCTCGCAGTAAACAGGCGGTCGAAGGCAGATCACTGGCGAGGATTAAGGAAGCGCATGAAGTTGAGCAGGTTCGGCCGGGTTTCTTTGGCCTTCGTAGTATCCGTGGCGATAGGTCTAGGCATGACGGCGTGCGGTCAAGGCACGATCGGTTTCATGTGGGTTCTGGGTACGCAGTACAACCAGATCGCTGGCTTCAAGATTGACCACAACACAGGCAATCTAACGGCAATTCCAAAGACTCCGTTTCCCTCAGGCGGCACCAATCCGGTGTCGATCGCTGTGAAGAGCGGCGGACGCTTTGTCTACGTCGTCAACCAGGGCGCTCCTGCCGTAGGTACAACAACGCCTGCCGTAGCCGGCAACATCGCCGCATTCAGCGTAGGCAACGATGGCGTCCTTACCTTCCAGCAGTCCTACTCTAGCCAGGGTTCCACGCCAGTCTGGGCCGTCACCGACTCCGCCGGCAATTTCCTTTATGTGCTCGACCAGGTTGCTCCCGATGGATCGGGCAATGGCTCCATTACCGTCTTTGCCATCGACTCCACGACGGGCCGCCTGCAGTTGGTTCCCAACCAGCAGGTCAAGGATGTCAACGGTACCCAGCTCACCTACTTCCCCGTGGGGCCCCAGCCAACGATGATGCGCTTCTCCGGCGCAGGCTGCCTCTACACCATCAACACGGGCGACCAGACTGTGTTCCCGTACTCGGTGGGCACAGCCGGACAGTTGTCCCTGACCACAAACTCCACCATCACCACCGGCGCCAAGCAGCTGACCTCGATCAGCTCTAACGGCAACTTCGTCTACCTTACCGATGCCGGTCCGACGACTGACAGCCCCGGTGGCTTCATCCTGCCCTACACCAGCGGCACGGGATGCGCGCTCAATACCGTCACCGGCGGAGCCGTGGCGAACCTGCCCGGAACCTCCAACCCGGTCTACTCGATGACCGACAGCCAGGGCCTGTTCCTGTACGTCGTCAACAAGTCCTCGACCACTTCGACCAGCCCGGCGACCAGCTCGATCTCCGCATTCAGCATCGTCGATACCACAACCGGCAAGCTGCAGCCGATTACCGCGGGCAGCACCGAGAATCCTTATGCTGTCGGAGCCGGCCCCACCTGCATGGTGGAAGACCCTTCCTTCCAGTACATCTATACGTCCAATAACATCGACGGAACCGTGACTGGAAAGCAGATCAACAAGAAAACCGGTCAGCTCTCCGATCTGCAACGAGGATCGAAGTTCCCAGCGACTGGACAGGCGACGTGCCTGGCCGTCAGCGGCAACGTGAGCTAATCAGCACCACTGCGGCTATCCAGCTACGGCTGGATAGCCAGGATGTAACAGCTATACAACTTTATTTTTGATTCATATCAGTGGTGAGCAGTACGTCGCACCGGAGTTAGGAAGCGCATGACGTTGAATACGATGGGCCGCCGCGCGGCAAAAGCCTCTGTAGCATCGATCCTGTCTGTGGCGATGGGGCTTGGCCTGACGGCATGCAGCAACGACTATACGGTGGCCTACCTCTACGCTACGACCGCCAAGGCCAACCCTGGACTGATAAACGGCTATAAGGTCGATTACCAGTCCGGCACGCTCACGCTGCTCGCGGACTCGCCGATCCCTTCGGGCGGCAGAAACCCCGTAACGATTGTAGCGGGGCCAGGCAACAAAGCCGTCTACTCCATCCATCGCGACGACTCGTCCTTGGTCTTCTTCGCCATTGGTACCGACGGCAAGCTGTATCCCCAGGCCACCTACAATATTCGCGGCAGCTTTGCCACGGCGGCAGCCATCGATTCCGCCGGCAAGTTCCTCTACGTCACCTTCACGTATCAGAACAATCCGGATAACAGCCAACTCTACACGCCGGCCAACCCGGGCCCGGGCGGCATATCCATCTTCTCCATCAATGCCGATGGCTCGCTGGTTCCCCTGCCTGCGGCGCAGAACCAGAATGTAGGCCGTAATCCGATCGGTATCACCGCCAGAAATAACAAGGTTTACGTCATCGAGCAGGATGCGGAATCAACGGCAAACCTCCTCGGCTTCTCCGCCGACCCAACGACCGGTCTGCTGACCCCGCTGCCTGGCGTTACGATCAACCCGGGCAACGTATCTTCCACCGGATTCCCCTCGGGCAGCAGCCCCAGCGGAATCATCGAGGACTCGAGCTCGTCTCATCTGTATCTCACCGATCAGGTGGCAAATACCGTGACGGCTTACTCGATTGGCGCCGACGGCACTCCCACCCTGGTTCCCAACGGAGCCGCCCGAACCGACGCTGGTCCCCTGGGCATGAGCTTCGACCTGACCGGGAAGTTCCTTTATGTAGCGAATTACACTGGTGGAACGATCAGCGGCTATACCCTTGGCGCGAACGGCGAGCCGGTTCTCTCCACTGTTGCAGCCAGCGTACAGGCAGGCTCGGGGCCAACCTGCATTACGGTCATTGGATCTCCTGCCGCCACTGCAGCACATGCCGTCTATTTGTATACGTCGAATGCCCTCAGCAATACGATTTCGGGAATGCAGTTGGATCCAACAGACGGGAGCCTGCGGCAGATTCAAAACACGCCCTTTACCGCAAGCACCCTGCCGACCTGCCTGGTGACGGTGCCGGCTATACCGCGCTAGAAACAGCGCGGTCTAAATGTTGTAGATAGAATTTAACGGGTGGCGAAAGCTCCCGGGATGAAGGAAGCACATGAGTTTGACCAAGATAGGCCGCGGAGCAGCAGCCGCAATGATGTCCCTGGCGATGGGTTTTGGCCTTACAGCCTGCACCCGCGACTACACCGTGGCGTACGTATATGCGACCACCGCTCCGAAGAACGGTCAGGGCGGCGGTGTCGCCCAATATGGCGTCGACTACCAGTCCGGCTCGCTGGTTGGCCTTACTGCCACGCCGGTAGCTGCAGGTAACAACCCGACCGGTCTCGTTGCCGCGCCGAACGGACTCTTTATCTACGTGCTGAACCACGACGATTCGACCGTGCAGGAGTTCGCCATCGGTAGCGACGGCAAGCTTACCTCGAAGAATACGTATCCGATAACGGGCATCTTCCCCACCGGAGCCAACGTCGATCCCTCCGGGAAGTTCCTCTACGTTACCTATACCTACCAGACGGGCTACTCGGCAACGAATCCCGGTCCAGGCGGTGTCTCCATCTTCCCCGTCAACGCGGACAACAGTCTCGGGACGCCTCTAAACCAGAACGTCGGCATTAACCCGGTCGCGGTCGTCACCAACGGCTTCAACAACTACGTCTACATCGTCGATCAGGAAGCCACGCCAAGCGCAGCAGTGCTCGGATTCGCGCGGGATGCGTCCACAGGCGCGCTCACCCCGGTTCCCGGAACTACAGTCGGACCTGCGGTCCCCGGCGGTCCTACGGTCGCCAAGGGCTTTCCTGCAGGCGTTACGCCCAGCGCCATCGCGGAAGATCCCAGAGGCCACTTCGTCTACGTCACCGACAAGGCTGCAAACCAGTTGATCGGTTACGTCGTACAGGATGGCGGAGCTCTCGTCCCTATGGTCAACGGACCGTTCAGCACCGGCCTCTTTCCTGTCGCGGTTACCGTCGATCCGCGCGGCCTCTACCTCTACGTCGCCAACTATAACGCCAACACGGTAAGCGCCTATGCGATCAACCAGGCCAGTGGTACCCCCGCAGGAACGGTTGGCTCCGGCGCCACCCCTGTGGGCACAGCGCCCACAGCCCTGGCTATCGAGCCTGCTCTGGGTATCTACCTCTTCGTGGCGAACAACCTCGACGGAACCATCTCGGGTCAGCAGCTCGATCCGCACAATGGCGCGCTCAAGGCGGTCCAGAACACTCCGTTCCCTGCCACCGGCCTTCCTACTGGCGTCGTGGCTGTGGCAAACGGTTCGCACGCAACTCAGATCCTCCAGCCCTAAACGCTGTTCGTCCGCTTCAATCAAAAGCCCCGCTCATTGCGGGGCTTTTGATTGCCTCCGGAAGTTTCGGCTTGGGCACACTCTCTGTCCAGTTCGACTCACTCAAAATAAAGTTGAGAAGACTGCATAATTTTCAGGGCTGAAAAATACCAGTTCGGCCTTCCACGTTAGCCACACAATCCACCACAACTTGTCCACAAAAATGCCGCGCCGAAACACCGCTTTTCCCAAAACCCCTAGGAAAAACGGACATTCTCGTCGACACAAAGCGCCAAAAAAATTGGCGGCTAACTCATGTTCTTCGGAGGATTCCTCATCCCAAGAACGTGAAAATCCTTGAGGCCGCCCTTCAAAACATAGACCAGCTTATTGTTCCCGTTCGGATCTGTTGGCCGCAGAAAGAACCCATCCTCCAGCACAAAATCCCGCGTATTGCTGATAATCCCCTCGATCATCTCATTATCGTAGAAATAAACTCGAACCCACAGCCCCGGAACAATCGGTGCATGTTCATGAAAATGCAGGGCTCTATGCCGCAGATCGCCATCGAAGGTCTTAACGAAGAACACCGCCTTGGCATCCTTCGTCGGAACCTCCTCGACCGTCTCTGAATCCAGCAATTTAAGCCGAATCGAATCAAGAGGATACTGGGAATCGTTCCGCAACAGTTGATCGATCGATCCGAGCTCGTCTATATCTGCGAACCCTCGGACCGCTCGATCTTCATAGCGAACTACAACCCTGTAAGAGCTGGTCGATTCCGCATCATCGTTCATATTGGCTATGTCCGCGGGGGAGACAGGTCGTACTGTTTGATCTTGTACAGCAGAGCCTTGTAGCTTATCTGCAGGTCGTTTGCGGCTGCCTTCCGGTTCCATCCAACTCCCTCCAGTACCTGCGCGATCGCCGTAGACTCCGCATCACCCTTGAGACTCTTTACCATGGCCTTCAGACCAGCGCCATTTGACGCCTCTGCAACTGTACCCGCAGCTCCCTGATAAGCAGCCGTGGGCGCAAGCTCATCGATGATGGCTTTCTCGTCACCAAGCACGAGATAACGATTGATGACATTCTCCAGCTCCCGCAGATTGCCGGGCCAGGAATGCTCGGTCAGCGTGTGCAACAGGGTCGAAGAGAACGCAAGCGGTTCGCGGCCATACCGTTTGGCGCCCTTACGCATGAAGTACTCCGACAGCACGGGAATCTCTTCCTTGCGCTCGCGAAGCGGAGGAATGCTTAGCGTAAACCCGTTCAACCGGTAGTAGAGATCCTCGCGGAAGGTCTTGTTCGCCATCGCTTCCTTCATGTTGATGTTGGTCGCAGCGATCACGCGCACATCCACCTTCATTGGAGAGCGGCTGCCCAGACGAGAGAACGTTCCATCCTGCAACACCTGCAACAGTTTGGCTTGCAGGATCGCGGGCATCTCACCAATCTCATCCAGGAAGATCGTTCCACCCGAGCAGATCTCGAACTTTCCGGGCTTGGTCTTTACCGCACCGGTAAAGGCACCCTGTTCGTAGCCGAACAACTCACTCTCCAGCAAGTCCGCAGGAACAGCGGCGCAATTCACTTTCAGGAAGATACGCTGACTGCGAGCCGACATCATATGGGTGTAGAGTGCCAGAATCTCTTTGCCGGTGCCGCTCTCGCCCAGGATCAGGAGCGGGATATCTGCGCGGGCGACCAGTGCCGCCTGCGCTTCGAGATCGCGCATTCTTTTGCTCGAACGGACAAAAGAGTGGGATTCATTGAGCGGAATCTCGCGTGGCGTATCGGCAATCGAGATTTTCTTCTCCGAGGACTGCAGATGTTCCTCGATAGCCTGCTCGATATCGCTTCCGATAAACGGTTTCATTACAATCGCGCGGACGCCAAGCCGGATTACCATCTCGAGATCGCGGAGCTCCGCCGAGCACGACAACACGATAACCGGCAGATGCGGCTTGGTGCAGCGGATGTGCGTCAATAGCGGGATTGGATCGCGGTTGGTATGGAGCGCAAGCAACAGCAGATCAGGCTCGTCCTGCTGCTCGAGTCTATCGAGCAGGGACTGCTCTTCCGAAAACAGATTGAGAGAATACTGATTTCCAAGCGTCAACCGGAGATAGTCAAGTACCGCCAGATCAGGTTCCAAAATAAGAACCTTTGGCCGGGCCTTTGCACTGGACCTGATGGCGGAAACCGGATATGACAACGAAGCGGACATACAACACCCCTATTTTGCCGGTTTGGTGTCTATCGCCCAAACCTTGCCAAGTCTGCGAACTCCAACAACCTTCTTATGAGCTCGTCACTAACCTTTGTTTCGAACCAGCCGAGAGATGGGGAGAGATCACTCGACCTTCACAGCGAATTCTAGACTGGATACCAAGTACTTTGATAGAAAAATGTTAATAATTTTGCCGATAAAAGAGATAAAGGTTTTCCACTCCTTGATCTCCAATTGCTCTAGCTTACATGTTACAGACGGGCTCTAAAGGGGAAAAAAGGTTATTTTTTGGGCAGGTTACTTTAGTGCATAAAAGACTGGTAACCGTGTATTTACTGATAAATATGCCTGTTGCAATCCTATAACGAGCTCACTTCGTATATCCCTGAGCTGCATTCTCCTAGTTGTCCTCAGATACCTCCTATCGCCCCGAAGAATTTGGCGCTCGACGTGCAATGTGAAGGACATTGCAGAGTTGTCGGACTGCTTCCCCGATAGGAAAAGATGACCTTGATTCACGACACTGAGTCCGTCGCCGCGCTAAACCTTCCGCCGCTGGACATTATCTTTGGGAAAACTGCGGCCATGCAGGCAGTTCGAACCAAGCTGGAGCGAGTGGCCGAAACCGACGTTCCCGTCCTGATTCAAGGCGAAAGCGGAACCGGCAAGGAGATCTGTGTCCGTCTGCTGCACGCTCTCTCGATGCGGGCAAAGGGTTCTCTGGTAAAGGTAAGCTGTCCAGCCATTCCTCATTCGTTGCTCGAAACGGAGCTGTTTGGCTACGAAAAGGGCGCATTTACAGGGGCTATGGCGACTAAGCTCGGCCGGGTCGAGCAGGCTCACATGGGTACACTCTTCCTCGACGAAGTGGGAAGTCTCGATCTCGGAGTTCAATCCAAGCTACTGCAAGTGTTACAAGATGGAACCTTCGTCCGGGTTGGCGGCCACGAGCCACGCAGCATTACGACTCGTCTGGTTTCGGCCGCAAATACCGACCTGCGCACTCAGGTAGAGGATGGGACTTTCCGTCTGGATTTCCTCTTCCGAATCAATGCGGTCACCATCAATCTGCCGCCGCTACGGCAGCGGATTGCCGATCTTCCGCTTTTGATTGATCACTTTATTGCCCACTATGCAAAAACTTTCCACCATACGCCGGACCTTCTCTCGAAGAGCGCCGTTCGCCTGATGCAGAACTATCACTGGCCCGGCAACATCCGCCAGTTGGAGAATCTGATTCGCAGCTATGTCCTCATCGGCAGCGAGGAAGCGCTGGTGGCGGAACTGATGCCGGACACCACGCCGCGGGGCGGCATTACCACTGAGATCGATCTCAGCGAACCTGTTTCGCTCAAGAACATCACCAAACAGGCGACCCACGATCTTGAGCGGCAGATCATCCTTAAAGTTCTGCAAGCCAATAGCTGGAATCGTCAGAAGACGGCGAAATGGTTGCAGATCAGCTACCGATCTCTGCTCTATAAGTTGAGCGAGGTAGGAATGCCGGAGGTTCCTCCGAGGCCTATCCGCGTTCCTAATATGACCAAGAAGACCGAGGAGCGAACGCTGCGGCCGGCGCTCTCGTCTCGAACGCGAATCTACTGATCCTGGTGAGGCACCGTTTCGCGCAACAAGGCAGCATATCGCTGCGCCAACGGCCTTCGGTGATAAGCAGCAATACGCTCCTGGTCAGGTCGAAAGGCCTGGTCCAGCGTCGCCTGCCTCTCGACTGCGTCGATCAACATGCGCCGAATCGCTTCCACATCGGCGACGTCGGCCCACCAGCCCGCGCCTGTCTCTTCGAGCAACCGGCGCACGTCGCCGTCCGGATGTACCGCCCCAAGAATTGGCTTGCCACCGCCGAGATAGTCGTAGAACTTGGCCGCAACATTGATCCGGTCGTGCGTAATCAGCAGAAGATACGTTGTGTCTTGAATCGCCCGTAGAGCTTCAGCCTGAGGAATAAATCCTTTAAGGTCAATCGTATCGCCGAGGCTCATTAGAGCTTCGCGATACGCCGGAGCCTCGATATGACCGATAAAGCGAACCCGAAGACGGGAGCGCACCTCCGACGGAAGAGCCTGAATGGCCTGAACGAATGTCCCCGGATCGGTTGACCCATACACAGTGCCGATGTAGGTGAGAACTGTTTTCTGCGGCTCCGAAGTCGGCGCAGGGGCCGAAGCCTCGGGTACGGGTGTCGCGCGGTCAAATCCATTGGGGATGCAGTGAAACTTTCCGACCGGTACTCCGGGATAGCGTCGCTGCAACTCTCGACGCGCAGCCTCCGTCACCAGTACAACGGCTGTTGCATCGCGCACAGCTTCAGCCTCGGCCTTGTGCGCCACCATGCGGGCACGGCTGTTGTTGTTGAAGCTCACAAGGTCGATTGTCGTGGTCAGCCACTCATCGCGGAAGTCGACCACGACGGGTAGCGACGGAAAGACTTTTCGCAGCCTTGTCGCCAGCCGCACCGAGGAAAATGGAGGAACTGTAATCACCACAACGTCGATCTTGCGATCGCGGATGATCTTCTCAGCCGCCGGCAAGGCAAATGGAAGCCAGCCTACCTGCGGATCGGGCAGAAGAAGATTCCCTATGAACTGCTTCAGCGCATTTCCACCCGTCACAGAGGCCTGAGGGTTAGCTGTAGCCCTCGCCTTGCCCGCTCCACCGGAGATAACCTTCTTAACCGTCTTTCGTAGCCAGAAAGGAAGATCCAGCGTCCATGTGCGATGCACGGTAACGTTTTCCGGCACCTGGCGCAGAAGCGCCAAATCCTTGCCGACTGCCGGCGCATTTCGGGCGGTCAACACATCCACACGGATGCCATTCTCCGGCAGGTATTTCGCCAGGCTGAGAGCGCGCAGTACTCCAACCCCGCCAGCCGGCGGGAACGAAAAGGTGATCAGCAAAACGTTCAACTTAGCTGACTCCTCTGCGGAGAACCTGCGTCGGTTTGGTGAGTTAGAGCTTCTACGGCACAAAACATGTCGTACGCACTGGCCCAGTGCAACTCGATCTGCCGTTCCTGCGCGGCCTCGTGCAGCCACTGGAACATCTGTAGCAGCCCGCTCGGCTTCGTCGCAGTGCCAAGCAGCATGTCTGCATTGTCATCCCGGGCACCGTGTGTGTAGAGCTTCAAAAAGATATCTTCTCCGATGCGAGGGGCGAGGTCCAGCCAGCGCTTTACACGATATTCAGTCGGAGGATCGTAGACCGCAAGCTCGCCCATCTCCATCCGCGGGATAAGACGGCCAGAGTAGCGCAGACCGAGCGGACCTGTGATCATCAGCAGGTCGCCCTGGGTCCCGCCGCCAACCGTCGCCTCGATGCCACGGTCAAAAGCCTTCGAACGCCCGGGCGTTCCAGTGCACCAGTAAACCTGATTGATCACTCGTCCCTGGGTCGGCGAAGGAACGGACGGCATGGTGAAGTCAGCGTAGCAGCCAAGGTCTCGTAGAAGCTCAATCTCGCCCGCGAGCCCGCACCACAGACCATCGGGACGCGAGTTGTCCAACGCCCAGTTTCCGTGGATGAAGCCAAAGACCATTCGTCCATTGTGGTCGTGCAGCAAGCCATGTGTCTCGCGCAGCGTGCGGCAAAAAGTGCTCATCTTTTCAATAAAACCCGCCGGCGTCTCCTTATCGTGGTGGATATGCACCTCCACGTCGCCGATGCCATAGCGTGTCATCTCTGCAAGCGGAGCAAGCAATTCAGCCCGGTACTCTTCCTGCGGGTAAAAAAAACTGTAGCAGGGCTTCTTCCCGCTGGCATCCTGAGGGGCAGCGTCTGCAATTCGGGGCCAAGCCTCTTGCCACCGGCTCACACGGCACTGGGCTGTTTCACTGGATACCTTCCCTCCCAAGGGCTCGTAGTGGTCTGTAATGGCAACCCACAGACGTACAGGCTTCGTACGGCCGAACAGATGCCGCGCCCGATCGCGCACATAGCCAGGCAACCATATTTCTGCCCTGCGAGGTAACTTCACGATAGGCCTTTCACTCGGGAAAAAGGCCTGTTTGCCCCATATTGCTTGAGAAATACCTTATGGGCGACCGGTAAAGCTTCCACCGCGTACGCGCGGAAATGCTGAAAACTCATGCTTTGCAGGGCCTGCTCCGCTTGTAGAGATTGCAGATGCAATACTATGGCATCTGCGGCACTCCAACATTGTATGGGACTTTTCTTCACGCTACTTTACATCCTCGGCGCCTATCTCGGTCCCGAAACTCTCTACGGCCCACTTGCGGAGTACCACATCCAGCTGATCATCGCGGTGCTGGCACTGGTTGCCTCTATACCGTCGCTGCAACAAATCAGGGTAAGCCGCCTCCCTCAAACCTACGCCTTAATCGGCATGTGCATCGCTGTTCTGATGTCGTTCGTTTTCAACGGACTCGTCCGGCTGGCCCCCGCTGCCATCTTCGATTTTCTGCCCAACGCCTTCACTTTTTTCTTTGTTCTGTTAAACTGCAAGACCAAGCGTCATCTCCAGATGATTATCTTCGTGCTTCTGTGCGCGGGCCTCTTCACCATATACAAGGGTCAGGTTGCCCTGTCGGCAGGTAACCTAGACTCCCCGTACCTTATTACGGCTCGCGATGCGGCGGTTCCTTTCCCTAGATTGCGTGGTCTCGCATTCATCAACGACCCAAACGACTTCTCGCAGTTCCTCGTCAGCCTCATTCCGTGCCTGTTCTTCTTTTGGGTGCCTAAAAAGTTTCCGAGAAACTTTCTCTTCGTCCTCGTTCCAGCCGGGCTTCTTTTGTACGGAATGTTTTTGAGCCACTCGCGCGGCGGTATCATTGCTTTTCTTGCCGTCGTTACCGTTGCCGGACGACGCAAGATTGGAACCATTCCATCTGTGATCCTTGCAGGAATCATGTTTGTGGTCGCCACCGTAATCGGCTGGTCTGGAGGCCGGGATATCTCCGCCGGCTCGGGTGCAGACCGCATGGAAGCGTGGGCGACCGGACTCCAGCTCATCAAGTCTCACCCTCTTTTTGGCGTTGGATTTCAGCGATTTGCTGAGTACTACATCATCACAGCACACAATACCGTCGTTGTTTGTGCGACGGAACTCGGTGTCTTCGGTCTGTTCTTCTGGGTCATGTTTCTTATCCCATCCGTCAGGGACGCTGTGGTCGCGAGTGGAACCGGCAAGAGCAACGAACAATTAGCTAAGGAAGAAGAAGATAGGCTTCCATTCGAGCGAACTCATTCTGCCCTCGCAGAGAGAAATCTGACATACCTTCAATCAAAGCCTGGCGAAACTCCTGCCCTCTCTTCCCGTTCAGGCAATATGCAGCCTGCCGCCACCGCGGTGGCAACCCCATACTTTATGTATGAAGAAGCCAGCAATGAGCTTCCTGAGACAGAGATACGCCGTCTCGCGCGGCTGATGGTGATCTGCCTGTCTGGATATCTGGTTGCCGGCTGGTTTCTCTCCAGAGCCTACGTCATGACACTGTTCATCTATGGCGGCATAGTGCAAGTCCTCTACCGCATGGCTCTCGATCAAGGGCTTGTTCCGGAAGGCATGAAGCTTCCGCGAGTATTGCGTCTCTCAGCTATTGGCGGAGTTGCGCTGGTCGCGCTGGTCTACATTATGCTTCGCGTCCAAAACCTTACCCATCACTAAGTCTGCTTGCGTTCTGGTTTTCCTCGTGGGGAAGTTTCCTGTAAATTCGATAACAGTTGCTCCTGCCGCGTATCTTCTCTCCAGCAGTAACCACTCCTCAGACCCATGAAAATAGTCCACGTTGTCTACAGTCTTGAGATGGGAGGTGCGGAGATACTTGTTGTCCAGCTCTGCCGTGTGCAACGCTCCAAGGGACACGATGTCTCTGTCTGCGTCTATACGAGTCTTGGGCCGCTGCTCAAAGTACTTCGTGCGGAAGGCTTTCAGGTCCACATCATCGGCGAGGGGCCCGTTGTTCGCACCGCCATGCGTTTTTTTCGTATTTTTCGCGATGTGCAGCCAGATGTAGTCCACTGCCACAATCCGGCACCGACTATCCAGGCCGCCGTTGCTGCCCGTCTCGCCGGGGTGGGCACTATCGTCTCCACGCGCCATAGTCTCGTCGCTCCGCCGTTTGAGACCAGAGCCGAGATCACTTACAACCTCGTATCACTCGTCTGCGATTGGGTTGTAGCCATCTGTGATGCTACTCGCGAGAACCTGTGCCATACTCCCCTGGCTCAGCGCGATCGCATCGCCCGCGTCTACAACGGTGTCGATAGGCTCGCACTGATGCCGCCGGAAGATCACCCTGAGAAACGCGGCTTCACTCTTCTCTTCGTTGGTCGCCTCGTCGAGATTAAAGATCTTCCAACGATGGTCAAAGCCGTTGCTCTCGCCATCCGCAGAATTCCCAACCTTCAGCTCTGGATCGTGGGCCACGGGATCATGCGCGAACCGTTGGAAGCTCTTACCAATAAACTCGGAATCGCTGACAACGTCGTATTCTGGGGAGAGCGGCTTGATGTAGCTCACTTCTTCTCCGCCGCAGACGTCTACGCCATGTCGTCTGTCTCCGAAGGCTTACCCATGTCACTTCTTCAGGCGATGTCTGTCGGCCTCCCAGCACTGGTGACGAACGTAGGCGGAATGGCCGAGGTCGTGCGCAACGCCCATTGCGGGCTTTACACGCCTGTCGGCGACAGCATCGCCATGGCCGAAGCCATCGTCGAACTTGCCTCGAACGCGGAACGAAGAGCAGTCTTCGCCAGCAACGCCAAGATAGCTTATAACGAAAACTTTACCCTCGATCAGATGGAAGCAGCCTACATGGCCCTCTACCGCAAACCCCGAAACGCCTAAAACTGGAAGTAGATGAACTGAGTGTTTCGCTCATCGAACGCCAGAAACAACAGCAGTCCAAACGCATAGATCGCCGGACGCAACAGATACATCCGCAGATTTGTTCTTGTGGCCGTCTGGCCAGCCCAAGCGTCCCACCTGGTAAAGACTGAGTCGAGAAACGGTTCAATCGCCGTAAAGATGCAAGCCAGCAACACCACAAGATAGAAGTTCAGCGGCTGCGTGATCCCAAATGTAAAGCGCGCGAACATTGACCTAAGCATCGCCGTCGCCTGATCGTATCCAGTCGCACGGAAGGGAACCCATGCGGCCATCACAGCTACCAGCGTAAATACTTTCCAGAAACCACCCGTAATCCGCGAGTGTTCCAGTGTTGACCAATGCTTCTTCTGCAGGCCTTCATAGATGCGATAAAAGACGAGATAGCAGCCATGCAGAACGCCCCACAGCACAAAGCCATAACCGGCTCCATGCCACAGACCGACGAGCGCCATCACGCCAAGCAGAGAAAGATACAACGGGATCGGCGCTCCCTGGAAACGAACATTAATTGGGAAAAACAGGTAATCGCGAATCCAGCGTGACAGCGTCATATGCCATCGTTGCCAAAAGTCGGCCGGAGTTGATGCGTGATACGGAAACCGGAAGTTTTCCGGCAGTTGGATTCCTATCAACTGCGCGACGCCAATCGCCATGTTCGAGTATGAAGCAAAGTCGAAATAGATTTGAAGGCCAAAGCCTATCGCCAAAAACCAGTTGTCCACTGAGGTGTTGGCCTGCGCCAACTGCGTCGCGAATCCATCATCGACCCAGCTGCCAAGTGGGTCGGCAAGCAGATTCTTCTGCACGATGCCTAGGATCAACCTATCCATCCCGCGCATCATCATCGCCATGTCGAACTGCTTCTTGAAGGCGAACTGAGGCACGAGCTCGCGAAACCGTACGATCGGACCGGCGATCAGGTGTGGCCAGAACATCACAAAAAGAAACAGATCCGAGAATCGCGTCGGCTGTACCCTGCGCTGCCGAATATCAATCAGATAGCTGATCGCCTCAAACGAATAGAACGAGATACCCAGCGGAACCGCAATCTGCAACGCGGTCCGTGCCGGAGCATGGCCGAAGCCACGCAGCAATGCCGCCACCACAGGCCACCAGAGTGCCTGGTAGCGGAAGAAGACCAGAAAACCAAGCGCGTACGTCAGCGCGCCAAGAAACCATATCCGTTCTCTGCGTCCACCCGCTGCAATTCGTATAGCAGCCAGAAACACCCCCACACACAGGGCAAGAGGAGCCAGCAGAAAGACAGGGCTCCACGAAGCATAGAACAGAATGCTGATCGCCAGAACATACCATCGGCGAGCTTTTATCGGCAGCGCCCAACACACCGGCACCACGATCAAGAGCAGCAGCAGATACGAATAAGAGTTGAATTGCATGGCTTAGCGTGTCCCCTTTATCTGGTTCAAAGGGATTTTTGCGTACATCTCCTGCGCCATGAGGGCATGCGCCGCTCTGCCCATGTGCAGTGGATCAGGCCCATTCAGCAGGTTGCCCCAGTGATCAGCGGTGATGGTGTCCTCAAAGTCATACAGAGGCCCTCCATTTTCCGCGGCCACCTTCGCCACGAATTCCTGATAGGAGGCTCTGTCATCAGGCGTTCGATAGAGCGAAACCAAGGGGTTGACCGGAGCGCTAAACAGAAATAACTGCACTTTCTCTTCGTGAGCCAGCTTCACAACGTCCTCGACCGCGGCGCGAGAGATAAACAGCCTCGCACCAGTGACGGACCGTGCGGTACTTGGCTTCAACCGCAGAAAATAGAGTCGGCAGCGATAGAGAAAGTCCGCAATATCATTTTTATGGTCGCGGCGTCCGCGAAATAAAACGCTTCGGTCGAGAACACTACGAACGGCGGTCTCAATGGCATATCCCGGTGTAGCCGACGCACTGAACGTAGCGGCAACTCCGTTGTTGGCTGTGCGTGCAGCAACGCGAGTGCTCTTGCTATCCTCATAACGATGCAGCGCATCCTGAAACTCCGCAGAGTAAGCTTTATTCGCACTAGCTGCAGTTTCTATCCGCCTCCGAAACGCCTCATCGTCCAACAAGCCGAGGAGGCTTTCGCGAATTCCACCGGTCCAGAATGCCTGGTAGTTTAACTGCAACACCATCGCATCCGGATGCAGTTCCGGCTTACCCGTCATGTAAAGCAGCTCCCACAGCACCTCGGGATAGCTCATACCACTGGTCGAGAATCTGTACGTGCGTATCTGCGGCGAGTCCATCGTAAGTCGGTCCGCAATCTGATCCACGTATGTCTTCTCGATTCCAGTCGGCCTCGCCTCACCCCTCGCCAGCGAGATCACATGCATCTGCGAATTTCCAACGAACAAGACGCGCGTATCGTTGGGACGCGACCCCCAAAAGCCTGCCAATACCTGCAGCGAACCTACCGGATCGTCTCCACGCGTTACCTCCTGCGTGTAGCTGTTCTTGTAGACATCTTCCACCTGCGTCCACTTTGGAGGCACGCCGAACAGCGCGTCCAGAGCCTCGCTCGCCACCAGGAAGGGACGAGCCATGAGCAGGAGTAGAAGAAGAACAACAGTGCAGCCAAGGGTAATGGCAGCTTGGACGGGCTTAGGCATTGCTATCGCGCTACCCTCATCACCGTCTCGACCGTATAGTCGATCGTGTCGAAGTCGTCCGGCTGCAACGTCGCCGCCGGCAACTGCACATTCAGTTCCTTCTCCAGCGCGGCGATCAACTGCACCACCGAGAGCGAGTCAATCAATCCGGAAGACACCAGTGTATCGTCATCGGCGACGCTATAGCCCAACTGCTTCTCCACAACCTTGCGAGCTGCTGCCCGCACCTTGTCAGCATCTATCGAGTCAATCATCGAGCTTCCTTATTTTTCTTGCAGCACAGCACTCCGCTGCGCCGGGTTAGACACCTGATTAGATAACTCTGCCATAAATCGCGCCCTTGTCTCCGTGCGCGATATCTTTCCAGCAGTACTCTTCACGATCCATCGCTCCGGCACGACCGCAACCTGCCGCGGTGCAATTCCGATACTCGTCAGCACCGTCTGATAGATCGCCCGCTCCGTATTCCGCTTCCGCACCGGATCAAAGTCACCACGCAGTTCCGCGATCACAATCACGCTCTCGGTCTGCTGTTGCTCATTGGCCACACCAAACGCAACCACGCGACCCGGATACACACCTTCGACTGTATTCGCCGCGAGTTCCACATCCTCGGGAAAAACATTTTGTCCAGCGACGATGATCACATCTTTATAACGGCCAATGACGTACAGTTCCTCACCATCCAGAAATCCGTAATCGCCAGTGTTGTACCAGCCATCTCTGTCGAAGGAACTTGTACGCAGACCATCGCTTCCCCAGTAGCCTCGAAATAACGACGGTGTCCGCAAATGGATCTCGCCGGGGGTTCGTTCCGCGCATGGTTCTTCGGTTCCAGGAGCAAGAATGCGAATCTCCATATTGTGAAGAGCTCGGCCACTGCTTACATACACCTCATCGCCAAGATCGAACAAGCGGCCGGCGGTGCTCTCTGCTCCATTTGATCCGCGCAACAGCGACCGCGAATAAACCGGGACTTCTTCGCCAAGAACGGTCTGCGTTACGGCAAAGACATTTTCTGCCATGGCATAGCAAGCATGTAGCGTGTTCTTTGCGACACCCCAGTTGCCATATCGCTCGGCAAAGTCATTGATCGAACGGTTTCGCACCGGCTCAGAACAGTTGATCCAGGCTCGCATCGAGTTTAGCGCTCGAGGCTGTCCCACACGCTCCTGCTGCGCCGCTAAATAGCTAAACGCAAAGTTTGGTAGCCAGGTAAACGTCCCCTTGTACCTTTCGATGTAATCGAAGAGCACACCCGGATTCAGCAGCCAGTCGCTCGCCGCAAAGTGCAGCGATTGCGCACTACTCCACAACGGAAGCCACAGGCAGGCAATCAACCCCATGTCGTGATACATCGGCAGCCACGACACCACCGAGTCCTCCTCGGTAAATTCGAGTGTATGGGCCAGTCGCTCCAATTGCGCCGAAAGAATCTCCGCTGTAATCACCACGGCTTTCTGCGCTCCCGTTGTACCTCCGGAGAACTGCAAAAAGAGGGCACCTGACTCCGCGGGCAACGGTACAGCCTCACTCACCACGCGCTCGCCGTCATCCAGATTTACCTTAGCTGCAAAGACTTCTTCCCATCGCTCCGCGCCCGCAATAGGACATGCAACAGCCTGATAAGGAAGTGTATGCGCAAGATTTTCCGCCAGCGCAGGAATCGTAATTAACCGTTCCGCAGGAAGGTTACGCAGTTGGTGTAGGAGGTTTCGTTGATACTTCGCGGCATCGACTCGGCTTGTAGGCCACGCAAGAATAGCGGGCACATAGCCTTGGAGAACAAGTCCAATATGTAACAGGAAAAGTTCAACCGAGTGCGGTAGAAGAATCAGCACGACGCTGCCAGCAGCTGCCGGACCAGAGTGTTCTTCCGCAAGCGCCCTGCTTCGCTCCACGATTTGGGCGCCGGTCAACTCAATGGGCTGTCCCTGCGCATCGACGATCCGCAGCAGAACCTTTTCAGAAAACTGCGAAAGATGCTGTTCAAGCTGCTTTCTGAAGCGCTCTGCATTCATAGAGTTCTTCATGCGCGCCCCCGTCCCGCTTCCAATGGAACGGATGATTCAGTGACGCGTCCGCCAACCGACCATATCTTCCAGAGCGGCCCCGCAGTAAATAAAAATTTGTAAAGACCAGCTACAGCCGCCACATTCAAGACCAGCAGTGCACTACCCGCAGCCGCAAAGCGATGAACGATCGGAATATGAATCTTCAACGCGAGCATCGCCGCAATCCAGAAGATCCACTGCAGTGCAGCTATCGCTCGCCATTGTGCAGAATCCAGGCCCATCCATGTTGAACTTACCAGCAATAACGCGAAGAAGTATGGAACTACAAGCCGCAGCAATTTATGCGACACCAATTGAAAGAGAACGCGATTCCTGAAACTTAAAACCCACGGCTCCAGAGAAACCAGTTGATAATTCCCCGCCAGAGTCCGCACTTTCCGCTGAAACTCTCCCGCAACCTTGCCAGGCCATGTATCGGTCACAAACGCTGTACGATCAAGCACGCTCCTGTATCCCTGACGAATAATCGCCAGCGGCTGGAACATATCATCGAGAATGATTCCTGCCGGAAAAGCCGTCACCAGCGAACGCCGTGCCGCGTAGAAACCTCCATAGACGCCCACGGGAGAATCCCACGCAGCCTCGCAGTTGCGAATCCATTGCTCGTACTTCCAATAAACCCCACTCACCGCTGATGCGGCTGCATCATGGCCTACGGTATTCAATACCAACTCCCCAGCCACACAACCTACAGAAGGATCCGCAAAGTTGCTGAGGAGAGCCTTCAAAGCTCCAGGCGCTATCTTCGGACGAATATCGACGAACAGCAGAATCTCGCTCGTAGCCGCGGCAATTCCCTGATTCAAAGCAGCTGCCTTTCCAACCTGCTCTTCAAGGATGATCGTTCGCACGCGCGAGTCGTTCACCTGGCGAAGTATCTCTGTTGTCCCATCATCCGATCCATCTGAGACAAGGATCACCTCGCGCACAGTAGCAGGGTCAAGCGTCGTCAAATGCTCGATCTGTCCTCGAAGCAAATGAGCGCCATTGTGCACAGCCATCACTACGCTGACCAAAGCATCGACAGGTTCCCGCTTCCACCTGCGTGGGCGCAGACGAGCCAACAGAAATACGATCAACGGATACCCCGCATAGGTGTAGCCGATCACCGCCAGCGAGATCCAGAACGCCGCTTTCATTGCGCGCCTCTCCGTCGAAGAATCGTCTTGACCGTCTCAAACATGATCAGCAGGTCCAACCCGAGCGACATATGCTTGATGTAATAAAGATCATATTCAAGCTTCTCGCGGCTCTCCGCCAGCGTCGCGCCATATCCATACCGAACCTGCGCCCAACCTGTGAGTCCAGGTCGAATCATGTGGCGAAGGTCGAAATAAGGAATTTGTTCGGAGAGCCATGGCACAAACTCAGGACGCTCTGGACGAGGCCCCACAAAACCCATGTCTCCGCGCAGCACATTCCATAGTTGTGGAACTTCATCCAGCCGCGTCTTTCGCATGAACATGCCCACGCGAGTTACACGTGGATCGTCTTTGGTCGCCCATTTGGCACCGGCAACCTCAGCATCGGTCCGCATCGTGCGGAACTTATAGACCGTAAAGTTCCGGCCACCAAGACCCACACGCGTCTGGCGAAAAAAGATTGGGCCCGGGGAAGACAGTCGCACCAAGAGCATAACGATCGGGAAGAACGGCAAAAATAACAACAGCCCAACAGCAGCCGTAAGCGTCGATACCAGGCGCCGCGCAATCTGTTGTGACGGACGCACACGAAACCCTTCGCTGTAGATAAAACTGCTCGGACGAAGACCATCCAGATAAAGCTTGCCGGTCAGCCTCTCCAACAGCGTACCAGCCTCTTCAATCACCACACCGTCGAACCGCAGCTTCAGCAGTTCACGCAGGGGCAGCTCTCCGCGACGATCTTCAATTGCAACAATCACGCGATCAACAGCCGGTCTCGGCCCACGAAAGGATTCGAGGGCGAGCGAAAAAACTTCTTTACGTTCTGCCTTTTCGAGAGGGACGCCATCATAGCCGACCACTCTCATCCCGGCATCTCTGCGGGTTTCGAGTATGTCCACGACCATTCGCGCACGCTCTCCGGAGCCAAGAACGTAGACGCGCTCTCGAAACACCTCTCTGCCGATAATCCACTCATAGGCACGTCGCCAAAGCACCAACGCAGCCGTCAAAAACGTAAGACCCAGCAGCAAAACATAGTGAGCGATGTCGACCTCAGGAAACAGATAGATCACCGCGGAGAGAAAAAACGATAAGAATCCAAGTACCAGAAGCAGGCGAAAGTAAATCTCCCAGCGCGCGGAGATGCGCTGGGGCTCATATAAATCGAAGTAGTACGAGCAAAGCAACGTGAGAACGGTAAGACAAATGATCTTCAGTGCGCCATATTCATAGTTGAGTACGAGATACGTATCCGGCCCAAGCAGCAACACTGCTGCCAGCAGAAATGAGCCACTTACAATCAGAGCCTCACACAGCAGCAGAACAATGGTACGTGTTGGGTAGTACACGTTGAATAGCCGTATCATCGCGTCAGAGGCTCCTGATTCAGTCCTTGGTGGCGTCGTATCCGTAGTAGCTGCCAACCTGGGGCTGATCCAGTACAGCGTTGAGTACAAAGCCCAGAACATTCGCGGCTCTCAATTCAGCTGTGGCACGTTGCGCGACGGGATACTTCGTAACTCCTCCCCGAGCGACCAGCAGCACACCATCGCAGGACCGTGCAAGGTTTACCGCATCCGATACGGGAAGCACCGGCGACGAGTCCACAATGATCCAGTCGAAATGAGGAGCCGCCAGTCTCATAAGCTCGCCAAACCGAGGATTGCCGGAGAGATCGGCAGCCTTATCTCCGCCGTTTCCCCCCGCAATAAAGGTAAGGTTCTGCAGAAATGTCGCTCGTGGCCCGGTTTCATCCGCCGGTGGAGCAGCCTGCTGCTGCATGATCTCTTCAATACTCGCCTTGCCCGCCAGGTAGTCCGCCAAGCCTGGATGAGACTCGCATCCCAGCAACTCGTGCAGACTATAGCGGCGCATATCGCCATCGATCAACAGCACTTTACTGTTCTTGTGTCGCGCCAGGCTAATCGCCAGATTGGTCGAGATGAAGCTCTTCCCTTCCTGTGGCAAGCCGCTGGTCACCAGAATCGACTTCAGCGGCTTGATGTCGCGCAGTTCGAAGATTCTTGAACGCAGGCTTCGAAACTGTTCCACCGAAGGCCCACGTTCCTGCAGCGCTGGCAGGTGCTCTATAGACAGAATCCATGGACGCTTTACGATCGCGCCGAGATTGATCCCGCCGAGATTCTCCGGAGTTGTGGGCGGAGCATAAACCTCGGATACCATCGGTGCAACGGCCGCGGCGTCATACTCAGCCAGCGCTGTTGCGACACGCATCTGCGGCGCAACGTCAACCGGGTGCTCCGGTGGTTCCGGCTCGCGTTGCTGCCGCTCCTGTTGTCGCTCGGACTCTGCCTTTTGGAGTGCTTCGTATATGCGGCTCATCGGTCTTGCCTTCCCGTAGTTTCACCATTAATGGCTGCCATGAAGTTAGTGGCATCGCCGCCGACGCCGCGGGACAACTGTGACCCTCCGCTGCCCATCCCTGCAGAAGAGATCAGAAACGGCTGATTCTCCAACTCCAGTTCGATCGCCACGCCTTCCACAATCGCTGCCGTTACCTGCTGTACCTGTTCCACATAAGCCACGATCAACGAGTTCTCGCACAGCAGGTTGATGACGCGCGGTATGCCCCGGCTGTACCGGTGCACCAGATCAAGCGCGTCGAGCGAGAAGATCTGCCACGTAGCTCCGGCGATGCGTAGGCGTTCCGCAACGTACGCATGGGTTTGGCTCTCGGTCAGAGGCTGCGTACGGCACCACAGTGCAACTCGCTGTCGAAGCTGCCGCACACTGGGCTGCCTTAATTTCTCTTCAAGCTCCGGCTGTCCTGAAAGCACAATCTGCAATAATTTTTCCGAAGAAGTCTCAAGATTCGTCAGCAGCCGAATCTCTTCCAACAGATCCCAGGAGCAATTTTGAGCCTCATCGACTACCACGACACAGGTCTCATCCATGCGATACCGCTCAATCAACCAGCGATTGAGCTGCAGCAGCATGCCCGACTTGGTCCGATTCGCTGGCACCAAACCGAAATCGGTTAACACAAACTCCAGAAAGTCCAGAACATCCAGCCGAGGATTGAATACGAACGCTGTCGAAACACGCCTGCCGCTAAATGAACCAAGCGCACGCTTCAGCAGAGTCGTCTTGCCTGTTCCAACCTCGCCCGTCAGCACAGTAAAACCCTTTCGCGACGATATGCCGTACTCCAGGCAGGCCAAAGCCTCCCGCGTATGCGGCATCATGTAGAGAAATCGCGGATCCGGGCTTGTACCGAACGGATTGTGCTGCAACTTGAAGAAAGCTTTATACATCGTTATCCGCCCGTATTCACCAGCGGCTTACCTGCCGCTGCCAGGTTCGGTTTGCGCTGCCAGAACTTCCATCCTCGTTTTGCCTTTACCCGCTCCGGCTCGCCTGCAAAGGCAATCACAGACAGGGTCGGCAGCTTCGTAAAAGCCCATATGTCGCGTTCGTTCCGCATGGACGTGTCCTTATACTCGATCAACGCGACGATCATCAGTCCCAGGCAAAGTCCCGCAGCCAGTCCAGCCGCCACAAAAACGCCGCGTTTGGGGAACGAAGGTCCATCCGGCAGGTTTGGCTCATCCATCACACGGAACTGCTCACCCTGTTGACGCTTCTCCAGATCCGTCGCCATCTTGGAGTCGTTCATCTTCTTCAACAGATCGTCGTAGAACGACTGCGCCGTGGTGTAATCCCTCGTCAGAGCCTTGTACTCTTCCTGCACCAGGGGGCTCGACGAGATGCGGTCCTGATACATCCGGATCTGACCCTGGATCATTCCCTGATCATGCTTCTTCTGTGTAATACCTTGCTCGAGAGCACGAATCTGTGCGCGCAGCTGCTGCACGGCGACCGAGTCGCCCCGGTTCGGCGTGGAGACAGGAGCCGGCGCGGGAGCAGGCGGTGCTGCTGCCATCTCCTTACGCAGCTCCTTGATCTTCCGCCGCACGGCAACCACGTCCGGATAATCATCCGTGTAACGTTTCGTCAGGTCAGCTTCCTCACCTAGAAGCGCCTGCAGATCAGACTGCTGCGCCTGCGGAGCTGCACCTCCGCGCTCCGATACCTGCGCGCTCAGGCTCTGCTGCTGCGCCAGCATCGCTTCTTCATAGCTCTTGTCCTGCTCCATGCGTGCAATCGCCTGAGTCACAGCATCAAGCTGTGTATTCAGACTTGTCAGCATGTTCATGTTGGGAGCTTCTTCGCCCGGCAGCCTGCCGACATACTTCTGCTGAAAGGCCGCGAGCTTGGCATCCTGGTCGTCCAACTTCTGCTTCGCATCCGTCAGCTGTCCCCTTAGAAAATCCTGCGTTCCTTCCACCGAAGTCGCCCGCGACTTGAGGTTCTCATTGACGAACAGCGATGTAATCTCGCCGGTCACCAGTTGCGCCGTGCGTGCATCCGAGGCTTTGAACGAGATGAAGAATCCCGGCAGACCGCCCGTCCGCGTCATCTCCGAGCGAATCGGTTTAATGTCGATGTTCTTCCGCGTCATATCGATCCGGTCGTCCATCGACGTCTTTCCCGTGCCAAACAGATTGAACCGCTCAATGATCGGCGTCAGTCGCGCGCGGCTCAATATCTGTTCTTTCATCGACGCCAGCCGTCCCGTCAGGTCCTCCGAGACGACAGGCTTTACATACTCGTCCGGAACCTTCTGCTGCTCAACCAGGACAAGCGTCTGCGAAAGATACTCCGGAGGGATGACTAAAGAGATCGCAACCGCGATGATCGGCAGCACCACCATCGGAATAACGATAATCCACCATCTCCGCTTCAGAATGGCGCCGTAATCTTCCATCGTTAATGTGCGATGACCAAGCATAATTGACTCCTTAAAACTCGCCGAGGCGTGTCGATCTCGGCGCGAACGTAATTCCTGCACCGAATGTCTGCGAAAATCCGTTGAATGCGTTCTGACCGACGAGCCCGTTATTGATGGATTGATTCTGAGCTCCGTAGCTCAGGAAGCAGGACCAGGCTCGCCCCAACGAACGCGTAAGCTGCGCTCCGGTAAAAAATGTTTTGTAGGATTGATTCTCACTGACGATTACTCCAGGCAACGGCTGGAAAGATAGCAGTTGAGAGGTGCGCGTATAGCTGACGCTGGCCGAGCCCATCCAGGCCCGTCCCAGCGGATGTCCTATCGATCCGTTGATGCTATCGGACAGAGCACCTGTCAGCACTCCGGATCCGGCGTTGACTCCGCGAAAATAATGTGCGCCCATGCTGGTCTGCTTTCGGTTGTAGTAAACGTTGACGCTGGCCGCGACGTTGACCCGCGCCGGAAGCACCGTTCCACCCGAGCTGTTGATCCATTGTGGGCCCACGGATGCATCCATCGAAAGAGCCCGCGTCCACAGTCGCGTATACGTGAAATTCACGCCCTTCGTCTGAAACGAAGGACTGCTGAGCTGACCTAAGGAGCTGTTCGAATCCGTGGTGTAGGTCGAGTAGTCAGCAGAGACTCCCGCCGAATTGCGGACATCGATTCGGTGATTCAGGCCAACGTCGCCCGTGATCTGCGTTGTATTCAATCCGGCATTCTGATCCAGAAAATGCAGCACCGACCAACTGCCCGAACCGTTCACTGAGGTCGAGCCAGTCAGGCGCCGTTCAACAGAGCCTGACAGCCCATTGCTGATACGGTTTCCCGAGTATGTCAGCACTCCTCCCGCAGGTCCGCTCGACGGGCCGGAGATCGGCGTCGTCCCTAAATCGCCCACACCGGAGATACCTGAATATCCCGTCGTTGGCGACTGCGGCAGATAGCTGAATGAGTTGGTAACATTAAAGATCCACTTTCCTCTCATCAGGCTTTGGGAGGCAAAGATGTTCTGATACGTTGTTGTGCCCTGTCCGCCGCCCCACCCAAACATGATGCCGCCCGCGTAGATCAGCGAGAACGGCTTATCCTTGCTTGTCGAAGCATATCCGGCGTTTCCGCCAAGGTTGGTCGCTCCCGTCACATTGCCCGAACCATACAGACCGTCCTGCACCAACTCGGAGGCACTCAGGGAATAATGAATCGTTCCATCAATCCACGACAGGTGCGGTCCGGCGCCGGTCGAAGCCTCTGCCGTGGGCACAGCTTGTCCGTACGAGGCAGCGCTCGCCGCTAGCATCATCGACACTGAAATCCACATCTTCATAAGGCATCTCATGGGATGACGATCGTGTCTCCTGGCTGCAGCTTGATATCCTGCGTGCTGTCGCCCTTCAGTGCCTGCTTGTAATTGAACGGTATCTTCTGCTGCTTGCCTGCCTCTCCCCGAAGTATATAAATCTTCTTCGAGTTGGCGAACGGACTGAGCCCGCCTGCAGCTGCGATGGCCTGTAAGGGAGACATGCCAGCGGCCAGAGGAATCGGCCCCACGTGCCCTACCTCGCCTATCATGTAGATGCGCTGGCTGTTTACTGCCATCACCAGCACAGTCACGCTCGGGTCCTGTAGATATTTCTTCAACCTGAGAGAAATATCATCGCTCAACTGCATCGGGGTGCGTCCCGCTGCCGGCAGGTCGCCCACCAGAACCAGCGAGATCATCCCATCGGGACGGACCGGAAACGTACCCGAGAGCGTCGGCTCCTTCCATACCGTTACCTGCAGCGCATCTTCAGGCCCAATAATGTAGTGCGCGGCGTCCTTGCTCTGCGCTTCTCCAGTGTTGGCCTGCGCTCCTGCGGGCGGTAGGACCACTGATGTAGCACCGCCATCCTTCGCGGGCTGCGCTGCGTCTGCAGCAGGCGTGGTGGCTGCCTGCGGCGTTGTGCTTTGGCCCGGCTTTGCCGGTGCCTGTGCACTCTGCGCGACTCCGATAGCCGGTATACCCAGCAGCCCGGCAATCAATGCTGCCTGAAGCCAGGACTCATGCCGCTTTCCTCGGGCTCTTGTTTGTAAAACTGCTGATTCCACTTGCTTTGCAGCCTCCTCAGACTGTTCGGCTAAGCCAGCATCGACCTCCGGCCGCCGCAAAACCATCTACTCTACCTCTACATCGATATGTCTATATAGATGGGTGTAACCCTTGCATCGCCACCGAATCTGCTCCCCACTTGCATACAGCCACATGAGGCTCATCTTAGGACATACTCACAACCTGCACGACGAGTGCCAAAACGCTGTTTCGGGTAAATATTTCCAGTGTCACCCCAATGTGTAGACATGTAGACTGGCTTGCAGCACCCCTCGGGCTGAATCCTCACTGGAAGGCAGATAGATTGCCCCAATCAGCGTACTCCTGTAATGTGCAGATTAGCAGCACATATAGGAAATGTTTTTCCCTTTCCCTGGGTTGTTACCTTCCACTTTCGTGGGACATACGTTTGTAACGATTGCAAATTAGCTTTATCCAACGGCATGCAAATTGCATACATGTAATTTGTGAAGTATAACGTCTAACGAATGACGGCGGCCAGAATGCAATCCGAGATATCCCCTACAACACTCCTTACGAACGACGAGGAACAGACATCTGTCGGCTCACTCGCTCGAGGACTCTTCGCACGGGAGAATCTCGTTCCCTTCACCATCATCTCCGCTCTGCTTATCGCCGTCTATTTCCGCATCGCGATCAAGCTCTTCATAGACTGGTACAGCATTCCCGACTATTCCCACGGGTTTCTTGTTCCCCTTTTTGCAATCTTTCTCGTCTGGGACAAGAGAAAGACCCTCAGTACCATCAAAGTCGAGCAGTCCTGGAGCGGCATTGCCCTTATCGTTCTCGCCATCGCCGTCCTCATTCTCGGCGTTTATGGAGTCGACCTCTTCACGTCCCGGTTCTCCTTCGTCCTTATGCTGTGCGGCCTCGTATGGACCTTCTTCGGTACGGCCATGCTTCGCGAGCTGCGATTTCCCCTGCTCGTCCTTCTGCTCGCCATCCCCTTTCCGGCCATCATCTTCAACCAGATCACGTTTCCGCTTCAACTGATGGCCTCGCGACTGGCCAGCCAGATTCTGCCTGTGCTCGGCGTCCCCGTGCTGCAAGAGGGCAACGTTATCCAGCTGCCGGTCATGAAGCTTGAGGTCGCGGAAGCCTGTAGCGGCATCCGCTCCCTCATGAGTCTCTTTACTCTCTCAGTCTTCTACGGCTACTTCCTAGAGAAGACCACGACACGCCGTGTGATTCTGGCCCTTGCCAGCATCCCCATCGCCGTTGCGGCCAACGTCGCTAGAATCGTCGGCACAGGCCTTTGCGTGCAGTATTGGGATCCCCAAAAGGCGCTTGGCTTCTTCCATGAGTTCTCCGGCTGGGTCATGTTTGTCATCTCGCTCGGCTGCCTCTACCTCATTCACCGCATCATGCGTCTTTTCCCCACGGCTGACAGGCAAACTATATGAAATCCCTACGGTTCTGGACCGTTGTTCTTCTCCTTACGGCTACCGCCGTGGTTCTTCACAGCCGCGGAGACAAGGACTACATTCCTCCGCGTGAGCCTCTGAGCAATATGCCTCAGACCATCGGCGGCTGGACCTCGCACGACATACCGATGGACGCCGAAACCCTCGCTGTACTCGGAGAAGGCGACTTCCTCAATCGCAGCTATTTTGGCACCACCACATTGGCCCATCCCGTTTCGGCCCAGGTTGGAGCCGTGTCCAACCCGCTCGCGCCCGTCGGTCTCTTCATCGGCTACTTTCCCACGCAGCGTACCGGACAGACGATCCACTCTCCTCAGCATTGCCTGCCGGGGGCTGGGTGGACCTTTGAATCCTCCCAATACACCAATCTGCGCGATATCAAGGGAAATAACTATCAGGTCGGCGAATACGTCATCAATAACGGCGAATCAAAACAGTTCGTAATTTACTGGTATCAGGCCCACGGCCGCAGCATCGCCAACGAGTACAAGGCGCGGCTCCGCATGGTCACCGACGCAATTCGTACCAACAGGACTGACGGGGCCCTGGTGAGGGTCATCACTCCCATCTCGACGTCCGAGCCGGTAAGCAGCGCACGAGAACGGGCCGTGCTCTTTGCCAGCCAAATGGCGCCCTATTTACCGCAGTTCATTCCGAACTAATATCCGGTAGCTGTACGAAAGATTGAAAAACCTGCCGGCTCGCGATACGCAGTGGCACAAAGTAACACTACGAATGCAACAGCTTATTCCAAGAAGGATCACGAGGAACACACGATGAGAACACCACTGGCGCTTCGGACTTCCACGGTTCTGGCCCTTTCGCTTGCATTGACTTTCACTACAGGCTGCCACCGCGATCCCAATAAGCAGAAGCAGAAGTATCTCGAGAGCGGCAAGCGCTATGCCGACGAAGGTAAGCTGAAGGAAGCCTCGATCCAGTTCTCCAACGCGCTCAAGGTAGACCATAACTTCGCCGCCGCTCATTATGAGCTCTCCAAGGTCTATCTCAAGCAGGGATCGGTTCTGCCGGCTTATGCCGAGCTCATGCGAACCGTCGATCTGCAGCCTTCCAACATCCAGGCGCGCATCGATCTTGGCAATATGCTGGTAGCCGCCAATGAGCCTGACCGCGCCATCGAACAGGCTAACGCTATCCTCGCCATCCAGGCCAACAACCCCGATGCCTTCGCCCTACTCGCCGACATCGCAGCCCGCAAGGGAGACCGCGCCGGAGCCCTTACCCAGATTCAACACGCACTCTCTCTCGACCCGAACCGGGCGAACTTCCACGCCGTCCTTGGGTACATTCAGGCCAGCGACCCAGCTACGATTGCCGCCGGAGAAGATCAACTGCGCAAGGCTGTAGCTCTCGACGGAAAGAGCATCACCTCCCGTCTCGTTCTCGCCTCTCTTCTTCAGAAGAAAGGTGACCTGGCAGGTGCCGAAGAAAATCTGAAAGCAGCCATTGCAGCCGATCCCAAGAGCGAGCTCGCCCGGGTAACGCTCGCTGACCTGTACCAGCGCCAAGGCAACGCAGCGAAAGCCGAGGAGACGTTGCACCAGGCATCGGACGAGATCAACGACACCACCGGCGGCGCCGATATGCTCGCGAACTATCTCATTCGCGCCCGGCAGCTTGATCACGCCGAGGCCGTCTATGCCGACCTCATCTCGAAGCATCCCAAGAGCACACCGCTCAAAGTTGCTTACGCGCGCATTCTGATCCTCAAGAAAGACCTTCCTAAGGCCCGGGCCATCATCGCCGATCTCGAGAAGACCGATAGCTCCGCTCCCAACGTCGCCCTTCTCAACAGCCTGATTTTGTTGAACGACGGCAAGAACAAGGAAGCCTTCGAGGATCTTCAGAAGGCAGCAAAGGCCAATCCGGATAATATGCAGCTCAAGCTCTGGTTGGGCCGGGCCGCTCGTGCCAACGGCGATCTGCCCGCTGCCCAGCTGGCCTTCCGTGACGCCACCAGGCTAAACCCTCAGAGCATGGAAGCTCAGGAGGGCCTCGCCCAGACTGCCATCGACCTTCGCGACTTCAGCGGCCTCTCACAAACAGCTGAGGCAGCCATGAAGATTGCCCCACAGTCTCCTCAGCCTTACCTCTGGCGCGGCATGGCAGAAGGCAGCCAGAAGGACTACGCCCGGGCTGAAGCGGACTTCAACACCGCAATTAAAAACGATCCCAAAAACTCGGCCGCCTATCTAGAAATGGCCCAGCTCCGCCTCTTGCAACAGCACATTCCGGAGGGCCAGTCCCTGCTCGAGCAGTCCCTCGCTCTCAACCCAGCCTCCTCCCGCGCTCTTCGCATTCTGGCTTCGACCTATCTGTTCCAGAAGCAGCCAGCCAAAGCCATCAGCCGCGTGCAGGAACAGATCGCCAAAGCCCCCAACAACGCCGATATGTACGACCTGCTCGCCGATCTGCAGATCCAGACCGGTGACCCCAAGGGTTCGCTCGCCTCGGCCCAGAAGGCCATGGAGCTCAATCCCTCTGACCCGAACGCCACCATGGCTTATACCCGTGCACAGATTAGCCAGGGCGATACCAACAAGGCCATCGAAACATGGCAGCAGTGGATCAAGAATCATCCCGGCGATGCGCAGGCCTACACCCTCCTCGGCTCTCTTCAGGAAGCGCAGGGCAACCGCGATCAGGCGATGGACTCCTACAAGAAGGCGCTGCAGATTCAACCCGAACAGCCCGTCGCAGCTAACAACCTCGCCTACCTGATGGTCGAGACTGGCCAGAACAGCGACGTTGCTCTCTCGCTCGCCCAGATCGCCCGCCGCGCATTGCCGGATTCAAGCAGCACCGCCGACACCCTGGCATGGGTCTACTATCAGAAGGGCAACTACACTTCGGCGCGCAGTCTGCTGGAAGACGCTCTTAAGACGGCTCCCAACGACGCCTCGATCCACTATCACCTGGGTATGACCTACAGCAAGCTGGCCAACACCGCCGACGCCACACTTCATTTGAAGAAGGCCGCCGCCCTGGCCCCCAATACCCAGACCGCAAAGGACGCGGAGAAAGCGCTTAGCAGCCTCAGCTAAGGCCGGGCGCTTTTCTCTCGTCCGATCGATAGATATACAAGGATGTCGTGAACACCAAAACGATCGCTCGTAATACTGCCTGGTATGGCCTTGAAAACGTAATCGGCTTCGTCAGCTCGCTGATTACTTCCATCGCCATAGCCCGCACGCTCGGGCCGTCGAAGATGGGTTATCTCATCTACGTCACCTGGCTCGTTGGCATTGCCAGCACTCTGGGCAGCGTAGGCATCCCGGCGACCACCCGCAAATACATGGCGGAGTTTCTTGGCAGCGGCGATCGCGCAACCGCGCGATTCATCTTCCTTCGTACTCTCACCATCCAGACAATTATGGCGACAGCTGCCACTTTGCTGGCCGCCGCCTGGGTATTTCACGATGCTCCGCCGGAGTACCTCATCGCCTCTCTGCTCCTCGTCTTGAGCATCTTGCCGGCGATGATCAACTACATCCCTGCCCAGGCTAACGTTGCTGCAGAACAGCTCTCTGCAAATCTTCCGGGCTCCGTAGCCTCCACCGTCGTCTTCTTCGTCATGACTGTTCTGACGATCGTCTTCAAGTGGGGCGTCATCGGCATAGCATCAGCCATGCTCGGCATGCGCATGGCCGATTTCATCGTCCGTCTGATCCCAACCATGCGCCGGCTCTTGGCATGGCCTTCAGACAATATCCGCACCCCACCCGATCTCCGCCCGCGCATGATGCGTTTCGCACTGCAAAGCGTCATGGGCCTCCTTCTTACCCTCATCGTCTGGGACCGCTCAGAACTCTTTCTCCTTAAGCATCTCTCGCCCGACATCCGCCAACTCGCCTTCTACTCCATAGCTTTCAATCTCGCCGAGCGCCTCCTCATCTTTCCATCTGTCTTCGCCTCGGCATCCGGCGCAAGCGTCTTCGCGCAGTACGGCAGAGATCCATCCCGGCTTCCCGCCATGACCGCCTCTTCGGTCCGCTATCTCGCGCTGATCTCCATTCCTCTGCACATCATCGCTGTCTCTCTCGCCGGCCCTGCCCTTCTTACTTTGTACGGAGCCAAGTACGCTGGAGCATTCGTCGTCGCTTCGGTCTCTCCGCTGCTCTGCCTTCCCAAGGCATTTCTCGGTCCTATCCAGAGCCTCTTTGAGAGCACCGAACGCCAAAAGTATTTCATCGCAACAACCATATTCGCTTCATTCATCGATATCGGCGTCGCCTGGTATCTCATTCCGTCGCTCGGCGCGCTCGGAGCCTGCATCGGCAGCGGAGCCGCGCAGTTCACAGCCATCAGCCTCATGTGGGCCATAGGAATCTACCGCGACAAGATCGTTCTTCCATGGCGCTTCCTCGCCAAAGTAACAATGATCAGCATCGCCGCATCCTTGGCCGCCTATGCCGTCTCCTTCAGGCTCGCTCCCGTCTGGGCACTCATCGTAGGTGGAACCGCTGCTACGGTCACGTTCTTTCTGCTCGCTTACACCTTCAAAATACTCGAGCCCGAGGACAGCAGCCGATTCAAAATCATCTCGGCTGCTTGTCCCCGGGCCCTCGCTGGTCCTATGAATCGTGCGTTCGATATGCTCACCAAACGCCTGGAACCCGACTCAACGGCAGTTTGAGTAGCGTGAGCTGTACCGTCCTGTTCCAGCCACCAGATTCATCTCGGTCGCCGTCTGAGCTGATGTGTCTGTCGCACCGATATTTGGCGTAGCCATGCGGGGAACCGCATAGCTAAGACTCGGCAGGTAGGTGAACCGAACAGGCATCTCGCAGACCGCCGATGGCACAGCCGTACTGGCCGCCTGCGTGCTGTTCAGGATGTAGGTATTCGCATCGAACGGCATCGACGTAATCGGCACCAGGTTCGTACTGTTGAAGCCGGTTAGATGCGTACCGATATTGGTCGCTCCCTGGTATGCCAAGGAGTTCACATTCGTGTTCCATCCGCTTCCGAGGCCAGCGCCTGCAGTCTGGTTGTTGGAACCCCAGTTTGAATTGATGAGGTTTTTTCCTGCGACCCCAATAAAGGCAGTGAAGTTATTCCACTCGAATATCGGCTTCGTCGGATCATCCATCCAGATGATGTTGTTGAAGAGCTGAATCGTCTGATACTCCACATGCGGAGAGAAGTTTCCTCCACCGGAGGATGTGTCAAACAGCGTCCAACTCTGCCCCGTGCACTCAGCGCAAAGCATGTAATGAAACGTATTGTTGTACCAGTACAGAGAACCCTTCCGCGATCCTTCGCCTCCATCCTGATCTTCACTGAAGTGAATCGGTACGCCCGACTTATCCAGGTAGATATTCCCGTAAACAAAGTGCGAGTGATATGCCTCTTGTTCGGCAGCAATAAGATCCGCCGGATATAAATCATTCGGGTAGAGTGCGTGAGCCGAAGTTGGACCATCCCAAAGGAAGCCTGCGAACGACATCTCGCCCGTCGCGTCCGACACATCGACCAGGTCCATCTGGCGCTGTGCGCCCGGTCCCATGTAGTTGTATCGAATAACGTCCTGGATGCCGCGCGACTTCAGGTTGGACCCCTGCGCTCCCGCCTCGTAATCGTCAATCCGGTTGAACTGTATAACCTGTCCCCAGCTTTGCAGGTACAACTGGTGCGAGAGATACGATCCAACCGCGCCGTTACTGTGGAAATGGTTTCCTTCCCACAGAACATTGAAGTCCGTATCGCCATAGGAAGCGCCTTCGTTGAAAGCAGAGAATCCGCCTTGGCCGCAATTCTCAACGTCATTGCCTACGAACACCGTATTGTGGCCCTGGTTTATGCGCAGACCCGCGGAATAATCCTGCCACTGAGCCGTCGTTCCATCTGGCGCCACATAGCTGGTTCCTGTCCTTGCATTGCGAATGTGAAAGCCCTCGACCACCACATTGGCAGCTGCCGTGTAGTTTGGCCAGTAGTTCCAGTTCGACGAACTATGAAGTGTAATGACTCCGTACGGCGGAGCATAAGCACTCGTGTCCGATCGTCCCTTCGCATTCGCCGCATCGATGACCGGAAGATTCCCCGCCTCATCAGGCACACCGCACATACGGAAAGGCTGATCCTGTGTTGCTTGCTGTGAAATCTGCACATACTCGTGATACTCAGTCGGATGCAGACCCGTCTTATCTTCGTTGTGGACCCGCACGGTCGAACCCGGCACCATCGTCGGAAACGGCACGGAGGCCAGTGTCTTGAAGGCCTGCGATGGGCCAACTTCATACACCGTGCCCAGCATCGCCGGATCGACAGTGCAATCTACCGGCTCCGTCTGGTTTGGCCTCACCTTCTGCGCCATCCTGTTGCCGGTCACATACATAATCGCGGTCGAGCTCTTACTCGGATCCGCATTACTTGTAGCAGTTAGAATGTAACGCCCTGCAACTGTCGCGTTAAAAACCGTGTCGCGCAATGTCGAATCCGACAGTTTGCCGTCGCCGCCCTTCGGCTGCGAAGTAATCGCCCAGTGAACCGTCTGATCGACTGCTCCCAGAATGAAGCTCTGCACATCTGCCGGTTGATTGACATAAAGAGCACGGTAGAAAGGAACCACGCTGACCGACACGGACGGATTGCAGACATTGAATGTGACGTCCGACACCTTTGTAACGTCATCCGTCGCTGTCGCTTCAATCGTGAACGTTGTACTCGAAGTCACGCCATACTGTCCTTGGGCATTTGCAGGAGTATACGAACAGGTCGATCCTTTGGTACCTGCCGTCACGTCGACCCACAAGCCGCTTGTCGAACCGAGCGTCGCCGAACCGGATTTCACGCGCCATGTCACTTGATTCGATGCCCCGTTTGTAACAGTGGCAAAGATGCGCCGCGTCGAATTCGGAATCACATTGAAGTGATAGTACGGTTCCCCTACCGTGATGCTCACTGGACCGCTAGGCGTTACTGCTTCAGAAGCTTTGGTGTAGCCGCCGGGATGCATGACAAACATCGCGGCCAAAAATATAGCGAATACGTTCACAACTATCTCCTTCATGCGATAAGTTCGCTGGGGCCGAACTGTCCTTGGGTCTTCGTTCAGCATCTGCAGACATACCCTTCTGGAGACGACTGCCTGACTCGTACCCGAACAAAGCCCTTGGTGGTTGCACCTTCTCGCTACTTCACGAGGAGGCTTACTAGTAACCTGAGCCAACCAAGCCGAGTACTGACAGTCCTGCACGCACCACACTTACCACATTGGAGATCGAACATCTTTGCGTGGGTCTATGCCTTCGCCCACCGATTGAATCAAGCCAGGTACCACCTATGGATGCGAGTCTAGACCGCGCATCCAAACTGCAACATTGCCCGAAAGTAGCGCGGCAACATTGCTCAAAAGTGGCAGAGAGAAGTGTCACAAAGGGAAACGTATGCAATCGCACTGCATTGAAGCTCGCGAACAATTGCATCTCGCCCATAAGGCCTGCGCCTGCTCAAGACCGGATCGCACGCTCCATCGCTGGAACGCACTGCATGGAGAAAGACCACAAGCGGACTATGAACCTCGCAAGAGGTTCTGTCACCCTTGTGCATCGTTACCCGTGCCCGGGGGAGTGGGTTGAGCAATTATTGCATCTCCAGGGACCGACAAGTCCCATTGCAGGCGGCGATAAACGCACCGATCTACCCACATCTCGGCAGCAGAGATAGCCTTGGAAGAACTTAACTTCTCACCATGCATGGCTTAGCGTGATCCGTCCCACGATCGAATCGGCTATGAAAAAATTTAATTTTTGCCAAAAAAAAATGAGTGCGAACAGACTCCGTCGCACTCACCGTTTGAAAAAGGGAACAAAAATGTGTCCTGCGGGAGTTTTCGTTCAGCCTCCCGCAGCACTCAATCGTGAATTTATGCACGCATCCGGCGGAACAACGCACCCGCAGAACCGATCAGGCCGGTACCAAGCAGAAGCAGTGAGCTCGGCTCCGGTGTCGCAGGGATACCGCCCTTGACCGACGATCCAGAGATCGTGCCGTCAAAGTCGAGACCCTGAGCGCCGTGGCCAGTCTGCTGAACATCAAAGGTCAGCGTGTTCTCACCGTTGACGAACCAGGTGGGATCCAGCGTTACGGTCCGGGGTGTGGTGCAGTTAGGCGTGTTCTGCTGGCAGTGTCCATCCGTGCCAGGCGCGGAAATCGACTGGATCGAGTGACCGTTCAACAGAACGTCGGTCGTATCGTCAGCAAGCACATTCAGGAAACCGGTGTAGGAGTTGCCGACCGTATCCAGCGAGAATGTCGTGGTGTAGGTGTAGGTGCCATTGAGAGAAGTAACACTTCCCGTGGGACCCGTGCCAGCGTTGTAGGAAACCCACTGCGAAGTGCCAATAGCAGGAGCCCAGCCAGTCGTCGGATTGCCTGGATCGACAGCATAGGTCGTCGAAGGCGACCCCGCAAATGCAGTTGCCGTATTGTAAGCACCGATCGAGGCAGCAGAAGTCGCCGTATCAAAGCTGGAAATCTGAAATGTGTCAGCCGAAGCGAAAGCGGTCGTCAGTACAAGGGCCGCTCCCAAGGTAGATAGTTTGCTGCAAAAATTCATTAAGTCCTCCCGAGGTATCCGCATAAAGCGGGGTAATTCTGGAATTAGCGTGATGACAGTTGCAACAGCCGAACTGGCTTTTAGAACCAAAGGTTTGAGCCCTGTTCGGCTCTCCTTTTACTGCTGCTACTCTCTTGCATGACATATATTGCAACTTTGGTGCCAAACTAAATCCCATATTTATCAGACACTTACTAAAACTTCTCAATCCTTACAGTGCAAAACATTTCCTATATAGCCAGAAAACTACCCACATACAAAAAAGCCCACCTGACGCGCTCCCGGCGCTTCAGGTGGGGCTTGGTAGTTTTGGTTCTGTATTACTTTGTTGCTGCGCGCATCCTGCGGAACAGGGCGCCCGCAGATCCAACCAGTCCAGTTCCAAGCAACAGCAACGTGCTGGGCTCAGGAGTAAGACTGGATGTTCCTTTCGTAACCGAACCGCTGAAATCAACGCCTTCGGGATCTAAACCAGGCGCCTCAGTACCGGCCTGCCGCACTACGAACGAAAGTGTGTTCGTAGCACCCAGGATCTCAGTAGTAGAAGGCAAAGTGTAGAGAGTGCCCGCGTCGCAACCCGGTGCATTCGATGCGCAGTGATGGTCGCCGCCTAGACCGCCGAACGGTATGATGACCGCACCGTTCAGAACAACTTCAGTCGTATCGTCAGCCAGTACCTGGAGAGCGAGTGCATATGATCCCGCACCGCCCACCGGGTCTAGCGCGTAGTTGTAGGTGTAATAGCCACGAGGTGGATCAACAGTCCCAACCGGGCCGGAGTGTAGGGTTGAACCTACCCAGCTTGAAGTTCCAATTGGTCCGAACCAGGTAGTGCCCGGATCAAGGTTAAATGTAGGCCCACTCCCGCTTGGAAGGGAGGCAGGGTTAGGAGCCGCTAAGGTGAACCCTCCAAAAGTTACTGTTGTGGAGGAGCTGGAAATCGTGTCGGCAGAGGCGAAAGCGGTCGACAAAACAAGCACCGCTCCCAGGGCAGAGAGTTTGGAATATAGATGCATTGAATCCTCCTAATCCGCGTGAAGCGGGTCGTACTGGAAGTGCGTGCCTTAAGGGGCGCGTGCAAGAGTGCCTGTAAACTCTTCCGTTGAACTCCAGTCCTTATTTAGGGGCCGAGGTTCCTTTACTGCAGCAGGCTTTCTTGCGATTCATAAATGCAACTGTGTAGCCAAACTTCGCGTGCGACGTTTCATCGACTTATAAAATCCGTATCTTTGGTAATGCGCAACGTTTTGCATGTTAAACAGAAAAACAATCCCATTTTTAGGTCAAAATATAACCCAAAATGCAGATGATGCAGGTGGAGAATTGCGCTTCTCCATCCTGCATCATCCGTCCTGTGAGCACTTAGCTCAGGTTTGCCGAATTACCTTACTTGCTGCTGCTAGCACGCATCCTGCGGAGCAATGCGCCTGCAGAACCAATCAGACCAGTTCCAAACAACAACAGCGTGCTGGGCTCTGGTGTATTAGTGATGGAGCCGGAGAAATCCAGACCAGAAGGATCGCCAGATCCGCCACCGGTACCGGTACCAGCTTGGAGCACAATGAACTTCAGGGTGTTAGCGCCAGCAGAGAACGACGCGCCACCCGGCAGCCCGACGTCAAATACCTCCAGGCAGTTAGGTAGACCCGACTCGCAGTGACCATCCGTACCGCCCGCCTGCGGCACGAGCAATGTGCCGTTTAGGTAAACGCTCGTTGTGTCGTCCGCCAGAACACTGAGCGTCCCGCCATAGCCAATCAGATTCGAACCCAGGGCATACGTGAAGGTGTAATTACCCTTATCGGGATTTACACCACCGGGACCCGCGGTGGCGGTAACTCCTACCCAGGACGAAGACCCAATTGGGGCAGCCCAGGTCGGCGTTACACCGCTCAAATTGTATTGGGTGCCGAGAACTCCATGGTTTGTTCCAGGCGCACCACTTGGAGCATAAGCAGCATAAACCGTAGAACCAGCGTTACTATTGATTGAAATAGTAGTAGCAGACGCGAAAGCGGCCGATAGTACAAGGACCGCTCCCAGAGCAGAGAGTTTAGAGTACAATTTCATTGAATCCTCCTAAATTTCCGCATGGAGCGGGTCGTACTGAAGTGCGGGCCCGTACGGCGCGTGCAAGAGTGCCTGTAAACTCTTCCATGAACTCCAGTCCTTTACTTAGAGGGCCGGGGTTCTCTTACTGCTGCAGGCTTCTTGCGCCAGTAAAATGCAACTCTATGGCCAAACTTCGCGCGCGGCATTTCAACAACTTAGAAGTGCGTCACATAGGAAATGTGCAATGCAATGCAGGGCAAAAAGGAAAGCCGGTTCTGGTATCGAAAAATAATCCTTCCGAACGCAAAATGATGCAGGAAGAAAGCTTCGCTCTCATACCCTGCATCATTTAGAAGAACCGCTTAGGATCTCGCGCAATCTATCGAGAAGCCTTCATACGGCGGAATAAGGCCCCTGCTGAACCAATCAAGCCGGTTCCAAGCAGCAGTAGCGTGCTTGGCTCGGGAGTGAGGGTGCCTGCACCATCCGAGATCGATCCATTGAAGTCCAGGCCGGTGGGATCGAGTCCAGGATCTTCTTGCCCTGCCTGCAGCACATGGAACGACAGAATGTTGAGGCCGTCAGCGAATGAACCGATTGGAATCGTTACAGGGATCAAGCAGTTGATGCCAACGGACTCGCAGTGACCATCAGTACCCGAACCCGGCCCAGCGATCTGAACACCATTTAGCAGAACGCTGGTCGTGTCATCAGCAAGAACGTCAATCGTACCGGAGAATGTTGAATTGGCGAAGAAGGCCGTCGAGTAAATATAAGTACCCTTCGGTGGATCGATCGTGCCATCCGGGCCGGAAGTTGCAGTGCTGCCAACCCACTCCGAGGAGCCAAGTGCTGCATGCCAGGTTGGAGTCACGTTCGTAAGCGCATACGTCACGGGAGCCAATCCAACTGGTCCTGAGACGAAAGCGACAGAACTGTTACTGAGGGTACCGGCGGCAACGCCCGTGGCATAGCTTCCGATTGTAATCGTGGTGGCGGATGCGAAAGCGGCCGATAGAACAAGCACCGCCCCTACGGCCGAGAGCTTAGAGTAACGCTGCATTTGATCCTCCTAAATTCCGCATGGAGCGGATCGTACTGAAGTGCGTTTACAGGAGTGTGCGAGGAGAGAGGCACCGACTTGTAACTTCAGACTTCCTTAGTTAGGCCAGCAGAATTGTCAGCTTTTCTTGTGCTCCTAAGAGCAACTGAGCGCCCGAACATCTATCTTCTGTTTCAATAATTTGGAAACGTTTATCTTTTTCAACATGCACAACTTTGCAATCCACGAAGACTATATTTTCCTAAAACCGATCATTGCTCGACGAACTCTTTCTTGCATCTCAACACTCAGATAACATCCCGCAAGTCTCCTTTTCGTCCATAAACCGTCCAACCGGGGGAAGCCCTGACGAGGTCGTGAAAGAATGCCAGTAATCTCCACCCGCAATCGACGAACATCCACGCGCTTCCTCCCACACCTCCTCATTTTGGTTCTTTTTCTGCTCCCCTTTCGGCTTCCGGCAGCCACTCCCCTGGGCAACAATCCCCTCGACGCCGGCTACCACGATATGTACAACCTGCAATTCCTGGCCGCCCACCTCAAATTCCAGCAGTGGATGCAGGAGCACCCCCAGGACCCCATGGGCCCCGTCTCCGACGCCGCCGCGTGGCTCTTCGGCGAATTCGACCGCCTCCACATCATCGACGTCCAGCTCTTCGCCGACCAGTCCCGCTTCGACAACCGCCAGCGCCTCACCCCAGACCCCAGCGTCCGTAAGAGCTTCGACGAACAGACCGCAAAAGCTTCAACCCTCGCCGACCAGGCCCTCCAGCGCAATCCCAAAGACGCTACCGCCCTCTACGTCAAAACCCTCGTCTCCGGCATGCGCTCCGACTATGCCCTCATGATCGACAAGCGCGACATCTCCGCTCTCAACTACAGCAAGGAAGCCAGCGCCTTCTCCAAACAGGTCCTCGCTAGCGACCCCACCCGCTTCGACGCCTACCTCGCCTCTGGCGTCGAGAACTACATGCTCAGCCTCAAATCCGCGCCCATCCGCTGGATCCTCGGCATGACCGGCGCGGCCACCAACCGCGAAGAGGGCATCCGTCTCCTGCGCCTCACCGCCGCTCAAGGCCACTACCTCGCTCCCTTCGCTCGCATGATGCTCGCCGTCGCCGCCCTCCGCGACAATCACCCCGACGAAGCCCGCAGCATTCTTACCGAACTTTCGAAGGAGTATCCCCAGAACACCATGTACGCCCATGAACTCGCCCGCATCCACTAACATCCCCAAAAATCGAAATTCAATGCCACATCCATGTTCTGCGTGTACGCTGGAATGCATCCATAATGTCGCGCTCAGGACTCCGCGAGCGTTCAACCGGGCTAACCCAGCCGAAAGTCTCGTAGTCAATCCAACGATCCACGGGCAACTATAAAGGGCTCCTATAAGCATGCGTATCGCATCAGTTGGCACGGCATATCCACCCCATCGCTACTCCCAGGCAACCATCACCGAAGCCCTCCGTAACCGTTGGGAAGACCGAATGGAAGAGCCCCGCCTCCTCAATCGTCTCCACGCCAACTGCGGCGTCGAGTTCCGCAACCTCGTCTTTCCCCTCGACGTCTACGAAAACCTCTCCGGCTTCGGCCCCACCAACGACGCCTGGATCAAAGCCGCCGTCGAGCTCGGCGAGCAGGCCATCACCACCGCCCTCGAACGCGTGGGCCTCACTGCGGCCGACATCTCCGCCATCTTCTTCGCCTCCGTCACCGGCATTGCCAGCCCCACCATCGACGCCCGCCTCATCAACCGGATGCCCTTCCCCACCACCGTCAAGCGCACCCCCATCTTCGGCCTCGGCTGCGTCGCCGGAGCCGCAGGCATCGCCCGCGCCGCCGACTACGTCCGAGCCTTCCCCGACCAATACGCCCTTCTCCTCTCCGTCGAGCTCTGCTCTCTCACCTGGCAGGACAACGACCAGTCCATCGCCAACCTCATCTCCTGCGGCCTCTTCGGCGACGGCGCCGCCGCCGTCATCATCGCCGGCGCCGACACCCCCATCGGCAAGCGCCAGACCAGCATCGAACAACCCGCACCCAGGGTCGTCTCCACCCGCTCCACCTTCTACCGTCACACCGAGCACATCATGGGCTGGGATATCGGTGACACCGGCTTCAAAATCGTCCTCTCCCCCGACGTCCCCAAGGTCGTCAACGAACACCTCCGCGGCAACGTCGAAACCTTTCTCGCCGACAGCGGTCTAACCATGGATCGTATCTGTAGCTACATCTTTCACAGCGGCGGCCCCAAAGTCCTCGAAGCCATGGAAACCACCCTCAACCTCCCGCCCAACGCCCTCGCTCCCTCATGGAAGAGCCTCCGCGAAGTCGGCAATCTGTCCGCAGCCTCTGTCCTCGCTGTCATGGAGGACTATCTCCTCAATCACCCCGGGACCCCCGGCTGCTACAGCATCCTCGCCGCCATGGGTCCAGCCTTCTGCTCGGAGCTCGTTCTGCTCCAGTGGTAGGCAGCACCCGCGTCAGCAGGCCCCATGAACGTTGGCAGTACCGATCGTGCCGTTGATGTCTTCATAGCCGGAGCGGGACCTGCCGGTTTAGCCTGTGCCATCGCCGCAGCCGGTCAGGGCTTTCATGTCGAAGTTGCAGACGGCAGAAAGCCCCCGATCGACAAAGCCTGCGGCGAAGGCCTCATGCCCGACACCCTCGCTGCTCTCGCCCAGCTCGGCATCCACCTCGATCACCCCTCCACGCAGGAAATCCTTCAAGCCTCAAGCTACCCCCTCCGCGGCATTCGTTTCATCGGCAGCTCCCACACCTCCGAAGCCACCTTTCCCAACGGCGACGGACGCGGCCTTCCCCGCCCCGTGCTGCATCATCTTCTCTTCGATCGTGCCCTCGCACTCGGTGTCCGTTTCCACTGGCAGACAGTCGTCAAAGGCATTCACGGCCATCAGGTCCACACCAGCAAAGAGACCTTCCATACCCGCTGGATCGTCGGCGCCGACGGCCATCAATCTCGAATCCGCACCATCGCCAACCTCGAAAAAGCCTCCACTGGCCCCCGCCGCATTGCCTCCCGCCAGCACTTCAGCATCGCTCCCTGGACCGACTTCGTCGAAGTCTACTGGACCAATCACGCCCAGGCCTACGTCACTCCCGTCTCTCCCACCGAAGTCTGCGTCGCCTTCATTGCCTCATCGAAATTCGCCGGCATTCAGCACGCGCTCAGACTCTTCCCTTCGCTGCAACATCGCCTCGCCCTCGCCCACCCCAGCGACAAGCCCCGGGGAGCCATCACCATGAGCCGGCGTCTCCGTCACGTCACCTCCGGCAACATCGCACTCATCGGCGACGCCTCAGGATCGGTCGACGCCATCACCGGCGAGGGCCTCGCCCTCTGCTTCCGCCAGGCCTTCGAGCTGGCCCATGCCCTCCGCGCCGAAGACCTCACCCAATACGAGCGCGCCCACGCCCGCCTCCACCGCCTGCCTCACTTCATGTCCCGCACCATGCTCCTGATGGACCGCTCCCCCGCCCTCATGACCCGCGCCCTCACCACCCTCCAACGCAAACCCGACCTCTTCTCCCATCTCCTCCAGATCCACATCGGCCAGGCCCGCCCCCGCCTCATGGGCGCCACCGGCATCCTGGCCTCCCTCCTCTGCCTCCTTACAAGCTAAGGCATCTGGAAAATCCTCTCCTTCCGGCGCCGAAATCAATCTCGCTTTTCCCCACCAATCAACGTCTGGATTCAGCCGAACTCTGAAATTAGTCGATAATAAGTTTGCTGTTCGTGGGCCTTTGTCATGACTGACCACGCCATCGCTCTATTAACACTCATCCTCACCGGCATAGGTGTATTGATTGCTGGCGTCGGTATCGGCTACGCCGTCAAGACATTGAGGGCCGGAGCAGAAATTGCGCGAGCACAGTTTTGGGTCATGGTTCGGGGCGTGTTAGCGAACTACGACGACGTGCATGCAAAACTCAGACCAGAAGGAATTTGGGGAGTGCCTCTAGCCGAAAAGTATTCGTTACAAGGACCACAAGACGCTGCGGAGTGGGCAAGGTTAGAGCTCTATATGGGAATGTTCGAATACTGTGAGACCTTGCTCACTCATGGCTTGCTGGACGAAAAGGAATTTAGCGATGCATATCGATATCGACTTGATAATCTCGTCCACAATGCTGTCATCGTGAGAGAGAAGTTACACGAACGCGGGATTTACTGGAAAAAGTTCTCCAATCTCTGTGGCAGGCTCCGCGTACCCATTCCCCGGCCCGGCGATCTACCCCCTGCACGGGATTCGTCTCAAAACTGAGAGTATTAGCCTCGCGACCACACGCCTCTCAGTGCATGATCGCTCCCATACACCCCAAGCTGGGTTTCCAACACCTCCATTGACGTTTCACATTCACACGCTCCTCTCTGCCCGAGACTGCCTTTACACTCATCTATGCATCCCTGTAAGTTGAGCTAAACGACAAGAAGGCGGCACCACCATGGAAGACATCGCCAAGCGCTGTATCGAGATCATCGCCAAAGCCAAAGCCATTCCCGAGGACACTATCACCCTCGAGAGTACCTTCGACCAGCTCAACGCCGATTCTCTCGACAAGATCAACATCTCCTTCGAGGTCGAGGAGGCCTTCGCCATCGAGATCCCTGACGACGCCCTCGGCTCCATCAAAACCGTAAGCGACATGGTCGACGGAGTGAAAAAGCTCGTCGCTGCAAAATCCTCCCCCTCCATCACCACACCCTAGACCATCGGAGAACGTGTGAACCGTGTCGTCGTCACAGGCCTGGGCTGCATCACCCCCATCGGCAACACCATCGAAGCCTTCCGCAGCTCCCTCTTCACCGGCGCCACCGGTATCGCCCCCTTCCCGCCCTACCCGGAAGCTCCCGGCCCCACCCAGGGCCTCCGCTTCACCCAAACAGCCGCCGTCAAGGACTTCGATCCCGCCGAGCACCTCGCCTCCGGCATCATCGCCGCCACCGACCGCACCGCCCACTTCGCCATCGTCGCCGCCCGCCAGGCCGCCCAGCAAAGCGGCTTCCTCGACCACCACGACAAAGACAACATCGCCATCATCGTCGGCTGTGCCTGCGCCGGCCGCCAGTCCGAAGAGACCGAGACCATCAAGCTCTACGGCCGTGACGCCCGCGTCCATCCGCTCACCGTCACCCGCACCATGGCCTCCGCCGGAGCCAGCCACATCTCCATCGACCTCGGCATCACCGGCCCCGTCCTCAACATCTCCACCGCCTGCTCCTCCGCCACCCACGCCATCGGACAGGCCTTCCACATGGTTCGCCACGGACAAGTCACAGCCGCCATCACCGGAGGCCACGAAGCCCCACTCACCTTCGGCTTTCTCCGCGCCTGGGACTCCATGCGTGTCGTCTCCCCCACCCAGTGCCAACCCTTCGCCGCCAACCGCGACGGCATGACCCTCGGCGAAGGCGGCGCCATGCTCGTCATCGAAACCCTCGAATCCGCCCAGGCCCGCAACGCACCCATCTACGCCGAAATCGTCGGCTTCGGCATGTCCGCCGACGCCCACCACATCACCCAGCCTGCTCCCGAAGGCGCCACCAACGCCATGCGCAAAGCCCTCAAAGACGCCCGCGCTTCAATCGACGGGTCCGCCGACATTTTGGATCAAGTCACCTACATCAACGCCCACGGCACCGGCACCCAGGCCAACGACGCCACCGAAGCCGCCGCCATCCACCAGCTCTTCGGCTCCCTCGCCCCACACATCCCCATCAGCTCCACCAAGTCCCTCCACGGCCACTCCATCGGAGCCACCGGAGCCATCGAAGCCCTGGCCACCATCCTCGCCCTCCACGAGCAGCAGCTCCCCGCCAACGCCGGAGTCACCGAACTAGATCCCACCCTCAACCTCGACGTAATCCTCAACACCCCCCGCCACTCCACGCAAAACATCGCCCTCTCCAACTCCCTCGCCTTCGGCGGCCTCAACGCCGTCCTCGCCCTGCGCCGCTTCTAACCTCTTAACGGCGGCTGCGTCTGGGTATCCGTACCAGAACAATGTGATCCGGGACCAACCGAGAGGCTCAGACAATTTCTCGCGTGGGCTGGCAGTTTTGCTAGTCGTAGGCGCGGAACGGCGCTTATAGACTCGTCACGTGTACGTATGGGAAAAGGACATGATCCAAGTGATCATTACATCCAGATTATTCGATCTCGGGTCGACCCAACGCAATCGTCCAGGGTCGAGGCGAGCCAAAATCCTTGCAGGAGAACAAAGGACGGCTCTTGGAAACGTTGTTCGAAAGCCGATGCTGGGAGCCCTTGGGTTTCTTGTGGCAGCACCAATGTTTGTCGCCGGGCTGGCTCTTGCACAGCAGGGCACTCCGCGGGCACCCGGGCGCGGCCCGGCCGATAAGCAGCCAAATATCGTTGTCGTGCTGATGGACAACCTTGGTTGGGGAGAACCCGGCGTGTATGGCGGCGGGATCCTGCGCGGCGCGCCTACTCCGCGAATCGACCACTTGGCCGCAGAGGGGATGCGCCTGCTCAACTTCAACGTCGAGGCGCAATGCACCCCAAGCCGTGCGGCCTTGATGACTGGGCGGTACGCCATCCGAACGGGGAACGGCTCAGTGCCGGTCGATACTCCTGTCTATGGACTCGTGCAGTGGGAGATCACAATGGCCGAGATGCTCTCGGACGCCGGTTACGCTACCGGAGCTTTTGGCAAGTGGCACCTGGGCCACACTAAAGGGCGGTTTCCGACAGATCAGGGATTCGATGAGTGGTATGGAATTCCCAACTCCACCGACGAGGCGTTTTGGCCGGACAATCCGCGTTTCCGCCCGGACTCGAACCCCTTCGCGCGGCCCGAGTACATTATGGAGGGCCATAAGGGCGCAGCCCCCACAAACGTCCGCATCTACAACCTTGAGGAACGCCGGCTCATAGACACCGAGTTAACCAAGCGTGCGATCGATTTTATGGGTCGGCAGACGGCGGCGAAGAAACCGTTCTTCGCCTACATACCCTTCACGCAGCCGCACATGCCAACGGTCCCATCCCCGGACTTCCAGAACAAGACCCATAACGGTGATTTCGCCGATGTTCTCGCCGAGATGGACGCGCACGTCGGTCAGTTGCTCGACGCGGTGGACAAGCTTGGAATCCGCGACAATACGATCTTCATCTTCACCTCGGATAACGGGCCCGAGTTTTCGACAGGATACTGGGGTTTCAGTGGACCTTGGCACGGCACATACTTCACTGCGTGGGAAGCTTCAATGCGTGTCCCGTTCATTATTCGGTGGCCAGGCAAAGTGCCCGCTGGGGTGGTCAACAATGAGATCGTGCATGAGACGGATCTATTCCCAACGTTCGCGCAGATCGCCGGTGGCAAAATCCCGAAGGACCGGATCATCGACGGTGTCGACGAGACCGACTTCTTCCTCGGGAAGCAGGAGAAATCCAACCGCGAATCAGTCGTCATTTACGTAGGTAACGAGCTCTTCGGCGTGAAATGGCGTAACTGGAAGATGATGCTCAAGGGACTCGACGACGCGGCTGGCCCCGTGAATACCTACGGAATCCCGCGCTTCTACGACCTGTACGTCGACCCGAAAGAGGAGCACCCACTTGACCCCCGAGTCCCCGAGAACCTGTGGGTCCGTTACCCAGCGAGTCAGATCTTGCTCGATCACATGATCACGCTCCATAAGGAGCCGCCCATCCCACCCGGCACGCCGGACCCGTATGATCCCTCGCGTAGAAAGAAGTCCGAACCTGAACCGATCGAGGTCCCCGTTGATTAGGCTCGGCACACTCGCTCGAAACGAAAGGAGCATAAGAATGCGATTCCGCATCAAGCTTGAAACCGCTGTCCTTGCTTGCGTGTTTTTGGGAGGCGCCTCATCCGCGTTGGCTCAACAGAAGGGGCAATGGGTCCCGGGACAGTTTGGTCTCAACGCCGGTGTGATTCCTGCCCCCGGCATCACCTATGCCAACCAGTCGCTCAATTACTCGGCCAGCCGATTGAATGACTCCGACGGAAACCGCCTTACTCAGAATGTCACGGGAACTTATTCGTTCTGGGTAAATGAGAACATCCTCTACTACGTTCCGAAACAAAAGTTCCTCGGCGGGTATTTCATGCCCTACGTTGCACTCAACTACGCGTCCGGTTCCGTGGTGGCTGACCTTCCCCTGACATCGACTAACCTCAGTGCCGGCGGTGGTGGATCAGGTTTTGCCGATATGTTCGTCCAGCCAGTGAACCTCGGCTGGCACTTGAAGCGAGCTGATGTTAACGTCGGATACGCTTTCACCGCTCCTACGGGCCGCTACACCGCTGGAGCGAGCAACAACGTGGGTTCCGGCTATTGGGGTAACAATATAACGAGCGGCACCACGTACTACATCACCAAAAACAAGGGAACCACCGCAAACCTGACCACCGCCTGGGAAATCCACGGGCAAAGACAAAACGCCAGCGTACCGGCGGGGCAGTTCAGCAACAAAACGCCCGGACAGGCATTCACTATGGAGTGGGGAGTCGGGCAGGTCCTTCCCCTGAAGAAAGACATGAGCAGACTGCTCCAACTCGGTTTGGTTGGGTATGACCAATGGCAGGTTACGAGTAACGGCGGGACGGTAATCGTTGCCGGCATCCCTGTCCCTGCGAGCACAATTCCGTACTATTCAGTTCATGGTATCGGTGTTCAGTCCAATTTCATCCTCCCGGCGAAGGATCTGGCAGCCTTCTTCAAGTACTACGACGAGTATTCGGCCAAGGCTCGTCCGCAGGGACGCACTTTCGTGTTCGGCTTTTCGTGGACACTCCGCATTCCAAAACCGCAGCCTGCAAAGCCCTAGCGGCTCGCAAGCGTCGACCACTTTTCCCATAGTTGTCGGCAACCAGGAAGTGGGCTAAATCCAGGCTGTTACTATCTCGCTGAGTGCGAATCGCCTTCTCACTTACCTAAATCTGAGCGCTGCCAGGAGCCGCATTGCCCGAGGGAAGGAGAGCGACCCGAGTGCCGTTTACCATCGACTCAATAGGCGCATCTCAGGTATCTGCTCAGCTGAAACTCCTAAACCTGAAACTGCCGCAGATGATGATCCAGATGCTGATACATCAACGCCGCCCATTCCACCGGAGTCAGCGGTCCAAAAAAGAAGTGCGGATGCTTCGTGCATCTCGCAGGCCCACCCGTCGCAAAGCGATCGATCGATTCGCGGAGCCGTTCCCTCTCCACCACGAAGTCCCGTTGATCCTCCACCACGCAGCTCTTCTCGCTCATCGCATTCCGGCGCATCGGCTCCCCTTTCACGATCAGCGAATTCTTCGCCACAGGGCCGAACAGCCGCCCCATCAGGATCCGCCGCGGAGATATCTTCCCCTCTGCCATCTCTATCGCTGCCGTGCAATGTGCCAGCGCCTGCGCTGGATTCATCTTGCCCCACATCCGCTCGCTGTCCGGCCTTAGCTGAGCCATCCGCTCCTTCACTTCGTCCACCCTCGCTGCTTCAAAGAGGTTCTTCATGCGGAAAGATCTCCTGTCGTAGTCATCGCCGCTCTGATCATTCCAATCTATATATATCCATATAGGAATATATGTCAAGCATCATCCATGAACGCGAAGCGGAAGACTCGCGCTCCAATTCCAACCCAAAATAAATCTCAAAAGTCTGCATAAATTTCCTCACCCAAAAACCGCACATCCGCAAACCACCTTACCCACTCAATCCACCACACTCTGTCCACAAAAAAGCCGCATCTACGAACCAAAATCTCCAAAAACCCCCGCAAAAAATACAATCCACCACAAACAAAAAAATCCCCGCTAACATACGCAAAGATGATCTCCGTCCTCATCCTTACCCGCAACGAAGAGCGCGACTTACCCGCAGCTCTCGCCTCCGTCTCCTGGTCCGACGACATCCACGTCTTCGACTCTTTCTCCACCGACAACACCATAGCCATCGCCCACGCCGCCGGAGCCCACACCCACCAGCGCACCTTCGACGACTACGCCACCCACCGCAACGCTGCCCTCTCCACCACTCCCTTCAAGCACCCCTGGGTCTTCCTCCTCGACGCCGACGAGCGCCCCACACCCGCGCTATCAGCGGAGATGCAGCACCTTGCCCTCTCCGCACCCGATGAAATCAGCGGATTCCGCCTCCGTCGCCGCGACTTCCTCTTCGGCACATGGCTCAAACACGCCCAGATCTCACCCTTCTACATCCGCCTCGTCCGCCCCCAGCGCGCCCGCTACAACCGCGCCATCAACGAAGTCATCGAAGTCGAAGGCCCCATCGTCGACCTCACCCATCCGCTCAATCACTACCCTTTCTCCAAAGGCATCGCCCACTGGGTCGCCAAACACAATCAGTACTCCACCATGGAAGCCGAGCTCATCCACCGCCAGCAGGGCCTGCAAAATCCATCTCTGGCAACGGCTCTAACCTCCAGAGACTTCCACGAGCGTCGCCTCCATCAGAAAGCCATCTTCTACACGCTCCCTGGCCGCCCCCTCATCAAATGGCTCTACATGATGTTCATCCGCCGAGCCATCCTCGATGGCTCCGCCGGCCTTACCTATTCCACTCTTCAATCTTTTTACGAATACCTCATCGTGTTGAAGACTAAGGATCTTGAGCGCAAACAGGCTTAAACCTGTGAAAACACCGCTTATTCCAATTCATCTTTATGTATAGAACAATCAAATACCACACATAGAATCCTTCTCTTCCTATCGAAAATTCTTGCAAATGCAAAAGTGAGCCGATACGTTGGTTTCACTTCATCTCTTAATTCTTAAGCCATTCACTTCCTAATTTTTAAATAGCCGTTTCGCCACTTTTCTATTCGCCGTTAGGCCCTTGGAACACCGTGACGTATCCGCAGTCTTCTTTTACTGCGGCGCAGGCATTTCTACATTTATTTCAAAAAAATCCGCCTCAAGGCGGGTAGGGAACCCCTTTTTCTTTGCGGAGGTTGTATGCAACAAATAACCAGAAAACCATTTCTAACAGCCCTATACAGCGTCATCGCCTTCACCCTAACCATCCTGTGCGTCCTCTCTGGCAACGCACAAACCTTCCGCGGAGGAATCAACGGCACCGTCACTGACCGCACCGGCGCAGCCATCGCCAACGCCACTGTCATCGCTATCCAAACCGACACCGGCCTCACTCACACCACAGTCAGTTCCAGCGGCGGCGAGTTTCTCTTTCAGGATCTTCCTCTCGGCAATTACAGTGTCACCGCCTCTTTTTCCGGATTCCAAACCGTCAAGACCGATAAAATCATGGTCTCCGCCGGCATCATTTACACCCTCCCCATCGTCCTCCAGCTCTCCAGTTCTTCCGTCACAATTGAGGTTAACGCCGCTGGCGTAACGCTTGACACCACCACCACAACGCAGACCACAGTCCTCGATGCCAGGACAGTATCGAATCTTCCCCTCAATGGTCGCGACTTCACCCAGATGGTGCAGCTAACTCCTGGTTTCGCAGGCTACACCGGCGGCGGTTATGGTTCCCTTAACGGAACACGCGCCAACCAGATGAATTGGCAGATCGACGGCGTCGATAACAACGATCTCTGGCACAACATTCCTGCCGTCAATCAGGGCGGCGTCTCCGGTATCGCGGGAATCATCCTTCCCCTCGATGCCGTAGACCAGTTCTCCGCGCAGACCCAGGCCGGTCCCGAAGGCGGGCGCAATCCCGGCGGCACCATCAACGTCACTCTCCGTGCCGGCACCAATCAGCTTCACGGCTCTGTTTACTACTTCAACCGCAACGAGCTCTTCGGCGCAAAAAGTCCCTTCTCCGATACCAAGCAGAAGGTTCGCAACTACAACACTGGTTTTTCCGTCGGCGGTCCCTTCCTCAAGGACAGGCTATTCGGCTTCCTCACCTTTGAGCACCAGCGCTTCGTTATCGGCGAATCCGGGACAGCCACGCAGCCATCCGTTGGCTGGCAAAACCAGGCGAAGGCTATCCTCGCCCAGCAAGGCATTCCAGTTAATCCCGTCATGCAGGATATGCTGAACACCCTGTGGGGAGCGGACGTTCTCGCGCAGGACACAATCGGCGTCAAGAACAACTTTCACTCGAACGATCCGGAGTACGGCTATAGCTGGAACGGTCTAGGCAAGGTCGATTGGCGCATGACCGACAAGGACAATCTCAGCGTCCACTGGTTCGTCGGTCAAGGCAATCAGGTCGCTCCCGTTGGCTCACAGCTACTCGCCTTCTATGAAGTCGCTCCCATACACGTGCAGAACATCGCTATCGTCTATGACCGCGTCATCTCGTCCCGCATGACTAACCAGCTCCTTGCTGGCGTCAACTACTTCAACCAGGTCTTCAACGACAACAAAACCAATTACGATGTCCAGAGCCTTGGCTTCATCACCGGCGCTACTCTCCCCAATGCCCCGAACATCAGCATCAAAAATTTTGATCCCGTTGGCCTGACACCTCCAGAGGGACGCAACGACATCACTGGCCACCTCACAGACCAGCTCTCCTGGACCAAAGGAAAGCATCAGATGCGCTTTGGCGGCGAATACCGTCAGGCACAACTTGATGCCTTCTATCAGCGTCACGTCGTCGGCTCCTTTACCTTCGATGGCAGTCAGGTCGTTTCATCCGACAACCGTCCCACTCCTAATCCAGATGGACTCGATGGCTTTCGCTATTCTCTCGCTGATTTTCTCGCCGGACGAACTTCAGATGCTTCCATCATTCAGGGAGATCAGAAGCGTCAGGTCTTCGTCAATACTTGGTTCCTCAACGCCGGTGATTCCTGGCAGTTCAGCCCGAAACTCAACCTCAACTATGGCCTCCGCTACGACTATGAGGGTCCACTCCATAACAGCTACCAGAACATGTCTACCTTCCGTCCCGAGATGACCACCACCAATGGACTGGCATTTCAAGGTGCACAAATTTCATCGCTCTATCCGAAATACTGGAAGAGTGTCAGCCCTCGAGTTGGTGCAAGTTATGCAGCCGATCCAAACACCGTCCTACGCGCAGGCTTCGGCTTTTTCTTCGATACGCCTAACCTGAATCCCTTCCTCGACAACCGTCCTGGCAACGCAGCTCCCAATGGAGTTCAGGGCAATCCGGGTGGACCCGATCCAGTCTTTACCCTTGACGCCGGCGAAGTCGCCATCGTGAAGAATCAGCCAATCTTTAGCGCAGGAACCTGCTCAACCGCCTCACCTTGCGGCGTATTCTCCGTCAGCAACAACTTCCGCTCAGCCTACAACATGAACTACAGCCTCAATATGGAGCATACGGTCGCTTCAAACGTTATCGCGCAAATTGGTTATGTAGGCAGCCAGGGACGACGCCTGCTTAGCCTGCGCGACATCAATCAAGCCTCTCCTGGCATCTATGCCAGCAACACCGAGCGTCAAGCCGCGCGTCCTTACTACAACCAGTACCCGCAATACGGAAACATCAACCAGATCGAAAGCATCGGAACCTCCAACTACAATTCACTCCAGACTCAGCTTCGTCTTCAAAACTGGCATGGTCTCACCTCTTCCATCATCTACACCTGGAGCCATGCGTTCGACCAGGTCACTAACTATCGCGGAGTTCTCCCTCAGGACAATTTCAATTTCAAAGGGGACTACAGCAACTCTGACTTCGATACTCGCAATACCTTTGTCAGCCAGGTTACCTATGACATTCCCGGTGCCTCCTGGGGACCAAAGGAACTCACGCACGGCTGGGAGATCAACTCACTCCTCAGCTTCCACGGTGGGCAGCCATTCACCGTTCACGCATCAGGCGACCTGAGCGGAACGAATGAAGGCAATGACCGCGCTATCCAGGTTGGCCCCGTCAGAAAGGCCTTCCAGGGACAGAAGCCTAACTCCAGCTGGTTAGATCCAGCTGCCTTTGTCGATCCTGCTGAGGGCACCTTTGGTACAACGCGACGCAATGGATACTACGGTCCTGGCTACTCTGACGTCGATCTCTCTGTCTTCAAAAACACGAAGATCAAAGAACGTGTCACCGTTCAGTTCCGCGCAGAGATGTTCAACCTCTTCAACCGAAATAACTTCGCACCTCCCGGCAGCGGCTATGTCTCCGTCGGCGGCAACTTCACTCTCAACGACACCATCGGCGACTACAACGGAGCCCCCGGCATAGGCGCTGGCGAACCCTTCAATACGCAATTCGCCCTCAAAGTGCTTTTCTAACTTCAGCCCTTCCCTACAAAAAGCCCCACCTGAAAAGGTGGGGCTTCTTTTCGAGGACACAGCGAATTCCTCGCGGTATCACCGCCTGAGCGCGCGAGCGTTATAGCAGCTTTATGGAAGTAACTTTCAGCGTGTCACCCTCCACATCGCCGCTGACGTTCACTCTCAGGTGATCCGCCTTATCCGATGCTTTCAACTGTTGGAGGACCTTCGCATTACCGTCCGCGTCGAGCTTCAGAACCTGATTATCGGCTGTAACAACGGCGAAACCGCTTTCCTTACACTTGAGAGCACAGTCTCGCGTATGCGAATCCGCATTAGCCGCCACTTTTTTCGAGCAGGCCACATCTACAACCGAAACATCGTTGAATGTCTTTGTTTCAGCCAGCGCAGATGTAGCCAATAGACCAAAAGCCAGTAACGAAGTAACTATTCGCACAATATCCCCCGTCTCAAATTTCAATTGAAAAGCTGACCTCGCAACTATAGCACCAACGTACTGCCGCAGCCCTACACCGGCCACTTCCAATCTCGAATCTCCTCGCGGTCGATCCCGTTCTCATGCGCAAAGTTAATGCTGTCGATGATCTGGTCTTTCAGCCATTCCTTCGTATGCGCTGCAGTAGCCTGCAACCGTGGCACTCTGTCGATCACATCCATCGCTATGTTGAACCGGTCCACCTGATTCAGAATCGCCAGCTCCAGCGGCGTGTTGATATTCCCTTGCTCCTTGTATCCACGCACATGGATGTTGTCATGGTTGTTTCGCTTATACGTAAACTTGTGAATCAGCGAAGCATATGCATGGAAGTTGAAGATCACAGGCTTATCTTTCGTAAACAAGCTGTCGAACTCCTTCTCTGACAATCCATGCGGATGCTCCGTCTCGGGCATCAACCGAAATAGATCCACCACGTTCACAAATCGAATCTTCAAATCCACGCACCGCTCACGCAGAATTGCCACCGCAGCCAAAGCCTCTGACGTAGGAATATCGCCCGCGCACGCTATCACCACATCCGGCTCCTCGCCCTGGTCATTGCTGGCAAAATCCCAGATTCCGATCCCCTTCGTGCAATGCTTAATCGCTTCGTCCATATTGAGGTACTGCAGATGGGGAGCCTTGTCGGCCACAATCACATTCACGTAATTCGTACTCCGCAGACAATGATTGGCCACACTCAGCAGGCAGTTCGCGTCCGGCGGCAGATAGATTCGCACCACATGTGGACTCTTGTTCGTCACCACATCCAGAAATCCCGGGTCCTGGTGTGTAAATCCGTTGTGGTCCTGCCGCCATACCAGCGACGTAATCAACAGATTGATCGACGAGATCGGCGCACGCCACCGCAGCTCCAGCTTGCTCTTCTCCAGCCACTTCGCATGCTGGTTGAACATCGAGTCGATGATATGCACAAAGGCTTCGTAGGTTGAGAAAAACCCATGCCGCCCCGTAAGCACATACCCTTCGAACCACCCTTCAAGCGTATGCTCACTCAGCATCTCCATCACGCGCCCATCGGCGGAAATCTCTGTGCCATCGGAATCCTCCGGCAGAATCTCAGCCATCCACGTCTTCTTGCTCGCCTCGTAGATCACCTGCAGCTTGTTCGAAGCTGTCTCATCCGGCCCGAACACCCGGAAGCTCGTCATGTTCTTCTTCATTACATCGCGCAGAAATCCACCCAGCACATAGGTAGACGAAACTTCAATCTGTCCCGGCTTCTTCACATCAACCGCATATTCCGTAAAGTCCGGCATCTCCAGCGGCTTGCGCAGCAACCCACCATTGGCATGCGGATTCCCACTAATCCGCTTCACCCCCACAGGAGCCAACTCCTTCAACTCCGCCACCAGCCGCCCCGTCTTGTCGAACAGCTCCTCCGGCTTATAACTCTTCAGCCACTTCTCCACCAGCTTTAAGTGCGGCGGACTCGTCTGCGGATCGAGAATCGGAATCTGGTGCGCACGCCAGAAGCCTTCCACCTTGTGCCCATCCAGTTCCTTCGGCCCCGTCCATCCCTTCGGAGACCGCAGAATAATCATCGGCCACCGTGGCCTCTCCGGCACAGTTCCCGCCTTCGCACTCCGCGCCTTCTTCTGGATCTCCCTGATATCCAGCACACACTTCTCCGTCACCTCAGCCATCTGCTGATGCATCAGCGCCGGATCATGCCCTTCCACAACATAAGGAGTCCACCCATATCCCTTGAACAACCACTCCAGCTCCTCCGCCGAAATCCGCGCCAACACAGTAGGATTCGCTATTTTGTAACCGTTCAGGTGCAGTACCGGAAGCACCGCGCCATCACGCACAGGATTCAGAAATTTATTCGAGTGCCAGCTCGTAGCCAGCGGCCCTGTCTCCGCCTCACCATCTCCCACCATCACCGTCACAATCAGGTTTGGATTATCAAATGCCGCGCCAAACCCATGTGAAAGGCTATACCCCAGCTCACCGCCTTCATGAATCGACCCCGGAGTCTCAGGCGTGCAGTGGCTTCCAATCCCTCCTGGAAACGAAAACTGCTTGAAGAACTTCTGCATCCCCGCTTCATCTTCGCTCTTATCCGGATAAACCTCCGAATACACTCCTTCGAGATAGCAGTTCGCCAGCGTAGCAGGCGCCCCATGTCCCGGCCCCGACAGAAAGATCAAATCCAGATCGTACTTCTTGATCAGCCGGTTCAAATGCACCCACGTAAAGCTCTGCCCCGCATCCGAGCCCCAGTGACCAAGCAGCCGGTCCTTGATGTGTTCCGGCTTCAAAGACTCGCGCAACAGAGGATTCTTCTTCAGATAAAGCATCCCTACGCTAAGGTAGTTGCATGCTCTCCAGTAAGCATCCATCCTGCGCATCTCATCGGCAGTCAATGTCTGGGCGGTCCCGCTCTTTGGCTTCTTCTCCACTACCGGCGTAGCGACCTTACTCATAGCCATCTCCTCTGCTGGGTAACTTGTGTTGGCGATTCCTTACGAGCCCGACCGGACCATCCGGTCCACATGCATTGCAATCATCAAATCTTCTTTGGTTGGAACGACGAGAACTATCGCTTTTGATTCAGATGCATCGATTCGACGCAAACGACTCTCCTTTGCATCATTTAATTCCTTGTTCACGAGGACCCCCATCGCATCCAGTCCCTCCAGAATCGCAACACGCGACTGCGCGTCATGCTCCCCAATCCCACCGGCAAACACAATCGCATCCACTCCGCCCATCAACGCAATAAAGCTACCCATGGCCTTCTTCACACTCCGTGTAAAGATCTCAAGCGTCAGCACTGCCCGTTTGTTTCCATCTGCCGCTGCCTTCCGCACCTCTCGCATATCGTTTGACAGTCCAGACAAAGCCACCATGCCCGACTCCCGGTTCAACATCGTCTCCACCGAACCAACCCAGTCCACCGCATTCTCTTCCCTCTTCCCTCTTCCCTCTTCCCTTGCCTGTCGCAGCAGATAAAGCACCAGTCCCGGATCGAGATCTCCCGGCCGCGTCCCCATCACCACGCCCCCCGTGGGCGTCAGTCCCATCGTCGTATCAATCGAGCGCCCCGCCAACAGTGCCGTCACGCTGCATCCACTACCCAGGTGCGCAATCAACATTCGTTGTGGCAGACGAATCCCAGCCTCACGCAGCTGCCGCACAATCGACTCACAGCTCAGCCCATGAAACCCATACCGCCTCACGCCCCGTTCGCGGTACTCCAGCGGAATCGCATAGGCCGTCGCCGCCTCCGGCATCGTCTCGTGGAACACCGTATCGAAGCACGCATAGTGCGGCACGTCCGGCAGCTTTTCCATCATCTCGCGAATCATCTCAATCGCAGATGGATCATGCAGCGGGGCAAACACCACCGCATCTTTCAGATCCCGCATCACCTCATCGGTAATCCGCACATGACGATCCAGCTTCGCCCCCGGATGCACCACTCGATATCCCACCGCGTCCACCCGCGGCATCCCCGCCCTGCTCACAGCCTCTACTACAAGCCCGATCGCCTCCATCGAGCTCTCGGCCTTTGCAGAAGAAGCTCCCCCACTCAAATCCCCCCCTTCAGTATCGCGAAATTGGAACGAAGCCTTCCCACTTCCAATTCCGCTCACCTCGCCCTCAAACAAAGACACCGGCAAAGCACCCGTATCTTTATCCTCCGAAGCGAACACCGAAAACTTGATCGATGACGACCCGCTATTAATCACCAGAAGATGCATCCGCACCCCTACGAAGGAAATGACAATCAACGTACCGGAATCGCCTCAACTCGCCGGGCGATCGTCGAGCACCTTCTCATCTTTCTTATGCAACAGTGCAATCACAGCCTGGTACAACCGGTTCCTCATATCAAACCTATCGGTTGCCCGGGTCACGTACCGCACAATCAAATCAACTCCCGCTGCCGCTGGTCGCATATCCACCGAGGGCTCCGCGCTGAAGTGGCTCAGTCCGCGCTCCTTGGTCGCTCGCTGCCATTCCTCCTCAGCCAGCTTCGCATCTTTTTCCGTCTCCTGCTGCACCGCCGTATGAATTGCCTCAATTACCCTTTGACTATTCGGTCCCGCCGGAATATTCACCACGATCTCATCCCACATCCATTGGCCGGTCGTCGAGAAGTTGAAATACTGCCCGGAGATCGCAAAGTTATTGATGAACGTCACACGCCGCCCCGTAGGATGCCCATTGCCCGTCCAGTTCCCCGTCTCCAGTAGCGACGTCCGGAACAGCCCCATATCAACCACCTCGCCGCCCACGCCGTTGATCTCCACCCAGTCGCCCACGCGGATGCCATTCTTGCCCATCAACACAAACCATCCGAAGAACGCCAGGATGAAGTCTTGAAACACGACCGTCAATCCCGCCGCTGCCAGTCCCAGGATCGTAGGCATCTGGCTCGGCGTGCCAAATATCGTGAGTAATATCAGCACCAGCGTCACCAGTTGGATCCCCAGGCTGCTCACCGTCTGCAACGTGTGCAGGCTGCGCTTATCAACCGTCAGGCGCTCCAGCAGCTTCCTCACCCCAGCCCCAATCAACGCTCCGCACAAAGCCAGAAACGCAATCGCCGCTATCGACTGCAGCATCAGGTGCACCACAATTCTGTGTTGCAGCTTCACCTGATCCAGCCATTTCCCGTACACCGCAGAAAGCTGCTTCTGCGTCTCGATCCGGTCGTCCAGAATTCCATGAATCTGCGCCAGCGAGTGCATCTGCGCCAGGCGAGCTACTCTTCCCTTCGTCCCGCCCCCATCCTGCGCTCCGGCATCTGTTCCACCTGCCGCCAGCCTTTTCTCTATGTCGTTATGCTGCGCCGTCAGTGTCGCCACATCTGCATCTGCCTGCGCCTTCGCCTGCTCAAGCAGGTCCATCCGTGACCGCTGATCGAACCACGCTGACACCCGTCCCGCCAGCGTCCCATAGTTCTTCGCCGACTGCACCGCCGTCGGCCCACCCGTATCGGCCTGCTCATCGAACTTCTTCATCGCGGCTTCGCGCGTCGTCAGCTCCTGCTGAATCTGACCGCGCTTATCCCCACTTACCCGCGCCAAATCCTCTGTCGCATCGTTCAGCTCATCGTTATCGAGCTGCACCTGCGCCTTTGCAATATCAAGATCGTCCGTTCCCGGCGGATTCACTCCCTTTGCCGCCGCCGTCAGGCTGTCCACCTTGCCCTGATCGTCCTTCATCACCCCTTGCAGCATCGTGATTTTCTGCTGCAGTGCGAGCGCCTCCCCTGCAAGGTTCCTCGTCTGGATATCCATCGAAGCCTGCCGCAGAGCCTGCGCAAACGCCTGATCCACTTCATGGTCAGCCAGCCGCTCCGCATCCCGAGCAAATCTCCTCTCCTCGGCCGACACCGCAAGCGGAGCAAGCGCCTGGACCGTCTGCCACGGCCGTTGATCCACCAACCCAGTTACTCCTCCACCGGCCGCACCCGGCCTTCGCGCCTTCAGGAACGGCAAATTCGCCATCGCTCCACGCGTCAAGTAACTCGCCACCAGACACACCACCAGCACCAACGCCGGCACCGCAATCGAGAGTCTCCGCAAAAACTTCATCCTCCCACCCTAAACCTCTCTCCCCCTCCCACAAAAGTCCCACCCCCACCGCCACAAAATCTCCCGCCTCCATCTACACTCAAATACATGTGTGGAATCGTTGGTTACATTGGCCCCCAGCCCGTCGTCCCCGTCATCATTGAAGGCCTGCGCCGCCTCGAGTATCGCGGCTACGACTCCGCCGGCATCGCCGTAGCCGGAGGCCCCACCTCCCTCGAGCTCCGCCGCGCTCCCGGCAAGCTCCGCAACCTCGAGGCCGTCATCGCCGCTAACCCCATCGACGGCACCTTCGGCATCGGCCACACCCGCTGGGCAACCCACGGCCGCCCCACCGAAGAAAATGCCCACCCTCACCGCGACTGCACCGGCACCCTCGTCGTCGTCCACAACGGCATCGTCGAAAACTACATCGCCCTCAAAAGAGAGCTCACCGCCGCTGGCCACACCTTCGTCACCGAAACCGACACCGAGATCATCGCCCACCTCATCGAACAAGAGCTCCTCAACCATCAGGACAGCCACTCCGAAGGCTCGACACTCGTGCGGCTCCCCCTTGAAGAAGCCGTCCGCCGCGCCGTCCACCGCCTCACCGGAGCCTTCGCCATCGGCGTCCTCTCCGCCCACGAGCCCAACAAGCTCGTCGCCGCCCGCATGGGCCCGCCCGCCGTCATCGGCATCGGCGACGGCGAATACTTCCTCGCCTCCGACGTCCCCGGCATCCTCCACCACACCCGCAACATCCACTTCCTCGCCGACGGCGAACTAGCCGTCCTCACGCCCAGCGGCGTCACCCTTACGAACTTTGAGGGCGCAGCCCTCCCCTTAAAAGTCCAGCGCATCACCTGGGACCCCATCATGGCCGAAAAGGCCGGCTACAAGCACTTCATGCTCAAGGAGATCAACGAGCAGCCCCGCGCCATCCGCGACACCACCCTGGGCCGCGTCTCACTCGAAACCGGCCGCGTCTTCCTCGACAATCTCGACATCTCCGACGACGAGTTCCGCGCCGCCACCCAGATCACCATCGCCGCCTGCGGAACCTCCTGGCACGCTGGCCTCGCCGGCAAGTTCATGATCGAGCGCCTCGCCCGCCTCCCCGTCGACGTCGACTACGCCTCCGAGTACCGCTACCGCGACCCCATCTCCGACCCCCACGCCATCGGCCTCCTCATCACCCAATCCGGCGAAACCGCCGACACCATCGCCGCCCAGCGCGAGCTCATCGCCAAAGGCTCCAAGACCCTCGCCATCTGCAACGTCGTCGGCGCCGCCGTCACCCGCGAAGCCCACGGCACCATCACCACCAACGCCGGCCCCGAGATCGGCGTCGCCTCCACCAAGGCCTTCACTGCCCAGCTCACCGCCCTCTTTGTCCTCGCCCTCCACCTCGCCCAGGTCCGCAGCACCATCACCGACGCCGAATCCCTCCGCCTCGCCAACGAGCTCTCCCGCCTTCCCTCCAAGCTCGAGTCCATGCTCTCCCTCAACTCCTCCACCCTCACCGGCATGTCCGAGGGCGTCGCCGCACCCTCACCCCTCTCCTCCGGCACAGCCCGCAAGGGCGCACTCGAGGAGTCCGCGCTCTCCCCCCACCTCTGGACAGGCTCCGAACGACGCCGCGCCCCGCGCCTCTCCCTCGACGAGCACTGCCAGTACCTCGCCAAGCTCTTCCACACCGCCAACGACTTCCTCTTCCTCGGCCGCGGCATCCACTACCCCATCGCCCTCGAAGGCGCCCTCAAGCTCAAGGAGATCTCCTACATCCACGCCGAAGGCTACCCCGCCGGCGAGATGAAGCACGGCCCCAACGCCCTCATCGACGAGTCCCTCCCCGTAGTCTGCATCGCCACCAAAGACCCCAACGACCCATCCAGCGTCCTGAAATACGAAAAGACCCTCAGCAACATTCAGGAGGTCACCGCCCGCAGCGGCCGCGTCATCGCCATCGCCACCCAGGGCGACGACGAGATCTGCAACCTCGTGGAACACACCATCTACATCCCCCCAGCCCCCGAACTCCTTCTACCCATCCTCGAAGTAGTCCCCCTACAACTCCTCGCCTACCACATAGCCGTAAGAAGAGGCTGCGACGTAGACCAACCTAGAAATCTGGCGAAGAGCGTGACGGTGGAATAATGGCTTCTCACGCCGAGAACGAGATCGAATTCAACAGGTTTCCAGCCAAAATGGAATTCAACCTATTCTCTCATTGCTACGGGAATCTTAATCAGTTGTGCGAAAGCACAACGACTACAATCGCATCTGGATCGCCATATGTCGCGGCTTCTGATTGACCCGATTCTGCTCTTGCAGTCTCCACCCTAACGGAATGCATAGAAGCTGTTAGAGGTATTCGATTGAGTAACTTTACTAACTGTTGAGCTCTCTCTCTGGCGATCGCTTTAGGATTGGGATTCGGAGTTCCTACCCAAATCCCAAAAGCTGCTAGAGGATCTGGAAACAAGCAGTTTGATTCTCCCCATTGGGGACTATGTGGGGAAACATTCCATTTTGCACGTTCAAAGAGCGTAGTAAGACGCTCGGCCGTATCAGCAATTTCCTTACTATTGAACTGGCACTTCCTAATCTCCACTTTTTGATCCCTAAAAGCCTGAATTGCACTGACGAAATTATCCATACGCTTTCCGTACAGTAGGAGTTGGCGGGGCCCTGTATCCAGGTTATGTTCTTCCAGTTGATCTGCCACCACACGTAATTCCGCAGCGTCTTGCTGTGCCTTAGAGGCGCGTTCATTTGCTTGACCGGCCTGGATTTCGGCGGCCGCTAATTCGTCAGAGAAGCGTTGCCTTAGCTCAGTGTCTGTTCGGGAAGCCAGTGTTTCGAAGATCCCTTCCCCAATCACTCCGATAATCACAAAGAACAGTCCTAGAGCAGCTATGGGAGCAGTCCATCCGGCGTTCGAAAGACCTTTCCTTCTTCTCTCGTCGCCATTCTTTGATGCTTTTATATGTCTCGCCTATTTCCAGGGCGCACCCAATGGCCACAGCTAAGCCAGAAAATAACAGCCATCGAAACCAGAGTTCATCTCTCGCCTCAAGGAGGCTCCGGCTCGGGTCAATAAAACCAAATTTTAAGGCCAACAGGAATGAAGAAACGAGATGGGACATTTCAATTTCTACCTAGATAACCATAGAAAGTGGAGTGTCGGCTAGTTTAGCAGTCTGTTCGAATCGGAGACAGTTGGCCCATACACAAAGACCACCCATACATCGGGTGGTGGGTGGCCCATACATAAAAACCCACCTATACATCGGGTGCCCCATTCATGCGGTCTCATCGCATGAGTGGGCATTCGAGCGAAGCTCGAACCGCTTCCCCACAGCACCGGCTAAAATCCAACCATGCCACTTTGGGCCTCGTAGCGCGAACTGGCTCATGCTAATCTTTCCGTACTAATCAAAGATTCAAAAGAGGTAAAACATGGCGGAGGGCTTCAGCCTTTCCTCGGCAGTTCAGGTATTCCCATGCCCAAACTGCAACGAGACAATCAACACATCAATGCAACAATGCACCTTCTGCTCCACTCCGATCGACCACACCGCGGCCGAAGCGTCCGCAGACGCGACCGCCAGGATAAGTCAGGCCTGCAGCGATGCCAGCTATCTCAAGATCATGCTCAGTATTCTGATACCGTTTGGAGCAATAATCTTCTTCCCTTTCCTGGGCCTCGCCGGACTAGTAGGGTTTGTCTTTATTAAGTATGCGCTCCCCGTCATGATCATTCGTTGGTGGATTAAGTACGGTCGCATCAAGGCAACCGATTCCGACTACCGCAGCGCACGCAAGACGGCGATGTTGGTTAGCGTAGTCTCATTCCTCATCCTTCTTTTCGTGCGTGTCCATCTTTTCGGTCTATCCCTTTGATCTGTTTGATGGACAGTTGACCCATACATCAAACCCATCCCTCCCTCGGGTGCCCGTCCTTCGCGCTTTTGCGAAGGGTGGGAATGTAAACCTTACATTCTTACCAACCCAAAAGCTCGGGTACCCATTCATACTTCCCTACTACAACTTTCGTGTCAGTTCTCCTGTATTTATGTTGAGATCACGCGCCAAGCCCGATACGCTGAATCAACTTTTGTCACCTTGGGAGATACAATTTGCGCGGCATCTTTGCTGTCTTTATCCTGGCTTTGTGCTTTTCCCTGCCACTTACTGCTCACGCCGATTCGTTCCAATACACAATCGTCGATGAGCTCTCTCTCCTCGGCCCTATTAACCTTTCATCGTTCAAAGGTACCTACACCTTTACCGTGCCGTCGGAACTAACCGGTGAGACGTTCATCTATGGACCCGGCTTCACTAATCCACCGTTTCCCGGATACTCATACATCTACGCGTCGGATTTCACTGTTCCGGACGGTTCACCTGTCTCACAGATAGAGATCACTTACGATCCACTCAGTAATTATTATGGTTTCTCGCTCTACGGAGCACCGAATGGTCCTGCCACAAGTACATCGCTTCTTGAAGCAACTCCAACAACATTCGTGGCCGACTACGAACAATACGGGTACGCGACCCTGGAAATTAAGGATCTGGGCGACTCTCCGACTCCGGAGCCATCTACCCTCAGCATGTTCGGCATCGGTGCTCTGGCAATCGCGTCACAAATCCGTCGGCGGGTGGCCCATACATAGAAACCCACCACTACCTCGGGTGCCCCATTCATGCGGTCTCATCGCATGAGTGGGCATTCGAGCGAAGCTCGAACCGCTTTCCCAAACGCCGGCTAAAATCCAATCATGCCACTAGGCCTCGAACGCCGCCAGACCACCGGCCAACTCCATCACTTCGGACGCACACCTTCCCAACTATGGGATCGCCACGAGATAGCCGGAGATAGAACCGAACGCACTCGAGTTGAGAGCCGTCCTGTTGACGCCCAGCTGAGGCGTCGCGCCCGCCTCGACGTAAAACGTAACAGGACTGCTCGCGACATACGAATATGCCGTGCCATCAAAACCGCCGGTTAGCCCCGGTGCAGGCAGGAACTGCTGGTAGGTGAGGGGATTCTGCTGCAGGAACACAAACTTTTCTGAACCCGCAAAACTATAAAACACGACAGAAGCATGCGTGACCACAAGGCGAAAACCTGCAGGGACTGCCTTGAACGTCACAAAACAGAGTTGGTCGCATGTTCCTTTTCCCTGGTCGAAGTAAGGTGATCTCCCGGGCTCGTCGACACTCTTGGTCAGGGCAGGCTTCTGGGCCTGGGCAAATGGAACTGTGAATGCGAAGAGTACCGCCGAGAAGGCACAAACAGCGAAGAATCGTGAGCGTATGAGCATTTGGTTCCTCTAAACAACGGAATGAGTTAGCTGGCCCAAACGACACGACAAACATAGCACGACGACGAAGGCGGCTGACCCATACATCCACTCCACCGCTATCCGAATGCCGTCTGCCCCATCATGCCGTCTCATCGCATGAAGGGGCATTCGCGCTGCGCGCGAACCGCTCCCGATCCCTGCATCCAGTGATAGGCTTTCTTATGCCCGGCCCCACCCTACAACAACGTCTCAACCACCTGCTCGAAGGCCTCGCCGAAGCCGAACGCGAGTACGCCGCAGGCCTCCCCTACCCGGACCACACCGGAGGCTCCTGGCCCGAAAAAATCGCCAGACTCAAGCAGCACATCACCGAGCTCCGCGAGATGATTGCCAACGAATAACGTTCCACGCGTAGCGTGAACCATCACTCAAGACCATCCCAACCCGTCGCTACTCCGCAACCCGCGACGGAGGCCCATTACGGACAACCGTTCGTCCCGGAACCTGCGCCTCTGACGCTCGGCGATGGTTACGCACACGAAGCACATCGAAGCAACACGTGCACGAAAAGGCAGACGCAACGATGACAAATGCAATAACCGCGATAGAGAGATCGTCCAGCATACTGTTCCTCCTCAAGAGTCCAGAGCTCCAGCCCTCCCGAGCCAAATCTCATACACAGTAGTGCCCCTCCCGGCGAAAACGTATCATCCCACCAAAGCCGAAAATCAAACAGCCGGACCCACCCAAAAATAAATCCGAAATCCCTGCATAATTTTCGCCCTCCAAAAACCGTCCGTCTGATAACCACCTTTGCCACACAATTCACCACACATTGACCACAAAAAAACCACGTTCTGCACCCCACTTTTCTCAAAAACCCCAGCAAAAACACAAAAACAACTTCTTCCAACCCACCCAAATTTTTCCGCTAATTTGCGATTAGAATTACCCCGAGGTAACCCCATGCGCAAAGTGACCACCGCCGCAACCCTCGGCCTCGCCTGCATTCTGGCCACACTCCCCGCATTCGCCGCCAAAATCAAGGGTTCCACCACCCTCAAAGACTCCCAGCCCACCGGCGTCAAAGACAAAGAACACAAACACCAAGCCTACGACCTCTCCTTCGACGCCCAGGGCAAAAGCTACACCTGCCGCACCGACTCCGGTAAGTCCATGAATGCAACAGACTTCGTCGTAGGCACCCAGATCAACTACGAAATCGACGGCAACAAAACCAAGATCAAAACCCCACAAAGCAAACAAGTCGAGTGCAAAGTCGTCCGCGTCGAAGCCACATCTACACCATAATCAATACGAATTTCACTGAACACGCCGACAATCCGACGACACCTTCCCCGCAAGCGAATCTGACGACAACGTAGTCCCCCTGCCGCCCGCATCCCACCAGATGTACTCACCCGACGCATACCGTGCCCCTGAACCCGAGACAACATTCGCAAAAATCAGCGAATTTCCACCAACAGGAACAATAGCCAGGCTATTCCCCGCACCGTTGATGTACTCCACAGAGAAAACCCCTCCGGGCAACCCCATCTTAGCCCCCTGCGCATCGCACTTGTACTTCACGGTGTTTCGCGAGATTGGTTGCGAACCGTTCAGGCGAATCGTCAGATCGCTCGCACCCGCAAGAGCGCTAAACGATAGAACCCCTGCTCCAATCAGAACCTGTTTCGACATTCCCCTCATAGCAAATCGCCTCCTTGTCAGTCCCCCCAACATCATAGTGCGACTGTAAACCGTATCACTTGATGCCATTGGCATACTTATGTAAGCAAACACAAAAATTCGATGCCTTATATTCACACCTAGAACAAATCCCAAAGTACAAATCCCATCTGCTCTGTTTCGAATACTTTGCACACTTTTATACGAAGGAGTACAACGGCAGATAGCCACCCCTCAGAAGAGGGGCCATACATCACCCTTCCTGAGGGATGCGACACGATCCTCATTTTTTGTACGCTATCTACGCTATCTATAAGTCTTTTGCAATCTCCTGCGTAAATTTGAATTTCGCAAATGAAGCCGAGTTATCCCGAGGAATCATGCCAACATCGTCCATGGTCGAGATTGAACCAATCACAGTCCTTGTGATCGACGATCATCCCCTATTGCGTGACGGGATTGCATTCGCTCTACAAGCCCGTAAGGATATGCGTGTCGTCGGCGAGGCCGAAGATGGTAAAGATGGCCTTGAAATCTTCCTGAAAATACGCCCCAATATCGTCCTGGTAGATCTACAAATGCCCCGCATGAATGGCATCGACACAATCATCGCCATGCGCCACCACGACCCCAAAGCGAAGATCATCGTTCTCACCACCTATTCGGGCGACGCGCAAGTTGTACGAGCTCTTAAGGCGGGGGCCTCGGGATATCTTTTAAAGGGTCTACTGCGTAAAGAGCTAATCGAAACCATTTTGGCTGTCCATTCAGGACAACGCCGCATCCCAGCCGAAATCGCCGCCGACATCCTGGGGTATATCAGCGAAAACGACCTGACAGCGCGAGAGGTCGAAGTTCTTCGAAGTGTAGCGAAAGGGAATTCAAACAAGGCCGTCGCCTCTCACTTCGGCATTGCCGAAGAGACAGTCAAAGGCCATATGAAAAATATTCTCCAAAAGTTAGGCGCCAATGACAGAACTCACGCCGTAACAATCGCAATGAAAAGAGGCTTTCTGGACAGCTAGGAAAAACGTGACGATCAACGTGATACCTTCATCGCAATTTGTCGCGACCTCGCTGGAACACGACGCCCAAACCAACCCTAAAGAGCTACGATCATTTACCCACTTTGAGGTTTTCAGCTAATCAGCTTCTTGATACTGTCTGTACAGCAACCAAGCGAAATTTTAATCTCATAGTTTTCGCACAATATAGTTTGAACTTCGATTACTGGAGTAGCCAGAGCCTCGGGCGTCCTTGGCTTCTATTAAGAAGTTCCTCTCTCCATATTTAGCAGTCGTAGGTGAGCTAATGAAAGCCATTCAGCTACTAGACAACCAGCAAATTCCAAAACTCACCGAGGTGGATATACCGAATCCAATTCCCGGTGAAGGTGAGCTTCTTATTAGGGTCCACGCAGCTGGAGTTACACCAACAGAGTTGTTATGGTATCCAACCTTCAATACCAAGGACGGACATAAGCGTATTCACGCAATTCCAAGCCACGAATTTTCAGGTGTGATCGCTGGTCTTGGCAATAATGTAGAGTGCTTTGAAATCGGCGATGAAGTCTATGGAATGAATGACTGGTTTGCACAGGGTGCCGCTGCAGAGTACTGCATCACAACACCTTCAAGTATCGCTCGAAAGCCAGATAAGCTATCGCATTCGGAGGCAGCGACTGTTCCTATCGGAGCCCTTACCGCGTGGCAGGGATTATTTGATCGTGCCAGGCTGCAAAGCAGCGAGCGAGTCCTGGTACATGGAGGATCAGGTGCTGTGGGAGCATTCGTGATCCAACTGGCTAAGCTGCATGGAGCCGATGTAATCGCCACTGCGTCCACGCGCAATAAGGAGTTCGTCATCTCTCTCGGCGCCGATGAGGTGATTGACTATGAGGAAACAGCATTTGAAACTGCCGTCGGAAAAGTAGAGGTATTGTTCGATTGTGTCGGCGGCGACACCCTTGCACGTTCATGGAATATGCTGAGCCCGAATGGTCGAGCCGTTACAATCGCAGCGAACAGTGAGGGGGCGAACAATGAACGCATAAAAAATGCATTCTTCATTGTCGAACCAAAGCGTCAACAGTTAAGCGATATTGGCGTTCTTATCGATGGTGGATCACTTCGCCCTTTTGTCGGTGCAAAAATCTCGTTCGAAGAAGCTCCGGCAGCTTATGCGGGTAACATCAAACGCTCCAGCGGGCACGGAAAGATTGTTTTGATTCCTGACGCGATTAAGTCCTAAATTCATCCCCGATAACAATCATCAATCAAACTTAGTCTCGTAAGCCTAGATGGATGCACCCCTAAATAGTGTGCTCAATTCACCCACATCTGGGCTTACGCTCACCGTATTCCTATCGAATAATCACGACAGTTCAACATACAAGACTAAAAACCCGTTTTATCGAAAATGTATCCCTACCCAGTAGGTGCATTCTTTTAATTCAAAATTTGCTGGATGTTGTTGTAGCCAACTTCAGCATGATGAAGCAGACTGCCTCGTCGAAATACATGCGTGATTCGCCATGATGGAGGAATTCTATGAATCAAAATTATAGAGAAACTGAGCTTCTCCCAGAAGATTCGCTAACAGTCATGACTGACGAATCTCTGGTAAGCCTGGCAAAGCGTGGTGAGCATCTCGCTTATGTCGAGCTTTGCAGGCGTCACTCGGCTATGGCGTTTCGTACGATTAGCCGCATCACACGTAACAAGGAAGATTCAGAGGATGCATTACAGGACTCCTTGCTCAGGGCTTTCACGCATCTGAATACCTTTGATGGACGATCGGCATTTTCTACCTGGCTTACGCGCATAGCAATTAATTCTGCGTTGATGATTCTCCGCAAGAAAAGGGGCCACCCTGAAACCTCTTTCGATGACGATACCTGGTGCTATTTTCAGATTCCCGATCCTTCTCTGAATCCGGAGCGCTGCTTTTTCGCACGCGAGAAAAAGCGTGTCTTGCGCCAAGCCGTGCGAAGCCTGCCTCCTCTGCTCCGAGATGTCACCGTGATCCGATATGCGCAAGAAGCTTCACTCGATGAAGTTGCAACACTCTCAGGAATTTCGATTGCTGCCGCAAAATCTCGCCTGCTCCGAGCTAGAAACTCGCTTCGACTTGCATTGACCGAAAACGAAACAACTAGCACGCGCATGTCCGATATGCGAGAGTAGGGGCTATCCATCGACAATTATTTTTCGTGGGCCTCTTCTCAGCCTAAGACCCAAGACGAAATCGGCTCGCTACAGTAAGATCAAGCCATAATCATTGATTATGGCAATCGGCCGACATGTTATGGTCTGCGTTTTGCCGTGTGTGTTAAAAAACACTCAGTCGAATCGCCAAAGGCCGCTTATGTCGCGTTTTTCACAGAACACCAGATGGTTAGTCGGTGTCATCATCATGCTGACATCGATCATCTACGTGCATGGAGTCGCCGCGCAGACCTCCGATCTCAAACTAAAAGCTTTTCATCACACAGCCTGGACTTCAGACAACGGTTTGGGTGCTGTTTTCGATATCCAGCAGGCACCCAATGGCTATTTATGGCTCACGACATCAAGGGGTGTCTTTCGCTTCGACGGAGTTCACTTTCAATCTGTGGACGAAGTAACAAGGGGGGCGGCGCACAATGATGACATCTTCTCTGTTTTCCTTGCAGCTTCCGGAGACGTGTGGCTTTCGACTCGGAACACCGGACTTCTTCTCTGGAAAGACCTCCGATTAACCACCTTCAAAGACAGAGGCTGTAGCCCCGCTTCGCAAATGGGAGGTGTGTTTGAAGACCACGACGGTTCATTATGGATACAGGGATCGGCTGGCCTCTTTCATCTACGAAGGTCTATGTGTGAACAGATTGGGAAGCAACAGGGATATCCGGGGGGATTTCCTGCAAGCATCCTCGTTGACCATGAAGGAACCGTTTGGGTGCAGGCTTCCTCCGGCGCCCTTCTCTTTCTCCCACATGGTCAGTCCAAATTTCAGCGCACTCGATACACAGCTGATCCAGCACCAGGTGTGACCTTTATGCATGATGGACCCGATGGCTCCATCTGGCTTTCGGACAGGAGTGGACTGCGCCGATTGACAAAGAACGACGGTGCTCCTTCAGACTTGCCCCGACCCGGCAAGAATCGCGGAGACGATGCTCCATTCCATGACTTCACTTTCGCGGCCGACGGCTCGCTGTGGGCCGTCACCGCAAAGGGGATAAAACGGTTCGACCGTGCAGACCAATTACAGACGCCACTGATAGATGAAGCGACGTCTGGAGAAAGTTTTACCCCACAACAGGGACTTAGCTCAGATGCTGTATGGAAAGTATTTATCGATCGAGAAGGCACTGCGTGGGTAGCGACGAACTCCGGTCTTGATCGGCTTCGACGCACCTCCCTTTCCACAGTCGCACTACCACACTCGCAAGAGCATGAGTTTGGCGTTGCTGCGGGAGATCAAGGCTCCGTATGGACAGGTAATAACACCCTTCCTCTTACTCATGTAGCCGCCGACGGCATAACAACAGCGTTCCCCAAAATCCGACACATCCTCTGCATACGACGCGATCACACTGGGACTATATGGGCCGCCACCGGAGAGGGTGATATCCATCTTTGGCGGTCCTCTGCGACGGGGTTTGTGCCATTGCATGTTCCGGACGAAAAAGTGGACTCTGTCGTTTCACTCGCCGTTGATCGCAACAACGATCCGTGGATTTCGATTCCAGGGAACGGAACGTATCAACTCATTCATGACAAGTGGATCAACCAGAACGACATCCTTGGCAAAAAGCCGCGCACCCTCGGCGCCATGACAGATGACGATGCAGGGAACGTATGGTTTGGCTTTTCAAACAAGCTGGTGCAATGGGATGGAAGTTCTTATCAAAAATTCTCTTTCCCCGATGGCTCACTCAATGTGTCGGTCAGCACCATGGCAGTTCGAGGTGACCACGTGTGGCTTGCAGGGCGTGGCGGCGTCGATTTATTTACGCACGGTCATTTTTACCTGATGCGGTGGAAAGATTCTGAACTGCCCGGCAGAGTTTCCGGCATCGTAGAGACTGTTACCGGCGGCCTCTGGATAAATGGGTTCTCAGGCCTCACTCATGTCTCTGCTGACGAGCTGAAGAGGTGGCTTCACGATCCGCTCTCCGTTGTCTCAGCTGAACATCTCGATGCACTCGACGGACTTCCTGGCCTCTCAGGAGAGAGGCTGCCCGAACCGTCGGTTGTTGAGTCTCCCGAGGGACGACTTTGGTTCGCAACAACAAAGGGCATCGCGTGGCTCGATCCAGCGACGCTCGAAAAAGCACGCAACCGTATATCACCACCGGTAATGATTGAATCCGTTATCTCAAACGGAAAAACCTACGCGGGTTCTCATGACCTGACTCTTCCCGCGCACACCCAGAATCTTGAGATCGACTACACCGCCCTCAGCCTCGCCATCCCTGAGCGCGTGCATTTTCGCTACAAGCTCGAAGGCATTGATAATCAGTGGCAAGAGGCTGGGACACGCAGGCAGGCGTTCTACAACAGCCTGCCTCCCGGCCACTATCGCTTTCGGGTAATTGCATCCAACAACGATGGTCTGTGGAACGAGTCCGGAGCAAACCTGGGTGTTGCACTCACGCCTGCCTTTTACCAGACGTCATGGTTCAAGGCACTTCTGGGGTTCATAGCTGTCTCATTGCTCTGGTGGTTGGTCCGGCTCCGTATCGGGAGCGTAACGCGGCAACTTCAAGAGCGGCTCGCTGAGCGGCTTGCTGAACGAGAGCGTATTGCACGTGAGTTACATGACACCGTGCTCCAAAGTTTATTCGGGTTGATGCTTCGCTTCCAATCTGCTGCCGATCGCTTGCCTACCGACGATCCTGCACGGAAGGCTCTTGACGATGCTCTGAACCAATCTGAAGAGATAATGCGTGAAGGTCGCGAACGGGTGCGCAATCTCCGCGCCAGCCATACTGAAATCACAAGCTTGGCTGATGCGCTTGAAGGATTTGGCCACCAGCTTCGAGCGATTCATTCCGCCGAATTCAAGTTATCTGTTGAAGGACAGCCCCGCCCACTGGATGCCCTCATTCAAGATGAGATTGTGTTGATTGGACGAGAGGCGCTAACAAATGCCTTCACGCACTCCTACGCACAGACTATCGTAGTGAATGTGTCCTACAACTCTGACAACCTACATCTGCGCATATACGACAACGGCCGCGGCATAGAAAATGAAGTGTTGAAGGCAGGCTACCGCAGCGATCATTGGGGTTTGGCTGGCATGCGAGAACGCTCAAGCAAAATTCATAGCGACCTGCATATCGGACGAGGAAATGGCGGTGGCACACAGATCGATCTGCGAGTTCCTGCAATCATCGTCTACCGCACCGACTCCCGCGAACACAGCTGGTTCCGGAAAGTATTTCGGCGAAGCAGAAAGACAAATGAATTCGCCATGGATTTAAATGGCACGACAAACTAACGGCCCTTATCCGAGTAACGAATCACCAGGCCCAGGGAGAGACTATGACGAATCTGGTTCATGAGTTAAAGAACGGATCGCTACAAACTGAGTCGGACATTCTCATGGAACATCAATGGCTGCCCTTTACACCCAACCGAGATTTCAAAAAAGATCCCCGCATTTTCTCCGCAGCCCGTGGAGTTTATTACTACAGCGAGGACGGCAAAGAGATATTCGACGGCTCTTCCGGTCTATTCACAACGCCCGCCGGTCACGCGCGTATTGAAATAGCAGACGCTGTCCACGACCAGATAATGGAACTCGATTTCACGTCCAGCTTTTACCGCTCCCATAAAAAATCGTTCCTCGTAGCGGATCGTCTCGCCGCTTTATTACCGGATAAGCTGAACAAGCTTTTCTTCACAAACTCAGGTTCCGAGTCCGTCGATACAGCCATCAAAATTTCTCTCGCTTATCATCGAGCACGAGGCGATGGCTCTCGAACAATATTAGTTTCGAGAGAGCGCAGCTACCACGGAGTCAATCTCGGCGGAGTCGCACTAAGCGGACTTGTGAACAACCGTCGCACCTTCGGAGTGTCCGCGGTTCCAGTTGTCCATATGCGGCATACCTGGTTGGAATCCAATAAATTCACCCCAGGCCAACCTACACATGGCGCAGAACTAGCCGAGGATCTGTTGCGTCTCATCGAACTTCACGGCGCGGAAAATATCGCAGCTTGCTTTGTCGAGCCGATCGCAGGTTCGACCGGTGCTCTCATCCCACCTGTCGGATATCTCGAACGACTGCGCGAAATTTGCACGGCCCATAAAATCCTGTTGGTCTTCGATGAAGTCATTTGCGGGTTCGGCAGAACCGGACAGCCCTTTGCAACACAAAGCTTTGGAGTTTCGCCCGACATGATCACCATGGCCAAAGCGATCACCAACGGAAATATTCCGATGGGCGCAGTTGCCATCCATCAGGACATTCACGACACAATCATGAACGCATCGCCTGAACACAACATCGAGTTTTTCCATGGTTACACCTGGTCGGGTAATCCAGTGGCATGCGCGGCATCGCTCGCCACGCTTGATATCTACCAGGCAGAAAATCTCTTTGAACGCGCCGCATCACTCTCGCAATATTTTCTCGAAAAAGTTTTTAGCCTTGCAGATGTGACAGGAGTCCTCGACATTCGAGGCTACGGCATGCTGGCCGGTGTCGACATTGACCCAAACATAATTGGCATGAACGGCTATGAGCTGCAGAAAAATCTGTTCGATCGCGGTCTACACCTCAAGACCACTGGCAACTCCGCGCTCCTCTCTCCCCCATTTGTTAGCAGCAGAGAAAACCTCGACTTTATGGTCGATACGCTGCGCGACACTCTCACACATCGCAGGTAGTTCGATCGCATTGCGACTGTTGCTTCGCTTAGATTGAGACGCGAGAAGTAAGAAGATCCTCGACGCGAATCGGGAGCTCGCGGACGCGAACACCCGTCGCATGGTAGACAGCCGCCGTAATAGCAGGCGCTATACCGGCCAGACCGATCTCTCCAATGCCGCGTGCTCCATACTCTCCCATCATTGGATCGGGAATATCAAGGAACGTAACGTCGATATCCGGCGAGTCGGCGCTGGTCGGAACAAGATAATCAGCGAAGTTATCGTTAATGGGATGACCGTTGCGAGGGTCGTATGTCGTCTGTTCAAGCAAGCCCATACCAACTCCCATCACAATCGCCCCGGCAATCTGGTTGGTAGCCGTCTTCTTGTTGATGATGCGTCCACCGTCGATAACGCTGACAACGCGGCTTACGCGTAGCTTCGCAATTCCCGGATCCCATTCGACTTCAACAAACTGGGCGCCAAAGGAATGGGTAGAGTAGTCGTGTGCCTTGGTATCCGAACCAAGGCCGCCTGATTTTCCATCACCATTGGCGCTGGCAAGATTGGCCATGCGAAGCAGTTCCTGAAAAGGGACGCCGCTCTCGGGCGCCTCACCTTTGGCGTGAACACGGCCAGCAGTCATGGCAAGCGTCGCAGGATCTTTCTGAAGAAACGGTGATCCATTTGCGCGTGTCGCCGTGGTCAGAATGATCTTGATGGCAGCGTTCGATGCATCTGCGACGGCCGGTATCACAGTGGCCGTGGCGGTCGAGCCGCCGGACATAGGTCCTGGGACGAGAGTGCTGTCGCCAAGTACTACCTCTATCTTGTCGACTGGAATTCCAGTCTTGTCACTGACAATTTGCGCAAGAACAGTGTACGTGCCCGTACCAATATCCTGAGTAGCCGAGCTTACGCGCGCACTCCCATCACTACGGAGACTGACAGAGGCTTCACTATTGCCACGCCCAGCACCCCACGATGCAACAGCGACGCCCCAGCCCAAAATAAGATCGCCCTTGCGCATCGACCCAACCTCGGGGGTGCGACGAGACCATCCGAATTTCGTGGCGCCAACCTGAAGACACTCCTTCAGATGGCGCGAGGAAAAGGGTTTGTTTTTCTCTTCATCAATAAGCGTGTCATGCGCCAGACGAAGTTCAACCGGATCTTTCTTGAGCTTGATCGCAAGCTCGTCCATCGCAGACTCGACGGCAAAGAGACCCGGAACTGCCCCCGGACCCCGCATCGGCGTTGGTGTACCAACATTGCGTTTAACAAGCGCGGAGGTGACCTGAAGATTGGCGACACTATAGAGAAAAGGTGTTGCCTCACCGCAGTTTTCACGAATGTCGTCGATGAGCGAGGTATGGTTTCGGTAGTCCTGCTGAAGAGAAATAAGCTTGCCTTCAGCGGTTGCCCCAAGCCTCATCCTCTGCTGCGTGCGCGGACGATGACCTACGGTCGAGAACATCATCTTACGAGAGACGGTGAGCTTCACAGGACGATTAAGTTGACGTGCAGCTACGGCGGCTAGCGCAGAATGAGGCCATGGAAAGAGCTTTCCGCCGAAACCTGACCCAATAAACCTGGATATGATCTCGATATTTTCATTTGGAACGCCAAGCACTTGGGCCATAACAGTGTGGTGGTTAACGACACCTTGAGATGACTCATAAAGGGTAAACTTCTTGCCATCCCAAACCGCTACGGTAGCGTGCATCTCCATAGGGTTGTGAGTCTCGACAGGCGTTACGTAGGTTGCATCAATCTTGATCGGCGCGGAATCAAACTCGGCCTCGGCATCTCCACGCTTGCTGGCGACGCGAGGCCCACCTGGAGCTCCAACAGCAGGCATGGCATCATCGAGCGTAGTAGACACGTTGAATTTATCGACGTCATATTGGACGTGTATGGCTGCGGCTGCAGCCTGCGCCTGCTGGAACGTCTCGCCGACAGCAACAGCGACGTACTGGCCCCAGTAGTAGATCGTCTTATCTTCAAATGGCGGACGGCTCTCGCTGTTTCTACCACCTGAAGCATTGCGAAAGAGCGGAGCGATGTTGTCGTGGTGAAGCACAAGAAGAACGCCGGGCATCTTCTCCGCTGTGGTCGTATCGATACTTCGGATCTTGCCGCTGGCGACAGTCGCGCAAACAGGCACAGCGTAAACCATATGTGGAAAGTTGTAATCCGCCGCATAATTAGCAGAGCCGGTGGTTTTCAGAGGACCGTCGATGCGAGCGATATCGGAACCGATAATGGCGGAGGGTGTAGCAAATACTTTGGCCGTCTCCGAGCTCTGATGGTTCTGGCCGGACTGAATGAACTCGAGAAATTCGCTGAACATCATAGGGTCAATCTCCTGGTGCACTTACAACATCGCCGTTCGCCGACTTCTATCAAACAGGTTTGACAGACATGGTCAGTGCTCTAACCAGACATCGTTTGGAGAGTTCTACTTTGAAGCCGTTTTCGCTAGCGGGATGCGCATTCTTTAGTGCTGCCTCCGCGGCTTTGCGAAAGGTAGCAGCATCCACGGCGTGGCCTTGCAACTCTGCTTCGGCTTCCAGCGAGCGCCACGGCCGGGTTCCAACTCCACCAAGAGCAACCCGCGCATGATGGATCTTTCCGCCGTCTACCTTAATAACGATAGCGGCAGAAGCAAGCGCAAACTCATAGGCAGCACGGTCGCGAAGTTTGAGATAGAGAGATCGAGTTCCTGGCGCAGGCGCGGGAAGCGTGACGCTGGTGATGATATCTCCAGGCTCAAGCACCGTCTCGCGCTGTGGCGTCGATCCGGGAAGCAGGTAGAAAGTATTTATAGGAACGCTGCGCCTGCCCTTCGGCCCCTGTATCTGGATAGTGGCCTCTAGAGCGGTAAGAGCAACATTTTGATCGGAAGGATTCGTTGCAATACAGTCTTTGCTCGTTCCAAGAATCGCAAGCATCCGATTGTGTCCGTCGATCGCCGAACATCCGGTTCCCGGTTCGCGCTTGTTGCAAGCATGCGCGGTATCGCGAAAGTACACGCAACGAGTTCGCTGAAGTAGGTTTCCCCCCGTGGTCGCCATATTGCGCAGTTGGGGCGAAGCTCCTGAAAGCAAAGCCTGCGAAAGAACCGCATAATCGCGCTGCACCGTAGGATGGTGTGCGACATCAGCATTGCGTGCGAGCGCACCGATAACAAGCCCGTCACTCGGCGTTGACTCGATCCTATCGAGAGCAAGGCCATTAATATCCACGATCTCCTTAGGCCGCTCGACGGTGAGCTTCATAAGGTCGATGAGAGTCGTACCTCCAGCAACGAAGCGCACTTCGGCGCCCTGCTGAGCTGTAGTAGAGTGCGCTCCCGACTGAATGGCCTGATCGACAGTAGTGGCTCGATTGAACCTGAATGCATCCATAACGTTCTGCTCCGCCTGTCTGGTTAAGCTTGTCTGCGCGCGTGCTGTACCGCCGCGACGATGTTGGGGTAAGCGCCGCACCGGCAGATATTGCCGTACATTGCCTGTTTCACGTCGTCATCGGTCGGCCCAACTGGTTCCTTCAAAAGTGCGACAGCGGACATGATCTGACCGGAGGTACAGTAGCCGCACTGATAGCCGTCGTGCTCGACAAAAGCCGCCTGCATTGGGTGCAGATGACCCGGCTGGCCGATCCCTTCGATAGTCGTAATCTCGTCGTTCGGATGCATCACCGCGAACGAGAGGCAGGAGTTCACTCGGCGGCCGTTGACATGAACCGTACACGCACCACATTGCCCGTGATCACAACCTTTTTTCGTGCCGGGAAGGTTAAGATTTTCGCGCAGGCAGTCGAGAAGCGTAGTGCGAGGATCGAGCTGAAGCTGATGGTCCTCTCCATTAATCCGCAGTTTGACGGGAACGGTTCCTTCGACAGAAGAAGCGGTATCCTGCATAGCAAGAGCCGGCGGCGAAGACGTTGCACCAAGAAGTGGGGGTGCCGTAGCTGCGATGCCGGCCGCTCCCAGGTGCGAAAGAAAGGACCTTCTGCTGACACGGCCAAAGAGAGGCTTCGTCTCGTCAATGCCCACGGCAGATTGTTCGTTAGTTACTCGATCGACTTCTGCATCAGACTCATGTTTCGCCATCGGGCCCTCATTTACAAAGATGGACATCAAGTACAGCGAAGATCCACAGCAGCACGAACTTTCCGCTTGGAAATGATTTTACTGCGAAAACCAGACGCCGCTTTTCTGGAACGAGGGACAGTAGCAGATTCACGAGACCGCAAAAAAAGTGCGACCATCAGGAATGGTCACACCCACACTTCGACGCACTGGCCAGATGATCGGCTAGGCCTTTTTTATGAATGGAGCCGATGAGCGGATTTGAACCGCTGACCTACTGATTACGAATCAGTTGCTCTACCAGCTGAGCTACATCGGCGTATAAAGTTATTCTAGCGGGTGCAGCCGCATCGCGCAAAATCTCCTGCCGAAATACCCATCGCCAACCTCTAATTCGCGTCTTCCTCATCCAGGTCGATACTCGCCGCCACAAGACACGGTGCCACCAACAGCACAACAAACCCGACAATCACCAAAACTCCGACCATTGCGACGCCTCCCGCGGCGAGCATGGCGCGCTCTGCCGACACCTCATCTATCGGCTTCCACCCATGAGCGTCATATCCCCGCCTTGCCCCAGACCTACTTTAGTAACCCACCGCAAACGCGAAGAGGCCACCCGGCAACAGGGCAGCCTCTTCTTTAGGGAGAATAGTTCCAACGGAGGCAAAGCCATCAGAACTTTCTGGCGAAATACTAAGTTTGGCAAAATGACGTGTCAAGGCTAAAACTTGCCTCTCATAAGTCATTATTTAGGAGTTAGTTACAGGGGTTACTTCCACGATAACAGCATAAATATATTCGCTATTCTTTCGCTTAGGGCAGGTGCCTTAACTTCCAAACCGCTATCAAATCAGCCGCTTAGCCTTTTCTCTGCACCATCCCCTGTGCATCCAAATTCCACTTCTATTCAACCTTGCGGTCCAGCTACCGGTCCCTCAGAATGAATTCTTGTTGCCTGACCGCTCAGATCGATCCTGAGAAATTCGGGCTCACTCGCCGCCGGCTTGCCCTGCAGTACTCGAATCGCCGCCCGGCCTCCCCCGAGAAACAGTCCCAGGATCAACGCCGCCAACGCCCCCACCCCGCAGAAAACCGCAATGCTCGTCAGCAGGCTGTAGGTCTTCTGAATCTCGGTATGAAACTCCGGTGGAACCGCCTTGTTCCAGGTCAACTCATTTCGCAGGTGGATACCCTCAACCATCTGCTTCGCCTCTGCGATGCCCCACGCGCCGGTCGTCATCAGGACCATTGGGCCTTCACGCCGCAGCTTCACCGTTCCCCCAGCTGCTCCCTGCCGATTCATCTCCGCCTCAATCGCCCGTCCGTGCTCTCCTGCAATCTGCGGTGTCGGATACAGCAGCAGCGTCAGCATTCCCTTACCCGCATACTTCGCCATCACTACTTCGGCGGCCTTGTCGAACCCTACTATCTCTCCCGGTACCACTCCACCCATCGCCTGAAAGCCAATCGGCCCCAGCGCATACTTCACCGAATCCGCCAGCAATCCTTTCTCCGGCAGATACGTCGGCAACAGCGGAGACAGCCCTTTCGGCCCGCCAACCTTCGGCAGCGTCACCGCCATCTCTCGCAACTCCTCAATCGTCGTCGAACGAGATTTACTTGCCGTCGCCCTCACCACCGTCGTTCCGCTTAGCACCAGAAATTCGCCGCCGCCCGTCGAAGCCGTTCCCTTGCCAATTCGCTTATCCACGGGCAAGTCTTTCATTGACGGCCCACGCAGATAGGTAAACGCGCTATACGCCCCTGTCGCATCAACAAACTGAAACGCCTCAAGCTTGAGTGTCTCCGCCCCATTCGGATGACGATAGGTCTGCTGGCTGGCACGCATCAGCCCGTTTTCCTTCAGCACAGCAGCCACAGCTCCATCCGGATGGAAGCAGTCAGAACACGGTGGAGCTGTCCCCTCCATCTGCCACGGCCCAAACTTCGCCGGCAGCAGTGGAGCAGCCGGTTCCACCAGCGTCGTATGCGCACCTTGAGCTTGCAGCAAAACAGCAGGAGCCCCCAAAAGCGCTACACCCAGCAGCGCCCGCAACCCCATCCGAAACCGTACCGAAAAACCCATACTTCGGTCAGACTACACCAGCACGATAAAGTAAGCCCAGCCCACCTACTTACTGCTCGCCCTCTCGGTCGGCTGTCTCGTCCCGCTCAACCCGCCGGCATACTTCGCCACGCCCTTATAAAGACTCTCCGCAACCCTCTGCCGATACTCCGGCAGGCGCAACTGCCCCGCGTCCTTCGGATTGGTAACAAACGAGATCTCTGCCAGAATCGAAGGCATATTCGCTCCAATCAGCACCACAAATGGAGCCTTCTTCACTCCACGATTCTTCAACCCTGCATTGCCCTTCTGCAATCCGCTATAAAGACCGGCCTCCACATCGCTGGCAAACTCCCGCGACTCATCGATCTTCTCCTTCAGCGCAATCTTCTTCACCAGATCACTCAACTGGTTAATCGATTGATCCGATACGGCATTTTCGCGAGCTGCAGTTTCCAAGGCATCCGGCGACGACGTAAAGTTCAGATAGTACGTCTCCACTCCGCGTGCCGTCGGATCATTCGAAGAGTTCGCGTGAATACTCAAAAACAAATCCGCCTGCGCCTTGTTCGCAATTGCGGTACGCGTCTCCAGAGGAATAAACGTATCATCCGACCGGGTATAAATAATCTCCGCGCCTAACCGGTCATGCAGTATCTTGCCCAGCCGTAGTGCCACATCCAGCACCACATCTTTTTCTTCCAACCCATCGACGCCCAGCGTGCCCGAGTCATGCCCACCATGCCCGGCATCGATCACAATCCGCCCAATCTTCAGCCCCAGCGCCCTCACCAGCGACGTCTGTCCATCCGCCGTAGGCACCGCCGCTCGAGCCGGCACCGCCGGATCAACCGACGTCTTCCCCTTCTTCGACCTCTTCCCGGTCGAACCCATCCCACCCGCAACAGCAATATCGGTACTGCCCTGTTCTCTGCTCCCTACTCCCTCTTCCCTACTCCCTGTCACCGGCACTATCGCTGAGATCGGCCGCGAGGTCGGCACACTCGTCGCCTCCACCTTACCCGGCTGTTCACTCAACGCCGCAACGTCAGTCGTTGTGCTCGCATTCTTCGTCGCCACCGTATTCGGAACCGGCTTCCCCGGCGTTGTCTTTCCAACGGCAGCCGTTCGCGGAGCAGGAACCTCATCCGTGTTCGTCACCTGTGGAGCTGCACCCTGGTCCTTCGTCGCCACCTGTAGCGGAGCTCCGCCATGAATATCAATGATCAGCCGGTAGGGATTCGGCAGTAGAAACGCCGAATATTCCGTCACATCATTCACATCCAGAACCACCCGCGTCATATCGTTCGAAAACTGTGCCGCCCGAATCTTCTTCAAAAACCCATCATCGGTAACCGCAAAATTCTTTCCCACCAGCTCCTGCGCCAGTCGGGTTCCATGCAGATCGAAATAAATCCGATCCGGATTCGGCACCCTTGCCGCCTCATATGTCACATCGTCGCCCAGGTCGATCGCCACCCTTGTATAGTTCGGCGTCGACCAGTGCCGAATTCCCGTCACCTGCGCCAGCCCATCCTTCCGCTTCACGCCCGAAGTCTTCGCCACATGCGCCAGTCCAGCACCTACACTCTGCTCCGCACCGTCCGGAACCTCATCCACCGGAGCCGCCGTCCCTCTCCGTGCCATCGCACCCGCCTCACTCACCGGCGCAGGCTTCGAAGAAGCCGACACAGAACCCAGCGCAGTCAATGAGCCAGCACTACGAGTCACCGGCATGGGAGCAAACGTACTCACGCCGTCCCGAGCAACAGGTAACGCCGCACCCGAATTCGTTCTGCCATCAACTCCGCGCGTCCGGTCCGCGCTCTCCACCACCACAACCGCCTCGCCTTTCCCTCTTCCCTCTTCCCTCTTCCCTTCTCCCTGCTTCAAAGAATCCCGGCCCGCCCGAGCCTCCTCCGCCTGCGCACTCTTCGGATACTGCTTCACCAGCAGCGCATACTTCTCCTTCGCCAACGCCGTATCATGCAGATCATTCTCATAGATCTGCGCCTCAGCCAGCAGCGCCCCTACCCGCAGCGAACTCCCCGGATACTGCGTCCGCAAAAATTCATACTGCCCCACCGCAGCCTTCATGCTCTTCGCATCCTGCAAACCGCGCCCCTGCTCCGCCAGCAACTCCGCGACGGCATTCACCGCCGCCGCCGCATACTTGCTCTGCGGCGCATCATGATAGATCCCCCGATATCCATCCATCGCCTTCGCATAATCAGCCTTCGTCCGCGACCCCTCAGGCATGGCCTCCAACTCCTCGCGCCCCTGCGTAGCCTGCTCCCACGGAGACATCTCCACGACACGCCTCTGCCCCGAAGCGCTCTTAGCCTTAGCCGTCGAAGCCCCTGCCACGACCCCACAACCCAGCCCTGCCGCGCAAACGGCACACCACACCCATCGTCCCTGCATCTTTTTGCACGCAGCCATCACCATCTCAGTTTAAGAGCCGCCACCCACCTCCCGACTGTGAAAAGCCCCCCGGTACTCCCCCCGATACCCCCACCAAAGTCGCAGCGACTTTACCGAACGAAATAATTACGTCTCACCCATTCAGGCAGAAGGGAGTCTGTAAAGGCACCATCCCGACTCGTGCGCGAACCCGTATCGTTCGTAGAAGCCTCGCGCCTCGTTAGTTCGAACGACATACGCATCGATCCGCCGGTTGGGAAACCACGCTCTCATCAGATCGACCAACGCCACTCCCACGCCGTTATCTCGCGCCTGCGCCTCGACCCACAGATCACAGATATGCAGTCCAGTTTTTCCCTCCCAGCTCGAATAATTTTCAAACGCCGAGATAAATCCAATCGGCACGTCGTCCTCATTGATTGCAACTGCAATATGCAATCGAGGCTGCAGTCCAAACACATCTCTCGCCAGATCATTCTCGTTGAGGCGAGGCGGCTCCGCAGCACCTTCATGCTCCGCGAGCCTGCTCAACATCGAAAGGAGGGCCGCCCCATCTTCAGGACACGCCCTCCGCACTGTAACCTCTTCGCTCATTCCCGCCCCTCGGCCAACGTAAAGCCCTCATCGAGCCACCCCCTCACGCCGCCGAGCATCTCCTTCACCGGCCTGCCCATCTGCGCCAACCGAATCGCCGCCTTATTCGCTCCATTGCAGTGCGATCCTGCGCAGTAGACGACGAACGTCGTATCGGCCGGATACTCTGCCAGCCTCTCCGGCGTGATCGTAGCGGTGGGCACGTTCAGAGCCCCGGGAACATGGCCCTTCGCAAAAAGAACCGCGCCACGAACGTCCAGAAGGACGAAGTCGACTGTCTTCGAATAGAACGCCGCATAAACATCGGAGCAGTCGGTTTCGAATCCGAGCCGACGGCTAAAATGTTCCAGCGCATCCTCTGAAGTTGCGGTAGCCGTCTCAAGTACGCGGCTCTTGGTCTTTTGCCGATAATTTGCTGGGGTCTCTGTCAAAGTAAGAGTCACGTATGTTTCCTCCTGTGCACTGATCTGGCACTGCATAAGTCTCGCGCGTGCAGACACTGATTTGCGAGTGGCAGAAAAGACAATTACCGTACATATCATGCCAACCTCAAAATTCCGGCATCATGTCGTCGTTCTTGCTTATGAAGGTCTATGCACCTTCGAGTTCGGCATCGCCGTGGAGATGTTTGGTCTGCCCCGGCCCGAGCTCGAGCAGTGGTACACCTTCGAAGTCTGCTCTCTCGACAAGGGTCCACTTCAGGCAATCGGCGGATTGAAAGTCATCCCTGCTCGACGCGGAACCCGCGCACTCGAAGCCGCAGATACTATCCTCATACCGGGCTGGCGCGGCGCCGAGGCACAGCCACCCAGGCAACTAGTCAACGCGCTGCGAAAGGCCCACGAACGCGGAGCACGCCTCGTCTCCATCTGCTCCGGCGTCTTCGTTGTAGCGGCCACCGGTCTGCTGGACGGCAAGAGTGCGACCACGCACTGGCGCTACACCGATCAACTCGCGCAGAGATTCCCTTCCATCACGGTCAAACCCGATGTCCTCTACGTCGACGAGGAGACCATCCTCACCTCCGCAGGAAGCGCTGCGGGCATGGACCTCTGTCTCCACATCATCCGGAAAGACCTCGGCCCCAAAGTCGCGAATCAGGTCGCACGCCGTCTGGTAATTCCGCCACATCGCGAGGGCGGCCAGGCACAGTTCGTCGATGCACCGGTAGGCGACGCCGCTACGCCGTGGCTCTCGCTTCTCTTCGATTGGGTGCAGACACGCCTTCACAAAAACCTGTCGATCAAGCACCTGGCGCAACAATCGCGAATGAGCCCCCGGACCTTCGCACGAAAGTTCGTGTCGGCTACAGGAGCATCGCCCGGCGATTGGATCACCGGTCTCAGGATAAGAAGAGCAAAGGACCTGCTGGAGCTCACCGGCCTCTCCATCGAAGAGATCGCCGCCCGCTGCGGCTTTGGGTCAGCCGCGATCCTCCGTCATCACTTCAGGCAGCGAGTCAATCTCGCACCCAATACCTACCGGGCGCGATTTACCGTCATATAAGTCTCTCGCCCCTACAGCAAGCCCTCGACAACAGAAGCAACCTTGGCAAGCGCCCCATCCAGCGCTCGATACCCACCAAAGATGTAGCGTCGCAGCAACAACTTTATTGTTGCTCCCAGACGCTACTTCTTACCCCCACCCAGCTCTTCATGCATCTCATGCGGCCCTTCTTTCCCCTCAAGAAACGCCTTGTCGGTCGCCGCCGTCACCTTCGCCATCAGCTCAAGGTAAGCCAGATGCCCCCGCCACACTCCAAACCGCTCCAAAGTCTCGCTCGCCTGTTGCTTCGTGACATCGCCATGGCCAAAGTCCGTCTCCGCAATCACGCCGAGAAACTGCGCCTCATCTTCAAGGATCTTATTCTGCTGGTTCAAAAATTCCTGTTGCGAGTCATACACATCGGAATACCGCTGCGCATCCGCGTAAGGCATAAACGCCAGCGCACCTGTTGCCTGCGCCGTCTTCCATGCCGTATCCCGCAATCCAATATTGGAAAAGTTCGCGTTGAGCGACGTAGCCTTCTTCTGCGCATCCTCGTCCTTCGGATTCTCCTCGATCCGTGTCAATATCTCCATATTCTTCGTGATCGAGGTCTTCTGTTGATCCAGCTCTCCCACCGCATCGTCCATCTGCTTCGAGTTATGCTCAATCTCCTCGTGCATGGTCGCGCGGGCTTCCTTCACCAGCTTGTGCTCGCGATGCATCTCCACGCAGCCTTCAATACCCACCGCGATCAGCAAGCCCACCGAGATCGTCAGCAGATGCAGCAAAAAATCCTTCACCCCATGAATCGGCTCGTGCGGAGCATGAACGTCCAAAATCGCCTCCTGAAATCTTCTTCAACATAACATCTCCGACCCGCGCTTCTCTTCACCACGCCAAGGCCTGCCAAGGGCCGCCAAGCCGAGGTACCCAGCTGATCGCGAGCCTCATCAAACCAGAATTGTCATCCTGAGCGAAGTAACTCGCACCTTTGCGAGTTGCGCAGTCGAAGGACCTGTGGTTGCTGTTGTCTTTGTTTTTGCCGTTGCCTCTAAGGTAGAGCGGGGCTTCAGCCCCGCGTCTAAAACCGGCGCGAAGCGGCCACCGCTCTGCCGAAGGCCGGAGTGAAGCCCGCAGGGCGAACGACTGTATTTATTGCCCTCACTGTCCGCTCCCAAACCACCCGCTAACCCAGCAAACCTTCCACTACCGAAGCAGCCTTACCCAAAGCCCCATCCAAAGCCCCAACCTCACTCCCACCAGCCTCCGCCAAATCAGGCCGCCCACCACCCTTACCCCCAACCAACCCGGCCAGAGTCCCAACAACCTTCCCAGCCTGCACCCGCGAAGTAAGATCCTTCGTCACACCCACAATCAACGAAACCTTGCCATCCACCGCAGCCCCAAGCACAACCACACCCGAGCCCAGCTTTCCGCGAAGCTGATCCACCAGCTCCCGCATCTGCGTCTTCTCAATACCATCCACCCGCTGAGCCAGCACCTTCACACCCTTCACTTCAACAGCCGAACCCGCCGCATCAGCAACAGAAGAAGAAGCCGCCTTCATCCTAACCTGATCCAGCTCCCGCCGCAGCTTCTTCATCTCCTCTGCCTGCGCCGCGATCTTATGCCGCAAAGCCTCCGCAGGCGTTACTCCCTCAGAAGAACCCACCAGCGTTCCCACCACACGAGCCACATCGAACCCACGCCGGAACTCACTCAAAGCGCCCGTTCCACTCACAGCCTCAACACGCCGAACGCCGCTCGAAACCGATCCCTCCCCCACGAGCTTGATCAAGCCAATCTCACCCGTAGCTCCAGTATGCGTTCCACCGCAAAGCTCCGTCGAGAAGTCACCAATCTTCACCACGCGCACACGCTCGCCATACTTCTCGCCAAACAGAGCCATCGCGCCCAGCTCATTCACCGCTACATCAATCGGCACATCCACCATCGTCTGCACCGGAGTATTCTCCAGCACCTGCCGGTTCACAATGTCCTCAATCTCTTGCAACTCTTCTTCCGCGACACCCGTGAAGTGCGAAAAATCAAACCGCAACCGCGAAGCATCCACCAGCGACCCCGCCTGCTTCACATGCTTACCCAGAACCTCACGCAACGCCGCATGCAACATATGCGTCCCCGTATGATTCCGTTCCGTAGCGCGCCGATTCCCCGCATCGACAACCGTATCGACGGTATCGCCCACCGCAATCGTCTGGTTCGCCCTCACCTTATGCGCAAACACACCCTGCACCGGCTTGGTCGCCCCACTCACCTCAGCGACAACCGAGTTATGATCCTCCGAATACAACCACCCCTCATCCCCAACCTGCCCGCCCGAGTCTGCATAGAAGCTCGTCGCATCAAGCACAACCTCACCCAGCTCGCCACCCTTCAACTCCGGCACACCAACGCCGTCTTTCACCAACGCCAACACCCGCGCCCCATCCACCCGCAGCGCCGAGTACCCTTCAAACTCCGTCTTCGCCAACTCCCGATAAACCGGCGCCGCCGTCTTCTGCGATCCACCCTTCCAACTAGCCCGAGCCCGAGCCTGCTCCTCTTCCTTCGCACGCTCAAATCCATCCATATCAAATGGAATTCCAGCATCACGAGCAGCATCCACCATAAAGTCCAAAGGCATACCGAACGTCTCATACAACCGGAACGCCAGCGCACCCGAGCGCAGCGTCTCTTCATTCATCTGCTTCAGCCCAAGCTCCAGCGTGCGAGCAAACTGCTCCTCCTCCGCCAACACAACCTTCGCCACGCGCTCCGCCGACTCCTTTAACTCCGGATAAGCCACTCCCATCTCATCCCGAACCGCAAACACCATCTCATGCATAAACGGTTTCTCCTGCCCCAGCAGCCGTCCATGCCGAATCCCGCGCCGCAGAATCTTCCGCAGCACATACCCACGCCCCTCATTCGCTGGATTCACTCCATCCGAGATCAAAAACGTAGCCGCCCTCGCATGATCCGCAATAATCCGCAGCGAAGCCCGTGAGCGATCATCCACCTCGTGATCCGCCTCCACCTTGTGCCCCGTCAACTCCTCCGCTCTCTTAATAAGAGGAGTAAACAAATCCGTCTCAAAGTTGCTCAGCACGCCCTGCAGTACACAAGCAATCCGCTCCAGCCCCATGCCCGTATCGATCGAAGGCTTCGGCAGCGGAGTCAGCACCGGCCCACCAGCCGTCACCGCCCGATCGAACTGCATGAACACAAGATTCCAGATCTCGACATACCGCTGCTCATCCTCACCAAACGGCAGGTCCTTCCCAAACTCACTTGCCTCCACTCCAAGGTCGTAATAAATCTCCGAGCAAGGCCCACAAGGCCCCGTATCCCCCATCGCCCAGAAGTTATCCTTCGCCCCCAGCTCAAAGATCCGCTCCGCCGGAACCCCAACATCCAGCCAATACTGATAAGCCTCCGCATCCCGCGGCACACCCTCATCACCCTCAAAGATCGTGCAATACAGCCGCGAAGGATCAATCCCAAACCACTCCTTCGAAGTCAGCAGCTCCCACGCAAACGCAATCGCATCTTTCTTGAAGTAGTCGCCAAAGCTGAAGTTCCCCAGCATCTCGAAGAAGGTATGGTGCCGCCGCGTAAACCCAACATTCTCCAGATCGTTATGCTTCCCACCCGCCCGCACGCACTTCTGCGAGCTAGCCGCACGCGAGTAATCCCGCTTCTCCGCGCCCAGGAAAACATCCTTAAACTGGTTCATCCCGGCATTGGTAAACAGCAGAGTAGGATCATTCGCCGGCACCAACGAAGAAGAGTGCACCCGCCGATGCCCCTTGCCCTCAAAAAACCGCAGAAAATCTTCCCGAATCTGGCTGCCCGAACGATTGATCATAAGTATTAAGTTTATCAGCGCAGCCCGATTTACTCAGCCATCATCGACTTCCGCATCTCCCAGGCCCGCCCCAGCGTCTTCACATCATTCTTCCACCGAGGCAGCATCAAGCTCATCGCCAACCCTTCCACATTCACCGCAATCCCCCAAACCAACGCCACCACAATCAACCACCGCAGCCCATCAAAGCTGAATACCCCCACCACGCTCACTGCAATCAACAAACCCCAGGCCTTCGCCATATACGAGTGATAGCTAGCCGCCTTCCCAAACTTCCAGAAGTCGAACACATACCGCACACCCTCCAGCGCAAACAACACACCAAACAACTTCCAGTTCCCCCGCAACACCTCGGGCTCACGCAGCCAAAGCGCCACCACCACGCCCAGATAAAAAATCGTATCCGCCGCAGAATCCCACAACCGCAGCGCCGGAGTCTCCCCACCCCACCGCCTCGCCAACACGCCGTCATATATATCCGACAGCAGCGCCACCACAACAATCGCCCCCAGCCACCCTCCGCTCCATCCCCGCCGAGCACCCAGCACAATCAACGGACACCCCAACACCCGCAACCCAATCAATCCCCAGGGAACAGCCCGAGCCACCCTCATCCCATCACCCCAGGCCGCCAAGTAATCCCCTCCAACCGCAGCCCCTCATCCGTCGTAGCCTTCAACCCCGCAAACTCTCCCTTGTACCGCACCATCTCCACCACACTCACCAACGCATCGAAAGCATCCTCACTCGCATAAGCCTTCGCCAGCACCCCACGCGAGATCCC
>DATHHN010000027.1:0-9293 GCA_035317185.1 Edaphobacter sp.
GGCGCCCGCCAGGTCGAGTGCACCATCAATGGCATCGGCGAACGCGCCGGCAACGCCGCCCTTGAAGAGATCGCCGCCGTCCTCATGGTTCGCCGTGACAAGTTCCCCTACACCAACAACATTGTCCTGAGCCAGCTCTACGCCACCAGCCAGATGCTCGCCGAGTGTATTGCCTTTGGCTGTTCGCCCAACAAGGCCGTCGTCGGAGCTAACGCCTTCGCCCACGAGTCTGGCATCCACCAGCACGGTATGATGGCCAATCCCCTCGCCTGCGAGATCATGACGCCCGAATCCGTGGGGGCGGGCCACACCAAGTTCGTCCTCGGCAAACACTCCGGCCGTCGAGCCTCGCTGATCGTCTCGAAAAACTCGGCCATCCGCTCGACCGCAAGCAGCTCGACGAAATCTACGTTCGCTTCACCGAACTCGCCGACCGCAACAAATCCATCTACGATCAGGACCTGCTCGACCTCCTGCAACCCGGCAAATCAATCCCCGTGGCAACCGTCTAGATCACCGAAGAAGGCGATCATCTTGATCTGTGGGGATTTGGTGACGGCAAGCGGGCGTTCTTCTGGATCAAACAAGGCAAGCCCGATCCAGCGTCCATTCACTGGGGATTCATGGCCGATACCAATGGCAAGGTCGATGAATTCTACACGGCGGCAATATCCGCGGGTGCCAGGGACAACATTTCACCGCGAGCACGACTGGAATACTATCCGGGATACTACGCCGCTGATGTATTTGACCCGGACGGGTATTCATTCGAGGACGTCCATAAAAGCTAGTGTTGGAACCTCACATCGCCGCTAGCGCGAGATGGACGAGGTGGATCGAGATTGAACCTTCACCCACGGCAGAGGCAACCCTCTTCACGTTGCCGGAACGAATATCTCCGACGGCAAAAACAGCAGGCAAACTGGTTTCAAGCATCTGTGGAGGCCGGCTTAGCGGCCATTTCACTGGCGCGGTGGCCAGAACCGGGTCCAGATCCCATCCAGTTGGGGATGAACCCTTGTCGATCAAGGGCGACACATCCCCGCAGCCAATCGGTACGTGGCGAAGCACCCGCCATCACGAATACGTGGCGAATGTCATACACAGATTCTTCCCCTGTCGCGCGATTCAGCCAGGTAACCCGTTCCAGGTGCGAATCGCCTCCGACTGCAACGATCTCAGTTTGGAGATGTAGTTCAATCGCAGGATTTTCAACGATCCGCTGAATGAGATAGCGCGACATGGTTTCGGACAATTCCTTGCCGCGAACCAGCATGTAGACCTTTTTTACAGTCTCTGCCAGGAAGGCCGCTGCCTGACCCGCAGAGTTGCCGCCGCCCACTACGATGATCTCCTCGCCTGTGCAAAGTTGCGCTTCCGTGAATGTGGCTGCGTAGTAGATGCCCTGCCCCTCGTACCGTTCCAGATTCTCAACGTTCGGCTTGTTGTACTGGGCGCCGGTGGCGATAACAATGCTCCGCGTCTCGATAAGTCTGCCGTTTTCCAAAGTAATCTCATACGGTCGCTGGTCACACTTGACCTTTACTACTTTCTGGCCAACCGTCATCTGAGCGCCGAATTTCTCTGCCTGTATGACCGCGCGGCCGGCAAGCTCCTGCCCCGAAATGCCCATGGGAAATCCAACATAATTCTCGATCTTTGAACTCGCGCCGGCCTGACCTCCGGGGAACTCAGATTCGATCACAACAGCGTCAAGCCCTTCTGAAGCCGCATACACGGCCGCGGCCAAGCCTGCCGGGCCAGCGCCCACAATCGCGACATCATAAACGCGATGCTCGTCGATATGGCCTGCGAATCCCAGGCATTCCGCCATCCGCTGGTTAGTCGGATTTCGCAACACAGTCTTTCCACTGCAGATCACAACGGGAACGTCTTCGAGTTTTATGAAGAAGCGATCGAGAAGTTCCTGCGACCCTTTGTCTCTGTCGAGATCGACATATCGATGGGGATAGCCGTTGCGGGTTAGGAACTCTCGCAGACGCAGCGTATTGGATGAATGTTGCGATCCCAACACGACCACATTGCCCAGCCCTTCGGAAATCAGCGCGACGCGACGCAGAAGGAAAGCCCGCATGAAGATATCGCTCAGCTCAGCATCTTTTGCAATCAACGTTCGCAAGGCGTCTCCGCTCAGTTCGAGGAATTCCCCCGGCTCGGCTACCCGCCCTGGTGAGAGAGCGCGGCCGCCGGAGATCAAGACAACTTCACCGGAGAACTGGCCAGGTCCATAGGTGACGAACACCTGCTCTCCGGAAAGTCCCGCCATTGCGATGTCAAGCTTTCCTGAGAGCACCACAAAACAGGACATGCCCGACTTGCCCGGTTCGAAAAGAACCTCTCCAGCCTGGACCGATCGGACATTGGCATAGGGCCGGATGCGGGCGATCTACGTCGGCGTAAGAACAGGAAAAGCCTCCGCTTGTCGGTCTGGCGCATTGATCGATGGCAACATTGTCCATTCTCCTGCAACCGTATTGAATTGCCGTAAGTGGTCGCTCGCCGCCAGCACTAAGAGCTTCGAAGCAGTTTATCTGTGGTTCTTGATCGTTCGCTGAACATTCATTTCTCACAGGCGGCAGGCCTTTGATGGCTGGCTAGTTCAGGAGCGATTCCCAGTTGGCCGGCACCCTTCCTGCTGGTCCAGGTGCGGGCTGATTTCCCGGGTGCGAATGCGGCGGAAGCAACTCTGCACCCTTGACCATCGCTTGCTTCTCGTAATCGAAGAACCAACCCTCACCCGGTTCAAAGCTGGCTATGATCGGATGCCCCGTCGCCGCCGCATGCTTTGATGCATGTTGACTCGGAGAACTGTCGCAGCATCCGATGTGCCCACACTCCGCACACCGACGGAGATGAAACCACCAGCCTTTCGGCGACTCCATGCACTCTAAACACCCGTCGCTGCTTGGTTTCGAAGCGGGGTTGATTCCGCGCATAGCCTTTTTCATCTCTGATTTTCCCTTCGTGGCATTTGTTCGCAATAGAATGTCAAGCCAACGGCAACACCTTCCCGATACCACCCTTTTCCGCGGCTGTTTGAGCTTCGGCCGCCTGCCTGAGTGGCAGCTTGCTGCCTATCGGGATCACAGTTTGGCATCTCGGACGGCCTCGACCATAGGCAAATGTGGCGGACGAACCTGATCTTCCGAATGTTTTCGTAGCCATCGCCTTGTCGTCAACCGAGTCGCTAAACTGGGATGGCCAAGGCATAAAGGAAGACAGTAAGTTTCAAAACCGATGGCTCAGATAGCTCAATCAGGGGTCTCCCGCTCGTCGGGGCCGTGGCAGCCTCTCCGGAATCCCACGTTCCGAAACCTGCTTGCGTCCAACCTGATCTCTGATATTGGCGCCTTTATGCAGAGTGTGGGCGCGGCATGGCTGATGACTTCGCTCACCGGGAATCCTCTGTATATCGCCCTGATTCAAACCGCTTCTGCTTTACCCTTTTTCCTGTTGGCGCTGCCAGCAGGCTCGATCGGAGACATCTTTGACCGCCGCAAGCTGATACTCGGGACAGAGACGTGGATGCTCGTCATTGCGGTTGTGCTGACTGTGGCCACATTCGCCGGAGTGATGACCCCTTGGCTCCTACTTCTGCTTACGCTGGGGTTGTCGATTGGGGATGCGGTTGAATCGCCCACCTGGAGGGCAATCTTTCCTGACCTAGTAGACAAAGAGGAGTTACCCGCCGCTCTGGCTCTGAATGGGATCGAGTTCAATCTGGCTCGGGCTGTAGGGCCGGGCCTCGGCGGCTTCATTGTCGCATCTGTAGGCGTCGGCGCTGCATTTGCATTCAATGCTCTCTCCTTCTTTGGTGTCATCGCTGTGATCAAGAGATGGAAGAGGCCCGTGCGAAAGAGCATACTGCCCACGGAGACCTTCCGGGGAGCGACCTCCGCTGCCATTCGCTATGTCCGATATTCCCCGAGTATTCGCAGGCTGCTGCTTCGGTCGGCAGTTCTTATCTTTTTCACCAGTTCCTTCTGGGCGCTCCTCCCAACGGCGGCGAGGGAACTCAGCAAGAGCCCAATCGCCTACGGATTTTTGCTCGGTTCCTTCGGATTGGGCGCGGTGCTGGGCGCCATGGTGCTGCAGCGGACCAGGTCGAAGCTCTCGACGGAGACTCTACTGTCTTCCGCCACAGCGATATTCGCCACAATTGTCTTAAGCCTGGCATTGTTACGTACACCGGCGATCCTCTGCTTCCTGATGCTCTTTGGAGGTGCCTCCTGGACCGCGATCATGTCCCTCTTCAACATCATGGTGCAGGAGCTTGCGCCCGATTGGGTAAGGGCGCGAGTGCTCGCAGTCTATCTCTTCGTCTTTCAGGGGAGCGTTACCATAGGCAGCACTCTGTGGGGCTTTGTAGCGTTGCGCACGAGTATCCATGCAACTCTTGCCGCTGCAAGTATCGGAACGGCTGCATGCCTATTGCTACGGCCCTGGTTCAGATTGCCGGATACTAAGCTGGATCTCAGCATCTGGAATCACTGGGTTAAACCGGCCATGATCGAGGAACCTGACCCCGACCAAGGGCCGGTCCTCGTCACCGTGAAGTATGTAATTGATTCGGCGAAAGCTCCCGAGTTTCTCCATCAAATTCACAAATACCAGCGCATCCGTCGCCGCGATGGCGCGATAAGCTGGGGGATCTACGTCGATACAGAAGCGCCAGATACATACCTGGAGAGCTTCCAAGTCGACTCTTGGGCAGAACACGAGCGGCAACATAACCGCTTCACTCAAGCCGACAGTGAGGTTGAGAAACAAGTGCTCAGCTATGCCATCAAACCGGTCGAAGTACGGCACTATATCTATGCGCGAGAAGGACCTCGCTCCTGACAGTCCGGCTCTCGGCGGGAGGAGCGAAAATGCGCCTGGCAGGATACTCCGACATGAAGCATCCCGTCCGATGTCGCGAACACAGGGCGGCCAAGCTACGATTTCCGGATGAATCCGATGTTCGAGACCAGCGCTCCGAAGTACGATTGAATGAACCGCATCATTGCAATTGGGACGGGATATCGCGTCCCCGATGGGCCGATCTGCAGCATCTTTGAGGTTCTCTGATGACGAAACTGACGAGCTTTCAACAGGACATCCGCCCACTCTTCACGGAGCGAGATATTCATGCCATGAGCAAGGCTTTCAACCTCGCGAGCTACGATGATGTGAAGGCGCACGCCGCCATCATCTATGACCGCATTCGAGGAATCGGGGGCGCCGTGATGCCGCCGCTACCACCAAGAGGAGAAGGTCCATGGCCTCAAGCCAGCATTGAACTGTTCGCTCGGTGGATAGCGGACGGATACCGACCTTAGCTTGCTTCAAACCAGGAAGGAGGCTAACGTGTCGGTTCAGCGGGATCAGAGTGTTGAGCTCAACTTTGTCGTGACGAACACTCTTATCGTTGGAGATAATCAACACCTGATGCCCTGTCTGAAACATTCGTGTGAACCTACTTGGAACTGGTGAAGAAGATCGGCTTCACCATCGCTTCAATCCTGGCAGCCATCTCTTCGGCGGGGATGCGATCTGGCGTTTGCAGCCATCGGCGCGCGGCTCCGAATATCGCCCACGCGGCCGTGGTTCCAAGCAGCGCGGGATCGGCGCCGGGCTGTGCCGGATGATGTGCAGCGCCTTCCAGGAACATAGCCTCCACCACGGGGATGATTGAGCCTTCGAGAGGCATCTTCGTCAATTGGCTGGGGCAGCCGGTGGTCTCGGCCAGATAGTCACAGACGCCAAGAGCAATTGCTCGTAAAGCTCCATCGCAATCTGTGAAGGAAAGACCACGACGGTCGATAAGAGCGCGGAAGCGGGCGGCGGTCATGGCTTGGAGGAGGCTATTCTTGTCTGCGTAATGCAGATAAAAGGTCGCCCGGTTCAGGGTAGCTTCATCGGCAATCTCCTGCACGGAGATGTCATCGAACTCCTTACGATCCAATAATCTGCCTAATGCCTCCATCAACATTTGACGGCTGCGCAGAATGCGCGGATCGGTAGCTTCCGTCGTGGATCGGGATTGAAATGTCTCAACCATTTCTAATCTCCAGATTACGCTCCTTCGTCAATAGATGCTTATGCGACAGTTGTCGATTTATTGAATCGACAACCGTCTATTACTCATCATTTGTCGTATTGGAGGTTTTCCCGGCAATGTCCACACTTCTCCACATCGACTCCAGCCCGCTGTATGGGCGATCCGTCTCGCGCCAACTTACGGGTGCGTTTGTTGACCAATGGAAGTCTTCGCACCTGGATGGAACGGTCATCGACCGCGACCTTAACGCAACCTCGATTTTGCCTATCAGTGCCGAATGGGTGGGCGCCGCCTATACGCCGGAAGGGGCGCGCACCCAGCAACAGAAGGATCTGCTAGCGCTTTCGGACACGCTGATCGCCGAACTTGAGCAGGCGGATGAGTACGTCTTCGGAGTGCCGATGCATAATTTCGGGGTGCCATCGGTGCTCAAGCTTTGGATCGATCAGATTTCCCGCGTAGGAAGAACTTTTTCCTATGCGGATGGAACCCCGAAAGGACTGCTCACGGGCAAGAAGGCGACGTTCATCATTGCGACTGGCGGCATCTACGATGCGCAGACGCGGATGTTCTCTTTCAACTTTGTCGAGCCTTATCTGAGGTCAGTCTTCGGCTTCCTCGGTGTGACAGATGCGACTTTTCTCACGGCAGGCGGAACCGCTGCGCTCAACCAGGGGCTGGACCGCGATGCGTTTCTGGCCCCGCACCTTCAAGTCGTGCAAGCGCACGCGCAGGCAATCTAAAGGAGACGAACATGAAAACAGTTTCTATCATCGCGCGCTATTTGCTTGGGCTGATCTTTACAGTCTTCGGCCTGAACGGCTTTCTCAACTTCATCCATCAACCACCGCCGACGAACCCGCTTGCGATTCAGTTCTTCGTCGCCATCAGTGCGTCACATTTTGCCGCGTTCTTCTTCGCGGTGCAGTTGACTGGAGGGCTGCTTTTGCTTTCTGGACTCTTTGTACCGCTAGCACTTACGGTGCTTGCGGCAGAGCTGTACAACATCCTCGCGTTTCATCTGACGCTTGCGCCGGCGAGCATTGCTCCGGCACTGGTAGCCTCTGTTCTCTGGATCTTGGTCTTCCTGCAATATCGCGCAAGCTTCAAAGACGTTCTAGCCGCAAAGCCTGAGGTGCAAGAATAATTGGCTTCGTATCGACAAGGGCTAGGCCTTAAAGGTGCCAGGTCCACCTGAAAATGCCGTAGCTCTTAACCGGCACGGCAGACTTGGATTACATGAAGAAAATTGGGTTCCTCTCATTCGGTCATTGGACGCCTTCGCCGCAGTCACGAACGCAGTCGGCGGCCGACGCGCTCTTGCAGTCGATTGACCTTGCCATGGAAGCCGAACGCCTGGGAATGGACGGAGCCTACTTTCGGGTTCATCACTTCGCGCAGCAACTGGCATCGCCGTTTCCATTGCTCGCGGCGGTTGGCGCGAAGACGCGCAAAATTGAAATTGGCACCGCTGTCATCGACATGCGTTATGAGAATCCTCACTACATGGTGGAGGACGCCGGCGCTGCGGATCTCATCGCCGGCGGGCGCCTGCAGTTGGGCATCAGCCGCGGCTCTCCCGAGCAGGTCATCGATGGTTGGCGTTATTTCGGCCGCCGACCGCTTGACGGCGAGGACGATGCGGGCATGGGACGGCGGCACGCCGAAGAGTTTTGGGAGCTGTTGCGCGGCAGAGGCTTCGCCCGGCCTAACCCGCGCCCGATGTTTCCCAATCCACCGGGGCTTCTTCGCCTTGAGCCGTACTCCGAAGGATTGCGTGAGCGGATCTGGTGGGGATCTGCTTCGAATGCGACAGCTGCATGGGCCGGGAAGCTGGGAATGAACCTGCAGACCTCGACCCTTAAATTCGACGAGACTGGCGAGCCGCTCCACATCCAACAAGCTGCGCAGATTCGCTCCTTTCGCGCGGCCTGGAAAGAGGCTGGTCATACCCGCACTCCGCGCATTTCCGTTAGCCGCAGCATTTTCGCGTTGGTCGACGACCGCGATCGCGCCTATTTCGGAAGAGACTCTGACAAAGAGGACGCAATCGGTTACCTTGACGAAAATACCCGAGCAATCTTCGGGCGCAGCTACTCTGCGGAGCCGGATGTTCTGATTGAGGAGCTTAGAAAAGACGAGGCGATCGCGGAGGCAGATACTCTCTTGCTTACCGTTCCAAACCAATTGGGCATTGCATATAACGTGCATGTGCTTGAAGCGATCCTCACGGGCGTCGCTCCCGTGCTCGGTTGGCGCTGAAGACGCAATATTGCATGCATCCGGCGGCGCCCTTTAGGCATCAGCAAGGCAACGGATTCCGTGACGAGGCCGGATCCCAGGTTACGCGTAGTTTCGATTTGAAAAGGTTCTGTCAAGGAGAAGCAAAAGATGTTTTGGGCGATATCGATCATTTGCGCAACTGTTCTGCTGGCTGTCGTTCTGGCCAAACACATGCGAGACCGTCGCGAAATGGAACGGCACACCATCACACCGGAAGCCCCGCAAGCGTTGTTGGCTTCAAACCAGGATGTTCTGATCTTTGACGTTCGCCAGCCTCTGGATTTGTTGGGAGATTCCGTCATCATACCGGGCGCACAGTGGCTTGCACCCGATGAGGTGCGCGCAAATCCTTCGCTGCTTCCAAGAGAGCGAGACCTGATCGTTTACTGCACCTGCCCGAGCGACAAAACCAGTCGCATCATCCTGAATCGCGCACTCGCCATGGGATTCTTTCGGATCAAATTCCTCAAGGGAGGCCTCGATGGCTGGAGAGAAAATGGCTTCGCGGTCGAACCGTACAAAAAGCCCTTTCATCTGAACTCGGATAAAACGAATCACCTTGCGACCGCGAGCTAGTGGATTAGGCAGACGTTTGCCGTGGTTCGGGAGTAATCGAAGCCATAACGGTGCCAAGAGGACGAGAATGTTACAGCATTTCCCGGCTACGGCGATCATCGGTTCAATATCGTCAGGTACCCCAGCGCGTCCTAACGCGGTTATTTCCGCGGCGCTCTTGTTTCGCGCTTCTCTTCTCATCGCTCTTCGGTCTTGGCATGAGTAAATACTATGGAGAAGTGGTCACACCCGCGATTTGATATGCCGTTGAAAAGTTGGCACTTTCTCCATTACGATCAGAAAGTAGCCGGCGACGCCAACCAGAGATAAACCGAAACTCGCAAGAGAGGCTGAAACGCCGAGGATAGGAATCAGCTTTCCAAGAATTAAA
>DATHHN010000028.1:0-99932 GCA_035317185.1 Edaphobacter sp.
GTAATCGGCCGGGCCCTCACAATGGCTCTGGCGATTCTCCGCGACCTCCTTTCCTCTCCGAATTCGTAAATCAGGTCGGCGAGTTCGTTTTCGTCTTCCTGATTTACCACTTGCTCGGCCGTCTCTCCGCTGCGCGTATCCATCCGCATATCAAGCGGGCCAGCCGACCGAAAACTGAATCCTCTGTGCGCCTCGTCCAGCTGCAGGCTGCTCACTCCAAAGTCGGCAAGCAGACCATCCAGGCTTCCCGGCTTTATCTGGCTCTTGGCTTCCGAAAACGCCCTCGGCTCAAACACCACCTCCGGCATCTCATCGCCCAGCTCAGCCTTCACTTCATTCAGCCGAGCCTTAGCCGCTTCCATCGCCTGCGGATCGCGATCAAAGCAAATCAGCTTGCCTTTACCGCCCAGCCTCCTCGCAATCGCCGAAGAGTGTCCCGCCAGCCCCAGCGTCGCGTCTACATAAACGCCGCCCGGACGCACATTCAAATACTCCAAAGCTTCTTCTAAAAGAACCGGCACATGTTGCGGTCTATTCATCTCTTCCCGCCTTCTGTGCTGCCCCTGGGGGCCAACATCCCAAATCCCTAGCTATTCGTCTTCTCGGCAAACGCAGCCAGATCGCTCGCCGTCAACTCCACTGTTCCGCTCGCACTCTGCATCTCGGCCTTGAACGACTCTGCGTTCACTACCTCCAGAAACGTCTGCGACCCCAGAACATTCACCTCGCCCATCACCTTCGCCGTATCCCGCAGTAACTGCGGAATCAACAATCGGCCCTGTGCGTCCATCTCTGCCATCTGGCCGTAGTAGTTCGTCACGTCCAGAAACTTCTTCCTTACCGGGTCCATCGAAGAGAGCTTGGCCATCTGCGCCTCGATCTTCTCCCACTCCTTCAGCGGGTGAATCTGCGCCCGCTTTCCGTCCAGGCTCGTTATGTAAAACTGCGGCCCGTACACCTCATCCACGCGACGCTTGTAGTCGGCAGGCAGCTTCAGCCTGCCCTTCTCGTCCACGCGTGTTGGGTGATTTCCGCGAAACATAACAACCTCGATACCCGTCCAGCTTCAGTTCCGTCCGAAAGAGACTTCGCGGAGTAGACTTTATTTAGAAATCGCCTCAACTCAGTCCCTTTGACTCCACTTTTTACCACTTCCGTCCACATCGTCTCCCAGCTATAGGTCGCTGTAAAGGCCTAAATTGCGCAAATCTCTGCGTTTCCCATAACGGAATGTGGAAAACTCACCAAATTGTGAGAATCTAGCCATATACCCCCACAGGTAGTGTTGGCTTCCATGGTTCATATATGGCTCAGCACTTGCGAAGCCAAATCTCATCTGATAAGCGAAATAAAAGCGAAAGCGTCGCGCCTTCGCCCTTAAATCACGCTTTATCCGCGAAAACTTGCGAGCCAATCACAACTAAATCGGTGCCAAGCCTTCAACCTTAGCCGGAGACCCGAACCTCAGCCGCAATCCTCTTCCGTCGCAGCAGCCAAACCAGGTACGCAAGCACCGCAAGATTGATCAGCAACAAGCTCAGCCGAAACAAATTCGGCTGTCTGACCAACTCATACAGTTCCCACGGAAGAAACGAGACTGTCAGGCACAGGGTCAGATACTCGGCCCACACCTTCTCCAGCATCAGCCCCACACCCTCTGTCAACGCCAGTGCCGAATACGCAAACGTCGCCAGGCCGATCTGTTTCAAGCGATGTTCATCGATCAGGTCTGCCTTATCCAGCAATAGTGTGACGAATTTACTCTCCGGATCGAACTTTAATGCCGTGGCAAGACGCATCACCTCGTCGCCAATGTCCTTATGCAGCAAATGGATCGCACCCATCCCAAGCGCAAAGAACAGAACAGCCTTTCCCAATTTAAACAATCCGATCAGAAGCAATCCGCGATCGCGACGCAAATGCTCTCCACCCACACGTTCATCCTTTGTTCGCATCTGTATCCATCCGCGGTCGTCTGTCGACTCGTTCTGCATGGCCTGTCTTTCAGTTGACGGGTACCCACGACAATTGTCAACGCCCCATCCGTAACACGCCATCTTTACTGCATCAACAATCCCGTCGAATCCTTTTCCTCCATCCAATCGCCTTGCATACAGGCACTCTCGCAACAGATTTCCCTGGCATCCATCGAGATATCACCAATCCGGTCTTCTGGCAGCGACGTAGATGTGAGTGAACGCCACGAAATCGGGGCGCACTTCAGAAGATCACAACAAAGTGAAAAGGAAGACCCATGAAGAAGACATTCCTCGCAACAATGGCTGCAATCGCTTTGGCCGTCACTTCCGTCAGCCTCTCCGCTCAGATGAAAGATCCCAAGGTTGGCGGCGCCGAGATGTACCCCACCAAAACCATCGTCGAAAACGCGGCCAATTCCCCGATCCACAAGACCCTTGTCGCTGCCATCAAAGCAGCCGGCCTCGTCGACACTCTCAACAGTACCGGCCCCTTTACCGTCTTTGCCCCAACTGACGATGCCTTCGCCAAGCTCCCCGCCGGTACTGTCGATACCCTCGTCAAGCCCGAGAACAAGGACACCCTCGTCAAGATCCTCACCTACCACGTAGTTCCCGGCAACGTCAGCTCCAAGCAGCTTGCCGCCATGATCAAGAAAGGCGACGGCAAAGCCGAACTCAAAACCGTCCAGGGCGAATCCCTCATCGCCACCATGTCTGGCATGAACATCATCATCACCGACGCGAAAGGCAGCATGGCTACCGTCACCACAGCCGATGTCTTCCAGTCCAATGGCGTTATCCACGTCATCGACACCGTTCTTATGCCTGAATAGTTTTCCAGCCGAACGGGGTGGCCCGCACTGGCGCCCCATTTTTATTTGCAACTTACTAAGTTACAAATTAAAGATCAGCTCGCACTTCCACCCACAACAAGTTATAACCAACCCAGTCCATGCGTCACACCTATCACACCGAGCAATGGCTTCCCTATCCGGTCGATCTGGTCTTCGCCTTCTTCGCCAACCCCGAAAACCTCCCGCGTCTGATGCCGTCGTGGCAAAAAGCCCGCATCGAGGAAGCCATTTTCTCCCCGCCACCACCACGCCCTACATCGTCCCAGCCTGGCCGCAGTATCGCAGCTGGCCCCGGCACCCACATCATACTTAGCTTCCGCCCCATCCCTTATCTTCCGCTTCGCATTCCCTGGGAGGCCGAAATCGACGAGTTCGTCTGGAACAGCCACTTCGCCGATCGCCAGGTCCGAGGCCCCTTTGCCTACTGGCACCACCGCCACATCGTTCAGCAGGAAAGCCGCGCCAATACCACCGGCACCCATCTCCGAGACGAAGTGGAATACGAACCGCCTTTAGGCTCCTTAGGCGAAGTAGCCAACGCCCTCTTCATCTCTCGCCAACTTCGCCGCACCTTCGCCTACCGCAAGCTCCGCACAAACGTCCTCCTGGACAAGGTGTTCCCATCACCTCTCCAAAAATAAACGGGCCGCATCAGCGGCCCGTTTATTTACTTTTCCAAAAGCTAAGCGTGCTTCGCCAGAATCCGCTCCATCATCTTGCTCAAATAAGGTCTCGCCTTCACAAGCGCAGCTTCCGCCGTTAGACCATACTTCGCACGCAGATCATCCACCTTGCCATGTTCGATAAACTCATCCGGCCATCCCACCCGCACCACCGGAACCTGCACATCGAGTTCGCTCAGCGTCTCCATTACGGCAGACCCGAACCCACCCGCAAGCACATGGTCCTCCAGCGTAATCACCAGCCGGCTGCGTCCGCCATACTGGGCAACGCAATCCCGATCCACAGGCTTGGCAAATCGCGGATTGATCACCGCCGCCGAAAACCCTTCCCTTTCCAGCATCTCTGCCAGCCGCACAGCCTCCGGCAACATCGCACCCAGCCCAAAGATCGCCACATCCGACCGGCCTGAGTCCTTAATTACCTCAGCCTTGCCAATCTCAATCGCAACCGGCTTGTCCTTCACCGCCACACCCGGCCCCGTTCCTCGCGGATACCGCACCGCGCTCGGCCCTTCATGCAGCATCGCCGTATACATCATGTCAGCGAGCTCATCCTCGTCCTTCGGCACCATGTGGATCAGGTTTGGCACACTCCGCAGATAGCTGATATCGAACAAGCCATGATGCGTCGGCCCATCGTCGCCGCTCAGCCCGCCGCGATCCATGCAAAACACCACTGGCAAATTCTGCAGACACACATCATGCACAATCGGATCGAACGCCCGCTGCAGAAACGTCGAGTAAATCGCGCAGAAAGGCTTATACCCCTTCGTCGCCATACCCGCCGCAAAGATCACTGCGTGTTCCTCGGCGATCCCCACATCAAAGTACCGTTTCGGATGATGCGGGCGAAACAGATCGAGCGCTGTCCCATTCGGCATAGCAGCCGTAATCGCGACGACTTTCTCATTCCCATCCGCCAGCTTCGTCAACGTCTCGGCAAATATCTCCGAATAAGTCTTCTGCCCCGCGGACTTCGTCTCACCCGTCTCCGCGTCGTACGGCCCCAACCCATGAAACTTCTTCTGTTTCTCCAGCGCCGGCTGAAATCCTTTGCCCTTCTGCGTAATCGCATGTAGCACGACGGGCTTGTTCTGCTGCTTCAGAAACTTGAACGTCTCAATCAACAACGGCAAATTATGCCCATCAATCGGCCCAAAATAGCTCAGCCCAAACTCTTCAAACAGAGTGCCCGGCCCGATCAAACCCTTCGCAGCCTCTTCAGCCTTGCGCGCAACGTGCCTTACCGTCTTTCCACCAAACCGCTCCAGTAACTCCGCAGCCTTGTCATGCCAGCTCGAAATTGTGGGATTCATCACAATCTTGTGGAAGTACTCCGCAATAGCCCCAACATTCTTATCGATCGACCAGGCATTGTCATTCAACACAACAATCAGCCGCTTAGTCTGCGCCGCAATATTATTCAGCGCCTCATACGAGATGCCATTCGTAAACGCAGCATCGCCCGCCAGCGCGACGATGTGTTCGCTCCCGCCCGACATATCCCGCGCTACCGCCATCCCCAGCGCCGCACTCAGTGCCGTCCCGGCATGGCCCGCGCCGTAGCTGTCATGCTCGCTCTCCGTGCGCAACATAAAGCCGTTCAGCCCATTCGGCTGACGAATCGTATGAAACAGCTTCTCCCGCCCCGTCAGCAGCTTATGCACATAGGCCTGGTGACTCACATCGAAAACGAAACTGTCCGTCGGCGTATCGAAGACATAGTGCATCGCCAGCGTCAATTCAACGACACCCAGGTTCGGCCCAATATGTCCGCCAGTCTTTGAAACGCCAACGATCAATCGCTCGCGAATCTCTTCGGCAAGCTGCTCCAACTCCACCATCGACAGTTTCTTTACATCGGCCGGGGAGTTAATCTTCTCAAGAATCGCACTCATCAAAACCCTGTTCTGCAGCCAGCGCCCCGAACGAACAGGAGAACTCCAGCGCGCTACTGCGGTCAATCCTCGACCATATCTACCTTGGTCAATCCGGACCAGCCCATACCACAGCCCTTAAGTATACCAACCCGGCAATCCAGCTCCCTGACACAAGCTTGAAGTTCTTCTGCAACAAAAAACAACTTCGCGAAGCTTTCCTACGTCTAAGCCCCTATGGTGAGGTTCATACGAGTCGCTGCCGCTGCCTTTTGCGTACTCTGCGTGCTCGCCATCTGCATCGCGCCGCTTGTCGATCTGCCAGCCACGAAGCTCAACCCTGACAATTTCGTAGTTCTCCTGCTGTGTTCCTTCATGGCAGTCGCAACTACCTCCATTATTAAGGCCTTCCATCATGCCAATCAATCCATGATCTGGCTACCCTCTTCCGCGCGAAAAAAACGCCACTCGCGCTCCCCTCTCGATTTCAACTCCATTCTGCGGCACTAATTCCTCAAGGCTCTCTTCGCATTCGATTCGATCCACGCATCATTTGGATCCGCGGATTTGGCGCATAAGTTGCTCATGGAGGTCAGGTGAAGTCTTCAGAAGTAATGCAGGCATGGAAGACCATTCTTTTAGGTCGACGCCCCTCGTTGTCCATTGAACTCACCCGCGAATGTCCTCTGCGCTGCCCCGGATGCTACGCCTATGACCCTGCCCATCTTGGTGGCGACGGCACAGTTACCCTGCGTCAGTTATCCGACTACAAAGAAGACGCTCTTGTAAAAAATGTTCTCCGCGTCATCGACGAGCACCAGCCTCTCCACGTCTCTCTCGTCGGTGGCGATCCCCTCGTGCGCTACCGCGAGCTCGAAGCCATCCTCCCCGAACTCGACCGCCGCGGCATTCACATCCAGATCGTTACCAGCGCCTTTCGCCCCATCCCCGCTCATTGGGCGAACTTTAAGCGGCTCAACGTCGTCGTCTCCATCGACGGTTTGCAGCCCGAACACGATATACGTCGCGCACCTGCGACTTACGAGCGTATATTGAAGAACCTCGCGGAGGCGCGCGTTACGATCCACTGCACCATCACCGGCCAGATCGCAGAACAGCCCGGATATCTCGAGCGGTTTCTTCAGTTTTGGACCGAACGCCCCGAAGCAAAGAAGGTCTGGATGAGCATCTTCACACCGCAGATCGGAGCCACTGGTCCAGAGATACTCACACCCGCCGTGCGGGCTGCCGTTATCGCGGAACTCCTTCGCCTTCGCCCTCTCTACCCCATTCTCGACATGCACGAATCTGCCTTGCGTGAGTTCCTGAACCCACCTCAGTCCCCTGCGGACTGCATCTTCGCCCGCACCACCCACACCGTCTCCGCTGACCTCAAAACGATTATTACCCCATGTCAGTTCGGAGGTGAACCAGATTGCTCTCAATGCGGCTGCGTCGCCTCCATGGGTCTTGCCGCGGTAGGACATCACAAAGTAGTCGGCGGTCTCACTGCAGGTCGTCTGTTCAAAATTTCAGAGGTAGTTGGACAAAACGTCAGAAAGCTATCAAATCCCCAAAAGAGGGCAGCGATCCAATGACTCAATACATGACGCAGCAGACGATTCACCTCGAAACAGCCGATCTCGAATCGACGTTCCACTCCGCCGAAACCGACCTCCGCCGGCAACTCGCTCGTTTCAGCCGCTGGGTCCATCGCCTCGGCTACACTCCGGGTACCGCCGGTAACCTCTCCATTCGTCTCGACGAACACCTCATCCTCGCCACACCCACAGGCTGTAGCAAAGGCCTCCTGCACCCCATCGACATGGTCGTCATCGACAACGACGGCCACAAGCTCAGCGGAGCCCGAAACGTCACCAGCGAGATCGGCATGCACGTCGCCGTCTACCGCATGCGGCCCGACGTTCAGGCCATCGTCCACACCCATCCACCCATCGCCACCGCCTTCGCAGCCTGCGGCAAAGCCCTCGATCAGCCCATCTGCTCTGAAATTCTCATGACCACCGGCCTCGTTCCTCTCGCGCCCTATGCCACCACCGGTACCGAAGAAGTAAGCGCCAGCCTTGAGCCCTTCATCCCCGACCACGACGCCATTCTCCTGGCCAACCACGGCCTCCTCACCTACGGCTCCTCGCTCACCGACGCCTTCATGAAGACCGAAACAGTCGAGCACTTTGCCCAGGTCTGCCTCTCCGCGCATCAGCTAGGCGGAGCCATGCCCCTCCGCGACCACGACATCGAAAAACTCCACCGCGCCCGCACCCGATACAGACTCAACGCCTCCAAAGGCCCCGCCTGCCACTAAGCACGCTCAATCCCTAACGTTGTCGCAAGCTTTTATCTCTCATTGCCGCTGCTCTACTGTTGCTGTTGTCATTGCCTTTGTCGTTGCCGTGTCTTTGTCGTTGTCGCTGCCTTTCTTGTTGTCATCCCGTAGGGATCTGCTTTTGTCTTTGCTTTTTCCCACCCTACAAAAACGTCATCTCGACCGAAGGCGGCGCAGCCGCCGCAGTGGAGAGATCCCTGTATTTGCTTTTGCAGCTGCTCTTGCCTTCGCCTGTCATTCTGAGCGCAGCGAAGAACCCTCGCATTTTGAGAGGAGCGGAGCGACCCGAGCACCTCATCTACCCGAATTGCTCTCGCCCGTTCAACCATCAAACCCAAAGCAATGGCTGCCGAATCGGAAAGTTCCGGATAATCTCCGCATCGCTCGGATCAGGATTCAACTGCTTCCACAGCGCAATGTACTCTCCTCGTCCACACCCCAACCCACAAAATAACAAGCTCGGAGATCGCACCGGTAGCGCATCGAAGTGTTCGACATCCTTCGCAAACGGCCACCGCGTCTTATCCTCAAGAAACGGAAATAGAAACGCCGCTCCTTTGCATATGCCCCGCCCATCGCTCAGCGTAAAAGCAAACAAATCGTCTCCCTTCCTGCTCAACGACTGGCAAAGCCCCGCCATCACATCCAGATTGAAGATCGAGTAGCTATAAGGCTTCGTCCTCTTCAGCTCCAGCGGAAAGCTTCCATCCGTCCCCATCTGCTTCGGCAGAAGCAGATTCTTGTATCGCTCGCGCAGCTCATCCCGCATATCTTCCTCACCCGCCAACCGCGCAAACTCCGCCGCCTGCAGCGCCCAGCATGTCGAATGATTGTTCGCAGAATCGCGCTCGGTCATACCTTTCTTGCTTGTATTCATCCACTCGAGGTAGCTGCGGAACCACTCCTTCACGCCCGTATACTCATCCTCACTCAGAAACTTTCCTTGAAGAACAGTCGCCGCCCTCGCCACCTCCGCCAAGTGCAGCGTATCGATAATTCCATACGACCTCCCCGTCACCCCACGAGTTACACCCTGCGCATACTCAAGGTTCGTATTCATCCTCGTAGCTGGATCCACAAACCATGCCCGCAGATGTTCCGCTGCTCGCTCCCCATAGCGTCGGTCCTTGGTCAGCAACCACGCCGCCGTCAAAGCAGGCATCTGTATGCTGAGCGCAATCATCGCCTTCCTGTGCCCCACAAAGTTATCCGGATTGCTCTGCCCGTCCCGCTCCCGGTAAGGTCCATCGTGATTCTTCGGATCGGGCCAGAAATAATCCGCCTGCGAAAAGAAATCGTGCACCCCACCCGGACTTTTCTCCGAAGGAAAACTCGTGATCGTCTGTGGCTTCTCCTTCACATACAGCTTTGCGGCGCGCAGCACCCGCTCGCGATCCACCGCAGCCACCAGCGCATATCCATCTGTCCCACTCTGCTTCGGCGCAGCCAAAGCAACATGCCCCAGTGCGGCAGCGCCCCCAACACAAAACAACCGTCGACTAATCAACATCAAATCTCTCGTCTCCTGTCAGCAGAGCAATCTCACTCCGCCATCCCTTCAAGTACAACATCACTTACCGGTTCAGCGCCAAACTGCCCCTCCCACTTCGCAACCACAACGCTCGCCAGGCAGTTCCCCACCACATTCGCCGTCGTCCGCCCCATGTCCATCACAGCATCGATCCCCAGAATCACAAAGATCGGCTCCGGCGGCAGTCGCAACGAAGTAGCCGTAGCCATCAACACCATCAGCGTCGCCCGCGGAACTCCGCTCACACCCTTGCTCGCCAGCATCAGCATCAGCACAATCGTGACCTGCTCCCCCACCCCAAGATGCATTCCCGCTGCCTGTGCCACAAAGATCGCCGCCAGCGTCAGGTACACCGCCGCTCCATCCATGTTGAAGCTGTATCCCGCAGGCAGCACAAACGCCACCACCTTCCGCGGAACTCCAAACGCCTCCATCGCCTCCATCGCCCGCGGCAGCGCCGCTTCACTCGCGCTCGTCGCAAACGCAATCGACGCAGGCTCCGCCACCGCCTTTGCAAATCCAAACACCGGTATCCGAAACAGCAGCATCACCGGAACCATCACGCCCACCGCCAGCACCACCAGCGCGCCATAGTACGTCAGCACCAACTTCCCCAGGTTCACCAGTACACCAGCACCGCTCTGCCCCACCGTGTACGCCAGCGCCGCACCCACCGCCACCGGCGCAAAGTACATCACGATGTTCGTGAACTTGAACATCACCTCGCTTAAGCTCTCCGCCAGCCGCAGCATCGGCGCGCCCCTCTCCCCCAGCATCGCCAGCGCAATTCCAAACAACACCGCAAACACCGACACCTGCAAAATCTGCCCCTCAACCAGCGCCTTCGCCAGGTTCTCGGGAAACACATGCAGCACAAAATCCTGCCACCGCATCGCCGGAGCCGCCGCTGGCACAGTCACAACTCCCGGCTCCGAAACCTGTGTTCTCGACACCGGCACACTCAGCCCCACCCCGGCCTTCGTTACATTGATTGCCACCAGCCCAATCACCAGCGCCAGCGTCGTCACCACCTCGAAGTACACCAGGCTCTTCCACGCCATCCGCCCGACGCCCTTCAGGTCACCATGCCCCGCAATCCCCGAGATCAGCGTCCCCAGAATCAACGGCCCCACAATCGTCTTGATCAGACGCAAAAAGATGTCGCTGAATACCCGCAGCTGTACCGCCACCCCCGGCGCGTCGAACCCCAACTCCGCCCCCGCCACCATCGCCACAAAAATCCACGGCGTCAACGACCGTCGCCGCCACGCAAACACCATCAACAACGCCACACCCAACCATCGCATCACCATCGCTAAACCATGCAGCGACGCCCCCCGCACCACACCCAATGCAATCCCCAAAGCCAGCAAACAAGCAGCCACCGCCAGCAACACACGCTCAGAATTCAATTTCCCCATTCCGCGCAGAATACCAGCATCTCCACCGATAATCCCCCTCCCCCATTCGCCCCCGAACTCACATTACGAAAGTCACCGAAAATCTGCGCCAACAGGGAATGGATAAGATCGCTCGACCAGCTATCCTGTTAAAGCGGATTCACAAAAAAATTCCCGCACTCCAGATTGCGCCAGCGGCCCGTCTAACTCACAGGGCAGCACCTCACTCTGAAAATTATTTTTGATTGACCCACTGCCTTTGATCCCTTGACACGCCATTGACACGCCATTCGCTGAGGTTCCCATGTCGAAGTCACGTATACCGCACAGGCTCGCAGTACTGCTCTGCCTCGTCTCCGCACTCCCGCTCGCAGCTCAGTCCCTCGCGGCTCCTGCAATCCAGACGAACAACGCCGCTGCCTTCGACCCGCTAGGCACATCCTCTGCTACAACAAGCCCCCTCGCTCAACCTACCCTCACTCCCGGCGCCCTTCTTCTCATGGAGCTCGAAGGCCGCTTCTCCAGGGCCGTTGCCTCTGAAGGAGGCAAAGCCTTCAGCACCTGGTTCGCCGACGACGCCGTCACCCTCAACAATGGCCGCCCCGCCATCCTCGGCCGCGCCAACATCTCCGCCCAGGCCCAGTGGGATCCCAAAGACTATCAACTCACCTGGACCCCGCAGGGAGCACAGATGGGTCCCTCCAACGATATGGGCTTCACCTGGGGCCATTACGAAGGCCATTCGAAGGACCATAATGGGAATCCCGTCGTCATCTCCGGACGCTACTTCACCGTGTGGAAAAAAATGCCCGACGGCAACTGGAAAGTAGCGATGGATGCAAGCGCCAACGAGCCTCCGGAAGCAGGTGAATGCTGTGTGCTTCCAAAGCCTTAGCCCGCTCGCTACACCTAAAGTAGCAGTGCGAAATTGCAATACCATCTCCTACCATCAAGAAGTCAGATGAACGTTCTCCTGGTCAAAGACGAAGCTCTCCGAATCGAAGCCCTCAGCCAGTACGAGGTCCTGACTACCGCCTCAGATCCCGTTCTCGATGACATCACCCGGCTCGCCGCTCAGCTCTGCGGCACTCCTGTCGCAGCCATCTCACTGATCGATTCCGACCGCATCTATATCAAGGCTCGCACCGGCATCGATGCCACCGAGCTCGTTCTCGGCAGCTTACCCTGCGAAACCACCATCCTCGGTGACTCTATTTACGAGATCCAGGATGCCCGCCACCACCCCGACTTCGCTCCCGACGGCATCTATGTCGAAGGCCGCCCCCACCGCTTCTACGCCGGCGCCCCTCTCACCACTCCCGGCGGCACCAGCATCGGTGCTCTTCTCGTCCTCGATCCCGCCGCTCGCCGTCTTACCCCACAGCAATCCGACGCCCTCAGCATCCTCAGCCGTCAGGTCATTACCCGCCTCGAGCTCAACGGCCGCATTCGCCAGATGGACCGCGCCGCCCGCTCCCGTCAGCGTGTCGAATCCGCCCTCACCGTCGAGCGCAACTTCGTCTCCGCCGTCCTCGACACCATCGGCGCCCTCGTCGCCGTCTTCGACACCGCCGGCCGCATCGTCCGCTTCAACCGCGCCTGCGAGGTCGCCTCCGGGTACGAGTTCGCCACCCTCGTCGGCCGCTACACCTGGGACAGACTCATCCCCCGCAGCGAGATCCCCGAAGCCATCGCCACCTTCGAGCGCCTCCGCGCCGGTGCCTTCCCCGCCGCCTTCGAAAACCAGTGGCTCAACCGCGACGGCACCCTCCGCCGCATCGCCTGGTCCGCCACCGCCCTCCGCGACACCCAGGGCCAGGTCGGCTTCATCATCGCCACTGGCATCGACGTCACCACCCAGCGCGCCGCCGAAGCCACCCTCCGCGAAAGCGAAGCCCGCTACCGCCAGCTCGTCGAAGGCTCCCTCGGCATCGTCTGCACCCACGACCTCAAAGGAAACCTCCTCTCCATCAACGCTCACGGCGCAGAGACCATCGGCCGCACCGTCGACGCCATGCTCAACCGCTCCCTCAGCGACTTCATCCCCGAAGATCGCCGCGCCTCCATGCAGGTCTACCTCAAAAAGATCGCCGAGACCGGCGAAGCCCAGGGCCTCCTCCACCTCTCCCACGCCGACGGCGAGATCCGCGTCATCGCCTACCGCAACAAGCTCATCGACGTCCCTGGCCGCACCCCCTACGTCCTCGGCTTCGGCGTCGACATCAGCGAACAAGTCCGCGCCGAAGGCCGGCTCCGCACCCTCACCCGCCAGTCCGATTCCATCCTCGAGTCCGTCGGCGACGGCATCTTCGCCATCGACCTCAACGGCAACGTCACCGTCGCCAACGTCGCCGCCGCACAGATGCTCGGCTACAAAAAAGAAGAGATACTCGGCCGCAACCTGCACGACCTCATCCACCACACCCGTCCCGACGGCACCGCCTTCGCCTCCGAAGACTCACCCATCCGCAAGTCCCTCGCCAACCTCGACACCGTCCGCGTCTCCGACGAGGTCTTCTGGCGCAAAGACGGCACCTGTTTCCCCGTCGACTACGTCGCCCGCCCCCAAATCGAATCCCAGTACGAGACGCAGGCCCAAGACAGCAAACCCAAAGCCGTCGGCGTCGTCGTCGCCTTCACCGACACCACCGAGCGCCGCGCCCTCGACCGCATGAAGGACGAGTTCATCTCCACCGTCTCCCACGAGCTTCGCACCCCGCTCACCTCCATCCGTGGTGCCCTCGGGCTCCTCTCCGGCGGCGCACTCGCCTCTCGCCCCGAGAAGACCCAGCAGATGCTCGAGATCGCCATCAGCAATACCGACCGCCTCGTCCGCCTCGTCAACGACATCCTCGACCTTGAGCGCATCAGCAGCGGTAAAGCCGAGCTCCACCCCACCATGTGCAGCGCCGAAGACCTCCTCCGCCGCGCCGCTGGCATGCAGCAGTCAACCACACCCAAGCCCGCCACCCGCATCTTCTTCAGCGCTCATGGCGTCAGCGTCTGGGCCGACTCCGACCGCATCCTGCAAGCCCTCAGCAACCTCATCTCGAACGCGATCAAGTTCTCCCCCACCGGCAGCGAGATCCACCTCACCGCCCGCAATCTCGACAGCAACGAAGCCCTCATCGAAGTCCGCGACCAGGGCTCAGGTATCCCCGCCGACAAGATCGAGCACATCTTCGACCGCTTCCACCAGCTCGACGCCTCCGACTCCCGCGCCAAGGGCGGCACCGGCCTCGGCCTCGCCATCTGTCGCAGCATCATAGCCCACCACGGAGGCCGCATCTGGGCCACCAGCACCCCCAACCAGGGCACCACCTTCCACTTCACCCTACCCACCAAACCCGCCAACAACCTCCGCTAGCGTAACTGGTCAGCGTTCGCTCATTTGCCCCAGTTTTCCAATTCGAGACCCTTCACTCGCGAAAACTCTCGTGTATTCGCAGTTACCAAAATCAATTCGTGGCGCAACGCCGGTCCCGCAATCAAGGTATCAAACGGCCCTATCATTTTGCCTTGCAGTTCTAACATGGCGCGAACCTCGCCTGCACGCTTCGCATCTTCTTCATCAAAGCTCAAAACCTGCAAAGGGCCCGAAAGGAAACTCTCAACCAACATCTGGTTGATTTGTTGCCGATCGCTTTTCTCCACTCCATACCACAGCTTGAAATTTGAGACAGAGGAGACAAACAGACTCGTCCCCTCTGTCACGGCCAGGTGAAACCGTTTCCGAACAATTCCCGGTCTTCCCTTGATGATTTCAATGCAAACATTCGTGTCGAGCAGATACATCAAAAGATCTTTCGTACAGGCATCTTTGGTTGGTTCCTGCCTTCTTTCAGAAATGACTCTTTTCGAAGCTCATCCATTTCACGGAACCACGCCTCTACATCCACCGTAAGCGGCTCAAGCAAAACACCAAGACCAACTCGACGAATCTTCACCGCTTCACCCGGAAAGCGAAACTCTATCGGCAGCCTTATAGCCTGGCTTCTTCCGTTACGAAATAGTTTGGCGATTGATGCCATGGCGTGGCCCTCATTGATATCTACCAATAGTAGATACCGCTACTCCTCATCCCCGCGCAGCTTAGCAATCACCCCAAAATCCTCGAGCGTAGTCGTATCGCCCTTCACCTCACCGGTAGTAGCCAGCTCCCTCAACAACCGCCGCATAATCTTCCCACTCCGCGTCTTCGGCAGCGCCTCCGTAAACCGCACATCATCCGGCCGAGCCAGCGCACCAATCTCCTTGGCCACCCACTCCCGAATCTCCTGCCGCAGATCTTCGCTGACAACGTGCCCCATCTCCAGCGTCACAAAAGCACAAATAGCCTGCCCCTTCAGATCATGTGGCCGCCCAACCACCGCAGCCTCCGCGACCTTAGGATGCGCCACCAGCGCCGACTCCACCTCCATCGTGCCCAATCGATGCCCACTCACATTCAGCACGTCATCCACGCGGCCCATCAGCCAGTAGTACCCATCCGCATCCCGCCGAGCACCATCGCCCGTAAAATAGCTCCCTGGAATCTCACTCCAGTAGGCCTTCTCATACCGCTCCGGATTCCCATACACCGTCCGCGCCATAGAAGGCCACGCCGTCCGGAACACCAGCAGCCCGCCTTGACCGTCCGGCACCGGCTCTCCTTCTTTTGTAACCACTTCAGGCACAATTCCAAAAAACGGACGCGTAGCCGATCCTGGCTTCGTCGCCACCGCTCCCGGAATCGGCGCAATCATAATTGCGCCCGTCTCCGTCTGCCAGTACGTATCCACAATCGGGCACCGTTCTTTGCCAACCTCGCGATGGAACCACATCCAGCTTTCAGGATTAATCGGCTCCCCCACTGTCCCCAGCAGCCTTAGCGAAGCCAGCGAGTGCTTCCGCACCCACTCCGCGCCCCACTTCGTAAACGCCCTGATCGCCGTCGGAGCCGTATAGAACACCGTCACCTTATGCGCATCGACGATCTTCCAGAACCGGTCAAACTCCGGCCAGTTCGGTGCGCCCTCGTACATCACCACCGTCGCGCCATTCTGCAACGGCCCATACACCACATAGCTATGCCCGGTCACCCACCCGATATCCGCGGTGCACCAGTAAACATCTTCCTCCTGCAGATCGAACACATATTTACTCGTTAGGTAAGTCTGCACCGAGTACCCACCCGTCGTATGCACCAGTCCCTTCGGCTTCCCCGTCGTCCCCGACGTATACAGCAGATACAGAGGATCCTCCGCATCCATCCACTCCGGCGCGCACACATGCTCTGCCGTCAGCATCGCTTCATCCCACCAGATGTCGCGCCCTTCCTTCATCTTCACGTCCGTATCCGACCGCCGATACACCACAACATTCTTCACCGTCGGGCACTGCTCCAGCGCCTCATCCACAATCGCTTTCAGCTTGATCTCCGTGCCGCGCCTGTAGCTCGTATCCTGCGTAATCACGGCCACGCACTCCGAGTCATTTACGCGATCCACAATCGCATGCGCTGCAAACCCGCCAAAGATCACCGAATGTACCGCGCCAATCCGCGCGCACCCCAGCAGCGCAATCGCCAGCTCCGGACACATCCCCATATAAATCGCGACGCGGTCGCCCTTCTTGATCCCCAACCCCTTCAGAACATTCGCAAACCGCTGCACCCGCTCATGCAGATCGCCATAGGTCAGCCGCCGCACCTCACCCGGCTCCCCCTCCCACAGCAGCGCCACCTTGTCCTTCCGCGCACCCAGAGCATGACGATCGACGCAGTTATACGAAACATTCAGCTTCCCATCGATAAACCACTTCGCCCCGAACCCCGAACCATCCTTACCCGGCTCCAGCACCTTCGTCCACGGTGCGAACCACTCCAACTCCCCCGCCGCCTCAGCCCAGAACTCCTCCGGCTGCTCCACGCTTCGCCGGTACATCGCCTCATACTCTTCCACGCTCTTCACGTGGGCCTTGGCAGCAAACTCCGCAGATGGAGCAAACACCCGATTTTCCCGCAAACTCGAATCCAGATTCTGACCTTCAACTAACGACGTCACGCACGATCCTCCGCAGTTTTAACCACCAACAAAAGGTACGCTATGGCCACACCACCAGCAACCCGCACATGGAAGGCCCCTGTCTAAAAGTAGTAGTTGCTTATTACCGGGCAAGTACGGTCTGAAATCTATTCGAAAAAATACCCCGCCATCTGCTTCTCCTCGAACTCCCATAAAACCTTGTCAAGTCATTTTCTTCACAAACCACATCGAATCAATAACATGCATTTGCAAAAAGATTATCCAAACCTGATATACTTTAAAACAGAGCAAAAAAAAGGCTCCTGCTATTGGCAGGGGCCTTTTCATTGTCCGTAACTCCTTGATTCACAATATTTTGCAGCTAAACCTTTTAGATAGAATATTTTACAGCCTTACATCATCCGTAAATGCAACAAAATAAATACGATAAGCATAAAAATACCCCCACCCCCGTGGGGGAGGGGGTATAAGGAACGAATCAAATAATTAGAAGTGGTAAGCCACGCCAAGCGCAGGCATCGAGATGACTTGATAGCGGTTGGTCTTGAAGTCTGTATTGCCGAAATCTGGAGCCTTCACCACAAAGCCGCGATACTGGACACGAATGTCGAAGCTGGGGCTCAGCTCATAGGCGATACCACCGCCAAACAGCGCCCCGATGTTCGTATTCCGCTTGGCATCCAGCTGCGTCGTCCTGGAGTCCCGAATCGGAGAGAAGAGCATCGCGCCCACGCCGGCTTCGAGAAACGGATTGAAGTTGCGGAAGTTCATGTTATACACGTACGCTCCGCTGATCTCCTGCTGTCGCGTGTGAATACGTGCGTTCGGCACAAAACTCGTCCGGTACGCAATCGAGTTCTGAGCGAAGCCGTAGTTCAGCTCAAGCGCGCTCCGGGGAGTCAGCATGTAACGATAGCTGCCCAGAAAGCCTACCGTGCCGGTTGAATTCAATTGAACCGCGTTCCCGTTCACCTGCGGACCAAATACTCCAATGGCGCTCACGCTCGCGTCCTGCCGACTCTCCTGCGCATATCCGGCAGCCGCCATCAACATCAGCGCCCCCAACAACATCGTTTTCTTCATTCTTCGATAGATCCCTTCAAATTGGTCCGCAACGTCGTACGCTGTCCCGCAGGCAACGCGCATGAAGTGTTACGGAGAGCCATGATCACTTGTCCTTCATTGTAACCGCACCGGCGCCCCGCAAACGGACCCGACACGCAAGAAGGCCGGAGAAGCTGCCCCCTCCGGCCCACTGCAACTTGTAAATTTCAACCACAAACCCGCCAAATTTACTGCGGGGGAGCTGGTGGCGGTGGCGCATCGCCTCCACCCTGCTGACGCCGTTCCTGCATCTTCGCCTTCATCTCGGCCTGCATCGCGTCATACTTGGTCTTCTGCTCGTCCGTCAGTACACCGCGAATCTTGTCCTGCGATGCCTTATGAATATCCATCATCTTCGACCGCTTATCGGCCTGCGACAGCGAGCTGTCGTCACGAACTGCCTTCGCCTGCGTCATAGAGTCATCGTTGATAGCCTTCACCTGGGTCACCTGATCCGGCGTCAGGTTCAGCTTCTTGGTCAGCATCTCTACCATGTCGCCCCTGTGGCCCGGCCCTCCACGCATTTGGCCGGCCGGGGGTGCCGGCGGCGCAGTATCCTGCGCCATCATCGGCGCCACATACAGAGTGGTGGTACAGAGCGCCAGCATGGCCGTCTGCATCCCTGCTTTACGAAACATCGTCATTTTCATCGAGTGTCACCTCATGACTACAGCCGGACGGAAGCTCCGGCATCCAAGTCTGCTCTTTCAGACGCGATTTCGTCACAAAATGTTCTGCGAGTCGCAAAAAATCTTCGCTAAACCTACACCCCGCGTTCAGGCAGAAAGCAATAAGGATCCCCATGCGCAGCCGCATAATCCTCCACCACCTTCAAAAATGCCAGCGCCGCGTGCGACAAACTGGCCTGCCGCCGATACACCAGCCGCAACTTTCGCTCAATCTGCAGCTCCGGCACATGCACTCGCACAAGCGCGCCACTGTGCAGTTCCGTCCTGACTGTCAGCCCTGGAACGAGTGCCACCCCGTTCCCCATCTCCACAAACCGCTTGATCGCCTCCAGCGAAGGCAACTCCACCCCCATCTGGAGCCGGGTCTTATGCCGTTTGAACGCCTGAATCACTTTCTGCCGTTGCGGCGACGAAATATTATGGGCAATAAAATTCTGCGTCCCCAACTGCCGAATCGAAACCTTCTCCGCATTCGCCAACGGATGCGTCGGATTTACCACGAAGGCCAACTCATCCCGATAGACCACCATCGATTTCACCTGCGCGTCATCTGGCCGAAACGACAGTACCCCCAGTTCTACCGAATGCATCAGCACTTCGTCCGAAATTCTGCTCGCCAGTGACCGCTGCACCGCCAGCTTGATCCTTGGATTCTGTCGTCGAAACTCATCCAACAAAGGCAGCAGGTACAAACATGTGTACTCATTCGCCGCTATATTTAGTCTGCCTCGATGTAACGCCCGCAGCTCGGTCAGCGCCCCAGTCGCCTCATTCCGCAGATTCAACAACTTGGCCGCGTACTCCCGCAGCACCTCGCCAGCATCCGTCAGCGTCCCATCGCGCGATGACCGCTCGAACAATACCTCCCCCAACTCCCCCTCGAGCTTCGCAATTGCCTGACTTACCGCTGGCTGAGTACGATGGAGTCGTGCAGCCGCACGCGAAAAGCTTCGCTCCTCTGCTACCGCCAGAAACGTCTCCATCTGGATCAGGTCCAAGCCTTCGCCTCCTGCTGCAACTGTTGGGCGTACTGAATGCGCCAATTAGAATTTATGATACATGTGGAAATCATCATAAGCCTGCATTATGATGATTTCCAGATCGAGAGTGTTACCTCCTATGAGCGAAACCAACCAGATCGTCTTCTTCGACACCACTCTCCGCGATGGAGAACAGTCCCCCGGCTGCACCATGCACCACGCCGAAAAATTACGCTTCGCGCACCAACTTGCCAATCTGGGCGTCGATATCATCGAGGCAGGTTTTCCCATCGCATCTACGGGAGACTTCGAATCAGTACGCACCATTGCTGCCGAGGTTAAAGGCGTGCGTATCGCCGCGCTGGCTCGCGCCAAACCAATCGATATCGAGTCTGCCGCCCGTGCTGTGGAACCAGCCAGCCTGAATCGAATCCACACATTTCTTTCTTCATCCGACATTCATCTCCAACATCAGATGAAGCTTTCGCGAAATCAAGCACTCGATCTCGCCGGAGAGTCGGTCAGACTTGCCCGTTCGCTGGTCGATGACGTCGAGTTTTCTCCCATGGACGCCACTCGCAGCGACCCTGCTTACCTTTGTTCCATGGTCAAAGTCGCTGTACAGGCAGGTGCGACCACCATCAACATTCCGGACACCGTCGGATACATCACCCCATCCGAATACGCCGCTATTTTTCGCATGCTGAAGCAGCTTCCGGGCATGGAGAAGGTAATTTTCTCCACGCACTGCCATGACGATCTCGGCCTCGCGGTCGCCAATACTCTTGCCGGGATTGAAGGCGGTGCGCGACAGGTAGAGGTTGCGGTGAATGGCATCGGCGAAAGGGCTGGAAACGCAGCTTTGGAAGAAGTGGCTGCAGCTCTGCTTGTTCGCCACGATGTTCTGCCCTACACCTCCAACATCGTAAACGCACAACTCTATCCCACCAGCGCGCTGCTGTCGGAGATCGTCAACCATAAAGTCGCGCCCAATAAAGCAGTGGTCGGCAAGAACGCCTTCGCGCATGAGAGCGGCATTCACCAGCATGGCGTTCTTGAAAATCCCCTTACCTACGAGATCATGACGCCGGCCTCTGTAGGTGTCACCGCAAACAGTATCGTTTTGGGCAAGCACTCCGGGCGTCGCGCCCTTGAGCATCGTCTTGCCGAACTCGGTCGTGCCTTTTCCAAGCAAGAGATAGACGAAATCTATGCCCGCTTCACTGAGCTCGCAGACCGCAAGAAGCTGATTTATGACGAAGACCTCATCGGCCTGCTGCAGACCGAAAAAACTCAGACGCTGACGCACTAAACGCGACCAGCACTCGAACTTTAAGGGAAGACCCAATGCGTCTCAAAATTGCAGTTCTCGCCGGCGACGGCATCGGCCCCGAAGTCACCCAGCAAGCCACCAACATCCTGCGCGCGGTAGCAGAATTCGGCGGCCACGATTTTACCTTCGTCGAAGCCCCCATCGGTGGTATCGCCATCACCGAACATGGCTCTCCCCTCCCTACAGGCACTCTCGATGTCGCGCTCGACTCTGAGGCCGTCCTTCTCGGTGCCGTGGGCGACAACAAGTTTAACGCGCTCACGCCCGACAAGCGCCCCGAAGCTGGACTCCTTCAGTTACGACAAGCCCTCGGCGGCTTCGCGAACCTTCGTCCGTCGATCGCCTACACCGCCCTTAGCGCAAGCTCTCCCCTTCGCCCCGAAGTCACCAAGGACGTCGACATCCTCTTTGTCCGCGAGCTCCTCGGCGGCCTCTACTTCGGCGCCCCTCGCTGGTGGGACCGTGACAGTGAAGAAGCAATCAACACCATGCGTTACACGAAAACCGAGATCACGCGCGTAGCCCGCGTAGCTTTCGAACTCGCAGCCAAGCGTCGCAAGAAAGTCACATCCGTCGATAAAGCCAACGTCCTAGAAGTCTCGCAGCTCTGGCGCGCCACCGTTACCGAAGTCGCCAAGGATTACCCCGAAGTCACACTAGAGCACCAGCTCGTCGATTCCATGGCGATGCACATCATGAACACACCTCGCAACTTCGATGTCGTCCTCACCGAGAATCTCTTCGGCGACATCCTCTCCGACGAAGCTGGCGTCATCACCGGTTCGCTCGGAATGTTGCCCTCGGCCACAATCGGTGGAGCTGTCAATCTTTATGAGCCTGTACACGGATCAGCTCCAGACATCGCCGGAACTGGCAAAGCAAACCCGCTCGGCGCGATCCTCACCGCCGCCATGGTCCTTCGCCACTCCGCCAACCTCGAGCAGGACGCAAAGGCCGTAGAAGCCGCCGTCCACAAAGTTCTCAACGCCGGCTACCGTACCGCCGACATAGCTCGCGGCCAAGAGCCCGGCCAAACGCCAGTGACGACGCAGGAGATGGGCAAGCTGGTTCATCAGGCTCTGGCCGAATCCATCGACCGCCGCCAGGCCATGCACGCCGTCTAAACAACGCGCGCGTCCTTCGCCACTAAAGCCTGTCATCCTGAACGAAGCGAAGAACCAATTGCTGTTGTATTTGTCACTGTTTGTTCTATTGGTTGTCATCCGTAGGATCTGCTTTTTCGGTGTTAGTACAGCTTCAACCATGAGGTAAGCGTTCTTCCAATGCGCCAGTTCCTCCAACTCGCCGTCGTCTTTCTCACCCTGGCCCCGATGGCGGTGCCTGCGCAGATATCCTCGCCCCAAATCGACAGGCCGAAAAAACAACCGAAAGAAAATCTCGAGTGGCTTTGGAAATACGCCCCTCCCCCCGCCGACGGCCGCGAGAACGACCTGGTACTGGACCCGCGGTTTCGTCCCTTCCTTGCCCAATACCTCACCGCTCCGCAAATCTTCTGGGGCAACCCGAAGACCGGCTACAAGTCCCTCGCCGAGACGGCACTCGACTTTCTCTCGGTCCCCGACAAAGTCCTGGCCGACGATAATCGCTACGTCACCATCACCGGTTGCGTCTACCGTTTCTGTCCCTCTCGTGGCCTCCTCTGGGTCGACCTCGGCAGCCCCCATCCTCTCGTCATCTTCTCCGCCATCGACTGGGTCAAAGACAACAAAACCCCTGACCAGCCTGATGCCGAGTACACCATGTGGCTCTTCACGAACCACCCGATCGAACCCGACCACATCTCCTCTGCGCTGATGCACAGCATAGCCCGCTGGACCGCCGAACCGGCCTCCGGCACCACCGTCCTCCAGCACATCACCAACGCCATCCTCGTCGACCCCGACGGCACACCGCATCAAATCTCGCCCGCCGCCATCGGCGCAAACAGCACTACCAGGCTCCAAACCGGACAAAAGGCACACCCATGAACAAGACACCAAAGACACTCTTCGAAAAAGTCTGGCAACAGCACCTCGTAGCCGAACCTGCGGGCGAACCCGCGATCCTCTACATCGACCTCCACCTCGTCCACGAGGTCACATCGCCGCAGGCCTTCGACGGCCTCCGTATGGCCAACCGCAAGCTCCGCCGCCCTGATCGCACCGTCGCCACGGTGGATCACAACGTCCCCACAAGCAGCGTCGAAGACCGCCTCCACATCATCGACCAGATCGCCTCGAAGCAGATCGAAGCCCTCCGCAAAAACTGCGCAGACTTCGGCGTCGAGCTCTTCGACGTCCAGTCTCCTAATCAGGGCATCGTCCATATCATCGGCCCAGAGCTCGGCCTCACCAAACCCGGCATGACCATCGTCTGCGGCGACTCCCACACCAGCACCCACGGAGCCTTCGGAGCACTCGCCTTCGGTATCGGCACCAGCGAAGTCGAGCACGTCATGGCCACCCAGACCCTCCCGCAGGACAAGCCCAAAACCTTCCGCATCAACGTCGAAGGCAAGCTCCCCACCGGCGTCACGGCAAAAGACATCGTCCTCCACATCATCGGCGAGATCGGCACCGCCGGAGCCACCGGCCACGTCGTCGAGTATGCGGGCTCCGCCATCCGTGCTCTCTCCATGGAAGGTCGCATGACCATCTGCAACATGAGCATTGAAGCCGGTGCCCGCGCCGGCATGATCGCTCCCGACGCCACCACCTTCGCCTACCTCATGGGTCGTCGCTTCTCCCCCACCGGCACCGCTTGGGATCAAGCCGTAGCTCACTGGTCTGAACTTGTAACAGATGAAGGAGCAATATTCGACCGCGAGCTCAACCTTGACGCCGCCGACATCACGCCCACGGTAAGCTGGGGCACTTCACCCGGCATGGTCACCGGCGTCAAATCGACCGTCCCCCTGCCCGACCCCAACGCCAGCGAAGCCGACAAAAAAGCCTTCGAGCGCGCTCTTGAATACATGGACCTCAAGGCTGGCACGCCCATCGAGCAGATCGCCATCGACCGCGCCTTCATCGGCTCCTGCACCAACGCCCGCATCGAAGACCTACGCGCCGCCGCATCGGTCGTGCGCGGCTATCACGTCGCCAGCACCGTCTCTGCGATGGTCGTTCCCGGCTCGCAAGCAGTAAAAGCACAAGCCGAAAAAGAAGGCCTCGACATAATCTTTACCGAAGCAGGCTTCGACTGGCGCGAGCCCGGCTGCAGCATGTGCCTCGGCATGAACCCCGACATCCTCGCCCCCGGCGAGCGCTGCGCCAGTACCTCGAACCGCAACTTCGAAGGCCGCCAGGGCCGCGGAGGCCGCACCCATCTTGTCAGCCCACAGATGGCCGCCGCCGCCGCCATCACTGGCCACTTCACCGACATCCGCAACTGGCAATTCAAAAATCAGCCCGCACAGACGGAGGCGAAATAATGCATCCCATCAACGTCCTCACCAGCCACGCCGTCCCTCTCGACCGCCCTAACGTCGACACCGACCAGATCATCCCCAAGCAGTTCCTCAAGCGCATCGAGCGTACCGGCTACGGCGACTTCCTCTTTTACGACTGGCGTCGCATCCAGGAAGGTCCCAATGCTGGCGAGCCCCACCCGGACTTCGTTCTCAACAAACACCATCACAAGGGCGCGAAGATCCTCATCGCCGGCAAAAACTTCGGCTGCGGCAGCTCCCGCGAGCATGCTGCCTGGGCCCTTACAGACTTCGGCTTCCTCGCCGTCATTGCCCCCAGCTTCGCCGACATCTTCTTCTCCAACGCCGGCAAAAACGGCATGATCCTCGTCCGCCTCTCCGAAGCCGACGTGCAGACACTCATGGACCGCTCCACAAATAATCCCACACACAAGATCACCATCAACCTTGAAGCCCAGACCATCACCGACGACGAAGGCTTCAGCGGCACGTTCGAAATCGACCCCTTCCGAAAATACTGCCTCCTGAACGGCCTCGACGATATAGGCCTCACGCTGCGCCACGAATCCGAACTGGACTCCTACGAGTCCAAACACGATGCCGAATTCTGGCTCAAACCACGCAACACCGTCACAAGCTCAGCACCGCAGTAAGCGAAGTCTTTCAAGCACAGCAAGGAATCTTTGCTGCTATTTGTTTTGATCCGCTTTTATCCGTGTCATCCGTGGTCGGTTTTCACTTTTTAGAGGAACAAATGTCCAACGAAATCAACCCGAAGAAAAACTCCATAGTCCTCACCGAAGGCCCATCACGTGCTGCGGCCCGCTCCTATCTGCGCGGCGTAGGCTTCTCCAAAGAAGACCTTCACAAGCCCATCATCGGCATCGCCAATACCTGGACCGAGATCGGCCCTTGCAACTTCCATCTCCGCCAGGTCGCTGAGGCCGTCAAGCAGGGCGTCCGCGAAGCCGGCGGAACTCCCATGGAGTTCAACACCGTCACTATCTCCGATGGCATCACCATGGGCACCGAGGGCATGAAAGCCTCGCTCATCTCCCGCGAAGTCATCGCCGACTCGATCGAGCTCGTTACCCGCGGTAACTCCTTCGACGGGCTCATCTGTATCGCCGGCTGCGACAAGAACATGCCCGCCGCCATCATGGCACTCGCCCGCCTCGATATCCCCGGCCTAATGCTCTACGGCGGCAGCATCGCCCCGGGCCATCTAAAACAACCAGATGGTTCCATCAAAGACATCACCATCCTCAATGTCTTCGAGGCCATCGGCTCCCACGCCGCAGGAAAGATCACCGACGACCAGTTGGAAGAAGTAGAAGCAGCAGCCTGTCCCGGCCCAGGAGCCTGTGGAGGTCAGTTCACCGCTAACACCATGGCCATGGCTGGCGAGTTCCTCGGCATCTCTCCCATCCAGCTCACCGGCGTTCCCGCCATGTCCGCCGACAAGGCCCACGCCTCCCGCGAAGCCGGCAAGCTTGTCATGCAGCTCGCCCGTCAGGACCTGCGCCCGTCGAAGATCCTCACCCGTAAGTCCATCGAGAACGCCATCACCGCCGTCTGCGCATCTGGTGGCTCAACGAACGCGGTCCTCCACCTCATCGCAATCGCCAGCGAGCTCAACATCCCGCTCTCCATGGACGACTTCGACAAGATCAGCGAGCACGTGCCCTTCATCTGCGACCTCTCACCCGGCGGCAAGTACGTCGCCAAGGACTACCAGGACGCAGGCGGCTCCCGCCTTCTCGCCAAGCGTCTCCTAGACGCTGGCCTCCTCCACGGCGACCAGATCACCGTCACCTCGAAGACCCTCGCCGAAGAAGCCTCGGCAGCCATCGAGACCCCTAACCAGCCAGTCATCCACACACTGGATAAGCCCTTGAAGCCCACCGGCGGCCTCGTCATCCTCAAGGGCAACCTCGCCCCCGAGGGCTGCGTCATCAAGGTCGCCGGCCACGAGCGCCTCTTCCACCAAGGCCCGGCCCGCGTCTTCGACAGCGAAGACGCCTGCTTCGCCGCCGTCGAATCCGGCAAGATAAACCCCTCCGACGTCCTCGTCATCCGCTACGAAGGCCCGCGCGGAGGCCCCGGCATGCGCGAGATGCTCGCCGTCACCGCCGCCATCAAAGGCATCCCCGAGCTCTCCGAAACAGTAGCCCTCCTCACCGACGGCCGCTTCTCCGGAGCCACCCGCGGCCTCATGGCCGGCCATGTAGCCCCCGAAGCCCAACTCGGAGGACCCATAGCCGCCGTCCACGAAGGCGACACCATCACCTTCGACATCCCCAACCGCGAACTCCGTCTCGAAGTTCCAGCCGAAGAGATCGCCAAGCGCCTCAAGTCGTGGCAGGCCCCCGCCCCCCGCTACAAACGCGGAGTCTTCGCCAAATACGCCAACTCTGTAAGCAGCGCCAGCGATGGTGCTGTAACCACATAAAGACAAACTATGAAGAGAAGAACCGCTGTACTGATTGTTACGCCGATCGTACTTATTGGAATTGCGCTCATCTCCTTTTTTGCAATTCTCGTTCTTTACTACGGAAACATGTTGCTCGTTATAGCTCTACGTATAAGGCCGACAGAAGAACAGATTGTAGGAACTTACAAGGCAACAACAGATCAAGGTTCAGCAACGCTCTCAGTCAATAGAGATCACACATTTACGGAGCTCATAGAACCAAAGATAGGGAGCCGACAGAACATTAGCGGGAACTGGAAGCAATCAAGTTTGAGTTCCGTCGGTTATGGTACGCAATTCTTCCCATATATCGGTGTACTGCATGACAAATTCCAACCTTATGCGTATGGCACTCCGGTATTTGAGAAGAATCTGATAGGTCACATTTCGATTGAAGAAGACCCCGACTGGGGTATCTATTTTTACAAGCAGTAAGCGCACATTAGGAGATATCTATGACCGATAAAAATCAACACCCTACCCTAACCGGAGCCGAGATCTTCTGGGCCACACTCGTAGGCGAAGGTGTCGGAACGGTCTTCGGCTACCCCGGCGGAGCCATCCTCCCCATCTACGACGCCCTGCGCAAGTTCCCCATCCACCACATCCTCGTCCGCCACGAGCAGGGCGCCTCGCATATGGCCGACGGCTATGCCCGCGCGTCCGGCAAGGTCGGTGTCTGCATGGCCACCTCTGGCCCTGGCGCGACGAACCTCGTCACAGGCATCGCCACTGCCATGCTCGACAGCATTCCGATCGTTGCCATCACCGGGCAGGTCTCCTCGAAGGTCCTCGGCTCCGACGCGTTCCAGGAAGTCGACATCACCGGCATCACCCTGCCGATCACTAAGCACAACTTTCTCGTGACCCGCGCCGAAGACATCGCGCCCACCGTCCGCCTAGCCTTCCAGATCGCCCAGTCCGGTCGTCCCGGCCCCGTCCTCGTCGACATCACCAAGGACGCCCAACAGGCCACCGCCACCTTCGACTTTGACGCCGCCGCGCCACATGCTTACCGCCCGCACCCTATGCTGCGCGCCGAAAGCTCCTCCATCCAGCAGACCATCGAGCTCATCAAGGCCGCTAAAAAACCTGTCATTCTTGCGGGTCATGGCATCATTCAGTCCGGCGCTGAGCAGCAAGTCATTGCTTTTGCTGAACGTCATCAGATACCTGTTGCGAGTACGCTGCTTGGACTTGGGGCGTTCCCGACGCACCATCCCTTGTCGCTGGGCATGATGGGTATGCACGGCGAGTCTTGGGTCAACCACGCCATCCAGCAAGCCGATTTGTTGCTCGCCTTCGGCATGCGCTTCGACGACCGCGTCACCGGCAACCTCGCCAGCTACGCCCCCAACGCGAAGAAGATCCACATCGAGATCGATCCGTCTGAGATCAATAAGAATGTGAAAGCGGACGTTGCGCTGATAGGTGATTTGCGCGAGACGCTGGATCTGCTGCTGCCGTTGCTTTCGAAGCAATCGGACACCAGCTGGCTGCGCGAGATCAATGCGATAAAGGGTGATGCTGCTGTTCGCGACATTATCAATTTGCCGGACAACGGGCATCTTTACGCGGCTCATGTTATCAACGACATCTGGCGTGAGGCCGTAGCCGCTGGGCGGGAAAAAGAAACCATCATCGTTACAGATGTGGGTCAGCACCAGATGTGGGAGGCCCAGTATTACAAGCACGATGTCTCCAGAACCCTTGTCACCAGCGGGGGTTTGGGCACGATGGGCTTTGCTTTGCCCGCTGCCATTGGGGCGAAGGTGGCTTGCCCTGAAAAAGATGTCTGGGTGATCGCTGGTGATGGCGGGTTCCAGATGACGGCGGCTGAGCTCTCAACTATTGTGCAGGAAGGACTTGCGATCAATATTGCGGTGATAAATAACGGGTTCCTGGGGATGGTGCGGCAGTGGCAGGAGGCGTTCTATGAGAAGAACTATTCTGCTTCGCCGATTCTGTCACCGGACTTCGTCAAGCTGGCGGCAGCCCACGGCATCGATGGGGCCCATGTCTCTGAGCGCAGAGATGTGACGCCGACGGTGACGAAGGCCCGGACCAGCGGTAAGGCTTTTCTTATCAACTTCCAGGTGGAGAAAGAGGATGGCGTCTATCCGATGATCGCTCCCGGAGCGGCACTGCACGAGATGGTGCGCCGTCCGACAAAAGATCCTCTGCTCGAAACTCCGGAGGATGAATAACGTTTTTGGTCAGAAAAAATGTTGGGCTGCGGAAGGTCGAATTTGGTCTTTTTGCAGGGGTTTTTGAGAAAAGTGACGTGCAGGACGTGGTTTTTTGGTGAACAAACAATGGTGAAAAGTATGGCAAACGTGGACAACAAAATGTCGCTTTCGGGCGAGCGAAAATTATGCAGTTTTTTCAACTTTATTTTCGCTTCGTTTCTTGTGCTGACGCCGGTCGTTGCGCATGCTCAAACCCACGTCAAAATCAGAATCATCAACGCCAAGACCAATCAACCCATCACCGACGAAAGGCTTAACGTAGCCCTACGTGTCGACCAAATCGGATCCGTAGCAATGGCCACAGACAAAAACGGAATCATCGACGTAGACACCGGCCATGCCTCCATCATGCGCATCCTCTCGAATATGTATGCCGACTGCCGGCCGCGCGGCGAGCTTTATACCAACTATTCGATCGACACGATTCGCCAGAACGGAATCACTACGGGCAATCTCTGCAGCGACGCCAGGCCTAAGGCAAAACCCGGAGAACTCATCCTCTTCGAAATTCCCAAGACCTTTATCCCGAGCTACCCCAAGCCACCCGTCACTTCCTTGCCCCACTCCGATGAGAATCCGCACTGAAAGGCATGCATGCTCCACACTTTTGTAGCTCTGGTTCAAGATAAACCCGGCGTTCTTACGCGGGTCGCCTCGCTGTTTCGCCGCCTGAATATTAACATCGTCTCGCTTACGGTTGGAGAGAGCGAGAGGGCCGATACCTCGCGCATGACCATTGTCTGCGAGGCCCCCGAGCACGCCGCGCATCGCATCCGCGCTTCGCTCTATAAGCTTGAGATTACTGTCGACGTTGACGAAGTGGGCCGCAGCGAGGCTGTCATTCGTGAGCTCTGCCTCATCAAGGTTGCCGCGGGTCCGCAGGAGCCTAACGGCTTGCATTCGCGTTCGCAGATCTTTGAGTTGGCTAATGTCTTCCGTGCCCGCGTTGTCGATCTCGCGCCTGAGTCCATCATGCTCGAGATGACGGGAAGCTCCAGCAAAATTGAAGGACTGATTCAGGTGTTGCGCGAGAGCAATTACACGATTCTTGAGGTGTCTCGTACGGGGCGCATGGCCATGCGGCGGGGACATCACACGAGCCGTGTCCTGAAAGCCCTTGGCACGCCGACAGACGAACAGGCCGAACCAACCTTTCCAAATCGCCCGCAGAACGATGACCTGCCGAACCAATTCGCAGAAGACGATGCTTAACTCATTGAAGAAGCTCATACCGATTGCGTGCTTTGCGTATGGATGCACAGGCATTGTTCTGTGTGTCACCTGGTTTTTCTTCGCATTGAATGGCAATGCTGGTTTGCCTGCGAACGTTTGGCTGATTGTAGGCCCCTTTGCCAGTATCGGTTTGGTTCTAGTCCTGACTCAACATCCGTCTTCTTGGCGACCTGTGCTCAATGTCACGCCAATGCGGGCAAAATTTGCGCGAGTAGTGATACTCATCGTGTTTACCAATGCGACTCTGTGGCTGCTCTTGACTTTCTTATGGAGGCCACTGCACTTTGCGGTCTCACTCGATGTCTTGTTGGAATCGTTTTTATCCAGCATGGTTCTTCTGTGGATGACCTATATCGCCATCATTTGGGGATTCCGTCCTGAAAATGTTTTTTCACATCGCTTGAGACGTTTTGCAGGTAATCCGCTTCTATACCTACTTTCAGATCGGTATCGATCGAACTGACAGCAGACGCGAATATCATCAGCTAACTCACATATACTTTTAGACACACTACAAAGGAAAACGAAAGACAATGGCAAAGACCTACCACGACGCAGACGCAGACCTCTCTCTTATCCAAGCCAAGAAGGTGGCCATCATCGGCTATGGCTCGCAGGGCCATGCCCATGCCCTCAACCTCAAGGACTCCGGCGTCGATGTACGCGTAGGCCTCCGTCCCGAATCCGCTAACGCAGAGCGTGCACGCAAGGCCGGTCTCGTCGTTGGCACTGTTGCTGAAGTGTCGAAGTGGGCTGACGTCATCATGAACCTGACGCCTGACCAGACAGCGTCGAAGGTCTACCACGCCGACATCGAGCCCAACTTGGGAACAAAAGACGGGGCCCCCGGCAAGACGCTGATGTTCGCTCATGGCTTCAACATTCGCTTCCGCACCATTACGCCGCCTGCTGGGGTCGATGTCTCGCTGGTTGCGCCGAAGGCTCCCGGCCACCGTGTCCGCGAAGTGTTCACCGAAGGCGGCGGCGTACCCGGCCTTGTAGCCGTGGAGCAGGATGCCAGCGGCAACGCGCTTGCACTCGCACTCAGCTATGCCAAGGGAATCGGCTGCACACGCGCCGGTGTACTCCAGACCACCTTCACCGAAGAGACCGAGACGGACCTCTTCGGCGAACAGGCCGTCCTTTGCGGCGGCACGAGCGCGCTCGTGAAGGCGGGTTTCGAGACGCTGGTCGAGGCAGGATATCAGCCTGAGCTTGCTTACTTCGAAGTGCTGCATGAGCTGAAGCTCATCGTCGACCTGATGTATCGCGGCGGTCTTGAGTACATGCGCCACTCCATCTCCGACACGGCAGAGTGGGGCGATTACGTTGCCGGCCCGCGCATCGTTACACCTGAAGTGAAGAAGGCGATGAAGTCGTTGCTGAACGACATTCAGGATGGATCGTTCGCGAAGAAGTTTATCGAGGAGAACGAGACCGGACGCAAGGAGTTCACACGCATCCGCAAGGAAGAGGCCGCGCACGGCATCGAGAAGGTAGGCGCCGAGCTTCGCAAGGCCATGCCCTTCCTCGACCCAGTGAAAGTTGAGAACGGCGCTGTTGTCAAGGCTTGATTCATCACCCAAAAGAGCTACGCCCCGGCAATGTCCGGGGCGTTTTTCTTTGCTGAACTTCAGCGGCTGCACGATAGGATAGACCTTCCAATCTATGGTCACGACCGCGCAAGTCACTCCTGTTTCCGCTCCACGCGACAGCTTGAAACATATTGCATCGTTGGATGGCATTCGCGGAGTTGCGATTGTGATGGTGCTCATCAATCATCTGCTGTGGTCGTCTCCGATGACCGGCTCGCGTGTGATGGATTTCGTCGTCAAGGTTCGCGCAGCAGGCTGGGTTGGGGTCGATCTCTTCTTCTCTCTCTCTGGTTTTCTCATCACGGGAATCCTGTTCGACACACTGCATACCGGCAACTACTTCAAAAACTTTTATGCGCGGCGCGTTCTTCGCATCTTTCCGCTGTATTACGGCGTCATCCTTCTGCTGTTGATCTTCATCCATCCATTGCGCTTCGGTCAGGGGCGGCAGCTTTATCTGCTGCTGGCCTATCTGCAGAACACTTCTTTATGGTGGAACGGCTCGCAGTCGATTGTGGTTCGGGAACTGACGGGACATATGTGGTCTCTCGCCGTGGAGGAGCAGTTTTATCTGGTTTGGCCGGTGCTCCTCTTCTGGATTCGCGACCGCCGCAAGCTGCTGCTGACTGCAGTCGTGATGGCCGCGATGGCTCCTGCCGCTAGGTTTTTGCTGCTGCACCAAGGCGCGACCTTCGAAGCGACTTACAAGCTGACCTTCTGCCGCGCCGACTCGTTGCTGGCCGGCGCGTGGCTGGCGCTGATTCTGCGCGGCGGCCTGCGCGATACTGTGCTGCGCTATGCCGCTTCTGTCTTCTGGTTTGCCGTGTTTTTGTGCGCGGCTATCGCCTGGAGGACTGGATCGTTTGACTGGGAGTCCAGCCGTGCCATCAATTCCTACGGCTACAGCATCCTTGCGGTAGGCAGCACCGCGCTGATCGCCATGGCGTTGCGGCCACAGTCCCTGACTGCAAGGGCGATGGGCAATCGACTGCTGCGCTGGCTGGGCAAATACAGCTACGGCATCTACATCTTTCACCAGATCGTCGGATTTTTTGTGGGCGCGGTGTTGATCGGCTTTCTTCACGCTCATCTTCACTCCAAGGCGCTGTTCCACGTTGCGTCGATGGCCAGTATCGTCGCCATCACGCTTCCGCTCTCGGTGCTAAGCTTTAGGTTCTACGAACAGCCTTTTCTGAGGCTGAAGCGGCATTTCAATTACGCCTCCCGCTGATTCGATGAACTAAAGTTTTCAAGTCGTTTCGGGCCAATTCCTCATCCAAAATGAATTCGGCAGCATCCAATTCCGTGTCACAGACAATTCGTCACAAAAACCCCTGGGTGTCTCCTCTATTCCACTCTCCTCTGTAACAATGGAGACTCCTAATTGGTCTTCTACCTATGCAGGCAGAAGAAGGTTCCAAAGGAGATTCAAGATGGCAGCTCCAAGCAGCTACGAAGCCTTCCTACCTCCAACTCATCCAGGAGAGCAGCCAGCCTTCATAGGCCCGCCCGCTGAGCCGACGCCGCTTTCGCAGCTCGTCGCCGCGTTGCGCACTATTCCTCCGCTCGACGGCCTCACCGAAGCGGAGTACAGCTGGCTCGCAACACATGGAACCGAGACCGTAGGCGACGATGGCTCGATCGTCTTTCTCGAGGGCGGCCCGGTCGACAAGCTCCACTTCATCCTCATGGGCGAGATCCACGTGCGCCGCCGCAACTCCGGTTCGACCACTTTGTGGATCGGTCGCGCTGGACAGATGACGGGCAAGCTCCCTTTTTCGCGGATGAAGAGCTACGGCGGCGATGGCTACACCGTCGGCCCCGTCTGGGGGCTCAACATCGACGAGAGCCTCTTCTCCGAGATGCTCGCTGCAATTCCGTCGATGACGCAGCGCTGCGTCTCCGTGCTGCTCGATCGCACACGCGAGGTGACGCGCATGGAGCAGCAGGCCGAGAAGCTCTCTGCGCTGGGCAAGCTCGCCGCCAACCTCGCGCACGAGCTCAACAACCCAGCCTCGGCGGCGCAGCGCTCCGCGTCGAGCCTCTTCTCCGAGCTGCGCCAGTATGGCGATCAGAAGTATCGTCTCGGCAATCTTTGTTTGTCCGACACGCAGACATCGCAGTACCGCTCCTGGATCTCGCGCACCCGCGCTCGCATGTCCGACTACGACACGCTTGCGGAATCCTTGCAGGATCCTTTGGCCGCGATTGATCGCGAATCCAATTTGATCAAGTGGCTGGAAGAACACAACATTCCGAACCCTTGGGCTATCGCCCCTGCACTCGCCGAGACCACCATCACCACCGGTGAACTGGACGAGCTCGCCGGCATCGCCACATCGGAGATGTTGCCCATCGCCGTGGCGACCTTCGCCAGCTCACTGCGTGTCGAGCGCATGGCGGAGACCGTGGTCAACTCCACCGTGCGTATCTTTGACCTGATCCGGGCCATCAAGGACTACTCCTACATGGACCAGGCGCCGATTCAGGACGTCGATCTCGCGCAGTCGCTCGAAAACACGCTCGTGATGTTCAAGTCGCGGCTGCAGAACGTCAACGTCGAAACCAGCTTCGATCCCGCGCTGCCGCCCGTAAGCGCCTATGGCAGCGAGCTCAACCAAGTCTGGACAGCGCTTATCGAAAACGCCTTGGATGCGATGAAGGATCACGGCACCCTGCGCCTTACCACCCGGCTCAGTGGCCAGATGGCGTTCGTCGAGGTCTGGGACACAGGTCCGGGTATCCCTCCCGAGCTCAAGTCCCGCATCTTCGAGCCGTTCTACACCACGAAGGCCCCCGGCCGCGGTCTTGGTCTAGGGCTGGACACGGTGCAGCGCATCGTCACCAAGCACTCCGGTTATACCCACGTGGAATCGAAGCCCGGCGCTACCTGCGTCCAGATTCGTCTTCCACTCGACCAGGCCCAGGCGTATTAAAACAAAGCGGGAGAGGTCATAGCCTCTCCCGCTAACTTGCTTGCGGTCAATTACTTGGTAACTTCTACGCCGCGCCAGAATGCAGTGTGATGCTTCACATTCCGTGCCGCCGGCTTGGGATCGGGATAGTACCACGCTGCATCGGGGTTCTCCTGGCCGTCGACAACGATTGTGTAGTATCGCGCCTGGCCCTTCCAAGGGCAGCTGGACGTCGTCGAACTGGGCCTTAGAAATTCCCGCTTTACAGTTTCGTCCGGAAAGTAGATGTTTCCCTCAACCGTCTCGAATTTTTCACTCTCTGCCAGAGTTTGGCCGTTCCATACTGCTTTCGCCATAAGCTGCTACCTACATTCTTTCAATCATTTACGGGCATACGCCGCACTCCCGCCGATAAAATCCGCAGGAGCGCAGGCCCAGAGGGTCTCAACGCATTTGTAACAGAAATGATGCAGAAGGGAAAGGCGAGCCTCACCCGGGACATGCCTGGACCCGTTCTTAGGAAGCCGCTTTCGCAGGGCCAAAATTCTTCAGCATCGTCTCGTAAAGAGCCTTCGCAGCGGGATATTTGTCGATCATCGAGGCGGTATGCTTCATGAACCGGTTACCGCTCTGCTTCTCGGTCTCCGCATGGAAGTGGTGGAACTTGGCGTACAGCAGTATGCCCTCGCCATTGGTATCGAGGAACAGGTCTGCATCGAGCGCATCGCGCAGAACCATCGCGGCCGCCATCTCCCAGTAGCTCAGCACCTGGCGCCACGCCGGATTGTGCTCCGAGGTCATATCGCGCGAAACTACGCGCAGCTCTTCAAGGCTCTTCGGGTTGAACTCGAAGACCATAAACCGCCGGGCCCTGCGCAGCATCTCTTCCCGTCGCAGTTCATAAAGGTGCAATATCAATTCTGCATCCGCTGGCGTTGCCATGTTTCGTTCTCCTTCAACTATTATGCAACGCTCTCAACCACCGGACGCGCCTTCTCCGGATCGGGCCGTTCCGCAGCCGGAGCCGGACCCGCAATCTTCTTCTCGTACGAGCATGGCGGAGCAGTCGGAGCCTCTTCAGGAGCGCCCTTCCTCTTCCGCTTCTTCGGCAGCGTATCCACGTTGTTCGGGCAGACGAGGTGGGTTCCCTTGTCGTTCGCGACCTCAAGCAGGTAGGCGCTGTGGCACTTCGGGCAGGTCTCGTTGACGAGCTTCAGGTTCGAGGCGAAGTCGCACTTGGGATAGTTCACGCAGCCATAGAACAGGTCGCCCCGTTTCGTCTTGCGCACGGCGATATCCCCGCCATCCTTCGGGCACTTCACATCCAGCAACTCCTGCTTAATGTACTTGCACTTGGGATAGCCGCTGCAGCTGATGAACTCGCCGTACTGCCCATTGCGCAACAGTAACGGCTTGCCGCACTTCGGGCAGCTCTCCTCCAACTGTACCGGTGGCTTCTGCTGGACCTTCTGGGTCAGCTTGCGAATCGTCTTGCACGGCGGATCTTCGTTGTAGCCGGGACACGCCATGAAGGGTCCCCAGGGTCCATTGCGAAGCACCATCGTTCGGCCGCAGTTGTCGCAGGCCTCTTCTTCCGGAGCCTCATCGGCGCCGGGTGCGCTCAGGTCAGGCTTGGCGGCAAAGTTCTCTTTCGTAAAGTCGCAGCTGAACTGCTCCGCCGTAACCTTCTTGCCTGCTTCGGCAGCCTCATCGACCGCCGCGGCCAACTCCTTCGCGTTCAGGACTTCCTTCGAATAAGCAAACTCATCATCGGTCGTCGATTTCACGATCATCGGGAACGTAAACGACGACGTCACCTTCTTGATCACGGCCTTCTGGTCCTTCTTCCATGGACCTGCCGCAATCGTCATCGGCTTGACTTTGGAGAAGTTGCTGCACGAGTAGAAGCTGCCGAACTTGCCCCACTTCAGGATCAGCGGACTGCCGCAGTTATCGCAGACCTCATCGGTCTTCTCCTCCATGCGCTTGATGTCTTCCATGTTCTTACCGGCGACGGTCAGCTCTTTTTCGAAGTGGTCGTAGAAACCATTCAGCAGATCGGTCCACTTCTCCGCGCCTTCTTCGACGGCATCCAGCTCGCCTTCGAGCGTGGCCGTGTAAGCCGTATCGAAGATGTAGGGGAAGTTTTTTACCAACAGCTTGGTCACTACGGTACCAATCTCCGTCGGCACAAACTTCGCCTGAATCTTCTTCACATAGTCGCGGTCCTGGATCGTATTAATGATGGAGGCATACGTCGAAGGCCGTCCGATACCCTTCTCTTCGAGCGTCTTCACCAGGCTGGCTTCGTTGAAGCGCGGAGGCGGCTGGGTAAACTTCTGCTGCGGATCCAGCTTCTCCAGCCGCAGGGCCTCGCCGTTGGTCAGCTCCGGCAACCGGCTATCCTCTTCCTCTTCTTCGCTCGGTGAGTCGGAGCTTTCAGGATTTGCCGCTGCTTCCTCTTTTGCAGCCTTGCCCTTCGCTGCCTGACGCGCCCGCTTGTCTTCCTCTTCAAACTTCAGGTGGCCGTCGAACTTCAGCACGCTTCCGGTCACGCGGAAGTCGTAGGCGAGCTTCGCTTGCGCGACAATATCTACCGTTGTCTGGTCGAAGACCGCCGGTGTCATCTGGCTCGAAACAAACCGCTGCCAGATCAACCGGTACAGCCGAAACTGCTCGTCCGACAGGTACTTACGAATTGAATCGGGCGTGTACTTCACGCTCGTAGGTCGGATCGCTTCGTGCGCGTCCTGCGCCTGTGCCTGCTTCTTGCCTACATACTCGTTCGGAGAAGTCGGAAGATACTGCGGTCCAATCTTGCCGATAAACTCGCGAGCTTCCGCAACCGCATCGGCGCTCACTCGCGTCGAATCGGTCCTCATATAGGTAATCAGACCGACCGTGCCCTCCGAGCCAATCTCGACGCCTTCATACAGCCGCTGCGCCACGCCCATCGTGCGGCGAACGTTGAAGCCCAGCCGTCCTGAGGCATCCTGTTGCAGCTTGCTCGTCGTGTAGGGAGCCTTGGGATTGTTCCTGCGCTCTTTCTTCTCGACCGAGCGCACGCTCCACTTCGCGCCGCCCAGCTCGCCGACAACTTCATCGATAGCCTCTTTATCAGGCAGCGCATTCGACAGAAAGAGGTCTTTGCCGTCCTCATCCTTGCCGTTCGGTACACGCGAAGGCGTTCCATTCACGCCTACAAAGCGCGCTATGAAGCTCTGCTTACCCTTCGGCTCGAGCTGCGCATCGATCGTCCAATACTCGACCGGATCGAAGTCGTTAATCTCCTGCTCGCGTTCGACGATCAGTCGCAACGCAACCGTCTGCACGCGCCCAGCGGAGAGTCCGCGACGCACCTTATCCCAAAGCAGTGGAGAGACCTGATATCCCACCAAACGGTCCAGAACACGGCGGGTCTGCTGCGCGTCGACGAGGTTCTCATCTACATCGCGAGCATGCGCAAACGCAGCCTTTACGGCCTTCTGCGTGATCTCGTTGAACGTGACCCGCCGCAGCTTCGACTTGTCCTTCACCATCGGCAGCAACTGGATCGCCAGGTGCGCCGCAATCGCCTCGCCCTCGCGGTCCGGGTCGGGCGCGAGATACACCATGTCCGCCTTCGACGCCAGCTTCTTCAACCGGTCAACGACCTTCTCTTTACCGGGAGACACGATCAGCGTCGGCTCAAACGTCCGCTTCTTCAGTTCCACACCGATGTCGTTCTTCGGCAGGTCCATGATGTGGCCGATCGAGGCCTCCACCGTGTAGTCGCTGCCGAGATATTTACCGATCGTCTTCGCCTTCGCCGGCGATTCTACGATCACAAGTGATTTCCCCATTCGTTCCCTTCATCCACCAGAACGTTTCGCCGCAGCAAAACGTTCCATTCTTTCCGTGTTCCCTTGCGAACCTAACATGCTTCCGCCGGACGCGTCATCTCTGTCTGATCCCTCAACTGACGAAAACTGCGTCTGAACGTCATACTCAACCCACCATTTTGTGGAAAACCCGACACCAATCTAACTGGCGCTCAACCCCAAGGATCTGCTGGACTTATCCGCAGCCGCTTCTGCCACTGAATCCATTTAGCCGGGAATCGCCTAAAACGTCCGAACATAATTTTTACCGGGTAGCTGTTTGACACGCCCCGCAATCTCCAGTTCGAACAGAGCGGTAAAGACCTCGGCCGATCCCAGCTCCGTCTCCAGACGCTCCATCAGATCATCCAGTTGGATAGCTTCATCATGCCGCAGCCGATCCAGAACCTTCCGCTCATGATCCGGCAATGGGGTTTCGCTAAATAAGGATGCAGTCCCTGATGCTTTCGATTCACCTTGCCCCTCCGCAGCCAGCTCTTCCTCCAGCTGCAGCCGTACCTGCGACGGCAGATCTTCCCACACGTCCTCCCATGTCGCCGTAAGCTTAGCGCCCTGCTTTATCAGCGTGTTAGGACCCCACGCATTTTTGTTCGTCACATTGCCCGGAACGGCATATACATCGCGATTCTGATCCATCGCGCATCGCGCCGTAATCCGCGTGCCGCTGTACTCCGCCGCTTCAATCACAAGCACGCCGACGCTCATTCCGCTCAAAATCCGGTTCCGGATGGGAAAGTTCTGCGGCGCCGGAAACGTCCCGAGCGGATATTCGCTCACAATCGTCCCTCCGCTCGCCACAATATTCTCCGCCAGCTTCTTATTCTCCTTCGGGTAGATGACGTCGATTCCCGTACCCCACACCGCCACCGTTTTTCCTCCCGCCTCAATCGCTCCCTTGTGCGCCGCGGTATCAACCCCGCGCGCCATTCCACTCAAGATGACCAGCCGCCGATGCGCCAGATCACGTGAGAGTAGCTCCGCCATCCCCGCACCATACGGCGATGGACTCCGCGTTCCAACCACCGCAATTCCCGGCCGCGCCAACAGCTTTACATTTCCTCGAATCCAGAGCACCGCCGGAGGATCGTAGATCTCCCGCAACCGTTCGGGATATGCCTCATCGGCGGGCGTCAGCACACTCCCGCCCACCTCGGCAACGCGGCGCACTTCATCCTCAGCCGCCGCCCGAGCCTTCCCTTCAAAGATGAACTGAGCAGACTTGGCCGGCATACCCAACCCTTCCAGCTCCGTCAGCGAAGCATCGAACATTCGCTCCGCAGCACCCAGCCGGTCGACCGCCTTCCATATCCGCGTAGGCCCCATTCCCGGCGTCAAAGTCAACGCCATCCAGGCCATCCCCGCCACATCCAAACGCTCCACCGCATCCTGCTCTGCGTCGCTGGTCGTCTTCATCCTTCTCCGTTGTCTGTTAAATCACTGCGCCCGATGGAGACTATCACGACCTCTCCCCACGGCAACATCACGCCTGTCTCACTGCGGGCGTCCATCGCGGCGCGGAGCACTCGCCATCACCAGCGAAGCGCCACCCATGGCCAGAGCCACAAACTCGCTCGTCCATTCATTTCCGTTATGCGGAGAAGCCGCCACTCTCGGCGCATGAAGTATCACGACCCACAACAAAAACATCGCACCCAACAAGATTCCCGCAAGCGCGGTGAACTTGTTGCTCGCGATACTCAGAGCGGCAGCCAGGAAAGCTACGGCCACAAAATAAGTCCAGAACAGATGCCACGGAATCCACGCCGGTATTAGCGTCGCCACAAACTTGTCATAGATAAAATGCTGCACAGCAAAGACCACAAGCGAGACCGCAAACATATACCGGCCCGCCTTTGCCAGCACAGGTTGAACGTTCTTCTGCCCGAGGCCGAAGTCAGTTCCCCACACCGGGAGCATTGCTGCCAACACCAGCGCAGCCCCACTCATCGCCATAATCTCAAATCCACTCGTCCATGGAGCGGGATCGTGGATATGCATGGCCAGCCGCGGCAGAAAAACCAACAGCGCGCGCAGCAATAGCACAATACCAAGCAACGTCGCCGCCAACTGCCCCTGCCACCGAAACACAATGCAAACCGCAGCCGCGATAAACCCAATCCCAACCACCCACGCCAGAACATGGCTTACAGCGCTCCACGGGGGCCCCGGCACCACACCGCCCAGTCCGCCCGCAAACACCAGGTACAGCACCCCAAAACACATCATCGCAGCCGCAAACACCAACCGGCCAACACGGATCACTCCATCCATATCGTCATCTCCTCGCGATATCCAGATCTAGAGTTACACGGCGAATCCTACTACGTCGGCGTCCCGTATCTTTGCTTTTTCGTCACATGCCCATCAAACCTCGTCACAACGTTTGCATTCCAGCTCCATCCCCACATGCGCTGCTCGACCCTCTTCGATCGTCACCCACTCCCTCACAGTCCACGGCGGATCGTGCCGCACATGCTGCCCGTGCCCACAGTCCAGCCGAGCCACCCAGTGCCCTTCATCATCCTTCTCGAATCCGATAACCGCTCGCCGCATCTTCGCTTCTTTCCTCTCATCCCATAAACTAGTTCCTTGGGCTCCATCACGTCACATCCCGTCCGCGTAGCCGCTATCAACTTCCTCAACCCCGCTCCCCTCATGTGGGACTTCGAGCACCCACCCCTCGCCGCCAAACTAGCCGAGCGCTACAGTCTTCACTACACCCAGCCTTCACTCTGTGCTGAAGAACTCCTCGCCGGACGAGCCGACCTCGGCCTCATTCCCATTGCTGCACTCACTCCCGATCTCGCCATCGTGCCCGGCTGCACCATCGCCTCGCTCAGCCACGTCCGCTCCATCCAGCTCGTCGTTAAGCTGCCTCACACCCTCGGCACGGTGAAAACCATCGCCGCCGATACCGCCTCGCGCAGCTCCCTCGCCTATGCCGAGATCCTCTTCCGCAAATTCCTCTGCACCAATCCCACCTTTGTTCCCGCCTCGGCCGATCCCATCGCCATGCTCGAGCTCGCCGATGCCGCGATCCTCATCGGCGACCCCGCTCTTCTTGCTCTCGAATCCCGCGAAGCAATCGAGCAGGTCGTAGGCCCCTGCCAATGGTTCGACCTCGCCCACGAGTGGCATTCCCGCACCGGCCTTCCCTGGGTCGCAGCCGTCTGGGCCGTCCGTCCCGAGGCATTCGCCATCAGCCACATCACCCCCGCCCAGCTCACCCAGGATCTCACCACCTCCCTCGACAATGGCCTTGCCCACATCGAAGACCTCGTCCAGCAGTGGACCCCTATCATCCCCATTCCACCCGCCACCATCCGTCATTACCTCACCCAAAACATCCACTACATCCTCGACGAATCCTGTATTCAGACCATCCAGCTCTTCCGCCGGTACGCCGCTGAGTCGGGCATTCTCCCCCCACTTCCAACCCTTCGCTTCCTCTAGCTCACTCTTTCTTCACAAATATCGCGACTTACGGTCACCTATCCGCGTCTTAATCACATGACTCCGCCTGCCGCAATCGCCATCATGGTCGATCACGCAACCGCAGCTGCCAGAGTCCTTGCGCAACGTGCCCCCGGACACTCCTCCCGGCTGATGCATTTCCTCTTCAGCTTCGGCCTCTTCGGACTCTTCCTCGTCTCCATCGTCGACTCCTCCTTCGTTCCGCTTCCCATCCCCGGCGTTACCGACATCATGATCGTTGTCCTTGCCGCCAAGCACAGCAACTGGCTCGCGCTTATCCTCATCTCCACCCTCGGCTCAGCCATCGGCGGATATCTCAGCTATCAGGTCGGCCAGTCCGGCGGTATGGCCTTCCTCGAAAGACGTATTCCCCCGCGCATCTTCAACCGCGTCCGTGACTGGATGGAACGGCATGCCATCCTCGCCATCGCCCTTCCCGCCATCCTTCCGCCGCCCATGCCCCTCTCCCCTTTCGTCCTCGCCGCTGGCGCGCTCAAGATGTCGAAGAAGAAGTTCATGATGACCTTCACGATCAGCCGGGCCGCGCGCCACTCCATCGCCACCGGCCTGGGTATCTACTATGGCCGCCACATCGTGCAGCTCTGGAACAAAATCTCCGCCAAATACGCTACTCCCATCCTCATCATCCTCTGGAGCGTCATTCTTATAAGCTGTGCCATCGCCTTCTGGAAGCTCTACAAAACTTCGCACGCTGTTACTACCCATCCGGGGCTCGAAAGCGGCAGCAAGACTCCAGCCTGACCTAAGCCGTAGCGGTGTTCTTTACCCTTGGCGCAAACTTCCGCTGGTAATACGCCGTGGTCAGCGCAATCGCCGGAACTCCAATCATCGTGGGCCAAAGCCATACATACCAGTGATTGCCCAGCATCGGCCCCAGCGTCACCACACTGAACGCCGACCATGCCGCGATATAGCTCGCTATGAAATTCCCCAGATGCGTATACCACCAGAACATCTTCTCCTTCGGCTTTCGTACAAATGACCGCATCTGCTTCGCCGAACCCGTCATCCCGATCAATCCGAACGCAACCCCCACCAACGGAAGCACCTCGATCGAAGCCGGATGAAACAAGCTCAGCCACGCCAGTAGTGCACTGCTCGCAAACGTGATTACTCCAGCGATCCAATCGACAGGTTCCGCACTCCCACCTCGCGCCAGTTCCTTCAACCGAAGCACCCTGTACCCGGAAAACGCAAAGTAGAAGCTGAACACAGCCACCAGCGCCAGGAACCGCACCGGAAAAAAGAACGCCATCGGCAGCGCCGTAGACGCCACGATCCCCATCGACCATAGATACACTTTGCCCCAGCGTTTATGCTGCTTGCCGCCCTTTGCCGTGGCCAGGGCCACAGGAGCCAGCAAAAACGATGACGCCCCAGCCGTAATGTGAATCGCCAGAAAAATCTTCACCCACAACGGATCATGGACCTGCATAGCATCCTCCTATCGTTTCGATTGCGTTGGTCTCTTCGGTCGCGCGACCTTCTTTCCGCTTGCGCTCTCGATCGCATCCAGCTGCTTCAACGTTTCTCTGCCCCACTTCACCAACGCTGCGCTATAGTGCTTGCCATAGCTCACGGTCATTAGCCAGAAAGGGAGCTGCGGATTGACGATTTTCTTTGCTTTCAGCTCTCTCGCAATTCCCGAATACACCTTGAGAGCTGCCTCATGCGTAGCAATAAACGCAGCTACATTCTCCCGGCTCGCGCTTACCGGCGCATGACTGCCAAAGAACAACTTCAGCAGCAGCTCGTTCCTCGGGACCTCCGCTGCAGCCGGAATCTGCAGCCACTCCCTCAATCGCTCTCTTCCCGCTTCCGTCAGCGAGTACACATGCCGGTCCGGCCGCCCCTTCTGCTGCTCGGTCTTCTTCTCTACCAATCCCTCGCTCGTCAGCCGCTTCAGCGCTGGATAGATCTGCCCAAAACTCTCGCTCCAGAAATGCCCGATAGATTGTGAGATCACCATGCGCATGCCATAACCGGACATCGGTGCCATACTCAGCAGCCCCAGCAGCGCATCCGGCGTCGCCGTCCCTCCTCTATTCTCTTTCTGTTTTTCAATCTTTTTCATATCTGAAAGATATATATCTGCTAGCTATAACTATTTGCAATGTCATCCGTCACAGTTCCTTTTAAAAATTTCGCTCCCCCACTAAAAAAGCGGACCCGAAGGTCCGCCTCTTCTCAACGTATTTCCTCTGTTCCTTCTAAAACTCCCACCGCAGCAAAGTAGCCCCGACCGTAAACCCAGCGCCCACACTAGCCAACAGCACCAGGTCGCCCTTCTTCAGCCGCTTGTCCTCAAGAGCCGTCTGCATCGCCAGCGGAATGGTCGCTGCCGTTGTATTTCCGAACCGGTCGATATTGATGACCACATGCTCCTCCGACAACCCCAACCGCTCCGCCGTCGAAAGAATAATCCGCTTGTTCGCCTGGTGCGGAATGAAGCACGAAAGGTCCTTCCCTGTAACACCATTGCGCGTCAGCACTATCTCCGCAGCCTCGGCCATCTTGCGGACGGCGAACTTGTATACCGCTTGGCCATCCTGATGCACATAGTGCATCTTCTTCTCAACCGTCTCCGCCGTTGTGGGATTCAAACTTCCCCCCCCGGGCATATTCAACGCAGCCGCACCCGCCCCATCAATCTCATGCCAGTAGTCCACCAGGCCAACCTCACCCTCGGCACAAGGCTCCAGCAGCACAGCACCTGCACCATCGCCAAAGATCACGCATGTAGCCCGGTCCGTATAGTCGATGATCGAGCTCATCACATCCGCCCCGATCACCAGCACCTTCTTGTGCATTCCGCTCTCAATCAGCTTCGCCCCAACTTGCAGCGCATACGGAAACCCGGAGCAGGCCGCCGAGAGATCGAATCCCCACGCGCCCTTGGCTCCCAGCTTGTCCTGCACCAGGCAAGCCGTCGCCGGAAACATCATGTCCGGCGTAACCGTGGCCACAATAATGACCTCAACCTCACTCGCCTCTACTCCGCGAGCCGCCAGGCACTTCTTCGCCGCCTCTACCCCCAGATCGCTTGTGGCTACGCCCTTGTCCACAAGGTGCCGCTCGCGAATCCCTGTCCGCTCCACGATCCACTGATCGTTCGTAGCCACCATTTTTTCAAGGTCAGCATTGGTCAACAAACGAGGCGGAACATAAGCTCCCACCGAACTGATCTTCGCCCTAACCCGCACCTGCGGCTTCAACGTCAAACTCAAACTCTCACCTCACTACAGAATCAGACCCAAGAATACAAAACTATTACAAATGAATCGGTATTCACACGACGCCAACCATTCTCTACGAGAACAACCGCCCTGTCACTCCACAATTGTGAGCCCACCGTTACCAGACGCACCTCTCCAGGCAGAAGTCTCAGCAGTTTAGGTTGTTGGCAGGAGGAATCGAGGCGGGAAACAGCAAGAAATAAAATGTACTGGGTGATCCACTGCGCCATTTGCGAAAGAGCCAGCCCGACAAATGGGGGCCAATAAAAATGTACCGGGCGACCCACTGCGCCCGTAATGGCCCGTTACCGTTGCTTCCTTCCGGACCTGGCGGGGTTGGCGGGATTACGTCGCGTAGGACCCGGCACACGTCTCATTCTAGCATCACGAATCCCATCCACAAAAGCTGCCGAGGTCGCCTGCTATCCCCTTTATCGATAGAGCGACCAGTCCAGAGGATTCACCTGCACAGAATGTAAGTTGGCCCCGCTGGAATACTTATTTGCGAGGTTCGCGTTAGAAGAAATCAGCCGTTCATCACAGATCGGTGGCCAATAACAGGTAGATACAGCTACACTCCTTGAGTCAGAACAGAGGAAAAACACCTGTGCTAAATCGATTTTCTAGACGCTCCTTTGCCCGCCTCCTCGGATCGGCTGCGCTTGCCCCCACTGTCCTTCCCACCCTCTCCGCACTGGCGGACGAACCGCATGCGACCCCACCGGCTCCCCGCCACTTTCCCCAGGGCTTTCTCTGGGGCTCCGCCACCGCCTCCTATCAGGTCGAAGGCGCTGTCAAGGAAGATGGCCGCGGTCCCTCCATCTGGGACACCTTCTCCCACACCGCCGGCAAGACCAACAACGGCGATACCGGCGACGTAGCCAACGACCACTATCATCGTTACAAGGAAGATGTGCAGCTCATGAAGGCCCTCGGCCTCAAGACCTATCGCTTCTCCGTAGCGTGGCCCCGCATCTTTCCCCAAGGCACCGGCACACCCAACCCCAAAGGCCTCGACTTCTATAACCGCCTCGTCGACGAGCTCCTCGCCGCCAACATCGAGCCCTACTGCACACTCTTCCACTGGGATCTCCCCCAGGCGCTCGAAGACAAGGGAGGCTGGCAATCCCGCGACACGTCCGAGGCCTTTGGCAATTACGCCGGATACGTTGCCGAACACCTCTCCGACCGCGTCAAGAAATTCATGACCCTCAACGAGATGAGTTCCTTCGTCGACATCGGCTACCGCGACGGCCGCCACGCGCCGGGCCTTAAGCTGCCGGCCGCTGGAGTCAACCAGGTTCGTCACCACGCTCTTCTCGCCCACGGTCTCGGCGTCCAGGCTATCCGCGCCCACGCAAAGCCTGGCACCAAGGTCGGCCTTGCCGAAAACGCTGCCGCGTGCGTTCCCGTCATTGAGACGCCGGAGCACATCGCCGCCGCCGCTAAGGCCTACCGCGAGGTTAACGCCGGCTACCTCACCGCTGTCATGGAAGGCAAATACACCGACGCCTACCTGGCTCATCATGGAGCTAACGCACCTAAATTCACCGACGCCGACATGAAAGCCATCGGCTCTCCTCTCGACTTCGTCGGCCTCAACATCTACACCCCGGCCTACGTCCGCGCCGACGACTCTGCCGCCGGCTTTGCCATGGTCCGGCCTCCAGCCTCCTTCCCGCACATGATGAGCTCCTGGCTTCACGTCGGTCCCGAGGCCCTCTACTGGAGCCCGAAGCTCGCCTCCCAGCTTTGGAATATCAAGGAGATCTACATCACCGAGAACGGGGCCTCCTCTACCGACGTCCTCACCCCCGACGGCCACGTCTATGACACCGACCGCGTCATGTACCTCCGCAACTACCTCACCCAGTTGCACCGCGCCGTCTCTGAAGGCGTTCCCGTCCGCGGCTACTTCTGCTGGAGCTTCATGGATAACTACGAGTGGGCCGACGGCTACGCCTACCGCTTCGGCATCCACTACGTCGACTTCGCCACCCAGAAGCGCACGCCTAAACTAAGCGCCCACTTCTACAAGGAAGTCATAGCCCGCAACGGCCTCGCCTAACCATAACGTCGCTCTGAGGTCGACCCCATCAGCTTCATCAGGTGGGGTTGACCTTAGAACCCACGGTATGTCGCGGATCGGGCAAAATGGTCCAGGCAAGTCACTTCGCAACCGCCTCGATAGATTGCAATCCCCGTACATGTTCCGAAGGAGATATCCCAATCGCCTTGCGAAACATCGCGCAAAACGCCGCGTGGCTGTCATAACCCAGGCCCTTCGCAACCCGCGAGCTGGACTGTCCTTGCGCAAGCCGAATCTGTGCCTCCAGCAACAACAGTTGCGACCGCCACTCCTGAAAGCTCATCTTCAGCTCTGCCCGAAACAAACGCGCCAGCGAGCGGCTGCTCATCTCGCCGCGGGCCGCCCAATACTCCATATCACCCGCCAGCGTCGGCCTCCTCTGCATCGCACTGCAGATGTTCCGCAGCCGCGGCTCCCTTGGCGATGGCAGATGCAGCGGAAGCGTTCGCGACAAGCGAAGCTCGCTACAGATCAACGCGGCAATGTGCGTGCCTCTACCTTCCGGCGCATAAGCCCGCCGCTCGCTTAGCATGCTGACGATCAGCTCCCGCAGCAGCGGAGACACACTCACCACCGCGCACCCAACTGCCGGATGAGTCACCGTCTCATCGAAGAACACCGTGCGCATCGCCAATGCACTCCGCATGCGAATCGAATGCCGCGTATGCGCCGGAACCCACACTGCGCGAGTCGGCAACAATACCCATTGCCCTTCGCGCGTAGCCACCGTCATCGTGCCCTCGACGGCATAGATCAGCTGCGCCTTCGGATGATCGTGCGCAGGAACATGGTCGCCCGCTGCATAGTCATAGGCCAGCACAGCCACTGGCCGCTGCACTCGAAGACACGCTGCAAGCGCCCTGTCTGTCCTTAAATCGATACTTTGTGTCTGCATATCGCGTTTCTGCCGCCCTACGCTGCAAGTATACGAGAGGGGCAGAACATCCAGTCCAACAAACACAACCTCTGGCTCATCGCTGCGGCAGCAATCATTGCTCCCTTTATGGAGGTACTCGACACTTCCATCGCCAACGTGGCTCTGCCCTACATCGCGGGCAACCTCTCCTCTTCGCGCGACGAAGCCGTCTGGGTGCTCACCTCTTATCTCGTGGCCAACGCCGTCGTTCTTCCCATGAGCGGCTGGATCTCCCACCGCATCGGGCGCAAGCGCTTCTACCTCATCTCGATTCTTCTTTTCACCCTTAGTTCTTTCTTCTGCGGCATCGCGCCCAGCCTATCCTTCCTCATTCTCTTTCGTGTCCTGCAAGGCTTGGGCGGAGGCGGCCTTCAACCTACAACGCAGGCCATCCTCGCCGACGTCTTCCCTCACGAGCGCATCGCTTCCGCCTTCACCCTCTATTCCGTGGTCATCGTCCTTGCCCCCACGCTCGGCCCTGTTCTCGGAGGCTGGCTCAGCGATAATTGGGGTTGGCGATGGATCTTCTTCCTCAACATTCCCTGCGGCATCGCAGCCTATTTTCTCAATCGCGCCCTTCAACCAGAGACAGAAAAAATCCTCCACAAAGGCTCTTCCATCGACTACCCGGGCCTGCTGGGTATCGCCCTTGGTCTCGGCTGTCTCGAATACGTTCTTGATCGTGGAGAGCGTCTCGACTGGTTCTCCTCGCCCGCTATCGTAACCGCAGCAGTCGTGTCTCTCATCTCGCTCGCGTTTCTCGTTTACTACGAGCTCTTCCGTGCGAAGCATCCGATTCTGCAACTCCGCCTGCTCGCAAACCGAAACTTCGCTCTCGCTGGCGGCATCATCTTCTTCACCTACTTCGCCCGCTACGCAAGCACAGCTCTACTGCCCGAATTTACCCACGCCATGCTCGGCTACACTGCCACCGACAGCGGTCTCGTCCTCTCACCCGGCTCTTTTGTTCTGCTCCTCTTTCTGCCCCTCACCACCTGGCTGATGAAGCGCGTCGACCTTCGCTTGCTCATCTTCAGCGGCCTGCTGGTGACCACCTTTGCCTTTCACCTCTTCAGCAATCTCTCCCTCGCCGTGGACTACCCAACCATCGTGAAGCTCCGCATCCTCGAAAGCTCCGGTGTCGCCCTCTTCCTGACGCCCATCAGTGTCCTGGCATTCTCCCAACTCAAATCAGGCAAAAACGATGCAGCAGCATCGCTCTACGGCCTCTTTCGCAATCTCGGCTCCGCCATCGGCATCTCCGTCGTCAGCACAATGCTGGTGCGCCGTATACAAATCCACCGAACCTATCTCATCCAGAACCTGCCCTCGTCCTCACCCGCTCTTATCGAAGCCATCCACAGCCACGCCTCCTCTCTGCAAACCTTCGCCGCAGATTCGAAACCCGACTCCATCATCCGAGCGCTCTCCCTCCTCAACGAAGAGGTAAACCGGCAGGCAGCCATCCTCACCTACATGGACTGTTTCCGGCTGCTCACGTGGATCTCGCTGGCACTTTCACCATTCGCACTCTACTTCACCGTCCAGAAGAACCAAAGCTGACGATGGAGCTACTTCTCAGTCAAGATCGCGCCGAACGCGGCAAAATCTCGCCTCAAGCACAAAATCGACGAGGACGGAGAGGGCACGGAAGCACGCAACGCAAAGGTAGCAAAGCTGGTAAACTAGAAGACTGTGACTTCCCCTGCCCACACCGTGGCTACAGGTGTGCTCGAAGCCCAGACCGCGACTCGGTCGCGCCCCAAGATCGGCTTCGTCTCCCTCGGCTGCCCCAAGAACCTCGTTGACTCCGAGGTCATGATGGGACTGCTCCATCACGCCGGCGGCGAGCTCACCCCCAACGCCGAAGACGCCGAAATCCTCGTCGTCAACACCTGCAGCTTCATCGATTCCGCCAAGCAGGAGTCCGTCAACACCATCCTTGAGATGGTTCAGCACAAGCAGCAGAACGGCGGCAAAGCTCAGCGCCTCATCGTCGCAGGCTGCCTCGTAGAACGCTATCGCGACGAGATCCAGAAAAACATTCCCGAAGTAGACGCCGTCGTAGGCACAGGCGAGCTCGAAGCCATCCTCATCGCAGCTGGCCTCACGCCCACATCTCAAGCCACAAGCGACTCACCCTTCACCATCCTTCCGCAAGGCTCACCGCAGACCACCATCCACACGCACGCCATCGGCAAAGTCCAAACCGACGCTGAAGTAGCCCAATTAGCAGCCGTGAGCAGTCAAAATCTTATCGACCGCGCCCCCAGCGCCGTTAGCCAGCACTCGCGCCCTCTAGCCGACCCCGAGAACGACCGCGAAGTCGCTCCGCAGCTCAAGATCGTCCAATCCCTCGCCGAGACCGGAACCACCCACGGCGACGAACCCCTCGCCCACGCCGGCGATCACATCGCCCACATCCCCAACGCCGGGACGAAATCCCGCCCCGAAGGCGACCTCCGTCAGCAGCAGGGCCGCTTCTCCCGCGAGTCCTGGGACGGAGCCGCCGCCGCGCTCCCCGAATACCTCTACAACGACGCCACCCCACGAATCCTGACGACGCCCAGAGCGTCTGCATATATAAAGATCGCCGAAGGCTGCGACCATCCCTGCAGCTTCTGCATCATCCCGCAGCTCCGCGGCAAGTTCCGCTCACGCCGCATGTCGTCGATCATTGCCGAAGCCGAAAACCTCATCGCACAAGGAGTCCGCGAGATCACCCTCATCGGCCAGGACACCACCTGCTACGGCGAAGACCTTGGTTTCACCGACGGCCTGGCCACCCTCCTCGACGCTCTCGCCGTCCTCCCCGGCCTACGCTGGCTGCGCTTCCTCTACACCTACCCCAACAAGGTCACCACCACTCTCCTTGAGACCATGGCGAAGCACGACAACATCGCCAAGTACCTTGACGTCCCTCTCCAACACGCCAGCGCCAGCGTCCTCAAACGCATGAAGCGCGGCGGTAACGCGCAGATCTTCTTCGACCTCATCGAGAAGGCCCGCCGCATCGTCCCCGGCATTGTCATTCGCACCAGCTTCATCGTGGGTTTCCCCGGTGAAACTGAGGACGACTACAAGGAGCTCGAAGCCTTCATCACCGCCGCCAAGATCGACTGGCTCGGCGTCTTCACCTACTCCGACGAAGAGGGCGCAAAGGCCTTCGATCTGCCCAGCGAAACCAAGGTCCCTAACCGTACCATCCAGGCTCGCCGCCGCAAGCTGATGAAGCTCCAGCAGAAGATCAGCACCAAGGCCAAGACCGAATGGGTAGGCCGCGAGATCGACCTCCTCGTCGAAGGCGAGTCCGAAGAGACCGAACTCCTCTGGGAAGGCCGCACCTCGCTCCATGCCCCCGAGATCGACGGCAAAGTCTTCATCAACGACTTCGGTCCGCACGAAACCCTCGTCCCCGGCACCTTCTATCGCGCCGAAATCACCGAGTCCCACGACTACGACGTCGTCGCCCGCATCCTCGAATAATTTCTCATCCTGTAAGGATTTCCGACGGACATCACCTGACCGCGGGCGGATAAAGAAACTTGATCGCTGCAGGAAATCGTGCGCTCCAGGCAGCGGCGCCATGATTTGCATGTGGTTGCACGGTAAGCAACACCTCTGGATGATTGGCCATAGCAGACTTGAAGTTGGTAGCTAGTGTCTGGTTAAGCGTGACGAACGCCGCATCGAAGTTCGGCACGCCCAACATCTTCGCATCCGATCCTAGTTCCTCAGTTCCCACCCCAATTGAAACACGTACCGGTCCCATCACTATCGGAGTGACATCACGTAGCAATTGGCCATTGCCGTATTGCATCGATGTGCTCTCTAACAAACCTATTCCAAAAACATCAGGCCGTTTGATGAGCGCTGTCAGCGCAGCTACACCGCCAAGCGACGAGCCTCCAACGCCCGTATGCTCTCGCCCTTTCTCCACACGATAGTGCGCAGCGACGTAGGGCATCACATCTTCGGTCAGGAACTCTGGGACGCGCTCTCCTTGAAACACCTTGGGTGCACCAAAGAAAAGTGGATTTCCATAAGGTGCATACTCCGCGTCGCGATGACTATTGCTATCGATCCCGACAACAATAATCGGCTCCACTTCGTGCTTCGCAATCAGTTCCGTGAGCGTCTCATCCACTTTCCATTCGCCCTGCGTGCCGGGTGCAGTGCATCGATCGAAAAGCCAGGCTCCATCGAACATATACAACACGGGATAAGTAACCTTCGCATTCTCAGCATCACCATATCCGGGCGGCAGCCATATTCGCAGATTTCTCTCGTTCCCATAGACCTTGCTCGTCAGTGGAACAATCTCCAACTTCCCTGTCACTGTGGAATGACACGGCTCAGGGTCAGACTTTGTTTGAGAATGAAGGTGGATGGACGAAGAGGCACCTGTGGCAACTATCAACAACAACACTAGATGGAAGCGGTTCAAGAAACACCTCACATCCAATGTAAAGTAACGTCATTCAGCTATATTCAGCTATGGCAAAAATCTGTGGCAAACGATGATACTTCCTATCGCGCCGAAATCACCGAGTCCCACGACTACGACGTTGTCGCCGCATCCTCGACTAACGCACTAACTCAGCGTTGCCAGTAACTGGAGTCGCAATCGGCTTGATCTCTACTGCCGGTGATGCAAGTGTCAACGCAATGATCCTATCGCCGGCATCCGCATTCCCGTTCAACGTAATCTCCACCGAATCCCCGACTTGTTTACAGGCAATACTTTCCCCCGTAAGGCTTGAGCAACTCAGTATCTTGGTCGGGAGAGCCGGAAGCGAAAGCGTCCTGTCGGCGGCATTGAGGACATGCAGATAGATTGTCTTGTCATGATAGGTTGAGACGCCAAAGTCTCCAGGCAGATACGGGCCGCCCCGTGTGGCATAGATGCTTTGGCCGTTCCGCCTCAACCAATCACCAACTTCGCGGAGACGTTCGGCATGTTCCGGCGCAATCTGTCCATCGGGACGTGGACCTACGTTCAAAAGCAGATTCCCATCACGTCCGACGGCCCCAACCAACAGGCGGACGACATCGCTTAGCGACTTGACCTTGGCATTGGGCTGATAGCCCCACGCTCCGGTAGTCAATGTCGTGCACAACTCCCAGGGATGCACACCGTCGAAATTGCCCATGGCGCCATCGCCTTCACGCGAGAGAAAATCCGCTGGCGCATCCGTGCGATCGTTGGTGATGATCGATGGCTGAAGTTTTCTCAGATTGCCAAGTGCATCGTCATCCTTCCATGTGAAAGCACCGGCGTAGTGCTGGCCCTTCGGCCGTGCATGCCATCCATCCTTGAAGGTAACGCCGTTGAACCCAAGCCAGTCGACACCACCACCGTCAAACCAAAGAATATCGATCTTGCCATAGTGCGAAGCCAGTTCATTAAGTTGGCGATGATACTGCTCGCGCATCTCCACCGCATTCGCCTGATAGAGATCAGGGAAAAAGAAGCCAGGGTATCGCCAGTCGAGCGGCGAATAATAAAGCCCCACATGGAGCCCGGCTTTGCGCACAGCCGTAACGTATTCGGCAACGAAGTCGCGGTGAGCCGATGATTTCATCGCTGTAAAATCGCTGCCCGGATCGTCGAACAAAGCGAAGCCATCATGGTGGCGCGCCGTAAGTACGGTGTATTTCATGCCAGCCGTTTTAGCGATAGCCGCCCACGCGTCAGGATCGAACTTGTCTGGATTAAATTGAGCCGCCAGTTTGGCATACTCGTTCACCGGAATTTGTTCGTTCCATTGCACCCATTCGCCGCGACCCGGGATGGAATACACACCCCAATGCATAAAGAGACCGAACTTGGCATCGCGCCACCATGCAATACGCGATGCGGCTGCCTCGTCAGAAATCGTCGACTGTTGTTGAGCCCAGCCGGATGTCACACATACGACGATTAGTACTGTCCATATAAACCAGGCGCTCGCTGCATTCTTTTTCATTCGTTCCGTTTTACACTGCTGTAAGGTCTTCAAAAAACTTTTCCTATCTTCTTAGACAATCCCCTTTTCAATTGCCTTGAGAACCGCCCGGGTACGATCCCGGACACCAAGCTTGGAGAGGATATTGGAGACGTGGTTTTTCACCGTCCCCTCAGAGAGATAGAGAGCGCCGGCAATTTCGCGATTGCTGTACCCGCCGGTCATAAGGCGAATGATCTCAGCTTCGCGGACCGTCAGCGCTTCGCTCTCATATCCGCTGTCGGGCGGAAGGGGTGCTTCCCGTAATCCATGAAGCAGCCGTTCGGTGACTACCGGGCTGATCATGCTCCGGCCTGCCGCTACGAGCCGGATCGCTTCTGTGAGCTTTGCCAGGGAAACATCCTTCAGCAGATAACCCTTTGCGCCAAGACGGATTCCTTCGAGCAACGCCGCATCATCGTCAAATGTGGTCAACAAAATGGCTGGGATCATCAGGGCATTCGCTTTCATCTCGCGCAACACTTCGATGCCGCTCATCTTCGGCATGCGAACATCCAGCAGAACCAGATCGGGCGCCTGTTCCTGCATAGAACGCAAAGCTTCGATTCCGTCCGCCGCCCGTCCTGCAACACGGATATCTTCCACCAGGTTCAGCAGCATTTCGAGACCCTCGCACACTAGTGCCTGGTCTTCGACAATCAGCACCCGGATCACCGCAACTCCATGCCATCGCTGAGAGGAAACCATGCCTTCAGATGAAACCCGCTCTGTTGGCCTGTATCAATTGCCAGGCCGCCTCCGAGCTGTTCCAGACGTTCACGCATGACAGTAACTCCAATTCCTGGCCTGATTTGCTGGGTTTTTGAGCCATCGTCGTGCGCTTCGATTTCAACGGCTCCGTTCTGCGCGTAGATGCGGACCCAGAGATTCTTAGCATTGGAGTGCTTCAGAGTATTTGTCGTTATCTCCTGGATGCAGCGCAACGTGGCATGTGCTCGCACGGAGTCAGTAATTACCAAATCGTCGAGAAGCTCTATGTGCAGCCTGATTCTTGGTACATTCTGTTGCAGTGCTTCAAATGCGCTGCGCAGATCAATGCAATCGCTCTCATGAAATCCAATGACAATCTCCCGTAGCTCTTCCAGCAAATGTCTGGCAGCGGAGAGCGCCTTTTGCTGAATCGCCTGCGCTTGATCGGGAGGGTGGTGCGCGGCGGCCTCCAGATGCAGGCACAGCGCGGTCAGGTTATGTCCAACGACATCGTGGAACTCTCTCGCGATGCGAATGCGTTCGCCCGCCTTGCTGCTTTCGCGCAACAGTTCGCGTGTGGAGACCAGTTCAGCGTTCACCTGGGCTTGCTCCTCTCGTCCAGCGGCCTCGCTTCTGGCAATGGCAGCCGTAACAATGGCGAAGGACTGGAACCCGAGAAAGGCTCCGGTCGCGCTCCACCGCCAGCCCAGGTGGTAGTGCGGCTCCTGATAGAAAATCCAGAGTCCGGAAGCGGCCACAGCCCATAGAATCGCCGTGCCCACCGGACAAATCAGCGCCACCTGCCAGACGATGATAACTAGCAGGCAACCGATGAGATATCCCTGGTAAATCGCTGTCATGCCCAGCACGCACACTGTCTGTACGGCAAGAGCAGATATCCTGACCCAATGTTCACGAGGCTTTGGACTTGAGCTGATCCAGAATGCCGGGGCAAACAAGAAGAAGAGTGCCAGCCAGACAATCCAGTGAGAACCGGAAAGAGCTTCGCCTTTTCGGGCGGAGCTGACGAAGACCGGCAGCGAAAGAAAGGCCCAGATAAACAAGCCCGTGGCGCGAAGGGCGACGTGGTACCGAGCCGCGGATGATACAGCCCTCTGCATGGCCGGAATTATCGCAGGTTCGCAAGCGAAGCGTATGTGCCGGAAGTCATGGAATAGAGCGCATAAGCCGAAATAGTGGCTCATGCACCCCTGGCCTGAAATGTTATTGGGAGACTACTTCGATCTTGTCGATAGCGATAGCGCGTGCTCCGTTGTACTCGAACAGCCGGCCCGTAGCCCGCACTGTCTTTGCAACATAAGGCAGCAGACGTTGACGCTCATCAGTCTCGGGCATGGTATGCGAGATGACGTTGTAGATCTTCCCGTCCGAGGTAATGATTCCCAGCGGTGCCCCAGCCTCGGCACATGCCTTGACGCAGCTGTCATCTGGAGGATGCGCTGATTCTTTGCTGTGATTGCGCAGCGGGCACGCAATGTCTCTCACGTAGCCAGTAACAGAACCTGCTGTGCCGTTGAGCTCAGCAGGCATGTTGGAACGATCTAGATGCGGTGCTGCCGATTGGGAATAACAAACCGCCCCAAAGCACAAACAGGCTGCCGCAAAGTACACACATACAAGTGCACTCCACAACTTCAACCGATTCCTTTGCATGGTTCCTCCTTCAAGAAACTCAAAGAAACCTTACGTTGTGGTTGAGAACAAGTACCAGTGCAGGAAGTCACGATTGTAAGCCCATCCGCGCAACTCGCTGTTTGAACAGGATGGAGTCTCGTTCGGATTGTCAGGTGTTTGGCCAACGCCCGTATCGTCGGCCATCCGGAAGTGAGCTCCGTTATTCCTCTTCCTTTTGTGCAAAACCGCCTTCTCGTAAATTGAATTCGCCACGAACGCCTCAGCAAAAAGCGTCTTCTTCTCCGATGAATCCCGCCTAACCATCCAAACATCTATCTTCAGGTACGCCCAGTCAAGGCTGCTACGGAGAAGCTCCATGGACCTGCAACTCAAAGGCAAGACCGCAATCGTAACCGGAGGCTCAGCCGGTATTGGACTAGCCATCGCGCAGTCCCTCACCGCCGAAGGCGTTACCGTCACAGTGCCCGGGCGCAGCAAAGAGAAGCTGGATAAAGCTCTCTCTGGATTAAGTAACGTCAAAGCCATCGCAGCCGACGTAGCCACCGCCGAAGGCGCCGCAGCCCTCATCCAGCAGGTCCCCGACACCGATATCCTCATCAACAACCTCGGCATCTACGAGCCCAAGGCCTTTGCCGACATCACCGACGCCGACTGGCTCAACATCTTTGAGACCAACGTCCTCAGCGGAGTCCGTCTCTCGCGTCACTACTTTCCTGGCATGCTTCAGCGCAACAACGGCCGCGTCATCTTTATCTCCAGCGAGTCTGCCGTTATGACGCCGCCTGAGATGATCCACTACGGCGTTACCAAGTCCGCCCAGCTCGCCATCTCTCGCGGCCTCGCCGAACTCACCAAAGGAACTGCCGTTACCGTCAATACCGTCATGCCAGGCCCGACCCGCTCCGAGGGCATCGTCGAGTTCCTCGAAAAGATCTCCTCCACTCCGAATCCGACTCCGGAGCAGGCCGAGAAAGAGTTCTTTGAAAAGCATCGTTCCAGCTCGCTCCTCCAACGCCTCATCGAATCCTCTGAGATCGCCAATCTCGTTACCTTTCTCGCCAGTCCTCTCTCCTCCGCCACCAACGGAGCAGCCCTGCGCGCCGAAGGCGGTCTTCTTCGCTCCATCGTCTAACTAGCGGTCACACCGCCATTGGATTTAAAATCGTTAACGCCATGTCGAAAGCTCTCTTCTGCCCAACCTGCCGCAAAGTCGTCCTGGCCACGGACGAGTATTTCCCCTTTTGCTCCGACCGCTGCCGCCTGCTCGACCTCGGCAAATGGGCCAGCGGCGATTACAAGATCTCGTCCCCCATCCAGGACCCCGACCTTCTCGAGGAACTGGCTCGCTCGAAATCCAACCGCCTGCCCGGATCGAGCGATGAAGATTGAGCTTACACTCACGAGACACCCAGAAAAAAGTGCGTGCACCTGTGCGAATAAGCCAAGTAAAATGAATACTTTGCACGATAATCAGACAGGAAACATGGTCTTAGCACTACAAGTACGAGGCTAACTACAACAGAATGAATACTTTGACACATTTAATGGGGAGAGGGGGAGTGCGCAGGCTGTAAATTTCCGTCAGCCACCATCGCTCCCAAATGGCCAACTCAAAAATTCAACTTCACCCTCCTGCTGAAAAGAAGACCATCTGGGCCTGGACCCTCGGTACCTTCTTCGGTGCTGGACTCCTCAAGCCCGGCCCCGGGACCTACGGCTCCATAGCCGCCCTTCTGCTCTGGTACGGAGCCGCTCATGTTCTCAACCCATCGCCTCTGGCCCTCGCTATCGGTACAGTAATCGCTGCGCTTGCAGTCACTCTTATAGGCATCCCCGCCGCCACCATCGTCGCCCGCGAATCCGGCCGCGAAGACCCCGGCCACGTCGTGATCGACGAAGCTGCTGGCCAGCTCATCGCGCTCATTGCCATCCCCGCGGACTGGAAACACGCTGCTTTATCCCTGATCCTCTTCCGAGCCTTCGACATCCTCAAACCGCCCCCCATCCGCCAGCTCGAACGCCTCCCCGCCGGCACCGGAATCATGCTCGACGACGTAGCCGCCGGCCTCTTCGCACTGGCATGCGCTCAACTCGCACGGCTTTTCTTCTAGTGCACCTCAACATTTGCACTCCTCCCATGACCGGTCTACGCTAAAACCCAAGCCATGACATCCCTTCGATCTCTCCTTAAGCCCGACCCTTCGCACACCAGCACACCGCATCTGGATCGCGTCTCCCCCCCGGCTGCCATGCCCGGCGGCGAAGTTCAGCTCGAAGGGGCCCACCTCGGCCCCTCCGGCCACGTCCCCCACGCCACCGTCGGCGACACCTTTGCCCCCATCACCCTCAGCCGCCCCTCCCGCGCCGTCGTCAAAATTCCCGAGGGCTCCATAACCGGCGATCTCGTGGTGCATCACAACGGCCTTGCCAGCAATCCTCTTTACCTTCGTGTCGCCGTGCCGATGGCCGAAAACCTTCACCCCGTCGCCAATCCCGCAGTGGACGCAGACGGCAACGTCTTTGCCACACTCTCCGGCTCCCGCGGCCAGGCCACCCCTGTCTCTATCTTCAAAATCCAGCGCGACTTCCAGATCACGCCTTTCGTCCGCGATCTTATGAACCCCACCGGCCTCGCCTTCGGTCCAGACGGCCACCTTTACGCAAGCTCTCGAGCCGAAGGTACCGTCTATCGCATCTCGCCCGAGGGCGGCATCTCCACCTACGCCGAGGGCATGGGCGTCGCCACCGGCATCGCCTTTGACCGCGACGGCAATCTTTTCGTCGGAGACCGCTCAGGAACAATCTTCAAAATTGCACGCGCCAGCGCAGGCGGCTCAAGCGGCGAGATCTTCGTCTATGCAACTCTCGAGCCCTCCATCGCTGCCTACCACCTCGCTTTCAGTGAGTCCGGCACACTCTTCGTCACTGGCCCCACAACATCCTCCAACCAGGCCATCCACGCCATCGATCACGACGGCAACACTACCGTCTTCTACCAGGGTCTGGGCCGCGCCCAGGGCATGGCCTTCGATGTAGACGACAACCTCTACGTCGCCGCTAGTCTTCACGGTCAGCGCGGCATCATCCGTATTACGCCGCAACGCGAAGCCAGCCTGGCTGTCTCAGGCCACAACCTTGTAGGTTTGGCCTTTCTGGAAGACGGCTGCGCAGCCCTGGCCACTCGGGATGCCCTTTATCACGTCGATCTGGCTATTCAAGGCCGCACCTTGATTTAGGGCTTTACACCGCTGACCGGCAATACGATGACCGCAAACGCCATCACAGTCCCACCGGGCACCGATACATTTCTTTTTTGCGACCGGAACCAGCCTGAATCCGCTCGGCCCATATCGCTGAAGAAATTCACACCCGGAATTGCATTCCTCTGACTGGATATTCCCGCGGGCAACTGAGGAGCCGCGCTACCTACTGGCGGTTTACGATTTCGAGCAGGCACACCCGTTATCTCAGAGCCCTGATAGCCCTGGACCGGCGGCACCTGCGAATTTCCAGCTTCCACACCGACCCCCGGCGTGGTGCGGTCCGCCGGCGCAGAGACCACGGACGGATTCAGAACATTCGGAGCTTCCCCGATCCAGAGGATCGTCGCTTTCAAGGGAAACTCTTGTCCGTCCTTCATCCGGACCTTGTTAAAAGTAACGCCGATCGCAGAGTCACCGCCTTCAACTGACGGTTGAACCTTATCGATACGGCCAAGCAATCGACTGTGGCTGTCGAGATCCACGCCATCAGCAAGGTGAATCTTTACCTCCGGAGTGGCTTCCACCGTATCCCCTTCTTTGACTTTCTTCACATCCAGAGTCTTCTGCAGACGCGCGCGAACACCGATTATCCGGCTGCCATTCGTCACTTGCGACCCAGTACTCCCCGCTACATCGGGCACCGTTTGAGCAACTGCCACCAAGGAAAAAGCCAGAAGAATCGAAAGAACCTTTGCTGCTATCACTTTGCTATCCCAGCCCATCGTCTTTATCACTATGACAACCACTCATAACACACCGGCTCATCAAAGCCACTACTATGGATTAAGAACAGACTAGAAGGTCAGAGTTTTCATAAAAATCATGATCGCTGAAATCATCGCTGTCGGCTCCGAAATGCTGACTCCCTTTCGCCAGGACACCAACTCTCTCTATCTCACCGCGGGTCTCAATGATCTCGGCGTCTCCGTTGCCTTCAAGACGATCATCGGCGACAGCATCGCGCACCTTACCAGCGCTGCGCGTATTGCCATCTCCCGCGCGGACGTCGTGATCTTCTCCGGCGGACTTGGCCCTACCGAGGACGACATGACCCGCGAAGCAGTCGCCGCTGCTCTCGGCCTCGAACTCCATCGTGACGCTGCCATCATCACCGATCTCTACAAGAGATACGCCGCCCGCAAGATCATCATGCCGTCCAACAATGCCAAACAGGCCGATATCCTCGATGGCGCGAAGATGCTGGCTAATGCCAATGGCAGCGCTCCCGGTCAATACCTCGACACCGTTGTGGATGGACACCGCAAGGTCGTCATTCTCCTCCCCGGCCCACCCAATGAGCTCAAGCCCCTCTTTGATCTCCAGTGCAAGCCGCGTCTCGCGGCCTCTCTCCCGCCCCGCCATCTTGCCAAACGAATGCTCCGCATGGCGTTGATCCCCGAGTCGGTCGTCGATGCTCGCACCGCCCCCATTTATCAGCTGTACACCGATATCGACACTACAATCCTCGCTGGTTCCGGTGAGATTCAGCTCCATTTTCTCTGCGCCAAGCCTACTCTTGCCGCGGCGCAGGCTCGCGTCGACGAGTTGGCCGAGAAGATCGAAGCGGAGATGGACGACGCCATCTTCTCCTCTCACGGCGAGTCGCTCGAAGAGGTTGTGCTGCTCCATCTCGGCATGCGTCACCTGACCATAGCTGCAGCAGAAAGCTGCACAGGCGGTTTGCTCTCCGAACGCTTTACCGCTATTCCAAACAGCTCACGCACTTTTCTTGGCGGAGCTGTGGTGTACACAACAGAGCTCAAGACAATCTTCGCTGACGTGCCGAAGGATCTCATCGACAGTAAAGGCGTGGTCAGCGAGGAAGTTGCTGCATCGCTTGCTGAAGGCATCCGTGAGCGCACCAATGCGTCCCTGGGAGTGTCTATTACCGGGCTTGCCGGACCGGGTGGTAGCCCTCCAGGTCCCGACGCCGAAAAACCAGTTGGCCGCGTCTACGTCGGCTTGGCGGATGGTAATCAAACAATCGTTAAGGAATTAGATTTGGCTGGTGATCGTGATCGTATCCGCTACTGGGCCAGTCAGCATGCGCTCGAACTGATCCGACGCCATTTGCTCTAGAATCCCCACGGGCACAAAAGTCGGTGTTTCTGCGTCTCCCACACCGGCGCTTGATAAACTCATCCAGATAAACTCCATGAATCCTTGGCTCATCTCCATCCCGTTGGCTTACCTTCTGGGCTCAATCCCATTTGGCTACCTGCTGGTCAGAATCTTCCGTAAGCAGGATATCCGCGCAACCGGCAGCGGCAACATTGGGGCTACTAATGTGGCTCGCTCCGGAGCCAAGGGACTCGGCATCGCCACGCTGTTACTCGATCTTGGCAAAGCCTTCGCCGCTGTGAAGATCGCTCAACACCTTGCACCGGGCAATTACGATCTCGCTGTCGCTGCGGCCGTTGCCACCATCCTCGGCCATATCTTTCCCATTTGGCTTGGCTTTCTCGGAGGAAAAGGTGTCGCCAGTGCCCTCGGAGTTTTCCTCGCACTCACGTGGCCGAGCGCACTCGCCATCCTCAGCGTCTTTCTGGTCGTTTTTCTAATCACCCGCTACGTCTCGCTGGCATCCATCATCGCCGCAGCCTCCTTTCCCTTGTTCGCCTTCTACTTCGTTCCTTTCAGGACACCTATTGTCATTGCCGGATTTCTGTTCATCCCTCTACTCATTATCGTTAAGCACCATCAGAATATTCGTCGACTTCTCTCTGGTACAGAGAGTCGTTTCGGCTCAAGGAAGGTGACAGCTTGAGCCGTTTCGCTGTACTTGGCGCAGGCGCGTGGGGGACCGCTCTAGCCATCTCACTTGCCCGTCGTGGTGGCCATGAGGTTGTCCTATGGGCCCACTCGCCCGACCATGCGGATCAACTCACGGAGGCCGGCGAAAATCTTCGCTATCTTCCTGGTTTCGCACTGTCGTCCGACATTTACGTCACGTCCGATCTACCCGGCGCCATCTTCGAGGCGGATATCCTGCTCTCCGTCACGCCATCCCAGCATCTGCGTGGCGTCATCGCTAACATCGCCCCCATCCTGACGCCGAACCAGATCATCGTCTCCGCCAGTAAAGGCATTGAAGAGAATAGTTTCCTGCGCATGTCCCAAGTTGTCGCTTCGATCACCGACAATCCTTTCGCTGTTCTCTCCGGCCCCTCATTCGCGCAGGAACTTGCTGCCGGAGCTCCAACTGCTGTCGTCGCAGCGGCCAGCGATTCCAATATTGCTCAGACAATCCAGCGCGATTTTTCTTCCGCCTCTCTCCGTCTCTATACCAACGACGACGTTACCGGTGTCGAACTCGGCGGCGCACTTAAGAATGTGATCGCGCTGGCGGCGGGCGTAGTCCATGGCCTGAATCTCGGCCACAACTCCTCCGCAGCTCTCATCACTCGTGGCATCGCTGAGATCACCCGTCTCGCCGTAGCCTGTGGCGGGCGCCCCCAGACTCTCGCTGGTCTTTCCGGCATCGGCGACCTCGTGCTCACCTGCACTGGAGCCCTCTCACGCAATCGTTCCGTCGGCATCGAGCTGGGCAAAGGTCGCCAGCTTCCCGATATTCTCGCCGGTCTCAATGGCAAAGTCGCTGAAGGTGTTCGGAGCACCGCCGCCGCTCTTGGCCTCGCCGCCCGCTACGGTGTCGAGATGCCTATCGCAGAGCAGATGGACGCCATCCTGCACCACAACAAGAGTCCCAAGGATGCTATCCGCGACCTCATGGGCCGACCGGGCCGCGACGAATAAATTCGATACATCAGAACACGAGCTTGCGAAATAGCATCCAACGGAATATGAGTGAGCCGCTTCCTTCCAACAACGATCCAACCCCGGAAGAACGCAAAGGTGATTCTTCATTTCTGCCCGTAGTCATCATGTTCGCCATCGCCATCATCGTCATTTTGATCGGAGCAATCGTGTTCATTAAAGCCAGGCAGAATAAGGCCGTTCCCAATCCCAGGGAACCGCATCCAACGTCACAGACCATGCCATTACCGTTGTGGCCACAACAGAGAATCGGTATTACAGTGTAACTTCATCAAGGCGGCTAAGCGATGCACGAACGCAACTCAGAACGCGGCCATATTCCGCCACCAGATCTTCCACGCCACAAAACCGTGCTTGGATTCAGGCCGCATCTTTTTGTTGGCGGTCTCGTTTTAATCGCCATTCTTCTTATCTATCTACTCTTGATTGTGCGTCGCGCGGTATGGGTACCGGTGCAGCCGAAAGCTGTTCCGACATCGAGCTACACTCCACAATCCGCCGTTTGGCCCGCTTAATAGAGACCGTCACAGCGGCCAGCCTTACCCATCCGCTAAACTAGATAAAGCATGGCTTTCTCCCTCTTCAGCAAACGCGACAAATCCGAGCAGCAACCCGACACACCCTCCGCTCCCGAACCCCAGGAGCAGAGGCGCGGCGGCTTCTTCGACCGCATGAAGGAAGCGGTTACCCGCACCCGCGAGTCCTTCTCCGAATCGATCAGCTCCGTCATCGCGCTAACCCGTGAAGTTGACGAAGCGTCCCTCACCAGCCTCGAACCCATGCTGCTTGCAGCCGATATCGGCTCCGCGACCACTGCGATCATCATGGAGAATCTGCGCCAACGCGCTCTTCGTACAGGCATTAGCAGCGGAGCAGAACTTCAGCAACTCCTCAAACAGGAACTTAAGCAGATCCTCGATGGCGTAGCCCGTCCAATCCAGCATCCTGCAACGCCGCCTGAGGTCATCATGATGGTCGGCGTCAACGGCACCGGCAAGACCACCACCACTGGTAAGCTGGCTGCCTTCTACCGCAACCAGGGTCGCAGCGTCCTGTTATGCGCCGCCGATACCTTCCGCGCCGCAGCCATCGAGCAGCTCGAGGTCTGGGCTCAGCGTTCCGATGTCCCTCTTATTAAAACCAAACAGGGCGGAGATCCATCAGCAGCTCTCTACGACGCATGCACAGCGGTTAAGGCACGCGATATCGACATCCTCATTGCCGACACTGCGGGACGTCTTCACACCAAAACCGATCTTATGAAGGAACTCGACAAGATGCGACGCACCGCCGAAAAGCTCGTTCCCGGCGCGCCGCATCAGACCCTCCTCGTCATGGACGCGACCACCGGGCAGAACGGTCTGCAACAGGCGCGCCTCTTCACCGAAGCCGCTCGCGTCACAGGCATCGTACTGACCAAACTCGACGGAACCGCAAAGGGAGGCATCGTTCTCGCCATCGCAACCGAGCTGAAACTTCCTGTTATCTACGCCGGCGTCGGAGAAAAAATCGAAGACATCATCCCCTTCGACAGCACATCTTTCATCGACTCTCTACTCGATTAACCCTCGACACCGCTTTTCCGAAAGCCAGTATTTAAAGCATTTAGTGCGCTGACTCGCGTTACTTCAGCGTGATAGTCTTGGTGCGCTCGCAAAACAGGTTTTTGCATGCAAAATATCGCGCGCACACCGTCGGAGGAACCGTTGATCCAACTGCCGTTCACAAGGAACCAGAGACTTTCTATTTTTAGCCTTCTTGTATTAGGGTTCATTCCGGCGCTCGCGCAACAGGGCTCGTACCCGTTTAAAGATCCTTCGCTGCCCGCAGAAAAGAGAATCGACAACCTTCTTTCCCAGATGACGCTCGATGAAAAGATCAATTGTCTTGGAACTCAGACCGGAGTGCCTCGCCTCGGCGTGCCAAACTTCGGCAGCTCGGAAGGAATTCATGGTGTCGTACAGCGCGGCGGAGGAAAGCTCGAACGACCCGCAATCACCACAACACAGTTTCCTCAGCCTCCTGGCATGGGTGCATCGTGGGATCCCGACCTTGTGCGACAGGCTGCAGGCGTAGAAGGCAACGAAGCGCGCTTCATCACGCAGACACCAAAGTACGATCGCCAGATACTGATGCTCTGGGGTCCTCAGGCAGACCTCGCACGCGATCCACGCTGGGGCCGCAGCGAAGAAGTCTACGGCGAAGATGCCTTCTTCAACGGAACCATGGTTACAGCTTTTACCAAAGGGCTGCAGGGTGACGATCCAAAGTACTGGCAGGCAGCCGCGCTGTTGAAGCATTTCCTTGCCAACAGCAATGAGAACTTCCGCACCAGCTCGTCTTCTAACTTCGATCAGCGGCTGTTCTGGGAGTACTATTCGGTTCCCTTCCGCATGGGCTTCCTCGATGGCGGAGCCAAGGGCGTCATGGCATCCTACAACTCCTGGAACGGCACACCGATGGCCATCAATCCCATCCTCAAAAGCATTGTCCAGAAACAGTGGGGCGTCGATGTGCTCTCAAGCGACGGCGGCGCGGTAAAACTCCTCGTTACCTCGCACAAGCGGTTTGCGAACCAACAGGAGGCCGTGGTCGCCTGCCTGAAGGCTGGCATCAATCAATTCCTCGACACTTACAAAGACGAGACCAAGGCGGCCATAAAAGATGGCTCTGTGACCGAACGCGAGATCGACGATCTGCTGCGTCCTAAGTTTAGAGTCACGCTTCGCCTGGGTCTGCTCGACCCTCCGGAGATGGTTTCCTACTCTCAGGTAAAAGACTCACCTGAGCCCTGGACAACCGAAAAAAACAAGTCCATCTCGGAAAAAATGGCACTCGAATCCGTGGTGCTGTTGAAGAATGCAAATTCCTTTCTGCCGCTGAAGAAAGATTCGATCAAATCCATCGCAGTCATCGGCCCACTCGCCGATTCAATACATTGGGACTGGTACGGCGGCACTCCTCCACACGCAATCACACCGCTGCAGGGAATCAAGAATGAAGTCGGCCCAGGCATTACGGTCAACTATGCAGCCAATGAAATAGGCAACGCCGCAATCAAAGCAGCTCAATCCTCCGACGTGGCCGTAGTTGTTGTAGGCAACGATCCAACGTGCGGCCCGGATATGGCGCACGACTGGCACAACACTCCCTACGATGGCGGCGGCACCCTACCTTGCACGACGCCCAGCGATGGCCGCGAGGGACGCGACCGCGAGAGCATTACGCTTGCGCAAGAACAACTCGTAAAGCAGGTGTACGCGGTCAATCCCAAGACCGTGGTGCTGTTGATCTCAAGCTTTCCGTTCGCGATCAACTGGTCGCAGGCCAATATCCCCGCAATTCTACAAATGGCCCACTCTTCGCAGGACGAAGGCACCGCTCTCGCTAAGGTTCTGTTCGGCGACTACGACCCCGGCGGCCGCCTGACAACGACCTGGCCCAAATCGATCGATCAGTTACCCCCAATGATGGATTACGACATCCGCAGCGGGCGTACCTACATGTACTTCAAGGGGGAGCCGCTCTATCCTTTCGGCTACGGTCTCAGCTACACGACCTTCAGCTACGCCAACCTCAAGACGAGTTCAAAAGAGTTGGCGGGTGATGGAACGATCACTGTGAGCGTAGACATCACGAACACCGGCAGCCAGACGGGCGACGAAGTGGTTCAACTCTACGTGAAGCATCCGAAGTCGAAAGTAGAACGCCCCGCCAAGGAGCTCAAAGGCTTCCAGCGTGTCACACTCGCGCCTCATGAGACCAAGACCGTACAGATTCCACTGAAGGCTTCAACCTTAGCCTACTGGGATGATAAACAAGCACGTCTCAAAGTCGAAGCTGAACCGCTTAGCTTGATGATTGGAAGCTCATCAAAGGACATCAAGCTGACGACAGAAGTACGCGTCCAATAACCCTCACAAAAACTCAATCCAAGCCCCGGACATCTTCCGGGGCTTTTCCCTTTTCATTCCTGACCAGAAAGCGGAACCAAAAACCAGCTATCCTCAAAATGATGCCGTCGCACCTTCAAGACGAAGTCTTCATGCAGCGTGCTCTCAGGCTTGCAGCCGACACCGTAGCCCTTGCCTCGCCAAATCCTCACGTCGGCTGTGTCCTGGTCCGCGACGACAAAATCTTCGCCGAAGGCGCACACATCTACAACCACCGTGACCACGCCGAGATCATCGCGCTGAAACAAGCGGCCGAACGCGGTCTCTCCACCAAAGGCGCCACCGCCTATGTCACCCTTGAACCTTGCAATCATCACGGCCGTACCGGCCCGTGCGCCGACGCACTCATCTCAGCAGGCATAGCCCGCTGTGTCGTCGCCACCGTTGATCCCAACCCGCTTGTAGGCGGACAAGGCATCGCCAAGCTCCAGTCCGCAGGCATAGAAGTCACCGCCGGCATCCTGCAACAGCAAGCCCGCGACCTCAACGAAGCCTTCGCCCACTTCATCCGCACCAGCACACCGTTCGTTACACTCAAGGCAGCGTTATCGGTCGACGGCAAACTGGCACCTCCGCCTGCCCACCGCTTTCCTAACCAGCCACACTGGCTCACCGGCCCCACTGCACGCGCTGAAGTCCACCTTCTCCGCCATGCCTCAGACGCCGTTCTTACGGGCATCGGCACCATCCTCGCTGACGACCCTCTCCTGACCGACCGAAGCGATGCCGCCCAATCGCGCCGGCGTCCCTTGCTTCGTGTCATCCTCGATACCCACCTCCGCACTCCGATGACATCACAACTCATCCTCTCCGCCCAGGACGATCTGCTCATCCTCTGCGGAAACACCGCATCTAAAGAAAAGATCGCCGCCCTCGAGGCACGTGGCGCCCAGGTCCAATTCATACCCGACCACGCCGGCCGCCTCAGCCTTCCCGCCATCCTCGCCACCCTTGCCAAACGCGAAATTCTCAGCCTCCTGCTTGAATGCGGCTCGCACCTCAACGGCTCCTTCCTCCGCCAGAACCTCGTCGACAAGGCCGTCCTCATCTACGCCGAAACCGAACTGGGCGATCAGGCCATCCCCTTTGCGCAAGGCATTCCCTCACCCTATCTCTTCGAGCAGACGCTCCATCGCATCACCCGCACCACCCTGGGCACCGACGCCTTTGTCACCGGCTACCTTCATGATCCTTGGCCTCATCCGTGAGCTGAACCCTATCGCTCGCGAAAAATGTTCTAACCTATAGCCATGTTCACCGGCCTCATTGAAACCACCGGAACTCTTCTCGCCGTAACCCCCACAGCGGGAGCCACCCGCATCACCATCGCCGCCTCCTCATCCTTGCTTAGCCGCCTCAACACCGGCGACAGCGTCTCTGTCAGCGGCGTCTGCCTCACCGCTCTCAACATCGAACCCAACGCCTTCCCTCCACGCTTCTCCGCCGATCTTGCCGCTGAGACCATCGCCCGCACCACCCTCTCCCGCCTCCACCCCGAGTCAGTCGTCAACCTCGAGCTCCCTACCCCCGCCGGCTCTCCTCTCGGCGGCCACGTCGTCCAGGGTCACGTCGACGGCACCGGAACGCTTCTCGCCCTCGAGCCCATCACGCCCGAAGCTCCCGCCACCACCGACTGGCGCCTTCGCCTCACCCTTCCCGACGCGCTCACCCGCTATGTCGTCGAAAAGGGTTCCATCACCATTGAAGGCATCAGCCTCACCGTCGCCTCCATCATCGGCAACGAGGTTACCATCGCCATCATCCCTCACACCTACGCGTCCACCAGTCTGCGCTCACTCACTCCGGGCAGTCCTCTCAACATCGAGGTCGACGTCCTGAGCAAGTATGCCGAGCGTCAGAATACAAACGTCACAGACTTCACCCTCACCGAGCAATACCTCATCGCCAACGGTTACTGAACCTCAGCAACGAAAGGAACCTCATGAACAAGACTGCGAATCTACTCATGCTCGTCGGAGACTACGTCGAAGATTACGAAGTCATGGTACCGTTTCAGGCCCTGCAGATGGTAGGTCACGTCGTCCACGCCGTATGCCCAGACAAAAAAGCCGGCCAGTACGTCCGCACCGCGATCCACGACTTCGAAGGTGACCAGACGTATTCAGAAAAACGTGGCCACAACTTCGTCCTCAACGCTACCTTCTCCGACATTCGCAATCTCGATGATTACAGCGGCCTCGTTATCCCCGGCGGACGCGCACCCGAATACCTGCGCCTCAACCCACGTGTCCTCGAGATCATCCGCCACTTCTCCGAAGCCGACAAACCTATCGCTGCCATCTGCCATGGTCCGCAACTGCTTGCCGCTGCTCGTGTCATCGCCGGCAAGCGTGTCAGCGCCTACCCTGCCTGCGCGCCCGAGGTCGAACTGGCCGGAGCCACCTTCGTCGCCCTTGAGGTCACCGACGCCATCGCCGACGGCAACCTGATCACAGGACCCGCATGGCCCGCACATCCAACGTGGTTGGCAAAGTTTCTCGAAGTCCTGACGCAATACCTCAACAAATAAAACCTACGTCCATCGATTCCTTTCCATACTCTCTTCATCTATTCGACATCCCATGTCTTTCGCGCCACTCCCTTTGAAATTTTAGGGGAACATGGCATACTTCCCTATAAATCTAAGGGGGAGCATTTTGAAAGGCCAAGAACTGGATATCGTTCGTGGGACACTGGATCTTCTCGTTCTGAAGACTTTGAGTTGGGGTCCTCTGCATGGCTACGCAATCGTCAGCGCCATACGGCAGCAGACCGACAGGGCCCTCCTGGTCGAAGAAGGCGCCCTCTATCCCGCCCTGTACAGGATGGAATCCAAAGGATGGATCGAGGCTGAGTGGGGACTGTCGGAGAACAATCGCCGCGCAAAATACTATAGGCTCACGCCAGAAGGGCGACGCCACCTCCGATCCGAAGTAAAGACCTGGAACGCATACACCGATGCCGTCACGAAGGTGCTCCAGGCGACCCAGCCCCCTGCGCAGGAGAGCTCGTGATGGAGAAAACCCCTATGTGGCGACGTTATCTCCGTTTCTTCGGCACCGATGTCGAAGCTGATGTCGAGGACGAGTTGCGTTTCCATCTCGATGCAAAAGTGGACGAACTTATTGCACAGGGTTGGTCCACTGAAACCGCACGAGGTCAAGCTCAACAGGAGTTCGGAGATCTTGCTGCAGTACGCCGGACCTGTCACCAACTGCGACGAAAGAACGAAGAACGCAAGAACAGAGAGTACTACTTCGCCGGATGGCGTCAGGACGTCGGCTATGGCTTGCGTCAGCTAAGGCATCGCTGGCCGACAACGTTATTAGCAATCATTACGCTTGGCATGGGAGTGGGTGCTGTTGCCGCGGTATTCGGCATCGTGTACGCAGTTATTCTGCGGCCCCTACCACTTCCAGATCCTGACCAGATAGTAACGATATGGTCGACGAAGGAAGGCCGCGACGATGTAGTCACACCACGCAACTTCGATAGCTGGCGGCGCAATACCCACTCGTTTCAACGACTAGCTGCTCTGGAGCGGACCACGGCGACACTCTCCGACGGCAGCAGTACAACGCAGGTTCTGGGCGGCGAAGTGACGTCCGACTTTTTCTCAGTGTTCGGTATTTCACCGGCACTTGGCCGTACCTTCATCAGCGACGAAGACATCCCACCACGCCAGCATTTGGTCGTTATGAGCCATCGCCTCTGGCACGAGCGCTTCGCCGAGGATCCTGGAATAATTGGCCACCGGATACGTCTTGATCGTGAATCCTACACCGTAATCGGCATCATGCCGAAACGCTTCGACCTGCGGCCGGATGGAGAGCAGTTCTGGATCCCGCTTGCTCTCAGCGGACAAGAGATGAACTGGAGCGGCGTACTCTACGTCTTTGGACGTTTGCAGCCGTATGTAACGCTTCAGCAGGCGCAAGCCGAGATGAACGTCCAGTCACGCATTCTGCAAACTCGCTATCCCGAGATGAATCGCGGCCGGGATATCCGTGTCGGTGAGTTCGCATCGGACCTGGTGGGCGAGTACCGTCGCCAGCTCTTCATCTTGTTGGCGGCAGTCGGATCAGTCTTCCTTATTGCCTGCGCGAACGTCGCAAACCTGCTGTTGGCACGGGGAACGGGCCGCACCCGCGAACTCACAATCCGGACCGCACTGGGAGCGAGCCGCTCTCGAATCGTCCGTCAGCTCCTCACCGAAAGCCTTCTTCTAGGAATCTTCGGAGCTGCCTTTGGTCTTGTCGTCACTGCCACTGCCATCCATGTTACAAAATTGACAGCAACCGCGGTGGTTCCTCGTGTGGGCGAGGTGAACGTGGACGGTACGGTTCTGACTGTCCTTATAGGTCTTGCCGTTGTCTGCACTCTCTTATCCGGAACACTACCGGCAATCCGGGCAGCGTATCTGGAACCGCAAAGCGCGCTGGTTCAAGCCGAGCGAAGCGTGGCCGGACTAGCCCGCGACCGCACCAGGCAAACCTATATCGCAATTGAAGTAGGCCTAGCACTGGTGCTTCTGGTTGCAGCAGGGTTACTCATACGAACAGCGATCGCTGCACAAACCGTTCGCCCAGGCTTCGTCCCGGACCGCGTAGTGACCGGACGGACAGCTCTGCCATCGACTGCATACAAAACAGCAGATCAGGTAGCAGGCACGTATGAGCGCATCCTCAATACGCTCGCCAGCCAACCCGGCGTGCACGCGGCCTCGCTCACATCGAAGGTGCCCCTGGGTACCAGCAGTATGGGCATCTCGCTCAAGCCCGATGCCGTAGCCCCACCTCTTCGATACGAATCCTCTACCGAACTCCAGTATGTAAGCTCTGGATACTTCTCCACCATGCAGGTTCCGCTCCTCAGCGGACGCGAGTTCAACGCACACGACCGCGCAGGATCGATACAGGTTGCCATCGTCAACCAAACCCTCGCTCGACGGCTCTGGCCCGGTCGTGACGCAGTAGGACAGCAGTTGCGTCTGCCGGAGCTCGATAGCGATTCTCCGTTACAGCAAGTCATCGGTGTCGTAGCGGACGTGCATGACAACGGTCTTATGGCAGCACCACCCGCAGTTCTCTACATACCGATCGCTCAGGTGCCTATCAATCCCTGGCACTGGACCGAACAATCGCTTTATCTCGTCGCGCGAACACAGACAGATTCTCTCGCTACATCCGAACTTCTGCGAACGGCCCTACAAAATGTAGATCCCGAACTTCCTCTCGGTGATGTCCTCACGATGGACCAGAGACTCGCGCGATCAGTTTCGGCTGCCCGTTTCTACACACTGCTCCTCACGATTCTCGGCCTCTGTGGATTGCTCCTCACCGCAGCAGGAATCTACGGAGTCGTAGCTTATTTTGTCAGTCGGCAGCGTGCAGAGATCGGAATTCGCATGGCACTTGGAGCCACGCGCGGCAACGTAGTGCTGTTTGTCATACGCCAGGGAATGCTTCCAGTTCTCGCCGGAACCTGCCTTGGCATACTTGCCTCGCTCATTGTTTCCCGCGTGCTTGCCGCCCAACTCTACGGCGTCGACACCACGGACCCACTCACTTTCGCTGCGGTTACATCCACATTACTGGGAATCGCTGCACTCGCCTGTTACGTACCTGCACGCCAAGCCGCGAAAATCGATCCCGTGATCGCACTTCGCAGTGAATAATTAGATAGCTCAGCACAAAAAGAACGCCTCTCATCAAAGAGAGGCGTTCTCGTTAAAAGTTTCTGCCCGGTTTTTTTAGATCGAGCTCATATTGTGCAGGAACTCCTGATTATTCCGGGTCTTTGCCAGCTTATCCGTCAGCAGTTCCATGGCTTCAACCGGCGACAGAGGATTCAGTACCTTGCGCAGAATCCAGGTCCGCTGCAGATCTTCCTTCGGGATCAGCAGCTCTTCCTTACGCGTACCGGAGCGCTGGATATCGATCGCCGGGAACACGCGCTTGTCGACAAGCTTGCGATCCAGGATGACTTCCATGTTGCCCGTACCTTTGAACTCTTCAAAGATGACTTCATCCATGCGCGAGCCGGTATCGACAAGAGCCGTTGCAATAATCGTCAGCGAACCGCCTTCTTCGATGTTGCGGGCAGCACCGAAGAACCGCTTCGGCCTCTGCAGCGCATTCGAGTCCACACCGCCTGAGAGCACCTTACCCGAGGGAGGAACAATCGTGTTGTACGCACGAGCGAGACGCGTAATCGAGTCCAGCAGAATCACCACATCGCGTTTGTGCTCGACCAGGCGCTTCGCCTTCTCGATCACCATCTCGGCGACCTGAACGTGACGAGCTGCCGGCTCGTCGAACGTTGACGAGATAACCTCGCCCTTCACCGACCGCTGCATGTCCGTCACTTCTTCCGGACGCTCGTCGATCAGCAGAACGATCAGCACGATCTCAGGATGGTTCGACGTAATGCTATTCGCAATCGACTGCAGCAGCATCGTCTTACCGGTACGCGGCGGAGCAACGATCAATCCACGTTGTCCTTTGCCCACTGGAGTCAGCAGGTCCATCACGCGGCCGGAGATATGCTCGCGCACCGTCTCCATCTTCACACGCTCCTGCGCATACAAAGGCGTCAGGTTGTCGAATAGGATCTTGTTGCGCGTCTCTTCGGGCGACTCGAAGTTGATCGCCTCGATCTTTACCAGTGCAAAGTACTTCTCACCCTCATGCGGAGGCCGCACATTGCCGCTGATCGTATCGCCTGTCTTCAGGTCGAACTTGCGGATCTGCGAGGGAGAAACATAAATGTCATCGGGACCGGGAAGGTAGTTGTAATCGGGCGAACGCAGGAAGCCGTAGCCGTCGGGAAGAATCTCCAGGACGCCTTCGGCGAAGATGTGCCCTTCTTTTTCGCTCTGCGCCTGCAGAATCTTGAAGATCAGATCCTGCTTCCGCAGACCGCTGGTACCGGCAATATCAAGGCCACGCGCGAGCTTACCTAGCTCCGCAATATTGTGCTCTTTTAGTTCAGAAATCGTCATGTTTTACCTGGAGGTTTTGAATTTAAGGGGGGATTGTTTGGAACTGAGGCGGGATCTGCTTGACGAGGGGGTCGTGCGGAAGGCCAAATGTAAGGGAATTGTACTGCGGATGGGTTGTAATGCGGGTAAAAGTTGAGGGTGGAAGAACAGCCGCGCGTTAAGCTGCGCGGCGTTCCTGCAATTGTACCTTCTCTACGACTGCTTCGGTTCCATCCATCGGAATCGTGTCCTTGAAGCGATCCAGAACATCATTCGTCGTGTCCTGCAAACGGGTGTTGGGCTTGTGCAACTTCCGGGTGGCCTTCGACGCCAACTGACAAAGCTCATAGCGGTTCGTGACGTGTGTGAGGGCTCCAAAAATAAGATCTGAGCGCATAGTGATTCTCCTTTTCAATTTCTCGAGGCTGAAGCGTCTAGAGCGCTCACTGCCTGAATATTTGTTTTCAACTCTCGACAGAACACTCGCCTGTCTTTGACTCAATCATTAGACGCAGAAAACATGGTTTCGGACTCTGAATCTAGTGCAAATATCTCAATCCAAAATACATCCACTACAAGGCAGACAGAAACTCAAGCCCCGGCCACACGCAGCCGCAGCTACTCGTTCAAGTCCTGCTCTCCTAAATCGTCCAACGGGGGGCAACGCCCAGGCGTGAAACAGAAGAACACGGTATATCCGGAAACCAAAAGCTTCCTGTCAACCACTCCTACTTGTCGTCGGGGGTCACTTTATTTGACCGGAGCAGCTTCGACATTAGGAAAAGTAAATGGTCTGAAGCTTCAGGTCAATACTTATTTTGGAAAGCCGGGGACCAAAGTCTTCCAAAAACGGAATTTTCAAGCACCATCGAAAGAATCCCTGTATCCACGATTACCTACCATTCTACCTCATCATGCCCAGTAACTTCGGTCTAAAGTGCGGTACTGAATCGCCTCCGCTATGTGTTTTACAGCGATATCCTGTTCCCCTCCCAGATCGGCAATCGTCCGAGCCACCTTTAATATCCGGTCATGCGCCCGCGCACTCAACCCCTGTTGCTGCATAGCCCGTTCCAATAGCCGCTCCGCATCCGAGGACAGCTCGCAGTACGTTCGTATCTGTTGCGTGCTCATCTGCGAGTTCGCAAAGATCTGCCGTGAAGGCGCCTTCGGCGACCCTTTCGTTCGCTCCCCCGCCTGCCCAAACCGAGCGCTCTGTCGCTCCCTAGCCGTTAGCACTCGCGCCCGAATCTCTTCCGACCCCTCGGCCGCCATTCCGCCCCTTAACTCCTTATATTGCACTGCTGGAACTTCAATATGAATATCGATTCGGTCCAGTAGCGGTCCCGATACCTTCGAGACATACCGTTGAATCATCGGCGGCGTACACATACACTCCCGCGACTTGTCGTTGAAGTATCCGCACGGGCACGGATTCATCGCCGCCGCCAGCATAAATCTAGCCGGGAAATTCAAACTCATCGCCGCCCGCGCAATCGTCACCGTCCCATCCTCCAACGGCTGGCGCAGTACCTCCAGTACATTCCGAGGAAACTCCGGCAACTCATCCAGAAAAAGCAGTCCGTTATGCGCCAGCGATACCTCACCCGGTCTCGGCATCATCCCCCCGCCGATCAACCCCGCATCCGAAATCGTATGGTGCGGCGACCGAAACGGCCGATGCGTCACCAACCCCTGCTCCGTATCCAGCACACCCGCAACCGAGTGGATCTTCGTTGTTTCCAGGGCTTCTTCAAACCGCAGCGGAGCCAGAATCGACGGTAACCTCTTCGCCAGCATCGTCTTGCCCGACCCCGGCGGCCCGATCATTAAAATATTATGTCCACCCGCAGCCGCAACCTCCAGCGCCCGCTTCGCCACATGCTGTCCGCGTACGTCTTTGAAATCGAATGGAAAGTGCTGCATCTCGTTCAGCAGACTCTCTGACTCCACCTTCAAAGGCGTCGCCTTCACCGCATCTAGCGAAAACGAATTCAACAGTTCCCGTACCTCCAGCAGCGACTTCACCGGATAAACGTTAACGCCCTGCACCACCGCCGCTTCTCGCGCATTGCTCGCAGGAATGATAAGGTTCGCAATCCCTTTAGCTTTAGCCGCAACAGCAATCGGCAGCATTCCCTGAACTGCCCGCAGACTGCCATCAAGACCCAGCTCTCCCACCAGCAGAAAGTCGTCCAGCTCTTTGATGTGCAGCGCCCCATAAGCGCCCAGTATCCCGATCGCTATCGGCAGATCGAACCCTGAGCCTTCTTTCTTCAAGTCCGCGGGGGCCAGGTTGATCGTGATCCGTGTCGGTGGAATATCGAAGCCGGAGTTCTTAATCGCAGACCGTACCCGGTCACGACTCTCCCGCACCGCCGCATCCGGCAATCCCACCGTGCTGAACTGTTCTTTATCTAACCTGATTCCGGAGAAGTCGACTTCAACATCAATAATGTGGGCGTCGATCCCATACACAGCAGCACTACGAGCCGTAAAAAGCATTATGAGCCTGGAGCAACCTTGAGGCAGAGAATTTCGCCGAGTATAGCACCCCACTCGTTATATAAAGATGGCACACCACCAGAACGAAGGAGCATCCATAAAATGCAGCCTGGGCCATCGATCAATCGCATCACTGTTGTCCGCCTCCTATCAACCCTCGCCGGGTCTCACAGCAGCAAGGCCCCGCCATCCATAAAACCCTGATCGCCGCCCTCGGCGACAAGGACGCCGCAGTCCGTGCAGCCTCCGCCAAGGCACTTGGAACCTATCACGATCAAGCTACCTTGTCCGCCCTTCTAACAGCATTCGACGACAGTAAGCCAGGCGTTCGACTCTTCGCCGCCGCAGCTTATATCCGAGCCAGGCAACCCGCATCACACCCCGTTGCCACGAACCAGACTTAAACTTGAACACACGATGAGCCCTCACACGTCGTCCTCCCATATCGATCGCTTTCGCAAGCTCGCGTTGACATTGCCAGGAGCCATCGAGAGCTCGCACATGGGCAGCCCGGACTTTCGCGTTGATGACCGCATCTTCGCAACTCTCTCCGCGCAGGCAACCGGACGTGGCGTTCTCAAACTCACGACGGAACAACAGCAAGCCTTCACCACTGAGATGCCCGCGATCTTTCAACCAGTACACGGAGGCTGGGGCCGCATGGGTATGACATTTGTCGATCTCAAAGCAGATAAGTCCATCCTTGAAGGCGCACTCGCCACGGCCTACAACAACATCAAGTCCAAACAAGCTGAGAAGACGAAGCGCGGCGCAGCCAACAAACCCGCTCGCCCACGCCTACAATAGACAGCGTGAACACCAGTCTCTTCGAACTCTTCAAGATCGGCATCGGCCCCTCCAGTTCTCACACCGTTGGTCCCATGCGCGCTGCCCTGCGCTTCGTCCATGCACTCGACTCAGCAAATCTTCTCAACCGTACCGAGCGCGTCGTGGTCGATCTCTACGGCTCACTAGCCCTCACCGGCATTGGCCACGGCACAGACCGTGCCATCCTTCTCGGCCTCCTTGGCGAAGCTCCCGACATGGTAGACCCAGCGCAGATTGAAGCTACGCTCAACTCCATCCGTACCACAGCCACGCTTAGCCTTCTCAACCGTAAAACCATTCCCTTTCTTGAGGCCCAGCATCTTCTCTTCCACCGCGACCAGATGTATCCCACCCCCGGCATCGTTTCGCACCCTAATGGCATGCGCTTCACCGCGTTTGACGACACCGGCGCCATCCTCGCTGAAGAGATCTTCTATTCCATCGGCGGCGGTTTCATCGTCTCCGATGCCGAGCGCACCGCCGAAAATACGATCAGCAATCGCACCGTCCCCTATTCCTTCCGCAGCGCCGCCGACCTCCTCGCCACCGCACACCAGCACGACCTCACCATCGCGCAGCTCCTCCTTAGCAACGAAGTAGCTCTCCTCAACGATCCATCTATTCTCATCAACCGCCCTGCGCCTGCCATCGAAGCAAGCGGCGCAGAAGAGAAAATCAAAGCCAGCATCCTTACTCTCTGGCGAACCATGCAGTCCTGCACCCAACGTGGCATCGAGATCGAAGGCATCCTACCCGGAGGCCTAAACGTTCGCCGCCGCGCTCCGCGCTTGGCTCGCCGCCTCGAGAACGAAGGCTCAAAAGACCCTCTCGCACCCATGGACTGGGTCACGGTATACGCAATGGCCGTCAACGAAGAGAACGCCGCCGGAGGCCGAGTCGTCACCGCTCCCACCAACGGCGCCGCCGGAGTCATCCCTGCCATCGCCCACTACTACATGCGATTCATCGAAGGTACCGACACCGATAAGGAAGCAGGGCTCATCCGCTACTTCCTCACCGCCGCCGCAATCGGCATCCTCTACAAAGAGAACGCCAGCATCTCCGGAGCCGAAGTCGGCTGCCAGGGCGAAGTAGGCGTGGCCTGCAGCATGGCCGCCGGAGGCCTCGTAGCTGCACTCAACGGCACCAATGCGCAAGTCGAACACGCCGCCGAGATCGCCATGGAGCATAACCTTGGCATGACCTGCGACCCCATCGGCGGCCTCGTCCAGATTCCCTGCATCGAGCGCAACGGCATGGGCGCCGTCAAAGCCATCAACGCCGCGCGTATGGCCATGCACGAGACCGGCGACCACAAGCTCTCGCTCGACCAGGTCATCGCCACCATGTACCAGACTGGCCTGGACATGCAGTCCCGTTACAAGGAAACATCCCTCGCCGGCCTCGCCCTCAACATCATCGAGTGCTAACGAAGTCTCACTAGATTGCGCCCGCGAATCTCCCGCAAGCCACCTTGCACACCGTCTTCATCCCAACCACCCCATCGGTCTCCCATCGCGCAAAGAACTCCTTCAACGCCCGCTGCATCCCCTCGTACTTCGCATGTCCTGGCTCAGGCGTCACAGAGTACGACTGTGTCTGCCCAATAAACTCCTCCAGCGTTAGCCTCTGCTCTCCGGCAATCTCTTTGCGAAACAATTCGCCGCCAGCAAAGAACGCATCGACTCGTGGAGCAATCTCATACCGCTCGCGATTCTCCGCATAGTCCGTTCCATGCTCTCGCAACAAAGCCTCATACGCCTGCGACTGTGGCGATTCATCCCGTACACGGCTGTTGCTGGCGAGTACCACCCAGCCGCCCGGCCGCAAAACCCTTTGAAACTCCTTCGACGTACGTTCAAGATCGAACCAATGAAACGCACGCCCCACTGCGATGAAGTCCACCGAAGTATCCTCCAGCCCCGTCCCTTCAGCAGTCCCTTTTTTGATAATCAAGCCAGGCCACGCAGAAGCCAGTTTCTCGCATGCCCCGCGCATGTCATCGTTCGGCTCGACAGCGATAACCGCATTTCCATGCTCCAGAAACAACTCTGCCAGCATTCCCGTGCCAGCACCGATATCTGCAACCATATGCTCCCGCCGCAGTCCGCACTTCTCTTTCAATATCTCCAGCACCGCTGACGGGTAGCGCATCCTGTACCGTTCATAATCCTCAACTCGTCCCGTAAATCGTTCTGTGTGTTCGCTCATCTTTCCTTGGATGCATCCAGGCGCCCTCACCGTTCCACAGCAAGAGCTACAGAATTTCCCCCACCCAAACAAAGCGCCGCCACACCCTTCTTCGCATCGCGCCGTATCATCTCGTGGATCAGCGTCACCAGCACCCTCGCTCCGCTAGCCCCGATAGGATGCCCAATCGCTACTGCTCCACCATTCACATTCACCTTCGACGCATCCAGCCGCAACTCCTTCATCACTCCCAGTGCCTGCACACTAAACGCCTCATTCAGCTCATACAAATCCACCTCATCCCGATCCCACCCAGCCTTCTCCAAAACCCGCTGCACTCCGATCACCGGAGCCAGCATCACCCACTTCGGCGCAACTCCACTCGTAGCCTGCGCCTTGATCGTCACCATCGGCTTCAAACCCAACTCAGCCGCTCGAGCAGCCGACATCACCACCACTGCAGCAGCAGCATCATTCAAACCCGGAGCATTTCCCGCCGTCACAGTTCCATCCTTCTTGAACGCTGGCCGCAATGCAGCAAGAGCCTCCATCGAAGCATCATCCCTTACGCTCTCATCTCGCGCGAATACAGCAACGCCTTTCTTCCCCGGCACATTCACCGGAACTACCTCCGCCTCAAATCGCCCTTCCCTCCACGCCTCATTCGCCTTTCTGTGCGATGAGAGCGCATAAGCATCCTGCATCTCCCGTGTGATCGAATGCTTATCCGCTACCAGTTCACCCGTCATCCCCATGTGAAAATCCTCACAAGCGCACCACAATCCATCCTTCACCATGGAGTCCACCACCACCGAATCTCCCATCCGAAATCCCTTCCGCCCTTGCGGCAGAAGATACGGCGCATTCGTCATTGACTCCATCCCACCTGCAACAACGATCTCCGCATCGCCAGTCATCACACTCTGCGCTGCCAGCGCCACAGCCTTTAGCCCACTCCCGCAAACCATGTTGATCGTCAACGCCGACACCGTATCCGCAAGCCCACCTTGCAGCGCAGCCTGCCGCGCAGGATTTTGTCCAAGCCCCGCAGGCAGCACGCATCCCATCACGCATTCATCCACAGCCGCCGCATCAATCCCCGCTCTGCGCGCGGCTTCCCGCACTACCACCGCACCAAGCTGTACCGCGCTCATCTCCGCCAGCGCACCTTGAAACTTACCCACCGGAGTTCGTACCGCGGAGACAATCACCACATCCTTCATCGCTTCACCTCATCGCACTGCACTAACAAAAATCAAAAACAGAACGCGACAGTATACGGCGCATCACCCATCACGCGCTCTCACCCAACAGAGTCATGTCACTTCGCAATCCCAAAATCGCATCTCACACCTCTGTCTCTCTACGGCCACGCGCTAAAAAAAATTGCGAAGATGAATAGATTTTTCTTGACAGTGAAATTTCGTAAATCTATACCTTCGTTAGCTGCAACTCAGCATGTTGCAGGGTCAATGTCTAATCACTAGGGAGAATAGGCAAATGCCAGTCAAGAAAGCAGCAAAAAAGCCAGCAGCAAAAAAGGCTCCAGCGAAGAAGAAGTAAAACTCAAACAGGCAAAGCAGAAACGGGGGACGCGATGAGCGTCCCCCGTTCTACATCTGTCAAAAAGCAATACGCTACTGCGCCGAAGCAACCTTCGCCGCATTCTTCGGTGTCGACAGATAGCCCGACACCTTGTTCTTTTCAATCACATTCACCACCAACTCATACAGCACAGGATCCTTACCCGTATAGAACTGAACCGGCTCATCGAGTCCCTTGTCCTTCTTCTCGATGTTACGGTCATCGGCGCTTACGTTCATCGTGTAACGCGAGTGCTTCTCATCCGCCTTCTTCAATTGAAGCTTGACCGTCGACAGCAGTGTCGGCTTCGCGCCCTTCTGCAGCGTGAACTCGAAGTAGTTCCGGTCGCCTTTATGCTTCAAGATATCCAGCTCATTGTGGTTGGTCGCAATCAGCCCGCTCATCACACCGGCATCACCGACAACTCGATTCAGCTGAGTCTTCGTCGCCTCAAGATCGCTCTTGGTCGTGGCTACATCCGTCTTCACTCCACCGACATCGGTCTTCACGCTGGCCACATCGTTCGACACCGCGCCAATCTGCTTGCTCGCCGCCGCCTGTGCTTCTTCAAGCTTTGCCGTCGCCGCCGTCGCCGCCCTCTGCGATGCGATGATGCTCTGGGTCCGCGCCTCCATCTGTTTCTGCGTGATGCCGACACTCTGGCCCAGCGTCTCGCTCGTAGCTCTCAGACGGGCATTGGTCGCTTCCAGCCTCTGCGCCAGGTCGACGCTCTTTTGGTCGGCTGCCGCAAGCTTTTGTTCCGTGACGCCCAGGTGGTTCTGTAACTGGTAGCACCACACCAATCCGCCTATCCCCAACAGCACCGCAACCGCCACCACTCCGAGTAATGCTCCAGATATTGACCGCTCCGGTACGTATCCCTCTTCGCTCATTCCGCCTCCTGTGCCTTCTTCGTTGGACGCATCGCCGCACCGTTCATCACAGACCCGCTGCCAGCTCACGCAAACCTGCACTCCCAAACTATATCCTCTCCCAAATCCAACTAGACTGGCTTTATGCATTCCTCTGCTATCTGTCCTGATATCTGCATCGCCGGTGGAGGCATCATTGGCCTTTCGCTCGCCCTCGAACTCCATCGTCGCGGGGCAAGGGTCACCGTCCTCGATCAGGGCGATCCGCTCTCCCAGGCCTCCACCGCAGCCGCCGGAATGCTTGCCGCCAGCGATCCCGAAAATCCTTCGCAATTAAGTTCTCTATCCCGTTTCAGCATCTCCCTTTACCCCGACTACCTCGCTTATCTTCGCGAGCTCTCCGGCCTCAATGTCCCGTTCCAAACCAGCAAAACCCTGCAGGCGCTCCCGCATAAATCCCTCGCCACTTCCAACACGCTTACGGCCGTCGAGTTGTCCCGTCTCCTCCCGCAACTCGTACCTGGCGACTACCGCTTCACCCTTCTCGAAGAGCACAGCCTCGATCCCCGCGAGCTTGCCCGAGCTCTTCTCGCGGCCGTTCGTTCCACCACCATCGATCTCCGCCCTCATGCTCCCATCCGTATCGTTCGTTCTCTCAATCAACCCATCGAGGTTCATACTCTCACCAGCACACTTCATCCGTCCTTCTTCGTGGATTGCACGGGAGCCTGGGCCACCACCTCGTCACGCCTGCCGCATCTTCGTGTCACACCCCGCAAAGGCCAGATGCTCGCTGTCTCTCTTCCGCCATCCCTTCCATTGCACTTGGTCGTCCGCACGCCGGATATCTACGTTGTCCCTCGAATCGCCGGTCCGACGCCAATCCGCGCAATCATAGGAGCGACAGTCGAAGACGCAGGCTTCGACACGACCGTCCACCCATCCGACATTGCTAGTCTCCGCAGCCAGGCTGCAGCTCTACTGCCCCCACTTGCCCACGCGCCAGAGCTTGAAAGTTGGGCAGGCCTTCGCCCTGCGACTTCGGACGGCCTCCCCATCCTGGGCTCGCTTCCCGGCCAGACAAATCATCTTCTCGCCACCGGCCACTATCGCAACGGAATCCTTCTTGCCCCCGCGACCGCGCACGTCGTCGCGCAGCTTATCTATAACGAAACACCATCGATCGCTCTCTCTGCCTACGCTCCTGACCGGAACCCCCTCAACGCGTCTAATACAAACGTCGCACAACCGTTTCGATATTCGCCCAACGAACCGTGACAAGGGTTTCCCCCCTGCGCTATAACCAAATGTACTTAAGTCTCACCTGGGGAGAAGCCATCTATGTCCACCGCTGTCGCACCGAAAGGCTTGGAAGGCATCGTCGCCACCAGCTCTTCCATCTGCTTTATCGACGGCGATGCCGGCGTCCTCTCCTACCGCGGCATCGACATCCACGAGCTTGCCCAGCGCTCCACCTTCGAAGAGACCACCTATCTCCTCTGGTTCGGAAAACTCCCCAATGCAGCAGAGCTCGCAGAGTTCACCAAACATCTTGCCGAAGCCCGCAAGCTCGACCCCAAGATCATCGACCTGCTCCGCAGCGTACCCACCTCCGCGACGCCCATGCAGGTCCTCCGCACCGCCGTCTCTCTGCTAAGCATCTACGACGCCGACGAAGCCGACAGTTCCCACGACGCCAACGTCCGCAAGTCCTTCCGGCTCACCTCGCAGATCGCCATGATCGTTGCCGTCTTCGATCGCATCCGCAAAAGCAAGCCTGTCGTTGAAGCAGATCCCAAGCTCTCACACGCCGCCAACTTCCTCTGGATGCTCAACGGCGAGAAGCCCTCCGACACTGCCACCCGAGCCTTTGACATCGCGCTCATCCTGCACGCCGACCACGAGCTCAACGCCAGCACCTTCGCCGCGCGTGTCATTGCCGCCACCCTCGCCGATATCCACTCTGCTATCACCGGTGCCATCGGCGCCCTCAAAGGCCCACTCCACGGCGGAGCTAACGAGGCCACCATGCGCCTCCTCTACGCCATTGAAAAAGCCGGTGCCGATCCCGTCGAATACGTCAAACAGATGTTCGCCGAAAAGAAAAAGATCTCCGGCTTCGGCCACCGCGTCTACCACACCGAAGATCCTCGGGCCACGCATCTCCGCCGCATGTCCGAAGAGCTCGGCAAGGCCCATGGCAGTACCAAGTGGTTCCACATGTCGCGAAAGATTGAGCTGTTCGTCAAGCAGGAAAAGAAACTCAACGCTAACGTCGACTTCTACTCCGCCTCCACCTACACCACGCTCGGCATTGACATCGACCTCTTCACCCCTATCTTCGCCGTAAGCCGCATCTCTGGCTGGGCCGCCCACGTCATCGAGCAGCACGACGACAACCGCCTCATCCGTCCCCGCGCCGACTACGTAGGCCCCGCCTACCCCGCACCCTACGTCCCCGTGTCGGAGCGCTAAACCAATGCTCTAATCACCGGCATCCTCCAAGGCAGCGCAGTCAAAAACTCCCTCGCCAATCAACCCTCGAAGATGCCATGCTCAAAAGCATCCTCGCTTGTACGGAGTTTGTTTGTCTTTGCCTCAATATCGGTGTGCAGCGCTCGGCATCCTTCTGTTGCTCACAACGCCATCGCTCATTCGCGCTCAACAGCCGATAGAAATCAAAGAAGCTCCACAAGCCGTTACAGCGGCATCGAACGATACGGCTGATGTTCCCCAGGTTCCCGGCCTGGGCAACCCCGAGCAGGGCTGGAACGCTGGCCTCTCCATTACGAGCGTCCATGATTCCACCACCGGCTGGGCTACTCTCGCCAACCCGGCTATCAGTTACAGCTTCAATGACATCTTCTCCATTGACGCAACCATCCCCATTTACTTTTATCGCCTCGCCGAGAGCCGCTCCACCCATCCCCGCCCCGACGCGCAGCTTGTCAACCAGCGTGGCGAGCTGGGCGATCTCATCTTCGGCCTTCACGCCCAGTTCATCCCTGCTCTCTTCCAGTATCAACTCACCGGTGCCGTCACTGCTCCCACCGGCGACGAGGCCTACGGACTCACCACCGGTCGCGTCACCTTCGATATTTCCAACCTTTTCCAACGTACCTACGGCCGCTTCACACCCAACCTCGAGATCGGCGCCGGCGACTCCTCCACACTCGTCAACCGCATCGTCAACAAGAACTACACCTCGCTTGGCCCGCTCGCGCACTTCCAGGCCGGCCTAGCCATCGACCTGCCCTTCCGCAGCACCTTCGAGACCGGTCTCTACGAGCAGCTCCCTATTGGCGACCAGAAGATCTACGGCCCGTCGCGCAACGGCAAAACCACCGTCGTCAAAGGCTACAACGTCACCGAAGACAACGGCTTCACCAACGTTCTCGACATCGCCGTCACCCCCCGCACAACGCTCTCCGGCTACTACAGCCGAAGCCTCCGCCGCCACACCGACACCGCCGCCGTTACCATCACCTACGTCCTCCGTGGAGCCCCTCCTCCCGAAGAAAAATCCTTCGACGACCTCCTCCGCTGATCAGCGCAAACAAAGAGCAGCCTTAAAGGGCTGTTCTTTGTTTCAAAACCAACACCTTACTTCGCACTGGCAGGTGGCACAATCCCATTCATCCGCAGATATTCCACCAGCTGTCCATAATGATCGGACCCATGAGCCACCACGCCACCGGCAAAGCTCGCCCGTGTCCCTGTTCCCCGAACACTCTCAAACGCATTCTGCGCCGTCAGCGTTCCCATCGCTTTATGTAAAAACTCGAACGACGCCGCCAGTGCCGCCACCAGCTTATCTTTATCCGTCAAGCTCCCGATGGCCTTCACATCCACATCCGGCTTCAGCCCGCTAAGCAGACCGCCATAGTAGTAGTTCGCCTGCGTAATATGCGCCACCATGGCGGCAAACGACCGCACACCCTTGTTATCCGGCGACAGATAATCCGGTTTCTGCGACGGCGCAAAGATCGCCGCACTCGGCGCAAAGCCATACTTCTCCGCAGGCATCGCCTTCGCCGCGCCCATCATCTCTTCTTCGAACGCGCTCAGCATATCGCCGAAAGTCTTGGCCGGCTCAATCATCGTTCCCGGCGCAATCGTCGGTGCTCCACTTGCCATCTATGCCCGCGCTCCGGTCAAACAACAAGCTGCTAGCGCCAACGCTATAACCATCCGCTTCATCATCGTCTTACGCTCTTGTCGTCCTCAAAAACCGTATAACCGGCTCAGCCTACCAGAGTTGTTCCCTCACTCGCGTACCGTTCGTCACACAGACAGGTAAAATAAAGTCATGAACCGCATCTACATGGACGCAAACGCGACCACGCCTCTGCTGCCAGAGGTCTTCGAGGCCATGCGCCCATTCTGGATCGAGCACTTCGGCAACGCCAGCTCCATCCACCAGCACGGTCAGCACGCCCGCGCCGCCGTCGATCACGCCCGCGACTCCCTCGCCCGCCTGCTCCACTGTCGCGCCTCCGAGATCGTCTTCACCTCCGGCGGCACCGAAAGCGACAACCTCGCACTCTTCGGCACCATCACGTCCGAGCTCTCCGCTACCAAAGAGCGCACCCACGTCATCACCACCAGCATCGAGCACCACGCCGTCCTCCACGCCGCCGAGTCGCTCGAGCACCGCAATATCGACGTCACCTTCCTGCCCTGCACCGCGCAGGGCGTCATCGAACCGGCAGAGCTCATCGGAGCTATCCGCCCCAACACCAAACTCGTCAGCATTATGTACGCCAACAACGAAACCGGCGTCGTCCAGCCCATCGCCGCACTCGCCGCAATCGCTCATGCTGCCGGCGCGCTCTTCCACACCGACGCCGTCCAGGCCGCAGGCAAGGTCGCGCTCGACCTAAGCCCCCACGGCTCGCTCAAGGACGTCGACCTCCTCACCATCTCCGGTCACAAGATGTACGCACCCAAAGGCATTGGTATCCTCTTCGTCCGCCGCAACGTCCGTCTCAACCCGATGATGCACGGCGGTTCCCACGAGCGCCAGCGCCGCGCCGGAACCGAAAACGTCGCCGGCATCGTAGGCCTCGGCAAAAGCGCCGAAGTAGCCCAGCAGTGGCTCACCACTGAAGGCCCCAACAAACTCGCCGCCCTCCGCGACCGCCTCGAACAGGGCATCCTCGCACAGGTCGACGAAGCCGGCATCAACAGCGGAGGCGCACCCCGTGTCGCCAACACCACCAGCATCTACTTCGACCACGTCGAAGCCGAAGCTCTCGTCATCGCCCTCGACCTCAAAGGCCTCTCCGTCAGCGGAGGCAGCGCCTGCCAGTCCGGAGCCACCGAACCCTCGCACGTCCTCACCGCAATGGGCCTCTCACCCGCCCGCGCCCGCGCCAGCATCCGCTTCTCCCTCTCAAAACTCACTACCGAGGAAGAAGTAGACCAGGCGATCAAGCTCGTCCCGGCAGCCGTAGCCCACCTGCGTGACCTCTCCCCCACCTACACCAAGTCCGAAACCGTCACCTCCGCGTAGTCGTACTTGTCTTTGCCTTTCTTGTTTGTCATCCCGTAGGGATCTGCTTCTGTCGTTGTCGTTGCTCTTGCTCTTGCTCTTGCTCTTGCTTGTCATTCTGAGCGCAGCGGAGGACCCCGGATTTCCGAGGAGAGCGAAGCGACCCGAGCACCCCACCGCCGCTCTTGCTGTAGCCAGTTCCCTCCACCAGCAATCCCTGCGCAATTCTGCGAAAATAGAAGCTAGTATGCCCGCAGAGCCCAACAACACGATCGCAGTAGCCATGTCCGGAGGCGTAGACTCCTCCGCCGTCGCCGCGCTGCTGCGCTCGCAGGGCCACACCCTAGTCGGCCTCACGCTCCAGCTTTGGAACCAGCGCCGCCTAGCTGGTCACGAGGGCATGCCTGAAGCCGTCCAGGGCCGCTGCTGCTCCATAGACGATGTCTACGACGCCCGCCACGTAGCTGAGCAGCTCGACATCCCCTACTACGTCGTAAACCAGCAAGCCCGCTTCGAAGCCGAGGTCGTCAAGCCCTTCGTCAGCGAATACCTCGCCGGACGAACCCCCATCCCCTGCACCCTCTGCAACAATCACCTCAAGTTCGACCAGCTCCTCACCACCGCCCGTCAGATCGGCGCCGACCGCATCGCCACCGGCCACTACGCCCGCAATCACTTCGACGAAGCCCGTCAGCGCTGGATCCTCTCCCGCCCCGCCGATCACACCAAGGACCAGACCTATTTCCTCTTCGGCCTCACACAGGACCAGCTCTCCCGCACCCTCTTCCCTTTAGGCGAGATGCAGAAGCCAGCTGTCCGCGTCATGGCCTCTGAGGCCGGTCTCGACGTCGCCACCAAGCCCGATTCCCAGGAGATTTGCTTCATCCCCGGCGGCGACTACAACACCTTCCTCAAGGCCTACCTCGAAGAGCAGAATCAATCCCTGCCCGACACCGCAGGCGAGCTCGTCACCACCACCGGCGAAGTCATCGGCCACCATCAGGGCATCCAAAGCTTCACCGTCGGCCAACGCAAGGGCCTCGGCCTCACCTCGCCCAACCCGCTCTATGTCCTCAGCATCCACCCCGACTCTCATCAGGTCACGGTAGGTTCCGACGACGATCTTCTCTCGCGCGACCTTTACGCCAACCGCCTCAACTGGATCTCCATCCCCGATCTCCACGACGGCGAAGAGCTTCGCGTCACCATTAAGATCCGTCACCGCCACGTTCCGGCCGCAGCCACCCTGCACCGCGACGGTGACGACAAGATCCACGCCATCTTCGACGAGCCCCAGCGGGCCATCACCCCCGGCCAGTCCGCCGTCTTCTACCAGGACGATGAAGTCGTAGGCGGCGGCTGGATCTGCTAAAGGTAGCTTCTAGAACAAATCAACATGGCTGACAGCGGACAATCTTGTCGATTGTTATCTGCCTTACTCTTCCGTCATCTACTGAAATCGCTTTGCCTTCACCGCAAGCTACCGAATCTGCACCACGTCCCTCCATTACAATCGCACGGTCGAGGTTATTTAACCCATGTCCATTCCCTTGCTCTTCGCCATCGCCATCGTCGCCCTTTATCTGATCAATTCCATCAAGATACTCAAGGAGTACGAGCGCGCAGTCGTCTTCCGTCTCGGCCGCGTTAGGGAATCGGCCAAAGGCCCTGGCGTCATCCTCGTCTTTCGTCCCCTCGATCAGATCGTTCGCATTAGCCTCCGCCAGGAGGCCATGGAAGTCCCCCCACAGGACGTCATCACCCGCGACAACGTCACTCTCAAGGTTAACGCTGTGATTACCCTCCGCGTTGTCGACCCAACCAAAGCCGTCATTCAGGTTGCAAACTATATCTACCAGACTTCGCAGTTTGCCCAGACCACTCTGCGATCCGTTCTGGGCGAGGTGGACCTCGACGGCCTGCTGGCTCATCGCGAAGCTCTGAACCAGCGTATCCAGACCATCATCGACGGCCACACCGCTCCCTTCGGCGTCAAAGTCGTCTCGGTCGAGGTCAAGCAGGTAGATATGCCAGAGTCGATGCTGCGAGCCATGGCGAAGCAAGCTGAAGCCGAGCGCGAAGCCCGTGCCAAGATCATCCACGCCGAAGGCGAGTTCAAAGCCGCAGCCAAGCTCGTCGACGCCGCTACCCTTATGGCGGCCCAGCCCCTTGCCCTCCAGCTCCGCTACCTTCAAACTCTCACCGAAATCGGCGTCGAAAAGAACACCACTATCGTCTTCCCGCTCCCCATCGAGCTGATGAACCTGTTCAACAAAAGCATCTCCGCTCCGAACACCACCGGCGAAAAAACTCCGCAGAAGGACCAACCGTGAACACGCGATACGAAGAAGAAACCGACCTGCACGAGCTTCACGAACCCCACCGTGATCGCGAGATCTCCTTGGGAGCTGCGACCATCCTCGGCATCTTTTTCGTTCTCGCTCTTATCTGCGCCGTCTTCTTCGGCTTTGGCTATACCCTGGGCCGCAGATCCGCTCAGCCGCAAAACGCTACAGTGCCCACCGAGCCATCGGAACCTCTCTCGTCGAACAGCTCCAAGCCATCACCGGGCAGCGCCGCTATCACAACGCCTTCCTCCACCAAATACGCCACAGATGCACCGTCCTCTTCCGAAGCCAGCGAAACGGCCAAAACCGATCGGCATGAACCGCTTCCCTCCCCCAGCACCCGAACCGTCGCGTTGAATTCGACTCCAGCGAAGCCAGCTGTCAGCACGGCCCTCCCCATAAAGCCTGCTCCATCCGCTCTAGCGCCTATTCCCATCATCGCTCTCTCGACACCAGGCGCTTCAATTGTTCAGGTAGCCGCGGTTTCCCATCAGGAAGACGCCGATACCCTCCTCTCGGCCTTGAAACGACGAGGTTACGCCGTAACTGTCCGGCATGAGACGCAGGACAAGCTTCTCCACGTCCAGATCGGCCCCTTCGCCACCAAAAAGGACGCAGAGACCATACGCCAGCGGCTTCTCTCCGACGGCTACAACGCTATCGTCAAATAGCAGCCTCGATTCCTAGCGGAAGTGGTAAGAGGCGCCGATCGTAATGAGGTTTGGCCTTAGATCGCTCTGTGGAAAGCCGAACCAATTCTGAAATTCGAAGTCGCCGCGCACGTAAAGATAGGGGAGCACTTTGTAATCGACTCCCACTCCTCCGGCAACCAGGTTATAAGCAAGGTTGGCATACGTCACGCCGCCGCTGGCAAAGTTGAAGACCCCGCGGCCGTAAAGAACTTTTCCGTAAGGCACCCACTTGCCATAAGTCCGATAGTAGCGGCCACCTATTTCGTAGGTCTTCTGATAAATATTGCTTGGGCCGTCTTTAATGAAGTGAAATTCGCCTTCAACACCGAGATGCGGTTTGAAGTCATAGTTGAAGTAGCCCATGCCGCCACCGACGCGATTAGGCAAATAGTCAGTACCGGCATTGGTGTAGCCGCCGCCGATCTTCAAGTCGCCAGAGCGGGAAGCAGTGGGGGATGCCTGAGCGTGAAGAGTAGAGGCTCCGCCTAGCAGTGCGAGGAACACGAAAATTCTTGTTAGCACGGACATTCCCCTTGTAACGATTGGTCTGGCCTGTAAGGCAGAGGGGAAAACGCCGGGTGTGATTGCGGAACCGAAGACATCTGCTTTGTTTAATGACAAAAATCTATTCATTATTAAAAAGCATAAGCGACACCGACGGTTCCGACGATAGGAGAGATCCCATCAAACGGAAATTGAGGCCACTTTTGGTACTCGAGGTCGAAGGCGCGGATGTTGATATGGTTCTTCAATTGAAAGTCCAGGCCGCCTCCAAACGCATAGATCTTATAGGTATAGGCCGTGTTGTATATGGTCTGAAACCGACTCACACCGCCCTGAACTTTGAGATAGGGATGGTAGCGGTTGTGATGAAAAACATATCGCGGGCCAAACAAATACGAGTCTTCTCCGGGCGTGGAGAGACTAAGCTTGTGAATATCCCCTGTAACCCCAAAGTGGCGTGTAAAGTCAAAGGATCCATAAACACTTAGACCCTTTATCACCGAGTTGGAGGCGCAGCCATTGGTGAGGCCGTAGATTGTGGCGGATGGACAATCGGATCCTGCCACGGAAAAGCCACCCCCAAACTGGGCGACGCCAAGACGTGATGCAGCGGGAGTCGCCTGGGCGTGCGACCAGCCTGCCAAGGCAAGGACGCACATAAACCAGGCGGTAAGAGTAAGACGCTTCAAGGCAGTATGCCTCCGGAAAAATAACAGTAACTAGTTGAACTATAAGGACTTGATGGGTTGGCCCTTATAGCCGGAAAAAGAGCGGGGACCCGTTTGTACGAGTCCGAGTCCCCATTCGTGTTTGTGTTTAGTTTTGCGGCGGTGCAGGAACAGTTGCCACAGGCGCAGCCGTGTTATCAGTTGGCTGAGTTGCGGGCTGCGCCGCAGCCGTATCGGCAGTCGGCTGGGTGGCGGCTGGAGCTGCAGCAGCCGCATCGGCGGGTGGCTTGTAGTACGCGAGCTTGATATAAACCGGTGCTACCTCGAAGGGCATCTTGTCAGACGGCGTAAGAAGTGGCTCATACGTGGAGTGCATCGAGATCACCTGATCGGTCCAGGGATCGCGGCGGAGGAAACTGGCGAGCGGCATGGCAGCCTGCTGCTTGAGATCCTTGTCGTTGAGCTTGGGGCCCTTTGCCATCATGGCTGCCAGCCAGAAGGTGGAATCGTTGTCGCTCTTGACGAGGCCATCTCCGATGAGAGGCTCGTTGAGAGTCTTTAGAGCCTTGACACGCTGCTGCAGCTGCTGAAGATAGAGGCCGAAGTATTGCTGCCCACCGTCAAGCTCCTTGGCACTCAAAAGCTCAAGAGCTTTCTTCGCGGCCGCCGTGTTGTCGGCGTCCGTGTGGTGCATGGGGATGCGATCGAATGTAGAGGCCGAGGGGAAAAGGAGACGGTCGTTGAAGGCGTACTTGGTGTCGAGCCGGTGACCAAGGACGATATGGGCGATCTGGAACGCGAGAACCGCGTTGAGATTACCCATCTGCTGGGCTCCATCCTGCGAGACGATGGCAGTAGTGTCGAGCAGACCCTTGGAGATAATGATCGTATTGCCCACAGCGATGGACTCGAGAGGCTCAGTAAGCAGTGTCCGGCAGCGGATTGGACGGGATAAGGTGATGTTGTTATAGGCGAGGATGTTGCCTGCAAGAGCTTCAAGGGTCTTGTCGAATTCGCTGGGAGCATCGATCAAGCCGGCCTGGAAAAGACGATCGACGATGTTGTCCTCGGCCTGTTGAACCCAGGCACGCTGTGCTCCGAGCGGACCTACATCCTGAGCGTCGTTGCTGACATCGGTTGCCCCAACGACATCGAGCGAAGTGTTCTCAGTCTCCTTGGCGGGGACTTTGAGAACATAGCCCCAGATGTGATTAACGGCTTTGAATTTGAGGGTGCGAGAAACGCTCTTGGGATCGCTCTCCTCGACGTAGAAGGAGGTGGGAAGCCAGAGATCCGGCTGGACATTAGTACGCCAGCTATCGAAGTGGTAGAACTCGCTGTAATCCTTCTCACTGCCGGCGAAATTCCCATTAAAGCGAACGACATTGCCGTTGCGGGTCTCAACCCAGATGCGACCGAAGAAACGTCCGGTTGCGCGCTTGCCAGAGACAGGGGTCACATCGAAAACAGCGGTTGGAGTGTTGCCAAGAAAGTCGTTGCGAACGTAGCCAAAGACATAATGCTGTTTATCGAAGTCATTCGAGTCCATAAGGATCATCTGGACAAAGCCGGCTTCGTGGAAGTTGAGATGGAGGCTTCCGCCTAGACCAGTGATGAAAGAAGCCGATTGCTTAAAGAAACCGAGCTTGCCGTTATTGCTTGTACCCTGCGAGGTGGACTTGTTGACCTTGTAGGTCTGGTCTCCGATGATCTTGTTGAATTCGACGCGCGCAAGAAAATGCTGGTCGGATTCAGGAACCTGGCCGAGGACGGGATCGGGCTTCATATTCTGGATATAGGTTTCGACGAGAGGAGCCCGTTCCTTAACGGTCTTGACGACCTCCTTTTCACGCACGATGGCCTTATCGATTAGAGCGCTTTGCGCGGCGGTAAGCTTACGCGCCGGTAGCACATCCTCTGGCTTCTTCTTCTTGCCTACGAGCGGAAGGCCGAAGGCAGCCTGGGCACAGGTGGCGGCGATGAAGGTTGCCAGCAACAGACCGGCGGTCGAGTGTTTCCGGAAGATCATGATTTACGGCTCCTGCGGTGACCGGTAAGGGTCATCCAATTGAAGGTCTTTGCTGTTCATTTTGGCGACATTACCAAACAAAACTAGTGTACCCGGGTTTATCCGGCGAGCTGGAAGGCTACGTTGACCACGCCCTCCCAATCAATAGGATGGCCGGATGCATCCGTAGCCGGCTGAAAGCGCGTTGCCTGCACCGCACGGACGGCAGAGTCGCCAAGGCCATGCCCAAGATCGCTTGTGACACCGAGAACCTGGACCGTCCCCGCAGCCGAGACGCGAAGACGAACTGACACAGTTCCTTCGATATGAAGCTTGATGGCCTCGGCGGTGTATTCGGGACGCGGTTTGAAGAGAACCTTAGGCGCAGACTTGGCGATGGGTGTAGCCGGCCCGGCAGGCTTGGGCACGGGAGGTGGATTGTTCTGGCCGAGGTTGACAGGGCCAGCGACACGTCCTGTCGAGTTCAGGGGTCCGGTTCCGCCGGTTACGCCAAGTTGAACTCCGCGGACGGCATTGGCAGTCGAAGCCATATTCTGGCTGGTCGGCGAACCAGAACCCAGGCTGACGACTTTGGCGCCAGCGCCAGTGTTGGAGGCTGGCATTCCAGCCGCACCGCGATTGCCGAGGTTGATGGCACTGGTGGCGGGGCGATTGGAAGCGGCAATAGGATTGGTCTGCTGGCCGAGAGCGACAGCGGCAGGATGAGGAGCGTTATTGACGACGGATGCGGGCTGCGCCTGTGCAAGGTTAACAACCCTTGGCGCCGGTGGCGGCTGAACGATCTTAGGCGGCGCTGGAACGAGGATGGGAGGCTGCTGCACCATCTTGATCTCCGGCGGTTTCGGGAGATCCGGAAGTTTGACGTCAGGCAGCTTGATCTTTGGCGGCTCGACTTTGACGACAGGTGTCGGCGGGAGCTTGGGAGGAATGATCTTGGGCTTGATTGGCTCAATTTCGGGCTGCTTGGGCAAAGGCGCGAGGCTCAACTCAGTGAGCTTGTGCCGATTGTCCATGGTCTTCTTCGCGGCCGCGCCGATGATGCAGACGACGATGGCAATAACGATGTTGAGCGAGATGGACGTAAAGAGCGATCCCCTGCTCTGGCTGCCGTCGTTAAGGACGCCGAAGTGTGAGAACTGCATATTCTGCGGGTTGGTATCGTCACTGCGAAGCGGCTTTGCCATAAAAAAAATCCTTCAGATAGCCTCAAGTGGAGGCGGGAGGATGAGACTGATTCGAGCAATAAAACCGGAATCAGAAGAATGAGAAGAGGAAGTCCGGAACATTTTGCCGGAGCGTGGTCGAGTGTTCGAGTGTTCGAACTTTGCCGAATTGCCTCGATGCATCTGTTCATGACGGAGTGACCTTCTGTCGCTGAGATAACCGACTTGCCGGACAGATCATTGAAAACCAAAAAAGCAATGCAAAAGGTTGCAGCAGACGCCGTGCATGCAGATGGTACCGGGGCTCTGCCAGTCACTTACTGCAAGTATATTGCCGTAAGCGTATGTCGTTGACACTGGTACTTTTGTGGTATCCAAGATAGAAACCACTGGGAGATTTTTTAATGAAGATTCTGGTAACGGGCGGTGCGGGCTATATCGGCGGTACGGTGACACGGCTGCTTCTGGCAGGTGGTCACGCCGTAACAGTGTTGGACAACTTCTGCCATAGCAAGCGTTTAGCGGTGGCCAACGGCGTCGAGTTGGTGGAAGGCGATTTGGCAGACCGTGCTCTGGTGGAGAAGACGCTGAAGACCGGGCCGTTCGATGGAGTGATGCATTTTGCCGCTCTAATCGAAGCTGGCGAGAGTATGAAGGTGCCTGAGGTTTATTTTCGTAACAACACGGCTTCGACGCTCAGCCTGCTCGAGGCCATGCTGGCCACAGGACACAACAAGCTGGTATTCAGTTCGACAGCGGCCTGTTATGGGGAACCAGAATCGACGCCGATCCTCGAAGATGCAAAGCTGAAGCCCACTAACCCCTATGGTGAGAGCAAGTTGCTGGTAGAGCAGATGCTTGGCTGGATGAATGTATCGCACGGTTTCCGCTATGCGAGCCTGCGATATTTCAATGTGGCTGGGGCCATTGAAGGGTACGGAGAAGCGCATGAGCCCGAGTCTCATCTGATTCCGCTGATCCTGGATGTGGCGTTGGGGCGGCGGGCGAGCATCAAGATTTTTGGCCGGGATTATCCGACCAAGGATGGAACCGCTGTTCGGGATTACATCCATGTGCGCGATCTGGCGGAGGCCCATCTGCTTGCATTAGGGGCACTTAAGGAAAGGAGCAAGCTTATCTACAACATCGGGAATGGTCAGGGTTTTACTGTGCTGGAAGTGATTGAATCAGTACGGCGGGTAACGGGAAAGCCTATCGCTATTGAGGAATGTGACCGGCGCGCAGGGGATCCGGCGGTGCTGGTGGCGAGCTCGGAGAAGATTAAAGCGGAGCTGGGGTGGAAGCCACATTTTGCAGAATTGGACCAAATTATTTCGAGCGCCTGGGAGTGGCACAAACAGCGATATTCCTAGGTTTTTTGTAAAAAACGATAGGCAAAAGGTGGTTTTTTGTCTGGCAATCGTGACTTCGTCGTGGTGATTTGCTGGTTGTAAAAAGGAGTCTCCCTTGATTGAGAGCATGTTCCATCTGCACCTGCCGTTGCTCGAGAAGATACTTCGCCCTGTGATCGTATATCTGTGCCTGATCGTGTTTCTGCGGATCTTTGGAAAGCGGGAGCTGGCGCAGTTGAATCCGTTCGACCTGGTTGTGCTGCTTTGCCTGTCGAACACAGTGCAGAACTCGATCATCGGGGACGACAATTCGGTGTCGGGGGGGATTGTGGGAGTGCTGTCTCTGCTGACGATCAACTGGCTGCTGACGCGGGCGCTGTTCAATATGCCGAAGCTGAATGAAGCACTGGAGGGAGAGGAGACAGTGCTGATTCGGCATGGTGTGGTGGATTGGGAGGCTGCGAAGAAAGAGGCGTTGACAGAGCTGGAGTTGAAGACGGTGATCCACAAGCAGGGATTGAGCGATTTCTCGCAAGTTGAGAAGTGTGTTCTGGAGCCGAGCGGAAACTTCTATGTCGAACAGAAAGACCCGATGCGTCCGTATACGGAGCGTGCAGAGGTTCTGAAGGAGATCAAGGAGCTTGCAGCCGAGGTGAAAGAGTTGAAGTTGTTGCTGGGAACTCGTGGATAAGACAGCAAATTGATTGGAACGGTGTGGCCGAGAACTAATTAGACGTCTAAGTAACAACTTCCGAATTGACGAGGTCCAGAAGTAAACGACGAGATGCGCGTTTGTCGTTACTAATCCTGACAGCATCGGTGCTGGATGAGTGCTAAGCCCTGTTAGCGCAGTCGACCTAAGGAGGGGATGGGGTTGTAGGGTTTTCAGCTGACCCTTTCCTCTAAATAAAATTGCGCCGAATATATTTTGGATAATGGGCCGGGTATAAGATTCTCCCCCAAGGAGAAACCTCATGGGGCGTCGACTATTCCTGGCACGATTGGCTCAATTGGCTGCTCTACCATTGGTTGTGGCTGGGGGTTCTCTGGAGGGGCAGGCCTCCCACAAGTCGCTCAAGATTGTGATGAAGAGTGCGTGGGGCTCCGATGATCCAACCAAAGCGGCGTTCCCCTTCTTGCATGGGTTGGCACTCGCGGAAGCTGGACACCAGGTGCAGATTTTTCTGCTGGGGGAAGCAGTTGCATTGATGCGAAAGACCCTCGCCAACTCGGTTACGCCGGTCGGATGGCCGCCTGTGGGCGAGACGCTGGATAGACTCGCCGCAAAGCGTATTCAGATCTACGCTTGTGGGGCGTGCTCTCGCGCCAGAGGCGTGACCGAAGCGGATCTGAACAATTATGGGGCGAAGTACGGTAACCCGACAATATTTGTGTCGCTGATTGAGTGGGCTGACCACGTAATCACAGAATAGCTCCTCTATTGAATGATTGAGAACGGCGAACGAGGGACTATCTCTACTTCTCAGCCAGATCAGTTGTTGCGAAATCGTCAATTCACTCCATCGAGCACTGATAAGTAACGATAAGTCGGCTTCTCGTCAGGGATGGCTCAAGTGACGAAAAGCGCATTTATCAGAATGGATGCTTCGAGGTCGTCTCCAGCACCGCTTATCGAGTGCATTGGCCTGTTAACGAGCGTGGACCTCTCATCATGCCCCTACCGTTAATGGAGGATAAAGCTCAAACCAGGGGGATACCGACGATATGTCAAACGTCCCTTCCGGTCCTATGGATAGACGAAGGCACTGCAAGCATAATGGGCTTAATCCTCCCTTGCATTGCGTCGAGAATTACAGTTATGGAAGGTTTCGTCTCGCGAGGTTTCCACATGTTGATTGACGACGATCTTCGCGGCAGGGTTCAAAGGCTGTTGGCTGGCTCTCATCAGGTCCACGATTTGCACCGTCTATTTCTGGCCCTACGTGACCGTGCTCACAACCGGGAGAGTGTCCGCGAAATTGGTGACTTTGTTGCTCACCGTGCCGAACGGCAGAAAGGCCTTGTAACGCAAACGGGCCGCGATGTATTTACGAGTATCGACGTATGGAGCCTAAGTTTTCGCGGCCAAAAAACATCCCTCGAAGACATCGCTCGGGCAGCGTGGGCAAACTTTCGCCTAGCCTCTGACAGCCACGCTGGAAGCCGGTTGCGGCTTCCAGCGTGGCACAATCAAAGGAAGACTCAAGAGCGGCCTTCCTGAGCTCGAGCGCGGAGAAGCCCTATCGGCGCAGGAACTCAAGATCATCGAGTACCTCGGGAATCACTTCATCTGGAAACCGGCTTTCACAGACGAGCAGTTGTTTGCTGAATTTCGGGATGTGCTTTCGCTGAATTCAATCCTTGTTGACGCAGACATCCCGGCGCTTGCTGGCATCAAAACATTTCTGACTCTTTATGCGATCTGTTGCATGCACGGCTCGGCGATTGTTCTGGAGAACGGGATCAGGGCCGAGCTCCGGGCGGGTTTTTTCAATCGCGAACGCCGTCTCGAAGTAAAGATGCAGATCAGATTTGACGACGCTCCTAAGCCGATTATGGCGCCAGTCTGCCTGTTTCTCACGTCGCTCCAGCCTGAGGACTATTGCGAAGCACAACTCCTCGACTCGGGCACCTATGGACAACCACCTTTTGCGTGGTCCGAGCCTGTTGAGGTGGGAATCGACGGTAGGCTTCGCCTCGTGAGGTGAAGGCGTCTGTGCCGGTTATCTACTCAGGTCGTACACCGATATGCCAGCTCGGAGAGGTTTCCAGAACGCTATTCAGACCTTTACGGACAGAGTTCTGCATTTTGTTTCGCTAGGGTCTCAGTCATTGGCCCTTCACGATCGCGGATCCGCTCATCGAGGGGATTAGTAACGGAAAGTCGGCTTGTCGTCAGTGACCTCCAGTCTGCTACTATGCCAGCCATGAACAAACTTGCGCCATTCCTCTGGTTCAATGACAACGCCGAAGAAGCCGCTGAGTTTTACCTGAGCGTCTTTCCGGATGCACGCAGGCTCGATGAGCTGCGTTCCAAAGGTGTCGGTCCTTGGCCCGTG
>DATHHN010000029.1:0-57408 GCA_035317185.1 Edaphobacter sp.
ATGGCAGAGACTCTTCAAGAGCGAAAGCCCAGCTATGCGGTCGTTCATCGGATCGTACGAAACCTTCCAGCTGGGTTGCTGATGTTGGCTCACCGCGGCAACAAGGCATACAGCGAAGGTTTCGATCTGGTCCACCGGCGCGAAGCTCTCAAGCCGAACTCGATATGGCAGGTTGATCACGCGCAACTCGACATCAAGCTGCTGCGCGAGGATGGGTCCGTCGGGAAGCCTTGGCTAACGATCGTCATCGATGACTACAGCAGGGCCGTGGCCGGATATTATCTCGGATTCGAAGCCCCTTCTTCCTTGCGCACGAGCTTGGCTTTGCGCCAGGGTATCTGGCGTAAAGGTGATCCCCACTGGCAGATCTGCGGAATTCCAGATGTTCTCTACACAGACAACGGATCGGACTTCCGATCGAAACATCTGGAGCAGGTGGCGGCGGACCTGAAGATGCGGCTTGTGTTCTCTACGCCGGGACAGCCCCAGGGTCGAGGCCGCATCGAGCGCTTCTTCCGCACGGTCAACGAGATGTTCTTGTGCGACCTGGACGGCTACACCGCAAGGACCGGACGAAAGGCGACTCTTACGCTCGACTCTCTCGAAAAGCAGTTCCACACTTTTCTGCTGGAGGTCTACCATCGACGTCCCGGTTCAGAAGGCAAACTGTCCCCCAAAGAGCGATGGGAACAAGGTGGCTTCTTGCCACGCATGCCCGACAGCATAGAACGGCTGGACCTCTTGTTGATCCACGAGGTCCGTACGCGCAAGGTCCGGCCAGACGGCATTCACTTTCATACTTTCCGCTACCTGTCGCTCACGCTCGCAGCTTATGTCGGTGAAGAGGTAACGATTCGCTTCGATCCGAGGGACATGGGCGAAATTCGCGTCTTCTATCGTGATCGGTTCCTTTGCCGAGCCATCTCGGCCGATTTGGCCGGCCAGACGGTTCCGCTGCGGGAGATCGTAAACGCCCGCAAACGCCGCCGGGAACAACTGCGGGCCATCGTCAAGGATCGGCTGAAAACCGTTGACACGTTGCTTGAGTTCAAACGAGGCATGCAAAGAGAGGACCTTCATGCAAGCACGGTCATACCCGCCGAATCAAAGCCCTCCAAGCTCAAACGCTACTTCAACGAGTAGTGAACTGCCGGTATTTGTAGAGACTCTCGAGTACAAACGATTCGTGGAGTTTTGCGAAGCCTGCCGGCGAGACCGCTATATCGGTCTGTGCTACGGTCCACCTGGAGTGGGCAAAACGCTTTCAGCAATTCACCACAGTCGCATCGAGAAGATCGTTCCTTTGGACCGCTGGAACGCAGAGGCTTCGGATGCCAAGCTAATCGACACGGTCCTCTTCACACCGGAAGTCATCAACACACCGTCTCGGATAGACAACGACGTCAGAAACGCTCGAGCTCTTCTCTGCAGCGTAGCAAAACGAGCAACGCGTGCGGAACAAAGGACAACGCTCGATATTCTTCGCAGTCGGGACGAGGCTTGGCGCGTGGAGCATCGTGAGGATCGAGATTACCGACCCAACCATCCCCTTCCTCTCAAGCCGACGTACTACGACACGCTCCACGAGTACGAGTCCAGACTTGAAGCAATCCCGGACCCGACGACCCTGATTGTCGTCGATGAAGCAGATCGCTTGGCAATGAACAGTCTTGAGCAACTGCGCTCCATCTTCGATCAAAGTGGGCTAGGCATGGTGCTCATCGGCATGCCAGGAATCGAAAAACGTATCGCCCGGTACCCGCAGTTCTTCTCACGGATAGGCTTTGTCCACGAGTTTAGAGCGCTGAGTGATGCTGATATCCAAGCCCTATTGGACCAACGATGGACGCCGGTCGGCATACACCTGCCTGCTTCACCTCCTGCACCGGAGGTTATCGCCGCTGTGATTCGACTAACCTGTGGAAACTTCCGCCTGCTCGTTCGCCTGCTGACTCAAATGGAACGTGTTCTAGCGATCAACGGTCTTGAGAGCCTGTCGGTGGACATCGTCGAAACAGCCCGCGAGAACCTGGTAATTGGGCAGGCCTGATTAGGCTTGTGTGTGCCAAATAATTAGCACAGAAGTAGGACACATAATTAGCAAAGCAACAGCCAGCGCACCTACGGCCAGGGTAGCGAAGGGGAGTACTCAACCGATATCAGTGATATCAACGCTGCCCTGAAGTTCTGCCGGGAAGAATGAGGTCCAGTAGTTTCCATTCTGCGGAGCAAGCGCGAAAAGTGCGATGCCGCAAGCTGCAACGAGGGGTCCAACTGTGAGCGGAAGCCTCGATCCATAGCGCGCAACCAGACCGCCAGCCCAGCGTGACAGCCCAAACATGATGACCACAAAAGGAAGAAATGCCGCACCTGCCTGGGCGGCTGTGTGGTGTTGGATCTGAATCAGATCCATCGGAAAGAAGAACATCAATCCACCGAGCGATGCATACAGGAACAGTGTCAACAGATTCGCGCCTGCAAAATTTCGTGAGCGAAATAACTTGAGAGAAACCATCGGGGCGCGAGACCAATGCTCTACCGCGACGAATCCCGCCAAAGCAACTACGCCCAAACCTGCTGCAGTAGTGACTAGATGGCCGCCATGATGGCCGCGAGCCGGCCAATCAATCAGCGCGTACGTAATGCCGCCAAGGCCTAGCGTCGCCAGAAGGGCGTCAGGCCAGTCGAGATGATGTGAGGCTTTCTCGTTGCGGCTTTCCGGCACTTTGGCCGACAGCAGGATGACCATCAAAGCAAGTGGCAGATTCAGGAAGAAGACCCAGCGCCATGAAGAGTGTTCGATCAGCCAACCGCCGATGACGGGGCCGACGGCAGCTGCTATCGCGGAGAAGCCGGACCATGTACCGATAGCCTGTCCTCTCGTGCTTTCCGGAAAGGATGCCGTGATCAGCGCGAGACTCCCGGGTACCAACAAAGCCGCTCCTATACCTTGAATCGAACGGGCCCAGATCAGCATGTCAATGTTTCGGGCGAGGCCACACCACGCGGAGGCGGCCGCAAACACGACGACGCCAAAAACGTATACCTTACGGCGGCCGAAGATATCTCCAAGAGAGCCGCCCACGAGCAGCCGCGCCGCCAACATCAAAGCATACGATTCCACCACCCACTGCACGTCCGCAACTGAAGCATGGAAAGCATTCTGCAGAGCGGGAAGTGCGACATTGACGACCGTTCCGTCAATAAAGGCCATGCTCGATCCGAGAATAGCGGCGGCTAGCACGATGTGTCCGCTTGCTCGCAAATTCGAACTGTCATTTCGCATGGATTGGATCTTGACGAGCCTCCTCCAATTTGGAATATTCGTTCGCTGAATCGGCTTCTCTGAATCCAACCGGTATGCGCCCGCAGCAACAACGGTCATACATCCAACGGATGGATCGGGATTCTTTGAAAAACGAATCCGCTCTCAGATATGGCTACTATCCTAAGAGTTCAAAAAACTGATGCTCCTTTAAGAACGCATCGCGCAAAACTGGATCGCAAAACGCCTCGGTTCCACCCGAAGCCTGAGTTGAGAGAGCGCCTGTAATATTGCCCGCTCGTGCACACGTGATCATATCTTTGGAAAGAAGATACGCACGCAGAAACCCTGCATCGAAGCTATCACCAGCGCCGATCGTATCCACAGGTACGACATTGAGTGGAGCAACATCGGAAGCGCGGCCGTGTTCATAGATACGGGCACCGCGGCGTCCGCGTTTTACTGCGATTGTAGGAACCTTTACGGTCAACGACTGAACAGCATTGTCCAAATTGTCGCAGTTTGTCATTCGGCATATTTCGTCTTCATTTGGCATAAATACATCTACGAAGGGCAGAACTTCACCCAGCGGCGTTCCCCATCGGTTCTCCGGATCATCATTCGTATCAAGCGAAATGGTGAGGCCCGCCTGTTTCAGTCGACGCAAAAGATCCGGCAAGCCAGGATGAAGACCCCGCTGTAGATAGAGCGAGGAAAGATGAAAATGGCGCGCCTGTACAAGAAAATCGAAATCGAGATCGCCAACGATCAGCTCAGCAATCGTTCCTGGAAAAGTGAGAATGTGTCGCTGATCGCCGTGTGGCAGCAGAACTGTCACACCGGTTGCAACCGTATTGTGTCGGGTTGTGTGCGAGATATCGACTCCTGCCGCACGCAAACGTTCAATGGCGAGGCGGCCAAAGTCGTCCACACCGACCAGCGTTGTGAATGCTACGCGCGCTCCAATCGTCGCCGCATTATGTGCAACGATCGCAGACGAACCGCCAAGAGTAGCGCGGAAATCACTTGCAAGCAGCTCTCTTTCCGTTTGCATTTCTGCTGGAAGGCCGTAGAGAATGAGGTCGAGATTAAGCTCCCCCGCAATGGTTAAGTCGAAAGTTTTCATTGTCGTTTGGTAACTCGCAGATTACTTTAGCCTTCGTTTTGTAGCCACGGCCAGAAGACGTAAAAACGACATCCGTCTGGCTCTTTGTGGTGCTAACAGTATAAATACTAATAATTTCGCTCGCCGAAGCTACACGGGCTTTTAAAATCGAGAGAAGTGAACAAACTTTTCTTTGAGTCTTTAACTTGCATAAAGCATCGAATAATGGTTTACTTTAGCTTCTTATTGTTTCTTTTTATCGCACTAACGAGGAATCAGCATAGTGAATCCACTCTCGCGTCTTCTGGCTCTTCCCGAAACTGAAAAAGAGGAGCGAGGACTCCTTCATACGCCCGCCGAGATAGCGCAGCAACCGGCAACTTGGCAAACAACGCATCGACTCTTTGAGGAGGCCCGAACCGAGTTGGCAAGCTTTTTGCGCCAGGCCCATGAAGAGCGTTGGACCATTTATCTGGTCGGAGCCGGAACCTCAGACTACATTGGCCACTCCATCGCTAATCTTTTGCGCAGCCGATGGGGCTGCGAGGTTTCTGCCATCGCCAGCACAGACCTGCTTACCAATCGCGACGATCTTATAATTCCGGACCGCGACTATCTCTGGGTCTCATTTTCTCGCTCGGGCGATAGTCCAGAGGGAGTGGCCGTCCTTGAGCAGGCACTGGCCTCAAGCCCAAGGGTGAGACATCTGGTTGTCAGCTGCAACAAAAATGGTCGCATGGTAGAGCTCGCTCAACAGAGCAGCAGTTGCTTTGCGATGTTGCTTGACGATGCAGTAAACGACCGCAGCCTGGCGATGACCAGTTCGTTTACGAATATGGTTGTGTTTGGGCAGGAGCTTGCACATCTGTGGGACAGAGGGTTCTCCGAAGAGACTCTGGACTACATGACGATCGCCGCTGATTATCTCTTACAGGAAGGCGCTACCCTGGCCCATAGTCTTGCGCAGCGCAGCTACCGCAGGGCTTGCTTTGTAGGTGCTGGAGCGCTGGGAGCGACCGCCCGTGAGTCCTCGCTGAAGGTTCTCGAGTTGACCAGCGGCGATATTCAGACGATGCATGAGACGACGCTTGGTTTACGGCACGGGCCTATGTCCTCCTTGAACAACGAAACTCTTTTTACCGGCTTCATCTCCACGGACGACAGACGACGACGATACGATATCGATCTACTGAACGAGATTCGAGCTAAGCAGGTCGTGCGTACAATCGTTGCGGTGGGACAAATGGATGCCGCTAGCGATTACAGCCTTCACTGCGCTGCATTCGATGCTTTGGCGGATGCCTATCGTCCGGCGGTGGATGTCATCTTCAGCCAGATGTTTGGACTCTTCTCTTCCATCGAGCTTGGCCTGAAGCCGGATTCACCCAGCCCCAATGGGGTTATCAGCCGAGTTGTCGAGAAGTTTGCCATCTACGCTTAGCGTCGAGTGACGACTTCCGCCATCTGTGAGGTGTTCTGTTGTCTCAATATTTGCAGGAATTTCTTCGTACTTCCCGTGGGAAAAAGGGGATCTACTCAGTATGCTCCGCGCATCCGTGGGTGATCGAAGCAGCCATGCAACAGGCTCGATCAGACAACGCTCACCTTCTATTAGAAGCAACTTCCAACCAGGTAAACCAGGCTGGAGGCTACACGGGGATGACCCCCGTGATGTTTCGTGACTATGTCTACGGCATTGCCGCCCAGTTGGGCTTCGATACCGGGCGCCTGATTCTTGGAGGAGACCACCTCGGACCCAATCCCTGGCAGCATTTGGATGCGGCGACGGCGATGCAACATGCCGAAGAGATGGTTCGCATCTACGTCGAAGCTGGCTTTACCAAGATCCATCTGGATGCCAGTATGCGCTGCGCGGATGATCCTGCGATCGTTCCCGATGAGGTAATGGCGACGCGTGCGTGCGTCCTGTGCCGTGCTGCGGAGTCTGCGCGAAGCCGGCTGGGACTGCCGCCGGTGGTATATGTTATCGGCACCGAGGTCCCTACACCGGGTGGGGCTACTCACTCTTTGAATACGCTTGAAGTGACGACATGCGAGGCGGTGGAGCGCACGCTCGCGGTGCATCGCGAGGCGTTTCACGATGCGAGCCTGGACGCTGCGTGGGAGCGTGTCATTGCGGTTGTGGTGCAGCCGGGTGTTGAGTTCGATCATGATTCCGTTGTTGATTACGATGCAGAGAAGGCCTCGCATCTGCAGAGCTTTTTGCAAGCCCATCCAGAGTTGGTGATGGAGGCGCACTCGAGCGATTACCAGAAGCCGCACGCCTATGAAGAACTGATCCGCGATGGTTTTTCGATTCTGAAAGTGGGGCCGGCGTTGACGTTTGCACTGCGAGAGACGTTTTATTCGCTAGCGGCGATTGAACGCGAACTTGTGCCCGTAGCGGAGCGGTCGCATCTTGTAGAGACGATGGAAAGTACGATGCAGGCTCATCCTGCAGATTGGAAGAAATATTATCGCGGGGATACGGATCAACACAGGGTGCTTCGCATTTACAGCTATAGCGACCGGATTCGCTACTACTGGAGATTTCCTGAGATAGAGACTTCTGTCGCCAGGCTAATAGACAATCTGAAGCGAGTAGCCATCCCTGAGACTTTGCTGAGCCAATATTGTCCGCGCCAGTACGACGAGATACGTGCTGGAAGTCTGCAAAATGATCCGAAGGCGATTGCGATTGCGAATGTTCGGGCAGTGTTGAACAGCTATAGCAGAGCTTGTCTCGGAGACTTTACAGCAACCGAATAGCAGTCCAAATTTTCGCTCTGAGGATGTAGCGCGGCACACGAAAAATCTTCATGTGCCGCGCTATCTTGTTAGTGGACGGTGACTGTTACTGTTGCTGTCGTGCGCCCATACTGATTGGTGCTGTAGAGGGTGTAGGTTGTAGTTGCTGTGGGTGTGACTGCCACCGAGGTACCGCTGACAGCGCCGATTTGTGGCGAAATGATGTAGTAGGAAGCGCCGGTGCCACTCCAACTCAACGTCGTGGACGAGCCTGCCGTGATGCTTGTTGAGCTGGCCGTAAAGCTGGAGATGGTCGGCGCAGAACCGGTGGGGATATTCGATGAGGTGTACAGCGGGCTGTCTGTTAATACATCAAAATCTGCCGCTGTTACGCCATCAAGAGAGTGTAGATCTGTGTTATCCCATCCATCGTTTGGAGCGCCACTGATGTACATGGCACTACCGTTATCTGCCATGATCATCCCGTATTTTTTCAGTGCAGCGAGAATGATCTGCGCCTGAGGAGAGTATGAGGAGATGTCGAAGCTAGCGTGCAGGCGAAGCCGCATGCCCATTGGTGGAGCATACGTATTGGTTGAGTTTGGAGCCCAATGTTTTGCCGGCGGCACGAACGCGGCCAAGCTGGAGGGGAGTGTGAAACGGGTGCGTGATTGATTACGCCGTTTGCAACTTCATCGTAACGCGCAAGCCCCGGGAAGATGGGAAGGCCCGCCGCATCGGCTGAAGTCCAGGTGTAGGGGCGCTGACTATTATTGTTCAGGTCCCATACTGCGCCCGAACCAGCCTTCCACGAGCCATCGGTTTGCAGCTTTGAATTATAGAGCTCGTAGAGGAAGCAATTGTCGCGGTCAAGAACAAGCACATGCTTGTCTCCTGCTCCTCCGGCCTTGGGATAGCCCTCGATGAGCGCGCCGACGGGAATCGGCATTGGTCCTGGATCGCTCTCGCTGGCGCTGGCGGTATACGCAATCGCAACGGTCGGCGTGACGCTAACAACCTGATAGGGAATGCCAATGGTTGACTTCCCGATTTGTCCAGAACCGAAGTCTGGATGAAGTGGGACGGTGCCGCCGATGAACGAAATGATGGAGGCTGAATTCGGGTCGACAGCAGCGGCTGTTACGTCCTGCCGCCACGGATCGGTGGTTGGGAACGGAATGAATCCGTTGAGGCTTGAGTTTTGCCCAAGGGTCATACCGGCACAGGTTCCGGCTTGAGCAAGGGATTGGAGGGGGAGGGCTACAAAAAAGAAGCAGGAAAGGCTCAACAAAACACGCTTCATCGATCACCTCAGAAACAGGATTGTTAACTTGGGGATGGACAATAGCAACTTGGCGAAGCTAAAGTCACCAAAAGATAAATCAAAATAAAAAAAACTAATATCCCGCATTTACGCTTACGTATTCATCCCGCTCTTTTAAGGGAGCGCAATGCCGTGAAAGGACCGCAGAGATTTCTGCTGAAGACAGCTGAATCGCATCTTCGGTTCACCGCCTGAGGGCGGCGATATACGTTATTGAGGCTGGGCGATGAGCTTTCTGCTTTTTCGCATGAACCAGGCGACAAGCAATCCGACGCAAATCCAGAGGACACCAAGGATCTGAGCGTTGTGGCTCAGGTGAATCCAGATGAAAGTGCAGACCAGTATCCCCAGCGCTGGAATAAGAAGTGGAAGCGTAACTTTCTCCTGCGAGCGGAACTTGTAGTGAACCAGGGCAGCAGCGTTGACGCCGATAAATGCTATGAATGCGCCAAAATTAAGTAGTTCGGCTCCCTGTTCGTAGGTAAGTAGAAAAGCTCCCATAAGCGCGATCGCGCCAACAATCAGAACATTGTTTCGTGGCACGTGATAGCGAGGATGGATCGCGCCAAAGACCCGTGGAGGCAGCGATTTGTCTCTTCCCATGCTGTACATGAGGCGGGACGCCCCAAATTGCGCCGCGATTGCGGATCCCATATTCGCAATGAGCAAAGTCGCGTTGAGCAATTGAAACAAAAACGGCCCGCCAACGCGCGCGGCTACATGCACGAACGCAGTATCCACAATCGATGGTGGAAAAGGCTGATTTGCCGGCCACGCCAGTTGCGCTACATACACCTGAACCATCGACAAAATACCAATGATGAGACAGGTAAAGACGGTCGCCAGCAAGATATTCCGTCGTGGATTCTCCACCTCTTCTGCCATAGTCGATATTCCGTCGAACCCGATATAGGTAAGAACCGCCACAGAAGTACCGCGAAAGAGAGTTGAAGTAGAGAATGTCGCTGGATCGTAGAAGGGCCGAAGAAGATCGCGACCTGTAGGCTGCACCGTAGAGAAGATATAGCGGATGCCTTCTCCAAGGAACAGAATTACGACCAGACTCATAGCGATAGAGAGAATAGCGTTGACGCGGCCCGATGTTTGAATACCGCGCGTGTTGAGATAAGTCGAAAGTAGCGCAAATGCGATCACCCAGAACGCATAGGGGACGCCGGGCACGACATTACGTGCAGCCTGGCTGCACCAGATGATGCAGATAATAGGATTGAGAAGATAGTCCATTAGCATTGCCCAGCCAACTACGTACCCGAGTTTAGGATTGAGTTCCTCGGAGACATAGCTGAAGGCAGAACCGGCGCGAGGGTAGACGCGAGCCATGCGCCCATAGCTAATTGCGGTAAATAGCATCGCTATCATCGCAATGAAGATCGTGGTGACCACATGCCCACGAGCGATGTTGCTGACAACACCGTAAATGCCCATCGGAGCCGTGGGCTGGATGATGATGATGCCATATACGATGAGGTGCCACAGCTTCAACGACCGCTGGAGCTGTGGAGCCTCGGGTGAACCTGTCATCTCTTTTTCCACGAATCCGGCCCTGACCAAAATATCGTTTGATTACTTCTTATTTCGTTTTACATGAAAAAACGGCTGCCACGAGAACTTATTTCGGCTCGGAGATGTACTACGAGCTAACAGCGAATTCATTCTTGGCAAATAAGCGAGCGCAATTGCCTGCCTTTCAGTATTTTTGCAAACTCAAGACTGAGCATTACCGTTGGGCGAGACAAAGATACAAAACGTAATAAAAGTGGACATATACGATGAATTGAATGGTAGAGTTGGGGTGAAACAAATGCTGAGCTGCGCTTGTAAACGGTAAATAGGGAGATAACGAGTAATGAATCGCCGTCAACTACTGCGTTCAACTGGATTGGGATTGGTCGGTGGAGCGGTGACCCAGGCCGGGGTTGTGTTTCCTGCCTCGTCGGCAAACGCGCAGAGCCGACCTGGTGCGTTGAGTCTTGTCGACTTCGAGCCAAAGAGCATGCTCGAGGTGCGTGAGACACATGTGGAGAGAGCGCGCTTTCCGGTGATCGACATTCATACACACATCTCCGTCTCGGCCAAGTCGAAGAATGGTGTGGAACTGGTTCCCGAACGGCAGTTTCTGGGAACGCCAGAGGAGTTGCTCGTTGTCATGGACCGAAAGAACATTCGCTCCATGGTCAATCTGACCGGAGGTTATGGTGCAGGTCTCGCTGAGACTGTGAGGAAGTACGATCGTGCTTTTCACAACCGGTTTTATACATTTACCGAACCTTCTTACTCGTCGTTTCTCGATCCTAATTACCCGAAGCTGCAAGCTCAGGCAATCGAACAGGCATATAAAGATGGGGCTTGCGGTCTCAAGATTCTGAAGACGCTGGGATTGTATTTGAGGTCTGATCTTACCTCGGGTACGTTGGTGAAGATTGACGATCCTCGGTTCGATCCGATGTGGGATGCTTGCGGGCAGTTGAATATGCCGGTCGCGATTCATGTCTCGGATCCAGTTGCTTTCTTCCTGCCTACTGATCGATTCAACGAGAGGTATGAAGAGCTCAACAATCATCCGGATTGGTCGTTCCACGGTGGCGATTTTCCAAGCAATGCGGAGTTGCTTGAGGCGCGGAACCGAGTGTTTGCTCGTCATCCGAAGACCAGGTTCATTGTTCTACATGTGGGCAATTTTGCGGAGAATCTAGGGAACGTGGCAGAGAACATGGATCGCTTTGAGAATATGAATGTGGACATTGCTGCGCGTATTGGCGAGTTGGGACGCCAGCCGCGAACGTCCCGAGCTTTCTTCGAGAAGTATCAGGACAGGATTCTTTTTGGGACCGATGCTACTCCTCATGGCGACGAGTATCCGCAGCAGGTGTTCAATGACAAGCTCTATGAGATCTACTATCGATTCCTGGAGACGGATGATGAGTACTTCGATTATGCGCCTGCGAATGTACCGCCACAGGGTCGTTGGCGCATCTATGGCATCAACCTTCCGGAGTCGATCTTGCGCAAGGTCTACAACGGGAACGCGGCACGTGAACTGCACATTACGGTGTAGGTGCTCCTCTAACTGTCTAATGGTGCATTGAGTGACTAAGGTGTTGATCGATGAATCGGTTTCTGGTTACATGCCTGCTTGTTATGACTAGTACTGCATTTGCTCAGGATTCGGGTACTTCAACCTTCAAGAGTGTCTATGCCGCTGGAGATGTCTCTCTGGAGACAAATCCGCAGTCAGCGTTCTGGCGTGGCGCGGTGCCGGTTTACGCCGAGGTGGACACTCAGGGGAGGCTCGTTCCGAATCATCGAACTGAGGTGCGCTCGCGATGGACAAAAGATAATCTTTATCTGCTTTTCGTCTGTCCTTATGAAGAGCTTCATTTGAAGCCTTCGCCTAATACTGTGGCCGAGACAAATGAGCTTTGGAATTGGGATGTCGCAGAGCTTTTTATCGGGTCCGATTTTCACGATATCCGGCGCTATAAAGAGTTTGAGGTTTCGCCACAGGGAGAGTGGGTCGACCTCGACATCAACCTAGCTCTTCCTCACCACGAAGATGGGTGGACCTGGAACTCGGGGTTTCAGGTTGCGGCCCGGATCGATCCGAAGGTAAAGATCTGGTATGGCGCGATGCGTATACCCTTCTCTGCGATCGACCAGCGCACGCCTGAGGCGGGAACTGTCTTTCGCGCTAACTTGTTCCGCGGCCAGGGACCACCTGAGCGGCAAAAGTCGATCGCATGGAAGGCTCCTATGAGGGATACATTTCACACTCCGGAACGCTTCGGAAAGCTCGAACTGGTGAAATAAGCCCCCAGAATGTTTCCAGTGGTCATGCGACTTTCCCGGATGGTACCCCCCCAGGGGTAATGTATTCTATCTCCTTTATTTTGTTTTATATGGGTCATCATCTGTTTGTAAATTTGTATTTCTAAAAGGGTTACAGGTAAATTCCTCTTTCTAAAAGAGTTATGGGATTAAATGAGAAGCCCGACCTTCTGGTCGGGCTTTCTTTTTGACTCTATATATAGTTTAGCTGATTCAATAAAACTCCCTTGCAATGCGGATGTCTCTTATTTTGTGTTAGTTATGCCACTTAGGGGATTGACATGCGGTTTTGCTGAGGTTTTTGAGAATTAATCTTATAAGTCATTGATTTTATTGATTGGAATTTGATTAAAGCGAACCGCAAAAGCGAATACGGTGATCTCTTCCCGCCCGATGGACGGTCAAACTATCCATTGCTGCGGGTCGAGATGACATTTGTGGTTAGGGCGAGAAAAAGACAACGTCAACAGCAAAGCAACCACAACAGCAAAGACAAAAGCAGATCCTTACTGAATGACAAACAAGAAAGGCGACGGCTAGTGGTTTGAGTGTGTTCAATCCCATCCTCCGCGCGATAAGACTTACGCGAAGGACGGGGTTAGTGAATAACGGCAGAGAGGCAACGGCAAAAACGTGGGGCTGACAGATAGCCTGCCAGCCCCACGTTTTTTGGATTGTCGAAACGTCTTAGAAGGTGATGCGGCCTCTTAGACGGAAGGAACGGTTGCTATCAATTCCCTCCTGCTGGTAGCTGCGGAAGAGATGTCCGAAGTCTGGGTTTGGCCTGTACTGGTTCTCATCGGTCGTGTCGATCGGCAGGATCTTAGGCTGATGACCAGGGGTTACCGTCGCCGACTGATCGACCATCAAAGTGAACGATCCCACATTGGCGAAACATCCTTCGCAGCCGCCGCCATCTCCCTGATCCGGAGAGAGCATGGGATGGTTGAAGATGTTGTTGACGTCCGCGCCGAGTTGAACTGCGATACGGTCGTTGATGTGGAACGACTTGTGCACGCCGAGATTGGCACCCCACATGGAGGGACCATAGATCGCGTTTCGAACGGCGATTCCAGGCTGAGTGAACAAATCGCCGCCCATGCTTGGCAAGCTGAAGGCATTCGAGTTCCAGAAGAAGCCCGAAGGTGTTCCGCCTCTGACATTGCCGTTGATGACTGCACGTACCGAGGTGGCGTTGAAGTCTCCAACAGCATCGAGAGCGCCTGAAGCTACGTTGCCGGGAACAACCGGATCGCAGTCGTCGCAGACGTAGAACGGGGTAAAGCCTACGCCTGTCTTGAAGAACCAGTTAGTAGAGGCCTGCCAGCCGCCGACCAGAGCATCCATCCACCTCGACGAAGAGGAGAGGTAGGTCTTCCCGCGCCCGAAGGGCAGGTCGAAGATGCCGTAGGCCACGATGCGATGACGGGACGTGAAAGAGTCCGGACCGTAGTCGCTATCTGGCGAGAAGGGGTTATAGGCACCACCACCGAGGCTGGAGTTTCCGACGTCCAAACCCGACGAATTCTGGTCGAGGAAGGTATACGCCAGACTGAACATAAAACCGTTGGCCTGACGCTGTGCCTGTGCCTGAAACGAGCTGGTAAGGCTGTGGCCCACGTTGCCGAAACCGGTGACGTAGTCTCCGAGTGCCGGGATCTTGAGACGAGCCATATCAGCGGGCGAAGTGGAGCAGCTATTATCTGGGTTGATATTACCGCTGGGATCGCAAGGTGTGACTCCGTCGCCGGTGGTTGTACCGAAGGGATCGTCGCTCGGCGGAATCATGTTAAGGTCGCGGCCCACGATCTGGCCTGACTGCTGCGACCCGATGTAAGAGGCCCGGAAAGACGACTGCCAGGGGAGTTCCCTCTCGAAGGTAGCGTTCCACTGTTGGATGCGTGGGTTTTTGAGATCCACCGGGACATAGTTGGCCGACGGTGTGTTGCCGAATCCCTTGACGATGCCGCCTGACATAGGATTTGGCCAGCCTAAAAGCGGCTGCGAACCTGCAGGATCGGTAGCAGACACCTGACGCTTGGTACGCGCTTGATTGAACGTGTTGGTCGCAAGCGGATCGCGAATACCCTGAGCCGCCGAGGTGGGATAGTAGAGTCCGTAACCGCCACGAAGGACAGTCCTGGGATTGAGTTGATAGGCGAGTCCGACGCGGGGTCCAATACCGCCCTTGTAAGTCTGGACCAGGCCTCTGCCCACGCCAAGGCCGGATTGGTCGGCAAGGACATAGCCAAAGTTGACTATGTTTGGATCGAGGTATTTCAGCGTCTTGGTGGAAGGGATGACAAAGCGGCCAAGTTGACCGGTGGATGGATCGCGGAAGTTGGGATCCAGATTAGCCATGAGGTCGTTCTTGTCGACGAACGGGGTGATGAGGTCATAGCGTAGACCGAGGTTCAGGGTAAGACGCGGGTTGACGCGGAAGTCATCCTGAACGAAGTATCCGCTCTCCCAGTTGTGGACGTCCATGGCTGGCCGCGGCAGATTGACATAGGAGACGGAGTCCGCTGCGTCCCCCCGGAGGAAACGGGCGAGTGCGTCCGCACCACTTCCAGAGTAAGTGACGAGACCGCGCACGTTGCCACGGTTTACCGCGAATCCATCTAGCGCCTGATTGCGAACGAAGTCGACGCCGATCTTAAGATTGTGGCGGCCAAGCGACCAGGACAGGGTATCTCCGAAGGTGGCGAGATTCTGGTCCGCCGGACGATCTGTGTTTCGTCCTCCATTGCTGAAGGCCTGAAATCTGCCGATGGTAACAGCGAGATGCCCACGAGTGTTCAACTCATCTGGTCCGATGACAGAACCAAGAGCAGCAGTATCCGCATCCGAGAAGCCTATGCTCGAGAGAAAGCCTGACATCGTGGTATTGCTGTGGGTATAAAGATGCTGCTTATTGAAGCCGCCGCGAAGCTCGTTGACGATATTGGGAGTGAAGACGTGCGCGTAGGAGAGCGAGACCGTGTGATTCTTGCGGTCCGTCTGGCTGAGGCCGAGGCCGGTAAAGATAGGAACAACCGGGTTGAGAGCGGTGTTTTGTGCCGAAACGTGATAGACACCGAAGATGCGATTGGAATCGGAGAAGTTGTGGTCGATACGCACCGTCCCCTCATCCTGGCTTCCATGTCCGGGGACTGAGGTTGTGAAGTGGGGAGCGATGGTTCCCAACGAAGGATTTATGGGGGCAGTCAAGCCAACTTTGGGGAAGTAAACATCGATCAGCTTTGTAGTAACGGGATTCAGAAGCCGCTGCGGAATCTTGATGAAGCGCTGAGTGGTTTGTCCAGTGTCTGGGTCGGTAGTCGTGATCGTGTCATTCAAAATCTCTTCGGGAGTCAAAACCGCATCGCCTACTACCGGCTTCGTGGCATCATTCATGAGCGAGAAGTCGCCGGCCAGAAGACTTGGATGCGGCAAAGTTGACGATGACGAGCTGGATGGCTCGATGGTCGAGTTGTGCTCATAGGCCGTGAAGAACCACGTATTCTTCAACTTGGGAATGGGGCCGCCAACAGAACCACCGACGTCGGTGATGTTGAAGAATGGCTTGTTGAATGTGGGCTGGAAGACGGTAGGTGCGAAGTTAAAGAGAGTATCCTTATCCGCAAGCGACCAAGCCCCCAAAGCAGAATTCTTGTTGTTGTAGAAGATGGAGCCGTGGTAACCGGCGCCGCCGCGTTTGGTGGTAACGCGGACGTTGGCGATACCAGCATACTCTGCGCTGAAGGCATTCGACATGACGTTCAGATCACCTACGGCCTCAAGCGATGGCTGGCTCTGCGTGGCCTGGCCAAAGATACCGCCGTTGGAGCGCTGACCGTCTACTGAAAAGCTAGCACCGTAGCTCTGTGCTCCAATGAACTTGAAGTCGCCCGGCTCATCGCTCTGCGTGATATTTGGATTGATATAGAGGAAGGAATAGATGTCGCGGCTATCACGGGGAAGATCGATGATCGCCCTTGAAGTCATCGTCTCACTCAGAGTCTGATTCTCAGTATTAATGAGCGGGGCGTCGGCTGAGACTTCAACTGAGGTACTTGCCGAAGCACGAAGAACAACATTGGCGCTAACTGAATCGGAGCCGGCCAAGACGATATTCTCAACGGTGGCGGTCCCGAACCCCGGCGCATTGACGGTGGCTTTGTACTTACCGCTCGGCAGAGCCGCCGCGGCGAAATCGCCGCTATTGTTGGTAACGACTCGATGAGGTGTGAGGGTGCTGAGATCGATGATGTCGACCTGCGCATTGGGTACCATGGCACCACTGGAATCCGTCACGGTGCCGCGAATCGTGCCGAGGTCCGTTCCCTGTGCAAACAGATTCGCCGTACTGGTTCCTATACCCAGGATAAGGACTGCGAGCAACAATATGAGGTTTCGTGATTTCATGGAATTCCTCTTGCCTCCAAAATGATTACAAGGGAATATCACAAAGAACGAAGACAAAGCAAACAAAAAAGACATAGAAAAAAATAATACGCAACATAGCTTGTTGAAATGCCGCTAAAAAGCTCGTTCTGGAAGAGATAGAAGGGATTGAATAAAGGCATTTTTTCAAGATATTTACAAGCGAACGAGCGAGCCAACCGTCCAAAAGAAGTACAGCCTGTCCAGAACTTTCATGCAGGCGGTTCGTACTATGTGCTTGACGGGGCTGTGGAATAGCGACTAGAAACAATGGCAACGGCAATATAAATAATGACAAAACAAAATATAAGAAAACAAATAGTAATCTTCTTTGGGCTAGCTGCAGCTTGCTTTGTCTCTTCCATGGCTCACGCAGACAAGTTTACCGTTGTAGGGCCTGGGGGTGGCGGCGCGATGTATCACGCGACGATCAGCCCACATGATCCCAGCGAGGTGCTGGTTGCGTGTGACATGACGGGAGCCTATATCAGCCATGATGGAGGGCACTCGTGGCGGATGTTTAATCTGCGCGGCACTGTCCGCTTCTTCGCCTTTGATCCGGTGCAAGCGCATACGATTTACGCTGGCACGCAGGCGCTGTGGCGCAGTACCGATGACGGTGAATCGTGGAAGCTGGTCTGGCCCAAACCGTCGATGGTTCGTGATGTTCGGATGAACTCTGATCATGCGGATGAAACGATTATTTCTGACTCTAATCCAGTGGGGGAGATCGTCGCGTTAGCGATTGATCCGACGGATTCACGCACGCTGGTTGCAGGTGGAGTCAAAGACGGTAAAGCAGCTGCGTTTATTTCTAAAGATTCAGGGAGCACATGGGAGCAAGTTCGTGATTTGCCGGGCGCTCCGCAAAGGATATGGATCGACTCGCGATCGAACAAGAAGGATCGAGACATCTATATCGCCGGGAAGAAGGGCGTTACGGTTCGGAGGCAGGGGAAATGGGAGGACCGGCCCGCTCCTCAAAATGTCACTTTTACGGATATCAGCGCGGGATTCTCAGCGGCGCAAGAAGTCACCCTTTACGCTACCTCTGATGCAGGGATATTTTTGTCGCGGGATGGCGGTGCTTCGTGGGCTTTGTCTTCGCTGCCTGGTACGGGGGCGAAGGTGCGGGCTATCGCGACGAGCTTGAATCATCCTGAATCGGCTTATGTCTCCTATAGCAATCTCCAACTGGATGGGAAGACGTGGATGGGTGTAGCACGGACGCGGGATGGCGGACGCACGTGGTCGCTAGAGTGGAAAGAAGACAAGACGCAAGGGACGAACATACACGATGCCTGGGTTTCGCAGATTAGCGTGGACTGGGGCGAGAATCCGTTGGAGCTTGGCGTTGCAGAGCAGAATCCGGAGTTGTGCTATGGCACTGACTACGGCCGCACGATGATCACTACCGATGGCGGGGCTACCTGGAACGGTGCCTATTCGAAGAAGGTGCCCGGGGGCGATTGGGCGAGTACAGGGCTCGATGTGACCAACAGCTACGGCTATCTATTCGACCCTTTCGATGCGAACCGCCGCTTTCTGCCTTCGACGGATATAGGACTCTTTCGCAGCGAAGATAACGGACGCTCCTGGATACGATCGATCACCGGAGTGCCAGCGAAGTGGACCAATACAACCTACTGGGTCACATTCGATCCGGCGGTCAAGGGGAAGATGTGGGGCGTGATGAGCGGGACGCATGATTTGCCGCGTCCGAAGATGTGGCGAACGACCTCTGTGACGAAGTATCAGGGTGGGGTGTGTTCAAGCGTTGATGGAGGACGCACGTGGAAGGCTTCTAATGCAGGAATGCCTGAGACGGCTCCGACTCATATTCTGCTCGATCCGTCGAGTCCTGTGGGACGAAGGACCCTATGGGTTGCTGCGATGGGAAGGGGTGTTTATAAGAGTACGGATGATGGAGCGACGTGGGTTTTGAAGAATCACGGCATTGTGCAGAATGAGCCTATGGCCTGGAGACTGGCGAGAGCTGGAGACGGCACGTTATATGTGGCAATTGCACGGCGCAGCGAAAATGGAAGTATAGGCACGAGCGGTGATGGGGCTCTGTATAAATCGACCGATGGAGGGGAGTCGTGGACGCCGGTGAAGCTGCCGGCGGAGGTGAATGGTCCGAATGGCTTGACGGTCGATCCGAAGGATCCCAACCGTCTTTATCTTGCAGCGTGGACCAGGTCAACTGGAACGCACGGCAATGGTGGAGGCATCTTCCTATCAACCGATGGGGGGAACAGCTGGAAGAATGTTCTGGACCGCGATCAGCATATCTATGATGTGACCGTCGATCCACGAGATCCGGCTATCCTGTATGCCGCTGGCTTCGAATCTTCGGCGTGGCGCTCGGACGATCGTGGAGAGCACTGGACGCGCATTCCTGGCTATAACTTCAAATGGGGTCAACGGGTTATGCCCGACCTCAATGATCCGGGGATGATCTATATATCGACCTTTGGGGGCGGCGTGTGGCATGGCGCTTCCAAAGGTGATACGAGACGGCCTGATATTGCCACGCCTGAGCTTGAACCTGGGCACTGATGCAGCGTTTGCGTAGTTCCCTGCCCCGAATGGGCCGGGTAGCAGAAAGCATCATTCGATCGATAATGGCGGAAGCGTTCCGGAGTAATTGTTCTGGACCGCTTCCGCCAATTGCATAGAGTAAGCGGCATCCGTCAGCGAACATGTAGACGGAGTGCCTTCGGCCAATAGACGGAAGAACTCTTCGTATTCTCCGAGGAAGCCCCCATCGATCAATGGATCATTGTCGAGGAGATGTTGTTGGGTGATCGTCTCTCCGTACCACAATCGGTCTCCCTGAAAGCACAGCTCGGAGCTGTAGGCTGAGCCTAGCACGGCCTCTGCTGTGGCTCCTGTTGAACTTAGGTAGTAGGATTCGCGTCGTAAGCCGGTATTCAGCATAAGAGATATCTCAGCAACGGCGGAGTTCGCAAAGCTAAGCCGTACCGAGTAATCGCGCGCCGTCGAATTGTCGTGCGTGCGAGGATTGACTTCGATGGATGCCGGATTTCCCATCAGAAAACGAATCGTGTCGATAGCATGAATTCCTGTGGCGATAGCGAAATCAGGCTCGAGACGATTCGTGCGCAGCATCTCTGCGCGCGCGAAACGTATAGGGTTGTGCGCAGCCCACTCTTTGAGCCGGACGATCGAGGGAATGGAACGGCGATTGAATGCAATAAAAGTAAACGCGCCAGATGCTACGGATGCCGAAGCCAGGGACGTGGCTTCGCAAAGGGATATTCCTGGCGGTTTCTCTATGAACAGAGGAATACGCAGAGGAAGAAGGGATTTCACTAATTCAGCAGCGGCAGAGGGTTGCACCGTGCATACGATAACATCCGGTCGGATTTCGGCCAGCATTTGATGAACGTTATCCGAAGCGTAGCGATAGTGGAAGAGGTCGCGAAATTGGCGGGCGCGCTCGATTTGAAGATCGCATATAAGTTCGAGCGAGACGAGGGACCGCTGGGCCAAGCGATGCAAGACAGGTCCGTGGGCATACCGGCTCCAGGCTCCCGCGCCAATGTGTGCGATTCGAAGAGGCAAACTATTTCCTTTCCTGCTAACCGAGTACCTGCGCCTATTGAATGATATCCAAGATGTTTTGCTTGCTTCTTCTTTTCTATTTCGCTAAGCTTCTTTTTATTACTTTCTGCTAATACCTTATCTCGAAACGAATACCCGGAAGGGAAAAATCACCGCGATGAAGCGAAGAGACCTATTGAAGAGCGCCGCGATGCTGCCCTTATCGCCGGGCTTACGCGCACTCGCCAATGATCCGAATAACCCGAAACATCTATGGCAAGGATATGATTTTGGCTCTTCTTTTCCGACCAAGGACCGTCTGGATCAGGGCCCATTCGATATCGATCAGGATCAGGGCTGGCAGACAGTATTATTTACGACTCCTTCGGAGAAGCCTCAACGCAATCCTGGACTTGGCCTCATCGGATATACGTGGGAGGAAGGCGGCCCATCTATGGCAGTACGCCACGGGCGGCAAACGCTGGAAGACCACGTCGAAAAAATGGCCAGCTTGCCATTTGTGGATGTGCTTTATATTCGGTGCGACTGGCGCAACGTGCAGAAGCAAGCGGGGAGATTGGACCTGGATCCCGTATGGCAGCTGACCTTAGATGCGGCGAAGCAGCATGGGAAACGTGTAGCGTTTCGAATCCAATCATCAAATACGGTATTTCAACCAGAACAACTTGCGCTGCCTGAGTTTTTGCGCTCGCAGATTCCTCTTGTGAAGATCGGCCCCATGGGCAAACATGGCGGGAGCGAGCTGTCGGGTGGATCCCAGGGCAGCTGGGTCGAACCGCGCTATGACCATCCTGAATATCAGAAGGCCCTTGCCGACTTGAACCATCTCCTTGCAGAACGATTCGATGGAGATCCACTGATTGAGTGGGTCGATATGATGCATATCGGATTCTGGGGAGAGGGTCATTTTGGAGGTTACCCGAGTTCCTTTCCGGATGCCGCGACTGCGCAGCGAACTCTGAATGCGATGGTTAGGATGCAACTGGCCACATGGAAGAAGACACCGCTTGCAATGAACACCCAGCCGGATATCAGCAACACGGGAAATCGTGAAGCTATTGAGATCGCGGTGCGTAATGGCGCCTGGGTTCGCTCCGACAGCATTATTGTCGAGGAACCTATCCAGATTGAAGAACTGGCCAATAGGCCGCCATGGCTGGCGGCAATTCTGGAAGATGGCTACTTACGCTCGTATGACGTATCGAAACTAGCGATAGATGCGGCGGACGTGAATGAGTTAGAGAATTTCATGCTGCATGCGCTGGACCTCAGGTCCAACTACTGGGCACTCTGGACAGAATCGGAGCATCTGGCAAGTTATAACGAACGCTTTCCACGTGGGTTTGAGCGCTTGCAGATAAACCTGGGCTATCGACTGAGGCCATCGTGGGTGTGGCAACGAAAGCGTTCCGGAACATCGGAGCTTGTAGTGGCCATTTCGAATCGGGGCGTTGCGGGAGTTCCGGGAGTGCTATGGTTACAGATCGCAAGTCCTAATGGCGCGTTTACCCTGCGAGGGTCGCTTGACACTGGATATCCGCATGGCGGCGGTCTTCGGCTAGGGTCTTTTATGTTGCCGACTGGATATGTTGGGAAGGTTCACCTGTCGGCCGAGATCGAGATGAGGCCGGGCGTTCTGAAACCGATCGCGTGGACATGCGAGCAATCAGTAAACGCCGATGGGTCGATATCGATTGAAGTGAAAGGAATGAATGACCCAAAGTGGCGTAAAGGGGTTTGATGTTCACAATCTATTTTTTTACTTTCCGTAGGTTTGCTACACTTCGGCTGACGTCCCACAAAGGGAAAGCTGCGCTCAATTCGACGCCAAACAGGGGAGGACTAAGGCCCTTCGCGCGGAAGGGTGTTGTTCTGACGGAGGCAACAAAATGAAGAAATCGAAGACCCAACCACCGATGCTGATTGAAGAACGGCGTCAACACATTCTGTCCCTCATACAAAAACAGGGCCGAGTGCTGGTGGATGAGCTTTCAAATGATCTTGATCTGTCCAAAATCACGATACGGAAAGATCTCGATTATCTACAGTCAAAAGACCTGTTGATCAGGACACATGGGGGAGCGCTGCCTGCGCAGGCGGGAGCTTTGTCCGATCCGACCATCCAGGAAAAGGAAGAGTTGCACCACGAGGAAAAGGTCAAGATCGCCAAGGCCGCGGCAGCGATGGTGTCAGAAGGGCAATGCATCATCCTCGATTCCGGCACGACGACAACAGAGATCGCGAAAGCTATCTTGTCGTTTCGACACCTTACTGTCATTACGAATGCTTTAAACATTGCGGCTGATCTGGCACGTAGTGACTTCGAGATCATCATGATTGGGGGGACGCTGCGGAAAAACTCGTTGTCGGTCGTGGGGCCACTGTCAGAGGATGTGCTGAAAGAGATGCATGCCGATATCGTCTTTCTCGGCGTCGATGGCTTTGACATCAATGTTGGCTTGACGACACCGAATGTGCTTGAGGCGCGGGTAAACCGCGCCATGGTGAAGGCTGCAGAGAAGGTAGTTGCGGTTTGTGATTCGAGTAAATTCAATCACAGAAGCTTGTCTTTAATCGTAGGAACGTCTGCGATTGACCACGTTATTACGGACAGCCAGCTTCCTCCGGAGGAAGTAAAGGCAATTCGAGATGCGGGCATCGAAGTGACTGTCGTCTAAGTGTAGATGGCAATAACTCGTGCAAAATATAACTGAACACGGGGTTGGTAATGACGAGGGGTTTCAGTGTTCGAGGGTGCCTCCTTTTATGGCTTTGTGGGCTCAATCTCTTCCCCGTTTGTTCTGCGGCAACCCCGCCAGGGCGATGGATTGGAACATGGGCTGCATCCCTGGAAGCCCAGCCTAATAAAGCTGCCCTATCCGACAGCAACGGCACCACCTATCGTGAGATCGTTCATATATCGACTGGGGGTGCGTCAGTACGCATACTGTTGACCAACGAGTTTGGGTTGGAACCATTAACGATCGACGCCGCACGAGTCGCACTGAGCGCAGGGGGTAGCGCGATCGAACTGCCGACTGCGAAGGCGTTGAGCTTCGGCGGGCAGTCTTCCGTGACACTTCCAGCCGGCACGATGGTCATAAGTGACCCTGTCGAGCTACAGCTTCCAGCTCTGGCTGATGTTGCCGTCAGCCTCTTCATCCCCGCGCAAAAGATGACCCAGTCAACCGTGCATTCTTATGCATTACAGACCAATTACATGGCAACGGGTAACGTGGTTGACGCGAGAGTTATGGTCGCTCCAGTGGAGGTGTCATCGTGGCACTTTATCAAGGCTGTAGAGGTTGGGGCTAACGCGGGAAGCACAGTTGGGGGAGCTATCGTTACCCTTGGCGACAGTATTACTGACGGTGCGGCCAGCCTTCCCAATACGAACGGACGCTGGCCCGATGTTTTGGCTCGCCGGATTCAGGCCGATAAGACGCTCTCGGAAGTAGGGGTACTCAATGCGGGAATCAATGGCAATCGTCTTCTACGCGATGGAGATGGTGCCGAAAGCGCACTCAGACGCCTCGACCGTGATGTTCTAACGCAGGCAGGCGTAACGCACCTCATCGTGTTGGAAGGGATCAATGACATCGGCCATATCGTCACCGCCTCGCAGGGTGATCCTGCGGACACTGCGCAGAGCCTGATTCGCGCGATCCAACAGATCGCACTGCGTGCACGCACTCATGGGATCAAGGTGATCGGCGCTACGATAACCCCTTATGAGAATTGCAAGTATGCTTCGCCGGAGGGGGAGAAGATGCGGGAGGCTGTCAACGATTGGATTCGCACAAGTAAGGAGCTAGACGGTGTCGTGGACTTCGAGAAAATTGTTCGCGACCCTGTTCATCCTACTCGTTTTTTGCCCGCGTACGATAGCGGCGATCATCTGCACCCGAATGCTGCCGGATTGCGTGCGATGGGTGAAGGCGTGGATTTAAGTTTACTTGCGCGTTAGAGAAGGCTTAGAGCGGCAGAACGAGACCTTCTCGTGTCGCCCTCGTGTTGCGGATAAGAACGAGAACGAGGAGCATTCCAATCAGCGGAATGATTCCGCTCGCTATAACGATGGGGTCAAATGCGTGGCCACCGCTTGATATGCGGGCGTCTGACAGATAGCCCACGGCCTTCATAGCAAGGATCGTTCCAATGCCGGAACCGGTGCCGCTGAGTCCACTGACGGTTGCAACCGCATTGCTTCGGTACAGGTCAGACGGTAAGACATTCGCAATCGTGCTAAAACATGCGTATGAGAATGTCGCCATAGCGAAGAGAGCCGTGATAAGTCCCAGATTTTGCGTAAAGATTGTTGGGATAAGCAACAACATGCCGCAACCACCCGCGACTACTACAGCCTTGCGCGCCCGACCCAGCGGCCATCCTTTACGGATAAGGTAGCCGGAAGCAGCGCCGCCGGCAAAGTTTCCCAGGTCGGCGGCCAGAAACGGAATCCAGATTGCGATAAGGCCATTTCTGAGGTCAATTCCCTTTGCTACGAGATAAACCGGAAACCAGTCAGTGACAAAGTACCAGACTGGATCGGTGAATGCTCTCGCTGCAATTACACCCCAGGTTTGTGGCAAACGAAGCAGATCGCGCCAACGCATTTTTGTAGTTGCATCGGAAAATTCATCCATATGCTTTTCCCGGCGTAGAATTTCAAGTTCATCTTCGGAGATGTGGGGGTGCTGCTCAGGCGGATAGTAAAATTTGCGCCACACCAGCAGCCAGATAAACCCAAGAATGCCGGGCACGACAAATGCAGGCCTCCAACCCCAATGAAAATAGATCCATAGAACCAGAAAGGGAGAAAGTGCTCCGCCAATTGAAGAGCCACTGTCAAAGAAGGCCGTCGCGAGGGCACGCTCTTTTGCGGGGAACCACTCCGACACCACCTTCGTTGCAGCGGGCCAGTTCGCGGACTCTGCAAATCCAAGTGCGAGGCGGAAACCCATGAAACTGAGAAAGCCGTTTGCCAACGGCGTCAGGACCGAGACAAGAGAGTAGAAGAAGACTGTGAATGTGATACCAAGACGAGTTCCGATGCGGTCCATCCAGCGCCCACAGACAGTTTGACCGACTGCATAGGCGACACGAAATGCAATGACAAGATTTGCGTAATCGGTGTTGGTCCAGTGATATGAAACTTTCAGATAAGGTGCGAGCAGGGAGAGCGTCTGCCGATCCATGTAGTTGATGGCTGTGGAAGCAAAGAGCATGGCGCCGATCCACCAGCGCAAGGAGCGTGTCTTTGCCGGGTTCCGCACAGTCTGGGTCAGCACGATCTATATTCTCCATTGCTTTCAGTACAAGTCTCGTTTGTCACCGCAGCCATTCGTCGAGGTGCTCGCGGACAAAAGCGTCGTCGGAAAGATGTGGATAGGCTTTATATACGCGCTCGATCTCATCGCCTTGCCCTGGCGATAGGGATTCATTCTCATCGAGACACCAAATCCCTTCCAGAAGACCCTGTCTGCGTAATACCTCATGAATGCCAGCGATACAGCCAGCGAAACCGTTTGATGCGTCGAAGAATGCTGCGTTGGCATCTGTAATCTGTTGTGCCAGGGTGAGCATCTCGATGGGGATCTCCGATCGGGTATGCTTTGCGAGGGTGAGATGTTCCACCGCTTTGCTCGTCCAGACGGCCCAGTGTCCAAGCAAGCCACCTACTATGCGTAATGTCTCTGCGCCAAAGTTCCAATGCGTCATTAAATCGATGAGGATGCTATCGTCATTGCCCGTATAGAGCGAGATGTCGCTCGCGCGACCCGAATCTATTACGCCTCGCAAGACGTCTATTGTCTGGTAGCGATTGAAAGGAGCCATCTTGATTGCGACTACATTTTCGATCTTCGAAAACTCGCGCCAAAACTCGTAAGAAAGCAGCCTTCCGCCCACGGAGGGTTGGAGATAAAAACCCACGACTGGCATGACATCGGCTACCGCCTTTGCGTGCTCTACAAGCTCATTGGTTTTGAGTTCCTTTAAGCCGGCCATGCTAAGCAGAACAGCATCGTGCCCCAAAGAACATGCTAGTTCGGCCTCTTTGACGGCTTGATGTCCAGGCCCGCAGACGCCCGCAATTTTTACGATGTTAGCTTTTGCGGCTTCTTCTAGCGCAAGTTCAAGTACGGGCTGGTAAAGACCAACCTTTGGATCGCGAATAGCGAACTGTGTAGTGTGCACACCGACAGCAATTCCACCAGCTCCCGCAGCCAAATAATAGCGCGTCAATGCCCTCTGTCGTCGCTCATCGAGCTTGCGGGCAGACGTAAGAGCAAGTGGATGCGCGGGGATGACGAGGCCTTCCGCAAGCTTTTCACGGATGTTCATCAGAACTTACCGTCCTGTGTCTGAAAGTGCGTTGGCTTGTTGCTAAGTGCACCGCCGGCTGAAATCCAGTCGGCGATCCAGTCGATCATCTCATCTGGCGTCACTGTTGGATAACCGAACAGGCGATGGCACTTTGCCGAGTTATTGAGCAGAGCAGAGTGTGACTCTTCACCTGTAAACGAGGCTTGATGTCCGAAGCGTTCGGCGAACTGCTCGGCGATCCAGCGTGTGCTTAACGTCTCCGGTCCCGTGAGATTGAGTACGAACGGAGGTGAGGAGCAGTGCGCGATTGATCGCATGCATACGGAGTTTGCATCACCCTGCCAGATGACGTTGACCAGTGGCATCCGCAGATCTACCGGTCGCCGTTCAAAGACGGTGCGAGCAATGTCGACTAGCACACCATATCGAAGATCGATGGCGTAATTGAGCCGGAGCAGAGCTACTCTTGTACCCCATCGATGCGACGCGTGCTCGAAGATGCGTTCCCTACCAAGAACAGACTGTGCGTACTCGCCTTGTGGACCGACGGGGGTGCGTTCGGTTGCGCCGCCATGGGTTGCGGGGACGAGCGGATAGACATTTCCGCTCGAGAAGCAGACGACGCGCGATGCGCGATAGCGATCTGCCACGAGCGCAGGCAGCTGCGTGTTGATCGCCCAGCTAAGATGCTCGGCGCCTGTGGTGCCGAACTTTCTTGCTGCCATGAAGATTACGTTCTCCGCGTCAGGCAACTTTGCCAAATTTTCCGGCTCCAACAGATCGCAGGTGATTGGCTCTATCCCATGCGCTTTCAATGCGTCCGGGATAGATTTGTCGCTGAAGCGAGCGACGCCCATGACTCGTATCTTCTTCCCGGCGGCATCCGCAGACCGCCGGGTAAGTTGTGCGAGGGTGGGGCCCATTTTCCCTCCCACACCGAGGATAAGAATATCGCCTTCCGTTTCGCGCATAGCTGCGACATCGGCCTCTGACGGGCGCGACATCCGCTCTTCCAGTTGTTCCTGAGTCTTTATTGTCATTTCACCCTAACTCGAACCCTGCAATGGCATAGACCATTGCATCGTTGTTTTCCATCATTTGCCCGCGACGCATACGCCAAAGGATTCTGCGTCGTGTAAAACCGAGGCTTTCAGCGCAACGTACTGCTTTTGCATTTGTTGGGAGAAGGTCCCAATACCATCTGCACGATGCTGTTGCTTCTTCGCCGTCTGTAGTTGTCGAATCTTCAAGATGACTGGCAATCAACCTTCTGGCATCAGCTTCTGAACTTGTTACGCATGGACCGAGATAGCGAGCTGTTCTTCCTGGACGCGAAAGTATAAAGCCAGTTGATGCGACCCTACTATTGCCTGAACCCAATAACACTTCCAGCAGCCTTTTGCGTGACGCGCCGAAGGCCTCTGCGTCCAATGAGAAGATCTCATTGGATGGAGCCACACCGCGGTCGTCGGTTGCCTTAGCAGGAAGTAATTTTCCCTTGTCGCGGCCCCATCGTTCGACTGTCTTTTCCACGACGAAGCCGAGATTTTCGTAGAGGGGACGGCCCTCATCGGTTGCGTCGAGCTTCAAAGTTTGAATACCACGCCGTTCGGCAATTCCGATTACGTCTTCCAATAATCGCTTTGCGAGTCCTTGCCGCCGGTATTCAGGTCGCGTGAGAACCATACCGATCCATGCCAGCCGTGTCCCGAAAGGCAGAAGAGTAGCGGTCGCAACGATCTTCCCATCTTCTTCGATGCAGCGGCATCCTTCCGGGGCAAGTTGCATGATGCGACTCCAGTCTTCAGGAGTCTGATTCCAGTTTGCGGCTACCGACAATTCCATTGCGGAAGAGATATCAGTCGGCATCAGGGTTCGCACAGTGTTGAACACTAGATAACCTCTCTACTGTTCCACCACTTCATGAAGTGAGAGAGAGCAATTTCTGGAGCCGCAAGTTCAGGATGCCAGTGCTTTTCCCACTCGAAGGAAACGAAACCATCGAAGCCTATCGCAGCGAGGGAAGCGAACATCGTAGCGAACGGGAACTCTCCTTCTCCTGTGAGCGTGTAAGAGGTTGAACCTTGAACATTCCGCGTCAGGTCTTTAAGGTGCACATGGCGGATATGGGATGACACCTGTGGAGGGATGTGCGGCGCTTCTCCATTCTGATCAAACGCATTTGCCGGATCCCATATGATTCCGATCTGAGCACAATTCAATTGCGCGAAGATCTCGCAGACATCAGCCGCCGTTGCGAAGTCGCCGTGGGTTTCCAGCCAAACCTGAATTCCACTGGGCTTCAGCTTTTCCGCAAGCCGTGTGAGGGCATCTGCGATCCATGCAGCCGTTTGCTTGCGATCACATCCCGGCTGAATGTGATCGCCGAAGACGCGGATAGAAGGTGCGCCTAGTCCAGCAGCTATGTCAGCCATGCGCAATGCTGAATCTAAATTGCGTTCTCGTTCGCGAATGTCAGGTGAGTGGAAACACGCACTGCTGCCCATAGAAGCAACGACTAGGCCGTAATCCTGAATGATGGATCGCGTGTTGGCGAGGGAGGGCGATTTGAACTCGGGCAGGTTCCAAAGATCGAGTTGACCAGATATGACTCGCAACTCAACGCCGTCGTAGCCGTAGGCTGTGGCAGCGCGAAGCACCTCTGACAGGCTCCAATCAGGGCAAGCGAGTGTAGAAAAACTGGTTTTCATCATGTCATCCGGCTCAACATGCGTGTAGTGACACGGTTCTGGACCGCCTCTCCACCGAAGAATCGCTGTAATTCATCCATAGCTACATCGGCCATTTCAACGCGTGTACGAGAACCCCCGCCTGCAATATGCGGTGTCATGATTGCGCCGGGCAATGTTCGGAGCGGATGACCAATAGGAAGTGGTTCCTCCGGGTCGGTAACGTCAAGAGCGCATCGCAAGCGGCCGCGCTTTACCTCTTCGGTCAAAGCGCCGAGATCGATAAGACTGCCTCGAGCGATGTTAATCACGGTCGCCCCGTCCTGTAACATCGCCAATCGCTCATGATTTAGAAGATGCCTCGTTTTCTCGGTTGCTGCGGCCGTCACCATAAGAAGCGAACTCCGGCGCAGTACACCATTGAGCGAATCAAACTGCACAGGCATTCCTTCGGCGAGTTCTCTGGAGGCAAATGGGTCGTAGACTCGCCAGCGAACGTCAAAACCGCGAAGCATTTCGACGAGAGCACGGCCGATGCGGCCAAAGCCAATCATCCCAACTTCTCGGCCTATCAGAGATTCCGCCAGTCCTCCTGTGATGTGAACGTCGCTATAGATGCGATTTGATTTCTGACGTAGGGCAGCTCGGTAGTGGTCGATGTTCCGGGCAGAGTACATGAGCAACGCCGCGCCCAATTCCGCCGCTGGCCGTGCCATTGGTCCAGGGGTATTCACAATGACCAATTTACGAAATAACGATGCTTCGAATCGTTTTTTTACCTCGCCACCGCAATGAGCAATGATCCGCACGGAACGCATTTGTTTCATCGTTTCAGCGGAAAGGTGGGGACTATCCCAAGTCGTTATCAACGCATCCGCCGTCGCAAGACTAGACATCACTTCAGCGTCGTATCTTTTCGCCGGAACCAGAGTCCAAGACCAAGAGGCGCTTAGACGCTTCTTTCGACGCTCATCGAAGAACGACGCAAAGAGTTCCTCTCCACTCAATACGGCGATGATTGGCTTTGTCATAAACCGTGCTGAGTCTAGCATGAAATAAGCACTTTTGTATTTCGTTTTATTTCCTAAAGTATTGCTTGACACCTTATTGATCACTAAACGAAAGTATAGGGCATGCTTGTAGCTAACTCGACCGACTATGCTGTGATTGTCTGTTACGTCCTTCTAATGATCGGCGTCGGACTCTACGTAATACGGTTCAACAGCAGTGCGTCTGAGTATTTTCGAGGCGGAAGCAGAATCCCGTGGCTAGTTGCGGGGCTTAGCGCCTTTATGTCAGGTTTCAGTGCCTGGACCTTTACTGGAGCGGCTGGCGTCGCCTACAGTTCGGGGATTGTCGTTATCGGGCTTTATATGGGTAGCGCGCTGAGCTTCCTGCTTGGCTACTACATCTTCGCGTCACGGTGGAGACGCACGCGAATTACTACGGTAATGGAGTATCTCTCCGATCGATTTGGACCGACGACACACCAGATATTTTCGTGGTCGACGATCATCTTCCACCTCTTTACAAGCGCGACGATGCTTTATGGGCTGAGCCTGTTTGTGTCGACAGCGTGCCAATTTTCCGTCACCGCAACCATCCTGGTCACGGGTGCGGTAATCCTCTCTTACAGCGTACTCGGCGGCCTTTGGGCCGTAGTGGTGGCGGATTTTTTACAGGCGTCGATTCTGCTTCCGTTTTGTATTGTTCTAGCCGCGGCTTCACTGATGCATGTTGGCGGAGTCTCGGGGCTCATCCATTCCCTGCCGCCGCAAATGAAGACCATTCCAATTCACGGAGAGTTTGGATGGATCTATCTCGCCTGCTGGGCCGTAATGGTTTCATTCGGATACAACACGGCGGCAATGGCGCAGCGTTATTTCAGTGTTGAGGATGAACGCGCAGCCAAACGCGTCGCGCTGTTGTGCAGCGGGCTTTTCTTCGTCGGGGCTTTCCTCTGGTTCATTCCCCCCATGGTTATGCGGCTTATTTACCCGGATCTGCATGCGATCTGGCCGCATCTCGCCAATCCGAATGAAGCGTCTTATGTCGCCGCAAGTCTTACTTTTTTGCCACACGGACTTATCGGCGTAATGCTGGCTGCTATGTTCAGCGCTACGATGGCGAGCCTATCTGCCAACTTCAATTTAAAGTCGGCCATATTGTCGAAGGATATCTATCAGAAACTCTTTCGCCCACAGGCTGGAGAGCGTGAACTGCTTATCATTGGCGCCATTATGACGCTACTGATAGGCGGTATAACTACTGCACTGGCAGCGATAATGGCTTATCGCGGTGAAAGCATCTTCGCAGTCATGATGACTTTCAATACGCTGATCTCGCTTTCTTATGGCCCCCCTGCTCTGCTTGGTTTAGTCTTCCGAAAAACGCCGCAATGGTCAGGTATGGCAACGTTTGCCACGGGGCTTATATTGGGCATGCTTGGTGATTTCGTTTTTCACTGGTCATTTATCAAGCAGATCGTCTTCGTCGTCCCCCCGGCTTTTGCGGTGTTTTTCCTGAGCATGCTGTTTGACACAAAGGAGTCACCTGGGCGCGCGTATCTCTTTAAGAAGCTTGATACTCCCGTCGATCCCTCTGAGGTCAGTGATGTTCCAGACTTCAGTCGACCGGTCTTCCGTTTTCTTAGCCGCGCTGTGGCGTGCATTGGTCTTGCATCGCTCCTATTGCTCATTCCAAATCCACCGGCTGCGCGCGCGACAATTCTTTCATTCAGCGCGCTCACTCTCGCTGTTGCTGCGTCTCTCTGGTTCGTACCGGGAGGTAGCAAGGCCGCACAAGAAGTCGGCGCTGTCGCTCAATACAAATCATGAATTCATCCCATTCTAATTTTCCTGGGCTACGGCCTCAGTTTTCGCGCCGTCAGTTCTCCAAGATGTTTGCGGCCACTGCTGGTTTTGCGTTTTCACGCAAGATATATGCACAAACAAAGAGCGGACCGTCGATGCTGCTGGGTGCAAAGGACCCGTTCTGCGGACTGGATATCCTGCGCATGCGCTATGCTGCTGGCCGACGGCCTTCAAATGACATCGCGGGAAATGCGCTCGGTTGGCTGGTAAGTGGTCAGGACGACTTTGCACAGAAGTCGTTGTCTGAGATGCGGGGGACAGCCCCACCCGCACCCAATTCCCATGCCTGGTTGACTTATGCCAATTGGGCACTTGCCTTCGATTGGCTGTATGAGCATCCGGCCTTCGATGAAGCATTGAAGGATCGTGTCGCAAAACAATTGCTTGATGGAGCCATTGTCATGGCTTCTACGCCCGATCTTAAGCATCCTGAACAGGCGTCCTATCACAACTACACAACCCGCTTTCTCGGGCTGACGGCATTCTCGTTGTGCGCTGTAGCGAAGCGTCGACCTCACGACGAAAGCGTTAAAGACTTAAAGGACAAAGCCGGTTTGGCGTTCCAGAATATTCTGCACGTGTCCGACATGGTTTCGCCTATGGGCAGCTATCACGAGTCGATGGATTACATGCGGATCACATATGTTCCCATGACAATGCTCGCCGAGTTGCAGCGTACTACGACGGGTAATGATCCCGCACTTCGCTTTGGAACATACAGAAGCATCGCCGACACCTATCTTTACAAATTGAAGCCGGATGGTACGCCCTCTCGTGAAGGAGATAACGAGTATCCGATACTTGATGATCGTGACACTGCAGCACTGGGATATTCCGTCAACCGATTCAAGAATCCCTATGCTGCGTGGCTTCTCCGTGATAGTGGTTTCGTGGTTCGAGAATGGGCATTACCTGTTCTGGATTTTCTCTGGAACGATCCTGATGTGTCACCTCGCAATCCTGCGTTGACGAACTCAGAGGAACTTCCCTTACACCGATATTTCCCTGGAGTAGATCAGGTTGTATTCCGCAACGGATGGGATTCGAATGCGACTCGTATCGAGTTCGACTGCGGCCCATATCTTGCAAAACATCAACATATGGATCGTAACCACTTCACCATCTATCACCGTGGACATCTTGCGATCGACAGCGGCGCGGACTACACGGACTCCGAGAGTCCTCACTATTTGAATTATTATCGGCGTACAGTTGCTCACAACACGATGCTGATCTTCGACCCCAAAGAGCATTTCTTCTGGTCGGAGAATCTGATGGATGCGGCGAACGATGGGGGACAGCGCATGGATTCCTCGCGCTTCTGGAATACCCTCCGCAGCCGAGAAGACTGGGACAAGACGCGTGACCTATGGGAAGTCGGAGAGATGAGGGTCGTCGACAATGTGGACGGAACGAAGGGCCAGGGAGGCTATCAGTATGCTCTTGGCGATGCCACACGCGCTTATTCGCCCCACAAGCTTCGCGCGTTTGCTCGGCAGATGCTCTATTTCCCTGACATGGATGTGTTGCTAGTTTTTGATCGGGTCGTGAGCACCGATCCTGCATTTCGCAAGACTTGGTTGCTGCATGGCGTGAACAGACCATCGATTGAAGGATCTGGAACTCAGACTAGTAATGGCGAAGAGACCTTCGGTAATGCCAGTCAGTTTCGGATGCAGGAAGGTGAAGGTGAAATTCTGGTTCACACGCTGCTCCCTGCAAATCACATTACAGCGCGACGCGGTGGTGCTGGCTATGAGTTCTGGACACCGGGCGATGCAAATGGCGGACCTTGGGGAAGCGGCCGCAATTGGCCACTTGAGCCCGCAGAGGGTGGTTCTTTACCGACTGATCCTCTTGAGCATGCGATGTGGGAGAAGTTCTACGACAACGATATTCCGCGCATTAGGCGCTCTAATCGTCGCAATGTTGTTCCCGGCTCGTGGAGAATAGAGGTCTCGCCTTCTGAACCTCAGCTCGAAGATCACTTTCTCCATCTATTTGAAATCGGTGATCGTGGAAAGACTGGAAGCCGCGCCGTCGAATTACTTCAAGCTGTAGATATTGTCGGCGCTGGCTGCGCTACAAATGGGCATGCTGGTATGGTCGCTTTGTTCCCTACCTCAAATACGTCCCTTGATTTTGTCGAGGTAACGCTCCCCTCATTTCCCAGCCACACAATCTGGATCGCAGGGCTGGAGGCAGATAGACGCTACAATCTCGAACTTGCCGGGAGCAATTTGGCAACTGGAGATGCTGCTGCTCCCGGGGTTCCTTTGCGCTCGCAGGAAGTTCGCGCTAACAAACACGGCATAGCTCACATCCAAGCGGACGCTACCGCGTTCCCAGCCAAATGCCGGATGGGACTTCACATTCTTTAATGTCGTAACAAGATCATTTGTCCGCGTCGAGACTTGCTAGCGCGGCGCGGGACAAATGATGTGACATCATGCTATCCGGAAGCAGCAGAGCGTTGTTGAACGCGTCTCTGGCCTGGTCCTTATGATTCAAAGCAGCCTGCATCGTTCCGATGTTGTACCACCACCACCCTGTGAAGGCGCTGGTATCCTTTACCCGCGTCGCAGAAGCCACTGATGCCTGAACCTTCTTCTGCTCTTCAGCCGCATCATCGTTGCCAAGCAGCCTTTGTGCTTTCGCGGCCCAGGCAGAATCGGCTCCAATCTTGCTCGCAGCAGCCTTACGAAGTAGTTCTTCGGCTAGCTGAGGATTCTTGCAGGCCTTGGCAATGACAGCCATTCTCACATACGGTTGTGAAACCGTTTCGTTCACTACAAGTCCGGGATGATCGGCTACAAGAAATTTTGCCGCCTCAGAACAGCGTCCTGCGATGGCATCAGCTTCGGCCTGCATCAATTTGATCTCAAAGAGAACCTGTGCAGCGGAGACTCCGCCTTCTTCGCTCGGGAAGAATCGCCCATTGAAAAGGCTGAGCGCTTGATCATACTCACCCGCCTCCGCCCGCGTCAGCGCAAGCTGGTAAACCAGATTCGCCGGCATGGTAGAGACGGAAGCATTGTCGGCTGCCGGATAACGGCCGAGAGCGGCGGCACGTTCTTTCGCTGAGACACCGCTCAAGCTCATCGCAGTATCCAGGCCTACGTAGTTATCGGAGTTCGTTGGATCGTTCTCAGTGCCCTCGCGAAAAGATACAAGAACTCGTTGTGGGTCACCTTTAAGGTGCAGCAATGCTTTGCCCATATCGGCATCAAGTATTCGCATTTTGGGGTTAAGGCGTTTAGCCTCTGCCCAGTGTTCGATTGCGGGATCGTACAACCCTTTTGAAAAAAGTAAAGTCCCGAGCAGGTAATGAGCTGTCGCATCGTTGCTGTCGGCCACAAGCGCAGCTTCTAGTACAGTCCGATCCGTAGGCGTTGATGGAAAGACGAAGCTCGGCGAAAGCCTCTCCGCAGCCTGCCAATTCTGTTTCGCATCCTTGCCAAGCTTTGCCTTGTTGTAAGCAACATAATAGAGAACCAATGGATGATTTTGCGGCAGTACAGATCCAGGTTCGCTCTGGTCCTGCGGGACCTCCGGATAAGTACGCTCCAGTACTGCAAGAGCCTTCTGATATAGGCCAAGATCCATATATTCGGTGGCTACTCTGAGAACACGATATGGATCAGCAGCCAGGTGAGGCAGATCGGGGGCGCTTGTCTCTTCCTTCAGAAAATCACTCAGGGGATCCATCTCCAACCCGAGTCGTGCAAGCTCGTCCGCATGAGCAGTGTCGCCTGTAGCGCGAGTGATAGCTTCGAACTGTTCCCGTGTACGGATGTCCAACGGAGCGGCTTCAACAGCGTCTTTCAGGAATGACTGCGCTTTATGCAAATCACCTTGTCGCGCATATAGCTCTCCGATTCGCGCCGCAGCCCGAGCCCGAAATTCAGCCTGACGATACGCTATCTCGTAAGCTGTCTGCGCCTCTCGTGTATGCCCAAGACCGTCTTCAGCAATTCCGAGGTAGTAGGCGATCTCAGCATTTGGGGTATCTCGTCTCTGTACGGCCTGTAGGAGTGTCTCTGCTTCAGCAAAGTGCTGTTGTGCCGCGGACAAGCGTCCCGCAGCCAATTGCAAGGTGAGACTGTCTGGGTATTTCGCTATTCCCTCTTTGTAGGTCTCGAGCGCCAGCACTACTTTTCCGTTCAGCTCCTGGTCTGTACCAAGCTTCAACCATTCATCTTCAGCTCTTCGATCTGCATTGGGCGTGTCATATATTGTCTGGGGACCAACCTTGATTGCTGATTCAGGATCCCAATCGTACTTGCCATCGGTATGCTGCAGCAGTATTTTTCCTTCACGGTCTCTCAGCTCAAACGTCACCTTCGCAGCCGGGTCTTTAAGCGTTACAGAGTGAGACCATTTCTTTTCCGGGGTCAGGTCTGCCGTTTCGCTCCAAAGTGCCTGTCCATTTTGAATCAATCGAATCTGCGCGTCTGTAATGCGTTCGTTTACATTCAGAGCGGCAGATACATCGGAACCATGCGTCTGCAGAGAAACAACTCCAACCTTGTTAGCTCGTGTAATGCCGCCTGTGTCCCGTACCGGCATCCAGTATTCGCTAAAGCGAATCGTCTGGCCGGGATCGAGAAACGCATACGTCTCCTGATTGCGAAACAAGCCACCCTGAACTTCAACGTAGGCGCTGTCGTTATCAGAGAGAGCCTTGCGCCATCCCAACCCATCAGCATCGGCTCCCCATGACCAGATCTTTTTTGCGGGCAGCTCGCTGTATTCTGCGTAATGCACTGCGCCGGCTTGCGTCTTCGGATTCCAGATACCCATAAAGGGCTCATGACTTCCGTGTACAAAGAACGACACCGGTCCACTTTGTTGATTCTTAATGACGCTTAAGTCGCTTCCATCCGGTGCAACGGGCCAGTAACGCACTTCAGTAAAACCATGCGAAGCTGCAAACTGCATTGGATATTCAATATGCGAGTCGTCCCATACCTGAAGACCCGCATTGCTCCACCAATAATAGCGGTGGCGCACGTCGCTCCGGTTGTAGAGTGTCACCCGTTGCTCCAGTAGGGTTGAGCCCGGCCTCAGAACGATCTCAACTCCCCATTGCATGCCATACACGCGGTCGATATTGCCCACGGATACCGAAGCGCTTCCGTCAGGATGCGTCGAATACGCGAAGTCGACAGGCGACATGGAAACCCAGTTATGCGATACGGGAAAGTTATATTCGACTCCAAATGCCGCCCAGGCGCCTCGATAACCTATCTGGGCCTTCTTGATCGAAGGATTTGCATAAAACATAGATTGACCATTGATCTTGTCAACGCAGGTATAGAGATGTCCGCCAATATCAGGCAGTACCGTGCACTTCAGATATTCGTTCTCGAGAAACACTGCGCGCCAGACGTGATCCTTTTTCTGCCCGGTCAGGTTTTTTCTTAACGTGTAGGGATAGCTGAACTGGGTGGTCGAATAGCTATCAAACGGCGGGTTGGGATCGGGCTTCCCTTCTTCATAGGTCGGTAGCGTGAGAGTACCCTGCCAAACCTTTACCTGCGCTGCAACAGATCCACTCGCGACGACCAGGGTTCCAGCAAGCAACACCATATAGGCAGAAATTGTCTTCATAAACCTCGTCTCTTCGCAGTGGAACAGAGCAGATTCCGCACTATCTCATCATTACTGTTATTTTTTATTGTTCAAAATTACTTTTGCTTACTTTCTGTCAGAATCATATGCTTTGTCAACTTGCAGGATTGATAAAGCACCATCATCAAACCCGCCGTTGAAAAAGAAGATTGGCACATAACTTCCCTTGGGCTATGAACGATGTAAGCCCATAGCAATCTATCGCTGATCAGTTTGCTATAAGAGGCTCATAAAAAGAACAGAGGATAAATCATTGTTGGCGGTAGGCATACTGAGCTAGCGTCATTATGATTTCTTCCCCTGCATGAAGACTCTTTACAAAGAAGAACCGTTTGGGCGCTGAAATTTCTAGGCTTCGACAGGAGGCGTTGCGAACAGTGACGCGGATTCATTATCCAGATAAATCGTCGCGTCCTGGTGGGTTTGCAGTATCGATGCAGGCGCCATCGGGCTAATCTCTCCGCTAAAACACGCTTTGATGGCGCTGGCTTTTCGTGCATCCGGGGCGATACAGAGAATCTGTTCCGCCTTCATGATCTGCTGGATGGTCATTGAAATCGCTTGGCGGGGGACATCCGCGAGCGTTGGGAACCAGCCTTCACCGAGCTGTTGCTTGCGGCAGGCGTCATCCAGATCGACCACGATATATGCCTCTTCCGTATCGAAATCTGCGGGAGGATCGTTGAATGCCAAATGTCCATTCTCCCCTACGCCCACAAATGCGATGTCGATTGGGGCTTTGCGAATCTCTGCACTGACCCTGTCGATCACCACCGCCGGAGCTTGGGTTCCGTCCAGCAGATGATACTTTTTCAACCCGACTTTATCGATCAATCGTTCTCTCAGATACCGGCAAAAGCTGGCAGGAGCCTGACCGGATATGCCGACATATTCGTCGAGATGAAACATCTCGACGCACCCCCAATCGATATCCGTAATCTTCGTCAGAGCATCCAGAAATTCGAACTGCGACGCTCCCGTAGCTGCAATAATGCGCGCCTCACCATGCTGCGAGATCGCATCGCGAATAACTGTGGCTGCGTGGTTGGCTGCGGCCTCAGCCAGCGTTGCCTTAGAAGAAAACACTTTTATCGTCATGGTTACTCCGGTGGATTTTGGTTCAGGAAAATAATTCTAAACTATCCGTAACAAAAAGATATAAAAAGAAAGTAATATTGTCCTCAACGTTCTAAAGGGTCCGATGGAGATCGTGCATGTTCCGTTCAAAGAGCCTTCAATATCTCGCAATTTCTGGGTCTGCATGTCTTTTCTCCCTCGCAGCTGGCGCACAGGCCTCCGCTCAAACGGACGTAGTCACACCGGCACAATACAAAACTGTCCCTCCCGCCGAAGCATTTCGGGTATTTTCCAAATCTGATACGGAAGAACCAGAGATTACGCCCTACCTGCTCTATCAAACTTCCCTGGCCTGGCATCAAGATCAGCTCCGTCAGGCTCGTTGGTCGCAGGTGAAGACCGAGACCGATCTATTGCAGCTTCGTTCTACTCTAAGAACATCCGTACTCGAGATGATCGGCGAACTTCCCACAGAAAAAACAGCCTTGCACGCTACCGTAACTGGCAGAATTTCAGCTAGTGGCTTTCATATAGAGAAACTTGTCTATCAAAGCCTGCCTGGTCTCTACGTCACCGCACTTGTTTACGTGCCTGATAACGGAGAGAAGGTCCACCCCGCCGTTCTCGTTGCCGCAGGGCATTCAGCAAATGGAAAGATTCACTACCAAGAACTTTGCCAAAGGCTGGTCCAGAGAGGCTATCTCGTTATCAGCTGGGATCCGATCGGCCAGGGCGAAAGAAGTCAGTTCTGGGACGCCAAAGCGAAGAAAAGCCGTTACAACTTGATCTGCGCTGAGCATGCCGTGATGGGAAACCTCGCCTATCTCGCCGGAACAAGTCTCGCTCGCTGGGAGGTATGGGATGGTATGCGGGCTGTTGATTATTTGCTTACACGCGCGGACGTCGATGGTCAAAGGATCAATATCACGGGTACAAGCGGCGGCGGCTTTCAGACAGCGCTGCTAGGCGCATTGGATGAGCGCATCAAGGTAATTATTCCCTCCTGCTACATCACCGCGCTTCCCATGCGCATCGCCAATCGCATCTTTGTCGATCCCGACAGCGATCCGGAACAGGACCTCTTCGGATTCATATCGAAAGGGGTAGACCACGCGGGTTTATTGCTGATGATGTATCCCCGACCAGTGATGGTGGCAACAGCCACTTTGGACTTCTTTCCCGTTCAAGGCTCGCACAAATCGTACGCCGAGGTTCGCACCTTCTATGAGCGCTTTGGTCACTCCGATCGTATTGGATTCGCCGAGAGCTACAACACTCATCAATATTCTCTGAAGAATCAGGAAGCGGCGCTGAATTTTCTCGACCGCTTCAACAAAATGCCATTGCGACATGGTCTCGCTCCGGTAACAACGTTCACGGATGATGAGCTTCGCGTAACAAAAAGTGGCCAAGTGTCGGTGGATTACACAGATGCGCAGCCGCTTCCGCGTTTTATCGCAAGGTATTTGGCCGCCAATCAGCGTCGTGACAAAGAGACGTTGGCTCAACTGTATACGAGCGAACAAGACCCTGAGATCTCCTCTTGGACTGTTAGCCGCTACGCAGGGTCCGCGCCACCGCAGGAAGTGGGATGGGAAGCAGTTGGAAGCAACATCGTTGGTACGCTCCATATCGATCGGTATCTTCTACACCACAGCACATATCTGCAGATGCCTCTCTTGCACTTCCATGACGAACGGATGCACCCCAAGGGAGCAGTTATTTGGCTCAGCCTCCAGAGCAAAGCGACAGAAAAGGACTGGCCACAGATTGCCGAGTTGCTTAGCAATGGCTACGAAGTTTTTTCATTCGATTTCCGTGGATTGGGCGAGACGCGAATGAACTACCGCGCCAAATCCTCAGACGATCCAGACTTGGTACAAGGAAACGTCGACCAGGCATATGTCAGCCCGCTATCAAGCGTGCTGGCCGGCTATGTCTACAACTCTCTGCTTACAGGCCGACCATATTTTTTGGAGATGATGGACGACCTCAAGATCGCTGAACTTTTCATCCGCAACAAAAATGTGCAGTCACATTTGCCGCTCAGTATTGCTGCGACGAATGATGCGTATAGCCTTGCAATTCGATTTTCAGAGATCGATCACGGAATAACAGTCATATCGAACAAAACTGCAACCACCGTGGATTGGTCCGCGCTGGTAACTCAGGGACAGGAAGAGTGGCCCATAGCCCTTCTCATGCCTTCAGGAGGCTTTATCAAATAGCTGACATCAGTTCCAACCTTCCGAATTAACCCTTAATGAACTCAATTAGAACCGAGTGAATAGACGTGATCGAAACTCTAAATCGCTTGTTCAAAATTATCTCTCCATCGATCTGGCCAGCCGTAATTCTGATTGCGACGGCTTCAATTGTGCAGGCGTCCGAAATAGAAGAGTCTTCTCAATCTGGCTTACCTACCCTCGTAGTGGCGAGAGATCACTACCTTAGCGATCTCATCCAGCCGCACCGTTACACTCCCGGGAAGAATAGCTTTCTTTATCAGACTCTTCACAAAGGACAACGGCGAACCGTGCTTGAGCTTGTCGGAAGCGGCTCTGTGCGACATCTCTGGTCTACATGGAGCATTCCCGGCAGCAATGCCGTTCCTACAGGAAGAGTTCTTCTCCGTGTCTTCGTCGACAATCAGGCATCACCATCTATTATCGGAACGGTGGACGAACTCTGTCGAGCAGCCCAAGCTACGGGTACGAGTTTCGTGCCGTTTCCAGCCTTTATCTATAAAGATGCCTACAACTTCTATCTCCCCATCTACTTCTCTAACGGTATAAGAATCGAGATCGAAGCTCTCGACGAAATAAACGAGTTCTATACGCAGATCGACTACCGCCTGGATCCAGGCGTAAAGCATTCGACCCGTCTCGTGAGTGAACCAACCGCGGCTGGCTTGGCTTTGACGTACACCGGCGATGCACCTTCTATCAATAAGAAGGAGTTCACTGCAACCGACCTGCTTCACACAAACACCAATCCGCAATGCGTTTCCTCAGCGCATCATTGCGAATTCACGATAGAGGGGTCGGGAGTTCTCAGAAAACTCACCTTTCGCGGTGACTTACCGTCAGATCTACATTTGGCTATCTATTGGGACGACGATCCAGTTCCAGGTGTGCAGTCTTCTACAAAATACTTATTCGCTGACTTTGTAAACGCAGCCATGGGATCGAAGCCCGGCGAGATGACCTCTTACTTCCCGATGCCATTTCGCCACAAGGCCAGAATTGTCTTAAGCAGTGTGTCCAATGCCCCTCTGCACATAGCTGTCGACTACGCAGTCGAGCGAAGATCCGTCTCCAAAGATACCCCCTATTTTCACGCCTTCTATCACGATACGCAGAGGACACCCGGTTATTCACAATATCCCGTCCTCCAGATTCGCGGCAAAGGACTCTTTGTAGGAATGAATCTCTTCGACAGCGGACACAACCATGGTGGAGGAGACGCCGCCCTGATCGATGGAGGGACAGATCATCCGCACGTACTCCATGGCATATGCGGTGAGGACTACTTCGGCTTTGCATGGCACCATGTAGGAACAATGACTCCGCTCACCGGCGCTCCCGTTCACGAGCGCCGCTATCGGCTACATTTGGAAAATCCCTATCCATTCAACGAATCGTTTCAGTTCCTGTTTGGAGCATTTGCAGGTTTGCAACCAAAGAGCGTGGCCTTTTGGTATGAGTTTCCCGCAGCATCTCAACAACAATGGGTGAGTCTTGAAGCGCCATGGAAGGTGCTTGGCCCCCTCAGCCCTGAGACGCCTCTTCCACTCACGGTAAGTGATCAGAGTTACTCAACCACTGTGGCAATCAACCAACCCACACAACTTACAACGCGTTGGCAAGATGCGCAGATGCTTTCTGGCTTTCTCGATCTCACGTATCAGTTCCGTCATTATGCCCTCAGTGACAAAGGCTCTGGATTTATTGCCGGCGCTAATAAAACAAAGCTTACGACCTATATTTATTCCGATTCGGATAAGACGATCCGTGCAATATTAGGCCACGATGACGAAGTGCTCGTGCAGGCAAACGGTATTACTCTTTCGGACCTTCGCCAGAACTCTGGGTTTGCCCCTTCCTCTCTGCAGATTCCTCTTCGCAGTGGATGGAACACACTCGATCTGGTTTTATCGAATGACGAAAATACAAACTGGCGCTGGTCGGGTCTATCGTTCGCACTACGAAAGGGATCACATCAGGCTCAAGGTCTGAAATTCTCTACCGAGTTGCCAACTAGCACCTCCGCTCTCGTCAAAGCAACGGGACACTGATCTATGCACCGTCATAAAGCTTCTGGAAAAATGTACTGACTCAGGATGATAATGAAAACCATATTCACCGTTGCGCTCTTCTCTTTTGCCTCACTTTGCCTTACACAGAACGTGCTGGCTCAAGCGCCATCTCCCTCCCCGGTCTTCTATCACACCGAAAACTCTGATGAATGGGTCAATCATTCTATCCGTGTTCAAAAAATCTATACTCGTGTGTTGGTGGTCGATGCTTCAGAACATCCTCCGCAACAGATCAAAGTCTCGACTCTAAGTCTTAACGCAAGACCGGCAGACGAAACTCGTGCAACCCACTCGTGTAAGGTTCATGCCGTCTTCAAAACCTTGCAGGAAGCCGCAGATGTTGCTCATGGTGGCGACCTGATCGCAGTTATGCCTGGTACATACGCAGGCTTTGTCCTCGAGGAGAAACCGGACGCTGGCGATGGACACTACATCCACTTCAAGGCGATGGGCGGGCCAGGAGACGTCATCGTCAATCAAGCCTCCCGTAATCCCGATTGGATGATATTGCTACGCGCGACACACCACGTCATCATTCAAGGCTTCAATTTAGCAGGCCATAATACGCCCGGCATAGATCCCAAGAGCCCTCGCGCCGGAATCATGTTAGATGGAGACTTCAGCCTGACAGGCAAACAAACTCATCACATTGTTATTACCGATAACTTCTCGCACAATCATAGGAAGTGGGGCCTTCACTCCCGCGATACACACACAGTTCTAATGCAGAACAATCTCTTTGCCCTCTCTGCAATGGAACATTCTGCATATGTATCCGATGGCTCCGATAACTATGTGATTCGTCGCAACATCTTCTTCGGAAGCAACGCCAGTGGTTTGCAGTGCAATCTCGACACGGTCAGTTCATTTCATGACCTAATAAAAACCCCCGCACTCCGCGGCTACCGTAAAGAAGAACCGACTCGCGAGTGGGCCGTAGGACTGATAAAGCTAGCAACCGAACATTTTGGCGAGAACAACTTTCCTGACGGCAAGGGACTCAACTTCATTATTGAAGACAACGTGATCAACGGGAATGGAAAGGCTGGTGGTGGATCACTCAACCTGGCCGGACTGCAGGATTCTCTCATTCAAAACAATCTGATCTACGGAGACTACAACCACGGAATCGCGCAGTGGGGCGATGCCAACCCGTATGACCAAAGCTACGTCGAACCAGGGCCCACCTCATCTGATCAGGTCAAGGACCCTCTCGATCTACCACTTTGGGGCTGCCATGGAAACTTAATTCGCAATAATACCGTTCTGATGGCCAATGAAGGACGTGCCGCAATGCAGTGCCGTCACGGCAGTTGGGGCACCAAGACTCGCAACAACATCTTTATCAATGACAAAGCAGCCTCTATTGAAATCGACAACTCAAGCATCTATCAGGTTGATTCAAGCGATAGTGTCATAAACGCCCTGGTCTATACCGACATTCAGAATGACTTGAAGAAGCTAGCCATTAACCTACCTGAGGGTTCTAAGACCCTCTCTGGTATTACACAAGAGAAAGCAGCAAGTGAGTTTGTCCGTTCCAGTACGGAGCCCTGGGTCATCATTGAAGGAAAGTGGTGGAAGCTCAATCCTAATCGTCCCGACTTTCATCCTAAGTCCGATTCGAAGTTTGCGGATTGGGGTGATGTGACTGAACTTTCTGGTACTAACCCACCTGACCATCAACGTCCGTATCCTTTCATCGGTGCGTTTAAACCGGAAAGCCAGTGATCAGGGAGCAGTCAAAGCAGAAATAAGTCGAAGGAATTTAGAAGATATGAGAAATATCAGAATCTCAGCCATCACGGCCATAGCAAGTCTTAGGCTGTTCTTACTGGTAGCGATCTCTCTTTTCAGCCCTCAGATACAAGGGCAGACTGTCGTCGTTCGTCCGATAGAAACGCTTGACGTCCTCGTCAATCCCGGTATTGGTGTTCAAACCTTTCAGCGATACAACGACGATCCCCTAAATCCTGGCGTTGAGTGGTCCGAAGAAGGCCCAATTCATCCTGTGGAAGCGGCAGGCGCGACCCCACAGTTTCCAAAGTCCAGCGTAGCTTATGATCGCTGGCACTGGACTACGCTTGAACCGGAGCAAGGCGTTATCCATTGGGAGATCATCGATCTGGCTCTGGCAGAGGCGAAACAACATGGTCAGCGCCTCGCAATTCGATTGATGCCATATGACCCAACGCATCCGTTGCCAGAATGGTATCGAAGATCGGGAGCCAGGAGGGCGAACACGGATTCCTCTAAGGACGGAACTATCTGGCAACCAGACTTCAGCGATCCCTTGTACTTCAAATATTGGAGTGCCCTTGTCAACGAAGCGGCCAAAAGATATGACGGGCATCCTGATCTCGATAGCGTCGATATTTCCACGGTCGGCTATTGGGGCGAAGGGTGGAGCGACTATATGTCGGAGTTCGCGGTTCAGAAGAAGTTGATCGATGTTTATCTAAAGGCATTTCGTAAAACGCCGTTACTAATGAATTTTGATGAGCCAGAAGCCTTAGCATATGGAACTTCCCATGGAGCAGGTTGGCGTTTTGATTGCCTTGGTGACATGAGGAAGCCGTGGTCGGCAATGCTTGATTCCTATCCCGAGCAGATTGCGACAACAGGCATTGGTGATGTGTGGAAGACGGCTCCGATATCTATGGAGACTTGTGGCGTCCCTGAATCGTGGCTGCGGGCGGGATGGGATGTGAACTACATATTGCATGAGGCTCTGCGCTGGCACATTAGTACGATCAACGTAAAATCCAGCGCGATTCCGAATCAGTGGAAGGACAGTTTCGACGAACTTCAACGGTCAATGGGCTACCGTTTCGCGTTGAGACGTGCGGAATGGACAGAACGAGTACGCGCAGGAGAGGCCCTTCATCTAAAAACATGGTGGGTAAACAAAGGGGTGGCACCAATCTATCGACCTTTTGTATTGGCCTTTCGCCTGACCTCACCCAATGGCTCGGCGGTTCTGAGGACAGATGTGGATTTACGTAAGTGGTTGCCTGGCGATGCGGTCTTTGAGGATCCGATCTTTGTACCTGCCGATCTTTCAAAAGGAGAGTATGAGTTGAGTGTGGCGATACTTGACCCTGTTACTTTGCTGCCTAGTGTTCGGCTTGCGATTGAGGGACGTAGTGATGATGGATGGTATGGCCTGGGTAAAGTTCAGGTGGCAGCTTCGCACTAGTTTACGGACCCAAAACTAATTGTTGGTATCTTGCAAAAACTTATTTGAGGTGTGATGAATCTCAATATTTCTATCTGTACATTGCTAATCTTTTACGGAACGTCTGTGCCATGGTCACAGGGAGAGACGCAGAAGGTTACTGCGATTTCTTCCCCCAATACAATTCAAGGCTCAGGGCTCTCGATAGAGACATTCAATGATGGCTCGTATGCGTTGCGCTCGCAAGCGATATCAGGTGTGGTCCTGCGTTCCGGAGTTGAGGTTGATATTGACGGTTCGACGTTGAAATCGTCTGAGTTTCCACGCCATCTAAGTTTGATTGCTCCATTCAGTGACCAGTTGGGTGCGGGGCGCATACTGACCGTAACGCATACAGGATTGCCGACGATGCCTGATCTGGTCTCGGTTCTGCGTGTATATGATGACCGACCCTGGGGTGATCTGCAGGTCAGCGTGCATAACACCACATCACGACCTATTGAGGTGCATGCGATTCGTGTTATACGCAGTGACATTGGTCGAGTGCTCAATCTGAATGGTGCGGATGAACAGAATCGTGTTCTCTCTGATAGTTTCAGTGAAGATACACCACAGTTGAGACTGATGGATCTTACGGAGCCGTCAGATGGAATGCATCGGGCATTTGGAAGCCAGCTCATCTACAACCGACAGAGTGGGCTGAGCCTCTTTCTAGGAGCGCTGTCAGCGGATAAGCTACTAACTGTCTTTCATCTGAAGAGTTCGGGTCGAGGCTCTACAGCTCGTGTGCTCTCCTATGACGTCACAGCTACAGGAACAAACGAGATTCTGCCAAGCGATGCCGAACATCGCTACTCGACAGCGAATAACGTTGCGCTCAGTCTGAGTCTGCTTACTGGAGAAAGTCTTAGCTCGGAACGGCTTATGTTCGCTATAGGTTCACGCTACCACGAGCAATTGGAAAATTACGGACATGCAATTCGGGTTCTGCATAAGGCACTCGTGACTACCCCGACTCCGATAGGCTGGTGGAGTTGGACTGCTTACTACTATGGAGTAACCCAAGATACAGTTCTTACCAATGCAACGTGGCTGGCACAGAATCTTGAGGCGCTAGGATATCGGTACTTTCAAATAGATGAGGGCTATCAATATGCTCGAGGAGAGTACGCCACCGCGGATGGCAAAGCTTTTCCCAATGGTATGGGTGTCGTGGGAGATGCGGTACGAAAGCATGGGCTTACCTTTGGTGTTTGGGTAGCGCCATTTGAAGTATCTGAACGGTCGTGGGTATACGAGCATCATCAGGACTGGCTTGTACACAATAAGGAAGGAAAGCCAATTCACATAGGGAAGATCGGTAACTTCGATGAGCTTTATGTTCTCGATACGACCAATCCCGCTGCGCAGGACTATCTTCGGTATACCTATCGCACACTTGTGAATGAATGGGGAGTGCACTTCATCAAGATGGATTTCATGGATGTGGCTGCTGTAGAGGGAGTGTTTTATAGACCGAATACGACCGCATTGGAAGCATTGCGGATCGGTCTTGAGACTATCCGTAGCGCGGTTGGAGATGATGTTGTTCTGGATAAGGATGGCAGTCCGATGCTTACGCCGGTAGGCATTGTGAATGCTGGACGTACCTCACAAGACACGGGCCACACGTTCGAGTCCACACGCGACGCCGCTTCCGGCGTGGCGGCTCGCTATTACATGAATCGCAATTTCTTTATTACCGACCCTGATGCCTTTACCGTCTCCAAACAGACCGTTCCTGATCGTGGGTGGCATGGAAATAAACTTCCGCTAACAATGGATGAAGCTGAAACCTCAATAGCTCTTTCAGCCGTATCCGGAGGCATGTTCGAGATAGGCGATGACCTGCCCACGTTGGGTGTTTCGCCGGAACGACTTGAGCTAGTGCGTAACCAAGATCTGCTCGATATGGCACGCCTTGGCCGAGCGTCCGTTCCGTTGGATCTTATGACCTATCCGGCAGAGGATCGACAACCGAGCATCTTCTTTTTGAACGAAGACGCCCGGCAGAAGGTTCTCACGATCTTTAACTGGACTGAAAATGTTCGGAGCCATACCGTTGCGCTGAGTGATCTAGGGATGAAGAGCAGTTCATATACAGTGACCGATGTTTTACACGGGAGAACTCTGCCCATTCAAAACGGTATTATCGAGGTAGTTCAGCCGCCGCATTCCGTTCGTATTTTGAAGTTAGCAGACAGCTCCATCCCTGAGACGCCACTGACCTATACGGCTAATGCACCAGCCTCTGCAAAAGCCGGCGAAGGAGTGGATTTTTCTATCTCTGGCGGCGATGAAGGGTTACCGGTTCTGCTGTATCAATGGTCATTTGGTGATGGTACAAGTGCTGAAGGGGAGAAGGTATTGCACGCTTATACACTTGCCGGAAACTATATAGCTACGGTCACGGCAATCGGTTTGAATGGACGCACACAGCAACACACGTTACGAGTTTCCGTCACAGGATTCGTGCCAACGCTTTACAATCCGTCAGCCAAGGAACGCTATGGTGCACCAAGATAACTGAATCGCACAATTGCAGATTGCGCGTCCTTCTAGAAGGACGCGCACATATAGTTAGTGAGCAATCGCAACATTGTGTACAACGTCTTCTTTGTTTGCACCACCGTCTGCGGGGCCGTGCCATACGCCGCCCCCGTAAGTTGTGATGTAGATCTTCGTGGGATCGTTCGGATCGGGAATGACGCGGTGACCCCATTTGAAGTTGTATCCCTTGATCCGTGTCCAGTGCTCCCCGCGATCCGTAGAGCGGAATGCTCCAGCATCAAAGCCGCTAATGTAAAGAATGTCAGGGTTGTGTGGATCGATCGTTAGATCGTATACATGCTGTGATTGGGTATAGAGTGCTCTCCAGGTCTTGCCACCGTTATCCGAGACATAGACACCACCGTTTGTGTCGACCACATCCCCTTCCTGTCCCCAAGCCGTCAGGTAGAGTCGTTGTTGGTCGCGCGGATCAATCTGTAATCCTGTTGGTCCGGTGACACCTTGCGGAAGATCGATACGCTGCCAGTGCTCTGCCTTATCGACAGAGCGATAAAGTGCTCCAGCCCCGGCTTCAGAGCGTTCACTTTTCTCATCACGTCGGGACACTACTAAGTAGAGTGAGCCATCTTTGCCCGGCGTAATTCGCCACGCAAAAGGCTCGGCCCCGGCAATCCCCGTATTCTTGAGTATCCAAGTCTTTCCGTTATCCGTGGATTTGAATACACCTCTTCCAAATGCTGTGGCATATAGGGTTCGATTTCCTACAGGGCTGTCAGGATCAAGCAGGATGTGTGTGACAGAAGTTGGCGGCATGCCGGTTCCGCTGGGGTGCCAGTGTAGTCCTCCATCAGCCGACACTGCGACACCTCCCCTGTATCTTTGCGGGCTGCGGCCGCGCCACATCTTTGGACGCGGCAGATCATGCACCCCGCTGAATGCACCCCACATGAGCCCTCGCTCGGCCGGATCAAAAGCTACCCAGTATGCAGTATTTCTCCACTTCTCCGGGATACCTTCACTGCTACTGCGCCAAGATTTACCACCGTCAGAACTCTGGAAAAGCCCAATATCGGTATAGTCGATAAATATATGCTTCGGGTTGAAGGGATCGACCTGAACTCCATAATCCGTCGTCACATCCAATCCGCGTGAAACCCAATTATTGTCACTTGCCGGTGCGGAGTTCACCTCTTCCCATGTACTGCCACCATCCAATGTGCGATAGGTGCGAAAGAGGTCCGTCGCATACGCCACATCCGGGTTGGTTGGCGCGACGCCCAGGCTATAAGGCGAATCGAAGAAGATCGACTCGCCATCTTGTGTAGCACGCTGCTCGATCCAGGTGGGCGTCAGATTGCCTGACGCATTGGTCGATTCTTTGAAAACGATCTTCCATGTTTTTCCACCATCGACCGTCTTTGCTACACCGTTGAACAGGTTTTCCTTGCCGCTTGCCAGTTGAAGATTCCGAAAACCTACGTATGCAACTTCAGGATGGTTTTCACTCGCAGCGATTGCTTCAAAACGGCCTGCGCTCTGCCCGAGTGCGGGCGTTATTACTGTCCACTGCCGACCGGAATCTTCCGAAACATACACCTTTCCGTCGTGGCTTGTTGCATAGAGTCGCAGTGCACTATCGCCTCGTGCCATACCAGCCGCCGCAAAGTCGCCCTGAATCCGACTTACTTCCCTTGTGTTTCCGTCAGCGCCAAATTGATAAGCCGCGGAACCAGCGAGCGCAGTCAATTTGCCATCCTGAACAGAAAGCAATAGGACACGACGAGGCAACGTAGATAGGCGTTTCCATGATGCTCCGCCATCTTCAGATGACACGATCACACCAGGATTGCCTTTGCTCTCGAATGCGATATATAGATGTTTCGGATTTTGTGGATCGATCGCAATCGCGGAGATATCTCCCCCTGGGTATACGGGATCATCCGAGGTCAGTTTGTACTCTGAGTGATCTCCCACCTGATGTTCCACGGTATTTTGGGCCGGGGATGGAAAGATCATCTCCCAACTTTGTCCCTTGTCAGTGCTACGCCAAAGTGCAGCGTTTCCCGCATAAATCACCTTGTCGTTCGCGGGATCGAAGGCGAAGGTGTTGATCCCGCCACGCAGATTGAACATGCGCCATGATTGCCCATCGTTCTGTGTAATGTACCCACCGGTCATATCACAGTGCTCCACCACGAGACGCGGGTCATGTGGACTGATGGTGGGGGAAATCATCGTACCGCCGCCACCCGGCCCAATTATCTTCCAGTCGTTCAGGCGCGGCGCTTGCCCGTGGCTAGATACCGCAGTTGCGAGTAGCAGAATAACTAAGGTCTTGGATCGTCTCACAGTCGACTCCGTTTCATCACAACAAGCAAACAAAAGATAATTTATAGCAATAAAAAGAAATAATACAGTCAAAATGACAAGAGTCGGCTTTATGTACTGAATAAAGGTTACATTTGTGCCTGGCCCGATCCCTTCGGCCCGCTTCCACTACCCTTAATCTGCAAAAGGGTTTGGCCGTAAGCCACAAAACCCTTCATAAGCCTCAAGGCTCAATCTTTATTGTTCTTCATGCCTGTTTTTAGGGGTTTGGCTTGCATCAAAATAGTCCCGAAATCCGAGTTGTACTCTCGTATCACATGCTGGATCCTTTAGCCTGCGAGATGGCTCTATGACAATCGTTCAAATCTCCGAAGGAGTCGTACATGATCTTCCGGCCGATCTCCGAAAGGCGCTCGCGTCCGACGCGAGGGCACTGGCGGATTGGGAAGACATAATGCCGCTCGCGCGCAACGAGTGGATCTGCTGGGCCATCTCCGTCAAGAAAGAGGAGACAAGGCGGCAGCATGTTGAAAAGCTGTGCTTGCAGCTCAAAGAAGGGATGCGGCGGCCTTGCTGCTGGCCGGGTTGTCGGCATTGATGAGCATTTGTGGTCTGATTCGCGTTCGAACGGTTATTTGAAGCAACATTTCCGACGAGTAACCGGCTTTCCGTCATAGTGATCGCTGCCAATCGAGTCGTTACGGCCTTCTCAATGAGCGCTGAATCGCCAACGCACTCATCGACCAGCCTCATTGGTAAACAGAAGCCGACTTGTGAGGACTAACGATCCCAAATATCAAAGCTCCATTCAACTCGACGAGAGATGTGCAACTGGTGGTTGCGGGGAACCGCTGACTCGCTATGTGCGTACCTATCTGGTGTTTAATCGAATCGTAGGGAGACCGTCTGCGACTGGCCCTGCACAAGGAGCGCCATACAGTTTTGAGATTCAGGGCTATCGGAATCGGCATCTCGCCGGAAATTTTTGTCATGTTCTGGCTATTGCTAACCGTAGGTATGGCACGTGCCCAGGTAGGGACTCAGGAGCAGGGCCAGGCAAAGCCCAGCGTTGTTAGCCAAAGCCAGCCTAAGTCGCAGCCTATCTCGGACGCGAATGTACCGTTGTTGGCTGGCCCGTTGACGCTGGCGGATTTTGCAGATATGGAGCCACGCCCCGAGCTCAAGGACAAGCTCGGTCATCTGACCCAATTCATCCAGAACACGCCGGTTGATGGAGCGCCTGCAACTGAAAGGACCGAGGTATACCTTGGCCGTACCAACACCGCGCTCTACATCGTCTTTCTCTGTTTTGATCAGCACCCAGAGCTCATCCGAACACACCTGGCGCGACGCGAGAACATCCTCAAGGATGACTATGTCACGGTGAATCTGGATCCGTTTCAGGACCGTCAGCGCAGCGTGGAGTTTCAGGTCAATCCCAGTGGCGTGCAGGCCGACGCTTCATGGACCGAGGCCAGCGGCCCTGATTACAGCTTCGACCAGGTGTGGGACTCCGAGGGTCGCATCACTCATAAGGGGTGGATGGCACTGATCGTGATTCCCTTCCGCAGCCTCCGCTTTCCTCCCCACGGCAGCGAGTGGGGCGCGGTCTTCTGGAGAAATCTTCCCCGCAATAGTGAAAATGACTTCTGGCCGCGCGTCTCGGCGAACGTGAGCGGACAGTTGAGTCAGGAAGGAACGCTGCATATAGGCAGTCTTGCGGGCGTTACGGGTTCACACAACGTGCAGCTTAATCCTTACGCGCTTGCTCAGAACGAACACACACTCCAGACACTGGATCCCATGAATCCGTTCTTTTCGACGCGTCATCTTGAGGGCACTGCGGGTGGTGAAGGGAAAGCCATTCTGAAGGATTCGATTGTCTTCGATGCGACGATCAATCCAGACTTCTCGGATGTGGAAAGCGATCAGCCGCAGTTCACCGTGAACCAGCGCTACCCCGTGTACTTTCCGGAGCTGCGGCCTTTCTTCCTTGAGAACGCCAGCTACTTTGCCACACCGCTCACGCTGCTCTACACGCGTAATATTATCCAGCCTGAGTTCGGCGGCCGCACCACCGGTAAGATCGGCCACACCAATCTTGGCATCCTTGCCATCGATGATCGAGAGCCGGGCAAAACGGTACAACCGAGCGATCCGCTCTACAACAGCAAGGCAGAGTTCTACGTGGGCCGCGTCTCTCAGGATTTGGGCAAGGGCTCGAATATCGGCCTGATGTATACAGACGAAGAGTTCGGCGGCGGTTTCAATCGGATCGGCGGGGCAGATTTTACGTGGCGGCTCAACAATCACTGGACCATGCTGGGCCAGAGCGTGGAGAGCGCGACAAAGCAGAATAATCCAGACAGCACGGCCACGGTCTTCCCATCCGGTTACAACGCGGGCCCTGCGACGGACCTCCAAGTGCAGCGCAACGGACACTCGTTCAACATGTTCAACGAGTATCAGGACGTGAGCAAGGGATTCACGACAATGGTTGGCTTCCTGCAGACTTCCAACATTCGTAGCGATCATCTGCATGCAACCTACCAGTGGTATCCCAAGCACAGCGAGCTGCAAAGCTTTGGTCTGGAGACCAATCAGAATATCGCCTTCGACCACGCGCACAACCGCGTCTACCACTACACGACGTTTGATCCCTTTGTCCTGCTACCCAACAACATCGTGCTGGCACCGCTTGTCGGCCAGAATTCAGATACAGTGGGCCCGCAAAACGGGTACCCGCTGACTGAGAACCTCAATTTCACTGAGAACTTCGTAGGGTTTGTAGCTCGGGGCCAGCCACGGCAGCAGCTCAACTTCAATCTGCAGGCGATCAAGAGCGGCAATGTGAACTACAACCCGCCGGCGGGGGAAGTGCCCTTCCTGCTGGACCAGGACACCGTACAGGCGCTGATTTCGATCAACCCGCTACGGCAGCTGACCGACGACAACACCTATCTCCTCGACCGCGATCACTCGGCACAAGACGGGCAGTTCGTCTACGAGACGCAGGTCTTTCGCACCAAGCTGAACTATCAATTTACGAGGGCGTGGTCCGCTCGTCTCATTGCCGAATACGACTCGACGCTCGTCAACCCGGCCAAGACCTCCCTGGCGCGCACAAAGCAAGTGCAGACGCAGGCACTTCTGACATGGCTGCCGCATCCTGGCACGGTCATTTACATCGGCTATAACGACGATCTGCAAAACTACGATCATCAGCTCTGCACCACTGTCCCCGGAACCCGCCACTGCAGACCCGATCAGCCTATCCTTCCGCGCGGCCCGGGTTATCTGAACGATGGCCGCCAGTTCTTCATTAAGGCGAGTTATCTCCTTCGCTTCTAAAGAGTCCGGCATTGGATATCAAGCAAGCCTGGAAATCTTGCTAAGGCCTGTTATCACCAACCGACACCCAGTTCCGGTTGGCCGGGCCTTGATACAATCACCACGGTAACGAAACGGAACACGCGTCTGCTCTTCCGATCCGTTTGGGAGGACATAATTTGTCTCCCTCAATTCCGAATCGTCGAGCGACGGCGACAAGAAGGTCGCGTTCGCTCCAGAATTATCCCAACAACTCGGAGCCTAAACGAACACGACTGTCTTGTTCTGGTACACCAAGATGCGATTTTCCAGATGCCAGCGCACTGCACGCGAGAGCACGACATTCTCCAGGTCACGGCCTTTGTACAACATATCCTCAACAGTATCGCGATGGGAGACGCGCACCACGTCTTGCTCGATGATCGGCCCTTCATCCAGACCGGCGGTCACATAATGGCTGGTGGCTCCGATCAACTTCACGCCGCGAGCAAAGGCCTGATGATAGGGTTTCGCACCGACGAAAGCCGGAAGAAAAGAATGGTGAATGTTGATCATGCGTAACAGGTACTGCGCGACGAACTCCGGTCCCAGGATCTGCATATAGCGCGCGAGCACGACCAGATCCACTTCCTGCCCGAGTAGCTCAAGCATCTCCTGCTCGGACTCGTGCTTGTCGTCGGGATTGGTCAGTAGATGGAATGGGATTTGATAGAAGTCGGCTAGCCGCTTGGCGGTCGTGTGATTGCTGATGATTCTGACGATGTCACACCTCAGTTCACCCGTGTCATGCCGGTACAACAGGTCGGCAAGACAGTGGTCATAGGCGGAAACCAGGATGGCCATCTTAGGGCGGTAGTTCGTCAATGCCAGGTGGTAGTTGATCAGGTAACGTTCGACCAGCGGCTGGAAGTGGTGCCCAAAATCGGAGATTGGAATATCGAACCCGTCCAGATCCCACTCAAGCCTCGACAGTAACAGGTCGCGGCTACTGTCCAGGTGGTCATCGCAGTGAAGGCCGCTACCGTTGTGCGCAATCAGGAACTGGGAGATTGCCGCAACCATACCTTTGCGTGCGAAGCCACTGGGAGCGCTCAGAAGCAGGACGGCGGTGCTCATTTTCTTATTTTCCGCCAAATCACACCCCACGGGTGCGGCTCGGGCAAATATCACCGGCCGAATCGTCGCCAGTGAAGTTGAGCCGCGAAGCGTTGGTTGGCAGCCAATCCGCCAGATCTAATCGAAACAAACGCCTCGATTGGGCGAATATTGAGAGATCTTCGTTTAGCTGATGAGACCACGCAGCGCATTCGCGCTCTTTTTAGGAGCGGACCATACAAGAAGCGTGACGAGAGTGTTCTGGACATCATTCGGGAGTCCATACGTTTTGTCCGTGAAGACCCCAAAAAAGCGCCAGGTTCAAGTTGACTGGTCCATCGAAAGTAGCCTGCCGCCAATTTGTGTCGACCGTATTCAAATCCAGCAGGTGTTTATCAACCTGATTTCGAATGCGATTGAAGCGACCGACGGGAGTGCAAATGCAGCCAGGATTCTGCTGAAGGCCTTTGTTACAAAGGAGCACGAGGTCGTTGTCCAGGTCATCGATAATGGCACCGGACTCCAAGATACCGAAAGGATATTCGACGCCTTTATGACAACCAAGGAAAAGGGTATGGGCATTGGCCTGGCCGTCTCAAGATCTATCGTCGAGGCCCACGGCGGGCGGCTCTGGGCGGAGAACAATCCTGATGGCGGCGGCGCCACTTTCAATGTCGCCTTGCCCGTGTCGTCAAAACGCGAGGTCCATTAAATCCGCGCTCAACGATCTCCGATCTTGAGTTCACATGAAACGTACCGGCGAGCCGCTGCTCACAATGGTGAGCAGCCTTCCACGCCGCCCGGCGGACCCTATTGGACGGCAGCCCAGCTAGCGTTGTTCGTCCAGTGGCAGAAGGACGGATACCAGCCATAAGCCTTGGTCCCTGCAAGGGAGGCTCACCCTATCTAGATTCAAACCTCTGATATGGCGATCCAAGCTAGACCTGCTTGCGTTGTAGAAGCCTGGCAGCTATATCGCAAATCGGTAGACCTTCGCCACGATAGGCATCCGAGTGTTTACATATCAGATGTTGGATCCGTCTCCGGGTCGGAACCAAAATCCCACTTGGACATGTAGTCGCCTAACCGGAACTTATCCACTTGGCCGTGTAGCTTCCACAAGTTCCATTACTCGCACATCATCTCCAATAGGGCAGGCGATTCTTCTGCAAAAGGTTGTACGGTCTCCTTGTCCAGAGAAAGAGGTAATCTCAGTGCCGTAGCAAACAGGAAAGCGTGTAATCCGCAGAGTAGAAGAAAGGCAGCGGTAAATGCACTGGAGAGACTGACGCTCGACTGTGCCATCCCCAACCTCCATCCCAGGAAGGTCGCGCATAGCGTAGTCAAAGTCGGTCCGCCGAGACGTTGCACAATGTTGAGCGAGGTTGTCGCCATTGGCAGGTCCTGTTTCCTTACAGAAGCGTACGCTGCCGAGATGGAGGGAATGCCGACCGCGCTGAGGCCTATCCCACGCACAAAGAGAGCGCATGCGAGCACGGTGAGTACAAGTCCGTGACTGGCCAGCCAGATAAATGGCAGGGTGGCTGCGAAGGCCAGAAATGTGCCTCCAGCCGATACCTTTCGTATCCCGAACCGCTGCGTCAGGGCTCCTATCCATGGATAGGAACAGATCATCCCCACTCCAAGCGGAGCCAGCAACCAGCCCGTCGCACTCGGTGATTGGCCACAGGCGCGGATGAGATA
>DATHHN010000030.1:0-3819 GCA_035317185.1 Edaphobacter sp.
GCTCGCCGCATACACGCCGAAACCAGGAAAACCTTTCACCGAAGCAACTGACCCGATCATGATGATCGATCCGCCATCGTTGAACAGCGGCAACGCCTTCTGAACCGTAAACAGCGTTCCGCGCACAATCAGGTCGAAGCCCGCATCGAAGTGCTGCTCAGTAATCTCACCCAGTTTGGCGGCTTCGCCCTTGCCGGCGCTCGCAAACAGAACGTCGATCTTGCCCTTTTCCCGTTTGACTGTGTCGAACAGACGGTCGAGGTCATCGAGATTGGACGCGTCGCCGCGCACGCCGGTCACGTTCCGGCCAATCAGCTTGACGGCCTCATCAAGCGCCTCCTGCCTCCGGCCCGTGATAAAGACGTAGGCGCCTTCTTCAACGAACCGCTTTGCGCTCTCCAGCGCCAAGCCGCTCGATCCACCCGTGATGACTGCAACCTTACCTTCAAGCTTTCCCATAGTTACTCCCTTCGGTAGATGTGTAGCATTCAGTACAGTAGAGTAGAGTTCTTTGGCGGTGGACGAGAACTGCTCGAGAGTCCTAATTTTTTGTCTATTCGTCCAAAAGAGGGCTGAACCAAGCCGTGTTGCACCTTTTGACTGAGCTGGGACGCGCGGCTCGAGGAAAAGGAGTGTAGGAGTTGTGACGCTGGAAGGAAGGAGAATGTCCGTCAAGGTAGAGGCGTCTTCTACCTGATGATGCGCTTCTCCGACAAACGAAGCTGTGCAGTTTTGTACAGCTCTCACAGAACACTATGGCTTTCAAGAGCAGAGGGAGTCTAAGTTGGACCCGATAACAGACATCTTCAGAACGATGCACGTAACCGCTTTCGGTCTGCACAGGCTCGAAGCCACAGCCCCGTGGGGCGTGAAACAGGAAAATCAGGCCGAAGAAAAACTCACGCCTTCCGGCAAAAAGACTTCCCCAACAGATTTGGCGCACTTCGCCATGCTTTCGCGCGGCAACTGCTGGCTGAGTGTGGAAGGGATTCCGGAGCCGATTCCCCTCACCGGCGGTGATTGCTTTTTGCTGGCCCGGGGGACTTCGATTGTTTTGCGCGACAGCCCGCGGACACATCCGAAGTGGAGTTTCAGCGAGATCGGGGCCAGGGCCAACGGCAATGTCGCTCTTTATGGAGGTGGTGGCGCACCGACGACAATCGTCTGTGGTTCCTTGAGTTTTGATCACGCCAGCCTGAAGCCGATCACTCAGTTATTGCCGAGCTTCATTTTGATGAAGGCCGATGAGGCACGCACGCTTGCTCTTCACAACACAGTGCAGGCGCTTGCTTTGGAGATGGCAGAACAGGCGCCGGGATCTGAAGTCGTCGCGACTCGACTGGCCGAGGTTCTGTTTATCCAAGTGCTCCGGGCGCATATCGCGTCGGGACCAGAACGTAACAAAGGATGGCTCCGTGCGGTTTTTGATCCTCAGATGGGCACTGCCCTGACTGCCATTCACGACAGTGTGAAGACACCCTGGACGGTCGAATCCCTGGCCGAAGCGGCGGGCATGTCTCGCTCCGCATTCGCAGCACGTTTTAAAGAACTACTCGGACAAACACCACTGGAATATGTAACCGAGTGGCGGATGCAGAAGGCGATGCAGTTACTCGAACAGCGTGACAAAAAGCTCATAGACGTCGCTCGGTCGGTCGGTTACGAGTCCGGCGCTGCGTTCAGTAAGGCGTTCAAGCGAGTTGTCGGGGCCAACCCTGGTGAATACCTCAAACGTGGTTTTGAAGGCCACGGTAATGCCGGAATGGCGAAGGATTTTTGAAGCGGAGGTTTCTGACTTTGGCGGCGGGGCCTAGGCGCCCAGGTGCCTCGCATTCGCGAACGGAACATCGCGGGTCCAAAACCGACCGAAGCAGACCACGATCAGTCCCGATAAACGCCGTTCTCTGAAGGAACGAGTCTGTATTGGTGCAAGATCGCCGATTCACTAATTGATAATCGATAACGATAGGCATTTCTTGGCGGGTGCGGCGCATTGCGCTGGGTGGCGTGGCTGTTTATCGAGCCTTGCCAGGCGAAAGGCAGGCCATGGAAATTGTATGGTCCGCCGCCAGATTGCAAGCAGCATCGTTGTCGTGGGTGATTTGGTCTGCGCAAATGTATCCGGCCTGTTTGTGGAGACAAGCTCCTGGCCATAATGGAGTCCGCGCGTCGCTGGTCTACAAAGACAGTCGAACTCAAGAGGTTCGCATTTCCAGACAGACTTGAGCAACGCCGGTTTTGACCGTTCACACACACATTGATCTGTCTCGCAAGCCCGAAGGGTGGTTAAACATCGTCGCAGCAGGAGGGCTGGGAAAGTGGAAATCATGTTCTGATTTCCAAGCCCGCTCAGCGGGCGTCTTTTCCTGCCCTCGTCTTAGGCAGCCGTCAGCTCAGGGCCGGAGTAATGGCTCCCCCGAGTCAGGATCGCCCAGGCAATGCGCGCCATCTTGTTAGCCAGTGCGTTGTGGTGCTTTCGCTTCGATAGATCAGTAATCCATACTCCTAGAGCCGATGTATTGCTCTCGATCTGCATCATCACCGATCGCGCACCATGCAGCAGCATGCGTCGTAGGTACTCATTTCCTCGCTTGCTAATGCCTAATAACTTCGGCCTGCCACCGGTAGAGTGTTGACGTGGAACCAAGCCCAGCCATGCAGCCAGATCTCTTCCTTTTCGGAAGGTGATTGCATTGCCGACCGAGGCTACGAGTGCCGTCGACACCAAGGGGCCGATGCCAGGGATCTCCATCAGACGACTGCAGGCATCATCCTGTTTCGCAATCCGCTGGAGTTCAGCGCTTGCTTCCTCAATGCGCCTCTCGAGTTCATCCCACTCATGCTTCAATTCCAAAAGCAAACCTTGCAGCCGCCCTGAGAAGGAACAATTGCCTTCTCCGAAAATGATTTGCAGCTGCGCAGCCAGGTGAGAAGGTCCCTTGTGCATCGTAATGCCGCGCTCGAGCAGGAAGCCGCGCATCTGGTTCATGACTGCAGTGCGCCTTGCTACCCAACGATCACGCACCCGGTGTAGAGCCTGTAGATCCAGCTGCTCATCAGTTTTGATCGGCACGAAGCGCATCGTTGGCCGCTGCACGGCTTCAGCAATCGCTTCGGCATCCAGGTAATCGTTTTTGTTCGTTTTGACGTACGGCTTCACGTACTGCGCCGGCATGAGCCTGACTTCATGGCCTTGTTCCCGCAGGGCGTGAGCGAGATAGTGCGCGCCTCCACAGGCTTCCGTTCCAATCAAGATCTGCTGTCGGTTCGCAGTAAAGACAAGAAGCTGCTTACGAGACACTTCTTCCGCAGCACGATCTCGCCTCGTGCGTTAAGCCCAATAACGTGAAAGGTGGTTTTGCTTAGGTCAATGCCAAGTGTTGAGATTTCCATGGTAAGCCTCCTACCCGCCAAGATAATCCTGCTGTGGAACAAGCGGCGGACCATTCCAGTAGACAGAGTATGGAAAGCATGGAAAGCCATGAAGCCGGCTTTCCACGCTTCCCACACTCCTTGGAAATCCCTTCGGGATTACCACATTCCCACGGCCTCGACTGCTGGCATATCTCATTTAGACCTCAAGGGGGTTGTAATGGAGGTCCTTGGTCCAAAGTGTAACGAACGTTCAAGTACACTCAGTGTGCGGGATCATCCATCCGATGGAAGCTGGCCGCGTCACGGGGATTTTCATTTGCGCCGCGCTAAGCTCTATGAGCACGGCTTTGATGGGAAGCGGGCAAGGTCGAACCTGAACCGATCATTCACAACAATAAACTCGCCTAGAGTATTTTGTGCACCGCGTATCTGCGGGGCTTTTTT
>DATHHN010000031.1:0-203140 GCA_035317185.1 Edaphobacter sp.
GAACGGAAAGGGCGAAGCGCAGCGAAGGTCTGCACAAGCGCAGCGCGGAAGACTGCGGGATACCCCTTGCGTGCGCCAGGAGCAGGGCTCCTCAGGAAGGTTTGGTCACCTTGCTTCGGCGCGACGGCGCCGGAGATATATCAGGGTCGCGTTGCGGCAGGAACAGGCCACAGAGATTCTCTCTCGCTTGTCTAGTTTTTCTTTTCTCTTTAGGGGTGTCGAGAGGGGATATTTCTCCTTCAGAAGGAGCGCAGCGAGATCATGAAAGCAGACGAGCTACTGCTATCGGTCTCGTGCGCGGAACAAGGATTAATTATGCCCATCCTTGACATTCAGCAGAGGTGCGCGTAATTCTGTTGTCGACTATCGAGGGGACGATATGCCGACATCCACGGAACTTCTGCAAGGCACGCTGGACCTGCTCATATTGCAGACCTTGGCTACCGGATCGATGCATGGTTGGGGTGTTGCTCAACGCATCCAGCAGGTGTCGAAGGACGTATTGCAGATTGGGCAGGGATCCTTATATCCGGCCTTGCACCGACTTGAATACAAGGGATGGATACGTTCTGACTGGGGCAATTCGGAAAACAATCGACGGGCAAAATTCTATTCCCTCACGCGTGCGGGGAAGAAACGGTTGGAGACAGAACTAGAAGACTGGGACCGTCTGTCAGCAGCTGTCGCCCTGGTGCTTGGGCGGATTCCAGAGGCATCGTCATGATCAGCGAATGGACCAGTCGGTTTCGCTTTTTTCTTCGTCGGGATTTACTTGCGCGCAGACGCACGAGTGAATTGGATGAAGAACTCCAATTTCACGTTGAGCAGGCGACGGCGGCAAATGTGGCTCAAGGGATGACGCCAGAAGAAGCGCGCCGCAACGCTCTGATCGAATTCGGAGGAGTCGAACAAGCGCGGGAACGGTGCCAGGAACAGGAACCCGGCTGGTGGATAGACACGTTGCTTCAGGACGTGCGCTACGCGCTGCGCGGATTCCGGCGGTCGAAGGCATTTGCCGTGAGCGCAGTACTGACGTTGGCGCTGGCTATTGGAGCGACCACAGCGGTGTTCAGCGTGGTGGACCCGATTCTGTTTCGCGCACTGCCGTATGCGAATCCGCGGCAACTGGTTTCAGTGGGGTTCACGCACTCGCTGGAGCAGGAAGAGTTCCTGACGGGGAAGTTCTACGAGCATTGGCTGGCGAACCAGAGGCCGTTTGCAGCGATGGCCAGCCAGGGCACGATGTCGCATCCCTGCGACCTGGTTGAAAATCATCCGGCGGAGTTGGAGTGCCTAACGTTCCAGGCAGCGATGCTGCCGCTGTTGGGGATTTCGCCGGTGCTGGGTCGGAGCTTTCTGCCGGAAGAAGACCAGCCGCACGGGCCACCGGTGGTGATGATTTCGTATGCACTGTGGCAAGGACACTATGGCGGCGACCGGCAGATCATCGGGCGGGAGATCAATATTGACGGAAAGCTGGTGCAGGTGGTGGGCGTGCTACCACAGGGCTTCCAGTTTCCGACGCTGGAACCGGCGGATGTGGTGCAACCGATGGCGCTTGACGCTGCGGTGCAGAACACCGTGAATGGAGGGTTCGGAGACGCGATGCGGGCGTTTGCCCGGCTAAAGCCGGGAGTGAGTGTGGCCGAGGCGCAAGCGGAGATGCAGCCGATCTTCAAGGCAGAGATGGCGTGGATCCCGGCGGTAATGCGGGACCTGACGAGGCTGAATGTGAGACCACTTCGGGCGAGGGAGGTGGGTGACGCAGGGCGGGTGGCGTGGATCCTGCTGGGCGCGGTGGCGGCAGTGCTGCTGATTGCATGCTCGAATGTGGCCGGGTTGATGGTGGCGCGCGGCGCGGCGCGGCAGCGGGAGTTGGCAGTGCGTGCAGCGCTGGGAGCAAGCCGATGGCGGCTGGCACGGCAGGGATTGACGGAGGCTTTGCTGCTGGCGCTGGCGGGGGCGGTGGTGGGACTGGCGTTGGCGGAGGGACTGCTGAGGATGTTTGTGGCACTGGCTCAGGCGGGAGTTCCATTTCTGAGCAAGGCGCATCTGGATGGACGGATTGCGGCAGTGACGGTGGTGCTGGCGCTGGTGTGCGGCGTGGTGTTTGGACTGACGACGGCGCTGCACCAGCCGGATGGGCTGGTAGTGAATGCGCGCAGCGCGCTCTCGCGCCGGCATGTGCGGCTGCGGCGCGCGCTGGTGATGGGACAGATTGCGGCCAGCGTGGTGCTGCTGGCAGGCGCGGCGCTGCTGCTGCGGAGCTTCCAGAGGATCGAGGATCAGAGACTGGGATTCACAACGCACGGTGTTATGACAGCGCAGATCGCGCTTCCGGGATTTCGCTACAACACGGATGCAAAGTGGATGGAGTTCCATCTCCAGGTAGAGCAGGCCGTGCGGCGGCTGCCGGGCGTAACGGCGGTGGCCTTCAGTGACAGTGTGCCGCCCGGCGGATGGCACGGCGGCACACGCTTCTCTGACATTACAGTAGAAGGCCGACCGCGTCCGGCACCGGGCGAGGGCGGAACGCTGGTGACGCGGCGTGTGACTCCGGAGTACTTTCGTGCGCTGGATATTCCGGTAATACGCGGGCGAGGCTTTACGGACGAGGACCGCACGGCCGACGCGCCGCTGGTGGTGCTGAGCCGGCTGGCAGCGGCGGAGCTGTTCTCGGGTGAGGATCCGATTGGGAAACGGATTCAGCCGTTCGGCACGCATGCCGATCAGTGGATCACGGTGGCGGGCGTGGCGGATGACGCAAAGAACAGCGGGCTGACGAGCGATGAGCAGCCTGAGATTTACTTCCTGCAGAGGGCTGTGGCTGACGATTGGACGAGCAGGCATGCGGTGCTGGTGGTTGCTTCGGCGCTGCCTGAGGCGACGGTGGCGGGATGGGTGCGTGCGGCCGTGAACAATCTCGATCCGACGGTTCCGGTGGAGATGGAGCCGCTGACGGAGACAGTGAACAGGCTGGCGGACAGGCCGCGGTTCGAGACGGCGCTGTTGGGATTCTTCGCGTTGATGGGGCTGGTGATGGCAGTCGTGGGAATTTATGGAATCCTTGCGTACCTGACCAGCCAGCGGACCCAGGAGATTGGGGTACGGATGGCACTGGGAGCAAGACGAGCGAGCATTCTGACGCTGATTGCGTGGGACGGGCTGCGGATGGTGCTGGCGGGCGGAGTGCTGGGACTGGCGGCGGCGCTAGGGCTGGCGCATGTGCTGCGGGCGCTGCTCTACCAGACGAGCACCTATGACACGCTGGCGTTTGTGGCGGTTCCGGTAGTGCTGTGCGTGGTGGCGGGTGCGGCGGTTCTGGTGCCGGCGCGGGCAGGGATGAAGGTTGAGCCGACAGTGGCGCTGCGCTACGAATAGTTATTTGCGAAAGACTGATTTGGCAGACGAATACCGTGAACCCCGTGTCTGAACAACACATTGGAGGCTGGTGTCATGCTTGAGCTACAAAGCCTTTTCAAAAGCTACCGCGGCATTCCAGCCATCCAGGATGTCACCTTCAAGGTTGCGCCCGGCGAGATCGTGGGCTTTCTGGGTCCGAACGGCGCGGGCAAGTCGACCACCGTCAAGATCATCACCGGTTTGCTCAGGCCAAATGACGGCAAAGTGCTCTTTGAAGGCCGAGATGTCCGAAAGGATATGGTTACCTTCCGCAGCACTCTCGGATATGTCCCGGAAGAGGCCTATCTATATAGCTACCTGTCGGGCCTGGAATACCTGCAGTTAGTTGGCAGACTCCGCGGTCTCAGCGAGGCGCTCATCGAAGCCAAGTCAACACGGCTACTAAGACTTCTGCATCTGGAGTCCTGGCAATTCTCGCCTATCTCTTCCTACTCGAAGGGAATGCGACAGCGTGTGCTGATTGCCGCCGCCTTGCTGCACGATCCAAAATTGCTCGTTTTCGACGAACCACTCTCAGGACTTGATGTCGTCTCTGCGCGGCTGTTCAAGGACCTCCTGGAGCTATTAGCGGCCGAAGGGAAGGCTATTCTCTACATCTCACATGTGATGGAGATTGTGGAGCACGTATGTAACCGCGTCGTTGTAATCGCAAAAGGCAGGATCGTCGCCGACGCTCGGCCCGACGATCTTGCGAGTTTGATGAGGCTTCCCAATCTGGAAAAGGTCTTCGCGCAACTGGTCGAGCAGCAGGACACTAGGACCGTCGCGCAGGAGATCGTGGAGGTGATGCGGATCAACCATGCGTGAATCCCTTCAGCGCCTCTTCATGACGTCCAAGCCGGAAGTGCTTCCTCTGAAGGCCCAGGCGGAGCGTGGCCCAGCACAAGAACCCGAGCGAAGCCAGTTCTCGCATCTGGTTCGGCACTTTCTGGCGCGGTTCTTTAATCACGAAACGGCATCTCCCGACGGCGACGCCAAAACGCGGCTGGTTCTGATCGCAGTTGCAACCGGGCTCCCAGGATTCGTCGTGGCGCTGTATCTATGGCCTGTCTATCATCCCTTCATCGATTCCCTTCAGGCACATGGCCCCGTGCCAGGACCACCGTATTGGTTGCGGGTCAATCACCATTTCTTCTTTGTGGTCTATTCATTTGTGGCGATGGGGATCGTCACAGTGTTTGAGTGGGACATGTTCTTCCCCGATTTCTTGGATCTCTTCGTATTGACGACATTGCCTATCCCGGCTCGTAGGCTCTTCCTCGCGAGAATTGCGGCCATTGCCATTCTCATCGCTGGCTTCCTTTTTGATGCCAATGTTTTCGCACCGGTGGTTCTTCCCGCAGCCATTGATCCACCCAACCTTTTACGCTTTCTAGCCGGTCATCTTCTGGCCGTAGCAGGCAGCGGATTGTTCGCAGCGGTCCTTCTTCTGGCTCTGCAGGGCGTGCTTCTTTCCGTCCTCGGCGAACGGGTATTCCGTAAGTTCTCTCTTGCCTTGCAGGGCCTTTCGATAACTGCCCTGTTGATGCTCCTACTCCTGTTCCCAGTTATATCCGGAACGGTTCCAGTGCTGCTTCAGTCAGGAAGCGCCTTCGCGCGATTCTTTCCCCCATTCTGGTTCTTGGGCGTCTACCAGCGCCTCATGGAGGGACCCTCCGCGTTGCCGATCTACACGCAGCTGGCGCAGACAGGATGCCTCGCTCTGCTTGTGGCTACCGGACTGGCCGCGCTCGCCTATCCGATTGCCTACCTGCGCAGAGTAGGCCAACTGGTCAACGGGCCTGGCACGCACTGCGGGCGAAGCTGGGTTGCTCGACCGCTGCACGCGCTGATTAATGCCATTCTGGTCCGGCGTACGGTTCGTCGGGCAGTTTTTCACTTCATTAGCGAAACCCTGCTGCGCGTCCAGCGCTATCGTATCTATCTTGTTCTCTATGGAGGGGTCGGCCTTTCGGTCGTTATCGCCTCCATTTTTCGTCTGGCGGTTGTACATATGCAGATTCGGGCGGAAGTCTCATCTGACGGCATTCGCGCTGCGGTCGGGATTGTAGCTTTCTGGACGATTGCTGGACTGCGGATGGCGTTTGTTTCTCCCGGCAATCGGCAGGGAAGTTGGGTGTTTCACAGCGTCCACGGTAGGCCGGCACCGTTCCGGACAGCGATGGATCAGTTGCTGGCCGCGAAAACCTGGGCATTTCTTTGGGGGCTGATCATTAGCTTTGGGGGCTGCATGGCACTTCGCGTGATTGCTCCTCCGGAACTTCGCACCATACGGGCAACGGCAAGTCAGTTACTCGTCGCTGCCGGGATGTCCGTGTTGCTAACCGATATCTTCTTTTTGAACGTAAAGATTGTGGCTTTCACCGGCGAGCGGACCAGGGAACAATCCAACTTCGCCTTCGCAGTTATCAAGTACATCGCATTCGTTCCCGCAGTGGCATGGTTCACGCTGATCTCTGAACCGTGGATTGAGACCAGGACGGAACACTTCATTCTTGTTGCAATCGCGATCGCCGCAGCGCATCTCGTATTTCGCAGCCAACATCGCGCCATCATCCGGGAACACTGCAATTTGCCCAGCCTCGAAGACGACGAAGAAGAGTTTCCAATGAAACTCGGACTCCGATATTGAAATGATTCATCGATGAAACGGCGGCAAATGATCCAAAGCTGTATTAATTCATTTAGACTTTGAAGCTTCGCGCACAACCGCAGGATTTGTAATGATAAGTCGGCCAGTGTTCGCTGATCTGTCTAGACATAATCCTGGGTTGACGATATCAGGGCAATGCACTCATTGAGATTTCCGCCGCGACGTTAGTTAACACAACCGCGTTTATCAGGACTGGTCCGATTCGGCACTGGGAAGCGCGCCTTAAGCGAGCGACTTGTGGCGGTTCCAGATCCATCAGCCACTCTCTTCACTTGTCGGAATATCCTTCACTCAACTGCGAAACCATGTGCCCGAATCGCTGCTCGCACGGTGATCAAATCACCCAGGCACTCTGAGGACTTTGAACTCTAGGCAGCCACTGTTGTCGTGCTTTAAGTCCCTTGGGCGATGAAGTTTCATCACTAGCTTTTATGGACGACTTCGAACGAATACTCGTCCGGGTCCAATATATCGGCGGCGTAGTATCCCGGATAGTATTCCACTCGTGCCCGCGGTGAAATATTGTCTCTGGCGCCAGCGGACATTGCCGCCCTGTAGAATTCATCGACCTTGCCATTGTTTTCGGCCACGAACCCCCAGTGAATGGACGCTGGATCAGGCTTACCTTGTTTGATCCAGAAGAACGCCCTCTTTCCATCACCAAATCCCCACAGATCAGGATGATCGCCTTCGCCCTTGTAGGGTAGGAAGAACTTGATATTAAGAGGCTTCAAAGCCGCCTCATAGAATGCCAACGAACGTTCGATATTGCTGACAGTCAGAATCATGTGGTCTAGCATTGTTCTCTCCTTCAAATCACAAGTGCTTCAACGACCTTTTCACCATTGGATATGGCTATTTATCAGAGAGCTGACGCCGCCGGCCGAATGCTTTGAGGTCACTTAGTTGCTGTCAGGCTAGCGTATTCGAGCTTCGGGTACCAAGTGGCGCCGCGACCCGCGGGGCTGAGGTCAAGGATCGTCCATAAGGGGTCGAGGTCCGGGGCTCCGCGCGGGTCCTGGCCGGGGTCGGCCATATCGCCGTTCATCTCTCCGCTCCAGAAGTGGCGGACTGTGCCATCGCGGCGAGTGAAGACGGTGAGGCCGGGAACATCGCCATCGTCGGCGCTGACGTAGGCGCGGGTGTAGTCACCTTTCGTATCAGAGTAGATTTGTAGGTTCTGCCAGCCACGTTCTTTTTTGAAGTCGAGGAGGCGCTCGATGGACGAGCGTGCGGTGACGGCGAGAGCAACACGTTCGCGCAGGTTTCTCGTGGTCCCCTCCCATGACGTGAGCATGGCGGTGCACATGGGACATGCTCGCTCGCGTTGCGGGCCGAACATCATGCTGTAGACAACGAGAGTATCCTTGTCGCCGAACAGCTGTGAGAGGCGAATCACGCCGTTGGAGCTTTCAAAGACATAGTCTTCGGGGATTTCACCACCGGGGGGAAGGGCGCGTCGGAGTGCTGCGACGTGCTCGACGTGTCGGCGGAGCTCGATCTCCTCGGAAAGGAGAGTGTTGCGAGCTTGGCGATATTCTGGGCTCTCGTTGGGGAAGTGCGCTTTGTTTTTTGCAGCGAGCTCTGCTGCGGGGATGATTATAGTGTTGTCAGCCATTCGGTACTCCTATGGGACGCGCATGCGAGTGTTCATTCTAATAACGCCGGCGACCGGCGGTCACGGTCCCCGCGGCAGGGTCATCGATTCCGCTTGCGGGCAGCATCAACGGGCGCGCGCGGCCTCGATCGAGGCGATGTCGATTTTCCGCATTGTCATCATCGCATTCATCGCGCGCTTGGCGGCGGCGCGATCCGGGTCCTGCGTCGCCGAGAGCAACGCGCGCGGGGTGATCTCCCAGGAAAAGCCCCAGCGGTCCTTGCACCAGCCACACATGCTTTCCTGGCCGCCGTTGTCGACGATGGCGTTCCACAGCCGGTCGGTCTCAGCCTGGTCGTCGGTTAGGATCATGAAGCTGACCGCTTCGTTGGGGATGAACATCGGACCGCCGTTGAGGCCCAGGAAATCGCGGCCGCAGACGGTGAACTCGACGGTCAGTTCGTGGCCCTCCGGACCGGATGGCGTGTCCGTGGGGGACGCGCTGGTCTTGCCGACGCGGCAGTCGGGGAAGGTGGCGGCATAGAATTCCGCTGCCTCGCGGGCGTTGCCGTGGTCGAACCACAGGCAGGTGGTGATCTTCTTGGACATCTTGCTCTCTCCTCTTAGCCTTTCAAACTTCGTTACAAAGTTTGAAAGGCCGTTCTCCTGCGAATGAAGAACAGATTTACCAGGCATGAAGTAAATCGCTGCTACGATTTTGGACTCTGCATCAAAGCAAAGTGACCGCTCTGGTCGTCCGTGGCTTGCAGGATGCGTGAGCCTCCAGGTACGTCCATGGGAGGCATCACTACTTTGCCGCCGGCGTCGATTACACGCTTCTGCGCGGCCTCAATGTCCTCAACGGTGAAGTAGAACTTCCAGTGCGGCGGAATGCCTTCAGGAATTCCGGGGCCTTTGCGATTCATCATGCCGCCGGTATAGAGCGGCTTATCGGTGCGGAAAGTCTGGTAGATTCCCATACCGCCCATGTCGTGCGCATAGTCTTTCTGCCAGCCGTAGTGTTTAGAGTAGTAATCAAAGGCTTTTGCTGGGTCATCAGTGAGCAGTTCATGCCAGCCCACGTTTCCCACTGCCATTTGATTCAGACGTGGCGGAGCATCTTGTTTACCGGGTTCGAAGAGCAGATATTTCACTTTTTGCGGGTCCAGCACGATGGCGAAACGGCCGACGCCGGGTATGTCCTGGGCAGGCTTTATGATGACACCGCCGTCGGCTGTTACAGCCTTTAGCTCTTCGTCAAGCTTTGCTGTGTGGATGTGCCCCATCCACTCGGGAGGAAGCTCCGGTGCGCCGGCGCCAGCCCATGTCATCATGCCGCCGACGTCTTTGCCGTCTTTACCGAAGATCATGTAGGTGAAGCCCGGCATACCGGCGTCCTTGACGTCCCACCCAACCACCTTCTTGTAGAAGTTGACTGCCTTGTCCATGTCATTGGTGACAAGTTCGTACCAGATGAATCCGTCTGCCATTTTGCACCTTCCACTTCGCGAGGTATCGCTATCAAGTAAACACCGTCCACATACGCTACCACTGCAAAGTGGATGCTGTCCACAATCATTCTTTTCCGCGGTACACTCTTCTTGAACAGGCAATGAAAAAGACCATCTCCATTCAGAAACGCAAGACTTTTCGTCATGGCGATCTATACAACGCCCTCGTAATAGCTGGGCTCGAGATGGCGCGAGTTGGAGGACCGTATGCAGTCGTTCTACGAGAGGCGACTCGGCAAGCAGGTGTTTCTCCAAATGCGGCATACAGGCACTTTGCTAGCCAGGCGGAACTGCTGGATGCGGTACGGTCGGCATGCCTGTCCCAGCTCGCTGCGGGAATTGAAGATGAGATGAAGAAGTGCCGCCCAGGACGTGATCCGCAAGCGTTCCCACGAAAAAGTTTGCGTGCGGTGGGCATGGGGTATCTAGGATTCGCGATGAGGGAGCCGGGGATGTTTCGCACGGCTTTCTCGGCTCCGCCGCCGGTTCATTCTCCTAACCCGGCGAATACGGCGTCTATGGGGCTGAACCCGTTTCAGCTACTTTCGCTAGCTCTGGACCGCATGCAGGAGAGCGGCTTGCTCAGCAAGAAGGATCGCAAAGATGCGGAGTATCTTGCGTGGTCGACAGTTCACGGGCTGGCTCTTCTGGTGCTTGAGGGACCGCTGCATAAGATGCCGCAAGAGATAGTGCTGGCGCTGGGCGAGCGGCTGGTAGTCATGGTGGAACGTGGTCTCAGCTAGACATTCGACAAAGCGCCGAGTCGTTCCGAATTTAATCACGAGCGTACGCATGAGGGACTGAACAAGGACAGCCTGTATCAGCCCAGCTCGGTGATACTTCCGCGCACTCTAGCTGAATTCGTCTACCCCAAAGGATTTCTGATCCGTAGAGTGAACAATAGCGGCGCCATTAGCTGGCACAAAGATAGGGTGTTCATCAGTGAGGTTTTCCGTTTTGAGGATCTAGGCTTTGAGATGATAGGGGAAGGCTTCTATAGGGTTTTCTTCCGCGAACGCGAGATTGGTGAGTTCGACGTTGAAGCGCTGCGGTTTAGGCCAACATAGATTTTGAGATGAACTCAAGCGTCATTGATTAGCCTGTAATGCGGCCTCCCTGCTGGGGAAGGTTCGTTTGGTACAGGCCTTTAACAAATGTGCCGCGCCCCTTCTCGCGAACAACGTAGCCTTCCACGCGAAGTTCATAGAGAGCTTGTCTCACTGTTCCCCGACTGACACTCAAGGCGCCGGAGAGTTGCGCTTCCGATGGAATAAGATCGCCATTAGATAGTTGTCCCAGCTCAATTTTAGCTAATAGGCAGTTTTTGATTTGTTGGTAGAAGGGGACAAACGACTGGCGATTAATTCTGCAATCGATTGACGCGATTTGTGTTTTTCCATTCAACCGATGCTCACCTTCTCCATTGGGAATCTTCCTGGCCAATCAAGAATTTGTAGTGACGAGACATCCCTACTCACTTCGCAAGGCGAGCATGGGATTGGTTCTGGCTGCTCGTGTTGCTGGTAACGCAGACCCCGCTAATGCCAACACAAGCATGGCAATCGTAGAGAGCATTAGGGCGACCGGATCGAAGGGGCTTACTCCAAATAGAAAAGAACGCAATAAATGAGATGTTGCTACCGCTCCAAGCAGTCCTAAAGCGCAACCGATCGCCGTGAGTTTTGCTCCAGAAATAAGGATGAGATTGAGCACGCCTGAGCGGTGACAGCCGAGCGCCATACGTATCGCCATCTCTTGTTCCCGCAAGGCAACTGAAAATGCGATCACGCTGTAAATCCCCAGCACAGCCAGCAGTAGCGCAATCATCGCAAAGGCTGAAATCAGCACAGTGTTGAACAAGCGTGGTGCTTCACTACCCGAGATCACGTGCTCCATCGTCTGCATCTGTATAAGGGGGAGCTGAGGATCGATATTTCGTACTGCAGCGCGAAGCGAGTTCTCTAATTGCTCGGGAGGTATGGCGGTGTGCAATACGATATATCCGTAGGTAGCGCTCAACTCACCACCCGAAGCAAAAGCCCCTTCAGAGGTAGTTAGCTGGGTTACAGGTTGATAGAACTGTTCTGCTGTCGCGCCATCAGGTGATCCGAGCTTTACGTCATCCACTATTCCCACTACCGTCAACCAGGGAGTTGGAGTTTCGAGCATACCGCGGCGCATTCGTTTTCCTATAGGGTCCTGACCAGGCCAGAAGTGCTCGGCCAGCTTGCGGTTCACGATCGCAACGAGTTGAGAATCTGCCTTGTCTGACTCAGTAAACGATCGACCTCGCAGCAAGCGGACGCCGAGTGCCTGGAAGGGCTCACCTTGCATAAGCGATACCGTCGCCATATTCAGTCCCGCGTCTTTCTGAGGGACATATCCCTCCACGGTGATTGCGATCTCTCCGCCGTCACCTGCAGCAGGCAGTGAGGAAGATATGCCTGCGGCTTTGACTCCGGGCAGTTGATGTAGATTCCGCAGCAGGGTGCCGGTAAAATTGTCGATTGCAGGCTGGGTCGCATATCGCTTCTGTGGAAGGTCATAAAACGCGGAGAGAGTGTGGTCCACCCGAAAGCCAAGATCAACCTCCCGCATCTTTTCAAAACTGCGTAATAGCAACCCGGAAGCCGTTAACAATACCAGGGCTACGGCAATCTCCGCGATAACGAGTGTCGACCGCAGCCTCCCGTGTCCACTACCCGGAGTGCCGGTTCGCCCACCCTCCCTCAGTGTCTCGTTTACGCTGGTCCGTATAGCGGCGAATGCAGGTGCTAATCCGCAGACTAGACCTGTCAACACGGCCAGGCCGAGGGCAAAGGCTATGACGGGCCAGTCCAATGAGATCTCGCGGATTCGGGGTAAGGTCTCCGGCAGCAGGCTGATGCCGATTCGAATGCAGGTCGCGGCAAAAGCTAATCCGACCAGGCCTCCGGCGATACTCAGCACCAGGCTTTCAACCAGCGCCTGTCGTAGCAGCATAGCGGCACGTGCGCCCAAAGCAAGCCGAACGGCGATCTCTCTTCTCCTGCGAATAGAGCGCACCAGAAGAAGACCAGCCAGATTCGTACATGCGATCAGCAAAACAATAGCAACTGCAAAGAGCAGGGTATGTACCAGCGGGCGCGCCTGCGCCACGGTGTCCTCATGCAGGAGTTTCACATCCGATCGAATACGGAGACTCCGCATAAATCCCGGATAGTTACGCATCGTCTCCTCGGCCACTAGCTGGGCGTCGCTCTGTGCTTGTGCAGGCGTAATGCCGGGTTTGAGACGCCCTACCATACGAGAATTCCATGATGCCGCGTAGCCCGTGGCGAATTCCTCTGGCTCAGGGCTTAACGGAACCCAAAGTTCACTATTATTTACGTGACCGGGCATCAAGGGAAACTCAAAATCACGAGGCATGACCCCTATCACGAGATAGGGTTTGCGATCGAGAAGGATCTTCGTCCCAAGAATCTTCTCATCGCCATGAAAGCGTTCGTGCCACATGCCATAACTCAGGACGGCCACTAACTGATGCTGATCGTCTTCCCTCTGAGTAAACCAGCGCCCCATAAGCGGCGCAATAGCCAGCGTCGGAAATACCTCTCCGCTCATTCTCGTCGCATCGACATGCACAGGATCGCCGGTGCTGGACAGTTCAAGACCTATTTGTTGATAGCCGCCGAGGTGGAGAAAGCTATGCGTGTCTCGCATATAGTTGCGGATGTCTGGAGCGGTGACGCGAGATCGGGCCCAATGCGATCCGACAAGATCATCGCCCAGGACAACCAAGTGATCGGGATCGGCAAACGGAAGCGGACGCAGCAAAACGCCCTCGACGATCGAGAAGACGGCAGTCGTCGCGCCAATTCCGAATGCCAACATGAGAATTGCCGTGAGCGTGAATCCTGGGGATTTACGCAATTGACGCAAGGTGTATTTAACGTCCATCACAGTTGTGGCCAGCCCTTGGTAGGCTCGTTCATTGCGGTGCAGTTGCTTCATCTGCTCCACTCCTCCATATGTGCGCCTGACCGCCCGTCGAGCCTCTTCCGGAGTCATACCGCGATCTAGAAAATCGTCTTCCAGCAACTGAAGATGAGCAGCGATCTCTCTATCCAACTCGGCTTCTGCCTTGGAATTGGCGAAGAGGCCAAAGAATCTGTGAAAAATGCGCCTCAGATATCTCATGTCTATGACTCCTCAACGAGAAGCTTTTCGACCAGACCAGCCATCCTTCTCCATCGCTGGGTTTCTTCGCCAAGCGCCTTTTGGCCAGCTCGGGTAATTGCGTAGTATTTAGCTTCCCGGTTGTTTTCCGTTTTTCCCCAGGTACCCTTGATCCATCCGTATTGTTCGAGACGTACCAGCGCCGGATAGAGCGTGCCTTGATTGAGATTGAGGAGGCTGTCAGAGACCTGTTGGAGCCGGGTAGCGATCTGATATGCATGTTGTGAACCCATGCTGTCCAGAGTGCGTAAGACGATGAGATCGAGTGTTCCCTGAAGTAACTGGATCGGTTCTGTGTCTTTACTTGACATCCTAGTGATCCTTTCAAGAAGAGAATCACACTTCTTCCACTTGCGTGTCAAGTGAAACAGACTAATGCTTACGAGCGGCAGTAATCAGAGCACGTGCGGTGGCCCGTAAAGAAGGCGTAACATCGCAGCACGAGCTGGAGCCTTATTTAGGAGCTGTCAAAGGGCGAGCACATGAAGCGTTCGACGTCGTTTGTAATCATTCTCTTGTTGGCGCAGAGTATAGCTTGCCTCACCCAAACACTGCAGGATGCCTCCGCACTCATTGAGGCCAGCATCAGCAGCGCGGATCTCAATGCCAAAGATGCCCTCTATTACACTTTTCACGAAGATGATTCCAACATCGTTCCGGATATTCTTGGTACCCCCCCAATGCCCAAACTGCCTGGTACCCAATGGATGATTCCCGTATTTACGGTGAATTCAGAATATAGATGGTCAATCCAGCTCGATGTCCTTTTCATCGAAGGAATCCCTTATCGACGGTTGATAGGTATCAATAATCAAAAACTTCCTCCCGAACTCATGACTTTCGAGAGCCAAAAATACGATCGTGCGGTCGCGACGATTCATACCCTTTCCCCTCAGCAGCGGCAGCAGCGTCTCGTATCACCTGAAGACAGGCCATCACTTTATATCGACCCTAAGCAATTCAGAAGCTTTTATAGCTGTAAGGCGACCGGCCACGAAAAGGTGGACAAGCGCTCTTCGACAATAGTCCGCTGCAAACCCCTCAACAAGCTTCAGGAGTCCAATACGGCTCAAGCGAGTGGAGAAGTAACATTGTGGGTTGACGAGCAGCGGCCGTTCTTCCATCGCATGCGGCTTGTTCTCGATCACACCCTGGGCCAGTACGGACGGGGCACTACGTTCACCGACACGTGGAGCTTGATCGATGGCGTTTGGCATGAAACTTCGGCGGAACTGGACTGGGTTGGGGCAGCCACTTTTAGCAAAAACATCGAAACGCCTGCACCTACACCTGGGTTCGCGAACAATGTTGAACAGACCAATCGGGGTAAAGAGATCATCACGTTTTCAAACTTTAAGAAGTTTCGCACCGAGTCAAGAATTCTCAATCCCTAGGTCATCCTGACGCTGGAGAAAGTCAGATGGGACTCCGAAACGCTGTCATAGTAAGCCTAATGCTGATTGCCTCAATGCTTTTGGCGCAGGCTGGTTCGCAGAATCAGAATCCGGACACGATTCCGCCAGAGGCCTGGCAGATTGTGCAGCTGGTTAACCAGGCACGCGCAGTGGCTAGGGCAGGCCCATTGCAATGGGACGCAGCATTAGCTGAGGCCGCCCGCCAACACTGCCTGCGCATGGCCGCCGAAGGATCGATCGAGCATCAGTATGGAGGGGAGCCAGCCGTTGTAGAGAGGGCCGGGAAGGCCGGAGCGCACTTCAGCTTGATTGCAGAAAGTGTGGCAGTTGGTTCTACCCCAGCCGATATCCACGGCGGGTGGATGCGGTCCCCCGACGACCATACCAATCTGTTGAATCCCCAGGCTGATCGTATAGGTGTAGCTACAATCACGAGTCGCGGCGTACTTTATGCGGTTGCCGATTATGAGCGCGCCGTACCAGTGTTGACCCAGTCCCAGGTAGAAGCTGCGATTGCTGGCCTGCTGCGTCACAGTGGGATTGTCGTTCAGCGCGATCCGACCGCTGCCCGAGCCACTTGCGTCACAGATACGACGCTGTCCCGCTCTGAAGTAGGCCGGCACCCCGGTTTCGTATTGCGTTGGCAGGATTCCGACTTGACTAAGTTACCCGAGGCACTGGTAGACCGTATCAAGACACCGCAATACGGCGAGGCAGCTGTGGGCAGTTGCCCGGCACAGGACGTGAATGGCGCATTTACGACTTATCGCGTGGCGGTGCTGCTCTACTGATTGCTGTGATGGGCCGTTCCCATGAGCGGAGAGGCTGTAGTTTGGGGCCACCTCAGAAAACGAACCATATCGTACGTTAGTGCTGATGTCACGCTGTACTCAATTCGCGGAAAATGCTTTGCCGGGCCCAGATACCGCACCCCAAATTGCGGAATTTTTCGGCGGCACCGGTTCGGTATGGAAGAGCATTGCTCGTTGACCACTGATGAACTATGTGTCGCGCTGCACTCAAATGCCGGAAAATGCGCTCGCGGGTCTAAAAACTGCATTCAATTCCCGGAATTTGCCGGTCTGTTTGTACTCAAATCCGGACAGAAAACGATGCAAGCAAAAAAGGATAGTGTCATCTTTGTACTTATATCCCGGACAAACTTTAGCAGGAACTTCGTCCGGGTTTTATGTGTAACGGTCCGGGATTTCAGTGCAGTGACACGGCAGTCAATTCCCGGAAAAGGATTGAAAACAAACAAGCGTGATTCCGGGAATTAAATGCAGCGTGACAGTCGAGCTTCATCGACTGCGACTTCGATTCCCGAGCTCTTTGGCCCTAGCATCGCGATCGCTTCGTCAAGTGTCGCCTGACGGCGGCCCGTCACAATAACGCTTGCTCCCTGTTCAACAAACTCCTGGGCGATGCCCAATCCGACACCCTGCCCCCCGCCGGTGATGACGGTAACTTTACCTTCGAGTAATTTGCTCATGTTCTTTCCCTTCGATGCAAAAAGACCATTTGTCCAGTCACATACCTCTTCCAAGAGGCGGATTCAGACCTGCGCAGTGGGACGGATGACGATCTCGTTTACATCAACTTCAGCTGGCTGCTCGATGGCGAACGCAATAGCACGAGCGATCGCCGCAGGTGGAATCGCCATCTTCTCCATCCTCTCGACAATTTGGGCTTTGACCCCCGGATTTGTCATGGAATTCGTGAGGTTCGTCTGGACAAATCCCGGCGAAACATTCGTCACGCGCAGATTATCGCCGGCTTCCTGTCGCAAGGTCTCGGTGATGGTGCGCACGGCGTTCTTGGTGCCAGCATAAACCGCCATGGTAGGTATGATTTGAATTCCGGCCGTAGAAATGACATTGACGAAATGTCCGAAACTCTGCCGGCGGAACCCCGGCAGCGCCGCGGCGATGCCGTATAGAACGCCTTTGAGGTTGACGTCGATCATCTCCTCCAGTCGTCGACGCGAAGCTCATCGAGGAGAGAGATTGGCGCTACTCCGGCGTTGTTGACGAGAACGTCCAGCTTGGCGTATCGCTCAATTGCCAATCCAACCAGATTGGAAACCTCTTCCCGCCGTTTGACGTCTGTGCGTGTGTAGGCCGCCTCGCCGCCCGATGCCGCGATGCGGGCCGCCAGGGCCTCAAGGCGATCAGGGCCTCGCGCTCCCAGTACGACCTTGCACCGCGCTCTGCGAGCAGGAGCGCAGTCGCTTCGCCAATTCCGCTACTTGCGCCGGTTATTACGACGACCTTGTCTTTGATTCCCGACATGATGTTCTCCTTTGCATTTTCTGCCACTTGGCACGATCGATCCGTTCTCAAAGTACGCCCATTGCACTGAACGCTTGGGAGTTCATAGAACCTGCTAGATCGTTCAATGTCACTGCAGGGTTCCGGTGGGTCTGCAAAGGGGCAAGGACCAGGGACAATCGTTCAAAAGGGTAACTTTGATAATTATTTGTCGTAGGTTTTTGTCGATATCTGTCGTATAGCTCACGAGAGCCACCATATAAGACGGAGCAGGCAGATTCCGGATCTAATTGTTAGCGCGTCATTTAGGGCGCAGAAGGCCCAGATGAGAATCGCAGTGCTACGACAAATAATTCTAAAATACTTACGACAAATAATTCTGAAAACAACAGCTTGAGGATCTCCAATATGGGCAGGCGGGACGCAACGTTACATTTCATTTCTGGCCGGCTGGCTTCTGGGAAAACAACGCTCGCCCTCAGGCTTGCAGAACAGGAAGGTGCCGTACTGATCTGCGAAGATGTGTGGCTATCAAAGCTAAGCGATGGAATCTCCAGCTTTGAAGACTACCTCAAGTGGTCGCGTCGTTGTCGCTCTGTGATCGGGCCGCTCGTGATTCAAACGCTGAGAGCCGGAACGTCCGTGGTTCTCGACTTCGCTGGAAACACTCCAGCGGAACGGAAATGGGTCCGTTCTCTTTTTGAAGAAGCGGAGGCGAAGCATGTATTGCACTATTTAGACATTCCAGAAGGCGAGTGCCTGGCAAGGCTAAAAGTCCGGAATGAAACGAAGCCCGAAGGACTCTTTTTTGCGACGACATCGGGAAGCAGAGTTCATCGCTATATCCCGTTGGTTCCAGCCGCCGACCTCGGAAGAGGGCTTCCACGTTTCTCCCAGATAGTTGGTGCTAAACTCTCTCGCGTGGCTACTACCCCTTATCAGTTGACGATAACAGCCGATGCACTCAATGAAACTCCTTTGCAGCCGACCGCTCGACCTTTTCGGCATTCTTGACGAGAACGGCGTTTGCCGATACTTGAGGTCCCTTCAGAAAACGGACATTTGAACACGTTAGTGCGCCGTGTCCCCAATAATTTTCCTTTATGCAACACCCAGATATCTTCACTTGACGCTTGCAGCCGCCGCTAACGAAATCGCAGTGTCTTGTTCACCTGAACCGCCCGATACACCGATGCCGCCAACAACCTCTCCTTCAATTTTGATTGGTGCTCCTCCGTGGAACGCGCATACTTCCGGCAGAGAGAGGGCGTGTTGTGCTAACTGAGCTGGCAACGTCTTCACATATTCTGCGGTCGTATGAGTTGCAATCCGGTATCGAGCTGCACCTTTGGCCTTCATGATGGATGCTTCTGAAGATCCGGGTGGTGCGAAGTCTGCGGTCTCCATGAGCAAGATAACGCCAGTCCGATCCACAACCACTATAGAGACGGGTAGGCCCAACTCCAATGCTTTCATCAAAGCGTGATCGCGCACATGCTTCGCCCCTTCTAGGGTGATGTTGTGACACACCTTCCGAAATTCGCTCACAGTGGGATTTCTCCTTCGGTCAGGGGCCCACACTACAGAAAAGGGTGGCTCTTGTCACCTACTAGGGGTCCCCGTCAGAAAACGGACAATCGAGCACGCTAACGGCGCGCGGATCGAAGTCGCTGCTATTCGCCTCGGAGCGCCTGGGTCGGATCGATGGAAGCCGCGCGAAGTGCTGGAAAGTATGCTGCCAGAAGTCCGGCGAACGCTACGGAAATGCAAACTATAGAAAGCACGAGTGGATCACGGGCTGCAGCGCCGTAGAGCATCGTTTTGAGCACTGATGCAGATGCAAGTGAACCACAGTGCCCATGCCAATCCCAGCCAGCAACAAAATCGCCGCATCGCGCAGCACCATGGTTAGCACCGAGCTACGCTGCGCTCCCAGTGCCAGTCGTACCCCGATCTCCCTCGTCCGGCGCGATACCGAGTACGCCATGACTCCATAGAGCCCTACCACGGTCAGCATCAATGCCAACGCTGCAAAGGCACCCAGCAGCGTCATGGCGAATCTCGGTTGAGCAAGCTGCAGCGAAAGCAACTCAGACATAGTGCGCACATTCGTCACTGGATGTCGCTGTTCATAGACGAAACAAGCCGCCTCACCTGGGGCTCAAGACTCATCGGATCTAACGAAGTGCGAACCACTGAATAGAGGCAGCACCAGGTTGGTACCTGACTGGTGGGCAGGTACATTGCCGGAAGCAGCTCTTGCCGATCAGCAAAATGTCGGATGTTGCCTACCACGCCGATAATCTCGCGCAACGGCGGACCCCCTGGCATTCCGTTGTCCATGCCGGACTTAACCCTCTTATCAAGCACATCCTTGCCAGGAAAGTATTGTTGCGCAAAAGCCTGGTTCACAATCATCACCTGTTGTGAGTTCATGTCGTCGGTGTTGGCGAAGTCTCGGCCCCTAAGCAGGGGTGCCTGAATCGTCTGGAAATAATCGTTTGAGATGACCGTCAGATCGACGTTAGGCAGTTGTCCTTTAGGGAGAGCATGCTCTGGATCCTCAAAGCTGATCATCGCTAGATCATCGGTCATGGGCAGGTTGTGCGCCCCACCCGCGGACTGGACTCCTGGTAAAGCGCGCAATTTCTCGAAGTACTGCCGGTAGAACTGCGGGCGCGTGTCCTTATATAGCGAATCGGGGAACTCGAAGGTGAACGTCAGCAGATGATCCGGATTGAATCCCTCACTCATATGGGTAAGCTTCACGAAACTCGTAACCAGGAGACCTGCCCCTGCGGTTAGAACGATTCCTAAAGTTACCTGCCCCACCACCAAAGCCGAGCGCAACCAGTCGCGACCCCCCGTATCGGAGCGCCCACCATCCTTTAGGGTTGCAATTAGATCGGTCTTCGAGGCAGTCACAGCAGGAATGATTCCGAAGACCACTCCACAGAGTAAAGAGATCAAAAGCGCAAATCCAAGAACAGGCAGGTTTACTCCGGCGTTAGCGGCGCGAGGCACACTGTCGCCGATCAACCGGAGGACCATAGGGGTCAGGGCAAACGCAAAAGCGCAACCGGCGAGGCCTCCCGCTACTCCCTGCATTAGGCTCTCTGCAAGTAATTGCCGCACAACCCTGTTTCTACCCGCTCCGAGCGCGCATCGCATCGCGATCTCTCGTTGTCGATCGCGCATTCTCGCCAGCAGCAGATTGGCGATGTTGGCACAAGCAATCAGCAGCACCAGCGCTACAGCGCCCAACACAATCATCAAGAGCTTGCTTGTATCCCCGAGCAGTGATTCCAACTCACTCTGCACCTCGGCAGAACTATGCCTGGTGTTTGTTTCGGGATATTGTTTTGCCAGTCTCGCGGCAAGCACCTTCATGTCCTGATCTGCCTGTGCAACCGTAACTCCCGTTTTCAATCTGTCAATCACGGTCAGGAAATGCGTGCCGCGATTCGTGAATACTGGACGGGGATCGGAGGGATCATTATCAGCCGCGATTGTTGTCCAGAAGCTGTTCTTTGGCTGGTTAATCGGGAAGCGAAAGGATGCTGGCATTACCCCGACTATGGTGTAGAGGTTACCGCTCATGGTGATTGTGCGGCCTAACACTGATTTATCGGCTGCGAACTGCGACACCCACAGCGAATGACTGATAAGGAGCACGCGGGATCCCCGTTTTTCTTCGTCCGACGTAAATCCACGTCCTAGTTCTGGAGAGGCGCCGAGCGTTGGCAGAAGATCCCAGGAAACCACTTCGCCATCCAGGCGCAAAGCGCGAGCCATGCCCGTCAGGGTGAAGGATGCGTCGTGGTAGGCAACGAAATGATCGAAAGAATGATTCTCGGTGCGCCAATCGAAGAAATCGGGGTATGAGACATCGCTCGATTCAAAGTGATGCTCCTCGCTTGCTTTTACCTCCACGAGCATCTGCGGCTGAACATACGGCAGCGGACGCAAAACCACCGCATCCACGATGCTGAAGACAGTAGTGTTTGCTCCGATGCCAAGCGCCAAGATGATGATCACAACAGCAGTGAATCCCGGCGCTTTACGGAACTGTCGGAGTGAGAATTTCAGGTCATACAGAACGGACTCAATCGTGGGCCATTGCCATGCTTCACGACTGCGTTCCTCGATCTGGGTAACATTTCCAAATTCACGCCGGGCTTTGTCTCCGCCTGTTCACGGGACATGCCATCTTCCATCAACTCATCGATCTTTTCATTCAAATGCTCATGGATAGTAACGGAGATATCGCCGTAGCGACGGCGGCGGGAAAAGATCTGCCTGAGCCAGTTCATGCAGCCCCCTAAGCTTTAGCCACTGCAAGTACGCGAGTAATACCGATGAACATCTTCTCGAAGCTCGACATCTCTTTCTCCAAGTGCTTGATGCCAGCTTTGGTTAGCCGGTAAATCCGGGTGGGGCGGCCTTTGGCAGAAACACCTTCTTTTGATTCCAATAAGCCTTCTCGCAACATTCGCTGCAGCGCCGGGTAGAGAGAACCTTCCTCCACTTGCAGATGATCATCAGAGACCAGCTTTATATGTTTGACCAAGGCGTAGCCGTGCATTGGCTGCACACGGAGCGAGTGCAGAATCATCAGTTCCAAAGCGCCAGCAAAGAGGTCCCGACGTTCAGTGTTCTTTCCCATACGAGGAACTCTATTCCACATATACCTATTTTGTAAATAGGTATATGAAGATTAGGGTTCGGAGGCGCTGGCCGGTGGAATTCCATTGCTTGTTCGGGAATTGTCATCATAACGGCGACTGGATAGAATTTGCGGAAGGGGACCAGACTCGTTATGGGGACAGGAGTCCGCATCTCGTAGAGGCGCGCAGCGGATTTTGGGATTCAGTTGTGCGGCGCGATAACCTTCTGAGAAGGATTGCCACGGCGATCGCTGTACGACTGGCCGGAGGCGAGTGCCGCAGCTCTGCCTGCAGCTGCATAGAGGTTGAGGCGCGAATAGAGACCGAAGGATGATCCATCGTCCAAGAAACCACCGCCTGGTCCTTCGGTCTCAGTCAAAATCTGATCGGCCTGCTCTAAGGTCAACGCAGGGAAGGCAACCGTCAGCAGATATCCTGCCTCTGGAGCAAGCTTGCCGACGTTTTCGACTGCGCCGGAATTCTGGGGATAGACAACCGGGAGATTATAGGTCTGCGTGCCAGCATAAAAAGCTTCGTTTGCCGCGGGATTGCTCAGGCGGCCCGTGTCCTCGCGTGCGCATTCCTGGGTCGTCTTGCCGCATGCTGCCTGCAAGGCCACGGTCAGATCGACGCGTGCCGCCTTGATGGCCGCCTGAAAGTCATTGATTGTTGAAACGCCTTGCAACGTGTGGCCCACATAGGCCGGATCATTCGCGAGAAGGTGTGCCATATCGTAGATGGCCAAGGTGCGTCCGCCAATCACATCCATCGCATAGTGTGCCCCATAAGGATGCGGTCATTTCCGTATTCAGCGCCGCGCACAACCATCTGCTGATATCGTTCCGGCACGAGGACGGCCAAAATCAGCGCTCCCGTGTAGCCGTAAGTAGTATGGCCACTTGGGTAGGAGGGACTATCTCTAAGGTTCATCATGGGTCCGCGGTTGTATACCCAGTTATCGGCTGGCACGTTGAGATAATCGGGTCCAATGATAGGTGAAACGCTCGGTTCAGTTTGAAACGGGCGCGAGTCGCCGAAGGCGTCGGCTCCGGAGGTTCCTGCGGGACGGCCATAGCTCTTGCCAAAGATATCGGTTTCGCCACCATTTTTCTTGAGGATCATCATTGCCTCGGCTGAGACGGGCGTTTTTCCGTCGGTCGTCGCGTTGGCGAAAAAGTATTTGGCGGCATTTGAATTTACCGCGGTGGTCGCGACCGCGTAGGCAATGACGTCGGCAACCGGCTGGGATATGTTGGTGAAATTCGTCTGATCTGTATAGTGGGCACGCGCCAGGTAGCTGGCTCCGAGCGTCGTTCCAAGTCCGTCGGCAAGCTGGGCGAGGTCGCCAGCCGTGATAAAGACATCCCGAAGCGCCTGTTGCTGCTGTTCTGCGAAAGGTAGAAGTGTGGATTGTCTGATCGCGCCAATTTGGATTCCTCCTGTGACCGTGTAGTTTGCCGCGAGGGCCGCTGTGCCTTCGGGTGTATTCGACAACATCGTGACTGGCGCGAGTCCCTTCAGCACGGCCATATCGGTGGTGGATTGCGCTCCAGCCTGGAAGGGCATGAGTGCGCAAAGCACTCCAATCGCCAAAAGTGTTTTGTCTGTCATTTTGTCTCCCCCGCGAAATTCGAGCGCGTGTCTTCGACAGCCTCAATTTACCATTAGAACCTCAATAACTCTCCGAAAGTTGCGAAAGACCTGGGTCGCTCGCTATCAGTCAGATTCTGTTTATGAACGTGTGACAAAACACCGGCATTTGATCGAAATTACCTGTGCTTCTGTTTGTTGCGACAAGCTTAGACTTGCACACGTAGAACCCCGATCGGTATGCAGAAGCTTCGCTAAACACAGCTAGTCTCTTGCTCTTCAAAGGTCAGGGACAGAACTAGTCCGCAACGACGTATAAGAGTCAGTGTTCTTTCCCCGCGCTGGTGATCACGGCGGCTAGTTCGCCAGCGCGAATGCGACGCCAGGTGGACAACTTTTTTGCGCTAAAGTTCAGCTTAGTGTCCCGGTTGTTGAACGTTTTGGTAAAGGCGTCACGGACGCTTCTGGATCGATCTCTATCGAAGGACCATGATCGCGGAACGCCGTCTCCGAGGACACCGCACTGGTACACAGCCAACGCTGCAAACATGGCGTGATTTTACTCAACCGCTTTGAACCTTCTTCTCCAAAGAAAATTGGGATAGTCATTTATTGCATATACAGGTTTTTTCTCAATCTAATAGATATGGAATTGACACTTGTATCTGTATGCACCTAGAAACTAACTCTGCCCCTCCTTCACGCGGTGGCAGGTCCGATTCAAAGTGCGGAGATACATATGCCACCCAGGTCACATCGCTCCAATCGGCGTTCTTTTCTCAAGACGTTCTCGGCTGTAACGGCCATCGCGTCCTTGCCTGCTTTGCGCAGTGTCTGGGCATGTGTACCCACCTCGCACTTCGACATCACAACAGACAGCACGACCATCCAGAAGTTCGTGGCGCTTCGCGACGACACTGTCATACAATCGTTCTGCTTCGATACAGCGCAGAATCGACTGTGGACGCTCCAGGCCTCACATGGCGGACAGACTGCCGGCGACCTGTATCTCTCTTGGATCGATCTATCCACGTGGACCACGTCGAGCCAGTACATGTCGCTGAAAGGTTTTGGGCACGGACAGGGCTTCTATATCGAAAACTCCGGTTCCGATACATGGGTTTGGGTAGAATGCGATGCATTGGCGGATGCGACTTCTCCGTATGAAGCTTTCGGGACAAAGGTCTGCCGGTTCCAATGGGTTTCAAGCAGCCCGGCAACGACTATCTATTCGTCGACCGACACGCCTGGCTACACCACTGGAGCTACTATCGTTTCCACCGCAGACAAGTACGATCTAAGCCCAGGATGCCGCCACCTGACAGTAACTGTTGATCCCTGCAATAGCCGCATGTTGATACGTTCGCTCGAGAGCAGTGTCCCCTGGATTCGCATCTACGACCTTTCGGATGTGAAAACGAACGGCCTCACCGCCACGCTACTGCACCATTTCACGCAGATGACTATCGAATCAGATACAACCACCAGCGGAGCACAGGTCGCCGAGCCGCTGCAGGGCGTCGCCTTGTACGGCAATTTCGTCTACTACATCTCCGGCTTCGAGAAGGGCCATACCGGCATGGGAACAACCTGTTCCCAGCCAACGGCTCAGCCCACCTATCTCTACTACCAGAGCACTCTGCCCGATGATAATCACGCAGGTTACTCCGCGCCGACGACCGCCGGCTACTCCTTGCCGCGGCGTGAACCGGAAGGCATCGGTGTATGGCAGGCTTCCAGTGGATCGCGGCTCGTGCTGGGTTTCTCCGGCCCTGCGGACTCAACAGACTGCGGAGCAAACAGCTTTGTTTCCAGCTTTTACTCCAAGGACACTCTTATGTAGGTTATGGGTACAGCGAGAGGCGTTAAGGAATCTCTGCACAAGTTCTGCATCCGCAGCCTGATTGATTAATCTTACGGTTGCGAGGTGAAGAGGGATGAAGCAGCAGAGTTTGGCGTCGCAGGGTGTGTTTGAGAGGTACGGGCGGAAGAGTCGTCGGGATCTGTTTCCGAAGGAGATGGAGGGTGTGATTCCGTGGTCGGCGATGGAGACTCTGGTGCGTCCGCACTACGCGAAGGATGGTAACTGACGGCAACCTGTGGACCTCTCAATCATGCTGCGGATGTACTTTGTTCAGCAATGGTTCAACCTGTCGGATCCCGGGTGGAAGAGGCGTAGTACGAATCTGCCGCGCTGCGCCGGTTCGTGGGCGTGAATCTCGGCGTTGCTCCGGCGCCAGACGAGACGACCATCTGCCGCTTCCGCCATCTGCTGGAGAAGCACGATCTGGGCGGTCTGATGCTGGATGCGGTGAACGTGCATCTGAATGCCAGGGGCATCCGCATTGCAACCGGCACAATCGTCGATGCGACCATCATCCACGCGCCTTCGATCTCGACGGCAGTCGGTGTATAGGCGGCATGAACTCAGTACAGGCTTTGGTATAAAAGTGAGAACCTCGCTCTGGATGGCAAGGGAAATGACATATGGCAAACACCATGAGAAAGAATCCGATGCCAGGACAAGAGGCGGAGCTGTCCTTAGTAGCGACGAAACCCTTGTAATATCGGGGTGGACAGCAAAGAGGGCGTGGTGCATTCGGTCTGCACGTCCGCGGCCTTGGTGGCCGACAGCACATGCTGCCCGACCTGCTGCACGGCGAAGAGCGCTGTGGGGTGACGGCGGCTGTCAAGGCCAGACGGCGAGGTTATAACTCTACCGCCTCTTGTTACTTATCTCAGTCTCTTTAGATATCGCTGTATCTTTAGGAGCGACGCTACCTTTAGCCACTTCGGTCACTTTAGCGGCACTGCTTTATTTTCGGAGAAAAGACTGAGGTCAACCGCGTCTCCCATGGCGATGTACCCATCATCCGACGGATGCAGATGATCGCCATGATCGAAAGCTGGCAGCAGCCGGTCCGGATGCGCCGGGTCCTGCACCGCTTTATCAAAGTCGATCACTCCGTCAAAGTGGTGCGGGGTGCGGATGAATCTGTTCATCGCCAGTCGCATCTGCTCCCCTTCCTGCGTTGCATAGCGCGCTCCGATAAACGGCGTGAGCGTCCCTCCAAAAATCTTCAACCCGTGCGCGTGGGCCCGGTCAATGAGTTGCTGCATCGCGGCAATCAGTTGCTCGGTAGTAACCGCGTCGCCTTCACCACGCGGCTTATCCGTAAAGCCGATATCGTTGATGCCTTCCAGCAGCACCACGTACTTCACGCCCGGCGCCGAGAGGACATCGCGCTCGAAGCGATCCGACGCGCGCTGACCAATATAGTCATGCAGCAGCCGGTTGCCACCGATACCCACGTTCATCACGGAAAGGTTCGTTGTCTTCTCGTTGCGCATTAGCCGTGTCGCCAATTCGTCCGGCCAGCGATAGTTCATGTCGAACTGCGAAAACGAGCCATCGGTGATCGAGTCTCCAATCGTGACAACGCTGTAAAGGCCGAGCTCCGCACTCACCTGGACGTTCTTGAGGAAGTACCAAGAGTGACTCACATCCGCATCAGGGATGGAGGCATCGCGCACATGATCGCCGCTGGCGAAGTAGGTTGTGGATACAGCAGTCCCGTGAAAGGTCAGGCCATCGATCTTCTGCTTCGGCACAAAGATGCTCACCGCAAGGTTTCCTCCCTGCAGGAGCGAAAGGTCGATCGGATTGCTGGTGACCGAGCCGCCAGGCGCCAGCGTGACGCTCGCACCAGAAGGAAACGTGACGGCACGGTCGGTCGCAGGTTCGATTGCGCCCTTAGCGGTCTGTAGAGCCACATGCACACTTCTTAGCTCAAGCGGAAGAATGCCGAATTCATTCGTCAGGGAGAGGCGGACACTCTTTCCTCCCTGCGAAACATGGACTATCTCTCGGATCGTTTTGTCGGTTTCTCCAATCCCGACTTTTTCGACATGGGCCTGTTCCGAGCGAAGCGGAGCTGCTGCCCATGTTCCCACCCAGTTGGTTTGCGCCGGCATCCAGCTTGAGGGGGTGAGTATAAGAATCAGAGCCAGACGACGCATCGGATGCTCTCCTTGCAGGGTGAGTTAAATCGTTACCGGTAGAAAGAAAAGGCGACGGCCCAGGACTCGGGCCGCCGGCAGTGAGGAGACAACTCTAGAACGCGAACCGCGTATTGATTTGAACAAAACGCGGCTGCGTAACGGCAGTGGCTTGACCGAACGCTGCATCGGACCACGTCGTGTCAAAAGCCGAGAAGCGGTGGCGGTTGAAGGCGTTGAAGAAGTTCGCGCCGATGGTCCAGGTCAGCTTCTCAGTCAGCCTGGTGTCCTTGATAATCGCGAAGTCTTCGTTGAGGATCGTGAAGGCGCGCACGTCCGAGTACTGTGGACGGGCGTTGCCAAAAGTAAACGGTGCCGGCTGTGAGAACGCCGCCGGATTGAAGATGCGGCTCGATCCAGGAAGGAACTTGTTCGCAGAGATGTGCGTATTCCGATCGACCCCGGGCACCACATTCGGACGGAGCACGCGGTTGAAGATTGCAAGTCCGTTTGCCGTTTTGATCGGCAGCGGGAAGCCGCTCTGATAGCGCTGAATGCCCGTGAACTTCCAACCGCCCAGCAGCGCGTTCCCAATGCTGCTGTTCGCAAGATACTTGCGATGGCGGCCGAAGGGCAGCTCGTATGAATAGCTCACAACGAATGCGTGGCGCACATCGATCGGGCTGATCGCATACTCCGCATCCGGGTTGTAAGCATTCTGCAACACGTTGTCCGTGGTGCTGTCCATCCAGCTCGGACTATTGATGCCCATGTTCTTCGCGTAGGTGTAGTTGGCGGAAAGATGTAGACCGTAGCCGAGACGCTTCGTCGCGATCACCTGCAGCGCGTTGTAGTTGGAGTATGCCGACTTCGCAGCAACGCTGTTCAGCGTCAGATACTGCGGATAGGGCCGCAATGCCTGTGCCACCGTCCCCGTAAATCCCGGGTACGGCAGCGTAATGCCAGCAGACACTGCCGCGGGGGACGTCGCAGAAACCGTCAGCAACGAGCCCAGCGAAAGATACTTCGGGTCGAGCTGGTTGACGTTGCGGAACTGCGGGTCGAGCTGCTTATAAGAGCTGGTGCCGACGTATGCTGCCTCCAACACCCAGCTTGCGGACGGGCTGTACTGTAGGTTGCCGCTCCACTGTTCGATATACGGCATGTAACCCACGTTCGACTCGAAGAAGTCTCCATTCTGGCCATTCAGCAGCGTTGGCGACACCGACGGCTGCAGGCTTGGCGAACCGGGAAAACCCGTAGCGAAGGTAAACGCCGGGTTGATTCCGCGATTTGGCGAGCTGTAGCTTGCAGCCGGAGTGAAGCCGTAGTTGTCCAGACCCGACACCGAGCTCCAGCCGAGATCGGTGTAATAAAGACCAGCGCCGGCGCGGAACAACAGTTTCGGCGTGACGGCGTACGCCAGGCCAAGTCGCGGGCTGAAACCGGTGGAGCGTGCCGATGCGAACGTCGATCGGCCGCTGCGGCCCGTTCCGTTGCCAGCATAGATCAGTGCACCCAGCCGATTATTGGCCGCCGTGTTCGGTGTAGTCAGGTCGATAAGGCTGCTCTTGTTGTCCTGTTCGTTCGGAATCGTCTCTATCTCCCAGCGCACACCAAGGTTCAACGTGAGGCGCGATGAGAACTTCCAGTCATCCTGCAAGAACACGCCACCGTAGGAGTAGCGCATGGATGTAACCGACGGAGACGTGAGAGCTCCACTATCCACCTGCCCAAGTAGGAAGCTCGCAAACGCATCGCCGCTCGTGGCGGAGTTGGTTGGGTCAGCGGTCTCAAGGTTTGAAAGCGCGATCGCGTTTGTGCCCGGGTTGGGAATCAGCAGATTCAGATGAACGCGGCGGAACTCGCCACCTACGCGGAAATTGTGTGAGCCCTTGTTGATATACAGCACGTCGCTGAGCAGATACTGATGTTCTGCCGTCTTCTGTCCGTTATCGGTCGAAATGGCACCATAGCCGTTCGAGAACGAGATGCTCGGACGGTTCAGCGAAATCTGGTTCGGCAGGGCGAACTCGGTTCCACCCGGTTGCGTCTCCGCGAAGATGCGGTAGTAGCCGATCGAAAGGCTATTCAACATACGTGAGTTGATCGTCCAGTCGTGATTGATGCGGACCGTGGAAGCGCGCAGGAACTGACTGTACACCGTAGCAAGCGGCTGCGGGAGACCGGAGCCCTCCGGCTTGATGCGCGGAACGCGTGTCTGCACCAGCGTGAAGAAGAGATGGTGCGCATCGTTAACCTGATGATCCACGCGCGTGGTGTACACGTCAGGGTTCAGCAGGCGCTCGCCAATAAACGACTGATAGTTGAGCGTTCCGGCAGCATTGGGTGCAGGATAGAACGCTGCTATCTTCGCGGCGAGCGGGTCGATGCGGCTCGTTGGAATTTTGTTATTCGGGAAGGGGTCACGAATGTAGCCCGTGCCCGCGGAGTTCAGGCGGGTGCTTGCGGGGTCGTAGATGATCTGTTTGCCCGTGAAATCGCCAAGGATCTGCGTAGGCGTGGGGATCTGCACTGTCTTGAGAGAGTCAACGCCCGACTTGCGCGAACCGCCGTAAGAGAAGAAGAAGAACGACCGGTTACGTCCATCGTAGAGACGACCGAACCGGATCGGCCCACCGAGGGTCGCACCAAACTCGTTCTGCCGTGTGAAGAGCTTGTTCACCGTGCCCCACGGCTGCGCATCCAGCACGTTGTTGCGCAGGTACTCGTACACCGATCCATGCCAGGCGTTCGTGCCCGCCCGGATTGCAAAGATGCCCGCAGCAGCCCCGGTGTGACCGTAGTCTGCCGGCAGCAGCGTGGTGAACATCTTGAATTCCTGCACGGCGTCCACCGGCGGAGCGCTCTCGTTGTAGCTGCCGACGTTCGCCATCTGACCTGCAGAAAGTCCGCTCAGGTAGAACTCCGTCTGCTTCATCTGGCTGCCGTTTACGGAGATGTAATTCGTGGCGGCGACGTTTTCGGAACCAGTCGCATTATAGTTGCCCTGCACGCTAGGTGCGAGATAGATGAACGCCGTCGGGCTTCGGATTCTTCCCTGCTGCACCAGCGGAAGCTCGTCGTATTCCTTGCGGCTCACTGTGGTTGAAAGCTGCGCATTCTCGGTCTGCAGCAGTGACGCCTCGCCACTCACTGTCACTGTCTCGCTCTGGCGGCCAACGCCGAGCGTCAGGTCCACGCGCGTCTCTGTCGCGATGAACAGCGTGATGCCGGTGCGTGCGTAGCGTTCAAATCCCGGCTTTTCTGCGCGTACGGTGTAGGCACCCGGCTGCAGTCCGGGGACGGTGAAGTCGCCAGTGGAAGAACTGGTGGTTTGCTGGCGGACATTCGTCGCCTCATTGATGACCGACACGGCGGCTCCGGGAATGGAAGAACCGGACGTGTCCGTGATGTTACCCGTCACCGTGGCGCTTTGCGCTAACGCCGCAACCGATGTGAGCAGAAGGAACACCGACAACGCGGCCTGGCGGACACGCAAGTTTTTCAACGCGAACATTTGCATCTACTACCTCCAAAAATGGAACCCTCCTACGGCACAACTGTAGGTAAACGGATCGTTCCACTTGTAGACGGATCATGAACGGATCGTCAATACATTTGTATAGATAGATTATTAAAAGTTGTATATGTAACTTAAACGCTACGAAGGTGTACACCGCGCCGCACACGGAAGCAGACTTAAGGCAAGAGCGATTCGAATGGGTTCTTAGCCGGTCTGCGATCCACAGGATTTGCGGATGACCAGGTGGCAGCTCAACATGATGTCGCGTGGCGGCAACTCGGGGTGTTCCAGCCGTTGCAGCATCGTGGACATGGCTGTGGCGCCGATCTCGAGGCACGGCTGGTGCTGCGTAGTGAGCGGCGTGGTGAGCAGGCTCGCGTACTTCACGTCGTCGATGCCCATGATGCGAATGTCTTCCGGAATGCGCCGGCCCAGCGACGCAAGGCTCTGCATAAAACTGGCAGCTGTTCGGTCGTTCGCGCACAGGAAAGCATCGGGCTTGTGGTCATCGAGAATACTCTTCAGGAAGCTCACGTCGGCCGGATCGCCTGCGAAGACAAGGTCTGCAACGCGCAACATGCCGTAGGCAAACAGCGCTTCGCGGTAGCCCGCTATGCGCGCATCCACCGACGACGCGGAGAAGCGCTGGGCGAAGAACGCGATGCGCTTTCCGCCGACTTTGACAAGATGTTCCGTCGCCTGGAAGGCCGTGCGGCGGTTCTCAATACCCACCAGATCGTAGCGGCTGCGGTGTGGATAGGCCGCGAAACAGCGATCCAGCAGCACAACCGGGATCTTCGCCTTGTCCAGCGCAGAGACGATGCGCTGGTTTACCTGGTCCTTGATCGGCGTGTACTCCAGCGGCGCAAAGAAGACGCCCGATACACCTTGTGCGATGTACTGGTGGCAAAGATGTTCGGCGCTCTGCTCTTTTTTTTCGTTGTCGGATACAGCGTTGCCCCACAGCAGCGAGTGCTTGTTGGTCTGCGTAAATTTCGCCATTCCCTGGCAGATCGGCTCGAAGATTTCCGTCTGCCCCAGATCTGGGATCAAGAGACCGAACAGCCGGCTGCCACGATCCCCGGGCGACGAAACAAACGTTCCCGACCCCACGCGACGGACCACCATCCCCATTTGTTGAAGCTGGCGAACGGCCTTTACGACGGTCATGCGCGAGGCGCCGAAGCGGCGTTCCAACTCGCCTTCGCTCGGCAAGCGCGCACCATTCTTGTACTCCCCTGAGAGGATGCCATTGCGCAACGCGTCGAAGATCAGCTTGTACTTCGGCGTACGGGGGGTGAGTTCTTCGTCAGCAATTTGCAGAGGTTTTAACAACTCGCGGTCCTCCGAGGGATGGAACAGCTTCTGTGAGGCTGCTCCGACGTATACAACTTATTCGGTTTAAATGATAGACAATTATTTGTAATTGGGATATACATGCTGTCGATCCAAATTCACCTACTTTCAGGCTCCGTATCTGTATGTCACAGTCACCGATCTCGCTTCGTCAATCCGAGTTGTCACGATTCCCAGCGTCCATACAGACCCCGGCTTACGACCGCACCTCGCTGCGCAGCGGGATCGTGCACATCGGCGCGGGCGGCTTCAATCGGTCCCATCTTGCAGGCTACCTTGATGACCTGCTCCGGGATGGCGCCAACACTCAATGGGGTGAGTGCGGCGTTGGTCTGCTCCTCAACGACCAGGCCATCCACAGTGCCCTCAAGTCGCAGGACTACCTCTACAGCCTGCTGGCGCGCGACGCCGACGAACTGAGCCTCCGCGTAATCGGTTCCCTCACGGAGCATCTCTTCGCGCCGGCGGATCCTGAGAGCGTTATCACGCGCATGGCCTCGCCCGAATGCGCGATCGTCTCGCTTACGGTGACCGAGGGCGGCTACTTCATCGATAGCGGCTCAAAGCGTTTCCTTGCCGGCCATCTCGATCTCAAGCACGACCTCGCCAACCCATGTGCCCCGAAGACCTTTCTCGGCTTTCTCGCCGCGGCCGCAGAGCGGCGCATGCAGAACGGTACAGCGTTCACCGTCATGTCGTGCGACAACCTGCAGGGCAACGGCCACGCCGCGCAAACCGCTCTGCTTGCTTTCGCGGAAATGAAGAGCCCTGCTCTGCGCCGCTGGATCGAAGCCAACGTTGCCTTTCCGAACTGCATGGTGGACCGCATTACGCCCGCAAGCAGTCCAGCCGACCGCGAATTCATCGCCAGTCATTTCGGCGTTGCGGACCAGTCGCCTGTGGTCTGCGAACCCTTTCGCCAGTGGGTGCTGGAAGATACCTTCTCCGCCGGCCGACCTGCGTGGGAGCGTGTCGGCGTGCAGCTCGCGTCGGATGTCACGCCATTCGAGCGCGTGAAGATGCGCCTGCTGAACGGCGGTCACTCCACCATTGCATATATTGCGGCGCTGTTCGGCATCGAATACGTGCCGGACGCGATCGCCGATCCTGACGTGCAGGAACTACTCAAGCGTTTCCTCGACGAGGTCAGTCCTATCCTGCCGGAGCTTCCCGGCATGGAGCTCCGGTCCTACAGGAGTTCCGTCATCAAGCGGTTCTCAAACCCGACGCTGCGTGATCAAATTTCCCGCATCTGCTCGGAAGGCTCGGCGAAGATCGCCAAGTTCATCATCCCGTCGGCGGAAGAATTGTGCTCCGAAGGCCGCAGCATGATCATCATCCCGCTCATGGTGGCTGGCTGGCTCTTCTCTATGCGTGGTGTCGACCAGAGCGGCAAGCCGTTCCCCGTCGTCGACGCATCTTTAGCCGACTTCCACGCGTTCGCGGAAAATGGCTTCCGCGATGCGAGACTCGCTGTCGCTGTGCGCGCCGTCTTCGCGTCTATGGGTCATGATGAAAACTTCGTGCAACAGGTGCAAACCCATCTGTCTGCCTTCCACGCAAATGATGCGCGCACCGTCCTGCGCAACGCACTTGCGCACAGCAAGTAGTTCCAAGTTTTACTTCTACGTGAGGACTTCTGAATGCAAACGACAACCCTGGAAGTGAAGCCGAGCTCTGCGTGGATCGAGCGTGTTGGCATGCATCCGAAACTGGCCATCGGCTACATCGGCCTCTTGCTGTTCATGATCGGCGACGGCGTGGAAGCGGGATTCCTTTCACCCTTCCTGTTGGACATGCACTTTACTGAAGCGCAGATCGCGCTGGTCTTCACGCTGTATGGCGTCACGGCGGCCATCGCCTCCTGGGCCAGCGGCGCGCTCTCCGACATCTTCGGGCCGAGAAAAGTGATGTGGGCCGGGCTGCTGATCTGGCTCGTCTTCGAAATGCCCTTTCTTCTCGGCGGCATCAACACGCACAACTACAAGATTATTCTCATCACCTACATGCTGCGCGGCTTCGGATATCCGCTCTTCGCGTTCGGCTTCCTTATCTGGATCACGCACGTCACACCACAGCGATATCTTGGCACGGCTGTGGGATGGTTCTGGTGCGCCCGCACCGGCGGTCTGCCCACGTTGGGCTCGCTCTATGCCAGCTATGCTGTGCCCCATTATGGGGCATATAAGACGCTCTGGGTGTCCGTCATCCTCGTCGCCATCGGCGGCCTAGTCGCGATGCTCGGCATCCGGGAGGAACAGGGAACAAAGCCGCTCGCCACGGGCGAAGACAACGCGCTGCTCGTACTGCTCTCCAGTGTTTCCATCGCGTGGAAGAAGCCGAAGATCGGCCTTGGCGGCATTGTCGCTACCATCACCACCACCTCGGAGTTCGGTTTCCTCGTCTGCCTACCCATCTTCTTCATCCACACCATCGGTTTCACGCTGCAGCAGTGGCTCCAGATTCTCAGCATCATGTTCGCCACCAACGTGGTCTGCAACCTCATGTGGGGCGTCATTGCCGACCGCATCGGCTGGCGCATCACCATCACCTTCGCCGGCGCATGCGGCTGCGCGCTGACCACGCTGGGACTGTACTACGTCCCACACATCTTCGGCGCGAACTACCTGCTCGTCGTACTTGCCGGCATGGCGTACGGAGCCGCACTTGCGGGTTTCGTCCCCATCGCCGCGATCATGGCCACACTTGCACCAGAATCACGCGGAGCAGCAATGTCCATCATGAATCTCGGCTCTGGCATGAGCATCTGGCTCGGACCGGCGATTGTGGGCCTCTTCCTGCCACGTGTCGGTATCTCGGGCGTCATCTGGATCTTTGCCATCTTGTACTTCATCTCGGCCATCATCAGCTTCACGCTCAAGCTTCCGCATGAAGTCGCAAAAGACCGCGCCGCAAGCGTATAGCAATCAACGAAAGGACCTAGAACCCTCGTGCGCGTTTTGGCAATTGGAGAAATGCTTTGGGACGTCTTCCCGGAGCAGGAGTTGCTGGGTGGCGCCGCGCTCAACTTCTGCGCGAACCTCGAGCGCCTGGGCGACACCGCGCGCCTGATCACCGCGGTCGGCAATGACGCCCGCGGCCACCGCGCCGTCGAGCAGATGTCCGCACTCGGGATGAACTCACAATTTGTACAGACAACTGTTGACGCGCCGACGGGCGCTGCGGTCGTCAGTCACGAGACCTCGGGAGAGCCGTTGTTCGCTGTCCTCCGCCCCGCTGCATACGACCGCATTACGGTCGACGACGCTCTGCTTGCCGGCATCGCGGAGTACGATCCACACTGGATTTACTTTGGCACGCTCTTTCACACGGTGGAACGCAACGAAGCTTTCACACGCGCGGTTCTACAAGCAGCACCCTCGGCCCGCGTCTTCTATGATATGAACCTGCGTCCGAATCAGTGGGATTTCCCCCTTGTGCAGCGGCTCTGCTCTCTCGCCTCCATCCTTAAGCTGAACGAGCATGAAGTGCGCATCCTCGCGATCCAGAGAGGCATCAACCCAGACGATCCACTCGAATCCTTTACGCAATGCGTTTCTGAAGAATTCGACGTTCCCACTATCTGCATCACGCTCGGTGCAAATGGCTGCTTCGTATACGACCGGGGATTGTCTGTTCACGTGCCCGGCCACACCATTCGCGCGGAGGACACTGTAGGCGCGGGCGACGCCTTCTCCGCTGCCTTCCTTCACGGCTATGACCGCGGCTTCCCTATTCTCGAGACCGCGCAGTTAGCGAACGCAGTCGGCGCCGTCGTGGCCAGCCGCAGCGGCGCAACTCCACCTTGGACAGTGAATGAGCTACACGCGATGTCCGCATCTTTAGTCACGCCCCGAGGATGCTCGTAACGAGCACACTTACACATTCAGGAGGTTCTTTTGCACCCGTTCCGTAAACTATCGCTCGCCGCTCTCGCGCTTGTTGTCGGCACAGCCTGCCTTCACGCCGCGGCGCCGAAGCATCATGCTGTGTTGGTCATCTCCATCGACGGCCTGCGCCCTGACGCGGTCACCCATGCCGAAGAACATGGGCTGAAAATTCCTGTATTGCGCAGCTTTCTGCGTGACGGCGTTTATGCCGACGCAGTCAACAATGCGGTACCAACCTACACCTACCCCAATCACACCACTCTGATGACCGGCGTCTGGCCGAGCGTGCACGGCATCTACAACAACACTCCATTCGATCCAGAAGGCAAGGAAAATGGCCGTTGGAACTGGTATGCCAACATGGTGAAAGCTCCGACCCTCTGGCAAGCCGCCCACAATGCCGGTCTCGTCACCGCGAGCCTGCACTGGCCGGTAACGATGAACGCGAAGGGCATCGACTACAACGTGCCTGAGTTTTGGTCCTCGCGTACTGAATCCGACCACTATCTTCTGGAGGCTGTTTCGCAGCCACACGGGTATCTCGAAAAGCTCGAGCACACCGCCGGCACGTACTTCCCCGGGGCCTCAGACATTACCTACGACGAGCTGCTGACGAAGACTGCCATCGCATTAATTCAAGACAAGCATCCGGATCTTCTCACCCTGCACATCGTCTCGCTCGACCACGTAGCGCATGCGCACGGTCCGTTCAGCACGGAGGCGAATGACCGTCTCGAACAGATCGACGGCATGGTCGGTCGTCTGATGAAAGCGGAGCGAGCGGCGCATCCGGATGCAAGCATCGTCGTTGTTTCGGATCATGGGTTCCTGCCGGTGAATCACATCCTCAACCTTAATCTCGCTCTGGCGAAGGCCGGCCTCCTCAAGATCGAAAAAGGCAAGATCACGTTCTGGGAAGCTGCCGCGTGGGAGTCCGGCGGCACAGCCATGATCCTCCTCAAGAGCCCGAGTGACGCAGCGATGATCAAAAAAACAGGCGATGCGTTGAAGCAACTGGCAGCAGATCCCGCGAACGGTATCGATGCTGTCCTGTCGCATCAGGAAGCTGTTGCTCTGGGCGCGACGAACGATGCGGTCTTCCTTGTCGATATGAAGTCCGGGTACCGCATCGGCCCGGCGCTCACAGGCGCTGTCCTTCAGGATCTCCCAAGCACTACCGGTGCGCATGGCTTTCTGCCGAGCATGCATTCAGAGCTCCGCTCCGCGTTCTTTGTTGTCGGCCCCACAGCCCGCGCGGCGAAAGATGTTGGGGTCATCGATATGAGACAGATTGCGCCGACGCTGGCCGCACTGCTGGGAATATCCTTCCCAAGCGCCGGAGCTGCTCCACTAAATGTGCGTTGAGTGCCCTTGCAGATGCGAGAGGAAGATCTGAGGTAAATTCATTTTGAGTTATCCAGCTGAAGGCGGGCAGGAGGTTAACGGGTCCCGTACAGCATTGATAGCTAGGTAGCAGCGGCTGAAAGATAATAGCGAGGGGCGCCACATGGGGTCCCGTCAGACAACGGACAATAGATGTCACGCTGTACTCAAATGCCGGAAAATGCGCTCTCGGGTCCAGATACTGCACTGAATTCCCGGAATTTGCCGAGCTGTTTGTACTCAAATCCCGGACAGAGAGCGATGCACGCAAAAAGGATAGTGTCATCTTTGTACTTATATCCCGGACAAACTTTAGCAGGAACTTCGTCCGGGTTTTATGTGCAACAGTCCGGGAATTCAGTGCAGTGAATATGCAGTCAAATCCCGGAAAAGGATTGAAAACAAACAAGCCTGATTCCGGGAATTGAGTACAGCGTAACAGTAGCGTTACATCTTGGCCGTTGATTTCGCGGGTTTCGGCATTGGTTTCGTCGCCGGTCCCTTTCGCTTCTGGACAGCCTGGCGAAGGATGAATTCGATCTGGCCGTTAACGCTGCGCAGTTCGTCCTGTGCCCAGGCTTCGAGTTCGGCCCAGAGCGCAGGATCGATGCGCAGGAGAAAAGGTTTGCGTTCAGCCATTCTGTGACCTTAGTGGTATAGCGTTCCTGTGTTCACAACGGGATGGACCTCGGACTCGCTGCAGAGTACGACCATGAGATTGCTGACCATCGCGGCACGCCGCTCGTCGTCGAGCTGGACTACATCCTTGGCGGCAAGTTCTTTGAGTGCCATATCGACCATGCTAACCGCACCCTGCACGATCTTCTGCCGTGCGGCGATTACCGCTTCTGCCTGCTGACGGCGGAGCATAACCTGAGCGATCTCCGGTGCGTAGGCGAGGTGGGTGAGACGCGCTTCGTCGACCGCGACGCCCGCTTTGGCGAGCCTCTCCTGTAGTTCAACGCGAAGGGCTTTGGCCACTTCGTCGAGATTGCTGCGGAGGGTGATCTCGCCTGCTTCACCTTCATCGTAGGGATACATACTCGCTAGATGGCGCAGCGCGGATTCACTCTGGATGGGTACGTAGTTCTCGTAGTCATCCACGTCAAAGAGTGCTTGTGCCGTGTCCTCGACGCGCCAGACGATGACCGCTGCGATTTCGATTGGATTGCCGCGCTTGTCGTTGACCTTCAACTTTTCGCCGTTGAAGGTGCGGGCACGGAGCGAGATTTTGTTTCGAGCGAAGAGGCCTCTTGCAACTGCATGTGATTGTGACCTGGTTTCTCAGGGCGTGACTGCCTGCTGCCCGTCGGCATAGAAGGGGTTGGTCCAATGAAAGCCGCTTGTCCTGACCGTGCCTTTATAAGCGCCAAATAAGAGAAGCACTCGAGCCTCATTTGGTTGCAAACTGAAAAAGCCTTTGAGTGCCAATACGCTGCATGCCAGAACTATAAAGCAAAGGACAAGAAGCGGTCCTTGCACCTTGTAAAGGACTATTAAGGCAAAATCGGCTGCCAGAATTGCGATGAGTAGGGTCAGGACTACCCAGCCGCTCAGAACTTTTATGGTGTGTTCTCGGTTGACTGCTGATTGATCTGTCTTCATGATGCTCCCTTCGACATCAAATGCCATTGCTATTGAAATGATATCACTTTAATAGCTTACTCGTGGAATTTTCCACTGAGGGTTTGTTTGCCTCATTCGATTCGCGAAGTGTGATTAACGTTAATGATCGTGCGCAGCTCATCGTCGTTGAGCCGCTGGAAAGGGAATCTCATGTTTATGAGACTGGTTCTAAAGTGGATGAGCCGATGGGCTCATCCACCCAGGCCGACGGCTACTCGTCGTCGGCTCCGTCCGAAGGATCATCCGTGGTTTCAACTTTTGAGAGCCGCTTCATGCTGATGGCGTGGATCTCGGCGATCCAGTGCTTGAAGGTTGCCCCTTTGACCTCATCCTCTACCTCGCGATACCGGAGAATACCTTCCAGGGCGACGAGCTGACCCTTCTGGAGCGTCTTGGCGAACTTCGAGAGATTGCTACAGGCGTAGACGCGGTGCCACTACGTGCGGGTTTCGTAGTCGCCTTTGTCGTTCTTCCAGCTTTCCTGGGTTGCGAGGTTGAGGACGACGTACTCGCGGTTATTCTGGGCGGTTTTGGCCTTCTGCGTTCTGTCCGAGGCGGCCGATGAGGATGACTTTGTTGAACATGGTGTTTGGCTCCGTTTCTTTTGGTGTGCCCGCTGTCTGCGGTACGTGCTTGCCCGGAGGGTGTGCCGTCGCGACCCACTCCCTCGGCGACTGGACAGAATCTGCGGAAGGGGACCCGGACTTGCTATGGGGACAGGAGTCCGTACCTCGCAGAGGCGCGCAGCGGATTCTGGGAAGGAGAGCGTGCGTCCGAAGGGCGGGGGTGTCTTGAGCGCGGCACGCTGAACGCAGATAGAAAGGCAAACCGGAAGAGAGCCGCCTTGTTCAACGGCCTTACCTCATGGCGCGAGTAGCAAAAGCCAGCTCAGAAACTCGAAGAGGTCAATCACCATGCAACAGGGAAGAAGGGGAACGGACTTGAAGCACCGATGCTTATCGCTCGGCCAATCTCTCCATAGTCCGCAGCTCGTTTGGGAGTGCTGGATCGCGGAAGAGGTAGTCGTCTTCAAGAATAGGTTCCGCCAGCACGATCCCAACGGACCGGCTTTCGTAATTGTTCCTTCGGGCGAAGGCGCAAGTAGACACTGGGGCAGATCAGGGCTTAGGTCCCGTGAGCGATGTGTTCGGTTGATCGGGCCGATCGGCAAAGCTCAGCCATTCAGACGCAGTCTTTCTTGACGGTAGATACCCAGCCGCCTCTACGTTGTTTTGTGCGGCGCTATCACTTCGCTGAAATGTTAGATTCCGCGCGTTCGAGGTGATGAGTTTCCCGCTGTCCCGAATCAAGCCACAATCAACTCTTTCGCATCAGTCGTGCAACAATGTCCGGCATCGTTTTGCGTGGCGAAGAGCCAAGGAGCTCCAAGCCTCCAATACCGAGAAAAGTAAGCATATGAAAGCTCTGTCCCTACAGTTTGATCTTTGCTGCCCACTATCACGAGTTCAGGAACCGTAAGGCTAGCCTCGCTAAGCTGAATAGTGTTCAAACCCAATGAATGATTTTGGCCAGCATGGGAGAGAACAGCTGCTGCAATTCGCTGGGGGGCGAAATCAACGAGTCGGGCAGCAAATGCGCCGGCGCCAGAAAAACCAAGCAGAATGACCGGAGCCGTTCTTAGTTCAGGATGATCTGTCTGAATTGAGAATTGATCCAAGGCTGCAAACAGGGCTCGCCCGAGGCCGTTCGAGGGGTCAATGTCCATGTCTTCATGACCTTCGAGGAGCAGTGTCGGGGCATCATCATCGCAAGTTCATGCTTGTCCGCAAACGATCGAATATCCGGGTCGTTGTAGAACCGAACGCTGCCTGGTCCACGCCCAAAAACCACGAAGACGGCGCGGATTTTCTTACCTGATGATGGATTTACCATGTCGTACGCACATGGCCGCGCAACGTCCTCACCGACGAGAGGTGTCACTATCGTATGGATGGAGTGGACTGGGCTTTGCGCAATTATCTTCTCGCTAGCAGCTTCGACCAGAAAGCAGAGCGCCACACACAATACTAATGAACCGTCTATTCCGGAGCATGGCAGTACAAGGCATAAATGAAACTTCCTAAAGTCAGCTTTTCAAGTATTTCTCGGACAGAATCGTCCGGGCCCACTAGCCTCATCTGCTTATTCATGACTCCTCTATTGGGCCTTGGGCTTGGCGTCATCATCCCCGCCGAACAGCTTGCCTAAATCTGGCGTCGCCTTCGGGTTCTTATCCACCGTCAGCCCGATGTTCTGATCTGTCAGGTCGCTGTCGATCACATCACGCTCAGCTTTCCATCCTGATAGCTGCGTATGGTATCTTCATCCGCCCAAAGAGTTTTGCTTTGTCTTTGTTCTTGTCGCTCTTTTTGGCCGGCTCGGTGTCTTCGGCGTCGGAGACCTTCATGGTGTACGTTCCAGCCGGAACATATGTCACAGTGAAACCGCCGGCCGCATCCACTGCTGTCGACCGCACAAAGTCTTTGTCCCGCACATCCTGCAGTTTCACCGTGCCAGAGTTGATTCCGTGGTGATCTTCCGCCGAGGTAACGCGACCGCTCACCGAATGTAATCCTCCAAGATTCAGCGTGACTTCCTCATCACGCCTGTCTTCTCCCGTATGGCTTGGCATCGCCCTTGTGAAACGCGGCAGGACCGAACACTATCAGCGGCTTGTTCGCCATCATCTTGCCCAAATTCATCGCAGCGCCCAGCCCCGATTGCTGTCCCGCCTGGAGGGTGGCCTGCACGAGGTAGTCGCCCGGCGGCAGCCCCAATAGCCTAAAGTGCCCCTGGTCGTCACTAATATTCATCAGAGAACTCAACATGCCCGCCATCGCCAGCATCCCGAACTGCGTCGGCGGCTGCGCGGCATCGCCCCTGGCCGGGACCACCGCCATCATCGCGCCTGAAACCGGGCTACCGTCGTCCCACGAGATGTTCCCAGAAATCGCTGCGCCGCGGTCCATCGTCACATCAGCCGAGGTCCCATGTTCCGCCGTCACATGCACGCCCGGCAGCGGCTTCTTCGCGTCCGCACCCATCTGAAAGATTGCCTGTACCCGGTTCAAGGGAGAAATGTAACCCGGCGCCGCCGCGAACAGGTAGTAATCGCCCGGCGCAACGTCGTCGCCACATAGCTGCCATCGGTTCCCGTCTGCACTTGCACCATGTTGGTCTTGCCGAGTGTCTTCATCGCTGTGGCCATAGCCATCACCTGCACCGTCGCGTCTGCATCCGGGTCGGGCTTTTTGTAGTCCGTCGCCTCAGCCGGAACCCCGAACAATACCACATGTGCAAACCTCGCTGGCCGCTGCGTGTCCGCGCAGGTCACATGCCCCGCTCACGCTCCCCGTTCCCGCCGCAGACGCCGGCTGCTGCGCCGTCGCAGTCATCGACAATACCCCGCCCAACATCGTCAGCAGGACTCCGCCGAATACTTCATTGTGAAACTTCATAAGTGGCCCCTTGAAAGGTTTTACGTGAGATTGTTGCTACACGAATGTCATCCTTGGACTAACATTTGCTTCAATTTGTCCGCGGCCTAATTCGCAACAGACCCTATGCGGCGTCCCCTACATGCCTGAATTGGCCTCTCCGGGAAATGTAACCTTGACGTAAATAGTTGCCATTACTGGCTTGCCGTCTTTCAACGCGGGCTTGAATCGATCCCGTCTTACAGCTTCCACTGCCTTCTGATCCAATCCATTACCCCCACGCACCGCAAACACGTGAGTTGGCAATCCTTGCAAGTTCACAGTCACTGAAAGTAGAACTATTCCGGTTTCATTCACTTGGCCAGCCTTCGCAATGGGTTGCACAAGTTCTTGATGGATTGATTGCGCACCGTCTTGTCCTATCAACACAGGCGGGGTGTCGTACGCTTCTGGATTAGGTTTTGGCATTTGTGCCAGCCCAGAACTTGTAAACACACAGATCACGAGTAAAGCAGCGTACAACCGAACTACATTGGCCAGTCGGCATAAAGGTGCAGAGTACTTACAAGTCTGTCTTCTCATATACCCCCTCCATCAATCTCAACAGACTAGCTCAAATAGCCGGAAATCCTTTAAGGCTGAATCGTCTTCTTTCCCACCAGGAATATATCCGGCTAGTCAGCTAACTTTCAACCAAGTTAGCTGGCCGGATATTCAACGCTGCCACAACCCGAGGTGAGCTGATGTTGACGTCCACGGCTGACACCGCAACCGGCGAAATTGAGGTTTGGTGGTCCATCACCAATTCCGGAGCTGCGGATGTTGACGCTGTTAGGCATGGGTCTCCTCGGGGCTGTAGGTGCTATGCGTCGCCGAATATTCACCGCCTAAACACAAGAATCTCACATTGAGGCGTTGCAGAGTTGCATTGGTAGGCATCGGCGATACCGTACCAGCGAAGTTTTCCTTGGATTTCCCAGTCACATGCTCACAGCCCAGAGTGCCAACCACGCCCAGCACCGCGGAGTGCAGCGAGGCATCCCCGCACCCGCAGGAAGGATCTCTGATCTATGCCCAGGTCCTGATGAGCTTTCAGCACTACAACGATTGGATTGTCCACTTCATCGAAGGCGCTGTCGCAGCACCCTCGGCCGGCAAACGAGATACTTCCACTTAGCGACGCTCGAGGAACTCCGTGCGCTCGTATCTTCCCGTAGTCATCCGAGTGGAGTATTATTTCTTTCCGTAGTCATTCTAGTGGAGTGCAAACTTGTGGGAATGAAACGACCTCCTGACGCAGGAATTATTCTGCAGGGCACGCTGGACATGCTTATCCTGCGCACGCTGGTGATGGGAGCAGCGCATGGTTACACGATAACCGAGGTTATTGAACACACTTCAGAAAATGCACTCGAAGTCGAACAAGGATCGCTCTATCCCGCACTCCATCGGCTTGAAGACCGTGGGCTGGTTTCTTCGCAATGGGGAGTGAGTGAGAACAACCGCAAGGCAAAGTTTTACCGGCTCACAGGCAAGGGCAGGAAAGAACTTAATGCAGCTACAGGGCGCTGGCGGAGGATGACTCGAGCCATTGGCCTGATTCTCGGCGAATCGCACGAATAAAGGAGGAAGGACATCCAGATGAGCTTCCGGCGTTTCACAAACCGCACCAGGAAAGATCAGGACCTGGCCGAGGAAATCGACTCCCATCTCGCTCATGCACAGGATGCCAACTCAGCCCGCGGTCTTTCTTCAGAAGAAGCCCGTCGGCAGGCATATGTGCGTTTCGGGAACTCGCGCTCGACTCGCGAGCGTGTGTGGCGCTATCGTTCGTTTCCTTGGCTTGAAGACCTCTGGCGTGATCTCCGCTTCGCTCTACGAGGACTCGGCAAGACACCAGGCTTCACCATCATCGCCATTCTGGTGATTGCCGTCGGCATCGGGGTGAATACGGCGGTGTTTTCGGTGATCAACACGGTGCTGCTGAAGCCGCTGATATTTCCCGATCAGGATTCGCTGGTTAACCTGATGAACACGTCGCCGCGAGGCTCAGGGGGCGGAGCGAATGTTCCGAAGTTCAGGATATGGCGCGAGCAGAGGAGCATTTTCTCCAAGGTAGCGGGATTTGACTTCGGCGGCGCGGGGCTGAACCTGACGGGCGGCGATCAGCCGCAGCAGGTGCAGGGCGTGCACGTGACGCAGCAATACTTTTCGTTGCTGGGCGCGCCGGTAATCCAGGGGCGTACGTTCACCGAGGCAGAAGACTCGCCGAACGGTGGCCGCGTAGTGGTGCTGAGTTACGCACTCTGGAAGAGCCGCTTCGGCGGCAACTCGAAGATTGTGGGCTCAACGATTCAGTTGGACGGACAGCCCTATCTGGTAGTGGGCGTGATCGGCAAAAGCTTTGTGACGGATACGCCTACCGACCTTTATCTGCCATTTCAATTCGATCTGAACACGCAGGACCAAGCGCACTACTTTATGGTGGCGGCGCGGCTGAAACCGGGAATCACGTATGCGCAGGCAAATGCGCAACTGAAGCTGGCCGCGGACGAATACCGCCGCACCTACGGGCCGCGGTCAATGGGGCCGCAGGATGGGTTCGGCGTAGTGTCGCTAGCCGAGGCGTGGGTTGGTGGTTCGCGCAGCTCTCTGTGGGTGCTGATGGGCGCGGTGGGATTTGTGCTATTGATTGCGTGCGCGAATGTAGCGAACCTGATGCTGGTGCGCGCGACAGGACGCAAGCGGGAACTGGCGACCCGCGCGGCGCTGGGCGCGGGTCGCGGAACGATCGTGAGGCAGTTGCTGACGGAGAGCCTGGCGCTCGCGCTGACCGGCGGGGTGTTGGGGTTGGTGCTGGGTGTTGTGGGCGTGCGGCTGCTGCTGGCGATGGCGCCGACTTACATTCCGCATGTCGGCGAAAATGGAACAGCGATAGTTCCAGATATGCATGTGCTGCTGTTCACGCTGAGCGTGTCGGTCCTGACGGGAATTTTGTTTGGGCTGGCGCCGGCGATCAGCGCGTCGCGAACGAACCTTGTGGCCGCGCTGAATGAGAGCAGCAGCCGCAGCGGCGTGGGCTTTCGAACCGGCAAGCTGCGCTCCGCACTGGTGATCAGCGAGATGGCGCTGGCGCTGATCCTGGTGATTGGTGCGGCGCTGTTGATCCGCACTTTCATGAAGCTCCAAGCGGTGGATCCGGGATATGACACGCGCAATGTGCTGACGATGGCGATGTCGATCAGCGGGGACCGCTTCCAGAAGACGGCGGGCGTGGCGCAACTGGTAACGGACGGAACGGACAAGCTGACAGCGTTACCGGGAGTGGAGAACGCGGCTGCTGCTTGCTGTTTGCCACTCGACCGCGGCTTCGGCCTGCCTTTCAATATTGTGGGGCGGCCGAAGGGCGACGCTCCTTTTACGGGAGGCGGCGGATACCTGACGGTGTCGTGGAATTACTTCAACACCTTCAAGATTCCGCTGCTGCGCGGCCGCATGTTTACCGACCAGGACAACGGTTCGGGGCCGGGCGTGGTGATCATCAACGAAAGGCTGGCGAAGCAGTATTGGCCGAAAGGCGATCCGCTGAAGGATCGTTTGCTGATTGCGCCCGGTGCAGGACCGGCCTTTGCCGAACCGCCGCGACAGATCATCGGGATCGTCGGCGACACGCGGTCTGCGGCATTGGATCGGGAGCCTGATCCGATGATGTACACGCCGATTGCGCAGATGCCAGACGGGATGACCGCGCTGAACTCGCGGATTGCGCCGATGTTCTGGATTGTGCGCAGCAAGGTGGAACCGCATTCGTTGGCGAACCCGATGGCGGCGGCCTTGCTGGTGGCAAGCGGCGGCCTGCCGGTGGCACATATCCGCACGATGGAAGAGATCGTAGTGCTGAACACATCGCGGCAGCGTTTCAACATGCTGATGCTAACGATCTTCGGCGCATCGGCATTGTTGATGGCGGCGATAGGGATCTATGGGCTGATGGCGTACTCGGTGCAACAGCGGACCCAGGAGATGGGTATTCGGATGGCGTTGGGTGCGCAGGCCCCGCACATTCGCAACATGGTAATCCGTCAGGGCATGGTGCTGGCGCTGATCGGCGTGGTGATCGGGATTGCGGGTGCCTTTGGGATGACGCGCTTTCTGGCGTCGTTCCTGTTTGATGTAAAGGCCTGGGACCCGCTGGCGTTCATCGTGACGCCGGTGTTGTTGAGCACAGTGGCGCTGCTGGCTGTGTGGGTACCGGCGCAGCGGGCGGTGCGGGTGGATCCGATGAGCGCATTGCGGTTTGAATAGGTCAGGGAGGAGGGAATAGGGAGGCAGCGGCTGCGATAACCGGCATCCAGGTTCATTCCACATGATATCCATGCCAAGTGGCGGATGACCGGCAAACAGGAAGTTTCAACCTAGATTGATGACTTCAGGGTGAGTCACATTGAGCGATTTCAAGTCGATCAATCTACTCGGGAGGTGAACGATAACCCGGCTTCTCGGACACGTGATGACGACCCTAAATTGTTGACTTTTTGCTTGCGTCAAAAACTACAGTTGTAGTAGACAAGAAGATACTGAATCATGCCGCAGCCGCAGTTATCCAAACTCGAGTTCCAGGTGATGGAATTGTTGTGGGCCAGCAAAGAGGCTTCCATTCGGGAAGTTCAGGAAGCTCTCGCAAAGCGGGCTCCGACGAAACGCCCTCACGCCTACACGACGGTTCAGACCCTAGTGTATCGATTGGAGGAGAAAGGCTTCGTACGACGCATGGGCAAGGTCGGGAACTTTCATGTCTTTGCGCCCGTAATCACGCGAGACAGAGCGCAGAAGTGTCTTTTGGATAATTTATTAGGATTTTTCGGTGGCCGCGGGAAACTGGTGATGTCCCATCTCATCGAGGCTGGCGAACTTACCCTCGACGACGTACGCGAAGCGGAAGATTTGTTGAAGTCATCTGGGAAGCGGAGGAAGCCTCAATGATGTCTCCACTGGATGGGAATGCGGTCTGGATCCCAGCGTTGATGCAGCATCTCTGGCAGTCGACCCTGGTATGCGGCGCGTTTTGGCTTTTGAGCCTGATGCTGCGACGCAATGCGGCGAGAATGCGCTTCCGGCTTTGGATGCTTGCGTCTTTCAAATTTCTGCTCCCGTTCAGCTTGTTGATTACTGCTGGAGAGAATATTTCAATGAGAGGAAGAACGGCGACGCCCAATGTCACGCCCCTATTTTCTATGGTGATGGAAGGGCCGGCGCATGCGACGGCTGTGATACCAAACGCCGCTGCGCCTGTTGCGAGAGTTACAACACAGCCGAATAGGGGAAATGCCGTAACAGCCAAGAGGCATAACATGCTGCCACGCGTCGCAGTCTTCGTGTGGATCCCGGGCGTCCTGATGATCTCCTTCCTCTGGCTGCTGAGCTGGCTCCGGCTGAAGGCGATGGTGCGGCGAGGCACGCCAGTTGCCGCTATGGCTGGCCTGCGTGCGGTGATGGTTGAGCGCGATGCAGAGCCTGGAGTCTTTGGGATCTTACGGCCGGTGCTTATTCTGCCGAGCGGAGTAACGCGCAACCTGACTGCACCGCAGATGGAAGCAATCGTTGCACATGAGCTCTGCCATGTACGGCGTCGCGACAATCTAACTGCCGCGCTGCACATGATAGTCTCGGCGATGTTTTGGTTCCACCCCTTGGTTTGGTGGATCGGGCGGCAGTTGGTTGTTGAGCGCGAGGCGGCATGTGACGAGGCAGTGCTTGAGCAGTCGCACTGCGCGACCGAATACGCCCAAGGGATTCTAAATGTCTGCAAGTTTTACACGGAGGTTCCTGTGATGTGTGTCTCTGGCGTTACCGGCGCGGATCTGAAGAAACGTATCGCGCGCATTCTCTCTGGCAATCCGGTGCAACGGCTCTCGATGGCAAGAAAGCTTGCGTTGAGTTTGGCCGGAGTTCTCTCGATTGTTATGCCGGTGACATTTGGGGTGCTGCATGGATCACGTGTTTATGCGCAGTCGCCGGTTAAGCAGAATCCTGACGATACATGGCAGGGTACACTGCATGCCCAAAAGGATCTGCGCATAGTCCTGAAAGTTGCCAAGACACCGGAAGGAACTCTCAAGTCACTTTTTTACAGTATCGATCAAGGCGGCCAGTCTATTCCCGTGAAAGAGACCGCCTTCCAAAACGGTGAGTTGAAACTTACCGTGGAGGCGATCGATGGCGTATATACAGGCAAAATGTCTCCAGATGGAACGACCATTACCGGCGAGTGGAAACAGGGCGATCGGCCGCTTCCGCTGATTCTCGTTAGAACGACATCGGAGACGGCATGGACGATCCCGGAGCCGCCTCCGAAGATTCCTCCGATGGCAGCCGATGCAGATCCCAGCTTTGAGGTGGCCACGATCAAGCCAACACCTCCGGACTTCAAGGGCAAGGGATTCGGCGGACCGCCGCGCCGCTTCGGCACGCGGGGAACGACACTCAACGATCTCGTCATGTTTGTGTATGGCGTGAACACGAAACAGATCGTTGGTGCGCCGGCGTGGGGGGAGGCGGATCGTTTCGACATCACGACAGGACAGCCCGATGTGCCGGGCGCTCCCAGCGAAGTGCAGGTGCGGTCGATGATGCGCAAGCTGCTGGAGACACGCTTCGGTTTAAAGTTCCACAAGGACAAGAAGGAGATGTCGGCCTATATTCTAGGCGTAGCGAAGGATGGTCCCAAACTGACGAAGAGCGATGCGGAGCCAAATACACCACATGCTTTCTTCTTTACCAAGCTGGGCAACCTGACGGTTCGCAACGCAACGATGTATGACGTGGCTGAGGGTCTGCAGAGCGCGGTCTTCGACCGTCCAGTTGTGGATCATACGGGCATCCAGGGGCAATGGAACTTCTCGTTGAAATGGACGCCGGACGAGACGCAGTTCCAGGTTTTCGGGATGAAGATCGTTCCAAACGAAGCGGCCGATGCGCCGCCGCCGATCTTCACCGCGATCCAGGAGCAGGTCGGCCTGAAGTTGGATGCGGCGAAGACGATGGTTGATGTGATGGTGCTGGACCACGTGGAAAAGCCAAGCGAGAACTAAGTCGATGCCTGGAAAGCACGATCGAGTGAGAGCGTGGCTGCGCTCTGCGCTGTTGCTGCTGTCGCTGCATGCGTCGGCGTTCGCGGCGGAGCATCATGGTCGGGTTCTCTTCAATGGGGCTCCGGTGCCTGGTGTGAGCGTGACGGCGACGCATGGAACACAGCAGCTTCACACGGTAACCGATGGACTAGGGCTGTTTCAGTTTCCATCACTTCCGGATAGGGAGTGGACGATCCGTGTCGCCATATCGGGCTTTGCTGTGCAGGAACAGACTATCCAGCTCGACAAGAGCACGTTGGCAAGCAGCTTCGAGTTGGAGATGCTGACGGTGGCCGATGTGATGGCTCTGGCGAAGGAGAGCGTCGCACCGCCACTGGTTCTCCTGGCTCCTATTGCAAAGACGAAGGAGAAGAAGGCAGACGTCGCGGAGCTACCTGCGCCGCTCGCGGGTGGCAGCGACGCGGAGAAGGCCGCGGACGGCATGCTGATCAATGGCAGCGAGAACAACGCCGCGACGTCGAAGTATTCGATCTCGCAGGCCTTCGGTTCGCGCAGACCAGGGGCGAAGGGACTGTACACGGGGAGCGTTGGCGCGCAGCTGAACGCATCGCCGTTCGATGCGCGGCCTTACTCGGTGACGGGACTCGAGGTTCCGAAGGCGTCATACAGCCTGATCAATGGCGTGGCGACGCTGGGCGGCCCGCTGAAGATTCCGCACCTGCTGCGCGATGGGCCAACGTTCTTTGTGGGCTATCAATGGATGAGAAACAGCTCGGCCAGCACCCTGCCAGGACTTGTCCCGACGGCGGCGCAGCGCAGCGGCGATCTTTCGAGCACACTGACGGCGCAGGGGACGCCTGTGAGCGTCGTCGATCCGGCAACGGGACTTCCCATCGCTGGGCCCGTGCCGGTGAGCGCTCAGGCGCAGGCGCTGCTGGCGTTGTATCCGTTGCCGAACCTTGCGGGTAATACGAGCTACAACTACCAGACGCAGGTGCTGACGAACATGCATGCCGATGCACTCCAGTCGCGGCTGGATAAGAGCATTGGGCGCCGAGACCAGTTGTATGGCGGGTTTGCCTTTCGCAGCGTGCGCTCGGACAACGAGAACCTATTTCACTTCGTGGATGTGACGAATACGTTGGGCATCGACAGCAACGTGCATTGGTCGCATCACTTTCCGCACCAATTGCTGGTGGATACGGGATATCGCTTTACGCGTCTGCGGACACAGGTGCGGCCGTTCTTTGCCAACCGGGAGAATGTGTCGGGCAATGCAGGCATCACGGGCAATGAGCAGAGCCCGGAGAACTGGGGCCCGCCGAACCTGTTGTTTGCAAGCGGCATTACGGCCCTGACCGAGCCACAAAGCGCTTTCAATCGCAATCGTACGGATGCGGTCTCGATCGAAGCGACATGGGTGCATCGGCGGCATACGGCGAGCTTCGGCGGCGATGTGCGTTGGCAGCAGTTCAACCAATTTTCGCAGCAGAACGCTCGCGGCGGGTTTACCTTTACCGGCGCGGCGACACAAGGGAGTGGTGCCACAGGATCAGACCTCGCCGATTTTCTGATCGGCGTGCCCGACGCAAGCCAAATCGCCTACGGCAACACGGACAAATACTTCCGGCAAAAGGTTTACGACCTATTTGTGAACGACGACTGGAAGATACGGCCGGAGCTAACACTCAGCGCCGGCTTGCGCTGGGACTACGGTTCGCCGATGACGGAGCTGAAGGCCAGGCTGGTAAACCTGGATATCGCTAGCGGCTTTACGGCTGTGGCGCCGGTGCTGGCCAGCGATCCGACGGGGCCGCTGACAGGTACGGCGTATCCTTCGTCGCTAGTGCGTCCTGATAAGCGTAACTTCGAGCCAAGAGTGGGGTTGGCGTGGAGGCCGCTGCCCACGACACCGCTGGTGGTGCGCGCGGGCTACGGAATTTATGTCGACACGTCGGTGTATCTTTCGAGCGTACAGGCGATGTCACAGCAGTCGCCGCTCTCGACCAGCCTGAATGTATCGAATGGACCTGACTGCACGCTCACTCTAGCCGATGGCTTTCACAACTGCGCGGGGACAACTTCGAACACGTTTGCCATGGACCCGAACTTTCGCGTGGGGTATGCCCAGAACTGGCGGCTTTCGGTACAACAGGATCTACGGGGATCGATAGTGATGACCGCGTCGTATCTCGGCACCAAGGGCACGCGCGGGCCGCAGGAGTTTCTGCCGAACACATATGCGCCGGGCGCGACGGTGTACTGCGCGACTTGTCCGCGCGGATTTACGTATCGTACGTCAAATGGAAACTCGATTCGCCATGCGTTTGATCTTCAGCTGCGGCGCAGACTGCGCGGCGGTCTGACCGCTACGCTCAGCTACGAGTATGCGAAGTCGATCGATAACGATTCAATGCTGGGAGGAGCGGGATACGCTACCTCGACCACCTCTTCTTCTTCCTCACCGGGATCGTCAGACTCGTCCGGGTCGACGGCCTCGGCGAGCGCTCCAGCCGCAGAAACGATCGCGCAGAACTGGCTCGATCTGCGGGCGGAGCGCAGTCGTTCAAGCTTCGATCAGAGGCACTTATTGAAGTTCAGCTTTCAATATACGACGGGGATGGGGCTGCACGGAGGCAGCTTCTTCAACGGCTGGCGCGGTACGATGTTGAAAGAGTGGACGATCTCATCGCTGCTGACAGCAGGAACGGGTTTGCCGCAGACGCCGATCTACTTGACGGCGGTGCCGGGTACGGGTGTGACGGGGACGATCCGACCGGACCTTACGGGCGCCAATATCTATGCGGCGAGTGAGGGCTATCATCTCAACTCGGCGGCGTTCATCGCGCCTGCGGCTGGACAGTGGGGCGATGCAGGGCGCTATTCGATTGAAGGTCCAGGATCGGTGACGCTCGACTCTTCAGTGGCGCGAACCTTCAGGCTGCGAGATCCATTGAGTTTCGATATGCGTGTGGATGCGACGAACATTCTGAACCACGTGGGGTATACCGGGTGGAATGCCACTATCAACAGTACGACCTTCGGTCTGCCCATCACCACGCAGGCGATGCGAAGCCTGCAGATCAGCGGGAGGCTGCGATTCTAATGATGACGCAGCTCTCCATTGGATGCGCGCTTGTGGCAACTGCTGCCATTGCGTCATTTGCCGGTGCACAACAGATTGGAACGAACGAGACGCATGGCAAGGAAGCTACGTATACGCTCAGTGTAAAGTCGCAGCTGGTAACAGAAAGCGTGATCGTCAAAGACAAGCAGGGCAAGTTCGTCTCCGGCCTCACGGCGAACGACTTCGCTGTGACTGAGGATGGCACGCCGCAGACGATCCGTGTCTTCGAGCGCGAATCCCTACCAGTCGATACCGCGCCGCTACCGGTGACGCCCGAAGACGAGGAAAGCATTCGGGTTTACAAGCGCCTGGGCCGTACGACATACGTCCCAGAAGACAAGGGAAGGAACTACAGGGACCGGCGACTGCTGGCGTTCTACTTTGACATGACGGCTATGCATCCGGATGACCAGGTGCATGCGCTGCAGGCGGCGGAGAAGTTTGTGCGCACGCAGATGACTGAGGTAGACCTGGTATCGATCCTGCGCTACCAGGGAGGCGCCGTGGATATCCTGCTCGACTTCAGCGCAGATCGCAACAAAATCCTTAGCATTCTCGAAACGATGATCGTGGGAGAAGGACAGGGCTCGGCGGAAGGCATCGACGACAGCAGCAGTGCGGACGCAGGGGCGGCGTTCGGGCAGGACTCGAGCGAATTTAACATCTTCAACACGGACCGGCAGCTCTCGGCGCTGCAGACGACGGCGCACATGCTGGAGCAGATCAACGAGAAGAAGAGCCTGCTGTATTTCTCGAGCGGGCTGCGGCTGAACGGGAATGATAATCAGGCGCAGCTGCATGCGACGGTGGATGCGGCGGTGAAAGCGGGCCTGTCGTTCTGGCCGATCGATGCGCGGGGGCTGGTGGCGCAGCCTCCGCTGGGCGATGCAACGCAGGGATCGCCGGGCAATTCGGGTATGTACAGCGGCACGGCGGCGCAGGCGACCAATGATCGTCTGCAGCAATCGCAGGATACGTTGTACTCGCTAGCGGCGGATACGGGCGGCAAGGCGTTCTTCGACAACAATGATCTTGCAGCGGGCATCGTGCGGGCTCAGCGGGCGATTTCGGACTATTACCTGATCGGGTATTACACGACGAATACGGCACAGAACGGGCATTTTCGCCGCATCAAGATCACGGTTCCGGAGAAGCTGAATGCGAGCCTGGACTATCGTCAGGGGTATTACGCGAACAAAGAGTTCGGTAAGTTCAACGGCGCGGAGAAGGAGCGGCAGCTGGAAGACGCGCTGATGCTTGGCGATCCGATTACAGACCTAACGATTGCGATGGAGGTGAACTACTTCCAGCTGAATCACGCGGAGTACTTTGTGCCGGTGACGGTGAAGATTCCGGGACGAGAGCTGGCCCTAGCCAAGCGCTTCGGCAATGAGCATACGGTCATCGACTTCGTATGCGAGATTAAGGACGAGATGGGATTGACGGTCTCGAACCTACGCGACAATGTGGATGTGAAGCTGAATGATGCATCGGTGACGGAGCTGGCGCGGCGGCCCATCGAATACAGTACGGGTTTCACGCTGCTGCCGGGGCGATACACGATTAAGTTTCTGGCGCGTGATGATGAGACAGGACGAATGGGAACGTATCAGACGGTCTTCATCATCCCGAATCTCAACAAGGTGACCAGGCAGCTGCCGATCAGTTCGGTGGTGCTCAGCAGTCAGAGAGTCGACACGAAACAGGCGCTCTTCAATACGATGAAAGGGAAGGAGCAAGCGAAGAACGACGCCGCCAATCCACTAGTAAATGACGCCGGAAAGCTCATTCCCAGTGTCACACGTGTCTTCCGTTCTACTCGCAATCTGGAAGTTTTCCTCCAGGTATACATAGGTAATATCCGGGAGGGAACTGGCTCTGATCCTCTAGCAGAAAAAACGAAAGCCAGCTCGGAAATTGTTGCTTTCGTTGGCTTCTATCGCGACGGAGAGAAGGTGATGGATAGTCAGGTGGTCAAGGCATCCGCCTCGCCGGACAGCCGTCTAGGGGCAATCCCGATTAATCTTGAGATCGCTATGGAAAGATTAAAGCCCGGAGAGTATCGCTGTCAGGTGACAGTGCTTGACCCTACCAGAAACCGTGCAGCGTTTTGGGATGGACCCATTGCCGTCGTCCCGTAAACCGAAATAAGACACAGCTTCTATCTGCCAAAAATTCCTACCAACAGAAGGTATGCGGTTCTGGTAGAAGAAGAGCAAACGTGACCTGTCATCATCGCTCTTCTGGTCGGCTGCGCTCTGCGCTGGCAGGACTCGCTTCATTAGAGATCGAAAATTCCGGGTGATGGGATATGGAGCGGGGACGCGATAGTTGTATTAATTCAACATCAGACTCAACGATACGGGCTTCCATTGCATCACAAGACGTGTGTGCCAACGTCATCATCGAGGAGAATCAAATGTCTGAGCCCAAGAAATGTGAAAACCCTGCCTGTAGCTGTATTCCCGAAAAAGGACAGAACTTTTGCAGTGCCCACTGTGAAGGAACAAAGGGGGCGACTGAAGTTGTCTGTGAATGTGGGCATCTCTCATGCAAAGGCGACGCAACGAGGGTTTAGCTAAAACGCGTCGATGATCTTTCAGTAAGGTAACCGAAGACTCAAGTGCGGTATCGTTCCAGCCGTGAAGGAAACCTTTCACGTCTATATTGATTAAGGAGTTCGAAGATGCCTTTGATTCTTGTGTTGATCGTTCTGCTACTTCTCGTTGGCGGCGGTGGATATTACATGGGCCCTGGAATGGGGTACTACGGAGGAGGTGGCTTGAGCATAGTGCTCGGAATCGTCATCATCTACCTCCTCTTCGGGCGCAATAGATCCGCGCTCTAGCTTGAAAGGGGGAATCTGTGTCCCTTTAGGCGTGCCCGATGACTCCTTAAAATTCTCAATGGGCTGATCCTGGTGGGCATCTGGGGTTGCTTTTTTCCTTCAGCTTCGCCGGCGTGTCCATGTCTTCTTCGTCTTCGATAAAGACGTGATTCATGTTCACCGCGCCTCCTATCAGCTGAGGTAAAGGTTCGTCTGATAACAACATCTGGATGACGTCACGCTCCGACTGAAGTATCTGGTGATTCTGCTTGTGCCTACATCGATGTGAACGACAGCATTGACCTAAGAAGCGCTGCGGCTGCTGGCGTATGTCTACGAAACCTGCTTTGGGTTCGTCTGGCTTCTGTTCCACAAGAGACGACTACTCGAAAAGCTCCGTTCGCTGCTCCGTCCCTGGCTTCATCAGCAAACACGGGGAAGTTGGTGGGACAGCATTGCGGGGGACATCATCCTCGCTCGGCATGATGGCGGTTCTGAAGGATTGCATGGAGCTCATCCCCCAGCACTATGGAACGAAAGTGGACATCGCCAGATTCCTCATGACGATGCCAGGGTCTATAAAACACTCCGTGAGGCTGATACGGTCGGACTCTTTCAAGTGGAATCTCGCGCCCAGATGGCCTCGCTTCCACGCAATGATCCTGACAAGTTCTACGATCTGGTCATTCAAGTAGCGATCATTCGGCCTGGACCGATAGTGGGGGACATGATGAACCCGTACATGGAACGACGGCAGGGAAGACAGGAGATCCGCTACCCCATCCTCTACTCGAACCCGTGCTGTATCGGACCCTGGGGGGTCCCGCTTTTTCAGGAACAGCTCCTGCGCATCGCGATGATTATTGCGAACTTCACGGGCGGGGAGGCGGAGGAGCTTCGTCGCGCTCTCGGCAGTCGTCGCTCGGTCGAGAAGATGCGCGCACTGGAATTGAAACTGCGTAACGGGATGGATCAGAACGGCGTTAGTCCGGCTGCGCAAGAAGAGATTATCAAGGCAATCAGTTCCTTTGCTTTATATGGATTCCCCGAGTCACATGTTGCCAGCTTTGCACTCATCGCCTATGCCAGCGCCTGGCTGAAGTTTTACTACCTCGCCGCCTTCGCCGCCGCAATACTCAACAACCAGCCGATGGGGTTCTACTCGCCGGCTGTACTTGTGAAAGATGCTCAGCGCCATGGACTGCGAGTCAAACCGGTTGATGTCCTCCGCTCCAGCTGGTCCTGCACACTGGAAAAAGAAGAGAACGGCACGATCTCGCTTCGTCTTGGTTTCCGTTACGTGCGAGGTTTGCGGCAGGGAAGTGCGGCCGAACTCGAAGCAGCGCGTGCAATGCGATCCTTCGCCTCGATTAGGAACTGGCCCGTCGTGTCCCTTCGTTGACGCGAGCAGATCTCACTACGCTAGCCGAAGTTGGTGCGTTGAATTCGATTGGCGACGGAATTCATCGGAGGGACGCGCTCTGGCGGATGGTAGAGCAGCATATTTCCCTAAACCATATATCTCACCCTTGGTGATTAGTTGTGTGTCTGTGCGAATGTATGTAATGAAGAGTCCACTTTCGCGGCCGAGTCGTTCGATTATCGCAAGTGCGTGAGAGACGGAGTCGTGCTGATAGCCGGTATGCACATCTCTAATGGCAAGTACCTTTTTCATGCCGGGGTACGGATCGGTCGGAGCCGCGGATTGATTTTGCCGAGCGTCCAATCTTGTAGTGGTACAGACTGCCAGACTGGTGAGACTACTCAGAAAATCACGTTTAGAGAAGGAAGTAATTTTCAATTCATTCCTTTGCCGGTGCAGTCAGTTGAAAGGCCCGTAACCCATCCTACTGAAACCATTGAAGAACAGCTGAACAGAAAAATTCTCCACTACTACGAAAGTTTTCGTTGACATCTACGAATCTCTTCGTATAAATTTCTCATCATGAAAGAGAAACTCCAACTACCGAAGCCAACCGAAGTTGAACTCGAACTTCTCAGGGCTCTTTGGAACAAAGACTCCGCCACCGTGCGTGAGTTGTATGAGGTTGTCAGTCAGCAACGCGCCTTGGGATACACATCCGTTCTGAAGACGCTGCAAATTATGACTGAGAAAGGTCTAGTCGAGCGAACAGAAACAGCCAAAGCGCATGTGTATCGCGCGGCTGCAAGCCAGGAGGAGACACAGAATCAATTGCTTCGCGATCTTAGTCAACGGTTGTTCTCTGGCTCTGCAGCGCAGTTGGCCATGCACGCACTTTCCATGCAGCCGGCAAGCGAGAAAGAGTTGCAGGAGATACGCAGGATCATCAAGCAAAAAAGGGAGAAGCAATGACCGACTCGATGGAAGTACTTGGATGGACGCTTTTGCATTTCTGCTGGCAGGCGGCTGTGATCGCGCTGGTTTATCGCGTTGTTGATCTGTCGTTGCCGACGAAGGCCCGAAGTAATATGCGCTATAGTCTGGCACTAGTCGCGCTGCTTGGCATGTTTGCGATCTCGCTTGGGACATTTACATATGAAGAGATACGCGCCGCGAAGCATGGTGTTTCGCTACAGACTACCGTTCCGCAAGTTACGCAGCGGCTTGGTAGCAATCTTTCATCGCTGCCTGTGGCGGGCACGAGACTGATAACGCAAGCTGGGCAACACATTGACCTGGCGGAATATACGGCGCAGTGGATGCCATGGCTTGATGCGGCCTGGCTCCTTGGGGTACTGGTGCTCTCCGTCAGAACTGTTGGTGGGTGGTGGCTGATTCAAAGGCTGCGGCGCAGTGGGCTGGCGCAGATTCCGGAAAGCGTCCGCAGTAGCCTTGTAAACCTATCTCATCGTATGAATATCAGGCGGCAAATTGATTTGCGAATCTCTGGGCACATCTCTGGACCGCTCACTATGGGGGTCTTTCGTTCTTTGATTCTGCTACCAGTTTCTACGTTGACTGCGCTCAATGCGGAACAGATCGAGGTTGTGCTTGCCCATGAACTGGCTCATATCCGCCGTGCCGACTATCTCTGGAACATGTTGCAGAGCACAATTGAGACGCTCTTCTTTTTCCATCCCGCAGTGTGGTGGGTGAGCAATAAACTCCGCCAGCAACGTGAACTTTGCTGCGATGATGTCGCGCTTGCCTGCTGTTCCGATCCTTTGGTCTATGCCACAGCGCTGTTACGTCTGGAGGAGCAGCGTGGCTCCCGGCTGCATCTTGCGATGGCGCTCGACGGTCATCAAACGGCGTCTGGCCTGCGGGCACGGATCGTTCGTATACTTGGTGAAACTCCGCAGGGACGGAGGGAGATCGCGCCTCTTTCGTTGCTCGGGGTATGCGCGATGCTCGGGCTGTTTCTCTTTCCGTTGCAACAGCTCTTTGCAGGCTTTCCTGTAGAAGCGAAGCAGGCAGTAAAGGTGTTAGACGTCGCTGTAGTTGCTCCTTCTCCTTCGCCAAAGATCTTTATTAGTCCTTTGCCTGTTGAGCGACCCGCTGTCAGGCCCTCGCACGTTGCGTGCCTCGATGAATTACCTCCTCAGGCTCATGTTGCATCTGCTGCACATGCCCTTTCTCAGGTTGCTGCTGCAATTGCAGCCCCTGTGGCCGCGCAGAGTGCTCCTGTAGCAGCGGCGAACGTTTCGCAGAAGAGCGACTATATCGCCCAGATGCGTGCTGCTGGTTACGACGTCGATGTGGATAAATTCATTGCGATGAAGGTTCAGGCCATTACGCCACAGTTTGCGCAGAGCATGGGCGCGTTGGGCTTTGGCAAACCTACTGCGGATGAATTGATCTCTCTGAAGATCTTCGGAGTGACGCCGGAGACAGTCAAAGAACTGCGTGCCTCTGGTCTTGATGCGACGAGCTTTCAGGATCTTGTTTCCTATCGCATCTTCAAGGTCACGCCGGAGTTCGCGGCTGGGATGAAGGATGCGGGGTTTAGTAATATCCCGGCGAAAAAGCTGGTGGAGTTACGAGTTCAAGACGTTACTCCCGAGTTTGCACGCGCAGCGAAACAGCAATTTTCTGATGTCACAGCAGAGCAGTTGGTGCAGCTTCGCATCTTCCATATCGACGAGGCATTTATAGCGTCAGCACAAAGCCAGGGCTTCGATCACCTGACGATAGACAAGCTGGTGAAGCTGCGGATATCGGGCCTGTTGGATGACAGCAGTCAGAGATCGGAGAAGTGACAATGAGATTCCGCGATCTGTTCTTTGGAGTATTGTTAGTCGCGTTGGGTATCGTATCGCTACGGGCCGACGAGATTCTCAGCTCGTTGAAGGGCACATGTGCAATCACTGTTTCAACCAAAGCGAATCGGTTGGATCTGCGGCTCGAGCACGGTGCCTGTGTCGATCACAACGATTGTGGTGAGAACAACATTCAGGAGCCGCTGGAGGCGTTTGCTGGTCTCTCAATTGAAGATCTGCGACGAGAGGGTGCGCATGCTGATGCTGTGTTAACAGCAGAGGCGGGTAGATTGACCTGTTCAGGTAACATCCATGACTCGAAACTTACGGGTGAGTTCATTTTTGAGCCGAATCGAGCTTTTGTCGAGCGAATGAAACAGTTGGGGATCACTGGCCTCGACTCCCAAAAGCTTGAGGCTTATACGCTGTTCCACATTGAAGCTTCATGGTTGCAGGGCCTACAGCAGGCAGGGGTTACCGGCATTGATGCCAACAACCTCATTGCACTGAAAATTTTCAAGGTTGCGCCTGGCTATGTGCAGAGCCTCGCGTCCCTCGGATACCCGAACTTGCCTGCGGACAAGTTGGTCGCTTTGAGCATTCAAGGAGTCAATACGACCGACATTAAAGAAGTTCGTTCCATGGGCTATCGGCCTAATGTTGATGAACTTATCCAGATGCGCATCTTCAAAGTCACACCTGAGTTCATTCGTCATATGCAGGCGAAAGGCTTCAACGATCTGACCATCAGTAAGCTGGTTCAAATCCGTATTTTCAAGTTGGATGAGTAACAAAATCTTTTCTGTTGCGATCCTTAATAAAAACTAAAGACTCTGTGGCAAAGTTTGCTTCTGCGTGGAACCCTCGAAATATTTCTCGATCTCCTCCAGAGTTTTGCCCTTTGTTTCCGGAAGGAAGAAGGCAGCTGTCACGAAGTAAAACATGGTGCAGACAGCCCAAAAAGTAAACATCGCGTAGTAGCCATAACTGCCCACTACAGGAAGAAAAACCGCGGCGATCAGTGTTGAAACGCCCTGATTTAGAAGCAGCGCAATCCCCATTCCCGTCGAACGAATGCGAGTAGGCATCAGTTCGGAGAGAGTGATCCAAACGACGACGCCGGGGCCGACAGAGAAGGAGGCGATGAAGAGACCAAGGCATGCCATGATGAGCCAGCCAGTCGTCTCTGTGGGAACTGGGCCATAAAAAGCCCGTTTAATAGTCAGAGGTGCATTCGGAGCCGTCTGTTCGGGAGCAATGTCGAGCACTGGGTTTGTATCGGTGCTTAGGATCGTCGTTACTTTGTCTCCCGAGCCGAAGGAATAGAGGACAGTGAGGGCCATCGGTCGTCCACCTACAGCAGGTCCGAATGTTGCTTCGTCGACAGGAACATGAATTGCATTGCCGTTGCTGGCAGTCTGCAGCTTAGCCTTCACATCGACGCGCTTTGACTCGAAGCTATAAAACAGAAAAGCGCCGATAAGCAAAGCTACAATAATGCCACTAGTTCCAATCTTGAGCAGGAACTTGCGTCCTCTCTTGTCAACGAAGGCGATAGCCACAAGGGTCATTACGCAGTTGAGTAGTTTGACCGCAACATCGCCCTGAGTAGCGTGGCTCGCGCTCATGCCAGCCTGCTTGAGGATGATGACGAGGAAACCGAGGATGGAGTTAATTCCTGTTGTCTGATTGCAGGCCAGCACAATGCACGCAAGAACAAAAGGGATCACGTACTTTCGTTGAAGCAGCGAACCCGTCGTGCCCTGCTCCTTATTCTGCTTATTCTCGGTGGCGAGCGCTTCCATCTCCTGCAGTTGGCGTTGGGCCTCAGGCTCTGAGGAGGAGCGCCGCAGTGCTTCAAGAGCATCTTCCTTTCTGCCGCGACGAAACAGCCATCGTGGCGTTTCGCTCAGGAAAAATGTGCCGAACAGGAAGATCAGGCCAGGGTAGACGACCGATAAAAACATTCCCCGCCACGCATGATCCTGAGCTGCCCTGATCAGCACAGGATTGCCTGCCGCTGCAGTGATGGCCGCCTCCGTCAGCCTGGTGTAGTACCAGCCAGTTAGAGCAGCGATGACGATCCCGAAGGTCAGCATGAACTGGAAGACCACGGTGCCTTTGCCGCGATGCTTCGCATTGAGGCACTCCGCCAGGTAAAGCGGAACGACGACTGCAATCACGCCGCCACTGGCTCCCTGCAGCAAACGCCCAAAAAGCAGTGGCACGAAGCCTTGCGAGATAACGATCAATCCTACACTGGCAACGAACATCAGTCCGCTTACGATCATCATCTTCTTGCGGCCGAACCAATCCGCCAGCACTCCGGCAACTAACGAGGAGCACATGCCTCCGCCTAATACTGCTGCCACTATGATCGACGTCTGTTCCACGGTCAGATTGACGGTTTTGCTGAGGTACAGCAGGGCTGCGGCGATGATGCCTACGTCTATGCCGTAGAGAAGCCCGCCGAAGCCTGCTATGAAGATCAGGAACCTGCCATACCGAACCGTGTTGTACGTCTTTGCCGTCATAGAAACGTGTGCTCCAAAGGATTCTTCCTGCCCGAAGGCCAATGCTATCAAGCCGAATGGATGAAGTCTCTGTCAAATTACATCGGATGTTGGCTCTGTGAACTACTCCAACACGACTGCCTTTGTAAGATTGCGTGGGTGGTCGACATCGATGCCGTTATTGATCGCCATGAAGTAGGAAAGCATCTGCAGCGGCACTACTTCGGCGATAGGAAGGATCGACTCCGGCAGCTCCGGCACGGTAATCGTCACATTTGCAAGTGCTGCGACACCTTTATCACCTTCGTTGGCGATCGCTATGATGTTCGCGCCCTGTGTCTTCATGTCGCGCATCAACTGCACCATTTTCTCGTAGCGAAGCAGGGCATCGGAATCGCTGCGATCGATAGTACCCACCATTACAAGAGGCGTTCCGTCGCTTACCAGGGCATTCGGTCCATGCTTCAACTCTCCGCCTGGATATCCTTCGGCATGCAGGTATGAAGATTCTTTCAGCTTGAGCGCTCCCTCGCGCGCGATGGCATAGTGCACACCGCGCCCAAGGAAGAGAAAATTTTTAAAGGATTGATATTGTTCGGCTACTTGGCTGACCTGCGATTCCCAGATAGTCATCTGCCGATCCAACACATCCGCGAGACCTTCTAATTGGTGAAGATATTTCGCGATGACCGAAACAGCGAGAGCATTACGGCTCTCAGCCGCAAGCAACGCAATTAGATGAAGCACCATAAGCTGCGCAGTAAAGCTCTTGGTCGCGGGAATTGCGCGTTCCACACCAGCCAGCGTGGGAAACGACACCGAAGCCTCGCGGGCCATGCTCGAGCCCGGCACGTTGGTCACAGCCAGTGTCTGATGCCCAGCAGCTTGCGCCTTGCGTAGCGCTGCAAGTGTGTCGGCGGTCTCTCCCGACTGCGAAATTACGATTACCGCAGCATCCTTCAGCGACTTTTCGGAGCGATAGCAGTACTCACTGGCATACTCCACATCCACTGCGATGCCGCTCAGATCTTCGATGAGGAGTTCTGCCACGAGACCAGCATGACGGCTCGACCCGCTGGCAGCGATGACGATCTCCCCCTCGGCTGCGGCAAACCACTTTCGGATGGCGGCGCAGGTATCCGGACGGAACTGCCCGTCCTGAACGTAATGTGCAAGCGTGGTAGTGAGAGTCGCTGGTTGCTCGTGAATTTCACGAAGCATCCAGTGGGTATAGGGAGCGGGGGAGGCTGTAGGCATGGATGTTTCATTGCTCCTGAAATGATCGTTTAGCTATTATTCAATCAGAATATATGACTATTTTGGTGCTACACAAGCATATTTGTGGGATGTGCAAATGCAATTTGAAGATAAACTCAACCAAACCAAAGATATTCCTGAGCTATGTCCGAAAAGACTGACACCCGTGGCGACCACATCATGAAAGCCCTGCTTTTGCAGGGCGATATCTCTGTCGACGAGTTGGTAACACAGGTCGGCACCTCTGCACCCAGTGTGCGGCGGGACTTGACTCGGCTAGAGAAGCGAGGTTTGATCCGGCGTACCCATGGGGGGGCGACGTTGGTTGAGCCGCTGCTCTATGAGCCCTTTCGGCATGACACGTCGTTTCAGGCACGCGAGTTGCGCTTCGCCGATCAGAAGCGGCGCATTGGGCTCGCTGCCGCTGAGCTAATCCGAGAGAAGGAGACGATAGGCCTTACTGCCGGTACAACGACGACGCAGGTTGGCCGCTCGCTGCGTCACCGTCGAGACATCCATGTCATCACGAACGCTCTCAACATCGGGATGGAGCTGTGTAATCAGACGTCGATTCGTACAACGCTAACTGGTGGTTTGTTGGCTTGGAAGTGGACCTTTGCCATGGCCGGCCAGACGGCGTTGAACTTTTTGAACGATGTGTATATGGATAAGGTCTTCCTGGGGGTGACGGGGTTCGATCTCCAGCGCGGAGCAACGACCCTGGAGGTAGAAGAGGCGGCTGTGGCGCGTGCGATGGCCCGGCAGGGAAAGCAGGTTATTGTGGTGGCTGACTCGTCCAAGATCAACGTGGTGAGTCCGGCCCTTATCTGTCCGCTCTCGGAGGTCAATGTGCTGGTGACGGATTCGGGCCTGCCGCCCGATGTCGATGCAGCGTTGCAGGCAAGCGGCATTACTGTGATGAAGGTATAGTGAGGTAGCCTTTTTGAAAGTACCCCCTCTACCTCAAAATGTGTCAAAGTATTAGAAATAAAAGGCTTAGGCTCGTACTTCGGAGGGCATTCGGTGCATAAGAAAGCCCGGCAGTTGCCGGGCTTTGGTTTGTTTCCTAGATTTAGTTTATCAGCTGTGTCAAGGGTTTAGGTTTGAGAGCTCTCGCGTAATGGTTTGCCAATCTCCCAGTGGTGGCCGAACGGATCGACGACACGGCCTATGCGCCAGGCATGCTCGGTGGTCATGGGGCAGACGACGGTGGCGCCTGCTGCGACGGCTCGATTGAAGGCAGAGTCCGGATCTTCGGCGGTCAGGACCATTCGTACCGAGCCACCGCCGAGAGACTCGGGGCTGAAGTTCTTGTGTTCGGGAGACTCGTCTGCCAGCCAGAATTGGGCTCCATCCACGAAGAGCTGGGCCACTACGGTTCCGTCTTCGGCGTCCATGCGGAATAATTCGGTGGCATCGAAGGCCGCCTTGTAGAACTCGACGGCTTTTGCCCCGTTACGGACGGAGAGCATGGGAGCTATCGTGGTCTTCAGCCTGTTCGGGCTTTCAGAGGGTTGGCTCATCCGTGAGATCTCCTTTGCGAGTTTCGGCGTCTATGGCAAGACAGTATCACTGGCAACGGATCGAGGAAAGGTCTCGTTCGCGGAGAATCAGATGAGTTTTGCATCGGCGAAGTTGAGGCTTGAATTTCGGACTGATGGAGCGGAGTTGGAGCGGGAGCGCTTGGCTGTATAAAGAGCCTTGTCGCAGCACATGACGAGTTGCTCCCATGTGTGGTCTGGGGGGTGAAGTTGGCCGACACCAAAGCTCATTGAGACGGTGGTGCCGTCCTGACCATAGTTGACCTTAGCTTGTTCGACGGAGGTCTGGAGTTTGCCGGCGATCACGATGGCAGCCTCAAGGGAGGTGTCAGGGAGGAGAACGGCGAACTCGTCGCCGCCAACACGGGCTAGAAGATCGTGTTGGCGCAGGCTATTTTGGAGGCACTTGGCGACGGTGATGAGGGTGTAGTCGCCGCAATGGTGGCCATAGGTATCGTTGATCTGTTTGAAGCCGTCGAGATCAAGGATGATGGCGGCGATGAGCAGGCCGGATCGATTGCAGGCGAGGATCTGTTGCTCGGCGGCGATCTCGATGGCGCGACGGTTGAGGAGTCCGGTGAGTGGGTCGGTCGAGGCTTGAATCTCTAAATCCTCACGCAGATGTGCGGCGGTCATCCAGACATAAGAGACGATGGCGCCGCACTGAAGACTGGAGTTTACGATGACGATCCACGCGAGGAAGGGGCCGGCGTTGAGGTAATTGTTGGGTGCTCCCTGCATGAACACACCGATGACGCGAACTATATTTGCAAGGGAGAGACAGGCGAGGATGAGCGACATGGAGGTGGTGGCTACGCGGAGCGCGGCGCGCTTCTGGCGAACGAGAAAGAAGGCGATCTGGGCCTGCTGGAAGCACAGAACGAGGCTGTAGGCGATCAGGCGTTTTCTGGTGTCATTGTGGAACCAGCCGTATTGGAGCATGGTGACTACGGCGATGACGAGCAGGCTGCCTTGGAGGTAGTAATGAGTCGTTTTGCTGCCAAAGAAAGCAGTTAGTGAGATGGAGAAGAAGAGATAACCGGTTACGACAAATAGATTTCCGATAACGATTGAGAGGAAGTCGGGGATCTGGCCACGCAATGCGACCGCGATTGCCCCAAGGAGAACGGCGAGGTTGTAGAGGGAGAACCAGTGGATGCCTTTGACACCCTTATAGAGACTGGAGTTGGCAACCGTAATGATGGTGCAAAGGGCCAGGAGGACAACATGCTCGAGGTGTAGGGTGTGAATATCCAAGGTAGATAGCCCTCTGCGTATCGTGGCGGCCCTTTGAATCGTTGTAGCCGGATGTTGCAGCCTAGCGGTGCCGATGAGCGTGAAGGGTGTTTGGCACGTCGATACCCTGTGGAATGTGTTCCATAGGGTAGCCTATGCGGGAAATTTTCGGCTGGGGGAATTGGCTGAGCTGCGTTTTGCTGTTTATAGCGGCAGTCTGTAAGCTACCCGTCAACGAGGGTTGAGATGGATTTGGGAAAATCGGCTGTAATCAGCTTCAAAGATGAGTTCATCGAGGGCAAGATCGTGGCGGTGGCCACCAACGATGAGAAGAAGTACATCTACAAGATCGACTCGCCTTCGTTTTCGAAGGGGCCTTTGTGGATTACTGCGGATCGGGTGTACCAGATAGTTGAATAAGGTGCTGCTTCCGCCTCTTGATTTCAGGCCAAAGAAGGGGTTCGCGCTTTGCGCGAATGACCCACTCATGCGATGAAACTGTAGGAATGGGGCACCTATTCTCAGTGGGTTCGGAGTGTGTGGGCCACCCGCCAAAACTCGTGTCGATAAATTAGGAATGGGGCGGTGTGATATGCTGTGCCGCATCCAGCAGCCCAGATGGAAATTCTCCTTAAGAGGGATAACCATGAAGTCCAGGAGCAAGCTCACGATTGCGAGAGCCATGGTAGTGCTCGCTGTTCTCGGCGCCGCGGCCGTTTGCGCGCAGGAAAAGTACTCGCTGATATCGCCGGGTGGAATCGCATTCTCCGACTTTAGGGGATACGAGGACTGGGCGGTGGTCTCCTCCGCCCGAACCGACGAAGTGCTCAAGGTGATCGTCGCTAATCCGATCATGATCCAGGCGTTCAAGGACGGCTTTCCGGGCAACGGCAAGCCTTTCCCGGATGGCTCCAAGATTGCGAAGCTCCAGTGGAAGCCGAAGAAGAGCACGGAGGCTCCCTTCGTCGTGGATGTGCCGGACATTTTTAAGCAGGCCTTCGTGATGGAAAAGGACAGCAAGAGATTTTCAAAAGATGACGGCGGATGGGGATACGCGGTGTTCAACTATGACGCCGCAATGGACAAGTTCACGGCGGATTCCAGCCCGGTGAACTGCGGGACCAAGTGCCATGTGGCCGTGAAGGCGAAGGATTACATCTTCCATCCCTACCAGAAGCGTTGAACCGCAGCTGCCTCCAATATCAAGTGGCCCCTGGAAACTCTATCGGCCTTTCACCGACTGGTTTCCCTCGGCACTTATTCGATCACGCTCAGGGCAGGCAGCGAAGCGGTCTTAAGGCGGTTCGCGCCTTACGCGAATGCCCACTCACGCGATGAGACTGCATGTATAGGTTTGATTGATGTATGGGCCACCCGCCCAAAATAATCTGGCAATTTCGATTGTTGATTGTTATCCTTGCGCGGGTTCTCATACTCAGCGGAGAAATATGCTTCCCGACAACTTACGTGCCGAAGTTCTTGAAATCGCAGAAATTGCGAAAGCTTGCCCTCCAAACCTTCAAGAGCGATGTTTTGAGATGATCCTGACCCATTATTTAGATCATCAAAAAATCAAGAAGAGCAGTAAATCCGATCACACGCCGCCTGACGAATCTGATTCTTCCGCTGGAACGATACAGACTGCTCCTGACGACGAAACCCCCTCTGGCCAAAATGACGACCATAAGAGTCAGGATATCGAGATGAAAGATCTCCATGTCAAAGCGAAGAAGTTTTTGGAGAAACAAGGGACGACTCTTCATGACATAAATCAAATTTTATATAGAGAGGGTGACGAATTTTTACCTTTGTACGAAGAACTGAAGAGCACGAAAATTGCTGAATGCCAAACCAGAATCGGTCTTCTTCAGGCCCTGACGTCCGGACTTAAAACTGGCGAGTTCGAATTCAGCGGAGAGGACGTGCGAAAGGAATGTCAAGATCGCAAGTGTTATGACATGAAAAACTTTTCAGCCAATTTTAAAAACAGCTCATCGCTATTCGAGGGATTTGATAAGTACGACAAATCGGAGCCGACTATCAGGCTTTCTGAGGCAGGTCGTAAGCAACTAGCAAATTTGATCACCGAGCTAAAATGATCCTCGAAGAACTTAGCACGCTGAAAAAAGAGCTGAGGGCGCTTAAAAAGGCGATATGCAAAGAACCAGGACCGCGCATCTCCAAAAAAGCCATTCGTCAGAAAGCTGAGGCGATAGCGACGGTATGGTTCACAGACATTGCGTCTGCATTATCAAAAGATAAGCTAGTTGCGTCAGAAGTAATCGAAAAGTACGACGTCGCGTTCAAGAAACTACTTAAGCTCAGCAGTCCGAACAACCAGCAGGATAGCTATCTCGACGTTCTGGGCTGGCTACTTAAGGGTTTTCGAGGCGATCTCGTCTTACCTATTCAGATTGCCCCGCGCAAAGAAAAGGAAATTTCAGCGTTAGAGACCATATTGACTGGGTTTGTATCTACCGAAGAAGATAACTATTTTAAAGAGGCAGCCCAATGTGCGAAGCATGATCTTCTTAGGGCGTCAGCCGTAATGGGATGGTGCGCGTGCATAGATCGCATACACAAGACAATTGAGAAAATTGGCTACGGCAAATTCAATTCAACCTCGCATGACATGGCCACACAAGCTTCTGGTCGATTCAAGCGGTTTAACTCGCCGCAAAATGTGACGTCGATTTCAGAACTGCGAGAAGTATTTGATTCCAGTATTCTTTGGATTTTAGAGGGCATGCAGCTTATAGACAATAATCAGCACACTCGATTGAGAAGCTGCTTTGACCTGCGATGTCAGTCTGCACATCCCGGGGACGCGCCAGTTACGGAATATAACCTCATGTCTTTTTTTTCTGATATCAACGAGATTGTTTTTAAAAACACGAAGTTTGCTATTTGAAATCTCTACCTGCCAAATTTTTGTCTACCTTGCATTTGGCTCATCATACGTTGCTGAGCTTTTAGGCCGCCGCCGCTGCCCATGGTTTTGAACATCTTTCGCATCTGGGCGTATTGGCGGAGGAGGTTGTTGACGTCCTGGACGGTGGTGCCTGAGCCTTTGGCGATGCGCTTGCGCCGGTTGCCGTTGATGATCTCGTGGTCGAGGCGCTCTTTTTGCGTCATCGAGTTGATGATGGATTCGACGCGGGTGAACTGGCCTTCGTCTACGTTGTCGATGGCTTGCGACATGCCCGCGAAGGGGCCTACCGAGGGGAGCATCTTGAGGATGGATTTCATGCTGCCCATCTTTTTGATCTGACGGAGCTGGTCGCGGAAGTCGTCGAGGGTGAAGCCGTCGCCGGAGAGGGCTTTTTTGGCGAACTGCTCGGCTTTGCCACGGTCGAGGCGTTCTTCGGCGCGCTCGAGGAGGGTGGCGATGTCGCCGTGGCCCATGATGCGGGAGACGATGCGGTCGGGGTGGAAGGGCTCGAAGGCGTCGGGCTTTTCGCCAGTGCCGAGGAACTTGATGGGCGCGCCGGTGACGTGGCGGATGGAGAGGGCAGCGCCGCCGCGGGCGTCTCCGTCCATCTTGGTGAGGACGGCGCCGGTGATGGTGAGGGAGTCGTTGAAGGCCTTGGCGGATTTGACGGCGTCCTGGCCGGTCATGGCGTCGGCGATGAAGAGGATCTCGCTGGGGTTGAGGAGCTTTTTGAGCGCGGCCATCTCGGCCATGAGGGCGTCGTCGATGTGGTTGCGGCCGGCGGTGTCGACGATGAGGATGTCGCAGCCGTAGCTGGCGGCTTCGCGCTTGGCCTCTTTGGCGAGGCGGAGGACGTCGTCGGTGCCGGGGCTGGCGTCGGTGAGCTTGCCTTCGTAGAGGTTGGCGTTGATGGAGCGGGCGACGATGGCGAGCTGCTCGCGGGCGGCGGGACGGTAGACGTCGACCGAGACGAGCATGGGGCGGTGGCCGGCTTTTTTGAGCCACTGGGCCAGTTTGCCGGAGGTCGTGGTTTTACCTGAGCCTTGCAGTCCGGCCATGAGAATGACTGATGGTGGCTGGGAAGACTTCTGGAAGCGGGCGGTGTCCTTGCCGAGGACATTGACGAGCTCGTCGTGGACGATTTTGACGATCTGTTCGGAGGGATTGAGAGCGGTGGCTACCTGGGAGCCGAGGGCGCGGGTGCGGATGTGCTCGATGAGCTCGTTGACGACGGCGAGGTTGACGTCGGACTCGAGGAGGGCGAGGCGGATCTCGCGAAGGGCCTCGGAGATGTTCTCGTCGGTGATGGAGCCCTGGCCGCGGAGGTTCTTGAAGGAACGCTGGAGTTTGTCGCTGAGGTTTTCAAACATGACTCTATAGAGTTTATCAGCGATGGAGGGGTGGTTTGTGGCGAGGAGGTTGTGGGTGTGCAAGTGGCGACGGTGGTGCTGGCTAGGTGGGTACGGGTTTGGTGGTGGGTGAGTTTTCATGCGGATAGGCGCGGATAATTGGGCTATGCAGGATGCTGGCCAGGCTTTGGGGAATGTGCGGGTCGTGCGGGAGTTTGTAGCGTACCTGCGGGTGGAGAAGGGGCTGAGGCCGGCTAGCTGTGAGGCTTATCAACGGGATCTGGAGCAGTTTGCGGAACATGTTGAGGGGCGGGATGGACTGCTGGTGGGGGCGACGCAGGCTGATGTGAGTGGGTTTATGGAAGGGCTGCGAGGGCATGGGGTGGAGTCGCGGTCAATTGCGCGGAAGTTGAGCTGTTTGCGGGGTTTTTATCGCTGGCTGCTGATGGATAAGCGGATTCAGCATGATCCCACGGTGAACGTGGAGACTCCGGCTAGCTGGAAGATATTGCCGAAGAGCCTTGCCGAGGTGGAAGTTGGCGAGATGCTGGAAAAGACCGGAGTGGCGGCGAGGGCGGCGGATGCGGATGGGTTGTCGCTGCGGGACCATGCGATTTTGGAGCTGCTTTATGCCGGTGGGTTGAGAGTGGGAGAGATTTGTGCGCTTCGGGTTGAGGATTTGCATCTGGATATGGCTCGGGCGCAGGTGAGAGGGAAGGGCGATAAGGAGAGGATTGTTCCGCTGGGGCGGAGTGCGGTGGAGGCGCTGGAACGGTATCTGGCGCTGGGGCGGCCGGGGTTGGTGAAGGCTGGGGTTCAGCGGGCGCTGTTCTTGAGTGCTCGGGGGAATCCGCTGACGCGGCAGTGGGTTTGGGAGATGGTGAGGGCTGCTTCGCCCAGTGGTTCTAAGGCGAGTCCGCATAAGCTGCGGCATAGCTGCGCGACGCATATGGTGAACCACGGAGCGGATTTAAGGAGTGTGCAGACGCTGCTGGGGCATGCGGATATTGCAACGACGCAGGTGTATACGCATGTCGCGTTGGGAAGGTTGAAGCAGGTGCACCGGATGCATCATCCGCGAGGAAAGCGGCGCGTGGGGGTGGGCGGTGGCGAATGAGTTTGTTGAGCTGGCGGATAAGTTTCTTGCGATGATTGCCAATGAGCGTGGGGCTTCGGAGCATACGGTGCGGGCTTATGCACGGGAAGTGAAGAACTTCGCGGCTTATTTGCAGAAGACGATGGGTGAAGGCGCTGGGGTTGCGGCGGTGGAGCATCTGCATATACGGGCTTATTTGGGGATTTTGTATGAGCGGGGGCTGACGAAGGCCAGTGCGGCGAGGGCTTTGGCTGCGGTAAGGAGCTGGTTCAAATGGCTGGCGAAGGAGGGGAAGGTGGCGCAAAATCCGGCGCTGCTGGTGAGTACGCCGAAGCTGCCGAAGCATCTTCCGCGGGTGCCTAGTGTGGAAGAGGTGAACCGGGTTTTGAATTCGTTAGATCACGAGGGGGTGGGTAAGGCTAAGAAAGATAAGGCGGATGCGGCAGCCTGGCCGGAGCGGGACAGGGTGATCTTCGAGTTGCTGTATGGATGCGGGATTCGCAACTCTGAGCTGGTGGGTTTGAATATGAACAGCGTGAAGTGGGGAGATGATGCGGTTCTGGTGAGAGGGAAGGGTAAGAAGGAGAGGCTGGTGCCGCTTGGAGATGAGGCTGCGGTGGCTCTGCGGGCTTATCTGCCGTTGAGGGAGGCGAAGCTTTTGGCCGCTGGTAGAGCGGGTTTGGTGCATGAGGGGCCGTTGCTGACGAACCTTAGGATGCGTGGGGATTGCAGGCTGACGACGCGGAGTGTGGGTCGGATTGTGAAGGCGATTGCGCTGAGCCGCGGGCTGGCGGCGGATGTGCATCCGCATACACTGCGGCATGCGTTTGGGACGCATATGCTGGAGGAAGGGGCGGATCTGCGGGCGATTCAGGAGATGCTGGGGCATGAACGGCTGTCGACGACGCAGCGGTATACGCAGTTGACGGTGGGCCAGGTGCAGCGGGTTTATGACGAGACGCATCCGCGGGCGAAGTGATTTTTCGCGTTTTTTTCTGGCGTGGTGGAATGGTGCTTTTGCTGGGGGTTTTGGAGAAATTGGTGTTTCGGCGTGGTGTTTTTGTGGACAAGGTGTGGTGAAACGGGTGGGTAAGGTGGTTTGTAGGATGGCTTGTTTTGGGTGAGGAATTTTTTGCAGGAAATGTGTGGAAATCTCACAATAGTTTGCGCGTCTCGGTTTGAATGGAGGGGAAATGCGACGGATTTGGGGGCCGTCGCATTTCACTTACTGCAGAAAATCAAGTTGGTTGCGTTACTGGTCGTTGCCTTCGGTCAGATCCGTGGCGACGGGTTTGAGGTAGCCGAAGAGGCCACCGCTGCCTTTGTTGGGGCCTGCAGTGAAGTAGAGCTCGGAGCCGGGAGCGCCGGCGGGATCGTAGCTGCCGGCCGCTGAGTTGTTGGCTGGGCTGATATCCCAGAGGCCATTGATAGCGATGGTGTTTCCGTTTGCGTCTTGCAGCAGACCTTTGAACTGCCCGGTGACCAGGTCATATATTGCGATGGTTCCGCTGCCCTGGGTGGTGCCGCCACCAGCGAACTGGCCGATGAGGAGATCGTGACTGACAGCGCCGAAGTCCTGCGGGGCAAGGGCTACTCCCCAGGGAGCGTTGAGCCAGTCACCATGCTCGAGGCGCTGGATAAGACGCCCCTTGGCGGTGAAGATGTCGACATAGCCAAGGCCTGGGCCGTCGGTTTCGAAAGGCTGACCCCGTTGGTGAAGAGCATAGGTGACGACGATATCGTTACCGATGGTCTGGACGTTAAAAGGAACGAAGTGGGGGGGCAGGAAACGATCGGTGAAGGCTTTATTGTGATCGTCGTTGTCGTTGTCGTTGTCGTTGTCCTTGTCGTTTCGGAAGCCGTTGCCATTGCCGTTGTTTTGATCGTGACTGTTCGGGTGGAGAGTTACTGGGTGAAAGTTGCTGTCATAGACATCGACGCGGCCGTTGTTGAAGTTGGCTGCGTAGAGGTAGCGGTTACCGTCGACGAGGGCACTGGTGAGACCGGTGTAGCTGGATCCATCGGTTGTTTTGACGGCGATGACGGCATTGACAGAGGGAGCAGCGGCGCCGGGTGCGATGGCAACGTTAGGGTTCCACCCGGCGATGGCGCCATCGAGGGTAGCGAAGAGAAAGGCTGAGGGAAAACCGCCCGGGAGGATGAAGTCGGTGGGGACGCCGTTGAAGATTGTTCCCGTTGGGGTGCCGGTGGGGAAGATTTTGTTGTTGGGATCAACCTTGGGAATGGTGACGACCAGGGAGTTTTTGACGCCGGCTCCGTTGAAGAGCGTGCTGAGGCCGGTGCCGTTATCAGATATCCACCAGGGGCTGGAGGAACTGCGGGACAGGCCCCAGGGGTTGATGAGGGTGGGGTCTGTGACCGGAGCGACGCCGGAGGTGTTGGAGACGAGGTTGACTTGAGTGTAGTGCTGTCCGAAAGCGACGGCGGATAGTGATAAGAGCAGCGATATTCCGCTGGTTACGCGCAGGGATGTCTTCATAGCAGGCTCTCCTGAGGCTGTGAGTCCCCGCAGATTGGTACCGATCATGCTCGGGTGTGACCCGGTGCCGGAAGGTGGAACTAAGCAGCAGGCGGGGATGAACTGTGCTTGGAATCCCCAATAAGCGTAGTCAGGTCCGCGCAGGCTGGTGTCACGACTATGTCAGTGTCTTGTCTATCGTTTGTGAAAAATCAGGATGGGAGATTTGGTTGCTTCGAGACTTGTTGCCGCTTGAAGAATTTCGTGGACAGTGGCCTAAGTGGGTCTGGGAGCTACAGAAGGGCAAGCTGGCGCTCTCTGTGGTTAGTCAGGAACTACCGCGCCGCGATTTGCGCTTTCCGGGTGGCTGTCGATAGAGTAGCGGGTATGGGTCGTCGGGTCGCATGGTCGGTGTTGTTGCTGCTGCTGGCGAGCGTTCAGTCGTTTGCGGTGACCTGCAATGTCCGGTGTGCGTTGATGGGCTCGCCTGCCAAGGCTGCGGTTACAGATCACTCCATGCGTGGGACGGAGCATTGCGCGGGTATGTCGCATGCGCGGAATGGGTCGGCATCGCAGAGTGTAGAGACGTTGCAGACACGATTAGGAACGAGCTGCTGCGATGATTTTTCCCTGGTGAAGGACCCCGGCGCGGCGGAGCAGATAGACGTCGTGCTGCATCCGATCGAGGATGTGAGCATTGCCCGGTCTATTGTGCTGCCGGCTCTGGTGCAAATGCGTGAGCGGCTGACGGCTTACTCGAGTACGACCCCACCTTCGAGCCTCATACCCCTGGCTTCCAATCTGCGTATCTAGTCGGAATCTCCCCTGCGTTTTCTAACGAAGGGCAGGCTTGTGACTCGTCTTCCGCCCTGTGTGGAGCGATGAGGCTGGTCTGCCGCGGTTTCGTTCTTCCGTAATTTCCTTCCTTTTTCTGTTGTTACAGAGGCTTTATGAGTGACCGTCGTACTTTTATTCAACGCACCCTTGGCATTGGCGCGGGTCTGTTTGCTGCTCGCAGTTTGTCCGCAGAGAGCGGGCAGATGCAGATGTCGATGAAAACCAACAATCGTTCCGTCGTGGGGCACAACGTACCGGTGATTACGACTGACGTGGGGGACCTGGAGTACACCATTGATGGGGGTACCAAGGTTTTTCACCTGATCGCGGAGCCGGTGAAGCAGACTGTGATGCCGGGCAAGACGCTTGATTTATGGGGCTTCAACGGCAGCGCTCCGGGGCCGACCATACAGGTGAATGAAGGGGACCATGTTCGTGTGATCTTCGACAATCATCTGCCTGAGCCGAGCTCGATTCACTGGCATGGCTTTGAAGATCACATTCGCTTCGATGGCCAACCGGGAATCAGCCAGCCTCCGGTGAAGCCGGGTGGACGGTTTGTGTATGAGTTCGACATTCATCAGCAGGGAACTTACTTCTACCACTCGCACATGGCGATGCAGGAGATGACGGGGATGCTGGGTGGCTTCATCATGCATCCGAAGACGCCTTTCCAGCCGCATTGCGATAAGGACTTTCTGATTCACTTGCAGGAGTATGCGGTGCTGCCGAACAACACTGTTCCGAACACGATGAACATGGAGTACAACTGGCTGCTGCTGAATGGCAAAGCGGGCCCGGCCAATACACCTTTGATTGTGAAGCTTGGCGACCGTGTGCGTGTTCGCTTTGTGAATCTTGGGATGGACCATCATCCGATGCATATGCATGGGCACACGTTTCACGTGACGAGTACCGAGGGAGGGCGCATTCCTGAAGCGGGCTGGTGGCCGGGAAATACGGTGCTGGTGGGAGTTGCGCAATCGCGTGGGATTGAATTTGTGGCGAACAATCCGGGCGACTGGATGATTCACTGCCATCTGCCTCACCACATGATGAACCAGATGTCTTCAAGTGTGGGCAAGATGACTCGTCCCAAGGCAGGCATGCCTGCGGGGGTTGGGATGGAATCAGGGATGGGGATGTTGACGGGAACGCCGGGCGCTCCGCTGGGAGATGACTATGGCACCAGCCTGGGACGCGGGATGGGATTTGCCGCAACGGCCGATATGGCGACGACGAATGGACCGTTGTCGCAAGCGAAGGCGAAGGCTGCGATGAAGAGCAGTATGGCTGGAATGCAGGGCATGGATCACAGCCAGATGAGCGGCATGGATGACATGACGAATGACATTGCGGAGAATGCGAATGCCGTTCCGAATTTTCCTCAGGATGCATACATGGAAGGCCCAATGATGGAGATGGACAAGATGGTGGAGAAGCCGGAGAACTATGGGCTTGCCGCGGGATGGAGCGGATACATGATGGGGATGATGACGTTTGTCCGCGTGCTGCCGCCGGAGAAATATGACGAGGTGATTGCGCGCATGAAGCGGGCAGGCAGGCCGAACGATCCGTACGCATCCATTCTTTCCTGAACCGCAACCAAGGAGATGCAAGAGATGAAGAAGATGATGGCAATTACGGTTGCGAGTTGTCTCGCAGTAGCAACGGCAACGGCTCAGATGTCGCAGCAATCGATGCCGGGCATGGACATGAGTCAGCACGACATGAGCTCGACGCAGAACGCACCTACTCATGCGAACCAGCAACTACAGGAGCCCGAAAATCCAGGGAGGCGTACGGGTGAATCGCTGCCTGCGCCGGAACTGTTGAAAGAGGTGAGTGCACGGCCTTCAAAAAAACTGTCTGAGTTTATTCAGATGGCTGATGCGAATAATCCGACGCTGAAGCAGGCTGCTGCAATCGTTCGACGTTCTGCCGCGCAGGCGAAACAGGCGGGGCTGTATCCGAATCCATCTGTCGGATATCAGGGAGAGCAGATTCGGGGCGGCTCGTTTGGCGGTGGCGAGCATGGAGCATATGTTGCGCAGTCTATCGTTCTGGGGGGCAAGCTGGGCTTGCGCCGAAATATTTATGAAGAGCAGAAGAAGTCTGATGAGGCAGCGGGGGAGGCGCAGACAGATCGTGTTCGTGGGGATGTTACGCAGGCGTTTTATAAGACGCTTGCAGCGCAGGAGACGGTCGTCGTACGGCGAAGACTGTTGAAGCTTACGCTTGATGCGGTTGAGACGGTACATCAGCTGGCGAATGTAGGGCAGGCGGATGCTCCGGATATTCTTCAGTCGGAGGTTGAGGCTGAGCAGGCGAAGGTTGATTACGCGAATGCGCAACGGGATTTTCTGCAGAATTTCAGGATGCTTGCGGCGCTTGCGGGGCAGTCGGACCTTGCGGCGAGTCCGCTTGAGGGCGCTCTTGATGTTGTCCCCGATATCGATACCGATCATGTCGTCGAGACGATGATTCAGGCTAGTCCCGCGGTGAAGCAGACACAACTGGAGATTGGTGTGGCTGAAGCGAGGTTGAAGGATGCGAGAAAAGAGGCGGTGCCGGATCTTCAGTTGAAAGCCGGGGAGCAGTACAACTTCGAGACTGTGGCTGTGTTGCCGACGAAGGCGGTGGGGCCGCAGAGCTTTGCTTCAGTGGGTGTGAATCTTCCTTTGTGGAACCGGAATCAAGGCGCGAAGCAGGCTGCGGAGGCTGATATCGATCGTGCGCAGCAGGATTTGCAGCGAGTGAAGCTTTCGCTGCGCCAGCAAGCGGAACCACTGGTGCAGACGTATTTATCGTCGAAGTTTGAGGCGGAGCGTTATCGCACGCAATTGATTCCACGGGCAGCGCGAGCTTATCAACTCTATCTGCAGAAATATCAGAGTATGGCGATGGCTTATCCGCAGGTACTGGTTTCGCAGCGCACACTCTTTCAGCTTCAGGCGAGTTATATCCAGGCGCTGAGCAGTGCATGGCAGAATGCGATTGCATTGCAGCATTACATGCTGAAAGGGGGGCTCGAAGCGCCTCCGACTACGAGTGCGCCAACGACGATCAATTCGCCGGGTTCGGGAAGTGGAACGGAGTAGAGAGGTGAGGATTGCTTTTCCTACAATCTATTTGTGGGGATGATTCGTTTCTTGTTTGAGAGATAACGAAGTGTGACTTCGTACGTTGGTTTATGTTGCATGTGTAAAATCGCCCCAAGGAGTTTGTTCTTCGATGTCGACTACTCCCGCTAAATCGACGGAATTTGAAGCAAGCCAGCCGCAAGGCACAGGGGAGATTGCAGGTGCTCAAGGCGTTATTGCCTGGTCGAGCTTCTTCTTCGCTGTGCTGCAAAGCATCTGCACCTTCTTTGCCGCGCTTGATGGGCTTCGTCTTGTAATAGGAGTGAGCTCGTTTGCGGTGTCGGCGTGGGTTGGATCAGCGCTGGACAGGTTTCATTCCGATTGGATTCGCATACCGATGATTGTGCTTGCGCTTCTTGGTTCGCTGCTGAATCTGGCGATTCTTATGCAGATTCATCGTCTGCGCAATCGCCCGGCATCGCAGTGGCGGCGACAAGTGGTGAGCCCGAAGAAAATTCGGATGGAACGAGTGCAGATGGTGCTGTCGATTGCGACCCTGGTTGTGATTGGCGTGGAGGAGTATCTGCACTACCGTACGCACTATCACTTGTAGCTCATATGCGAGGGGATGCCTCTTGCCGCAGAAGTTTGAGAGTGACAAAGACTGCGGGAATGAGGAAGACGAGTGAGCCGAGGACCCACATGATGACTGCGCCGACGACCTGGTCGGACTGCGGCGATATGTGGAATGGGTTTGGCTGCTGCAGGTAGAAGGCGTAGACGGGGCGGTCGCAGAATGCGAGGAAGGCGGAGAGTGCTGTGTTTACGATGTCCGCAAGGATGAGATAGGGCAGCATGTACCAGCCTGGATATCGTGAGCTTGTGGGCCAGGGGCGGATGAGCGGCCACCAGAAGAGGATCGATGTGCCGAGGAATAGAAGGTGTTCGAAGTCGTGCCAGCCTTCGTGCTCGAGTGCGAAGTCGTAGGCGGCGGGGACGTGCCAGCCAAGGAAGGTGAGGTTCATTGCGAGCCAGGCGACCAGCGGGATTACGAGGAAGTGGCCGAGGCTTCGCAGGCCTTTGAGGCGAAACAGAGGCGCTAGCAGGGAAGTGACAGCGATACGCGGAAGGCCGCGGAGAAGCGGAACCACGGGGTAGCCGAGGAGAAGAAGCGGAGGGGCGAAGGACATGAGGAGGAGATGCTCCACCATGTGGGCGCTGAGGAGAGCGTCGGCGAAGCCATCGAGCGGGGAGGCGATGGCGACCGCGATGACGGCGAGGCCGAGGAGAAAGGAGGCCAATCGCCATACGGGGAATTGGGCGCGCCTTGTCTCGCGAATGGCGAACCAGCCGCGAGTGTAGAGGATGGCAGAGAGAGCCAGAGCGATGGTGAGGAAGATGGGAGGCGACCACTCCGCAAAGATAGCCCGAGATTCAGGAGACATTGGAAATAGAGTAAATGCAGCGCTAGTGGTTGCCGGGTGGAGGGGGCGATTGATCGCTGGACTGCGCCACGCCACGTGAAGCGTCGACGGCACGAGGCCGATGGTTACTCTGCAGCGTGGTGAGGAAACGGACAAGCGCGGTGGTCTCGGAGGGATTGAGAGCGTTGCCGTAGGCAGGCATGTTTCCGCCTCCCTGAAGGACCTGACGAATGATTTGATCCTCGGTCATGCGCGATGCGACGCCGTCGAGAGCGGGGCCGCGAAGGCCGCCTGCGCCGCCGATGGAGTGGCAGTTGCGGCATTGCTTGTTTTGGAGGACGATCGCTCCTGCTCGTTCGAGGGGCGTGCGGTCCTGCAGGTAGGTCGGAGGGATTGGATTGCTGGTCCAGGCGTTCATGATGGGACTCCACGGCGTGTAGGTTCCCAGACGAGTGAAGATGCCGAGAGTGATTGCAATGAGACTCACCATCAGGACGGCTATCGGACGACGCGACCAGTGCTTCTCCCCTTCACCGGAGAGCAGCGGGAGTAGAAGCAGGGCGCCAATTGCGATGACGGGGGCGATGAACAGAACAGGGGTTTCGAGGCTGGGTGGGAGATAGGCCAGAACGGCGTAGATCCAGAGGAAGGCGAAGTCGGGCTTGGGCGCGGTCTCGATGATGGTGGGGTCGGGCTGGCCGGATGGGCCGGTGGGGCCGAACCAGATTGCGCAGGCCATGATTGCAAACATAATGGCTGCGGCGAAGATGGCGTCCTTCCATGCGGCGTCGGGCACGAAAGGGATGCCGGTTTTTTCTGTGAGCTGATGGTAGTCGTGGGCGTAGGTCTTTTTGCTGACGAGGCGGCCGGGCATCGGCCACTCGTTGATGCCGAGCCTCAAGACCATCCAGAGGTGCAGGCCGACGAGGACGAGCAAAGTGCCGGGGATGACGAAGACGTGGAGAGCGAAGAAACGGGATAGCGTGGGTCCGGCGATGATGGGGCCGCCGAGCATAAGATCCACGAGCGGGCCGCCGATCAAAGGAACGCGGCTGACGATAGAGGCTCCGATGCCCAGGCCCCAGTAGGCGTCCTGATCGAAGCGAAGGACTTGTCCGGTGAAGGCCATGCCCAGGGTGAGAAGCAGAAGGAAGACGCCGATGATCCAGGTGAGCTCGCGAGGGAACTTGTAGGCTCCGAAGAGGAAGACCTGCACCATGTGGATGAGCACGATGGCGACCATGAAGTCAGAGCCCCATGCGTGCATGGCGCGCAGAAACCAGCCGAGCTTAACGTTGTGGTCGAGGAACTGGAGGCTGTTCCACGCGTCGCTGGCGGTGGGAGCGTAGACGAGCGCGAGCAAAATGCCGGTCATGATTTGAAGTACAAGAATGACCGTTGCCGCGCTGCCAAAGACATACCACCAGCTGGAGGTGCTGGATGGGACCTCGTGCACAACAGCTTCGATGACAGGCGTGCCCAGCCCGAGACGCTGCTCAAACCAGTTGTACACATCGATGCCGCGCTGCTTTAGGTTTGGCATGAGCTGCACCTCGGTTTGGGTTGCTCGACGGCGGCAAGAGTTGTTGCGGGACCGTTGATTTCAAGCTGTGTCAGAGGCGGCGTAACGCTGGCCTGCGAGGCCAGGGTCGGCATTCTGCCGACGTGAATCATGAGGGCGTCTTCGGCGATCTTGTGGTCGTACTCAAAGAGGCCACGTTCCGGCGGTCCTGAGGCGCGAGTTCCATCGGCGTAGTATGCGCCGCCGTGGCAAGGGCAGAGGAAGAGCCGGGATTGAGCGAACCAACGAACCGGGCAGCCGAGGTGCGCGCAGTTGATGGCGAAGACCTGGAATTTATCGCCGGAGACGCGGCGGACCCAGCAGGGAATATCGCCAGTCTGGCCGTCCCAACTGGTTGTGACGGGATTGCGGAAGTTGACCAGGCGGGTTTCGCCTACGGGGAAATTGTTGAGCGGGCCGAGGTTGATCCAGGATTTATCACCTGAGCCTTTCTGTATTGCCGGACCCAGGAGGTAGCCGATAATTGGTATTCCAAGGACGACACCAACAGCCCCATTGATAAGCAGAGAGAGCTTGAAGAGAAAGACGCGACGAGAGTGACCTGCGCTCTGCGGCGTTGCTGTGGGCTCAGTCGTCGTGGCTTGATTGTTTGGAGGAATCTGCTCGCTCTGTGTCATGACTTCTGCTCCTGCAAGGCTCGTCCTTTTCGGCAATAAATCGAAGTGGGCCATTATTGATGCGAACGATATGGCTGGCCTGGGTCGGCGGTACGTTTTGAAGCGAGCCAGGTGACGATGTCTGTAATTTGCTGGTCCGTCATCGGCTGTGCGGCGTCGGATCGCCAGTCGGGCATTCCCTGATCGGGCCGGCCGGCGATGATGTTGCTGCGAAGGTACTGATCACTGATGAGTGCGAGATACGAAGGATCGACGATGGAGCCAATTTTTCCGGAGGTGCGCTTAGCGTCGGCCATGTTTCCTTCCCCCGTTGGACCGTGGCAGCGAGCGCAGAAGGTGGCAAAGGCCTGCTGTCCGCGGGCGACATCGCCAGGCAATGTAGACGAGTAAGGCGGAGCATTCTGCGTGGCGAGGAGATTCGGCTTTCCCCATGCGTGGATCATGCCCTGTGCAAGTATGGTGACCTGCTGATCGGTCAACATGCCGCCGGCGCTTCTGGCGAAGGGTGGCATCAGAGCGTTGGGGACGCCTTTCGCAATTACATCGCGCAGATGATCTTCTCCTGCCACTGCGAGATAGACGGGATTGGAAAGAGAGATGGCGGCGGCGTTCTTGCCGTTTTCTCCGTGGCAAGCGGAGCAGTTGGTTTTATAGAGGGTTGAAAAGGAGCGAATGTCCTCGGGACGCGCAACCTCGGGCTCCGATCCGGATCTGTCGCCGACGCAACCAACAAAGGTTATGCAGGCTGTAGAAAGGATGAAGGCACCGAGTCCAAGGAGTCGTCGAGCAGCCAGCATCATTGACCATCGTCCTTCCTGGTGGGTTCATCACTGTGGATACCGGCACGGATGGCGAAGGGGAGGGCTCGAAACTGCGGTGTGCGGACCTTCACTTGCAGGTTGACGATGAAGCCGCAGACCAGGCCAAAGGCGATTTGCGAGATGACGAACCAGAGCCAGTCGATGCGCTCGTTGAGGATGGGACTGATAATACTGAGCGCGGAGTAGAGGATGCCTGTCCACATAAAAGGAGCGATGAAGCCAGCGGTGAGGATTGGCTTTTTGGGAAACATGGGGAGCATGGCGCCGTAGAGCAGACCGATGAGCACTGAGGTAATACCGTGGATGGCGGTGGCTGCAAGGAGTCCTTCAAGATGAAACTGGGCAAGAAATTCATTACTCTTGCCGGCCCAACTGACAAAGCCTCCCGCCGCGAGAAGGTTCACCGCGTACCAAATGCTGTGGTAACGAATGAGGCCGAAGAGAGCCGCGGGAACGATCATGGCTATGCCGCCGATGATGCCGCCCTTGATGCCAGACATGACGCTGAAGGTTTCGATGGGCAGGAGCTTGCGATGATTGGCGCCGATCGGCAGTTGCTCGCGGGTGGTGCGTGTGCTCGATATCTCGAGGACTCCGGCCTGGATTGGAACGGAGATGTGTTTCTCATGAGGCAATACGTCGAGGAACCATCCGACCATTGCACGCAACGTCAGCACGAGGCCAAGCACGCTGATGACCCAGTGTGTCACCATTCCGGTGATCAGCAGGCTGAGGCCAAACGCGAGGACCATGGGCCATGGAGTGGGAGCAGGCAGTACGATCTCGTCGAACCGGTGTGGGTGTCCGTGAGCTTGCGCTGTAGGTTGCATCGAATCGTCTTGCTGCATTGCGTCCTCCTTTCCAGAGTTATCTGCCCAAAACGTAGACCACGAGAAATACGACTACCCATACGGCGTCGACGAAGTGCCAGTAGAGCGAAAGCACCTCGAGTTTTTCTGAATGCTCTTCGGTGACGCGTCCCATCAGGGAGAACGCGAGCACAAGGGAAAGCATGATGAGGCCAACAATTACGTGAGTAGCATGAAGACCAACCAGGGAGTAATACGTGGTTCCGAAGAGATTGGTCTGTATCGTCAGGCCTTCGTCGTGGATGAGGTGATACCACTCCTGCGCGGTGGTGATGAGAAAGATGGATCCGAGGAGAACGGTGCCTGCCAGGTGGATGATGCAGGTGCGGAGATTCTGTTTCCGCAACGCGCTGACCGCGAAATGAACGGTGATGCTGCTCGAGAGCAGGCAGATGGTGCCGAATATGGGCAGCTCCAATACCTGCGCCGGAGTCGGGCCACTGAGGCTTTTGCCGATGTAGAAGATGTAGGCGACGACGAAGATGATGAAGATTGCGGCTTCGGCCACGATGAGGCAGACCATTCCCACAGTGCCTCGGTAGGGTAGCGACCAAGGCGTTTCCATGATTCCATCGATCGGGATTGCGCTCGCAGCCTTCATCATTCGTAACTCGAATCTGAATCTTCAGGATGCTTGAGATCCCACAGTGGCCGACGGCTATTGACGGTGGGATCGATGGCGAAGTTGTACGAAGGGGGTGGTGAAGGGATAGCCCATTCCAATGTCCAGGCGTCCCATGGATCGTGACCGGCTATTTCACCACGGAAGTAAGATTTCACGAGGTTGTAGACGAAGATTAGAGTGGCGACTGTCTGGATGGCTGCGCCGATGCCGATGATGAGGTTCCAGCTTTCCCAGCCGCGTCCTGCCTCGTAGGTGTAGATACGTCGTGGCATGCCGAGCAAGCCGGGAACATGCATGAAGTCGAAGGTGAGATGGAAGCCGATGACGAAGAGCCAGAAGTGCCATTTTCCTAGCTTTTCGCTCATCATTCTGCCGGTGACTTTGGGATACCAGTAGTAAAAGGCAGCGAAGAGTGCAAAAAGAATGGCGCCAACCAGAACATAGTGGAAGTGAGCGACGACGAAGTAGGAGTTACTGAGTTGCCAGTCGAAAGGAGCGGCAGAGAGCATGATGCCGGTCAAGCCGGCGATCAGGAATTGGAAGAGAAAGCCGACGCAGAACATCATAGGTACGGCGAAGATCACCTTGCCGCCCCATATGGTAGCGAGCCAGTTGAAGATTTTGATTCCGGTCGGTACCGAGATGACCATTGTGGCGAAGACAAAGAAGGTGTTGCCCGCCGGTCCGAGACCAACGGTGAACATGTGGTGTGCCCATACGCTGAGGCTGATGAAACCGATGCCGACCGAGGCTGCCACCATTGCGGGATAACCGAAGATGGCTTTGCGCGAGAAGACCGGGACGATCTCGTTGACGAACGCGAATGCAGGAAGCACAAGCACATAGACTTCGGGGTGGCCGAAGATCCAGAAGAAGTGCATCCACAACACAGCTGAGCCGCCGGCCTGGGTATCGAAAAAATGTGCGCCGAGGTAGCGATCCAGCGTCAACATGATCTGAGCTGCAGTGAGCGGGCTGACGGTAACGAACACCAGGCTGGACATTACAAGATACAGCCAGACGAGAAGTGGCATGCGACCCATCGTCATGCCTTTGCACCGCATGCTGATGATGGTGGTGACGATGTTCAAGGCTGTACCGATCGATCCGACACCGCTGAGAAAGACTGCAAGCGTCCAGTAGTCGGTGCTGTGGCCGGGGGAGAATATCTTTGCCGTTAGAGGGGCATAGGCGAACCAGCCGACATCAGGCGCGGAGCCCGCAGCATAAAGGCCGCTGCCGCCGATGTAACTGTAGTACAACAAGACGCCGGCGAAGGCGGAGATCCAGAAGCTGAATGCATTGAGGCGGGGGAAGGCCATGTCTCGCGCGCCAATCATCAGGGGGATCAGGTAGTTTCCAAAGCCGAACAGAATGGGCATACCGACGAAGAAGACCATTGTGGTGCCGTGCATGGTAAAGAGCTGATTGAAGAATTGCGGCGAGACAAAATGATTGTTGGGAACTGCAAGCTGGATGCGCATCAATACGGCTTCAATTCCTCCGATGACGAGGAAGATTAGAGCGTAGACGATATACATCAGCCCGATCTTTTTGTGATCGACTGTCGTCAGCCACTCATACACCACATTCAATGGTGGACGGCCTTGCGTGTCCGCCGTCTCATCGATTGCTTGGATTACAGGCGTTGTAGTCATCTCGCCTCTTTCAGCCCAACGGTTAATGAAGCTGTGTGAGATAAGCAGTAAGAACATCAAGATCGTGATCGTTCAGGTGCATCGATGGCATCAGCGAGCCGGGCTTCATTGAGTTAGGGTCGGCAAGCCACTTCCTCATGTTCTCCGGTGTGTTCTGAATCGTTCCGGAGCTAATGGTGTCGCGGCTTGCCAGATGGGTGAGATCAGGGCCGAAGCGTCCATTCGCCACTGTTCCTGCGACGGTGTGGCAGTTGATGCAGGCGTTGTGCATGAAGACGGTTTGACCTTCGGCAGCGACAGGGTTGCCTGTGAAATCCTGCCGGGCCGGCTGCTTCTGCTGATTTACCCAGGCGGCAAAGTCTTCGGGCGATTGCGCATAGACTCGCAGAAGCATTTTGGCATGCTGCGTCCCGCAATACTGCGCACATTGTCCAAGATAGATGCCTGCCTGAAGCGGATCGATCCACATCACATTAACGCGGTTTGGAATTACGTCCATCTTTCCGGCGAGGCGCGGTACCCAGAAGCTATGGGAGACATCGACGGAGGACATAGTCAGGTAAGTAGGCGTGGGCCTGGCCGGGTCGCTGATGGGGACATGAAGCTCGTTGGCTGTGACGACGCCCAGCCTGGGGTAGCGATACTCCCACCAGAACTGGTGGCCAATGACGATTACATCCATTGCGCTTGAAGGCTTGGGGATGGCTTCAGTGCCGAGGATGACGCGCGTGGTGGTGAGAAACAGCATGACGACGATCAGGATCGGGATCACGGTCCACGAAAGTTCAATTTGATTGCTGCCGTATATCTGCGGTGGTTCCCGGTCCGAGTCGGTGGGGCGATGCCGGAAGCGAATTAACGCGTAAAGAAGGAGACCGGCCACGATCAGAAAGATGGCCAGCGTGACAGAGAGCACAAGCATCGACAGACCAAAGATTGAGTGCGCCGGGGTAGCGGCGGGATCGAATATGCTGGTTGGCGAATGTGTTGACGCAGCAAAGAAAGTCGCGCCATACGCGGCGAGACCGCCCTCCCCGTTGCTGAAACCCATGGTCGAATATTTGTCGAAGCAGGACAAACTGTCTGACCTCGAATACGCGATGTTTTTGAAACGGCTGCCGGGGAGCTACACGTCTGGGAAGATGCTAACTCACAAGTACCTCTGCCGTCGTCTTTTCTGATTCAATTCAGACTCGCAATGATTGCCGGTAAACGTAAATATTTGTTTGGAATGCACGGTCTTATCGCTCGATAATCAGAAATTATGCACCATGGTTTTGAAAAGAACCAGCGGAGAGTGTGCTCACGTCGATTCGGGCAGAAAAAGAGGGACCCGCCGCAGATGCGACGGGTCCCTCTTGAGAGCAAGCAGTCTATTTACCTGAAGTCGGAGGATTGACCGAACCGCCGGTTGTGGCTCCGCTATTTACGCCGTCCGTTACTGCCTGGTAGGCAATAATTGTCTTCAGGGTCTCGTACGGGACCTGGCTCAGTGGCAGCAGATGGCCATTCACCGCGAGAAGAGGTGTCTGGTCGACACCGATCTCGTCTCCCAACTTGAGGGAAGCATTTACCTGGTCCTTGATGGCCTGGGTCGCGGCGCAAGCGTCGATGGCGGCAGGATCGAGGCCGACTTTGGTCACAGCATTTTTCAGAGTCTGATCTCCTGTCTCAGGAGTCAGAGCGGCCTGTGTATCGAACACCGCCGCTGCAAAAGGAAAGAACGCATCGTTCTTCTGCTTCTGCACGCAGTATCCGTATGCCGCTGCCTTGAAGGCAAAGGGATGAATATCTACCAGCGGGAAGCTCTGAAAGACGACGCGAGCATTTGGGAAGTCTTTGACGATCTGGTCCATCGTCGCCTGAACTTCCTTGCAATGCGGACACTGCATATCGGCGAACTCCACCAGAAGGAAGTCCTTGCTTGCAGCTCCACGCGAAGCTCCGTCCGCGCGGGCCTGGAGCAGCTTGCGGTTGTCGGCAAATGGCGTGGCACCAAAGGAGATCACACCTGAGGAATCCGCGATCGCGTGCTTTCCATCAGGAGTGACAAAGAACGCCGTCGTCTGTACTTTTGCATTCGGAGACCGGTCGGAGACAAACACGACAACCTTGCTTACACCGGGGGCGGCGGTCGACTGAATCGCTTCGACTCGCCAGATGCGGTTGGAATCGTAGCCCCAGAGCGTTTTCAGGAAGCTATTGACGGTATCGACGGTTGGGGTCGGAGCGGTAAAGTACTTCGGGTTGACCGGGGGAAACGGATCCGCTTTGGTCGATGGATCCAGGGAGTTCAATTGCAGGGGGGGAGTTGCTGACGGAGCCGTTTTCGCCGCCGGTGCTCCCTGGGGTGTCCCGGTCGTTCCTGTCTGTGCTCCAGCAGCCGCAACGCCGAGAGCTGTCGCAAATCCAACCAACATCAAAGATGAAATCTTCAAAAGTATCTTCCTCCGCTGCCCGCTGTTCGTGCAGCACTTCTATTACACCTGAACTTTGACCGCAATGGGAAACCGGCGCCCCATTCCGAACGATTTTTGCGTCACCTTCAACACCGGTGCCGCCTGCTGGCGCTTGTACTCGCTTCGTTCTACCAGCTTTAGTACCGATCGAACCAATGCCACGTCGACACCTTGTTCTTCGGCGATCTCCTCGGCGGAGCAATACCGTTCTACGTAAGCTTCAAGGATTGGGTCGAGCACGTCGTATGGTGGCAGCGAGTCCGTATCCAACTGCTCCGGACGGAGTTCTGCCGAAGGAGGTTTCTCGATCGTCTCTCGCGGGATCACTTCGTACTGGCGATTGGCATACCGGCTTAAGGCGTAGACCTTCGTCTTCATTACATCGCCGATGACGGCCAGGGCACCGACCATGTCTCCGTAAAGCGTGCAGTAGCCAACTGACATCTCGCTCTTATTTCCGGTAGTAAGAACAAGCGCGCCAAACTTATTCGAGAGTCCCATCAGCAGGGTTCCGCGTATTCGCGATTGCAGGTTCTCTTCCGCCAGGCCAAAAGGGGTGCCTTCAAACAGCGGCTTCAACGTGGTCAGATACTGGGCGAAGACATCGTGGACCGGTAGCAGCTCGAACCGGATCTTAAGATTTTTCGCCAGCCTGCGGGCGTCTTCGATCGATCCCAACGAGGAGTACTCGCTGGGCATTCCGACGCCCAGCACATTCTGTGCGCCAAGAGCTTCCACGGCAATTGTGGCTACGAGGGCGGAGTCGATGCCGCCGCTCAAACCCACAAGAACTTTTTTGAATCCGCATTTCTGCACGTAGTCCCGTGTACCCAGCACCAGTGCCTGCCACGTTGAAGCTGTCTCATCCACCACGGGGTCGATCGCAGGAACAGCGCCATCCTTCGTATCGAAGAGGACAAGATCCTCCGCAAACGAGGCGGCCTGTGCCACTACCTGCCCGTCGGGCCGGATCACGAGCGACGACCCATCGAATATGAGGCTGTCGTTTCCGCCCACCTGGTTGACCATCACCACGAAGGCCCCATGCCGTTCGGCCAGGGCTGCCAGCATTTGCTGTCGGACCTGCGCTTTGCCTTGCCAGAATGGAGACGCGGAGATATTTATGATGATCCGCTGGTGTCCGGCCGCGCCTTTTGGCTGTGCGTCCCATTGGCTCATCAGGTTTTCGACTGGATCGACGCGATATAACTGACGCGGCCAGAAGCCTTTATCGTTCCACGCATCTTCGCAGATAGTAATTGCAAGCGGCTCCATACCTACGCAAGTGAGTGTTTGTTGGGTCGCCGGCTCAAAGTAGCGCTGCTCATCGAATACGTCGTAGAAGGGAAGCAGCATCTTCTGCTGCACGAAGCTTACCTCTCCTCCACTCAAGAGTGCCGCCACATTGCGAACCTGCTTGCCAACTGGCGATGGAGACGGCAAGACAGTCCCGCATAGGATCGCCGGGCGTCCGGGCTCCGCTGTCCAGGCAGCGATTTCGGCGATCGCTTCCTCTGCTCTGGCGATAAAAGAGTCTTTCTCTAGAAAATCCGCCGGCGGATAGCCACACACAGCCAGCTCCGGAAAGACTGCAAGATCAACACCCTGTTTTGCGGCGCGGGCCGCATACTCAAGAATCTTTCCCGTGTTCCCGGCGAAGTCCCCCACCGTCGGGTTAATCTGCGCAAGAGCTATCTTCACAGAATTAAGTCTACCGCTTAGGAGCCTGTCCCGCTCACGACGACCCCTACGGTACGGGCGAGAATTTTCATATCCAGCCACAGGCTCCAGTTCTCGACGTAGGCCGTATCCAGCGAGATGTAGCTGTCAAAGGATGGGTCCTGGCGCGCCTCGACCTGCCACAATCCTGTGATACCGGGTAATACATCCAACCGGCGCAGATGGGCAAGATCGTATTGCTCCACTTCAGCCGCCATTGGGGGGCGCGGCCCTACAAGGCTCATATCGCCGCGCAGGACGTTGTAGAACTGCGGTAATTCATCGAGCGAATACTTCCGCATCATTCGTCCCATTCGCGTGATTCTTGGATCATTGGAGATTTTGAACAGAACACTGTCGCGTTCGTTCATATGCTCGAGGTCGGCTTTCAACTTGTCGGCGTCCGATACCATCGTGCGGAACTTATAACAGGAGAAGGTCCGGCCTTTTCGGCCGATTCGCTGGGCCTGGTAGAAGATTGAACCGTCTGAGTCCATCTTCACCGCGATTGCAAGCGCCAGCATTACGGGAGACGTAAGCAACACCGCCAACGACGATAGGGTGATGTCGAGGGTGCGCTTCAACAAAAATGCACCAATTGGAAATTCGCGACGGTGCAGAGGAATCGTAGGAAACTGGCCGATGTATTCCACCGTGGCGTTCCAAGCCAGCCCATCGTAGAGGTCCGGCACGACTCGCACGTCGATTCCCGCAGCGCGAGCTTCCTCGACCATGCTGATAACCAGCTTTTTGTCTCCCGGCACCGAGAAAAAGATCTCGTCGACGAATAGGGATCGGGCCAGTGAAAGACAATTTTGTACATCGCCGATTACATCTACATCGCCGGACTCCGCTTCGCGGTCGGTCAATGCGACGAATCCCTTGAAGCGGAACCCGAGATGTTGCAGCGAATCGAGGTGATTCCGCAGTGCATGTGCAACACGGCCCGCGCCGACGATGAGCACGTTACGAGTTTCAATTCCCGCACGATAGCGGCGATAAACCATTCTTCGCCATATGGCGCGGCGGATGCAGAGCAGGATGACAGAAAATCCCACCATGAGGGTGACAACGACGCGTGAGATGAACTCGCCGTTGGACATATACAACGTTCCGCAGAGCAGCAAGCCGGAAGTCATCGTCGCCTGGACTGTCATTCGCTGCTCGTGCAGACCACTGCGATTTTGTATCGGTCCGTAGAGCCCGTACGTTCGCATAAAGAATGCGAGGCATATCGCAAACCAGCCCATGTAGAAGAACAACATGCTGGGAGCGGATCGAATGAGGTAGGGAAGAACATGGAGCGGCGATATCTCCGCAGGTAGCACAACGTGTAGCCGCAGAGCCATAATTGCGGCAACCGCCACGGTCAGCAGATCCAAAGAGGCCCATACCAGGCTGGTTACAGATGGACGCCGGAAAAGCCCCAAACGAGTCGAAGAGGCTCGCCTGTTATTTCCGGAGCGCTTTCGTCCCGAGATGATTACCTGTTGCAAGTAGTCCGGTGTCGCCAAACCAACCCTCTTCGCCGTAATCTTTTCAAAACGCTGATACCGATAGAGATTTCAATTACCGCAAATTGAACACACGACTGGGACTATCAAATGTCTTGCGGATATGACTTATGTTTTAGGATCTGTCTTCGGGAGGCGGGGGTCATTCCCGTTGAAGAATACTTGGCGGTGATTCCACATAGCAATAAAACAATGGCCTTTGTGTGAGGAGGAAGCTAACTGATTCACAGCGTTACAAACAGCATTCATACGGGCATCACCAACTCATCGAGCGCGAGGAACTCCTTCAGGATCGGATCGTCGCTCGCTTCCATCTCCTCCATCGTGCCAAAGAAGTGGGCCTTGCCTCCATGCAGAAAGACGACACGATCTGCCAACTTTTTTGCGAACCGCATGTCGTGGGTTACGACAATGCTCGTCAGGTGAAGCTGCTGCTTCAGCCGCTCGATCAGGTTACCCAGCAGATGCGCCATCAGGGGGTCTACCATGGTCGTCGGCTCGTCGTAGAGGACGGCCTCCGGCTGCGATGCGAGCGCCCGTGCGATCGCGACCGATCGCTTCATGCCAGTCGACAGGTCTGAAGGCAGAAGCCCTTCCATACCGGCGACGCCGACCATTTCAAGCAATCCCTTGACGACCTGCAGAATCTGATCTTCGGCCAGATCTCCGCGCTCACGTAGCGGAAATGCCACGTTCTCACCGACCGAAATCGAGTCGAACAGGGCGCCATTCTGAAAAACCATGGTTACCTTCCGGCGAATTCGCTGCAACTCCCGCTCGCTCATTCGACAGATGTCTTCGCCTGCGACCATTACCCGACCGCCATCGGCCTGCAGAAATCCCATCAAAATCTGCAGCGAAACAGATTTGCCTACACCGCTTCGTCCCAGAATGCACAGCGTTTCCCCTGGGAGAACGAAAAAATTAACATCTTCAAGCACAACGAAATCGCCAAACGACTTGTCCACGTGCTCGAAGGAGATGTATGGTCCGGGCTTGTTCTTGTGATCGGGGACAGCCTCCGCCGCGGCTTCGTTCTGTTGGGCCGCCTGGTCCATGAACTCTTCGACTACAGGGGCGACATCGTCGGATACGTCCGCGATCAGCGGTGCATTCGCTGCATCCGGTGAGTTCAAGGCATTGTCTGAAACATGCTCGCTGCCCTCCTTAGCTTCCACGGACTCTCGCTTCTCCCTTTTTGCCGGATTTTGCTGTTCCACTTCTTCCTGCGGTTCTTCCATCCTGATCCTCTTTCGCGCTATACCCCATTCTGATGCAAATCGCCTGTCTTCGGCGACATAATGCATCGGGACTCATGTATCCAGAGCATTCGCAAAACTCTGCGCCTCCGCAAATTCTTCCGGTGTATTCAGATTTGCGAACCAGAGCCGTCTCGCTGCGTTCTGTTGTTTTGTAAGTTTGCACCAGGCATTGTTTTCTTCTGCCAGAACGGAAAACTCCTGAGCTTCAGTCCACGGAAGGTTGAAGAACACTTCGGAGCTCCCAGAGCGCGTCGACAATTCCCGCTCCGTTTCCTCGAAGACCCGAAAGAGCTTGAATGCTCCGCGATCCATGGCCTGCTTCACAAAGGGCAGCACCTCTTTGTGCAACAAACAGAGGGCTGGCTGTGGGCGTCCATCTACTGTCAACATCGCCATTCGTGTCCCCTCCTTCTCTCGTTTCAATGCCGTTGGCATCCACCAGGCCAGAAATGCAGTTGGCAGAAACGGCATATCGACAGGCATAAATAAATTCCAGTTGTGCTGGGAGTGTTCGAGAGCTGCTTCTATGCCGCTCAGTGGGCCTCGTCCCTCATGCACGTCATGCACCAGAGGAGCATAAACAGCAAGCTCATTTCTATTCCCCAATAGGTGTACGTCGGTACAGATCCGTTGAAGCTTCGCTACTGCGTGCTGTGCCAGAGGCTTGTCCGCGAGCGCCAGCAGGACCTTGTCGCGGCCCATGCGCAGGCTTTTTCCGCCCGCCAGCACATAGCCGCCAACGTCCATTGGGAATGAAATTTTCATCAAGCTGCAAGTGCGCCAAAGAACCGCACAATCGACTCGATTCCACGATAAAAATTCGCCAAGTGGAATTTTTCGTTCGGTGCGTGAAGGTTGTCATCCGGCAACCCGAATCCCATCATCACGGTTGGAATCTTCAGTTCCCGCACGAAATCTCCGATAATGGGGATCGATCCGCCTCCACGCACAAAGACCGTCTCCTTGGCGAAGACCTCATGCATGGCCTCGGTAGCGGCCTTTACGTAGACATTATCCGTGCTCACGACGATCGGATCACCCGAGTGAATCATTCGGACCGCGACTTCTACCCCCTTTGGCACAATCGACTCTACATATGCTCTGTATTTCTTGAAGCTTTCTGCTGGCGTCATGTCCGGAACCAGCCGCATACTCACTTTGGCGAGGGCCTTCGCGGGAATCACTGTCTTCGCTCCCGCTCCAATAAATCCGCCCGGCATTCCATGAACATCGAGGGTTGGTCGCGCCCAGGTTCGTTCGAGAACACTGTACCCTGTCTCGCCAGTCAGAGTTATCGATCCTACCTCTGTCTGTCGATAATGTTCTTCATTAAAAGGCAGCGCCCGCCATGCCTTCAGCTCATCCGCGGCAGGTTTGGCAACGTCGTCATAGAAACCCGGAATCAGGATCTTCCCGTCCTCGTCTTTCAGCTTCGCAATTATCTGCGACAGCGCCACAAAGGGATTCGGCGCGGCTCCTCCATAGATTCCCGAGTGAAGGTCGGTCCGCGCTCCGCGTACCTCAATCTCTGTGTAGATCATTCCTCGAAGTCCGACGCTTAGCGTTGGCAGATCCGGGGCGAACATCTCCGTATCACTCACCAGGGCAACGTCCGCCTTCAGGTTGTCGCCGTGTTCTCGAACGAATCTTGCAATTCCTTCGCCTCCGACCTCTTCTTCGCCTTCAACGATCACACGAACATTTACCGGAAGCTTTCCGTTACCGGCTGCGAACAGAGATTCCAATGCTTTCACATGCATCCACATCTGCCCTTTGTCGTCGACAGCACCGCGTGCGTAGATATTCCCATTCCGTTCCGTTGGCTCAAATGGCGGTGACTTCCATTCGTCCAGAGGCTCGGCCGGCTGCACATCATAGTGTCCGTAGCAAAGAACGGTAGGAGCTGGTTTCCCGTCAGCTGAAGGTGCCGCATGCAACCAGTCTGCGTAAACTAACGGATGGCCGATCCTTCCGGGAACCATGAGAGCGTGGCCAACCGCATCTGCAATTACTTTCTCTTCGGTACTCGTTTCGATCAGCCGAACGTTCTCCATGCCGATACGTTTCAGCCCGGCTGCAACAAACTCCGCTGCCGCGCGAACGTCTCCAAAATGCTCAGGCAGGGTCGATACCGAAGGGATGCGAAGCAAAGCCTTCAGCTCTTCGAGAAATCGAGATTTATTCTCCTGTGCAAATGAAACCGCTGCCGCTGTTGTATTCGTCATCACTTATCCGCTCCATGGAAATACTTATTCTGCTGGCGCAACCAACACACCCACGAAACAATGAGTATATGGAAGACACCATAACCCAGCCCACTCCCCCACGCACTGGACAGAACTGGAATACAGAAGCCTATGCCGCCAACGGGCGTTTCGTCGCGGATATGGCGTCAGGCGTAGTCGATCTCCTCGCCCTTCAAGCCGGAGAGGGTGTACTCGATCTTGGTTGCGGGGATGGAGCGCTGACCGAAAAGCTTGCCGCCACCGGGGCTATCGTCACCGGAGTCGATAGTTCGGCCGCCATGGTTCACGCTGCGCGCAGACGCAATCTTAATATCGATCACTACAACGCCGCCGACCTTCCTTATAAAGACAAGTTTGACGCAGTTTTTTCGAACGCCGCCCTTCACTGGCTTCCGGCCACAAAGCAGCCTTTTGTGCTCTCCGGTGTTTATCGCGCTCTCAAGTCCGGTGGGCGTTTCGTCGCCGAGATGGGAGGGCAGGGCAATATCGCCGCCATTCGTACCGCTCTACAGGCCACACTAGGACCCTTCCACATCGACGCCGAGGCTGTAGCCGAATCGTTTTATCCATCGCCGAGCGTCTATCGCCGTCTCCTGGAAGCGGCTGGCTTTACCGTTCAATCGATCGATTTAATCCCGCGTCCCACTCCGCTGCCCAATGGTATGGACGCATGGCTGAATACTTTCCGAAACGGAGTTTTAGACCAATTAGCCCCCGTTGATCGGGCCACTGTCCTCGCTCAGACCGTAGCGCTGCTCGAACCTGTCCTGCGCGACGTCGACGGCAACTGGGTCGCCGACTACGTCCGCCTCCGCTTCCGTGTCATCAAGCAGGATTAGGACTCTAGTTCAAGGTTCCCCAGGCACTGTTCCAGCAACCTGTTCAGAGACCCCACGGCTTCGTCTGAAACACCTTTCCACACCCTGTTCTCGATGATCCGTGCAGCTTTTTCCGCCGTTTCCAAGAGAGTTTCTCCAGTCTGGGTCAGTTGTGCAACGCGAATGCGGTCGTTCACCTTGTCCTTGACCCGGACGATCCACCCGCCTTCTTCCAGCCCCTGTAGCAGGGACTGCGCCGATTGCGGCGTCACATAACATGCCCTCGCCAATTGCGCTCCCGATACTCCCGGCTCATTGTGGATTGTCTTCAGTATGTGTAACTGTGCCGTTGTTACTCCCTGGGGGCGCAGCGCCTCGTCCATCTGGCTCCGAAAGTGGATCAGGATCCGCTTCATCAGCTGGGCTGCGAGCCGTGTCTCTGTCTGCCTGGTTTTCGTCCCGTTGTTCGCCATATCAGTCTCCTGATATCATATCAGGAGACTGATATGGCAACGACGACTCAACTTACTCCGGCTTTATGGAAGCCCAGCCACAATCCATGGGCCGTCGCCCTTACCGTCACCCTGGCCACTTTCATGGAGGTCCTAGACACCTCGATTGCTAATGTGGCGCTTCCGCATATTGCGGGCTCTCTAGGGGCCAGTCAGGAGGAGGCGACCTGGGTACTTACCAGCTATCTGGTTTCCAGTGCCATTGTTCTTCCTATTTCTGGCTGGCTGTCGAATCGCTTTGGTCGCAAGCGTTTTTATATGACCTGCGTCGCACTCTTCACGATCTGTTCATTCTTGTGCGGTATCGCAACCAGCCTCCCGCTTCTTATCTTCGCCCGTATCCTTCAGGGAGCCGGTGGTGGTGGTCTCGCCCCCAGCGAACAGGCCATCCTTGCCGACACATTCCCGGTGGAAAAGCGGGGTCAGGCCTTCGCTGTCTATGGCATGGCTGTCGTCGTTGCTCCTGCGATCGGGCCTACACTTGGCGGGTGGATTACCGACAACTTCAACTGGCACTGGATCTTTTTCATTAATCTGCCTGTAGGCCTTCTGTCGCTTTATCTCAGCAATCGCATGGTCGAAGACCCGCCTCAACTCAAGCTTCGTAAAGAGAAGGCGAAGCACGACAAAATCGACTTCATGGGCCTTGGTCTCGTTGCTTTGGGCGTAGGCTGTCTTGAGTTCACTCTCGACAAGGGCCAAGAGAAGGATTGGTTCGGCTCGCCCATGATCGTCACTTTTGCTCTCCTCGCTACAGCCTTGCTCGTCGCTTTTGCCTTCTGGGAATGGAATCACCCTGATCCTATCGTCGATCTCAAGCTGCTCAAGAATAGGAACTTCGGTACCGCCGTCTTTCTGCAATTGATCCTCGGGATGGTTCTTTTTGGAAGCACCGTCTTAATCCCGCAATATCTTCAAGGCCTCCTTGGCTACACCGCAGAACGGGCCGGAATGGTTCTCTCCCCGGCAGGATTCGTCATGATGTTCATGATGTTCGTTGCCGGCCGTTCTCTCGGCAAATTCGACCCGCGCCTTATGGTTGCGCTCGGTTACATGGCGACCGCTGCGGGAATCTACAACCTGACGCGTCTGGATCTCGACACAGCGTTCGGCACGGTTACTTTATGGCGCATGTTGCAGGTAGTTGGTCTGCCCTTCATCTTCATCCCAATCAGCACTCTCAACTATGTCGGTGTTCCGATGAGCAAGACTAACCAGATTTCGAGCCTTTCGAACTTTGCGCGGAATCTGGGCGGCAGCGCCGGAACCGCCCTGCTGACAACATACTTGGCGCGAAGTTCGCAGGTGCACCAGGCTGCGCTTGCTGCCAACGTCATCCCTGGCAGCGTTCCCTATACCCTCTATATGGATCGGATGAAAGAGATGCTGGTTGCAGGTGGAATGTCCGCCGCAGAGGCATCTCAGATGGCGATCGGCCAGGCTTATCAGCAGATGATTCGCCAAGCCTCCATGCTCAGCTATCAGAATGCTTTTTTTCTGCTATCGGTCATTATCCTGATACTGACGCCGCTTCCGTTTATCATGCGGCTGCCGCCAAAGAACACAAAACTCGATCCCGAGGCTATGGGCGGTCACTAAGGAAGAGCGCTGCCCTGCATGATCTCCAGCGTTCGTACAAAAACCGTGGACTTCACCGCGACAGCGCCTTCATACGGCTTTGCCAGGTCGGCAATCGCCGCCAGCGTCACTGCGACAACGAATGTCAGCGCCAGAACCTGGCAATAGTGCAGCCACTTATTGTCATTTCCAAGCAGGCAGGACGAACCCACCGTTGCTATTCCACCAACGACCAATAATACCCACATCAATGTAGGCAATTCGCTGTCCTTCTGGTTCTCGCGAAGATTACGCCGCTCCGCCAAGTTGCTCATTGCGCTTGAAATATGATCGACGCTGTTCGTCTCGCCGTTACTCCCTGCTCTAACCGAACTCAACACCTTCCACATCTGCGCCAGTACAACGCCCCCGGAATGTTCTTCCTGCTGATGCTGCATGGCTGGCCACTCCTGGTTTGCGACAGCAATTACATATTCCTTAGCCAACGCCTGCATCTGTTCCCCCTGTGGCTCAGGCAGTCCAACCGCGATCCGGTACACATTCAGCGCCGAAGTTGCTTCCAGCGCTGCATCCATCTCAGCACCGCGAAACTGTCCCCATACCGTGTACAGCATGAAGCCAAGAATCACACCATAGGTCGTCCCCAGTACCCCAAGCTGCCACCCATTGACATCATTGATCATCTTGCGGTCCGTCACCGACCACATCCTGTTCAGCACAGCAACCAGCAACATTGCCGCCACCAGCGATAAGGCAATAGCAAAACTGCTTTCGAAATAGCTCAGCATCGGACTCACCTGAATCGGGGCTTAATTCAGTGCAAGACTACGCTCAACGAAGCCATTAGCAAGAACGAATTGAGCCTCGCAGCCCGCTGGTAATAATTTCAAACCAGCGGGACTGCGAGTCGTCTTTACTTAGGGCGTGTTCACACTATTGCAAGGATCTGTTGTTAATCTCAAGACAGGATGGAGATCACAGAAGCGCAATATGAGCGGATCAAGGATGCGTTGCCGGTGCAGCGTGGGAATGTGCGCTTAAGCAACCTGCAAGTGCTGAACGCGGTGCTGTATGTCGCTGAGCAAGGCTGCAAATGGCGTGGTTTGCCGAAACGTTTCGGCCGCTGGCACACGATCTACACGCGGATGAATCGCTGGTCTAAGAACGGCGTTCTCGATCAGGTATTCGAGAAGTTGCAGTCGGAGCAGATCGTGCGGATCAAGATCGAGGCGTTCGCGCTCGACTCCACCTCGATCGCGCGGCGGATGGAACACTAAGGTTCATCTGGTTGCCGCGAATGCTCGAACGGCCATAACCTTCGCCCTTTCGCCCGGCCATGCGCACGATGCTCCCGAAGGTCGCGCCCTGCTGGCGGAACTGGGGCCTATGCCGGAAGGCTTGCCGTTGTTGATGGATCGCGCCTACGAGGGGGACGAAACCAGGCAACTGGTGCTCAGCTTGGGCATGATTCCGGTCGTTCCGCCAAAGTCCAACCGCATCGAGCCCTGGGAATACGACCGCGCTCTCTACAAGAAGCGCAACGAAATCGAGCGGCTCTTCCGGCGACTCAAAGGCTTTCGCAGAATCTTCTCCCGCTTCGAGAAACTTGATGTCCTCTTCCTCGGCTTCCTCAACTTCGTACTCATCATCGAAGCGCTTCGCTAGTGTGAACACGCCGTAGATTCTGGCTCCGGAAAACATAGTGACCAAGGGTGTCAGGCCTGAATCGCCTTCTCCTGTTCGCAAGGGCAGATCTCAGTCCGAAAGGATCGCTGACTAATTATTGTGCACAACTCAAGGTTACTCCCCATTTAACGGGCAGCGTTCCAGCAACCTTCCCGAATCATGACTCGGGACTCGGCGAGTGACAAATCGCCAACTCGCTCAGCGATAAGTGTCAGCGGTTACATGGCCGTATAGTCGGTTTTCCGGACAGTTGACCTTCCCACTGAACTGTTGACTCCAGAGCGCGCTAATCGAGCAAAGTCGCAGCGATCAAGCCCATATCTTGAATCCAACTCGCCTGGAACGTTCGCTCCATCACGTAACTACCCTCGGGTTCTGTTCCTGATGGCGGACACTTTATCCGCCGCGCATTCCGTAATTCAGCGTAAGCGAATCCAACTGAACGTAGGCTAGGGAATGGGACAAAAGGCAAGTTATTCAAAATAAATAGGATGCGCACTGTACTGTATTTGTACCGGACGAACGCGGATCATGTCGCTTCCCTGCTCACAAATCATCGCAAATAAACGGGATACATGGTGCCGGGAGGGGGAATCGACCCCCATGAAATTGCTTCCGACGGATTTTGAGTTTCCGGCGAATACCGTATATCTATGATAAATAAGCATAATCGAGCGTAATTAACGAACCAGCTAAACCCATTCCCACTTGCCGAAATTAGGGCGAACTGACGTCTGTACCCGAACCTGTACCCGAAAACCTTGCACTATAACTCCCTACCAGGACTGCATCTGCAGTCCTGAGCGCATTGCCCTGTGACCCCGAACTCAACCTCTACTTCCGCTTTGACGTTCGTTTGGGAGTTAGGAGTGGTGATCGGTGGAATAGTGCTAATCGACATCACCCTCTGCCAAAGGCACTTTCCAGCCGACTGTTCATACGGACGATATCAAATGGTCAAACAGAGATTGAACTAGGCTGCGCGTACCTTTCTGAGAGAGTTCTGCGCCAAGAATTCTCTGGGTGACTGCCAGACCATGAGCGAGATTGATGATAACCGTGATGAAATCATCCGGCTTCAATTTCGAAGTGATTTCAGGAGATCGCAAGAGGTCCCTGATTAGGTCACCTCCGTCTTGAAGCTGCTGCCGATGCACTTCAACAAAGCTCTCCCGGATACAGTCGCTTCGAAGGGCTCCGACCTCGAATTCAGCACGAAGCACGATCCAATCGTGGTCCGTCATGAGGTCGGCAATGGCGTCCCGCATTTTTTTTAGCCGTTTCTTGTCTGAAGGCTCGTCCTTCAGTAATGACTGGAAGACATTCAAGTGGCGCGCCTGTTCCTCACGGATTACAGCGACAAACAGATCTTCCTTCCCGTCGAAGTTGGAATAGAGAGCGCCCCGAGAATATCCGGCATCCTCCGCGATCTTCTCCGCCACAGCGCCGCCAAGCCCGTAACGCAGAAAGTGCCTGCGTCCTACAGCGATCAATGTGGCACGAGTCTGTGCTCGGCTCTCCTCGCGGGTGAGTCGCTTTCGTGGTTTTGTGCCGCTCACAGGCATTTGAATACTTAGCTCCTCCCGATCGTTGGTCTAGCTATTCATTGACGGCTCTAAGAAGAGTAAGACACGCTCCCAGATTGCGCGAACGTCAGAATCGAAGTTGTGCCAACACGATTCTGGTCACAATGAACACTCCGTATCCTGATACGAGGATAGTTTATACTCCGGAGCACTGACGCCGGTCCCTGCGAGAAGATCGCAGTAATCTTCAGCTGCTGGAAATCGAAAGCCAGTCATAGATGCGCCCACCCCCAGCGTGCTAGCGCTACGCCCAACCCGATGCAAGCGACTGCCGTCACCCGCAACGTCGGCATATATAGCGATCCCAGCCAAGCAATGTGTGCAGAAAGAGCATCCTGTTCGGGCTTCATATAAATCCCCCAGATCCCAAATGCCATGCAGACCAGCCCTAATACGAGACAGATCCACTGCTCGATAACAACAATCGTCTTGTGCTGAGCGCTCTCTTGTTCGCCTCCTCCCTTCTCCCTCACACCCTGTCCGGCACTCGAAGTGCGCTCGCGCCTGAAGTGTCCAACATCCTCGTGAAGACTGCGGGTTGCGCGATCATAGCTTTGAATCGGGCATATGACTTTGGTCGCCAATGTGCGGCTTGTGCCTGTGTCAACCATCATAGTTCCCTCCACAAACTTCGCGCTATATACATACGATACGATTTCAGATACAGTATGTATATCAAATAATCACCAATGCTCGGTTTGTAAGAAAGAGCATTGAGTGGAAACGGTTCGCAAGGTATTGCGATGTGACCGCGGTTGTTGGGCTCACGTTGTTGAATCTGACAACGCTCAATCGACCGGAAAGGACAGCAGATGTCAGGTGAAGTCGGGAGCAGCGGGCGATGGAAGCCTGGTGTTAATCCCTGGCTGATTGCAGCGACTGTTGCGCTCGCTGCCTTCATGGAGGTTCTCGATACTTCCATTGCCAATGTCGCCCTTCCCCACATTGCCGGCGATCTCGGCGCCAGCACCGATCAGGGAACCTGGGTTCTCACCAGCTATCTTGTCTCCAACGCGATCATTCTGCCAGTGGGTGCCTGGGCGTCGAGTGTCATCGGCCGCAAGAATTTCTTTCTGCTTTGCATTACCATCTTCACTGCGGCAAGCTTTCTTTGCGGTATCGCCCCAACGCTACCGATCTTGCTCATCTCGCGCGTACTTCAGGGAGTCGGAGGTGGTGGCCTCCAGCCTATGGCGCAGGCCATTATGGCGGATTCCTTCGAAGAAAAGAAGCGTGGCCAGGCCTTCGCGCTCTATGGTCTTGTGGCGGTGCTTGCGCCATCCCTTGGGCCGACGATCGGTGGTTGGATCACCGACAACTACTCCTGGCGATGGATCTTCTATATCAATCTGCCCGTCGGCATACTCGCGTTCTTTCTGGTTAGCCGTCTGGTCCAGGATCCGCCGTGGATCAAAGCAGATCGTGCCAATCTCAGGAAATTGGACTACATCGGCCTCGGCCTGCTCACGGTCGCCATGGGCGGTATGCAGATCATGCTCGATAAGGGTGAAGAGAACGACTGGTTTGCTTCCAACTTCATCCGCATCTTCTGCCTTCTATTCGTTGCGGGTATGACCGGCCTGATCTGGTGGCAGTGGCGGGCTAAGAATCCCATCATGAACTTGCGTCTATTCAAGTACAAGAATTTCGCTATCTGTTGTTTCCTCATGATTCTGGTGGGCGGAGTCCTGAATGCTGCAACCATACTTGAGCCCCAGTTTCTACAGCAGCTTATGGGCTACACGGCAACCCGCGCCGGAGAGGCGCTCGCAGGCGGAGGAGTTGCCCTGCTCGTCGTTATGCCCCTGGCAGGAATAGCTACCGGCAGATTTCCAGCGAGAAACATGGCTGCATTCGGTTTCGCCTGCTTTGCCGGCGCGTTCTATTACACCTCGACGCACTTCACGCTCACCATGACCTTCGGCTTTGCCTCCTGGTTGCGAATTCTTCAGATGTTCGCGATTCCTTTCGCCTTCATCGCCATCACCACCGCGGCTTATGTCGGACTTCCAAAAGAGGCAAGCAACCAGGTCTCGGGGATCATCAACTTCGTTCGCAACGTTGGTGGCAGCATCTTCATTGCCATTACTGGAGCGATCGTCACCAACCGTTCTCTCTTCCACCAGGCGCGCCTGCAGGAGTCCATGCAGCCTGGCAATCCTGCTTTCGTCAACCGAGTCAACGCGCTTACCTCTTACTTTGGCGGTAGCGGCAAGGGACCCGGACCCGGCTTCATGGCACGAGCTGCTATTTATCAGCAACTCAATCAGCAGGCTGCTGCGCAGGCTTATCAGGACATCTACCGACTGCTTTGTTGGATGGCAATCGGCATGGTGGTGTGCGCCTTCGTTCTAAGTAAGAACAAGCCCAGACAGGGCGCCCCTGCGGGAGAAGCAATGCACTAGCAATAGACTTTCACCATCAAGGTAGTATCGCCGGACGAAATTGCACTTCTAAGGGCTCCGAATGGTGTGTGAGGCCATAAATCTGGCGGACGTTATTTCAATCAGGAGATAAGCTTCATGTGCGATAAGAAAACCAGCTCGATTGTTCACGCTCAGCAGACGCCTGTCGAACGAATTGCCGAATTTGTGGCGGCAGCGGAAACGGAATTAACAGCTTTTTGCGAGGCCGTATTCAGACGATATGGCCGGAAGGAAGCGAGGAAGGCGGCGCAGGACTGGATCGAAGAATTGGAGACGATGGAGTGGCCCGCTGACTGGGCGCTCCTAAACTGGCGTCATGTGACAATCGCCGCTGCCGATTGCCTTGCCCTCAGAATCATCGACCACTCTCCGAGCCGATGAGGGCAACATCCGCACCGGATGTGGATGAGCAGTCACTGGAATTGCTACTGAGAAGCGCCCATGTCGTCAGGAGCAATTCTCGATTGATGAGAAATCGCGAATTCACTCACCTGCACGGATCTGTGAAGCAGGTACACCACGAAGAATTTGAGGACGGCGATAAAGAGCGGCCCAGCGCATCTCCCAAGATCATGCTCAAACAGACCAATTCCGGCATCCAGCAATTGCGTGGTGCCGGCGAGCGCACTCAGGGATCAGCGACGCAGGCGTCGCCTGCTTGTCGATAGCCCCAATGCGAACAAAGTCAGAGGAATTGCGCGCGCCGCCGCATACATCGCCAATAGCAAAGACGCCTCCGTTGGAACGGATTCGACAGGGACCAGGTATTGCGGACGGATGATCCCCACGATGGAAAAGCCGCTCGCGACCAAGACATTGATTGCCGTGACCACCGAAGCCAGCCGAATCGCCTTTATTGTTGTCATTGATTCCTCTCTCTGAGTAGGCTCGTCCGAGCGTAGTTGGATTGATTTGACAACTTGTGTTCGCACGATGCCTGCGTGTAGTGCGAACCCTTCGCAAATTGCAGAGCGGAACACCTGTTGTGTTCCCCCCATCAGGTGTCGTCAGACTGTAAGAACTACCCTCCCAAAGGGGCGGTCCTCTACGAGGTAGCGCAGAGCTTCAGCCGCTTCAGCCAGAGGGAAGGTCTTCGCCACGATCGGTTTGATCGCGCCGGATTTAAGCAGAGAGGCAGTAGACTTCCACGCGTCCGTAACGATTGCCTGCGGCTGAGAGAACATATTGAAACCCCGGATGCTGGTTTGCGACACGATGAGACTTGTCACGTCAATAGTTGTCTTGCGGCTTGCGGAATACCCCAGTGTTATGAGGCTCCCTCCTGGCGCGAGCGCTTTGACCGCTTCGCTCAACACCTCACCACCGATCCCGTCGACGATGATGTCTGCGCCGTAGCCGTCTGTAATACGACGCACGCCGTGAGCCAACTTTTCCACGGAAGTATCGATGACTTCATTGAATCCAAGCGTCTTCGCCTGCTCGGCTTTTGCATGGTTGGTCGTGCTTGAGATGGCATGTTTTGCTCCCAGAGTACGCGCCAGTTGTGTCACAGCGTTGCCGACCGACCCCCCGATCGCCGGCGCCAGAACGGTTTTGCCGGGACGAAAACCAGCCAGGATAAGAGCCACTTGCGCGGTGAGATAGGCGACCGGAATGCCTGCGGCACTCACATCATCGACACCATCAGGTATCAGGCAAAGATCTTCCTTCCGGACACCAATCCACTCACAATAGCTACCGTCCTCAAAAGCGCCATGGGCACCCCAGAACATCACGCGCGAGCCGGCTGGAAAATCCGCTCCGCCTCCCTCTTCCACCACGCCCGCTCCTTCGTTGCCCAGGATCAATGGCACCTTCGTGGTGTGAAATTGGCCGGAGAGAATTGTATGGTCAAGCGGCGTGACGCCGGCTGTCGTGATTCTCACCAGTGTTTTCCCGTCTGTGACGGCTGGTTTTGGAAGCTCGACGAGCTTCAACGCTTCATAGCCATTAAATTGCTCCGCTCTCATTGCACGCATATTGGTTCTCCCTTTTCCCATGTCACTCCTGGCTTGCGCCGCTAGGCCGCAACCTGGAGATTGTTAATGTCGATCGAGACCATCAGCTGGTCGCGAATTGGTTGAGCCCTAGGCCTTCGTCGAGCAGTGTGGATTACTGCTATAATCCTCATTATAGGATTAGATTCGTAATCCTGATTTGGTCGCAGATTATTTTGGAGGAGGTTCATATGGGCTATTCCAAGGCCCAAAAGGAGAAAACTCATAAGCGCATCGTTGCCATTGCCTCAAAGAGATTCCGCGAAAAAGGCCTCGCGGGATTCGGAATTGCGGAGTTGATGAAGGAAGCCGGTCTGACGGTGGGCGGCTTCTACAAGCACTTCGACTCGCGTGACGACCTTGTGGCCGAGGCAGTCAGCGATGCATTCGGTGTCTGGCAGCGCCAAAAGGAAGCTGCTGAATCCAGAGGGCAGCCGCTATCTTTCGAGAAGCTCATCGATGATTACTTGAGCGATGCCCATCGCAAGAATCCAGGTGCGGGCTGTGCCTTCAGCGCACTGGCGCCGGAGATTGCTCGCAGCGATAAGCGGACTCGTGCGCTCACCTCTGAACAAATCAGGGATGACATTGAGTTGATTGTTGGGTTGTTGGCAGGCAAGGACAAGCGCGCGGCAAGGTCGAGTGCGATCTTGACTTTCAGCGCGCTCGTCGGAGCCATGTCGCTGGCCCGCGCCGTATCGGATGAGACGCTTTCACACGAAATCCTGAAGTCGGTGGCAGACCTTCTGAAGAAGCCCGCCTGAGAGCGACCAAGGCGGCCGGCTTCAGCGCGGCGGCTCTCGATCATACCTGCCCTCTGCCGCCATCAACGAACAGTTCAATCCCCGTGACGAAACTGGAGTCGTCCGACGCCAGAAAAAGTGCGGCCTTGGCGATTTCATCAGGTTCTCCCATGCGTCCCATAGGGATGGTGGACACGATTCGTGCAATGGCGTCTGCAGGTTGTCCATCGATGACCGGCGTATCGGTCGGCCCTGGGCTAATGACGTTGGAACGAATATGACGGTCCTTGAGATCCGAGGTCAAGGAGCGGAGAGCGGCCTTGGTCGCGCCATAGACGCCGAAGGCGGCCGTGCCTTTCACGCTCGCAACGGAGCCGTTGAGGATAATCGAGCCACCATCGTTCAGTAGCGGCAAGGCTTTCTGCACGGTGAATAGTGTTCCCTTGACGTTGATGTCGAAGAGCTTGTCAAAATGCTCTTCGGTGATTTTGCCGAGGGGAGCAAATTCAGCGACGCCGGCATTGGCGAACACGACATCGATTCTCGCATTGGTGGCGACGATCTCATAGAGACGATCAAGGTCGGTCAATTTGGCAATGTCTCCCTGAACGCCGGTGACATTACTGCCAATTGCTTTCACGGCCTCGTCGAGCTCCTTTTGACGACGGCCCGTGATGAAGACGTAGGCGCCCTCTTTTACGAAGAGCTTTGCGGCAGCCAATCCTATCCCAGTCGTGCCTCCAGTAATCACTGCTACTTTTCCTTGCAGCTTCTTGGTTTCGGTCATCGGTAGTCGTCCTCCGTCTCCATTGCTCTCAGTTCTCTCCAAAATGTGGATCCTGAAGACTTATGAAGGGAATGTGTCCCCAAACATGGGAAGGCCGCTGACGGATTCTTTCTTTGTGGCTTCGTCCTGCAATACATCCCAGTGTTCGGCCAGGAGACCGTCTTCGAATCGGACAACGTCGGCTGCAATCCAGGCCGCGGGCCTTCCCATCCCGGCGAAACGGCCATGCGCGATGACATAGTCGCCTTCCGCGACGATGAGTTGGTTTTCATAGCGCAAGGTATCTGGCGTCGCACGGACAAGAGCAAACAGTCCTTCGCGTCCCGGCGCGATGTGCGCGCTGTGCTGGATGTACTTCGGCGACCAGAAGCGTTCTGCTGCCACGTAGTCGCGCTTGTTAAAGAGAGTATCGAAGGCTTCGAGAACGATCGCCTTGTTCTGTTCGGGTGTTGTCTTTGGCATATTCAGCTCCTGAGTTGAGTTCGGATGATTGATAAGTTGAGTAATCGGAATAGCCATGTGGCCCCGAGGCGTAGACGGTTTCCCAGTCCACTTCAGCAAGAGGGGTATTGTCGGCAAACCGCTGCACAAGATCAGGATTTGCGATGTATGGACGACCAAACGCTATCAGATCTGCCAGCCCCTCCGCGATAAGGCGATTGCCACGATCACGGTCCATCTTTACGTTTGCCATCAGAGTGCCTTTATAGAGAGGGCGGAAATGCCTGAACATGCCATCGTCGACCAATTTCTCAAGTGGAGTGCCAGAAAAGTCAGTTGTATTCCCCATGAGCAACAGGTGCGAGAGATTGTAGGTATTGAGCTTCCCAATTGCATATTCGGTAACCGGCAGAGTTTCGGCGTTGGATTGAAATGCACCGCCTTCGTGCATCGGGCCGATCTTGACTCCAACCCGCCGTGCGTCGACCTTCCCCAGGACCGACTCGACTACCTCGAAAAGAAAGCGCGAGCGATTTTCCAGGCTTCCGCCGTACTCGTCTTTGCGCAGGTTGGTGGCGGCATTGATAAACTGTGAGATCAAATAGAGATAGTTGGCGAGGATCTCGACACCATCGAAGCCGGCCTCGATCGCATTCCGCGCAGCTCGCGCGAAGTCTGCAACCGTGACTCGAATCTCCTGTTTCGTCAGAGACCGCGGCGTTACCGTGGGCTTCCTTCCCGTTGGCGTGACCGAGATCTGGCCTGGATCGACGTTCGATGCTGACACGGGCTGCGCGCCATCCAGTAATTCAGGGTGCGAGATTGCGCCGGCATGCCAGAGCTGTGCAAGGATGCGGTCGCCGGCTGCATGTACGGCATCCGTGACACGTCGCCATCCGCGGACCTGCTCCGTCGTCCACAAGCCCGGCGTATCGGCCCAGCCGAATCCTTCCGGGCTAACTGCGGTGGCCTCGGTGATGATCAGCCCAGCCGATGCACGCTGTGCGTAATATTCCGCTTGCAAGGCTGTGGGTACATGATCCTGCGTTTGTGCGCGCATCCTCGTGAGCGGCGCCATGATGATTCGGTTAGGGAGATCGAGGTCTCCCATTCGATACGGCGTGAAAAGCGGCTGATTCGACATCACATGAACTCCCGCATAGATCGATTGAACGTGCTCAGGGGATCACCTCAATGGCATCAACCCGCGATGGATAAAACGCCAGGTACTCCTTAATGTCGGCTACTGCCTCATACGGCTTCTCGTATGTCCAAACGGCATATTCCGATTTCGTTCCTCCGAGGGGAATGCTGTAGTACGTACAATCGCCCTTGTACGGACAGTAGGTGTAGTGCGTGGTTCGAACAAGCAACGACATGTCCGCATCGTTGCGCGGCAGGTAGTAGACGGGCGGATATCCCTTCTCCTCCAGTCGCAGAGCTCGTGTCGATGCAGCAACGATCCGCCTTGCGATCGTCACACGCACCCTACCCTCAACCGGCGAAATCGCGATGGGATGATCGGGCCCGGGAATCTTGATCTCTTTACCTTTACTCAACTCGGAAACCATTGCGCTCCTCTCGGTGCCAGTTAGAGCTTTGAACCGCCATCGACGGGAATACTCGCACCCGTGATCCAGCGCGCTCCGTCGGATGCTATAAAAGCGACGACGTCGGCAACATCTTCGGGTTTGCCGAGCCGCTTCAATGCCTGGATGCCCAACGCGACCTCGCGCCCCGTTTCTGTCTTCGTGAAATTCGACATATCCGTGTCGATGACGCCAGGAGCAACAGCATTTACGCGTATGCCGCTCGGTCCGAGAATAGCGGCCCAGTTCTTGACCAGAGTCTCAAGTGCCCCTTTGGTAGAGGCGTAAGCAAGAATCGAATGATTTTCCAAGCCCGGCTTGCCCACCACCGAACGGGCTCCAAGAGAAGAGATAACAACGATGCTTGAGCCCTCACCAAGAAGCGGCAGTAGTTGCTGTATCAGGAAGAACGGACCGCGGACGTTTGGCTCAAAGAGGTTGTCAAAATCCTCTATCGTGTAATCCGCGATACGTGCCGATTTGCTGACTCCAGCGTTGAGCACAAGCACATCCAATTGATCGCCGACGATGGAGCGCACTTGCTTAGCGAGCGACGAAGCGCCGCCCGGAGTCCCTAGATCCGCCGAGACTGCATCGGCATGCCCACCTTTCGTTCGGATCTCGGCGACCAGAGATTCCGCTTCCTGCGTAGAGCGGCCATAGTGAACCAGAACGTGCGCCCCGGCCTCGGCAAGCGCTGCTGCTGTTGCGGCGGCCAATTCCTCTCGATGCGCCGGTCACAAGTGCCGTTTTGTTTTGAAGTGTAATCATTGTCCTCTCTCTTGCCTCTCAATTACGCCTGCACGCATGCGCCTCTTATCAGGCTCCTGTACCGAATGCATCCGCCGCTTCAGGCATTCATTCCTCCATCCACGGTCAGATTCGCGCCGGTGATGTACGAGGATTCGGGACCGGCGACGAACGCCACCATTGCGGCGATCTCATCCACGTGCCCATAGCGATCGAGTGCTGTTGCGGCCTTCTGTGGGACCGCCCAATCACCTGAGGCGGGATTCAAATCTGTATCGATCGGACCCGGCTGGACGTTGTTGACCGTGATGCCCCGGCTCCCGACCTCTCTGGACAGCGCCTGGGTGAACATCTTGACCGCTCCCTTCGTGGCCGCATAGGGCACCAGCCCAGGCGCAACGGCACGTTCGCCGACGGCCGAACCGACCATGATGATGCGACCGCCATCCTTCATGTGCTTTAGCGCCGCCTGCGTGGTGGCGAATACACCGCGGACGTTGATATCGATCACGCGATCCATCTCCTCTGACGTCGTCTCTTCGAACGGTTTTGGAATGGCCGTACCGGCATTGTTCACCAGCACATCCAGACGGCCGAAGGTCGCGACGGTCTTTTCGACCGCACCCTTGACGGCTTCGACGTTGGCAGCGTCAGCCTGGATCGCAATGGCCTTTCCGCCGCCGAGTTCAATCGCTTTGACTACAGCGGAAGCCGCGCTGGCGTCCTTCGCATACGTGATCGCTACGCTTGCTCCATCGGCGGCCAGGCGCTTCGCGATCGCTGCGCCAATGCCCCGGGAACCGCCGGTAACGAGTGCCACTTTCTTCGCTAACTTAGACATAGAATCTCCTTTGTTATTTCTCGGAACAATTCACGAAGCCGATTCGGTAGCGATCTTGCCCGATCGTGTCGGACGGTTCTGAACCATTCAGTTCTATACGATGATGAAGATGTGGCGAGGATGCACAGATATTGAACTATTTAGTTCTTTATCGGATAATGTGTCTATGGGGCGCCCGAAGAGCTTTAGCCGAGAGGAAGTGCTGGAGAAGGCGATGCCTGTCTTCTGGAAGCATGGGTTCGCGGACACCAGTCTCCAGGAATTGGAACGAGCAACGGGTGTGAATAAGTCAGGGCTGTATAGCGAGTTCCGAGACAAGGAAGATCTGTTTGTAGCCTGCCTTCGGCACTATCTTGAGAGCCAGGAGAAAAGAGGATTTCTTACCAGAGAGCCTCTTGGCTGGAAGAACGTCGAGAATTTTCTCAAGAATGGTCCTCTCAACAAGGGGGAGCAGCAGGGATGTTTTTCTGTCAACTCTATGCGGGAGTTCGCTATCCTTCCGGATGAGGCCTATGGGGTCGTGGCGGAGAATCGAGCGCAATTGCAGCGCCTTCTCGCCATGAACATCGAAGCCGAAAAGCCCAGGATGGCTCCTTCCGCGATTGCCGAGATGGTGCTGTCCTTCTTCTCCGGATTATGCATTGAGCGCAACCTCAGATCCGGTAAAGCCTCGTCGACTCGCAAGATCGAAAACTTTATGACAGCCCTTCGCACTCTCTAATCTGAGCCGACTCCGCTGCGCTTCAGACGGCGGCTAGCATCTCCTGCCCTAGCGGGCAGCGTTAGAACATCTCGATCTACGTCGAATGCAAACGGTGGCTCATACGTCGCAGGAAACGTCTTTCAAGCGAACCGGTTACCAAGTCCGCTGCGCATTCCGTAATCTGCGTAAATAAGGATAATCAGCAGAAATAAAGTCCGCCCCAAGCGGAGCCAAGATATTGAAATGACAGTGGATGCGCACTGTACCTGAACTCGTACCTTAGAGCAGCGTCGACCCAAAAAGCACCCAAAGCACAGCGCACTAACGAGCGCAGCAAGCCTATGATTCAACAGAGGATATTGGTATTTTAGATGGTGCCGGGAGGGGGAATCGAACCCCCATGGAATTGCTTCCGGCGGATTTTGAGTCCGCTGCGTCTGCCAGTTCCGCCATCCCGGCCTACAAATCTAAGTACTAATTACTAACTTAGTTTTGTCTCACCAGGCACAACCCAATCCAACTAATGCAGATTGAATCAGTTGTGCGAGCACAACTTAGTATCGCACAACTGATTGCGCGGCTTCCAACTGATGGAAGACCTGAAAACTCACAAGCTAAAGAATCACCCCTCAGGCCAAAGCCATGCCGCTCCGCGAACACCGCTTGAATCTCCATACTTTGCCTGCAGAACGGGCGTATCTGCCTCGCCGCCAAAGACGTAAGCCGAAAGTCTTCCGGGGATGCTCTCGTAGAGATGTTGCGTCCTCGACAAACCTCCGCCCAATACCAGCACATCGGGGTCAAGAATGTTGATTACATTTGCCAGTCCGCGAGCAAGCCTGTCTTCGAAGCGCTCCACAACAGCCGCCGCAATAGCATCCCCAGCTTCAAAGTCCGTTATGATCTCACGCGCTGTCTTTTGCCTACCCGTCGATTGTTTATAGTCCAGCGCCACACCAGTTCCGGATACCCACATCTCCATGCAGCCATGCTTGCCGCAATAACAGGCGGGTCCCGGATTTTCCTCCGGTCGCTGCCACGGTAATGGATTGTGTCCCCACTCGCCTGCTACGCCATTTGGTCCATTGTGGACCTGTCCATTGATAGCGACTCCACCGCCACATCCGGTACCCAGAATCACACCAAACACGACACGTTTACCGGCGGCGGCTCCATCCGTCGCTTCGGAAACCGCAAGGCAATTGGCATCGTTCGCTATTCTCACCTCGCGGCCTAGAGCAGCTCCGAAGTCCCGATTGAGCGGTCTTCCGTTTAACCATGTCGAATTGGCGTTCTTCACCAAGCCAGTCTTGTTTGATAGACTTCCTGGAATCCCCGCACCTACCGTGCCGACGAGACCTGTCTTTTCTTCGAGGAGACGGACCAGCCCGACCATCGCGCTAATGGTCGCGTTGTAATCATCACGCGGAGTGTCGATGCGATGCCGCGTTAACTCCACTCCGTCTCTGTCGATCGCTAGTGCTTCGATCTTCGTTCCGCCAAGATCGATACCAATGCGCATCCTTGCAGTTGTTCTTACGTCTGATCCGGGCACTAAAAATCTCTCCTTATGAAGTATATGTCGGCGTTGTATACAGACGATATAAACATCGCGATGTAGAAGAGGCGCCCTCTGCTTTGCTGTGCAACCTCCATTGTGTCACGCTAGACTTATCGATCCTTTATTCTGGGGTGTCCCTATGAATCGTATCGCTCGCATTTTTAAGCCACTGCTCATCATCTACCTCATTTGTGCCAGTCCGGCAAGAGGGCAAATCCATGAACAGGACGCTTCCGCAAAGACGAAAATCCTGGACTATATCAACAATAGCTGGGCGACGCTCTCTCGCTCCATGATCGATTGCAAGTCCTTGGTCGATGCCAAAGTAACGACGGCTCCCGTGTTGTACCTTCCGGCTGGGGCCACCCCGGCTGCCGTGAGCGCACTGAAGCAGCAGTGTAACGTGACGGTACGCCAGCTTCCGCACAAGATCGAGCACATGGGCGATGTAGCCACCGCTGATATTCCAGTCGAAGGATTACTCTATCTTCCCAATCGCTATGTTGTTCCTGGTGGGCGCTTCAACGAGATGTATGGCTGGGACAGCTACTTCATCATATTGGGTCTTGTCGAAGATAAGCAGATAGACCTCGCGAAGGGCATGGTCGAAAACTTCTTCTTCGAGATCGAAAACTATGGTGCCATTCTCAACGCGAACCGAACCTATTACTTCACTCGTTCCCAGCCGCCATTTCTCTCTTCTATGATCCGCGAAATCTACGAGAAACAGGCGGACCAGCCTTCATCGAAGGCGTGGCTCGCAAAGGCATACGACTATGCAAAGCGCGACTATGCTTTGTGGACCTCTCCCGTGCATCGCGCCGGTGATACAGGGCTCGCCCGGTACCGGGATATCGGCGAAGGTCCAGTGCCAGAGATGGCGGACGATAGCACGTACTATCCTGATGTCATTCGTTGGCTCCTCGCCCATCCCGATGTTCACACTGGCTATCTCATCGATGCTCCCGACAATCCTACAGCTGAGCAGGCTACCGAACTGACCAAAACAAGCTGCGATATCACAGCATCCAAGGTTTGCGCACAGGCTCATGTCAACGGCCATCGGCTCAGTTCTGCCTTCTATCATGGAGACCGCGCGATGCGGGAATCCGGCTTCGATCCAAGCTTCCGTTTCGAACCGTTCAGCGGTTCGACCGATGAGTATGCACCCGTATGCCTCAACAGTCTGTTGTACAAATACGAGCGCGACATGGAGCACTTTGCAACGCTGCTTGGACGTACAACAGAAGCATCGGAATGGAAGAAACGGGCCAACGCACGACGAGATGCAATCAACAAATATCTCTGGGACACCGACTCGGGCATGTATTTCGACTACAACTTCGTCACGAAACAACGTTCAACCTACAACTACGTCACTGCCTACTACCCTCTGTGGGCAGGGGCAGCTAGCCCCCAACAGGCTGCCTCTATGCAGCGTCACCTCTCGCTCTTTGAGCACGACGGTGGACTAGCCATGAGCGATACCGTCTCCAGTACACAATGGGATCTTCCGTACGGATGGGCGCCTGCAAACTGGCTTGCCGTCAAAGGACTGGCGCAATACGGGTTCAAGACCGACGCCGACCGAATTGCATCGAAGTTCAATGCGACCGTTCTTCAGAACTTCCTGCTCGATAACACTATCCGAGAGAAGTACAACGTTGTCGATGGCTCAGCCAACGCAGCTGTAGCTACGGGCTACAAAAGCAATGTTGTCGGATTCGGCTGGACAAATGGCGTCTTTTTGAAAATGAATGAACTTCTCAATCACCAGACAGCGACACCATCAAAGATGGCTGCGCAACAATAGCCATCGCGTTTTCGTAATTCGGCCAGGTGCTTACTTACTGCACTTTGCCCTGCGGCCTTAGCTTGCGTAGTTCAGCTGCACATGCAATCGCGTTAAGTGCCGCCAGTTTCAGATTGTCTGCAGCCAGCCAAAGCCAGAAACGCCTTCCCTGTTTTTCGTCACTGCCCTCCGCGGTCACGCGGACCATAATGTCTTCCTGTCCGGCAGCGCTCAGGTTACTTGGAGGTTCCGATTCCTCACTCACCACATCAATATGCTCACCCGACAACGTCTCCTCCACTTGAGCGACCGTCGCGATCTGATCAAGCTCGACGAGCACCGATGTGACGTAACCATGGAAGACAGGCGCCTGAACAATCTGCAAAGCAAGTGCGGGCAACAGCCCCATCGAAATCTCCTCGTAGTGACGGCGAATGCGTTGGTCAGTTGCCTTCAGGTTTACCTTCGCCGACTCGCCCAACGCAGGAAGCAGATTGAACGATATCTGCGCATCATACTGCTCCCGCGGAAGGCTCTGAAAAGAGAGCAGGTTGACCGTCTGTTGATGCAGTTCATCCATCGCCGCGCGTCCATGTTCGGATGCAGGCTCCATCACCGTCACAGCAACGCTTGTAAGCTGTACCTTAGCTTGCAGACGAGCCGTCACCAAGGCCAGCAATACAGCCACTGGATGAGCGGCGACGACGGCAGGAGTATTTAGATCGGGCTCCGGCCTGTTGTTCGAAGCCTTCGCTCCAAGGGCCTCAGCCACCCACGGCGACCGCACCAGAACATCTTTCTCCCGCTCAAGCGCATAGGTCAGGTCAACGATGCTCGCACCCGCTCGTCGCGCATCTTGCCAATGCTTCTTCGTCACCTCCGCCCCGCCCGCGAAGAAAACAAAATCCATCCTGTCGAACGAAGCGTGTTCAATCGCCTGAATAAACGCGGGCTCATCCCCAGCTGCCGTTACCTGTCCAGCAACGTCCTCGTCGTCCAGCAAAACGAAGTTTGAGGCCGCAAGCAGCGACTCACCCAACTCATCACTCACCTCTTTGCCGGCGAGCGATGATGCCCCGACGATTCCGACCCGATACACTCTGTTCGTCATAGCTCCCCTGCAATGTTCTCATCGAGGCATCTTGTCGTCCATCCAGCTTGATCTACGCCGTGTGATGCCGTCGCTCTCTGCTCCACGAATACGCTAACCGCGCCACAACGCCGGACACAAGATAACCCAGTGCAATACCAATCAGCATGTACTCGGAATAAAGCGCAATCAGCGCACCTATAACGGCGAGCACTGCAACAAGCTGGAACGGATGACGGCTGCCCAGGCTGATCTCCTTGCCGCTCCAGAAACGCCAGCTGCTAACCATCAAAAAGCCCGTAAAAAGGATGAGGAATAACCACACAACAGCCATCCATGGGTTCGTAATAGGGGAGCCGTTTTCAAAGTGGACAACTGATGCGATGACACCTGCACCAGCCGGAATCGGCATACCAACAAAATATTTCCTGCCCGGCCGCCCCGGATTACGAGGCTGTGGATTGATGCTGATGTTGAATCGCGCCAGCCGGCTTGCTCCGCAGATCAGAAAAATGAAACAGACGAAGACGCCTACATGCACAATCTGCTCGTGCAAATGAGGACGGGAGAGCACCGGCAACATGCGGAAGCCCCATATATAAGCCAGCAGACTCGGCGCAACGCCAAACGTGATGACATCCGCCAGCGAGTCCAGTTCTTTGCCGAAGTCGCTGGTAGTATTTGTCATCCGCGCGATACGGCCGTCGAGTCCGTCGAACAGAACCGCGAAACCGATAGCTAGCGCCGCGCGGTCGAAGAATGCAGGCTCAGCGATCGAACCCTGTACGCTCTGCGTAATCGCATAGTAGCCTGCTGCTATATTGCCCGCCGTGAACAACGACGGTAGAACATACATCCCACGGCTCGGATGACGCTTCAGTTTGCCATCGCCAATGGTATGCGTCACATCGGACGCCCCGTTTGCCATCAGGCCACCACTGCCTTCGGAATGGCCTCTGGAAGCACCGCCAAAACAGACGATCCGCCACGCACCCGCGTACCAGTCTTTACCTTCAGATTCGCCTCGGCCGGCAACAGGACATCGACCCGCGAGCCAAACTTGATAAGTCCCATACGCTGTCCTCGCTCCACTCGGTCGCCAGCCTTCAGATTGCACACAATGCGACGGGCCAGAAGCCCGGCAATCTGCTTGAAGCTTACGTCGTATCCGCCAGCATCAATCACAATCAGCGTCTGCTCGTTATTCAGTGCCGACTCAGCCTTCATCGCATTGAGAAATTGACCCTTGCGCAATTCTGCCAGCTTCACAATCCCGCCAGCCGGGGAACGGTTCACATGCACGTCGAAGACATTGAGGAAGATGCTGAGCCGCAACCGGCTTCCGTTTGTCGTCTCAATCCACTCTGCCTCGGTAACAACGCCGTCGGCTGGAGAGACAATCTCACCCGGCCCTTGTGGAATCGTTCTCGGTGGATCACGAAAAAACCAAAGAAAAAATGCCGCCAGAACAATCGGTAACCCCACCAAAACAGAGGGCATCTTGAGATACCAGAGTATCGCTGCCACAGCCCCGAGCCCTAAGGCATAGAAAAATCCATCTCGAACCATAAGTGACTCGATTATAAGGCCACGCACACCTTTACCTGGCGCTTGGCATCAGCGCTTTGGTCCGCAGGTCATACTCATCTTTGAGCCATCGGTGCTCCAAGTCTCCGAAGACGCTCCATCTCGTCCTTCAGGCTCAGCTTCAACTTCTTCAGCCGCACTTCTTCCATCTTTTCGGGCTCAGTTAAAAAAAGCTTGGAGCGCAGTACATCCAGCCGTCGCTCGTAAAGGCTGTGCTCCTGCATAAGCTGGTGGATTGAGGGAAGCGTGGTGGGCTGGGGAAGCTCAGTAAACTTGGCGGTCTGCATCAGAGAATACCTCCAGTCAGACAACAACACCGAATTGCGACAAACGCTACCACAGGCCCTTGAAGACTGGCAAAGGCTACCTGTGCAGATCATGCTAACTTCAACCGCATCAGCACAGCATCATCCATTGGCTCCCGGTAGTATCTTGGCCGCCGCCCCTCAACGACGAAGCCAAGTCCTGAATACAAAGCAATGGCCCCCGAGCTGGCAGCCCGAACTTCCAGTTCAATCGCCTGTGCTCCCTGCGCTCGACACCAGTCAATGACTGCCGCGCAGAGGGCTCGCCCAACACCTGCACGTCTCGCCGAGGCCGCAACGGCAACGCTCTCCAATTCTGCCGAGCTTTCCGATCCGATGCCTATAACCTTGCCAACGGCAAAGCTAATCACTCCAAGCTCTCCTGCAACAAAGAGGCATCGCCGCACTGCACCTGACGCTGGTACAAGCATCGCAGCATACTCTGACTCGGCCCAATGCGGAGCCTCCGCTGTAGCTCGCTCCAATCGAATCACAGCTTCAAGATCCACCGCCCCACCAGGTCGAATCGTCATTGCACCGTACTCTTTGCTTTTGGCTTCGCAAATATCTCTGCATCCGTCCGCCTCAAATAATTCGCATCGAGCAGCGCCGCCTCATCAAATTCGTTCGCTGCAATCCGTTCCAATGCCAGAGGCAGAGCATCGCCCGCCGAAGGCTCCTCAACAAACCGTGGATGCACCGCAGACAGCATCTCAGTGACCTTAGCCTCGCACACCAATACAGATTCCCCGGAAATCGCCGCACTCACCTCGTCCAGCGACAGAAGCGCCTCGCGCACACAGCGATGCCCAGCGTATTCCCCGTAATAAAACTCTCCGCGCCCAGCATCCAGCACAGCATGAACAGCTTTATCGCCTTCAGCAACGGCAGACGCAGCCAGCAAAGCGAGCCGAGAGATGGCAATTAGCGGAACTCCACCCGCTTCACTGAATCCTTTAGCTGCACTCAATCCAACGCGAACCCCAGTAAACGATCCTGGCCCATGCACGACAACCACCGCCTTCAGATCGCGCAGACTCCAGTCTTGCAACGCCATCAGACGACGCACCGCAGGCACTAGTCTCTCGGAGGACGACCTTCCCGGCAACGCCTCCGCCGCGACGACCTCCTGCCCCTCTGCAAGCGCGACGCTGCCCGCGGCCCCAGCAGTGTGAATCAAAAGAAGCCGCATCAAACCATACCTTCCACAAGCTCTACCAGCACACCGCCCGTACTTGCTGGATGCACAAAAAAGTAGCGATGTCCGCCAGCTCCCACACGCACCTCGTCGCTCGCCAGTCGAATGCCTTCTGCTTTCAACCTGTTAAACACCTCATCGATCCCTTCTACATGCAGTGCGATATGGTGCAACCCTTCACCTCGCTTAGCCAGAAACCGCCCTACGACCGACTCCTCCTCCGTGGGTTCTAACAATTCAATACGCGTCTCTCCCAGCGGCAACATCGCTGTTTTTACCTTCTCATGCTCTATGGTCTCTTCATGAGATACGCGCAATCCAAGCGTTTCATAGAATCCTCGTGCCGCCGCTATACTTCGCACCGCGATCCCAAGATGATCCAGACCCAACCCCTCATGGACAAGCCTTCCGATCCTTTGTCTATCCGCTTGCTCCTTCTCCACAGCGCATAGATGAACCGACTCCATCAACGCATCCAGACCCTCACCTGTCGTGGCCACAGTCCGCACTACCGGTGGCATCCAAACGCCCGGCTCCTCATAAGCCAAACCCTGCATCGCATGAATCTCCGCCTCCACCCTTTCTGCGCCTCCAGCGTCGCTCTTATTGACGACAAAAATATCGGCCACCTCCATCAGGCCTGCCTTCAGACTCTGCACCTCATCGCCCATCCCCGGCACCAATACGACCACGGTCACATCGGCCAGTTGAACGACCTCCACCTCATCCTGCCCCACTCCCACAGTCTCAATTAAAACTGTCTGCGATCCAGTGGCCTCCATCACCGCACACACATCAGCAGCTGTTCGAGTAATCCCACCCGTTGCACCCCGCGAAGCTACACTCCGGACATACACTCCCTCATCCCCCGCCAGATCCTGCATACGGATGCGGTCGCCCAGCAGAGCACCGCCCGTGTACGGACTTGTCGGATCGACTGCCAGCACCGCCACCGTCTTTCCTTGTTGGCGCAACCTGCGCGCCATCTGATCGACCAGTGTGCTCTTCCCTGCCCCCGGCGGCCCCGTCACACCAATCCGCAATGCCCGCTCAGAGAAACCACGGCACGCCGCCAGCAACTCACTCGCGCCCGGTGAGCCTGCCTCAACAATAGAGATCGCACGCGCCAGGGCCCGAACATCGCCCGCACGCAGTCGCTCCACCATCTGCTCTACGGCAATGTCTGCGACGCGATTCGATTCCGGCCTGGCGCTCACTCCAGCGATGATATCGCGAGGCCCTACCTTACATCAGGCAGAGGCACCAGATCGTAATTCTGTATTTTTCACCTGCAACAGGAAGTTTTCACATACAATTTCGGAGCCTTCATTTCACCTTAAGGATTCGCTTTGAAATCAGCCCGCCGCTGCATCGCCACCGCCCTCCTCTTCGCGACCGGAACGTTAACCTACGCACAGTTGGAAGGAAGCAAGCCGGACATTGAACCCGTCAACCATCCCGTTCCTTCGATTCAGGATACCGAGACGCCAGCCCAGCGCGATGCCCGCATGGAGTGGTGGCGCGAAGCCCGTTTTGGCATGTTCATTCACTGGGGCCTCTACTCCATTCCGGCAGGCGAATGGAACGGCAAGCGCACCACTCACATCGGCGAGTGGATCATGAACGACCTCTCCATTCCCGTCGCCGACTACAAAGCTTTTGCCAAGGACTTCAATCCCACCGGCTTCAGCGCGCACGACATCGTCGCCCTCGCCAAATCCGCTGGCATGAAGTACATCGTCATCACCTCCAAGCACCACGACGGCTTCGCCATGTTCGACTCCAAAGCCGATCCTTTCAATATCGTCGCCGCCACCCCTTTCAAACGCGACCCCCTCCGGGAACTCGCAGAAGAGTGCCGCAAGCAGGGCGTCAAACTCGGCTTCTATTACTCACAAGCGCAGGACTGGACAGCCCCCGGCGGCGCCGCAGCCGTCCGCGGCGACCACAACAAGGACACTGGCCACTGGGACAAGGCTCAGGACGGCAGCTTCGACGACTACCTTCATAACAAGTCCATCCCACAGATCAAAGAACTCCTCGAGAACTACAAAGAGTTCCCCGTCGTCGTCTGGTTCGACACTCCCACCAAGGCCATGACGCCGGCACGCGCAGCCGAGATCGTCACGCTCCTCAATCAGCACCCGAATCTCATCTGGAACAACCGTCTCGGCGGAACCTATAAAGGCGACACTGAAACACCCGAGCAGTTCATTCCTCCACAGGGCTACCCCGGACGCGACTGGGAGGCCTGCATGACCATGAATGACACCTGGGGCTTCAAATCCTTCGATACCAACTTCAAGTCCACCGAAACACTTCTCCGCAACCTGATTGATATCTCCAGCAAGGGCGGCAACTACCTGCTGAACATCGGTCCCGACTCAAAAGGCATCGTCCCGGCACCCGAGGTCGAGCGTCTCCATCAGATGGGCCAATGGCTCGCAGTCAACGGCGAGGCGATCTACAATACCAAGGGCACCCTCTTCGACGTTCCTACCGGCACCTTTAACGCCACTGAAAAAGATAAGAGAGGCCAACCTAAGTTCACCCCCACATGGGACTGGCGCTCCACCACCGCTCCGGACAAGATTTACATTGCCATCTTTAAGTGGCCCGACGGCTTATTCCATCTCGACAAGATGCCACGCAAAGTCACCAGTGCTTACCTCCTCGCCGACAAAACCCGCAAGCCATTGAAAGTAATGCAAAACGGCAATAGCCTCGACGTCGAGCTTCCCGCAAAGGCACTCGACCCCATCGCGACCGTCCTCGTACTCAACACAACCCGATAAGCTTCTCCCCCACGACATATTGGTCAGATCAGAAGGCGCGGCGCGATCCAATCGTGCCGCGCCTTCTATTTTGTTCGTACTTGACACAAGTAGCCCACAAACGACTATCCTCATCCACGAAACATAAACATCCGAACGTCCGCTTCATAGCGACACAATTCACAACGGTCAGACCAGCACGTCTCCGGGAGCATCTACCGCATGTCCATCAACACTGCCAGCCTGCCTGACTCGGGCTTTACCTCTTCCGCTCCGGAAAAGTCGAACATTCGCTGGTTTGTCTGTGCTCTCCTCTTTGCCGCCACAACGATCAACTACATGGACAGGAACGTCTTTTCACTCATCGAGCCCCGGCTTCGTGAGCTGCCGTTCATGGGTTGGAATCCGACCGATCCTACACATTCGGTCTTCAATAACAACTTCGGCAATGTCCTCATCTATTTCCAGGTTGCCTATGGCATCGGCCTCCTCACAGCCGGCCGGTTGATCGACAAACTAGGAACGAAGCTCGGTTATGCCATCGCCATCTTCATCTGGGCTCTATCTTCGATGAGCCACGCTTTCGTTACCTCCGTTGCCGGCTTTTACATCGCCCGCTTTATGCTCGGCCTGGGCGAGTCCGGCAACTTCCCCGCCGCAATCAAAGCCATTACGGAGTGGTTCCCCACCGAAGAGCGTGCTCTCGCCACAGGCATCTTCAACTCAGGCACCAACGTTGGCGCCATCATCATCCCCTGGCTCATTCCCCTCATCCTTCAGAACCACGGCTGGGGAACCGCCTTTGTTACCACTGGCTCCATGGGCCTCATCTGGCTCGCCGTCTGGCTGATCTTCCCCTACAACAAGCTTCGTCGTGGAGCGACCCTCACCCAGCAGAACCTCGATCCCGTCGTTCCTCCGCATGCGCGAAAAGGCTTCTTCGCCCTCTTCGGCGAACTCTCGCGAACCCGCGGTCTCTATGCGTTTTCTCTCGGCAAAGCACTTACTGACCCCATCTGGTGGTTTTATCTCTTCTGGCTGCCAAAGTATTTCAACGAAAACTACGGTCTGGACCTGAAGCACCTCGGACCACCAATCATCATCATCTACTTTGCTTCCAGCTTCGGCTCTATTGCCGGCGGCTGGCTCTCCGGCTTCCGCATGAAGCATGGCGTCACTGTCAATGCCGCTCGCAAGAGCGCTATGTTCACATGCGCTTGCTTAGCGTTGCCGGTCGTTATGGTACCCATCACGCGAGCCTGGTTCCCCGGAAACTACTGGCCCGCCGTCGTTCTGCTCTCGCTCGCTGCTGCGGCACACCAGGGCTGGTCTGCCAACCTCTTTTCAACGGCAACCGACCTCTTCCCCTCAACAGCCGTCTCTACTGTTGTCGGAATCGGCGGTGCAGCTGGAGCCATCGGCGGAGCCATCTTCACCGTCGTCGTTAAACACGTCTGGACCGGTCATGCAGGACTGATCTTTGCTCTGGCAGGTCTCTCCTACGTCACCGCACTGCTCATCTTCCAGTTACTTGTTCCACGTCTCGGTCCGCCCCGTCCAGCCTGAGCGGCGAACATGCTGGACAAGCCCTTGTAATTCCGACCACGACAGCTTGCTCAGCAAGTACCGCTTTCGCCCGTGTTACTCTTCTCCAACCCCGGCAAGGAGTTGTTCGGCGTGAAAAAAGAAGTCCAGGATGACGTCACAGCCCACAGCCAGCTCACCATGCAGGTTGTCGAGCACGTTCGTGCCCTCATCGCCCGCGGCGAGGTCAAACCCGGCGGCCGTCTCCCTCCCGAACGCGAACTAGCTCGCGAACTCGGCATCAGCCGATCCAGCCTTCGCGCCGGGATCGGTTTTCTCTCCGCCATGGGGGTCCTCAAAAGCCGCCACGGGGCCGGAACCTTCGTCTCCAGCGGTCCCCCAGCGCTCGATTCCAACTCACTCTCAGTTCTCGGCACACTCCACGGCTTCCTTCCTTGGCAGATGTTCGAGGCCCGTCTCGTCATCGAATCCAATGTAGCCGCATTGGCCGCCGAACGCGCCACTGACGAGCACATCGTCGAACTGGCCGAAGAAGTCGCCGAGATGTACGCCTCGCTCGAAGATCCGCAAGAATACCTCATCCACGACGTACGCTTTCACCGCACCATCGCCCGCGCCTCTGGTAACCCCATTCTCGGAACCCTGATGGAGACCATCACTGCCGGCCTCTACGGCGATCGCAGCAAGACCGTCCAGAACGCGCAGGACCTCAAAGAATCTGCCGAGATGCACCGCGAAATCTACCGCGCCATCCGCTCCCACAATCCCATCCACGCCCGCCTCACGATGGAGCAACATTTGAAGATGGCCAGCAAGGCCCAGGCCGCCGAAACAAACCTGCCAGCCCCTCCGATCGCGGATGACCCTCATGACGAGGCAACACAAACCGTCACGAACCAGTGACGGTTCGACTTAGATTCGCTTCGTAAACGCCTCATTTCAGATCCATCATCCAGAGCGAAGCCACTCACAGTTCGTCGTGAGTGACGAGGCGAAGAACCTGGGGGGTCCGCTCGCAAAATCTCTATAGGCCTCGTTAAGGCCATCGTCTTACTACCCCTATCCCCTTATCCCCTGCTTATCCTCCCCCTGCTAGACTGAAATTGGCCACCCCATGTCAGAAAACACAGAAAAGTTCTACCTAACCACCCCGATTTATTATGTCAACGCGCGCCCACACATTGGCCACGCCTACACCACCATTGCAGCCGACGTCATCGCCCGCCGCCAGCGGCTTCTCCTCGGCCAGGACAACGTCTGGTTCCTCACCGGAACCGACGAGCACGGCCAGAAGATCGAGCGCAGCGCCGCCGCCGCCGGCATCCCGCCACAGCAGTTCGCCGACCAGGTCTCCGCACAGTTCGAATCGCTCTGGAAGCGCATGGGCATCACCAACAATCAGTACATCCGCACCACCGACCCCGACCACGTCCGCGGCGTGCAGAAGCTCTTCAACCAGCTCTACGAAAACGGTCACATCTACCTCGACTCCTACACCGGCCAATACTCCGTCGGCGAAGAGATGTTCATCGACGGGCCCCCGGGCACCATCGGCCCCGACGGCAAGCCCACTGAAACCGTCACCGAAGAAAACTTCTACTTCCGCCTCAGCGCCTTTCAGCGCCCCCTCATCGACCTCATCGAATCCGGCACCTTCTGCGTAGAGCCAGAAGCCCGCCGCAACGAAGTCCTAAGTTTCCTCCGCGGCGACACCAATAACGCCGCTCAAACCGAGCTGTCCGCCAAGGGAACCCCTTACATCCCCGGAGCCCTAAAAGACCTCTCCATCTCCCGCAGCTCCTTCGACTGGGGCATCCCCGTCCCCGAGCCCGCCGCCAACACCACCCAGAAAAAGCACGTCATCTACGTCTGGCTCGACGCCCTCGCCAACTACATGACCGCCGTAGGCTACGGCAGCGACAAGCCCGAAGATCAGGCCAAACTAGCCAAATTCTGGCCCGCCGACCTCCACCTAGTAGGCAAAGAGATCATCCGCTTCCACTGCGTCTACTGGCCAGCCTTCCTATTAGCCGCCGACCTCCCACTCCCAAAGAAGGTACAAGCCCATGGCTGGCTCCTCTTCGAAGAATCGAAGATGTCAAAGAGCCGCGGCAACATAGTCCGCACCGAAACCATCCTCGAAGCCTTCGGCAGCCTCAAGCCCGAAGCCTCAAAAGAAGAACGAGACCTCTTCGGCTCCGACGTCCTCCGCTACTTCCTCTTGCGCGAAATCCCATTCGGTCAAGACGGCAGCTTCAGTTTCGACGCCCTAGTCCAGCGCTATAACAGCGATCTAGCCAACGGCTACGGCAACCTAGTCAGCCGAACATTATCGATGATCTATAAATATTTTGACGGCCAGATCCCGTTCGGAAAAATGGACGATCGAGTCGGTCTCGAAATCCAACTTAATAGCTCTGCTGTCTGGAACAACTATTCTGAGTTGGACTTTTCCAGCCTTTTGCAAAACATCTCGAACATTATTCGTGCTGCTGATCAACACATAACATCGATGGCTCCATGGAAAGTCGCGACAGATGAAACGCGAATTGAGGATTTGAAAAATGTCCTCTACACCGCAGCCGAATCCATTCGAATAGTTACGAGCTTGATCGAACCCGTTCTCCCCTATACATCTACCCTGGTATTCGCACAGCTTGGTATTCCTTCCAAAAGACAGCCAGGGAGCGAGCCCCGATGGGCGTCTGAAAAACTAGGCCCACTCTCCCCCATCTTCCCCCGAGCCCCCAAGGAGCTCATCGAGATCATGACCGACATGGAACAAAACGAAGCCCCCAAGCCCACGCCCTCCAAGCTAGTCGACGAGAAGACCACCCACACCTCGGCCGCGCCCGAGGACTCCACGCATCCCGGAGCCGCCCCGCGCACCAGCACTCTATCGAACGACAACCCGGGCGCACACGTAGGCGCATCCTCAGCCGCGACACCCGAACTCCCCAAGCCCCCCGCTCCCCATTCAGAAGCACCAGCCTCTGGTGCATTCGCGGCATCCGCCGTAGCCTCCACCACACCCGACACCCCACAGATCGCCATCGACGACTTCGTAAAGATCGATCTCCGCGTAGCCAAAATCATCGTCGCCGAGCGCATCCCCAAGGCCGACAAGCTCCTCCGCCTCGAAGTCGACCTCGGCTATGAAAAGCGCCAGATCCTCTCCGGCATCGCCGAGTGGTACACCCCCGAAGAGCTTCTCGGCAAAAAAATTGTAGTCATCGCCAATCTCGCACCCCGCAAGATGCGCGGCCTCGAGTCCCACGGCATGCTCCTCGCAGCCTCCCACGGCGAAAACGGCAAACCCATCCTAGCCACCTTCGCCGAAGACATAGAACTAGGCTCCCGCCTCAAGTAACCATCAGAGTCTTTAGACGGATGTACCGCCCCAATCCTCCGGGGCGACATCCGCTATCGACTGCGAAAAAGTCCAAACGCGTCCAGCAAAATCCTCAACGGTATATTGCCGTTCCCCATATGGAAAATCAGCAGGCGGCCGCATTATCCGCGCCCGCGCCGCTTAGCACGCTCATGATGCCCATCAACATCATCCACCCGCACCATCACTGAATCCAAAGATTCAGCACCCTCACCCATACCTCCTGTCAGAACAACCGCACCGTCGCCAACATTCAGCTGAGCCCGATGGCCCCCAATTCGCAGACGCACCGTGAATCCAAAAACATCACAGAGCCAATCAATCGCCTCACCCACATCCCGGTAGGCAATGACTGGAATAACAATGCACTGCGGCATCGACCGATTCGCCAGTACCTTCCGCCTCAACCCGTCATATGCCTTATTTCACCGTAGCCGCCACTGGCGTAACGCCTGACTCCCGCCCAATCGCAATCACAAAATAAGTCGCCGGCGTCTCGCCAATATTCTTCAACCCATGCATCACGTTCGAAGCCGCGAAGATCACACCCCCCGGCCCCACACGTTCTTTCACCCCATTATTGTCGAACTCCAACAATCCCTCGCGAACCATCATGAACTCAGAATGCCGATGCATATGCGGAGGATGCGGCATATGGCCAGGCAGCAACATTGTCTCGTGCATCTCCACCGCTTCTCCGGTCGCCAGCACTCCTTGAATCACAGGTCGCGAAACCCCATTCTCCGACTTATGCGCTGGCAATTTATCGAAAGCAAACGTTTGGGACTTCGACAAAGTGTTCTCACCTGGTAGAGCCTGAGCCGTTGTTTGCGCATCAGCCGACACACCAGCCATCGCTGCAAACGCCGAAAGAGCCACACAAAGATCACGACGATTCAGATTTTTCATGCCGCCATCGTAACTGAGCCACCCCATCGATGGCACGACTCACTTTTTCATGTCGCCACCAATGGCAACAACAAAGTACTTCGCCGGCACATCTCCAACATTCTTCAAAGTATGCATCGTCCCAAACGCCACATAGATTACGCCACCCGCGCCAGCCTTCTCCGCCTTATCACCATGCTGAAATTCAACCGTCCCCTCCTGCACAAGGATCAACTCTGAGTGCTGAATCTTATGCTGCGGGTTCGGCACACTGCCTACCGGCAATACCGACTCATGCACCCCCACCAACTCTCCAGTCGTCAGCACTCCGCGAACGACATTGCGGCTCTCCCCACCATTCGGCATTCTTCGCACCGACATTCCATCCAACGGAAACACCTGAGGCTCCGAGAGCACCTTTTCCCCAGCGACAGTGCTCTGCGCGGCGCCCACACCACCACCACCCAACAAGACACACAGCATCATATGAACAATATTTTTCATGCCGCCATCCTACGCGAGCCCCTGTACCCTTGATAGAGCCTATGCATCTGATCGACTCCCACGCCCATCTCGACTTCTACACCGACGACCGCGACGCAGTCCTCCGTCGAGCCTACGCAGCCGATGTCAAAATTATTCTCGCTATCGGCATAGGCGAAGGCCCAGACACCATGCATCACGCGCTCGACTTCGCCAACGCACCATCTACCCAAGATCTCCCCAAAATCTACGCCACCACCGGCATCCACCCCGAACAAGCCCACAACGCCACCGAAGTTACCTTGGCCAAAGCAGCCCGCTTAGCCGCCGACCCCAAATGCATCGCCATCGGCGAAATCGGCCTCGATTACTACCACCTCGAAAATCCCGACATCCCCACCCAACAACTCGCCTTCACCGCCCAGATGTACATCGCCGCCGAGGCCCGCAAGCCCATCATCATCCACTGCCGAACTTCGGAGCTCGCCACCCCACAAGCCAAAAAAAAGTACGGCACCGCCGATGCCTGGGAAGACCTTCTCTCCCTCATCGCCCAGCACTGGAATCCGACTAGACTCCCTGGGATCATGCACTGTTTCTCCGGCAACGTCGACCAGGCTCGACACTCCCTCGACGCCGGCTTTTATCTCTCCTTTGCCGGCAACCTCACCTATCCTCACGCCATATCCATCCGCGAGGCCGCCGCCTTCGCCCCCGCCGATCGCATCCTCGTAGAAACCGATGCCCCCTTCCTCGCGCCCATTCCTCTGCGCGGCCAACGCAACGAGCCAGCTTTCGTCACCCACACTGCAGCAGCCCTGGCCGACCTCCGCGGCATCTCACCAGAAGAACTCGCCGCCCTCACGACAGAAAACTTCCACCGCCTGTTCCCCACAACAGCCTGACATAATAGAAACCGACAGAACAAGAGATAAGGAAAACATCATGGCATCCGATAACAGCTTCGACGTCGTCAGCAAAGTAGAACTTCAGGAAGTCAAAAACGCCATCGACCAAGCCTCCAAAGAGGTCCACGCTCGCTTCGACCTCAAGGACTCCAAGTCCAAAATCGAGCTCGAAGGCACGGACGCAATCCAGCTTGCCTCGGCCAGCGACTACACCCTCAAGGCCGTCATCGAGATCCTCTCACAGAAGCTAGTCAAGCGTGGCGTATCCCTCAAGAACCTCGAATTCGAGAAAATAGAACCGGCCGCAAACTCCAGCGTCCGTCAGAAAATCAAGCTCGTCCAGGGCATCCCTTCCGAAAAGGCGAAGATCATCGTCGCCGCCATCAAGGATTCCAAAAAGAAAGCCCAGGCCAGCATCCAGGGCGACACCGTCCGCGTCGTCAGCAAAGACCGCGACGTCCTCCAAGAAGTAATGGCCCTCCTTCGCGGCAAAGACATCGGCGTCGAACTCCAGTTCACCAACTTCCGCAGCAACTAGTCCGTCTAGTTGCTGCATCAAAAATCCCTGCGCGATTTTCGGCCATGTCCATCTGCCGGTTGGACATCCTGTTACTCTGAAAGACGAGTGAGCACTTTGTCCATCGCGACCGCCGCCGAAGTCTTCGAACTCCTCCGCGACGACCTCTCCGCTATCGAGCAGGAGTTCTCCACCCAATCGGCCTCGAACGTCGCCGTCATCACGGATATAGCACAATACCTCATCGCCGGTGGCGGCAAACGCATCCGCCCCCTGCTCCTTCTCCTCTCCGCCAAGGCTCTCGGCTGCACTAGTCACAGCCGCATCCGTCTCGGCGCCGTAGTCGAAATGCTCCACACCGCCACCCTCGTCCACGACGACATCATCGACGAAGCCGACACTCGCCGAGGCCGCCCCTCCTCCAACACTACCTGGGGCAACTCCAAGTGCGTCCTCGCCGGTGATTGGCTCTACATGCAGGCCTTCTCCACCGCCCTTGAAGAGCGCAACTTCCATGTCCTCGACCTCCTCATCTCGCTCACTCAGCAGATGGTCGAAGGCGAACTCCTCCAGATCGAAAAGCTCGGTCACCTCATCAACGAAGAAGAATACTTCGACCTCATCTTCCGCAAGACCGCCTGCCTCTTCAAGGTGTCCATGCAGCTGGGCGCGGCCATCACACCTCACAGCCTAGGCGATCCAACGGATATCGAAACGCAGCTAGGCGAATACGGCCGCAACCTCGGCCTGGCCTTCCAAATCGTCGACGACATCCTCGACCTCACCGCCACCGAAGATGTCCTCGGCAAGCCTGTAGCCAGCGACCTCCGCGAAGGCAAAGCCACCCTTGCCGTCATCCACGCTCTCGAGCGCGGCACCGGCGCCGATAGAGAAGCCATCCGTACCGTCCTCGCTGATCGTAGCTTCGACTGCGTCTCCCACCCGCAAATCCTCGAAATCCTTCAGCGCCATGCCTCCATCGACTACGCCATGGACACGGCCTGCGCATACGCCGAAGCCGCTCGCCAGAGCATCGCCGACCTGCCCGACTCCGAAGCAAAACGAGCCCTTCTTTGGGTCCCCGGCTTCGTCACCACCCGCGACCGCTAGCTAATCCTTCCGTTATAAATTCTAAAAATCGTAGACAGGCAAGATGCAGTCCGCTAAGCTGCTCCTCAATGGCAACGAAACCAGCGACTCCGGACAGTGGGCGCATCAGTCATCCATCCGTTTCGTTCGTTTTAAGTTTAGTTCTTCTGGTCGTTTGGCCCGTCGGCACTTTCATACGACATCTCGACAGACTTCCGTTACCTTCTCTGCTTCTGTCGATTCCAGTTTTTTCAATTGTGGCTCTGTACTTTGGCGAGCGCACCTTCTTTCCTGCCCGCGCCGATCAGCGAATGAAGAATCTGACACCGGTTCTCAGACGTAATCTACGAACAGTGCGATTCAGCTTGTTCCGCTTGTCGATTCTTACCTTAGTCTTCTATATCGCCGTCACAGCCTTCTCAACACGATCCAGTTTTCTATTCCAGACGGTAGCCTTCTGTAGTCTGGCTCTCAGTAGCTCCATCGGGGATCTTCTAGCCGAACCTATGTTCAGATCCCGTCCGTCAGTGGAACCGTTGACTCTGAAAGATGTGACTGTTGTTTGAATTTCTCGGAAAAGAACGATTGAGGGGGGTAGCAGTTGCAATCTACGACCCAATACGATCAGGCTTTCTATGCAGGACAACGCGATGGATCATTGCAGTCAGCCAGGGCAATCATCCCTCTCCTCCTATCCAAACTCTCCGTTCATTCCGTCGTGGATGTAGGTTGCGGAGTAGGTACTTGGCTCAGAGCCTTTCAGGAAAATGGAGTCTCCGACATAACCGGATACGATGGCGAGTACGTGGATACCGCCGCCTTGGCCATCGACCCAGAGAACTTTAAGGTCATCGATCTGTGTACGGATTTTGCCCTTCCGCGAAAAGCAGATCTTGCAATCTCATTAGAGGTCGCGGAACACTTGCCTTCAAAAAATGGCGACCATCTCGTGCAACAACTTACATCGGCTGCTCTAATGGTGCTGTTCTCTGCCGCTATTCCAGGACAAGGCGGCACAGGTCACATAAATGAACAATGGCAAGACTACTGGCGGTCAAAATTTAATTCGTTTGGATATTACCCCGTCGATGCGATCCGCCCTTTCGTCTGGGGCCACCATGATGTAGAAATCTGGTACCAACAAAACATTGTTCTCTATTGCAAGGAGGGCCATCTTCCATCCAGCGATCTAATCAGACCGGTTCCTTCGAACCTTAGCTTGAATATTGTTCATCCCGAATATTATCTGGAACTGCAACAACATCAGCAGCTCTATTTCAGCAAAGCTTTGAAGGCTCTTCCCGCGCTCGCCGGAAAAGCCATCTCAAGACGTGTGTCAAAACCATAATGGCTATGGTAATCCCGATGCGTCATCGCACTCCACTTCAATCCATCGACACCTTCGGCGATCAGATGTCGGTTTGTCAGTAGCTCACTACATTCACGTACATGAACTTACGGAAGCTAGCCCAGCCTCTCTCAGGACAAACTCTTGGATCTGTCGACGGTGCTTTCGTCATTGCAGAGTGGCAGGACCCGTGAGGTCCCGTTGGCCCTCCACGCCTCATAGCTCCGCTCCACATCCACTATAGCGACGATGAAGCCTAGTATGTATTAGAGAGTGTCATCTGCATAAAGGTGGCAGACGAGGAGATCGAAGTCCCTGCTGGATCAAGCGTTTACGTGCCGCGCAATACGCCACGTACATATTGGAATCCAGGACCGAATCCCGTCCGATATCTGCTCATCATGACGCCTAATATCTTTCGCCTGATCGAGCATATCCATTCCACGTCTGATCGATCTGCTCCTGCACTTCAAACCCTGTTTCGCAAATATAATTCGGAACTTTTGAACGACTAGATGTGAACAAGCAAACTTATTGAAGTCCTGGGGCAATCTTGGAACAACAAGCCCCTACTCTAAAGTAATAAGTCATTGATTATTGCTGGCATTACAATTGATGAATTACAGGATGTCCGCTCCTCCACCCAACTCCGGCCATCACCCCCCTAAGACACCCATTCCTGCTGAGAACAGAGAAGTGGATACGCCCGAATTTGATCCCAAAACGCAACCTGAGACCGAAAACGGGGTTATGGATGACATGGCTACGTTGGCTATCAATCCGAGACTTCTTGAACCAAGACTTCTTGAAAACCTGCAGACCGCCGAAAACCGCCGCGCAACAGGCGAATTTGGCCAGATGGATGACGCCGCCATCATGTTGGAGTTGAGAGCCGGCAATATGGCTGGTTTTGACTTCCTCATCCAGAAATACCGCAAGCCTATCGTTCATTTTATGTATCGTATGGTTCACAATCAGGCGATTGCTGAAGAACTCGCCCAAGAGGTCTTTCTCCGGGTCTATCGTTCTCGCGAAACGTATCGCGCCGAGGCCCGTTTCAGCACCTGGCTCTATCGCATCGCAACGAATCTCGGGGTTAATCATGCGCGCGACACCAGGCATGAACGCACTGCTTCTACTATTTATCTGGATGAAACTGATTCTGAAACCGGCACCACCCCTGATGTAGCCGACGCCACACTAGGCGCAGAGGCCACTCTGCTTCGCAGGGAACGCCTTAACGCCATTCGTCAACATGTACTTGCACTACCCGAGCGTCAACGCATGGCTGTACTCATGCATAAATATGAAGGCTTGGATTATAAGCAGATTGGAGATGTCCTCAAATTGAGTGAATCTGCCACTAAATCTCTGCTTTTTCGGGCTTATCAGACGCTACGAGAGAAATTGAAGGATTTTATTTAGTCCTGATGGACCAATAAGACGCGCAATGCAGTTATTCGACGCGTTGAAGTTGAAAGAATTGGAAGGGGTCGTTATGAACTGCCAAGATTGCCAATCCGTTTTGCTTGACCTGCTCCTGGATCCAGAGGCGCCGAATAACGCCGCCATGCGGAAACATATTCTGTCCTGTGCCGCATGTCATAAGGAATTTGCTTCTCTTGAAGCCACCTTTGCGTTGTTGGACACATGGACTGCCCCAGACCCTTCAGCCTATTTTGACCAGAAATTGGCTGTCCGTCTCCGCGAAGAGCAGGCGATGGCACCGGCCGGTTGGCTGGAACGCATGCGGAGCCGCTTGCTATTCAACACAGGCCGTCAGTTCCGGCCAGCTCTTGCGGGTGCGCTCGCGCTGGTTCTCCTGATCGGAGGTGGAACTGTGGTCAATTTCACCAATTTCTCTCATTCCGGCAAGGCTGAAGTTTCAGCCACCGTAGAAGATCTGCAGATACTCGATAAAAATGATCAGGCGTTACAGACGATGGATCAGCTTTTGCAGGAGGACAGTTCCACCGACGACGGATCTCAAAAGTCCGCTCCTACGATTTGACCTGTCAGGAGAGAATTTTGTCGCAGCAAGGAGGTCAAACGCAGTAATCTCATTGCGAGCCCAAGACATTAAATTAAAGTGTTGAATTACAAAATTGTCCGTTGCCTGAACATCATGCCATCGTCAGTTACATTCCGGCACTATGTGAGCCATGCCTTTGCTGCAGTGCTTTTGCTATTTTCCGTATCGATAGTTACCGCACAACCGGGAGCTGGTCCAAAGGGGGGCTTCGGCGCACATCCTCCTACATCACAGACGCATTCCTCTCAAAAACCGCCGCAACCACAACAAAATAGGGAACATCTAGCGGAATGGATGGACCGTCATAGCAATTTGCCTCTTGACCAGCAACAACGTGCGCTGCAAAATGAACCGGGCTTTCATGACCTTCCCCCACAGACACAGCAGCGGATGCTGGATCGTCTGTCGCGCCTGAATAACATGCCTCCCGATCAGAGGCGCCGTATTCTCGAACGCAATGAGGCGCTAGAACATTTGAGTCCGGCTCAACGTCAGGAGTTTCGTGGGGCTATGCAACAGCTTGGCGCGCTTCCTACCGATCGTCGCCGTGCTGTGGCTCACGCCTTCCGCAATCTCCGTGAGATGCCACCCTCACAGCGTCAAGCGATGCTGAACTCGGATAGTTTTCGCGGCCAATTTTCCGATACGGAACGCGGCACGCTCTCCAACCTGTTGGCTGTAGAGCCGTTGATTCCGGCTCAACGCCCCAACGACTAATCAATTGGATTGAGAGGAGATAGCCGCCCGAAGGCGGCTATTTTTTATTGCAGGGGGGAGGGTGGGACTATGGAGGAGGACACCGTTTGCTTCGTATTCTTTATGACTCGGCTTCGGTGAGCTTTTGGATGAAAACGATCAAGCCAAACAGGATTGAGGCGATTCGATCGCAAGAGAAAACAGTCCAGTCAGTTCTCCGGAACAGTCTCCTTTCTCCATAGTGTGTTGTAGTTTCAATGAGATAACAGGGATGGCCAATACAACTTTTGACGGATAGGCTGTAGTTGACTGGAATCACTTGACCTCACCATCAGGACGGCCTAATCTTAGGAAATGCGTACGCTTTATAACCTCTGTTGTTGTCGCCGCTCCCCGCTGGCGCATACAGAGGCGCGTTCCAGCCGCTAACTAGCGGTTACCCGCCTCATCTTCTTCCCCCTAAACTAAAGAATCGAGCCCTTCCATGAAGCTCCTTGCTGGAATTCTCCTGCTTGCTACATCGGCTTTTTCGCAAACCCATGACAAATCATCTATTTCCGGAATCTGGGAAGGCAGCGCCACAGTCCGCGGTCAACAGGTGCCAATACGACTTCAGATCAGCGGACCGGCTTCCAGCCTGACGGCAGCTCTTATTAACGGGGCTGAGGAGGCACCGGCGTCCAGTGCGATTTTTGCGGATGGACATCTCGTATTGAACTTCAATTACTATGCCCGGTCGCTTGAGGCTACGCTCGCAAATGGTGAATTGACAGGGACTTTTGGCTTGGTAGCGGCGCAGGTTGAAGGAAGCCATGCGGCTCCTCGTGTGCCTGTTACGCTGCATCCTGCGGCGGCAAAGACCGCAGCGGAGACCGGTGGTCCTGATATTAAAGGCGATTGGGAGATTGCGGTAAAGAGCTCCAAGGGCGAGTCGGCGTGGCAGCTGCGGGTCGAGCCGAGTGTAGCGAAAACGGCTGATATCAGGGCGGTTATCCAGCGGATTGATGGAGATACAGGGTCGCTTTATGGCTCCTGGAATGGGCATGAATATACGGTTTCGCACTTTACTGCGGCGGGGCCGGCGCTCTACTCGTTTGTGCCGCAAGCTGATGGGACGCTGGTAGTGAGCAATCTGCTGGCGGCGGAGGCACAGAAGGCGCAACAGCGTGATCTGGTGGCTCGTCGTCCAGCGGAGGCTCGTAAGGAAAACCTTGCTGCGCCTACAGAATCGACCGAGCAGACTACGGTGAAAGATCCTTCTAAACGCTTTGTTTTCAGCTTTCCAGACTTGAATGGGAAGGTGGTTTCGAACACCGATCGGCAGTTTGATGGAAAGGTGGTTATTGTGGCGGTGGGTGGGTCGTGGTGCCCGAACTGCCATGATGAGGCACCGTTTCTGGAGAGCCTCTACAAGCAGTTTCAAGGGCAGGGCTTGGAGATCGTAAACCTCTCATTTGAAGAGGAGGATCAGCTGAAAGATCCTACGCGGTTGCGGGCTTTTATCACTCGGTATGGGCTTACTTATACAGTGCTGGTGGCGGGGACGCCGGATGAGCTGGCGGAGAAGATTCCGCAGGGTGAGCACCTCAATTGCTGGCCAACGTCGTTCATTCTAGGACGCGATGGGAAGGTGAGGGAGGTCCATGCGGGCTTTGCCGGGCCAGCGAACAAGCCCGCTCATGAGGCGCTGCAAAAGGAGGTTACGACGCTGGTCGAAGGCCTGCTTTCGGAGCCGGTTCCTGTGCAGAATGCTTCGCGATAGAACTTTTTTTTTGTAGAAAATTTTGGCCCTGGAGCGCAGGCCTGCGTTTCGGGGTTTTTGTCTTTTTGCTGGAGTTTTTAAGGGGGTTTTGGGAAAAGTGGTGTTTCGGGGTGGTTTTTTTGTGGACAGCGTCTGGTGAAATGCGTGGTGAAGATGGAGGGCGAAAGTACATTTTTGCGACGACGGAAATTTTGCAGATTTCTCAACTTTATTTTGCGGGGCAGATAGCAGTCGCAAAGGCGAAGTTTGACGCGCGATTGCTGCCGAGGCATATAATGCGGGCATGGCGCGGCTCTTACTGCTTTCAGTAATCGGCGCGGTTTTCCTCTGCTCGAACGAGCCCCTTTCGGCGGACTCCTTGTACTGGGCTGAACAATCAGGCACTATCCGCAGCGCGAATCTGAACGGTACAAACGAGAAAGTTCTTGTGTCCGGACTAGGGACGCCAACAAGTATTGCGATCGACAGCGGCGCTGGCAAGTTTTACTGGACTGATGAAGAGGGACTGGGCATGATTGGGAGCGCAGATCTGAACGGTACCCACAAGCAGACGCTCGTTTCGACGAATTATCCCTACGGACTGGCTTTAGACATTTCCGCCAACAAAATGTACTGGACGAATCCGGTTGGGGGGGAAATCATTCGCTCAAATTTGGACGGCAGCGACACACAGACTGTTCTGAGTGGTTTGAATGGTCCCACATCAATCGCGTTAGACCTCAGTGACGGGAAGATGTATTGGTCCAGCCAGTTTGGCGGTACGATCTCGGATGCCAATCTCGATGGCACGGACGAAAAACTCCTTGTGGCGAGCTCGGACGAGCCCACCGGCGTCGCGTTAGATATCGCGAGCGGAAAACTCTATTGGACGGATTGGGGAGGAACAATTCAGGACATAAATCTGGATGGTTCCGATCAACACACCCTGTTGGCAGGAGGCGTTGATGGCCAGGTCGGTTTGTTGTTGGACCTCGGCAACAGGAAGATGTATTGGACGACGTTTTTCAGCGGAACAACGCCGTCCCCTGGCGAGATATGGAGCGCAAATCTGGACGGCACTGATCAAGATGCATTGATCTCTGGGCTCGGTGGACCTGCGGGTATCGCCTTGGTCTCTGAGACCATCGCTCCTGCCATTCCAGAACCGGCTACGAGCACGCTGGTCGCGATCGGGATTCTCGGCATGATCGGCTGCGCCTGTCTGAAGGGACGAGTTGGCTGATCCAAGCGCCGTCGGATTATCGGACAAAGAGCAATAATGGGTCGGGTTCGCCCATGGGGCTTCACTCCAGCCTTCGGCAGAGTGGAAGCGCCTTTCTGCGCGTTTGTTTCGGCACGCGTAAACGCGTGCCCTCCCATTACAAGGTAGCTTTTGCGATGGATACGACTAGTACTTGAGGAAGTTCTTTGCGAGGAAGAGGACGTTGGCGGGGCGTTCGGCCAGGCGGCGCATGAAGTAGGGGTACCACTCGGGGCCGAATGGAATGTAGACGCGGACGCCGAAGCCTTCGGCAGCGAGCTTTCGCTGGAGGTCGCGGCGAATGCCGTAGAGCATCTGGAACTCGAAGGCGCTCCTGGGGACGTTATTTTTGCGGACGAAGTCGCGCATCGTGTTGATGATGGCTTCGTCGTGGGTGGCGAGGCCGCAGAAGACGCCCTTGCCGTTGTTTGAGAAGGTGGCTACGCGCTTCATGAGCTTGATGTAGTTGGCATCTACATCGGCTTTCTGGGCGAAGGCGATCTCGGAGCCTTCCTTGTAAGCTCCCTTGCAGAGGCGGATGCGAATTCCCTGCTCCAGGAGCCGCTCGACGTCGCCTTCGGTGCGGAAGAGGTAGGCCTGGAGGACGGTGCCGACACGGCCGGGAAAACGGGCGGCGAGGCGCTCGGTGATGGCGATGGTGGCCTCGGTGTAGGGGGAGCCCTCCATGTCGATGCGGACGAAGGTGTTGGCCTGGTCGGCGTGATGGACCATCTCGCCGACGATGCGTTCAGCGAGGGCGGGGTCGAAGTCCATACCCATTTGCGAGAGCTTTACGCTGACGTTGGCGTTGAGATTGCGAAGCTGGATGGCGTCAAGGAGTTGATGATAGACGTCGGCAGATGCCTGAGCTTCGGCTTCAGTGGTGACGCTTTCGCCGAGGGCGTCGAGGCTGACAGCGATGCCTTCGCGGTTGACGCGCTCGCAAGAGGCGAGAGCTTCTTCAACCGACATGCCGGCTACGAAGCGGCCGGAGAGCTTGCGGCCTATGGAGGAACGCTCGGAGAAAGAACGGAGTTTTCTGTTTTGAGAGAGTGCTATGAAGACGGATCGCAACAACGAGTAATACCTCTGCTTTCGCTTGATGGGCGAATGAATATTGTTTCATGCGATGGCGTTTCGGGGCGAATGCGGGTAGGTGATTGCGGAGGGATGCTTCTTAAACTTCGCGCCGGTCGCCGCACTCAGGATGGGCACCCGGGGGCTTTGGGGGCCGGGCTAAGGAAGTCGGTCGTGCTGCGCACGATACCCACCCTTCGCACAAGACGCGAAGGATGGGGCACCTGGTTCGTTGGGGGGTTTCAGGTTTGTTTAGGGTCGTTGGCCGAGGAGTTTGCCCTTGACTGCCTGCTGGAGAGGGACAGCGGTTGGGCCGGCGGCTCCGACGTACTCGTAGAGGCTGTATTGGCCGGTGCCGTTGGGCCAGGCGTCCGTGGTCCAGACGTTGCCGGATGCGTCGATGGCGACGCCGACTTCACCGGTGGCTCCTGTGGCGAGGAAGCCTGTCGCAGGGGAGATGGCTGTGCCTGCATTGGAGAGATGGCTGACTGAGCCGTCCAAGTTCGCAGTCCAGACGGTGTTGCTGCCATCGACAGCGATTCCGGCGACGGGGGCTGGCGTGGTGTATCCGGCACCCGATTGCGGTGCACCCGCGCTGTTGAATTTGCTGACGGCGGGGCTGCTGAAGTTGCCAGCCCAGACGTTTCCGTTGGCATCGATTGCGATGGCCTCGGGGTTGTTAAGACCCCCGCCGAGGAAGCCGCTGAGCGAGGCTGCGGTGCCGCTGTTACTGAACTTCGAGATGGTGTTGCCGGGAGTGAGAAGAGGCCCGGCGTTTGCGACCCAGACGTTTTGCAACTCGTCGACGGCGAGGGCGTAGCCGAAGTTGAGACCGCCGCTGGTGAACTGGCCGATGGAGGTTCCGGCCGCGTTCAGCTTGGTGACGGTGCTGTTGGAGTTTGCGGTGAAGACGTTGCCGGTGGCGTCGAGCGCGATGCCGTACTGGGTGCTTAGGCCGGTGGCGGTGAAGCCGTTGCCGGAGAGAGCTGTGCCTCCGGCGGTGTGCTCGCTGACGGCGGGAACGCCGAAGTTGGCGGACCAGACATTTCCGTTGAGATCGACGGCGACGGCGAAGGGCAGGCTGAGGCCGCCGCCGCTGAAGCCGTTGGCTCCGGAGAGCGGCTCGCCGGTAGAGCTGAACTCGCTTAGAGTGCCGGGATCGATTCCGTTGGGAACCCAGATGTTGCCAGCTGCATCGATGGCGGGGAGACCGGGGGTGGAGAGGCCGCCGCCGGTGTACTCGACGCTGATGGTCCAGTCGTTTGGTGCGCCGGAGAGGCTGGGCTGAAAGAGAGCCTGGGCGGGCGGCACGTTGAAGAGGGCTGTGACGCTGTGTCCGGGATTCTGGGCGATATCGAGGATTGCGGCGAGGGTATCGGTGGGGGCGGTGCCGCCGGATGGCGTGGCCGCGGAGAAGAGGCTGGTGCAGGTGGGAGTTGCGCCGGTCGTGTTGACGCAGGCGGCCATGATGTTGGCCAGGGTGTTGATGGTGCTCGCTGGGACTGTGCCATTGCCGGCGGGAGTGGTCGAGCGGGCGGTGCCTTTTGCAAGGTCGGTGAGGTTGGTTACGGTATGAAAGGCATTGACCATGCCGGTGATGTTGGTGCTGCTGGTTCCGACGGCGGTGCTGCCGGGGGTCATGAACTGGGCCAGGGCGTAGACGGCGGCGACTGAGGAGACCTCATTCATGCTGATGAAGGTGGACGAGGTGAGACTGTTACAGTTGCCGAGAGCCGCCATAAGGACGGCCTTGTTGTTGACGCCGGAGCCGGTGTTGCCGCCGGAGGCGACGAGGTAAACCTGGGAAGTAGGCGAGGGGCAGGAATAGCCGCTGGCGAGGCTGAAGCCACCGTTGGCGTCGGTCATGACGTGGCCGGAGCCGCTGAGGATAGAGGTTGCGCCGGTGCCGTAGCCGGTCGTTCCTGCGGCGTACATGGTGACGGTCGAGCCGGAGATGGGCTGCTGGCCGCCGTACAAGGTTCCTGAAAGAGCGGCGTCTGCAGGGGTGGTTCCTCCACCGGTACTGCCTCCACTGCCACTTCCACCGCCGGTGCCGCCGCCACCAGTGCTGCCGCCACCACTGCCGCCTGTACTACCGCCGCCGGTGGTGCCTCCGCCTGCCAGTAAGGATGAGCCGCCTGCACCGCAACCCGCTAGCGCGAGAGTCACGAAAAGTCCGATAACGGCACCGATGCCCCGAAGTGAAACACGAAAACGCATAAAGCTCCTTGGTCACGAACTGCATTTGTTCAAGGCTCATACAAAGAGCGAAACAAGCCGGACAAGTGAGTCAAAACCAAGGTAGCAATGAGATTCGATTAGGGGTGTCCCACATCGGAAGCGTAACGGTGCAACTTTCGGGTAACCGCTTCAGAGTGGGAAACGAGCGACCGAGGACAAGTGTAACTAAAGTCACTTTATGTACAATATAGGCCGTTTTTGTGACGGTATCAAAAGATTTTTCTATGGTGTGGGGCGCGGCCGGATTAACTGTGGGTGAAAACTCTTATGTTCTATGGGTTCTCCTGCGTCTCCACCCAGAAGGGCAGGAGTTTTAGTGTCTTGCTTCGGCACTCGCTTCGGCTACTGTCTTGACCGGAGGGGTTACCATCGTGCTGGTGTCCTTCATGGCGGCGATGGCTTCGTCGTAGCGGCCACGGACGGAGTTGGCGCGGATGCGGGACATGTCTTCGAGCATCTTCATGCCGTCCTTGAGGTAGCTGATGCGACTACGCTCGTCATGCCCCCAGGTGACCGGAACTTCCTGGATGGTGTAGCGAAGCTTACGAGCGATGAAGAGAATCTCCGGATCGAAGCCCCAGCGCTCGATGGTCTGAAGGCGGAAGATGACTTGTGCCGCGGTTCGGGTGAAAGCCTTGAACCCGCACTGGGTGTCCTTGAAAGGAAGACCCATGACCGTGCGGGTGATCCAGTTGAAGCAGCGGCCGAAGAACTGGCGATAAAGCGGCTGGTGGATCGTCTGACGGGTGCGGTCTAACCAGCGCGAACCGATGGCAACATCGGCGCCGTTGTTGATAGCGGCAATGAGGCGCTCAGCCTCTTCCATGGGGGCGGAGAGGTCGGCGTCGGTGAACATGACGATGTCACCGGCGGCCTGAAGGAGACCGTTACGGACGGAGTAGCCTTTGCCACGGTTGCCGGGGTTCTGAATGAGATGGAGACGAGGATGATTGGCCATCCAGCGCTGGACGATAGCAGCAGTATTGTCCCTAGATCCGTCATCGACGACGAGGATTTCAGCGTCCCAGCCTTGTTCGGCGACGCACGAAGTGACTCGTTCCAATGCGTCTTCGATACGCAAGCTCTCGTTATAGGCCGGAATTACGATACTTAAATGCGGATGTGGCATGCCAGTCGTCAAAACCTTCTAGAAACAATTTCTTTACGTGAACCTATGGGAGGGGCGAATCGTCCGCCGTTCATCATACTGCAATGATTGGACGTTTGGGCAACCAATTTGGTCACATTATCTTCAAAAGGTTTTCGTTTTTGGCAGGGCGGCTGGAAGGCTCTGGACGAGAGGCTGCGTCGAAGAATCTTCCCTGCTAAACTGCAGACCATGTCAGAAGATTCCGAACGCCAGGTACCACCGCCACCGCCTCCTCCTCCATCGCCGTACACGCGTAGTTACGGGGCTCCGCCACCCTATCCTGCGGCGGGATATGGCTATCTACCGCCGCGCCGACGCTCTGCGTGGTTCTATATCGGGGTGATTGGCGGTTCGTTTGCGGCGGTGTTTCTAATGGTATCGCTGATGGTCTGGGCCACGCTGCGATCGACCAGTGGGATAGGGCTCAATTCCGATCAGATTGCGGTGATCGATGTCTCGGGTGTGATCCTGTCTCCGGAGACGGTGAATGAACAGTTGCGGAAGTTCGGCGACGACTCGTCGGTAAAGGCAATTATTCTGCACATCAACTCGCCTGGTGGAGGGGCGGCGGCATCGCAGGAGATTTATAACGAGGTTCTTCGCGTCCGGAAGGAAAAGAATAAAAAGATTGTCGCTTCGGTGGAGTCGGTAGGAGCTTCGGGAGCGTATTACATTGCGTCGGCATGCGACAGGGTCTATGCCAATAGCGCCTCGGTGGTGGGGTCGATCGGCGTGGTGATGGAATGGACCAACTACGGCGAACTTTTGCGGTGGGCCAAACTGAAGAATGTGACGATTTCGAAGGGCGATTTGAAGACTGCAGGAGACCCGAGCCGGGATTTGACGCCCCAGGAGCAGGCTTACTTCCAGTCGCTGGTGGACAACATGTACACGCAGTTTATCCACGATGTGGCTGTGGGCCGGCATAGCACGGAAGACAAAATCAAGCCGCTGGCTACAGGGCAGGTCTGGACCGGAGAGCAATCGCTTTCGCTTGGACTGATCGACAAGGTTGGCGGCTTTCGTTCGGCACTGATCGATACGGCGCGCGACGTAGGAATCTCGGGCGAGCCAGCGATCGTTCGGCCGGCAAAGAATAAACGCGGCTTGCTGGCTCTACTGACCGATGATGGAGAAGACCTCTTTCCGAATCCGAGCCAGTTGCTGAATCATGCTCCGGGCTTCTATTACATGTGGAAGTAGCCACGATCTTTTCTTAACACGAGACCCTTTCGGCAATGGAGGGATTTCTTTTTTTATGTGGATATGACCGATGGCGAGTAGCTTTCAACAAAATATTCGGTGCCGTTGGTTTACCGGCCGCTGGCAAGTAAGGCACGATATTCCGGCCTTTAGACCGTATCAGTGACTGAATTCTGGATCGTGGAGAGGGATTTTTTTCGCTGATGTGAACGTGTTTGCGATTTTTTGCATCTGAATCCACTTATGTCCCATCTTGGTCCCATATGTGTTTGGTTGCCCCGAACACCTCCATCCCATTTACAATCAACAAGAAGATGATTCGACCGGGCCTTCGCCCTCCCCAAGCAGGAAAGGATCCCCATTATGACTAAAGCTGACCTTGTCGACAAAGTCACCGCCCTAGGCGACCTTACACGCCGTGATGGCGAAGTCATCGTCGATACCTTGTTTGATTCCGTCATCGGGGCACTGAAATCCGGTGACAAGATTGAAATCCGCGGATTCGGAAGTTTTAGGACGCGGCAGCGCAACGCCAGGACCGGACGCAATCCGAAGACCGGAGCCAAAGTGGATGTGCCAGCCAAACGTGTCCCCTTCTTCAAGCCGTCGAAGGAGCTTCGCGATTCCGTTAACAAGCCGTCCGCGGGCACGAGTGCAACCGGCGACGTCGATCCGCATCATCCGCCTGCAATGTAACCCCTCGATGTAATAACTGATTGCTGCCGGGCGAAATTTGCCCGGCATTTCTCTACACCGCCATTTCCTTCTGAGTGGGTTCACGCGTGTTGTGTGCCGACGCACTATACTGGAGCGAAGTGGAACTGTTTCTCAATATCGTGTGGCTCTCGGTGTCCATTCTTCTGGTCATCCTTTGCGTTCACTCGATACGGCACGGACACACGAAGTTGTCGTGGAGCGCGGGTGTAGCACTGTGTCTTCTGCTGATGCTTCTGTTCCCTGTGATCTCCATGACGGACGATCTGCAAGCCATGACTTCGCCCGCAGAGGTTGAGCATGTGATGCGCCGTCACCATGATGCGCCCTCGCTGCACATGGGCAGCAACATGCTGGATGCAATTTCTCTTCTCTCCCTGATCCTGATTGGTATTGCCCTGCCGACCATGTGCTCGATCCGTGTTCGAACCCACGGATACGTGGCGACGCTTCTGGCTGGCTTTGTCCGGGCCTTCGGTGTGCGGCCTCCGCCTGCCACGGTTTTGCTTACGGCTTAGCTTCTGCGCGGAAGAAGATAACTTCCTAAACTTCACCGGGATATTTCAAAAAAACTAATTTAAAGGCAGGCATGACTCAGAAAGCCCTTCATGCACTCTGCGCCGTTTTGTTAGCAATTCCGCCGACGCTGGCGGCGCAAACACCGATACCTCCTTCGCCATTCGGCGTAACCACTCCGCTGACGCTGCAACAGGCTGTAGAACGGGCGCGAACGGGCAATGCCTCGCTGATCTCGGCTCGCCAGCACGTCACTGCCGTGCAGGCAACGAAGATTACGGCGGGTCTGCGCCAGAATCCTACGTTTACCGCTCTGGGACAAGGCGTTACTCTCCCAGAGGTCAACAACAGCGGTGGCAATCCTTACTTCTATTCCGCCAGTGTTTCGCGGCTCTTCGAGCGCGGGCAGAAACGTCGCTGGCGACTGGAAGGTGCGGAGGCTACGGCAGACGAGACGGAGAGCCAGTATCGGGACCAGGAGCGACAGCTTGTGCTCGCCGTTCGCCAGGCATTTACGACTATGCTGCTCGCCAAGGCGTCGCTTGGTGTTGCGCAGGAGAACCTTACCGATTATCAGAAGACGGTGGACCTGAGCAGGGCGCGATTGGATGCGGGCGATATCACGCGGACCGACTTCGAACGGATCGACCTGCAGATGGCGCAGTTTGAATCGGACGTCGATACGGCCCGACTGAATCTGCAGCAGGCCAGCTCGCAGTTGCAGCTGCTGTTTGGATCGGACCGGCCTGACCCGGCGATGGACATTGTGGGGACGCTCGAGCCTCCCGCGCTACCGCTGACCATGGCTGATGCGGAGACGCAGGCGCTGGCAGCGAGGCCTGACTACACGGCGGCGAGACAAGCGCTGCTGGTCTCGCAGGCGAACGCGAAGTTCGCCATCGCGAGCGGAACGACAGACCCGACGGTGGCCAGCGAATACGAACGCAGTGGCGCAGACAATACCTTCGGCGTCAATGTGGCGATTCCGCTGCGCATCTTCGACCGCAACCAGGGAGAGAAGGAACGTACACGCTATGAGGTGGATTCGAGCCGGTTTGCTGTAGCGGCCGCTCGGAATCAGGTCGTCTCCGATGTTGATCAGGCATGGATGGCGCTCGATACGGCACAGCGTATGGCGCATCGCTACAACAGCCACTATCTCGACGAGGCCGGACACGTTCGCGACAACCTTCAGTTCAGCTATCGCAATGGCAATACGACACTGCTGGATTATCTGGACGCTCTTCGCGACTACCGCTCGATTCACCTGAGCAGCCTCAACGCGAATGCACAGGTCTGGCTTGCCATTCATCAACTCAGCTTCGCCACCGCGACGGACATCATCCCATGAAAGCACACATGACACGAACGGAATCGCTTCTGCTGCTCTCACTTTTTGTTGCGCCGTTGACGGCGTGCAAATCAACACCGCCCCCTGCCGCGGAGAATCAGCCAACGAATGTCGGTATAGAGACAACCACTGCGCATGTACAGCAGAGCACAGACTACCTCGAGGTCCCAGCCCGCATCGCAGCCGATCCATCGCGCGTCGTTCGCATCTTTCCTCCGCTGAGCGGCCGCATACTTGGCCTGCGCGTGCTGCCTGGGCAAGAGGTGAAGAAGGGCGACGTAATCGCGCAGCTCCAGAGCAGCGATATCGCTGCTGCGCGAGCGGACTTTGAGAAGGCGAAGATCGAAGTGCTTCGCGCAGACCGCGCGCTGACTCGTGGAAAGCTGCTGTTGCAGCACGAGGTGCTCTCGCAGGCAGACTATGACGAACTCGATGCGACCTCGCGTACGGCACACTCCGAACTGGACCGGGCGCGCCAGAGAATTCACGAGCTGGGATTCGCAGAGGATGGTGTTTCCGATGATGTCGCGTTGCGTGCGCCAATCTCAGGCGTAGTGCTTGATATCGGCACGGCTAATGGAGAGATGCAGCGTTCTCTCGATAATGCGACGACGATTGCCACCATCGCCAACATCGATAACGTGTGGATTGTGGGCGATGTCTTCGAACGCGATCTTGCATCGCTCAAGCCTGGGCGCGAGGTCCAGATTCGTGTTCCTGCGTATCCCGATATGCAGTTGACTGGGCGAATTGCGAATGTGGGGGATGCGCTGGACCCGAACACACATACGCTCAAGCTGCGCGTTGTGCTGCCGAATCCGCAACACATGTTGAAGGCGGATATGTTCGCGACGATTCGGGTTCCCGGTGCGTTACGAAACTCCGTCATTCTTCCTGCGACTGCTGTTTTGCATGAAGGGGAGAAAACTTACGTCTTTGTTCCCAATGCATCGGGCAAGTTCGATCAGCGCATTGTCACGACAGGACGCTCGTTCGACTCAGGTGGCGTGAAGAGCATAGAGGTGCTGACAGGGCTGAACGATGGCGACAAAGTCGTCACAACCGGAGGGGCGCTGCTGCGTCCCTCGAGCGGAGAATAAGCGTGCAACCATTCATCCGACTCTTCATCCGGTATCGCGCTATCGTTCTGATCATCTTTCTTGTGATGCTCGCCGCGGGAACTTTCGCGCTGACGCGCCTTGATATCGAGGCGTATCCCGATCCTTCGCCGCCGCTGGTTGAAATCATTACGCAGAATCCATCGTGGTCTGCTGAAGAGATGGAGCAGCAGGTAACGGTGCCGATTGAGACTACGCTCAATGGCACGCCGCATCTCGAACAGGTGCGTTCGATCAGCATCTTCGGGCTGTCGGACGTAAAACTTTACTTCAGCTTCGACAGCGAAAATTTTCGTGATCGCCAGGAGGTGCTGAACCGTCTGCAAACGTTGACGCTGCCGAATAATCTTCAGCCGCAACTCTCTCCGTGGTCGCCGATCGGTGAGATCTTTCGGTATCAACTTGTAGGGCCCGGATACACGCTTAACGAGATCAAAGCCACGCAGGACTGGCTGGTGCGCCGCGAGTTGAAACAGGTGCCGGGCATCATCGACATCACAACATTTGGCGGAACGACACGTCAGTACCAGATCGAGACTGATCCGAATAAGCTGTTGAGCTTCGGCGTTACCCTGCCGCAGGTTCTGAATGCGGTGCAGTCGTCGAATGCGAATGCGGGGGGCAATTATCTTCAGCTCGGCAACCAAAATGTAAATATTCGCTCGGTAGGCCAGGTGCATACCGTTGAGGACATCGGCGCAATTGTTGTAGCGGCAAAGAACGGCGCGCCGATTACTGTGCGTGATATCGGCAAAGTTTCGGAAGGTTTTCAACCGCGGCTCGGCCAGATAGGTCGCGATAAACAGAACGACATTGTGCTTGGAATCGTGCTGCTTCAGAAGGATGAGAAGTCCATTCCTGCGCTTCAGGCGTTGAAGATCAAGATCGCACAGCTCAACAGCGGCAGCCTGCTTCCCCCGGGGATGCACATCAGCACTATCTATGACCGAACAGTATTGATCAGCCGAACGACGCATACCGTTCGCGAGGTCATTATCACCGGCCTTGTGCTGGTCACGCTGGTGCTGCTGTCGATGCTCGGTGACCTTCGCATTACTTTCATCGCCGCCGTCACGATTCCGTTTGCCGTTCTGTTTGCCTTTGGCATGATGGTGCTGACGGGACGATCTGCAAATCTGATTTCGATTGGCGCCATCGATTTCGGGATCCTCGTCGATTCGTCGATCATTGTGCTCGAGAGTATCTATCGAAAGCTCACGCGCCGTATCCCGGGTGAAGAGACTGGAAACCTCATCGTTGAAGGTGTGGCCGATGCCGCTACTCCGGTTCTCTTCTCTACCGCAATCATTCTGGTCGCGTTCATTCCGCTCTTCACCATGCAGGGTGTCGCGGGGCAGATCTTCTCACCAATGTCGGTGACATATGGATTTGCTCTTCTGGGCGCGCTGCTGTTCGCGCTGGTATTTGCGCCTGTGTTGGGCTACATCACGGCGCCCACAGAGCAGAAGGTCGGCGATGGCTATACGTGGCTTAGCCGCTTTTTGCGCAATCGATACGAGAGCACGCTGCATCGGGCTTTGCGGCACACGGCGTTGGTCTGGATTGGAGCCGCGGCCATGCTGGGTGTCGGCATCCTCTGTTTCGTTCTGGTTGGCGGAGAGTTCATGCCACCGCTAGAAGAGGGCAATCTTTGGATTCGCGCCACGCTGCCGCAGGACATTTCATTCGATACTTCGGCCAACATCGCGAATCAACTGCGTGCTGTCATTGCCGAGTCGCCTGAAGTGACGCAGACCGTCTCGCAGATGGGACGGCCCGACGATGGAACCGACGTCAGCACCTTCAACAATATCGAGATATCGGTTCAACTGAAGCCGCAGGAAGAGTGGCGGCGCGGATTGACCAAACCCCAGTTGATCGACGAGATGAGCAGGCGACTTTCGCGCTTCCCTGGCATCGAGCTGAACTTTTCGCAGAACATTCAGGACAACGTGGAAGAAGCGATGTCCGGTGTGAAAGGCGAAAACTCACTGAAGCTCTTCGGCGATGACTTCGATACGCTCACGAACCTTGCGGACAAGATCGAGCAGACGATGAAATCTGTGCCGGGTGTTGCGGATGTTGGCGTCTTCAAGGTGGGAGGTCAACCGTCGTTGATCATCCAGATCGATCGCGCCAAGGCTGCTCGCTTCGGCATCCTCGCGGGCGATATCAATGCGGCGGTGCAGGCCGCCATCGGTGGTGCACCGGTGTCACAGGTTATCCAGGGGGATCGCCGCTTTGACCTGACGGTGCGCTACCCTGAGGCTAATCGCAGCAGTCCGGACGCTATTCGCGCCATCCTCATTCCGACTGCGGATGGCAGCCGTATACCGTTAGGTCAAGTTGCCAACGTAGCTATTCGCGAGGGTAGCTTCATGATCTATCGCGAGGACGGACGCCGCTACATTCCGATCAAGTTCAGCGTTCGCGGGCGGGATCTTTCTACGACCATCACGGAGTTGCAGGCGAAACTGAAACAGTCCGTTCCAATGCCGACAGGGTACGACTACACGTGGGCGGGCGAGTTCGATAGCTTGCGCAAGGAACAACGGCGTCTTGCAGTGATCATTCCGATATCGCTGGCGATCATCGTTATTCTGCTCTACGTCCAATTCAATACGTGGAAGGATGCCTTCATCATCATCGCCACGCTGCCGTTCGCAGCGGTAGGTGGAGCGGCGTCGCTCTTTATTACGCGTACGCCGTTCAGCATCTCGGCTGCAGTCGGCTTCACATCGCTGATCGGAGTTGCGACGCTGGGCGCTGTGGTCTTTATGTCCGGCGTGCGCCGTGCTCAGCGCGAGAGCATCGACGGGACCGGGCTTGAACATGGTTGCGTCGACGAGATGCGGCCCGTCGTGATGGCGTGCATGGCCGCGGGGCTTGGTCTTCTGCCGGCGGCGCTCTCCAACGGTATTGGAGCGCAGGCACAACAGCCTCTCGCTCGAGTCGTCGTAGGCGGCATGATTACTACCGTGATCGCGATTCTTTTCGTGATGCCGCTGTTACTGCGCCAACCCACGCATGTGCATGGCACGGAGACGGAGATGGAGTAAGTAAGATGGTCCCCGAGTGAATCAGTTTTACTCGGGGACTATTCCCACTACGCTCAACATTCGCCCGGCAATGCCTTGCTCTGCGCGATGCGAGAAGTAGCGGCGTCTTCCCTGCTCGTCGCGCGAACACGCCGTGCATTCACCGATTATCGTGATCCTTGAAGGCTCGATTCCAGCAGCGAGCAACTGCCGCTGATTGGCTTTCCATAGATCGACATGGAGAGAAGGATTGGCTTTGTGATCTGACAGAAACAGGTCATCCGCGTGGTCGAACTGTGATGCGAATGCGGTTCGCACTTCGTCGCCAACAGCGTAACAGCAGGCTCCAATGCTCGGCCCAATCGCTGCTATGAGGTCCTTCGGCTGTGAGCCGTACTCTTGCGTCATCTTTGCGATTCCCTGCTCGACGATGCGTGCGACAGTCCCTCGCCAGCCGGCGTGAAAGGCTGCTACGGCTCTCTTTTCCACATCCACGACCAGCACCGGTACGCAATCTGCGGTGCCTACTCCGAGCATCACCCCGGGAAGATTTGTCATCAGGCCGTCACCTTCGAGGATGGCTTTGCCTTCCGCTGTTTGAAGCTTGCCTGCGAAAGGCTCGTCTTCCTCGTGGATAACTTGGGTGATTGCGGAGTGAACCTGCCGCACATTTACCAGCGTAAAACCAGCTTTGCCTGTCGTTTTACCATCTACTGCACCAACAAATTGACGCCGATTCTCGGCCACGGACGTTGAATCGTCCTCCTTGGTCCAGCCGAGATTAAGCGAATTTCCACCATAAATATTAGAGACTCCACCTCCCCGAGTGCTGAACCCATGTCGCAACCAATCGAAGTGTTCCCACGCTTTGACGCGCACTATTTCGATCCCGATAGGTTCTTTATTTGCAGTAAGTTGTCCCAATTATGCCCCCCTGAAGCCGATGAACCGTTCAGGCGAAAATCCGCCCACGACCTACTTATACTAGAGACGAAAAAATCAAAACGTTTCTATCTCGTATGGTTACTTTTGCCGCTCCCCAGCGTCTACAATCAGGTGTTGTGGCTTTACGAGAAAGTCCCCAGGTAGTATCTTCGGATCGTGCTAACCTCCTTTTGTTTCAACAAAATTTGCATCCTATCTCGCGGATCTGTAAGATACCGCGATTGTAGACATGAGAGCGAATGTGCCTAACGTAGCCCCCCAGTTTCTCCGTTCCCGTATCGGCAAGGTTTGTGTTGCCATCATCGGCACCACGGCTGCCGAGATGCTCGAAAAAGCGAGCGTTGCCGTAAAAGAAACATCCTTCCTCGAATTCAGACTGGATTATCTCGAGAAGCCACTGCCAGCGTTGGCGAAGTTTAAGAACTTCTTCTCGGACAATACTGCTGCTACGGGCATTGCGACCTGTCGACGCGAAGCCAATGGTGGAAGGTTTTCCGGCACGGTTGCTGCCGAGGTAGAGATTCTTTCGAAGGCTGCTGCAGCAGGATTTCACCTTATTGATCTAGAACTGGAGTCTGTGGAGGCGTTGAAGAAGGGTGAACTGCAGAAGCTTCGCGATGCGGGTGCTGCGCTCATCATCAGCCATCACGACTTCTCCGCTACGAAGGACCTTGACGGCATCTACGAGCGGATCATGCCGTTTCAGCCGGACTTCATCAAGATTGTACCCACGGCAAAGAACCTTACCGACAATGTCACGCTGATGCGCTTCCTGGAACGGAAGGCCGATAATTCCAACATTATCGGCATCTGCATGGGCGATGCGGGTATTATCTCGCGCGTGCTGGGGGTGCGAGCAGGCAGTGCGTTTACCTTTGCAGCGGCGACACCGGGCGAGGAGACGGGGCCGGGGCAAATCGCCGCTCGTACCTTGATCGAGACGTATCGCATCGAACAAGTCGACGCGGCTACGAAGGTTTATGGGGTTGCGGGAAATCCGATCAAGAGCTCGCTCTCGCCGGTGATGATGAACACGGCGTTCCGACGTGAGACGGTGAATGCGGTGTATCTCGCGCTGCAGGCTACCAAGATTGGCGATTTGCTGAAGCTGGTGCAAGAGATTCCGATTCAGGGGCTTAGCGTTACGATGCCGTTGAAGCAGGAGATCATGGCGCATCTCGAGAAGACGGATCCGCTGTCGGCCAAGATTGGCGCTTGCAATACGGTACTGCGGGCGCAGGATGGCAAGCTGTATGGGTTCAATACGGATGTTGCGGGTATCGTAGGGCCGATCGAGAAGCGCATGTCCTTGCGTGGAGCCAAGGCGCTGGTGCTGGGTGCGGGCGGAGCCGCGCGGGCCGCGGTGTTTGGGCTGCGGGATAAGGGTGCGGATGTGTTTATTCTCAATCGCACGGCGGAGACTGCGGCTAAGCTGGCGAAGCAATCCGGCTCGAAGGCGATTAAGAAAGAGGCGCTGGCGAAGACTCCTGTAGATGTGATCATCAATGCGACGCCGATTGGAATGGCGGGGCAGAAGGGCGCGCAACTGCTGGAAGCAAAGGACTTGAATGCGAAGCTTGTGTTCGACCTGGTCTACAACCCGGTGGAGACGCCGTTGCTTCGTGCGGCGCGGCAGCAGAATATCCCCATCATTACTGGGGTTGAGATGTTTGTGACCCAGGGGGCGCGGCAGTTCGAGATCTGGACGGGTAAGCCTGCTCCGGAGGAGGAGATGCTGCGGGTTGTGATCCATTCGCTGCGGCAGGCTGCTGAGGCAGCGGCAGAGGCTCCTGCGCCGACTCCGAAGTCGAAGAAAGCCTCGTAACGTTAGTTCAATTTTGCAGAAAAGTTTGGCCCCGGATTCGTCCGGGGCTTTGCTATTTTGCTGGTATTTCTGAGGGTGTTTTGGGGAAAGTGGTGTTTCGTGGTGGTGTTTTTGTGGACAGAGTCTGGTGGATTGCGTGGCAATCGCGACATTGAAATTACGTGTTGCGGAGGGGTGGAAATTTTGCAGTTTTCGAAAATATTTCTGTGGAAATAAAAAGCCGCCCTCGAGAGGCGGCTTTTGAGTTTTGGAACAGGGATTTGGTTAGGTGCTCTTGCCTTCGGCGGAGGCGATCTTCTCTTCGGCCTGGCGGGTGATCGCGTTGGCTTCGTCGTACTTTTCGCCGTCGTCGCCGGCTTCGTTCCAGAGCTTTTCGCCTTCCTGAAGCTCCTGACGGGCCTCAGCGACGTCGATCTCGTTGGGGTGCATCGCAGTTTCGGCGAGGATGGTTACGCGTTCGGGGAGGACTTCGACGAAGCCCCAGGCTACGAAGAACTTCTGATCGCCGGAGGTGCCGCCGTGGAGGCGAACTTCGCCTGCGCCGAGCTCTGCGAGCAGAGGAGCGTGGCCGTAAAGAGCTTCAAGGTAGCCGGACATCGACGGCAGCTCGACTGCGTCGGCAGTGGCGTCGAGCAGGATGCGGTCTGGGGTTACCAGCCTGACTGCGAGTTGTCCGGAGTTCGCTGTGTCTGCCATGAGTGACCTCAGGGGCTAAAGCCCCTTTCGTGCTTGATTCTTTTCGGCACGGCTGAAGCCGTGCCCTTAACAAAACCTAATGCATTACCTCAGGGGCTAAAGCCCCTTTTGTTCCGCTTCGAGATGCCAGGGCTAAAGCCCTGGCCTACCTCAAAAGCAAAAACTCCACGGTTACGCGATCTGCTTCATCTTTTCTGCGGCGGCGATTACGTCTTCGATGCCGCCCTTGAGATAGAAGGCCTGCTCGGGGATGTCATCGTGCTTGCCTTCGATGATCTCCTTGAAGGAGCGGATGGTGTCCTCGACCTTGACGTAGGCGCCGGGGATGCCGGTGAAGATTTCCGCGACGTGGAAGGGCTGCGAGAGGAAGCGCTGGACTTTACGTGCCCGCGCGACGGTGATCTTGTCCTCTTCGGAGAGCTCGTCGATACCGAGGATGGCGATGATGTCCTGAAGGTCCTTGTAACGCTGGAGGATCTTCTTGACGCCCTGGGCCACGTCGTAGTGCTCCTGGCCGACGATGCGCGGAGAGAGAATGCGCGAGGTGGAGGCCAGAGGATCGACGGCGGGGTAGATACCCAGTTCCGAGAGGGGACGCGAGAGCACGGTGGTTGCGTCCAAGTGGGCGAACGTCGTGGCCGGCGCGGGGTCGGTCAAGTCGTCGGCAGGAACGTAGACGGCCTGCACGGAGGTGATGGAACCCTTCTTGGTGGAGGTGATGCGTTCCTGCAGCTCGCCCATTTCGGTGGCGAGGTTCGGCTGATAACCTACGGCCGACGGCATACGGCCGAGCAGCGTGGAGACCTCGGAACCGGCCTGGGTGAAGCGGAAGATGTTGTCGATGAAGAGCAGCGTGTCCGCACCTTCCTCGTCGCGGAAGTGCTCGGCGACGGTAAGGCCGGTGAGGGCGACGCGGAGACGGGCCCCTGGGGGCTCGGTCATCTGGCCATAGACGAGTGTGGCTTTGCTCTTGGGGAGGTCTTTAAGATCAATGACTCCCGACTCTTGAAATTCCATCCAGAGGTCGTTGCCTTCGCGGGTGCGTTCGCCGACGCCGGCGAAGACCGAGAAGCCGCCGTGCTGGCTGGCAACGTTGTTGATGAGCTCCTGAATGACGACGGTTTTGCCGACGCCGGCGCCGCCGAAGAGGCCGATCTTGCCGCCCTTAAGGAAGGGCTGGATGAGGTCGATGACCTTGATGCCGGTCTCGAACATCTCTTCGCTGGTGGACTGCTCGTCGAAGGCTGGAGCCTGCCGGTGGATGGGCATGTGCACCTTGGCGTTGACGGGGCCGAGCTCGTCGACGGGCTGGCCGAGGACGTTGAGTACGCGGCCGAGGGTCTCGCGGCCGACGGGGACCGTGATGCCTGCGCCGGTGTCGATCGCCTTCATGCCGCGGACCATGCCTTCGGTCGCGACCATGGCGATGCAGCGGACGCGGCCTTCGCCGAGATGCTGCTGGACCTCGACGACGATGTCGAGCGGGGTGGGGACGTCGAAGCCTTCGCTGACGATGCGGAGGGCCTGGAAGATGGCGGGCATCTTAGACTCTTCGAATTGAATGTCAACGGCCGGGCCGCTGATCGAAATTACTTTTCCAATATTCTCTGCCATAAATTCTTTCTCGCTTCGAGATACAAAAAACTCGCGATTCGGTTAGAAGCAAAACTCCGATTCGTCTGACACTTTAGAAACTTAGCCCCACTCGACAGATATAGCCTTGTGCGAGGAGAACATAATTCAGGGGCTAAGGCCCGATTCTGTTGCGCCTCGAGATGTCAGGGCTGAAGCCCTGACCTACTTAGAAGCAAAACTAATTTGTTGCCCCTTCCAGGGTGCTAAGGCTAAGGCCTTGGTCTACCTAGAAGCAAAACTAAAACAGTGCACTTCAAAAACTCGCCGGATACTTGCTGTCCGGTGTTACAGAGCGGAGGCGCCACTCACAATCTCAATAATTTCCTTTGTAATCGCTGCCTGACGCACACGGTTCATGGTGAGCGAGAGGGCGTCGATCATGTCTCCGGCATTGTTGGTCGCAGAGTCCATTGCCGTCATGCGGGCGGCGTGCTCGGCTGCGACGGATTCGAGCAAGGCGTGGAAGATCTGCGTGGTGACGTACTTGGGCATGAGGTGACGGAAGAGGCGCGCGGGCGACTGGTCGAAGATGTAGTCGACCTCGGCGGTGCCGAACTTCTTGGCCTCGGACTCGATGACCGATTCTTCGGGAACCTGCAGGCTGATACCAGCGGTCCTGGCGGCGTGACCGGCGGCTTCCTTCTGCTCTTCGCTCATCTCTTCGGCCACGGTGATCTCGTGCGAGCCGAGCTTGCGGATAGGAAGGAGTTTTTCGACGACGACGCGCTGCGAGATGACGGACTTGAACTCGTTGTAGACGATGTAGACCGAATCGATCTCGGCGCGGGTGTAGCGCTCGATGATGGAGTGGGCCATGTCGCTTACTTCGTCGATGTTGATCTTGAGCAGAACCGTCGGATGATCGCCTGTGATTTCGATTGGCTCGGCACGATGACGGATGGTCTCGAAGTGCGTGGCGAGATCGTTGTCGTAGTGCTCTTCGGTCTTCTCGTAGACGGCAGCGGGATAGCGCTTGCGGAAGGTATCGCGTGCCTTGCGCCCTACAGGCTCGATGTCTACGTTCTGACCGGTGGCGCGGCGGGAATCGATGAAGCCCTGCGCGGCCTTGACGATGTTTGAGTTGAACGCACCGGCGAAGCCCTTGTCTCCGGCGACGACGACGACGAGAACGTTCTTCTCCTCGCGCTCAACCAGCAGAGGATGCAGGATGTCGCCAGCTTCCCCGTTGTAGATGTCGGTGCGGCGAACCAGTGACTCGAGTACGTTCGAGATCATCTGGGCGTAGGGGCGGGCGAGCATGGCACGCTCCTGCGCGCGACGCAGCTTGGCCGCCGAGACCATTTTCATGGCCTTGGTGATCTGCCGCGTGTTCTTTACACTGCGGATGCGACGCCGGAGATCGAGTACGTTTGCCATGGTTTATTTGGCCGCAGCCACTTCTTTCCCCGCAGCTTCTTTCTTGGCTTTGCGGTCGGCGAGGAAGTTGGCCTTGTAGTCCTTGATGGCGGCGGTGAGACGGCTCTTGAGATCGTCGTCGAGCGCCTTCTTGGTGGCGATGTCGGTGAGAATCGCAGGCTGCACGGTTTCGAGGTAGGGATAGAGGCCGTCCTCGAAGGCGCGGAGGTCGGCGACTTCGACGTCGTCGAGCAGACCGTTGACGCCGGCGAAGAGAATTGCGACCTGCTTCTCTGCGGTGAGCGGCTGGAACTGGGGCTGCTTCAACAGCTCTGTGAGGCGCTGGCCGCGATTGAGTTGCTGCTGGGTAACCTTGTCGAGATCGGAGCCGAACTGGGCGAAGGCGGCGAGCTCACGGTACTGGGCGAGGTCGAGCTTCAGCGTGGCGCCTACCTGCTTGGTGGCCTTGGTGGCGGCTGAGAAGCCTACACGTGAGACCGAGAGGCCGACGTTGACGGCGGGACGGACGCCCGAGTTGAAGAGGTCAGTCTCAAGGAAGATCTGGCCGTCGGTGATGGAGATGACGTTGGTCGGGATGTAGGCGGAGACGTCGCCGGCCTGGGTCTCGATGATGGGCAGCGCAGTGAGGGAGCCGCCGCCGAGCTTCTCGGAGACTTTGGAGCTGCGCTCGAGCAGACGCGAGTGGAGATAGAAGACGTCGCCGGGGTAGGCTTCGCGGCCTGGCGGACGGCGGAGGAGCAGCGAGATTTCGCGGTAGCTGGCGGCGTGCTTGGAGAGGTCGTCGTAGATGACGAGGGCGTGCTTGCCGGAGTCGCGGAAGTATTCGCCCATGGCGGTGGCGGCGAAGGGAGCGAGGTATTGCATGGGCGCGGGCTCGGATGCAGTGGCGGCGACGACGATGGTGTAGGCCATGGCGCCGTTCTCTTCGAGGGTCTGCACAACCTGGGCGACGGAGGAGCGCTTCTGTCCGATGGCGCAGTAGATGCAGATGAGGTTGTTCTTGGCGGAGTTGATAATGGTGTCGAGCGCGATGGCGGTCTTGCCGGTCTGGCGGTCGCCGATGAGGAGTTCGCGCTGGCCGCGGCCGATGGGAATCATGGTGTCGATGGCCTTGATGCCGGTGGCCATGGGCTCGCGGACGGACTGGCGATCGATGACGCCGGGAGCGAGACGCTCGACGGGGAGGAACGTGTCGGTGTTGATGGGGCCCTTGTCGTCGATGGGCTGACCGAGCGCGTTGACGACGCGGCCGATGAGGGCTTCGCCGACGGGGACCGACATGATCTTGCCGGTGCGCTTGACGGTGTCGCCTTCCTTGATCTCGGTGTAGTCGCCGAGGAGAACGGCGCCTACCTGATCTTCGTCGAGGTTCATGGCGAGTCCGGCGATGCCGTGGGGGAACTCAATGAGCTCGCCAGCCATGACCTTGTCGAGGCCGTGAACACGGGCGATGCCGTCACCGAGCGAGATCACGGTGCCGACTTCGTCGACCTGGATCTTCTGCTCGTAGTTTTCAATCTGCTGGCGCAGCAGCTCTGTTATCTCACCTGCGTTGATCTTTGCCATGTCTTCCTTCTACTCGATTCGTATCAATCTTTGAAAAAACGGTGCGCTCGCGAATGAGATCTACGCGTTTACAAGCTTCTGCTTCAATTGCTGTAACTGGGCTCGAATGGAGCCATCGTATACGGTGGAACCGATGCGAACGACAGCACCACCCAACAGTGTGGCATCCTGACGGTAGGTTGCACGAACGCGGCCTCCGGCGAGCTTGGCGACTTGGGCTTCGAGGGTGACGCGATCTTCGTCGTTGAGCTCGTGGGCACTGATAATTTCGGCCTCGGCGAGGCCGGACTGCTCGTCGGCGACGGCGTGATATTCGGCAAGAATCTCGTCGAGCTCAGCGAGGCGCTGGTGATCCATGATGACCGCGATGAAGTTGCGGACCTGAGGGAACATGCCGATGCGAGCGGCAATCGCGTCGAGAATCTTGTGCTTCTGCTCGACGGCGATGGACGGGTTCATCAGGACCTCGCGAAGGTCGTGGCTGTCGGCGAGGGTGCCGCTGAAGTCGCGGAGCTGCTGCTGCGCGGCGTTGGTGTCGATCCTGGTCGAAGCGGCGACCGAGGCGAAGGCGTGGGCGTAACGAAGGGCGACGACAGACATTAGTTGTGCCCCTCTTTCGAATCGTCTCCGGCGAGGCGGCGGGCGAACTGCTGCACGAGGAGGCGATCAGTTTCGGCTGAAACAACGAGCTTCTTGGCGGCCTGGCCGATGGCGAGCTCGGCAGCGTACTGCTTAATCTGACGTTGCGCGTTGGCAGTAGCTGCGACGATCTCCTGCTCGGCGGCGGCGAGGATCTTCTGCTTCTCTTCCTCGACGGAGGCCTTGATGCGCTGCTCGTCGGCGACGGAGTCTTTCTCTGCCTGGGCGCGCATCGCGGCGATCTGCTCATCGAGCTTGCCAAGGCGGGCTTCGACACTATTCAGCCGGATGCTGGCCTCTTCGGTCGCCGTACGGGCGTCGACGAGGTGCTTCTGAATGGCGGTGTTGCGGTCGCGGAAGGTCTTGGGAAGAGTCTTGAGCAGGAACCAGCCGACCAATAAAGCAAGGACGACGAAGTTCGCTACTGTAAAGGCGGTCGCGGCCTGGTCGGCGTTCATGCCGAGCTTCGCGCCGAGAGCGCGGACGGTGGGCGAATGCTTATAGGCTTCGTTCTCGTCTTCTTCCTGCTTGTTTTTCTCAGGTGCCTGAGCTTCCGGCGTACTGCTGGTGCCGCTGGCTGTGGCCGGAGCAGCTTCCTGCGCCCGGGCAATGTGATGGGCGGGAGCGATGAACAGTGCCGCAAGCATGAGAGCGGGAAGAAGCTTTTTGACAGAGGTCAAATTCACTGAGCGACCTCCGTGGGAACAACGCCAGCCGGGAGGACTGCGCTGAGGATCTTTGCGGTCAATTCGCCGCTCTGGGATTCGATCTGATCGCGAGCATCGGTGGCACTCTTCTCAATATCCAGCTTGGCGGTGAGGACGCGCTGCCTGGTGGAATTGCGAACCTCTTCAAGAGCAGCTTCGCGCTCGGCGTTCCACTGTTTCAACTTTCGATCGCGAGCCTGGAAGATTTCGGATTTAGCAGCACGGAGTTTGTCTTCGTAAGCCGTGGTGTTGGCTTCGGCGGCTGCGATGGCTCCGCGAGCCTGTTCGACGGCACCCGAGGTGCGGGCGCGGCGCTCGGCAAGAACGCGCTCCAGAGGACGGCGAACGAGGAAGCCGTACGCGATGACCAGCAGAATGAAAAGGACCATCGTCGGCACAGAGCCGAGCACAAGTCCACCGAGTTGATTAAGTATCTGATCCATGAAGGGGGTCGGCCGAAGCCGCTCAGAAGTCCTATCGTAAGCTGCTGTAGACAGCTATTTTGTGGAACCGAAGCGTTGAGAGAATGGCCTTACTGAAAGTTTGCGGTACACCTAGTTTTAGCAAAGCGTTTGCGAGAGTGTCAAACAAAGAAGTTTCGGTAAACGTTTCGCATGACCGATTATCGAACATAGCTCGACTACCGGGGAAAACATTGACTTCTTTGATTGGAGGACTAGACTATAGGCACCACCCGGACCCTATTATCTGGGTCACATAGGTCGCGTGAATGGGGACACCACCTCCGCTCCCCTTCAGGCGGCCTATGCTAGTTAAGGGCGTGCTCAGGCTGGAGTTGCGACGCGTTCCTGAAACCTCCTAAAACGATTTAAAAGGGATGCCGGACCTCGCGCGGTAATGTAGGCAAGATTCCCTTCAAAATGCTTCGCCTCGACCACGGCTCCGGCGTCCAGCGCGGCGATAACAGCGCCTTCGGACTGGGGCAGACGGAAGCTCATTTCGATAAGGGGATCGACCACCAGAGCGTTGTCGATGGCTTCAAGAAGGTGGTCGAGACCCTGTTTTTTGAGACCAGAGACGGCGATGCTGCCGGGAGCACCCATGGGGATATCGGCAGGCACAAGATCGATCTTGTTGAGGACTTCGATGATGGGCTTTTTGGTCACGTCGAGCTCGGCGAGGACGCGCTCAACCTGAAGCTTCTGCTCGTCCATCATGGGGCTGGAGGCATCGCGGATGTGCAGGAGAAGCTCAGCGCGTTCAACCTCCTCGAGCGTTGCACGAAAGCTGGTAACGAGGGTGTGGGGCAGGTTGCGGATGAAGCCGACGGTGTCGGAGAGGAGGATTTTGCGGCGTGAGGGGAGTTGAAGCTGGCGCAGCTTGGGATCGAGGGTGGCGAACATGCGGGAGGACTCGAGGACGCCAGCCTCGGTGAGGGCGTTGAAGAGGGTGCTTTTGCCGGCGTTGGTGTAACCGACCAGGGCGACGACAGGGACGGGGACGGCTTCGCGGCGCTGACGCTGCTGACGGCGAATGCGGCGGACAGATTCGAGCTGCTCCTTGACGTGGTCGATGCGGAGGTTGATTTTGCGGCGGTCGGTTTCGAGCTGGGTTTCACCAGGGCCACGGGTGCCGATGCCGCCGCCAAGCTGGGACATGGCTTTTCCTCGTCCGGCGAGGCGAGGGAGCTGGTACTCGAGCTGAGCGAGCTCGACCTGAAGCTGACCTTCGCGGGTTCGGGCGTGGCGGGCGAAGATGTCGAGGATGAGCTGGGTGCGATCGATGACACGGCAGGGCAGCCTGGCTTCGAGGTTTCTGAGCTGGGATGGAGTGAGGTCATGGTCGAAGAGGACGAGGTCGGCTCCGGTGGAGGCGATGACACCTTCGATCTCCTCGAGCTTGCCCTGGCCGACGAGAGTTGCGGGATCGGGACGGGGACGGCGCTGGATGAGGGTCGCTGAGACTTCGGCTCCGGCGCTGCGGGCCAGTTCCTGAAACTCGGCCAGGGAGGCTTCGAAGTCAAGATCGGCTGCCGGTGCAGGGTTCGTCTGGACTAGTGCAGCGTCGCTGGAATTGAGGTCGAGCGTTCCTGCGGAGACGGCCGCGGCTTTGCGAGCCATACGCGCAGCCGCGGTGAGTTTGCGCCGTTCGCCTGTGAACTCGACAGCAACAAGGACGGCTCGTTCGAGGAACGAGCGCCCAGGCTGCAGGCGGTCTTCCGCCATGCTCGCTGCAGCTTGCTGTGCCTCGACGAGGCTTCGCTTAATTGGTTTCACTGAGAAGACCTTCGTACCTTCGCCGGCTGTTCGGGGATAGGCTAGTGGCCCTGGGTCCCGGTAGCTTCCTGGGCCGGAGCGACAGCGGAAGCTGGAGGATGCGCGACCCGAGGGGCTTCTGTTCGGAGTTCCGTATGCGCACCTGCTCTTCCACTGACAACGGTCGAGATCGCGTGTTTGAAGATCAACTGCTCTTGACTGTTGTTCTCAAGTAACACGGAGTACTTATCGAAGGAGCGAATCTTTCCTGTCAGCTTGACGCCGCTGACGAGATAGATGGTGATAGGGCTCTTGTCCTTGCGAACCGTGTTAAGAAACGTGTCCTGAATGTTCTGTGCCGGCTTTGATTCCATGGTGCCGATCTCCTTAGGGTAAAAATCCTTCCGCTACTAGATCCCGCCATACTCCATCAACTTCAGTGGTGCGCTCAGTTGAAGAACCGCTGAGTCTGAAGCCAAGACGTAAACAATACGAGTATCCATCACAATTTTCAACCTGCCGCGAATGTGTGATGGACTTGCAACTAAAAAACGTTAGACGAAGCCCAATCCGGAACGGCACTCCTGCTGTCCGGTTGTACAGCGATATACCATGACAGATGTGACGTGTAACTCCCAACCCGTTCAGATGCTTGATTTCGCCCGGCAGTTCGCCGGGATTCGAGAAGAAATACTTAATGCCATCGAAAAAGTCTGCGACTCGCAGAGATTTATCCTCGGACCGCAGGTTACGAGCTTTGAACAGGCGGCTGCGGTGGCTTGTTCGGTTCCCCATGCGGTAGGGTGTGCGAGTGGGACGGATGCGATCTGGCTGGCGATGGCTGCGGCCAACATTGGGCCGGGTGACGCGGTTATCACCACTCCTTTCAGTTTCTTCGCCACCGTGAGTGCAATCCTGCGGTGCGGCGCTCAGCCGTTGCTGGCGGATATCGATCCGGCTACGTTCAATTTATCTGCAGATTCCGTCGAGAAGGTGCTGCGCAGGCATAGTGGAGCTACGATCAAGGCCATTCTGCCGGTTCATTTGTACGGCCAATGTGCCGACTGGGATGCGTTTAGCGAACTGAAGCAACGGTATAACCTGTTGCTGATTGAAGACGCGGCGCAGGCGTTTGGGGCTACGTGGAACGGAACGCCTGCCGGTGCGCTGGGTGATCTGGCGGCCTTTAGTTTCTATCCCACAAAAAACCTCAGCGCGTTTGGCGATGCGGGGTTGCTGACGACTGTATCCAATGGCTTCGACGACCATGCGCGGATTCTTCGCGCCCATGGGATGCGGCAACGGTATTACCACGAGGAGATAGGGTGGAACTCCCGGCTGGATAGCCTGCAAGCCGCGGTGCTGGAGGTAAAGCTGAAGTATCTGCCACTGTGGAATCAGCAGCGCAGGGACCTGGCCGCGAATTATGACAAGCTGTTTCAGGATGCAGGGTTGGTTGGTCCAGGTACGCATGAAGGCGTTGTGCTTCCCTTCACCGATCCCCGGGCCGGGCATGTCTTCCATCAGTATGTGATTCGGGCTCCGCGCCGGGATGCTTTGCGGCAGTATCTGACAGAGCGGCAGATTGGAAGCGAGATTTACTATCCGGTGCCGCTGCATCTGCAGACAAGTCTGGCTGGCCTTGGGTATAAGCAGGGCGACTTCCCTGTAAGCGAGAAGGCTGCGACAGAGGTGTTGGCTTTGCCGATGTATCCGGAGCTTCGCGAGGATGAGCAGGCGACGGTGGTGGATGCTATTGCGGCGTTCTACGCCTGAGGTCTAGAACTGAGGCTGGGCTCAGACCTAGTGCTTCTTGCCCTTAGCTGCTTTGGCTGCCTTGGCTGCCTTCTTCTTCTCCGATACCGGTTCGGGATGGGCTTCGCCTGGAGCCTGCGTGCCTGGTGGAAGCACTCGGCGGACCAGGTTTCCTTCGAGGCGGTAGGTCTTGGGGACGGTTTTGCCGGGAACGATGGCTCCGGTTATCGGATCGGGAATGACAGGGCCAGCTTCGTCGGACAGGACCCTGTAGCTGAAGGTTGGTGCGGGAGTCGTCGCCGTCGGGGACTTGCCGTAGGGGTCGGCCGCCATCTTGACCTCGACTGGAAGGTACCCCTCGATGTTTCTCTCCCGGTGGCCGGTCTCATAGCGGTGCTTCTTGGTGTTCCAGGTAAAGACGCGCACCTGATCGAAGTCATAGGGGAGGCCCGCTTTGTATGGGCTGAGGACGGTCACGTACTCAGGGATGTCCTTGTTTTCCTGCTCGGCTTCGGGATCGTGCACGGTGGTGAGGATGTAGGCTCCGACCATGCGCTGGCCTTCGGAGTAACGCGTGAGCGAGTCGGGGGCATCGACGTCCATCATGCGGCTGAGGAGCCAGCCTGTGTCTCCCTTGGAGTCGCGGACGAGCCACCAGTCTTCCATGGCGGGCGGCTCGGGTGGGGGCGGCGGGGTTGCGGCATCGGCCTTGGCGGGCGTAGCAGGTTTGGCGGGGCGCATTCCGGGAGGAATGGGCTTGGGTAGAGTGGCGCGAGCCATCAGTTTTAGTTTTTCGCCTTCGGCGAGACGGTAGAAGCGGTCGGTGTCGCGGCCGGGCTTGGAGTGCATGTAGACCTCGTCGCGGACGACGGCGGAGGCTACAACGGGATCTTTGCTGTGCTGCTGCTTGAGAGTTTCGAACTGATCGAAGATTTCCTGGGTGGCGACAGCTTTTTCGTCGATCCAGCCCTGTTCACCCTTGGCGGTCTGGACTTTGACGAAGCGGCGTCCATGTTCAAGGATCTGGAGCTTGTCGCCGTTTTCGACGGTGCCGGTGCGATTGGAGACAGCTGCTACGCGGTCGCGCAGAAAGGTCTGTTTCGCTATGACGTAGACGTATTGCGCAGGCGGTTTGGGGCGCAGCTTTGAACAGCCGCTGAGCGCTATCGCGAGCGAGATGCCAGCGATGCATGCCAATCGTGAAAGCAGTCGCGATGGACCGATTTGTGGGACAGAAGAAAGAATGACTTTGAAGCTCCGCTTGGATATTGCTTATTCCATAGTATCGGCGATTTGTTACAAGGCGGGTTGTTGCTGATGCCCGGGGTGATCAGGTTGAGTCCGTTTTCTGAAATCAGTGGGTGAGAGCCAATGCTACGGCATTGGAGGTTCCTGTTCCGGTTGCGGTACTGGTCGCCAGATTGAGTTTGCCTACTGTAGCGGCGTCGAAGCTGTACATGGAAAGATCGGGGGAGCCGCCAATGGAGGCGGCTAAAATGTATTTGCCGCTCTGGTCGGTGCCGATGGAACTGACCTGCTTCCCACTGGCATATGGGGAACCAGCCAAGGCTGTGAGCGAAGCGCCGGTGCCGATGGTATAGCCGGAGATGGTTCCGTCGGTGCTGTTGGCGACGTAAACGAATTTTCCAGTCGAATCGAGCACCACCGACGCTGGGCCATTGCCTGCGGCAAAAGGGGAGCCGGCTACTGAGTTGAGTGCGCCTGCTGCCCCGATGCCATAGACGGCTGTGCCGCCGCTGGTTCCGCTGCGTGCAATGTAGACAAAGGATGTTGTGCTGTCGATAGCGAGGGCATTGTCGCTGGTTGTGGCGGTGGGAGGCGCCAAGGTCTGGCTGCTGGCTAGCGCTCCGCTGGTGGTATTGAATGTGAAGACAACATCGCCGCCGGTGCCTAGTGCGGCGAAGACCAAAGTGCCGTTTGGAGCGACCCGGATGGCTTTGGGGACGACGACGGCGTTCGATACGGTGTAGGCTGTTGCCGCCACTGACGAGAGGGAGCCGGTGGACTTGTTGATCTGGAACTGGTCGATGACTGTGGTTGCGCTATCGAGACCGAAGAGCCAGTTTCCGTCGGGAGAGACGTCGAGTGCAATGACATCTACGATGGCCACGGCTGCGCCTCCGCTTGAGCCTGTCAGGGAGCCGTCCGCGTTGATGGTGTAGACATAGATGGCCCCGGGGCCTGCAACGTAGAGAAAACTGTTAGTCGGCGTGGTAACCATCGCCGTTGGAGGATAGCCCAAAGTCAAAGGAGAGCTGGGAACTGCGGTCAGGGTGCCGGCTCCCACAGTGAATCCGGCGATCGTGCTGTTAGCTGGGGTCTTGGTATCGGAATTCGCTACGTAAGCGCGGTTTCCAGTAGTCCCGCCTCCACTACCGTTGCCGCCGGTATCGGGCGGAACAAAAAATCCACTGCACCCGGTTAGAGCCGACATTGCCGCCGCCACTACGATCCACGTCCACAGCCGCATCACTCTAACCCGTTCTAGCATTACTCCATCCTCTCACTTACTCTTTGCAGGAACCAAGAACTCTCGTGAAGATTGATAGCATCGCAGGGCTATAATTTCGCCATGCCAGAGTTCAAGCTTCGCCACCCATTGCGCATAGTTGCGTTTACCTCCATGTTCGCCGTCAGCCTCCTTTCGTATGGTCAACTGAGTCACTCATTCGACGCTGCTCTGGCGAAAACGGCACAAGTCCCTACAACTCTGGAACGCGAGGTTCGTGCTGATATGAATTTTCTGGCCGATGACGACCTACACGGCCGGGGTTCAGCAACCCGTGACGAACATATTGCAGCGCTCTTCGCCGCATCGCAGTTTCAGGCGCTGGGTCTGGAGCCGGGCGGAGACAACGGCACCTTTCTGCAGAAGACCGCGCTTCCGACGCCGCTGCCGGAGCGACTGCAACAGAGGCTTTCGAAGTTTCAGGAGCGGACGCGCAAGGAGACCTGGAATGCTATCGGCATTCTGCGGGGGACAAGCAATCCTGAGTCGGTGATTCTGCTGACGGCTCACCTGGATCATCTCGGCATTGGGCCGACCGTGAATGGCGACAACAACTACAACGGCGCTGATGACGATGCCTCCGGGACGACTGCCGTTCTTGCGCTGGCCCACATACTTGCCACTGGACCGCGGCCTAAGCGCACGATTGTCTTTGCGCTGTTTGGGTCGGAGGAGATCGGTGGCTTCGGCAATCGGGCGTTCCTGCAGCGGCCTCCGGTGCCGTTGTCGAGCATCGTTGCGAACCTCGAGTTCGAGATGATCGGAAGGCCCGATCCTGCGGTGCCTGCAGGAACGCTTTGGCTGACAGGCTTCGACCGCTCGAACCTTGGGCCAGAGCTGGCCAAGCATGGGGCGCACCTGGTCAACGATCCGCATCCGAAGGAGCTGTTTTTCCAGCGCTCCGATAACTACGCTTTAGCAAAGCAAGGCATCATCGCGCATACGGTTTCGAGCTTCGGACTGCACAAGGATTATCACCAGCCATCGGACGAACTGCGGACTATCGACTTCAACCACATGGCCAATGCCATTGCTTCGATGGTCACGCCGATTCGTTGGCTGGCGGACTCCAAGTGGAAGCCGGAGTGGAATCCTGGACGTAAGCCGGAACAGGGATCACCTGGCGCTGTGCCGGCAAATCCGGCACAGCCGAAATAACAAAATTACTATGCTGCGACGGTTGGCGATGCCTTCTCGGAGTCCAATACGACTCCGATTGCATGGATCACTGAGGTCACGCGGATGGCCGCGTTGATCAGCTCTTCCGTTGCGCCCTTTTGCCGTAATACCTGTTCATGTGAATCGACGCACTTGCCGCAGGCGTTGACCGCGCTGACGGCGAGGCACCACAGCTCGAAGTCGACGTGCTCGACCGAGTGGCCGCGGAGGGCGTTCATGCGAAGACGCGCAGGCAGTGTGGCGTACTTCTCGTTGCTGGTGAGGTGATGAAAGCGGTAGTACACGTTATTCATGCCCATGATTGCCGCAGCAGCTTTGGCAGCATCGAGTGCGCCCGCGTTAAGGCCGTTGGCTTCCGACTCTACGATGACTGCGGCGGTGAGCTCTGCATTGCGCGTGGCGATTGCAGCAGCTACAACGGTGCCCCACAATTGTTGCGGGGTAAGGTCGGTGTTCTGCTTTACGAGCGAGGAGTAGTTCAGCTTCAGATCCTTCGCGTATGCGGGCAGGCCGCCGATCAATTCTTCCAATGCCATATCAGTTCATCCTCTCGTGCTGAGACTTGCTGGAAAAAGGGCGTAGCTGGATGAACAGCCACGCCCTTGGTGTTGAAGGAAACTAGGCGAGCGTCGCTTCGCCCTTCTGCCAGTTGCATGGGCAGAGCTCGTCGGTCTGCAGCGCATCGAGCACGCGCAGAACTTCCTGGGGATTACGGCCTACCGAGAGATCGGTGACATAGATAAAGCGGATGATGTTTTCGGGGTCGACGATGAAGGTCGCGCGCTGAGCAACACCAGCCTTCTCATCGAGAATGCCGAGCTGTCCGCAGAGGTCGTGCTTAATGTCGGAGAGCATGGGGAAAGGCAGGTCTTTGAGGTCGGCGTGATGCGTGCGCCAGGCAGCGTGGACGTACTCGTTGTCGGTGCTGCCGCCGAGGATCTGGCAATCGCGGTCGGCGAATTCATTGTTCAACTTGCCGAAGGCTGCAATCTCGGTCGGACAGACAAAGGTGAAATCCTTGGGCCAGAAAAAGTACAGCTTCCACTTGCCGGGGAAGGACTCTTCGGTGATCGTGGTGAACGCCTTGGCTTCGTCCTTATCGGTGGAGATGGTGGCAGTAACGCTGTAGTTAGGAAATTTTTCGCCGATTTGCAGCATGGAATGGAGCTCCTTTTTTGAATAGAACCTAGTTTTTCGCCCACTAGAAAACGAATAAAACCCGTTTAAGTTACATTTCCAATTTTATCAAATAAAGAGTACCTTGAAAAGCAAAAACCGCCCGTAAACAGGCGGTTTTTGGATAGTTAGACTAACTCTTAGAAGTTACGCAGTTACTAGCTCTTCCTTCTTCACGATCTCTTCAATCTTACGCCCCAGAGCCTTGGCTACGCCTTCGCCGTACTTAGGGTCGCATTTATAAAAATGATTGATTTGAAGATCCTGGATCCTGGTTTCGACCTGTCCTAGTCCAGCTGCGATATTGCTGCACAACCGCTCCTGTGCATCGGGCTTCATCAATCGAAAAAGGTTGCCAGGCTGCGTGAAGTAGTCACCGTCCAGCTCGCGATGGTCGTATCGTTCCACCGTGGCGCTGTCGTAGGTGACGGGGCGTTCCTTGAAACGAGGATCCTGCGTGGGACCGCCGAAGCTGTTGGGCTCGTAATTAGGGCCCTTGCCACCGTTGCCGTCGAAGCGCATCGAGCCATCACGGTTATAGGTGGCAAACGGGCACTTAGGCGCATTGACTGGAAGCGAATCGTAGTTGACGCCAAGCCGATAGCGGTGCGCATCGGGGTAGCTGATCAGACGGCCCTGCAACATGCGATCCGGCGAGAAGCCCATGCCGGGAACGACGTTGCGCGGCTCGAAGGCGGCCTGCTCGACTTCAGCAAAGTAGTTAGTCGGATTGCGATTCAGTTCCAGCTCGCCTATTTCGATGAGCGGGTAGTCGCCGTGCGGCCATACCTTGGTGAGATCGAACGGATTGATGTGGTAGGTCTTCGACTCCGCCTCGGGCATGACCTGAATTTTTACGGCCCACTTGGGGAAGTCGCCCTTTTCGATGGATCGGAAGAGATCGGTCTGGGAGTGATCCATGTCGACCGACTTCATGTGATCGGCCTCTTCGCGTGTGAAGTTCTTGATGCCCTGCTTCGTCTTGAAGTGATACTTCACATAAAAGAGTTCGTTCTTGTCATTGATCAGCGAGAAGGTGTGGCTGCTGAAACCGTCCATGTGGCGGAAGCCGTCGGGAGTGCCGCGGTCGCTGAACAGGATGGTGACCTGGTGGAGGCTTTCTGGCGAGAGCGACCAGAAATCCCACATCATGCGGGGAGATTTAAGATTGGTTTCGGGATCGCGCTTCTGAGTGTGGATGAAGTCTCCAAACTTGAGAGGATCGCGGATGAAGAAGACCGGGGTGTTGTTGCCGACCATGTCCCAGTTGCCTTCTTCGGTGTAGAACTTCAGAGCGAATCCACGGGGATCGCGCTCGGAATCAGCAGAGCCTTTTTCGCCGCCGACAGTCGAAAAGCGAATGAAGGTAGGCGTCTTCTTGCCTACGGTGTCGAAGAGCTTCGCCTTGGTGTACTTCTTCAGGTCGGGGTTCGTACAGGTAAAGGTGCCGTAAGCGCCAGAGCCTTTGGCATGAACGACGCGCTCTGGAATGCGCTCGCGGTTGAAGTGTGCCATCTTCTCAAACAACAGGAAATCATCAAACACGATCGGACCGCGTGGACCGACAGTAATTGAGTTCTGGTTGTCTCCTATCGGCCGGCCTGCGTCGGTCGTCATCACCTTGCTCTTCAGTTCATCTGCCATGCTTCACCTCAGGGGAAAACTCATTACCAACAAGACCTTAGGCTGTCTGACATTTAGCACAGACACCAATGACATCGACTGCATACCGCTCGACGAGAAACCCACCGGGTAGCTTGTTGCGCTTGGCAACCAGGCCCAATTCGTCTTCACCGATATCGGTAATGGCTTTGCATTTAGAGCACACCATATGATGGTGCTCTTCTCCGTTCATCTCCACGCGCACGGAGCCGTGATGCATGCTCACCTCGCGGAAGACACCGTTTTCAACAAAGAGATGGATGTTTTTGTAGACGGTCGCCAGCGAGATGGCCGGGACCTTCTTTCTGACCTTGGCATAGACCTCCTCCGGACTCGGGTGGCCATGCATGCTCTTCATTACTTCGTACAACACCTGACGCTGGTGGGTCACAGCGATGCCATTTTCCTGGCAAATCTCGCGGAACGACTTCGACTCATCCACCGTCATAGTGGAAGTATAGTCCGAAAAGTTTGATAATTGTTATCAAACAATAAATTTATTTATCCACAGATTGTTATCTGACGGTAGAAAACATCGAGGGCGGTAGAAGCTAGTTTGGACGCTCGCGCTCGGGCTTTCCAAACCTTGCATCCAAAGGCTTTCGCCCGGCGAACCCATCCTCAGATGAGTGCCAGTAGCCAATCTCTTTTTCGCCCAGTTTCCAGCAGAGGAGGATTGTCTTGCCGTCGATGACGCAGGGAAAATCAAGAAGGCCTTTGTCGAGATCCTTTGTTTGCACACCGATTGCTTCGATTTCGGCCAGCGTGTCCTTGGTCTCCTGCACGCTTTTATCGAGTTCGGCGCGTCGACGCGCTACGACTGTGACATCAACATGCATGCCACCGAGAAGGAAGATTTTCTGGCTCAGCGCCTGCATTTCCATCTCAAGTTCCGCCGCATGCACTCCGGCTGCCTGCGCCCTGCGCAACAAAGCTTCCACTACCGGCAACAGCGTCTGGGCCTCGCCCAGGGTAAAGGTCTTGCTCAAGCACGTATCTCCAACATTCGATCGAGGGCAACCTTCGCCCATTGCTTCACATCATCGTCTACCTTGATACGGTTCACAACTCTTCCCTCAAGCAGATTTTCGAGAGCCCAGGCGAGATGCTGGGGAGAGATGCGGTACATCGTGGTGCAGAGGCAGCCCGCATCGTCGAGCGTGATCACCTTTTTGCCCAATGGAGCGAAGCGCTTGCCCAGGCGGTTGACGAGGTGAATCTCCGTGCCCACGGCAAAACTCGAACCCTCGGGAGCCTTTTCGATCACCTCGATGATGCGCTCGGTTGAGCCGATGGCATCGGCCTTCTGGCAGACCTCCCAGCGGCATTCGGGATGCACGATTACCTGCATCCCTGGATAGTTCGCGCGGACGCGGTCTACGTGCTCGGGCAGGAAGCGCTGGTGGACGGAGCAATGGCCCTTCCAGAGGATTATTTTCGCTGCCTTCAGGCGATCGGGGCTGACGCCGCCGTTGATCTGGTAGGGGTCCCAGACGACCATCTCGCTCATAGGTACTCCCATGGCGAAGGCGGTGTTGCGGCCAAGATGCTGGTCCGGAAGGAAGAGGACCTTTCCGGCGCGGGCGAAGGCCCACTCAAAGGCCCCGCGAGCGTTCGATGAGGTACAGACCAGGCCGCCGCGTTCGCCGCAGAAGGCTTTAATGGCGGCGGCGGAGTTCATGTAGGTCAAGGGAATCATGTCGGCGGTGAGGCCAACGCGGTCAAGGGAGTCCCAACAGTCTTCAACCTGGCCGATCTCAGCCATGTCGGCCATCGAACAGCCGGCGTTCAGGTCGGGCAGGATTACCTGCTGCCAGGGCTGTCCCAGCACGTCGGCGGTCTCGGCCATGAAGTGGACGCCGCAGAAGAGCATGTACTTCGCGCTGGTCTCAGAGGCGATTTTGGAGAGCTTGTAGCTGTCACCGGTGTGGTCGGCAAAGCGAATGACCTCGTCGCGCTGGTAGTGGTGCCCCAAAAGGACGACGTCGGTTCCCAATCTGGCGCGCGCGGCTGCGATGCGGGCGTCCATGGTGTGGTCCGGCTGCGCTAAGTAGTGATCCAGGGAACACGAATCTGCAACAACCTCTGTCGCAGCCGTTGCTGCGACCTCTTCTAATAAACCGTTCAAAGTACTCCGCCTTCAGTCTCTTGAGGTCGTTGGAATCGGCGATGCCGAAACCGTCGTTCGCGCCTCTGAGACGGGGATGTTGAAAGCATGCACTGCTGAAGTTGCAGTGGATTCGCTGTGCCGGCTCGTAAGAGCCATCACCCAACCCACGGGGATGTTGCAACTCACTACTTACTTCTACTTGCGGCTATTTGCCGCTCGTATTTCATTGGACGTGCGATCAAATCGAAAAGATACTTTTATTCGTCTAAAACAGTACTTCCGTGGAGCAGCCTTACATCGATAATCTTACAACAGCGTCAATCGACACCATCTATTTGTTCCGGCCCAACGTAAGCCGTATCATGGAAGTCACTTATGCCTAGCTTTCAGGACAGCGCCGTCATCTTCTTCCTTGCCCTGCTACTTTTTGGGCCCAAGAAGCTGCCCGAGCTCGCTCGACAACTGGGCAAGCTAATGGGCGAGTTCCGCCGCGCTTCCAACGAGTTCCGCATGCAAATGGAAGATGAGCTTCGCGCCTCCGAGCAAGCCGAGCAACAGAAAAAGATTGCTGAGATGCAGGCGGCTGCTCCGGTTGCTTCCCCTATCCCCGAAGTCTCTGGGGTCTTCGAAAACACGATTGCCCAGCCTTCTGAGGTCACGGACAGCTTTGCGGCAGACCAGAACCACGAGTTTAAGGCAGAGCCGGTAACTCCGGCCGACCCACTTCCGATTGCGACCTCCGGCGAACTGAACCTCATGCCACCATCGACAGGTCTCCCTGTCGTCAACTCTTCCATGTCACATGCCTTCGATTCAGTTCCCCACGGTCCTGCTCCCGCAGCCGCTACCAATATCGGCCCTACGGACGAGTATGCTTTGCAACAAGCTCCGGATCGTCACACGTCGAATTCAGAGTTAGAACGCACCACGACCGAGGCCCCCCTGCATGGCTGATATTGTCGACAATGTAAGGGCCGCCATTACAGATCGCGCTGAGCTTCCGGGCATGAGCCTGATGGAGCACCTCGGCGAACTGCGCAAGCGTCTCATCCACGCCACGGTCTATCTGCTCATCGGCTTTGCGGTGGCCTATGCCTTTCATGAGCGGCTATACGGCTTTGTTCAGGCGCCGCTCGATAAACTCGGCATCGCACTGAACTTCACGCACCCAACGGATGGCCTGAATCTTTACCTCAAAACATCGCTCGTTGGCGGGGCTATTCTGGCCAGCCCATTCATCCTGTACCAAATATGGCTCTTCATCTCTCCTGGCATGTATGCCAATGAGAAGCGATATGTTGTCCCTTTCATGTTCGCCACTGTCAGCCTCTTTCTTGCAGGCGGCTGGTTCGGGTATCACTATGTTTTACCCGGAGCCATCAAGGTTCTCGTACTGCAGTTTGGCCACCGGTTCCATCCGATCCTTACCATTGAGGACTATACCGGCTTCTTCATGGCCGTCATCCTTGGACTCGGCATTACGTTTGAACTGCCGATCCTTATCTTCTTTCTTGCGCTCTTTGGCATTGTCGACGCGAAGTTTCTCGTCAAGAACATCCGCTACGCGATCCTGATCATCTTCGTCATCGCCGCGGTGATCTGCCCGACGCCCGATCCGATCGGAATGTGCCTCTTTGCCACTCCGATGCTCGTTCTTTATTTTGTGGGTGTGGCTGTTGCGTACCTTGTTCATCCAGCCCGCCGCAAAGCCAAAGAGTTGAAGAAAGCTGTATAAAGATCTTCCCAAAAAAATGACCGATACTTCCCGCAAAGCAACAAAATATCTCGGCTTGCTTTCACTTGTCCTGGTTCTTGTAAGCACCTTCGTATCGACTGCTTTTGCGCAGAAGGCGGCGGCCCCACACTTTAGCGGACAGGCAGCCTACAACCTGACGCAACAGTTTCTCGCCGCCGCACCGCACCGCTGGATCGGCTCTCCCGACCACCTCAAGGCTGAGGAGTTTATTAAGTCGCATTTTGCGCCGGAGATCGCCAAAGGCAACTTCGAAACTGACAGTTTCTCCGCCAACACTCCTGTCGGCAGGCTCGATATGCGCAATTACATCGTGCGCTTTCCGGGCAAGAAGGATGGCGTTATCGTACTGGCCAGCCACTACGAGACAAATTACTGGCTCAAGGACATCAACTTCGTCGGAGCCAACGACGGCGCAGCCACTACCGCGCTGCTGATCGAAATCGGCAACTATCTCCGCGCCCACCCGCCCGAGGGCTATAGCGTCTGGCTGGTCTTCGACGACGGCGAAGAGGCTATCAAGTCCTGGTCGAACTCGGACTCTCTGTACGGAACCCGCCATCTCGCCGCCAAGTGGTCTTCCAATGGGACGCTCTCGAAGATCAAGGCATTTATCGTCGCCGACATGATCGGCGACAAAGACTTGAATATAGACAAGGACGCCAACTCCACTCCGTGGCTGCTAGATCTGCTCGCCCAGGCCGCTAAGAATACCGGCCACTCCGCATACGTCTTCAAGAATCAGACTAGCGTTGAGGACGACCATCTCCCCTTCAAGCAGCGTGGCGTCCCTGTTCTTGACATCATTGACCTTGACTACGGTCCACCCACAAACGAACGGCCCGAGGGCGGCTATCACCACACTGAGCTCGACACACTCGACAAGGTAAGCCCCAAATCTCTCCAGATCGCGGGTGATCTTTCCCTCGAGACGATCCGTCTGATTGACCAACGACCGTAGCGCACGCACGCCACGGCATATGGCTTGACTTGACTGATTTCTATTTAGTGCACGGCTTGTTGTGGTCAGCGTGAGCGCCCTTTGCCTTGGCGTCCGCCTCCGACATATACGCTCCGGCCTTTGTCTTGCCATAGTAACTCGTACCCGGGCAGTGATAAACGTTAGTGCTGGTGTTCAGCCACACCATACCGGGGCCGCCGCCAGCAGCCTGGGTCATCGATGCCGTTGAGGCATGAGTTGACGCGGCCTTGGCAGGAGCCGTAGCAGGAGCAGCCGACTGAGCTGGAGCCGGCGCGGCCGCAGGAGCAGCCGTCTTAGTGGAGCTCGCAGCAGGAGCGGCTGAAGCTGGCGCGAACCATTCCTTAACACCCTGATGTCCGCGGCAGGCGCCCTGCTTGCTGGCAGCGGTCGTGTAGGTTCCGTCTTTGCACTGTCCGGTAGATCCAGCTGGTGCCTGTGCCATGGCAACCTGTGCTGCCAGTAACGCAGCGGCAACCGTCATACAACGAATCGCTATCCTCATACGCCCCTCCAAAAATAAGAAATAAGAAGCAACCTCAGTACGGCGTCATACTACGCCTGACCGAAAAGCCTGTCACCAAACGAAACGCTCCATGAATCACTTCAGTATCACCAGAACTAGCCATATTGTGGGCCATTTGTGGGATATCAGCGAAGAAATCTTCGCTCTACCCTTGCTGCCAGAGGTGCACCATGAACCAATCGGCTTTTCCTTCGGCGCAGTCCAGACACAAGCGCTCATTTGCAAATGATTTCTTCACGGCTCATCCAGTTGGAGACATTGTCCGTAACCTCCTGTTCTCCTCTGTCTGCTGGGGATTCATCATTTTTGCCGTATACACCGTTTATTCCATGGTTCTATCCCGAAAATAACGGCTTCGACAACTCAATGCATGTTGCCTGCCCTAACATGTAGCATCCCAGTAGCTATGAATGCCATTGTTCCTCTCAGCCACTGGATTGGCTTTCATCTCTTCATCCTGGTGCTGCTCGTGGCCGAGTTCTTCTACGTCCGCCAGCAGGGCCCTGCAAAGACGCACTCCACTTCTATCGCCGCGACAATCCTCTGGGTCGGCGCCGCCCTCGCCTTTGCGCTCTTCATTCTCCGCACCATGGGAGGCGAGGCTGCCACTCAATACCTCGCTGGCTACGCTATCGAAGAAGCTCTCTCGGTCGACAACCTCTTCGTCTTTCTGCTGCTCTTCCGTCTCTTCGACATTGCGCCCGAGAGGCAGCCTAAAGTGCTCTTCTGGGGAGTTGCCGGGGCTATCGTCATGCGCGGTGCCTTCATAGCCGCCGGCCTTGAGCTGCTTACCCACTTTGAGTGGATCAGCTACGTCTTCGCTACAATCCTGCTTATCGCCGCTATTCGTCTTGTACTGCCCGAAGACCCCAAGAAGAAAGATGAGGCTCCCAGCTGGCTCAGATGGCTCTCCCGCGTACACCCCGTCAGCATGCGCCAGGACCGCTTCTTTGTCATCGAAGAAGGTCGCCGTATGGCTACCGTTCTCTTCCTTACGCTGGTCGCTATTGAGATCACAGACCTGGTCTTTGCGCTGGATTCCATTCCGGCTGTACTCTCAATCACTCGCCATCCATTCCTGGCTTACACCTCAAACATCATGGCAGTCATGGGGCTTCGTTCGCTTTATTTCCTGTTGGCACATTTACTAACAACACTTCGTTTTCTCCACTACGGATTGTCCGCAGTCCTAGGCTTCGCGGCCCTGAAGATGCTGACCGCACACTATTTCGAGATCGGGCCTCTGACATCGCTTGCTGTCATCGTCGTCATGTTTGGCATAACCATCGGTCTGTCTCTGCTGATGCCCGGCAAAAGGCCACACTCTGCGTGAAAACCTTATTTATCGGTACTTTTCATATATAGGACTAAACTTGTCGTAAATCGTTTCTTTGTGTACAAAAGAGAGACGATGTCACGTTCCCATACTTTCCTCAGATACACACGCCTGACCCATTTGTACCTTGGCGTCTTTATTTCTCCTGCTTTGATCTTCTTCGCTTTTACCGGGGCACTGCAGACCTTCAGCCTCCATGAGACCACCCGCGGCAGCTCCTACAAGCCGCCTGCGTGGATCGTCACCCTCGGCCAATTGCATAAGAAACAGACCACCGTGGTCCCCGTCCGAAAGCTGCCTCCACCGGAGAAGACAGCTGCTCCTGCGGACAAGGTACAACCCGGTTCTGCGCCTTCTGCACAACCCACGCCCATCGTTCCAAAGCCGCATACGCTGCCTCTCAAGCTCTTCTTCCTCCTGGTCTCAATAGGTTTATTTATGTCCACCGTCACTGGGCTGTACATGTCCTACAAATACATTCGCAACAGGGTCCTGGTTACGGCAGTGCTGATTGCAGGTACGGTCATTCCGGTCATCCTTCCGTTTGTTTAGGTCACTGACCGAACCGATTGGAACTCTGGAACGTAAGGCCATTCATGATGAAGAGTCTTGTTCTATCAGTCCTGGTGTCCTGCTGCTCTTCCCTGCTCGCGGCTGCAGCCTCGAAAGACATTTCGATTCAACGGCTGGATGGAAGCAGTATTCCCATCGCTGAGGCCGAACGCATCGCCCAGAAGGCACTGGGCGATGCGAATGTTGCAGGTGCTCAGATCGCCGTGCTGCAGCATGGCAAGCGAGTATGGGTGCACAGCTTCGGCCTGCGCAACAAGAACGAGGATTTGCCCATGAACGATGACACCACGACATGGGCTGCCTCCATCACTAAGAGCGTCTTCGCGTGCTTCGTCATGCAGATGGTCGAAGCTGGCGAGCTCAATCTGGATGCCTCCATCGCGACTTATCTGCCTAAACCTCTGCCTGAGTACGAAAAATATAAGGACCTCGCCAGCGACGAACGGTGGCGCAAGATTACGCCTCGCATCCTGCTCTCTCATACCGCCGGCTTCGCCAACTTCGCCGCGTTGGAGCCTGACCAGAAGCTGCACATTCACTGGGAGCCGGGTACGCATTACGCCTATTCCGGCGACGGTATCAACCTGCTGCAGTTCGTGATTGAGCAAAAGACCGGCCGCTCCCTCACTGATTTGGAACAAGAGCGCATCTTCGGTCCGCTTGGAATGCACCAGACCAGTCTGGTCTGGCAGTCGAGCTTCGCAACCAATGTTGCAGGTGGCCACGATGCCAACGGTAAATTCAGCGCCTTCGATCAGAGAACGCGACCACGTGCCGCAGGCTCGATGATGACCAGCATCAACGACCTGACCACTTTTACGGAAGCCTTGCTCAACGACAAGATAATGAGCGCCAAAACACGCAACGAAATGCTCAGACCGGTCACCTCGATTCCCTACAGGCATCAGTTCCCAACCCTCGATGAAGAGAGAGGGACGGAGGGGACTGCTGTTGGCCTTTCATATGGCACAGGATGGGGGTTGTTGACGAAGACGAAGTATGGCCCCGCTTTCTTCAAAGAGGGTCATGGAGACGGCGTGCAAAACTACCTTATCTGCTTCGAGCGCAGTGGGACTTGCATGATTATCCTGACCAACAGCGACAATGGTGAATTGGCCTTCCGCCCGTTGCTCGAAACCATCATCGGCGACACCGTCACTCCCTGGGAATGGGAGATTTATACTCCAGCGGAAATCATGGAAGTTCGCAAGCACAACTAAGGTGGGCTAAACGGCGAAGGTCAGTTTGCCACGTTCCATAACCGAGTGCTTTGCCTCCGGATTTCTCTGTGGAAAGTCATTTCGATAGTGCGCTCCACGGCTCTCTTCGCGCCCCAGCGCTGAAGCAACTATGACGCTCGCTACGGCATGGAGATTTCGCGCTTCCACGGCTCGCCGAAACAGTCCCCGGGGCATCGTTGTGGCCAATGTGTCCAGCAGCCTCTGGGCTTCGCGCAGTCCGTTGGCGTCACGCAGCAAACCTGCATCCTTCCACATCAGATCGCGCAGCTCTGCAATCCATCTCTCCGTGTTCGCCTCGCTCGTCGCTCTTCCCGCCACTGCATCGGAAACCACTAGTAACCCATTGCTGGCGCTGGGTGCATCCGCGATCATCGCCTCCGCTGCGAGCGCTCCGAACACCAGCCCTTCCAACAGCGAATTGCTGGCCAGCCGGTTCGCTCCATGGACACCGGTGCAGGCCACCTCTCCGGCAGCATAAAGCCCAGGCAGCGAGGTCCTTCCATCGATGTCCGTCAGCACGCCACCCATCAGGTAATGTGCCGCCGGACGCACTGGAATCAGATCTCTTCCAAGCTCCAGATGATATTTCGCCAAAAACTTCGAGATGCCAGGAAACCGTGTCCTCAGATCTTTCTTCACATGACGCATATCAAGATAGACAGGCCCGTCCATCCCCTCACGCGTAATTGCTCGCGCCACAACATCGCGAGGTGCCAGCTCGAGCAGAGGGTGGTATCGCTCCATGAACCGCTCCTCCGTAGCATTGATGAGATAAGCTCCTTCGCCCCTCAGTGCTTCGCTCATCAAAAAACGAGGCGCTTCGGGAGCAGTAAATGCCGTTGGATGGAACTGATAGAACTCCATGTCGCTTACTGCAGCTCCCGCACGATAGGCCATGGCAATGCCGTCACCGGTTGCGACTGCGGGATTTGTCGTATCGCTGTAAACCTGTCCCGCGCCGCCGCTGGCAAGCAGCACTGCCCGCGCCCGAACTGCGAGCAACCCTCCTTCTCCATCCAGCAAGGTGGCCCCGATGACGCGCCCATTCTCCACAATAAGATCAACACTGGTGACCCATTCCATTAGCTCGATCGCCTTGATAGCGCGGGCATGCCGCAATAGAGACACAGCAATCTCCTTGCCTGTAGCGTCTCCATTGGCATGCAGAATCCGCGAGCGGCTATGCGCGCCTTCGCGCGTTCGCATCAGTTCTCCCTCTTCGCGATCGAAGGCCGTACCCCACTGAAGCAGCTCTTCGACCCGCAGAGGCCCTTGCTCCACAAGTACTGCGGCGGCCTTCCGATTCACGAGCCCGTCACCTGCGGCTACCGTATCTTCCAGATGTTCTGCTACGTCGCTGTCACCATCCATGGCGACGGCGATTCCACCCTGCGCATAAGCGGTATTCGATTCTGCCAACTCTTCCTTCGTAACAACCAGCACACTACCCACGTTTGCCAGCCGAATCGCCGCACTCAAACCAGCAATTCCTGCACCAATCACAAGAAAATCAACCCGTTCCATCTGACTGCCCATACTTCGATGCTACTACTCCGAAGCCCTAATTATTTCATTGCGATACGATGGACATATCGTGCCTTCGATAGCCCTCAAGACGCCCTCCGCCACCTACGACATCACAATCGGCTCCGGTCTACTCCGAACGCTTGCACAACGGCTTAAAAAACTTAATCCAGACAAGCCTTTTCGCCCCTTCGTTGTGACGTCGCCCGAGATTTGGGGCCTATGGTCGAAGCAATTATTAGCCTCATTCAAAGAACCGCCCACTGTGCTCTTCCTCCCCAGCGGCGAAGTACACAAACGCCTCAGCAGCGTTGAATCTCTGGCGCAACAACTAGCCTTAGCAGGGGCAGACCGCGACAGCCTTCTTCTCGCCTTTGGCGGCGGAGTCATCGGTGATACCACAGGATTTCTTGCCGCAATCTACATGCGCGGCATTCGCTATGTACAGATTCCAACGACGCTTCTTGCTCAGGTCGATTCGTCCATCGGTGGCAAGACGGGCGTAAATCTGATCGCGGGGAAAAACCTGATCGGCAGCTTCCACCATCCTCAGGCTGTCCTCGCCGATACCGATCTGCTCGGTACGCTGCCCCCGGCACAGCTTCGCGCAGGATTGCAGGAATCGATCAAAGCAAGTGTCATCTACGATGCAAGTCTCTTCCGTTACCTCGAGCAGAATTCGGACGCAGTGCTCGCTGGAGATGTATCCGCACTAACGCGCGTAGTTGCCGCATCGGTTCGCGTCAAGGCCGATGTCGTCGGCAAAGACGAGCGCGAATCTGGCCTGCGCATGATTCTCAACTTCGGACACACCATCGGTCACACCATTGAAGCAGCCACAAACTACAAGCAACTTCTGCATGGAGAGGCCGTAGCCTGGGGGAGTATTGCAGCTCTGAACGTCGCACGGGCACGGAAAACCATCACCGAAAAGCAGGCGGAACGTATCGCTAACCTCATCCTTCGCTATGGTCCTCTTCCGCCATTCAAAGCCTCTGCTGAGAAGCTCGTTGCTTTGACCTATAGCGACAAGAAAACACGTAGCGGCGTTCGCTCCTTTGTGTTGCCTACGAGTATCGGCGCAACCGAGATCGTTCGTGATGTGACCGATGCAGAACTAATCGCCGCAACCGAATCGATGCTGATGTTCATGCGCCAATCCACAACCGCACCCGCAGCGAAGAAACGCAAGCCAGGACTTTCCTGATGCAACAAAGCCACCCCGAACACCAGTCCTCTACAGGCGCGCGCCCGGTTGGCGTAACGGGCGAAAGCGCTGCTGCGACCGCAGTGCAACAGATGTTCGACACGATCGCCCCGCGATACGATCTGTTGAATCATTTGCTTTCGGTCGGTCTTGATCGTTGGTGGTGGAGCCGGGCTGCACGCGTCTTTCGATCTAATCTGCAAAGGCCTGAGGTTGTTGCGCTTGATCTATGCTGCGGCACCGGCGATATGACACTTGCATTGTTGAAGCATCGACCGAAAACTACCAAGACTGCGCCGATCCTCGCTCTGGATTTCTCGCACCAGATGCTCTCACGAGGGGCGCAAAAGTTTGCCGGACACACCATCATTCCAATTGAGGCTGACGCGCTGCATCTTCCTCTTGCCGACAACTCTGTCGATCTCGTTACCTCTGCTTTCGGATTTCGCAATCTTGCCAACTACGAAGAGGGCCTGGCCGAGTTGTACAGGGTTCTGCGCCCTGGCGGTCAGATTGGCATTCTTGACTGCAATCAACCGGATGGCCTCGTCGGCGCGTTCTACAATCTTTATTTCAAGGCCATTCTGCCAAGATTGGGCGGTATTATCTCTGGCAACTCACAAGCCTACAGCTACCTTCCCGCCTCGGTAGAGCGGTTTCCGCGCCCACCCAGAATGCTTCAACTTATAGCGGAAACAGGCTTCACCAACGGCACCTGGACAAGCTACACTTTCGGGACTGCCGGCCTCTACCGGGCGACAAAGGTATAGCCCGCGTAGCACCCTTATCCAACAAACCTAGTTTAAGGCATTTCGAACATCTCTATCATGACGCGAACGATCACTCCCGAAGACGTCGCACAAAAGCTTTCGGCTAAACGTTCGGCCGCACTCTTTTCTGTCTTTGCCGCGTTCGTCATCACAGCACTTAAGATCCTGACGGGCATTCTCACCGGATCACTCGGTATGTTATCCGAGGGCGCGCATTCGAGCATCGACCTCGTCGCCGCAGCCATCACTTTCTTCTCTGTTCGTGTCTCCGATCGCCCCGCAGACGACAGCCATAACTACGGTCATGGCAAGGTTGAAAGCCTCGCCGCCTTCTTTGAAACTGTTCTCATGGTCGCTTCCTGTGTGTGGATTCTCACGGAAGCGATCCGTCGTATCTTTTTTCACGAACATATTTCTTTGACTCTCTCCGTCTGGCCGTTCCTTGTTCTGGGACTCTCCATCGCTGTTGATTATGGCCGCTCTCGCAATCTGCATCGAGTTGCGCTCAAATACAGCAGCGAGGCGCTTGAGGCTGATGCAATCCACTTTTCTACCGATATCTGGTCCTCTCTCGCCGTTCTTGCCGGTCTGGCTGCCGCGTCTGCTGGAGAGCGCTGGCACATCCGGGCTCTTCAGTTGGCTGATCCCATCGCCGCGATCATCGTCTCGGGCATTATCCTGCACGTTAGCTGGAAGCTTGCTCGCCGCACTATCGACGCACTGACCGACGCGTCGCCCACCGAGACACGAGCGCAGACCCACGATCTGACACGGGAGCTTGCTGCGATCGACGGTGTTCTTTCTGTAGAACGAGTTCGCACGCGACGCTCGGGGCCCAGTTACTTTGCTGACGTTACCCTGGGGATGCCTCGCAACCTCACGTTTCAGCGCTCTGAACAGATCACCGCGGCAGCAACCGCCGCCGTCCAACGGCATCTGCCGGACGCGGATGTCGTTGTGCACTCCATTCCCACAGCTTCGGGTACAGAAAGCGTTCATGATCGTATCCGTGCGGTTGCAGCGCGATCCAATCTCACTATTCACGACGTCAGCGTGCAGGAGTACGACGGCGCGCTGCACGTAGAGCAGCATCTGGAGGTGGATGAGACGATGCCGCTCCGCGATGCGCACTCGCTGGCTACGCAACTTGAGTCCGATATGCGGCGGGAAGTTCCCGCCATCGCTACGATACTGACGCATATCGAGAGCGAGCCAGCGACGATTGAGCGGCCTGCCTCGCTGGAGCGAAACCGTCAGCTTGAAGTGCGTCTTCGCCGCTCCGCCAGCGCCTTTCCTGAGATACTCGACATTCACGAGGTTTTTGTCTTAAAGATTCATGAGCGGCTTCAGGTGAGCTGCCATTGCACGTTGCCGGACGATCTGCCTATGGCGCAGGTACATGCAGTAATTACGGCATTGGAGAATGATTTCAAGCTGGATGCTCCTGAGGTTAGCCGTGTGTTGATTCATCCTGAACCAGCCACCGACAACCGCCGTTAAGACCTGTATCCTAGCGTGTAGATGAAGCGATTCTTCAATGTTCTGCTTGGTGCGATGGCGATGGTGGCGGTCGCGCTCTTATCGGCGTTCATTACGATGCGCCTTGCTATTCATGGGCGCGAGGTCAAAGTCCCTAATTTGACAGGACTTAGCTTGTCGGATGCCAGCAAAAAAGCAAGTTCGATGGGGTTGCGGCTGAATCTGGAGAATCGGTTTTACTCGCCGGATGTCGCTCCTGGTACGGTGCTGGCTCAGTCACCGACGGCGGGTACGACGGTGCGCCGTGAATGGGCTGTTCGTGTGACGGAAAGCCTTGGACCACAACAAGTTGCGATTCCTGATGTGGTGGGGCAGAGTGAGCGATCGGCGGGGGTGAATGTGCGGCGATTGTCGCTGGATCTTGGCACAGTGGCGCATCTGGGGGCGCCGGGTGAGGTTGGGATGGTGCTGGCGCAGACGCCGAATGCGAATGCGGTTGGGGTGGATCGGCCTCGGGTGAGTGTGCTGTTGAGTGCGGCGGAAGAGGCTGAGGATGAAGGGTTTGTTATGCCCTCGCTGGTAGGGCTTACGTTGGCAGGGGCAGCGGCAAGAGCTTCTGTGGCGGGGCTGCATGTTGTTAGTGCGGAAGAGGTTGCGGCTCCGGCTCCAACTGCTGCTACACCCGCTCCTGCAGAGGCGGCTCCGGCTGCCGGTGTGGCTACTGGAGTAGTGGTGGCGCAGACTCCATTGGCTGGGCACAGGGTGGCCAAGGGCGACGCCGTGCGGATTTCGCTGAGTTATTAATCCGTTTTTTTATTGGTGGCGAAAGCTCGTTTTATAAGGGGTTTTTGCGATTTCCGGTGTTTCATCGTGGTGTTTTTGTGGTCAGGCTGCGGTGAAATGCGTGGCAAAGATGGTTTGCGGATGTGCGCTTTTCGAGCATCGAAAATTATGCAGATTTTCCGGATTTATTTTTCAACAGGCTCGCGATGGTGCCTGGTTTTATGAAAGCAAATGTGGCGATGAAGGCACTTGGGTCGCTTCGCTCCCCTCGAAGATGCGGGGGTTCCTTCGCTGCGCTCAGAATGACGCAAAACGATGTGGCTAAGGACGCTCGATAACGGTGGCGTAGAAACCGTCGCAAGGGTGAACGCCGGGGAGGGTCCGCAGGGTACCTTCGCGGAGGGTTGAGCTCAAGTCTATCGAGGGGTTCAGGACTGATTTCGATAGGTTCACCATAAGTGGGTCGATGGGGATGAGGCGGAGGTTTGTGTCTGCGGTAACGGCTTCCACTACATGCTCGCACTCTTCGGGCTCGAGAGAGCAAGTGGAATAGACGAGGCGGCCACCGGGGGCGAGACGCTTGAGGGCTCCGGTGAGGATGGCGCATTGGCGCTCGGCCTGGCGGGTGAGCTCTTCGGGTTTGAGACGGAGGCGAATCTCGGGGTTACGGGCGAGGGTGCCGGTGCTGGTGCAAGGGACATCGCACAGGATGAGGTCGAAGAGTTCGTCGTAGATAGCGGCCGCGGCGCTGGTACCGTTTGCGGCGTCGGCGACTACGCATTGAACGTTGGCGGTGTAGGTGTAGCGGCTAAGCCTTGCTTCGAGGTGTGCGAGGCGTCTTGTGCTTACGTCTGTCGCGAAGATGCGCGCATCAGGAAGGCGGCGGGAGAGGATGAGGGTCTTGCCTCCGGGAGCGGCACAACAGTCCCAGATCTTTTGCGCACCGGGATTGGCGGCGACTGTGAGTTCGGCGACGAGGCGAGAGCCGTCGTCCATGTTGGGAAGGTCTTGTGCGAGGTCGGTGCCGTTCTCGCGGAACATGGTGCCTTCGGTTGGTTCCTGCTGGTCGGCTTCGCAGATCTTCAGCGCAGCGTCGCGGCCGTAGGTGTTGGCCCAACGCTCGACGAGCCAGCGGGGATGGGCTAATCGCTCGGCAAAGGCTGCGACCGATTCGTGGATACGTGTGCCGGGCTTCTGGGCGGCGGCTACCTTGCGGAGGATGGCGTTGACCATGCCGGTGGCGTGGGGTTCGCCTGCGGCGCGGCAGAGTTCGACGCTTTCGCTGAGGGCGGCGTGAGCGGGTATGCGGTCGAGATGCAGGAGTTGGAAGGCTCCGAGGCGAAGGGCGATGGCGACGGGCTCCGCAAGGCGTTGTTCCGGGCGCTGGAGGAGCGTGCGGATGCGGGCGTCGAGTGCGATCTGCCAGCGGAGGACGCCCATAACCAGCGTGGTGGCAAGGTTGCGGTCTTCGGGGGAGAGGGCGTCGACGCGGTGGGAGTGGAGTAGTTCGTCGCTATGACCTTTGTTTTGACCGACGAGCGTGAGGATCTCGAAGGCGGCCATGCGGGCGGGCGTGATCTTTTTGAGTGACGTCTCGACGGAGGCCGTTGGGCCTGCGGAGGCGGGGCGCTTGCGCGCTGGCTTTGCATCTGGTTTGAAAGGCGGTCTGGGCAAGGCGGATTCTTCTCCGAGCTAAGGATACTTTAGGTGGCGGTTTGTGGTCGTAGAATGCGGGTTGATTTTGAACTACGAGATACGAAGCACAGGGTGACATTTTTGGATTAAGTGAAAGGGTGAAGATTTTTGCGATCCCAACCTTCGCGCGCTTAGGCGCGCTCAGGATGGGGCACCCGGCTTTCGTGGCTTTTGACGAACGATATAATTCCCGCATTAATTTGGGCCCCTGATCCGAGTTCCGTACCTTGGAGGCGTAGATGGCGGTCACGGGTAAAACTGTCATTGTCTTAGGTGGTGGTGTCGGTGGATTGAGTGCTGCTCACGAACTGGTTGAGCGTGGGTTTCGAGTTCGAGTCTTCGAACGTAAAGCTCGTTTTGGCGGCAAGGCGAGAAGCATGGAGGTGCCGAATACCGGGACGGCTGGACGACTGGCTCTGCCGGGCGAGCATGGATACCGCTTCTTTCCCAACTTCTACAAGCATGTCACCGACACGATGAAGCGTATTCCTTATGAAGGAAATGCGACGGGAGTGTACGACAACATTGTGAGCGGGACGCGGACTCAGATTGCGCGCAATGGGAAGATGTCGGTCTTCGAGGTCTCGCGCTATCCGGTGACGCTGGATGATTGGGTGGCTAAGTTAAAGGCTATGGTGGATAACGCGGATCTTGGGATTCCACAGGATGAGATTTTGTTTTGGGTGGACCGACTGCTGACGCTACTTACGACGTGTGAAGAACGGAGGGTGAAGGAGTACGACAAGATTCCATGGTGGGACTTTGTAGATGCGGCGAATAAGTCGACGGCGTATCAGCAATATCTGGTTCGTGGGTCGACGCGTTCGCTGGTGGCGCTAAAGCCTGAAGAGGGCAGCACGCGGACGGTAGGATACGTGGGTCTGCAACTTGGGCTTGGTTTGCTGAAGGTTGGTGAAGCGGTGGATCGGTTGCTGAACGGGCCTACCAACGAGGTGTGGATCGATCCGTGGATGAGCTATCTGCAGTCGAAGGGAGTAGAGCTTCAGGATAACGCGCTTGTCGTCGGCTTTAAGATGAACGGGCTGGAGATATCGTCGGTCGCGATCGAGATGGATGGGGCCGTGCAGGAGATCAACGGCGATTACTATGTTTCGGCGCTGCCGGTTGAGGTGATTGCGCCGCTGTTGACGGATGAGATGAAGCGCGCTGCGCCTTCGATTGCCAATATCGACAAGCTGCGGACTTCGTGGATGAATGGGATTCAGTTTTACCTGGAGCATGATGTGCCGGTGGTGAACGGCCATACGATTTACATTGATTCGCCTTGGGCTTTGACGTCGATCTCTCAGCGACAGTTCTGGCAGAGCGAGCGAATGGAAAAGTATGGTGACGGGCGCCTGGGTGGGATTCTGTCGGTGGACATATCGGACTGGACTACGCCGGGAATACTGTATGGACGGACGGCGGTGCAGTGTACGGCCGAAGAGATCAAGAATGAAGTGTGGGCACAGATCAAAGGACATTTGAACGTGGACGGTGCGCAGCAACTGGAAGATGCGAATTTGCTGACGTGGTTTCTTGATCCTGACATTGAATTTCCGAATCCGAGCCAGGTGACGAATCTGGAGCCGCTGCTGATCAATACTGCAGGGTCGCTTGCCTATCGACCGGAGGCTTTTACGGAGATTCCGAACTTCTTCCTGGCGTCGGATTATGTGCATACTTACACCGATCTGGCGACGATGGAGGGAGCGAATGAAGCGGCTCGTCGTGCGACGAATGCGATTCTGGATCGGGAGGGGTCGACGGCGGCAAGGGCGATGGTGTGGCCTTTGGAGGAGCCGGAGTTTTTTGCGCCTATGCGGGAGTACGACCGGCTTCGCTTTCGGCTTGGGCTGCCTCATGCAGGCCTGGCTCTGCCGTTGCATTAAGCGCTCGAAAGCAGTGCAACCGCTGTAGGCTTCCGGTGCCTGTGGAGCGAGAACTGAACAACCATTTTGCCGATTCGCACCACTAATAAACATATGAAAAACTTTCGAACCGCATTCTCGTTAGTATCACCGTTCACTTTGGGACTGGCCATGCTGCTGCCGGTAAATCTGTCGGCACAGACGGCTGGCCAAGACGTCCATAATGCCGGAACCGATACGAAAGACGCCGCCCAAGACACTGGGCATGCCGTAAAGAAAACGACCAAGAAGACCGCAACGAAGACGAAGGAAGGCACCACCGTCGCGGCCGATAAGACGAAGGAAACGTCCGTAAAGGCTTACGATCGAAGCAAAGAGGGTGTGCAGAAGGTTGTCGACCCGAATGCCGAGGCGAAGAGCAAGGTGACGGATCGCAGCCGCGAGACGAAGATGACTGCTAAGGACAAGTCGAAGCAGACGACGCAGAAGATTGAAGACGCGCCTAAGTAGCTAGAGACTGAGGCGGTTGGTTGCAGTGACTTTTCCGTACCAGAGGCCGGAGTCTTTGACGGCGCGCCTCTGTGTGCGGAAATCGACGTAGGTGAGGCCGTAGCGCTGGGTGTAGCCGTCGGCCCACTCAAAATTATCGATAAGACTCCAAGCGTGGCCTCCGACCGCTGGGGCTGCTGTCTGTATTATTCGAAGTTTAAGGTCCAAATGATGAGTGTTGCGGTGTTGTCATCGACAGCCGCGAGGACCGCTTTGTCTTCCGTTGCGTGCACGGCCAGGCCGAACGATCCTCCCTGGTTTGGATCGACTGCAATCTGCTTCACAAATCTTCCCTCCTTTGTGAACTCGACGATTTCGCTTGGCTGGTTCGGATCGGGATTGATGCCGTCGTTGTTGGTGACCAGCAGGTGGCCATTCGGCGCGGCTGCCAGCCCAAGTGCACCGTGGAGGTGGACGTTGTCCTGGTAGATGATCGACCCTCTGCCGGCATCCGAATCGCGCTTGGACGCATCCCAGATGGCGAAGACGGCATTGTCTCCGGTCGAGGCGATGTACAACACGTCGCGCCGGGCGTCGTACGCCAATCCTGTGGGCGCCACGAACAGTGTCACGGGATCACCGCGGTGGAGGTATCCCGATGCAATCGTCTTCGTACTGAGCAGGGTGAGACCGCTGGAGCTTACTTTGAAGTCCAGCCGAATGATCGTTCCGGTGAGTGCATTGGAGACAAACGCAATGGCAAAATCTTCGTCGTCAACGAGGGCCATGTCCCAGGGATACTGTATGGCCGGATCGGTGATCGTCTGGATCAACTTTCCCTGATTGTTGATGACCAGCAAGGACCCGGGTGTGGCAGTCCCGGAGGTGCCGTCGGCTGTTGGAGCATTGCCTACAACTACGAATCCTCGCTGCAGCGTTCCGAGTGCTGTAGAGAGCCCCAAGGGCGCGCTGTTCCCTGGAAGAACAGGGTTGGTGACGGGCTCGTTTTTGAGATTCGAACGATGGTTGTTCCGGTACCCTGCAGATTCTGACGGTTGTTGAAATTCGAGACCAGAATGTCTCCCGGCTTCAATGGGCCAGATCCTGCCTGAAAGTCGTGAAGGATGAATGCAACGCCGTATGGGTTTACATCTCCGTTACTCGGTACGGTCGAGACAGTTCTCACTGGACTCGGCAGAAATGCATCATCGTTGTCGTGGCGTTGCGCCAGGCTGATTCCGGTTGCGCAAGCCAGAAGCGTAGCGGCTGTCACTGCTTTGCGCCAGCCAGCGATGGTTCCTCGCGGATGCATCGGTGAATCAGTCTCACGTGCGAAAGATTCGTGGATTCGCATGTCGTTTCTCCTGAGAGCAAGAATGTCCTGCCTCGAGTGAAAACGGCAGCAGAACGCATCTTTTTCGCTCTCAGCAGCAACGAAACGATAGTCCTCTTCCATGAAGGCTGTTCGTAAAACAGGTCAGGGTTTTGTCTCTTTTTGGTCAAATTATGGTTGCGTTCAGACCTGATCTCCCGCTCAGCTGCGGAAGTGCCTTGATTCAGATGCCGAGGCGCTCGCCGCTTTTGAGTTGATAGCCGTGGAGGAACTCGGCGGCGGTCATGCGGCGTTTGCCTTCGAGTTGGACTTCGTCGAAGGCGAGGACGCTTGAGTTGGCGCAGCGGATAAGCATGAGGTCGCCGCGGATGATGAGCTCACCGGGTTCGCCGTGGAAGGTTTCGTTGGTGACGTGGAGTTTGTGCGCGATGAGCTTTTTGCCGCGGAGGGTAGTGTGGGCTCCGGGCCAGGGCTGGAAGCCGCGCCAGCGGTCGTAGAGCTGGATGGCGGTACGGGTGAAGTCCATGAGGCCGTCTTCGCGGGTGAGGATGGGGGCGAGGGTGGCCTGGGAGTGGTCTTGCGGCTGGGGGTAGAGGGTGCCTTCGGCCAGCTTGTGGAGGGTGCGGACCATGAGTTTGGCGCCTACGTCAGCGAGGCATTCATAGACGTCCACTGCGGTCTCTTCGAGGCCGATGGGGCATACCTGCGCGAGGAGCATGTCGCCGGTGTCGAGGCCGGCGTCGAGGCGCATGGTGGTGACGCCGGTGATGGTTTCGCCACTGGCTACGGCCCACTGGATAGGGGCGGCTCCGCGGTACTTGGGCAGGAGCGAGCCGTGGAGGTTGATGTTGCCGTAGGGCGGGAGGTCGAGCATCCACTGGGGGATGATGCGGCCGTAGGCTACGACGAGGATGGCCTCGGGGCGGATGTCTTCGAGCTGCTGGCGGAGTTCGAGGTTATGCTTGATCTTTTCGGGTTGCGTGGTGGGGATGTTGTGTTCGAGGGCTGTTTTTTTAACGGGGGAGATTTGGATCTCCATGCCTCGGCCTGCGGCTCGGTCGGGCTGGGTTAGGACGAGGGCTACTTCGTGACCGGCGGCGAGGACGGCTTCGAGGGTGGGGACGGCGAATTGAGGGGTTCCGCAGAAGACTAGTTTCATTGGTTTTGTGACTCGCCGATTCGTTTGTTTGATGAGTGTTTGTTATGGGGGATGCAGTGGAATCGGAAAAGAGAGCATACCTCGGGCTAAAGCCCCGATTCTTCGCGACTATTGATGCCGGGGCTGAAGCCCAGCCCTACCTCAGAAGCAAGAGCAAGAACAACTGCAAAAGCTGACTGGGTAAGTTTATACATTCCCACCCATGTCGGGGTGAGACTGCGACATGGATGGGGCACCCGTTCGTTTGTGGACTGGTTTAGGAAAACGACAGGAACAAGCAACGACGCAAGAACAGGCAACAGCAAAAAATGAAATGCGGGGTTCTTGGCTGCGCTCAGAATGACAAGCGGAGAGTGAACCTTTGGAGTACTACCACTCGCCTTGCTTCTGGAGCTTTTTGATTTTGCGGATGACCAAGTCACGCTTCAGGCGGCTTAGGCGGTCGATGAAGAGGACGCCGTCGAGGTGGTCTATCTCGTGCTGCATGGCGCGGGCGAGGAGCTCATCTCCTTCGGCTTCGAACCACTTACCGGTGACGTCCTGGGCGCGGACTTTGACCCACTCGGAGCGGCTTACTTTTTCGCGGATCTCGGGGAGGCTGAGGCAGCCCTCTTCTTCGAGCTGCTTGCCGCGGCGGTCGATGATCTCGGGGTTGATGAGGACTAGTCTTTCTTCGGGATTTTTTTTGAAGCTGACATCGATGACGGTGAGCCGCTGCGAGATGCTGATCTGCGGGGCGGCGAGGCCGATGCCCTGCGCGGCGTACATGGACTCGAACATCTCTTCGACGAGCTGCTTGAGGTTGGCGTCGAAGACGGTGATCGGCGCGGCTGGCTTGGCCAGAACGGGGTCGGGCCACTTTACGACTTCATGTATTTTTTTTGCTGTCTTTGCCACTTAATACGCTCGAATCTGCTCGCAATAGCCATTGAAATTTCGCTGCATCTCACGCAACGAGTCACCACCGAACTTTTCTACAACCAGCCGCGCTACGGCGAGCGCGACCATGGACTCTGCCGCTACACCAGCGGCGGGTACGACACAGACGTCGCTGCGCTCGTAGGCTGCTTTGACGGGCTCGCGGGTCTCGAAACTTACGCTGCCAAGGGGACGACGGAGTGTGGAGATGGGTTTGAGGTAGCCGCGTACGACTACGTCTTCACCGTTTGAGATGCCGCCCTCGATGCCGCCGGCGTTGTTCTGCTCGCGGGAGAATTTTGTGAAGGCTTCTTCGGTGCCCTCATAGGCGATCGCATCATGAACAGCGGAGCCGAGAGATTCGGCGGCGGTGACTCCGCGGCCGATCTCGACAGCTTTGACGGCCTGGAGGCTCATGACGGCTTGCGCGAGGAGACCGTCGAGGCGCTCGTCCCAGTTGGCATGGGTGCCGACGCCGGGGGGGAGGCCGTGGACGATGACCTCGAAGACGCCGCCGATGGTATCGCCGGTGCGGAGAACGGCATCAACTTCGGCTTTCATGGCGGCTTCGCTTTCGGAGTCGACGCAGTTGAGGAGGACTTCTTCTTTGAGGGCTAGCGCGGCTATTTCCGGGAAGGTTGCGGAGCGCTTGAGCTCGGCCTTGCCGACGCGGATAACGTGGCTGGCGACCTCGATGCCGAGGGAGCGGAGGAGAAGCTTCGCAATGGCTCCGGAGGCTACACGAGCGGCGCTTTCGCGGGCGCTGGCGCGTTCGAGGACATAGCGGGCGTCGGGGAAGTCGTACTTGAGGGAGCCGGCGAGGTCGGCGTGGCCGGGACGTGGCGAGGCCACGGCTTTGTGCTTGCTTGCGTCTCCCTCTTCGACGGGGAGGATCTCGGTCCAGTTCTTCCAGTCGTTGTTGGCGAGCGACATGGCGATGGGCGAGCCGATAGTCTTACCGTGGCGGACTCCACTGAGAATGTGCGCCATGTCTTTTTCGATGCGCATGCGGCCACCGCGACCATAACCCTTCTGGCGGCGCCAGAGCTCGCGGTTGATGAAGTCCTGATCGATCGGCACACCGGCCGGCATTCCACTGACGAGGGCGATGAGACTTTCGCCGTGGCTCTCTCCTGCAGTCGAAAAACGTAGCATAGTCAATTGTTAATTCTAATGCCTGTGTGGTTTGAGGGCTTACTCGTCTTTGAGGAAGGCCTTGGAGTCGAGCAGCGGACGCTCCATGCTGCGGACCCAGTCGGTCATCTCGTCGGGGTCTTTGCCGGAGGCCGTGGCGGAGGCAAACTCGCTGCGGAGGGTCTGCATCTTGGCTTCGAGGTCGTCGAGGGCGCTGAGGAGGATAGCCTCAGGCGTCATGGGAAGCTTGGGGGAGCCGAACTCGTACTTGCCGTGATGCGAGAGGATCATGTGCTCGACGAGGACGCGAAGCTTGTCGGGGAATGGGGCGAGGCTCTGGACTTTTTCTCGGAGCATACCCTGGGCGATGCTGATGTGGCCGATCATCTGGCCTTCGAGAGTGTAGTTGAAGCTGGACTTCCAGGAGAGCTCGCGGATTTTGCCGATGTCGTGGAGGATGGCGCCGGTGATGAGGAGGTCGGAGTCGACTTCAGGATAGAAAGGTACATTGGCGCGGCAGACGCGGACGAGGGTGAGGACGTGCTCGAGGAGGCCGCCGATCCAGGCGTGGTGGAGGCGCTTGGCCGCGGGGGCGCACTTGTAGGCGGGACCGATGTCAGGGTCGTCGAGGAAGGCGAAGACGAGACGCCTGAGGTCTTCGTTGGTGAAGGCGGAGACGTAGCTGCGGAGTTCGGTCCACATCTCTTCGATGTCGAAGCGGGTGACGGGGAGGTAGTCGGTGGGATCAATCTCCGATTCGGCGGCGTGGCGGAGCTTCTGGAGGGTGATCTGGAACTTGCCCTGATATTTGGAGACCTGACCCTGGACCTTGACGTAGCAGCCTTCGGTGCAGGTGGCGAGGGAATCGGCAATGTCGTCCCACATGCGGGCTTCGAAGGAGCCAGTCTTGTCGGTGAGGATGAGGGCAAGGAACTGGCCGCCCTGCTTCTTTTCGCGAACTTGAAGCGACGAGAGAACGAAGTATGACGTGATGGTCGCGTTTTCAAACTTCGCCGCGTCCACGATAAAAAAGTCTTTCATTGCTTTTCAGGATACCTTGCTCAGCGAGCAGAGACGACGACGCGAGAGCCTGAGCCCTCGCGTGTCGTTATCTTCGGTTGGATTCGTTAGTTTTGTGGAGCTGGGGTTGCCGGTGACGGTGTGGGTGCGTCTGGCGCCGGTGTGGGTGCTGCCGGTGGCGGGGTGGGGGCGCCGGGGGCAGCTCCGAGCGCAGGATTGACCGTCGGCTCGGGAGCGGGCGCTTCGACTGGCGCCTGCTTTTCCTTGCCCTGCAGCCGCTCCTTGGGAGCGCCCTTCACCTTGGTCTTCTTTTGCTTCTTTGCGGTGTCGCCATTGAGGCCGAGAGGTGCGGCCTGGGTATTTGTCGCGGCCTTCTCGTCGGCGGTCATTGGAGGAGGCGTGATGGCGGCCTTCTCCTTGGCCTTGGTGGCCTTGGCGGCTGCCTTGTCGGCCTTCTCGGTCTTGGCGCGGGAGCTGTAACGGGTCTTCTCTGCCACGGGGGCCTTAGTCGTCAGAGGATTTTCGTCAGTAGATGCAAGCTGCGCCGTGTTCTGTGGGGTCGTCATGGCTGCGCCAGGAGCAGGGGCGGCTCCTGCGCCAGTGTCTGCACCGACGGCAGCAGTCTCCTCTGGGCCAGCAGGCAGGGCGTTGCGGGGAGCCTGTCCGTAACGGACCTTCTCACGCTTTACCTTCTTCGGCTTGGCGGGAGTGACGGCTTTGGCTGTCGTTGCAGCGCTCGTCGTTCCTGTGGCTGTTGCTGAATTGGCGGTGGCAGCTGCTGCGGAAGTGGTGGTGGCAGCTGCAGCCGAAGTAGTGGAGGTTGCAGAGACAGGGGTCACGGCGGGTGCAGGGGCATTCTTTGCCGCGGAGAAGCGTCCGCCGCGGTCGAAGCGCTGCTTCTGCTGGACTTTCTTTTTCTTCGGAACAGGAGCTGAATAAGCCGTGAACACTGGCTTGGTCTGCTTCGCGCTGGCGCCGGAATCTACAAAGCCCTGTGCGATGTCGATGTAGGCATCTTCACGCAGCTTGGTGAGGTACGCACGGAGAGCAGGCTGCATCTGCTCCATGTACATTGCGTTCTGGATTTCGTTCTCTACGTCCTTCATCGCTGGGACGCCGGCAGCCTGGTGCTCGGTCACCTTGAGGATGACGAAGCCCTGACGCGTGCGGATGGGAGCTGTCGATTCGCCCGCTTTGAGATCGAAGGTCTGGTCTTCGAGGACCTTGGCCAGCGCGCCACGCTTGAACAGGCCGAGATCGCCGCCCTGCGACGCCGTGGGGCCACCGGAGTATGCTTCGGCGAGTTCGTTAAACTTAGCGCCGCCCTTCAGCTTTGCTGCAATGTCATCGGCCTTGGTCTTTGCCTGAGCGATGGCTGCTTCGTTGGCTTCGGGCGGTAGTGGTACGAGAATCTCGCTGAGGCGAACCTGTTCGGGCTGAGCGAACTCCTGTTTGTGCGCCTCGTAGAAAGCCTGCTCCTGCGCCTGGGTCATCTGCAGACGTCGGCCTACCTCATCGCGAACCACCTGCTGTGTGAGGATGCCGTTGCGGATGTTGGCCTTGAAATCCTCAAACGAGACGCCCTGCTGGCGGGCGGCCTTTTCGAGATCTTCCATCGTGTCCATGTGGTTCTGCTTGCGGATCTCATCGAGCCGGCGGATAACTTCGGCATCGGCGTTCAAGCCGAGCTCTTTGGCGCGCGAGAGCAGAAGCTGCTGATCGATCATGTCGCGCAGCAGGTTCTTCTGCCGTTCGGCGATTTCAGCGGCGGTGGCGTTGTTCTGCTGGTTCTCCGATGCCATCTGCTGCTGGCTGCGCTCAAGATCGCTGCGGTTGATGATCTGATCGTTGACGCGGACGATCACATCCTCGACGACGCTGCCGTTTGGCGTAATCGGCTGCGGCGTAGGCAGCGACAACTGCTGCTGGGGCGTGGCGGGAATGCCTATGGGGCTCTGGTACCGCGGCGCCTGTGCTTGCACCACTCCGGGCAATGCCAGCAGGCTAAGCCCGCACACCGCCGCAAACTGCGAAATTCTTAGGGTCATCGTCACTCGTATCTTCGTCAACATCCGCAATTCAGGAACTTTATCGCCCGGTACGCCCGTACTGCTTTTGGACTCTGGCAGCACGAAGACGGTATCCGTACATAATTCTAACCGCCCCGGACCCAAGAGGCGAATCCCTCCTCGGTACCCCACCTTGCTCACCCTGCGGTGCTATACTCCGTCCAAAGTAGGACGCATCCTGAGGATGAACCGTCCCCGCGTCAATTTCGCGCGACGCTTTGCTTTTTTCGAGGTTATCCAAGCCAATGGCCCCACGCACCCGCCGCGCCCTCTTCTCCGTTACCGTCTTCCTCGCCACCTGTGCTGTCGCTGGTACCTTTATCAACCAGCGCGTGGCCGCCCAGTCTGCGACAGATGAGTCCACGCTACGCGACAGCCTGCATGCCTTTACGGGTGTCTACTCGCTGGTCGAGCAGAATTACGCCGAGAAGCTGACCAACGACAAGACCGATAAGGCCATCTACGACGGAGCCATTCCGGGCATGCTGCATGTGCTGGACCCGCACTCCAACTTCTACGATCCCAAGGCCTTTGCCCAGATGCGCGAAGACCAGCACGGGAAATATTACGGTGTGGGCATGACGATCCAGCCGCAGCCCGATCCGACGGCTAAGGGCGGTTTGAAGATCGTCGTCGTTGCTCCCTTTGAGGGAACGCCTTCCTATAAGGCTGGTATTCGTCCCGGCGACGTCATTCTGTCGATCGACGGCAAGAGCACGGAAGGCATGGACTCCGCCGCCGTCGCTTCCATGCTGAAAGGACCACGCGCAACCCACGTCTCTGTCACGATGAGCCGCGAAGGCTCGCCCAAGCCGCTCGTATTCGACCTCATTCGCGATGAAGTTTCGCGGCCGTCGGTTGACCTTGCCTTCCTGGTTCGTCCGGGCGTCGGTTACATCCACGTCACGAACTTTATGGAGACCACGAGCCGCGAAGTTGGCGATGCGCTGGATAAGTTTGGCGATATTACCGGCCTGGTCATCGATCTCCGCGGTAACCCGGGTGGCTTGCTGAACGAGGCCGTCAACATGTCGGACAAGTTCCTGCAGAAGGGACAGATCGTCGTCTCCCAGCGTGGACGCGCCTTCCCGGATCAGGTCTATCGCGCCGCGCACGGCTCCGATACGAAGTACCCGATTGTGGTGCTGGTGAATCGAAACACAGCTTCCGCCGCTGAGATCGTCTCCGGCGCGCTGCAGGACCATGACCGCGCTCTGATCGTCGGTGAAACGACCTTCGGCAAGGGCCTGGTGCAGACTGTGTTTCAGATCACGGAGAACACCGGTCTTGCCCTGACGACGTACCACTACTACACGCCCTCGGGCCGGTTGATCCAGCGCAACTACAACAAGGTTTCGCTGTACGACTACTACTATGTGCGCGACTCCGGAAATCAACCGAAGGACAAGTCGAATCTTGAGGTCAAGCTGACTGACTCCGGACGCACAGTCTACGGCGGCGGCGGCATCACGCCGGACGAGAAGATCGACAACATGAAGTCGAACCACTTCCAGGACACGCTGTTGAAGAACTACGCGTTCTTCAACTTCAGCAAGCACTACCTTGCAACACACACGGTCGCCAAGGACTTCACGGTCGACGATGCGGTGCTGCAACAGTTCAAGGACTTCCTGAAGACGAGCCAGATTGAGTACACGGATGCGGACATCGCAGGCGTGAACGACTGGCTGAGGACAAGCATCAAGAGCGAGCTGTTCACCTCGCAATTCGGGCAGCTGGAAGGCTTGAGGGTTCGCGCCGAGTGGGATCCGCAGATCGCCAAGGCAGTCACCTTCCTGCCCGAAGCGCAGGCGCTTGAAGATCACCTGAGGCAGGCACAAAAGACGACCACGACAGCTAGCCGATAAAACCCACAGGAAACAAAAAACCGCCCGGCGCATTCGAAGCGCCGGGCGGTTTTTATTGGATTTTTCGTCGAGACGAGCCACCTGAATGGCAGAATCTTTGGAGCGGGAGACCGGGATCGAACCGGCGACATTCAGCTTGGGAAGCTGGCGTTCTGCTTACCGCTCTTTAAGCTACGCCCCGAGAATCAAATATTTGTCGAAACCTGTGTTGCGTGAATTAGTTACGACTCTGAATGGACTGCATACACCGCAGGCTTCGCATTCAGTGACCTGCATTTTTTTGTGAATTGGACAGTATGGACAGTACGACTTTTTGTCGAATTGTTGATTCCTACATTTTAAACGGTTCGCATCTTGGAGCGGGAGACGGGGATCGAACCCGCAACCAACGGCTTGGGAAGCCGCTACTCTACCATTGAGCTACTCCCGCTTCACGTATGATTATACGTCCTCTTTAGCTCTTGCTTGAGATGATTGCCGGAGCAAGATCTCATCGATCGCCAGAACTTTACGCCTTGACATCAGACACCCTTCAAAAACTCTGACGCGGTGATCTCAAAAGCACCGGCAAGCGTTTCCAAAATTCTCAGCCCTGCCTCACGGCGGCCGTTCTCCAGTTGAGAAATATGAACGCGTCCAATACCTGAGATTTCGGCCAGATACTCTTGACTCCAACCACGATCACCTCGCAACTTTCGCAGCCTCCGGCCGAACCTCACACAGATATCATTTGCCACTCATCCAGAGTCGCGGTACCCTCGGACTGCAATGTTGTTCATGCACAACGTTGCCGTGGACTGAATCACAGAGAAAACCAATTTGTTCAAGCGATGTTAAGCGAAGCCAGGACATGTGACTTTGGGCTTCAAAGTGAGGCAGAACAGTGGTCGAAAGGACAGCGCAACGTGAGCGATATTGCTGCAATGGAAGAACTCGTAAACAAAGTCATTTCGAGCGCTAAAATTGTTAGATCGTGCCCCTCTGCACAAGAACTTTATCTTGAATTCGACGACGGTCCATTTTTTTCATTTGCGGTATCCGCAGTCCTGAGAGCGGAGGGCGTGCTCTGTCGGTCGACTTCAGGGGAACCCGTCCCCCTCCGCTCAATTTCGCTCTAAAAGTTAGCGGGTCTGAACTTTTAGGTTTTGCGGGAGTGTATTACCGATTCGAATCAACTTCTCCCTAAAAGTCATTGGACGAATCATCCTGCACCACCATAAGTTTGCGCCATCCCCGACGGTGTCGGTCGGATGGAGGTGCAAACGTGAAAAAGAACCACGATGTGAATCGGTCCAAAGGCCCTATGCCGAGAAGACTTTCTCTGTGCTTAGGATTGAACCATCTAACCCTTCCCTGCCCCTTTAGGCGGCAGTCAAAGACTTGTCCTGTTCCACCGAATCATTCTCAAAATCGATCGAATGCTTTTCCCGCGAGGACGAACGCCTCCTTCGCTGGGGTCGTTCTAGATCGCAACGAGACTCAACTGATGCGGCATAACAACAGACAAAAGATTTCTTCATATTGTCGTGCAGTATCGCCAACGCTCGTCGCTCTAGCCTTCGCCACCGCGGCGCATGCGCAGGGTTCGATTGATATGTCCGGTGCCACAACCCTCATGACCACTTTTAAAACGACCACGCTTGAAATTATCCGCGAAGGCGCGGAACGCAGCGGATACGCCGTCGAAGGGTTTGCACCATCCTCGAAAGCTGCCGGGCAGCTTCGGGACGCCGGAATCAGCTCCAGCACCCTGCAAAGTTTTCTTGCGCGTCACACAGCAACGGACGACCCCGACGCGAAACACCTTTACATGCTGGATGAATCAAGTCTCGCGAGCAGCCGTCAGATGCGACAGTTTCTCGAGAAGCTCGGCTCCCAGGGCCGCGTTCTCCTCATAGGTGACACGCGTCAGCACCAGGCGGTTGAGGCGGGCAGACCCTTCCAACAGATGCAGGAGGCCGGAATGCAGACCTCCCAGCTCGATCGGATCATGCGGCAAAAAGACCCCGAACTGCTGAAAGCCGTCGAACATCTCGCCAGGAACGAAACCGAAACAGGAATCAGGATGCTAGCCGATCAGGGACGAGTGACGGAGATTCCCAACGGTAACGATCGCGTGCAGGCCATCGCCCGGGATTACGCGAACCAGCCGGACCGCACGATCATTGTCTCGCCGGATAATCGCAGCCGCCAGGCTATCGACGACGCCGTACCGCCGAGCTGCTACGCAGCGGCGCTTTGTCCGACGATGGGCAAGTGCTCCGCACTCTCGCTCACCGCTCTGATATGACGGGAGCCGATCGCACTTGGGCAGCCCGCTATGAAGTAGGCGACGTGCTGCGATACAACACCGGCAGCAAGGCCGAAGGCATCAAACGCGGCAGCTTTGCCACCGTCCGCTCAGTGGATGCCAAGGCGAACAATCTCACCGTTGAGTTGGCTAGCGGGGAGAGCGTTACCTACGATCCGCGCAGGCTACGCGGTGTCAGCGCGTACCGCGAGACCCCCCGCGAGTTCGCAACGGGGGACCGTATCCAGTTCACTCAATCGGATCGGGAACACCGCATTCGTTCCGGCGACGTTGCCACCGTCGAGCGGATCGCCGCCGACAACGGCTTGACGGTAAAGTTGGACAACGGAAAGAGTTTTGAGCTGAACCGCGATCAGGCCAAGCACATCGACTACGGGTACACCGGCGACGGACTGCAACGCCTTGCCGCAGATCGGGTGATCGGAACCGCGGAAAACTCGAGCCTGCAACTCTCGCCAACGTCTCGCCGCACACCCGCGATCTGACCGTTTACACATCTGAAAGTGCGGCCATCCAACCGAAGGAACCTGCCATCGCGAAGGTGCCAAATTGCGCCCGGCTCCTCGAAAGCTCGCAAGGTCTCACTCTCTAAGAACGAACGGACTTCGAGGCCTCCCACGGTGCTGGGGAAGCAGCTTCGTGCGTAGCTCAGGCTGTGGGACTGTTTGCTAACGCAGATAGAAGTGAGCTAGTCGGGGATCCGGCGGTAAATTGCCATGGTTGGAAGCAGGATGGATACGTTGGATAGGATCATTTCCGACTAGCCCGCGACTCGGCAGATTGGGATTCGCCGATTCAGCCGGATCATCGGTGAGTGCATTGGCGATTTAGCGCTCATTGAGAATCGGCAAGGCGTCAATCGGCCGCAATCACATGTCCGAGATGCCGGTTTTCGGCCACTTGGCCGAGAATACTGATCGACTTGAATAGCTGGATGAGTGCTTTGGCCTGAAGGCAACACTTGAGCTAAGGGTCGATTGTCCGGAAGGGGGACTATCCGGCTAAGCGACGAGAAGCCCGTTCTAACCAGGCCTCCGCCGCCAGCCTTAGCTGTATCTCGCATGACGATCGTCAGAACTTCAACTTCTTATTTCGCCTGCGCTAGCTCCGCAACAACTGCGGCAACTTTATCGAGTATCTGGATCCAGCCATCCATTTGACCGCTATTTTTCGCGCTCTCCATGGGTTCATTTCCAATGAAGGTGAGTTTCGTCTGGCCATTTCCCAGATCCTCAAAGATGGTCACGTCGTACGCACCATCTATGGCCTCATGTTCTATTCCTAATTGCGCAGGCTCGATCTTGTTTCCCTTCGAGTCCGAAAAGTACATGGAGGAAACGATCTTCTCGTGCAGAACAATCTCGTGGTATTCAACCGCATTCCAGAACTCCTGCCCATCCGGCGCCTTCATGCAGTAGAGAGATTTTCCTCCGACGCGAAAATCCATCTGACAAACGGGCGCAGTAAAGCCCTTCGGTCCCCACCACTGCATCACGTACTTCGGGTCTGTCCACGCCTTCCAAACCAACTCGCGTGGGGCATCAAAAACTCTTGTAACGACCATCCGCTCAATTTCGCTAACCGTGTTTTCTGTCATCTCTGACCTCCTCTTTCTTCATTTGATTTACGACTACATCCAATTTGTCGAAACTCTCTTCCCAGAATCGGCGATAGCTGATCGCCCAGTCGCTGACTGTCTTAATCGCCTCGGGCCTAAGCGTGCATACACTCTCCCGTCCACGTTTTGTCTTGATCACAATCCGTGCCCGCACCAGGTAAGCAATATGTTTTGAAATCATCTGCTGCGAGAGTGCAAACGGTTCCGTCAATCCATGCACAGAGGCAGGCCCTTGTGAGAGTCGTTCGATCATCGCCCTACGGGTGGGATCAGACAAAGCCGCAAATGTTGTACCTAACTTATCCACAACCAAAGGGTAGTGGATTTTCCAATCGATGTCAACTATGAATTTTGCGATTCTTGATTTCTCTTCGCTGATCTCTGAACCCTGACACCTGCGCTGATCCGTACTCCCCCATGAGCCGCGTCATCGTTAGCTGGCTACATGGTTAGGAAATAGACTTGCTCATGAGCGCGAGCCGGTAGAGTTGTGGCGCTGGCATCAGGGCCGAGAGGAATGCCGGATTGCCTTTGGAACCTGTTCTCGATGTAGCGACCTGTTGGGCTAGTGATCTTTGCCAGTTGACTCGCTACAACCTCCGCGATGAGTGGTAAATCGCCGATGCACTCATCGACAAATGAGATCAAGGCAAGTTGCCGTATAGTCGGCAACTTGGACACTTGCTGGTTACACGGCCGCTTGGCGAAGACATAGACCGATCAGAATAGTTCTGATGAGCGCATTGGCCTGTTGGCGCCAGTTGAGTACCCGGCCGCTCACAAAGAAAGCGCAAGGCTAATCAGAAAGCTCTTCATCTCGCCGTCAGAAGTCCCTTCTCGACCAGAACCGGAGGCCTCCGATGGTGGGTCTGCTGTTCGTACGCATAGGCGTAGCCAAGCAGGTTGCCGTCATGCCAGGACTGCGCGGAGATCTCCAATCCAAAAGGCAGGCCGCTGGGATAAAAGCCGCCAGGCACGACGATGGCGGGAACGCCGAGGATGTTGACCCACGACGTGTCGGAGTGCGGGCCTCCGCTGATATTGCCGGCCTCGCCCTTTTGCGGCATGGTCTCATCCGGAGGAGGCATCTGGGTCGCGGGATAGGCGAAGCCGTCCAGATGAAATCGGGTTAGGGCGTCGTTATAGGCAAAGAGGGCATCGCGGCGTGGCCTGAAGTAGGTGGCCTCGGCGTTGGGATCGGTCTCGAGGGTGGTTTCGATGATGGGAGTACGGTCTTTGCGTGAGCCATCGTTCATGCCGTTGATGATCGTGCCCGGCAGTGGCGAACCAACGGCCTTGGCGTACTGTTCGGAGGAGTGATACTCGGCGGGGCCGTAGCTGGCTAGGAACGTCTCTGTCCCTTGCTGGATGTAGCGCAGAGTGCAGGTGTGTGCGGCGATCTCGGCGAACGAGTCCGGCAGGATGTCGTCAGAGAAGACGATCTCGGCCCCGGCGGCGCGCAGACCATCAAGCGACTTGAGGAATGCG
>DATHHN010000032.1:0-4363 GCA_035317185.1 Edaphobacter sp.
ATCGTCTTCTTGTGAACATCAAGTCCGATGTAATACATATGTCTCTGAGGAGCCTCCGTGGGTAGTTCTCTGAATCAGCACGCAGCTGAGTTCAGCCTTTGTAACACCCTCGTGCTCCTCCTCGACTTATCATTCAAACAAACCAACCACAGCTCGGCGCGAGTACCTGAGCCAACTTCGCAGAGCATCTTCAACAGCTATGCGCCGCACCGTCTGCGTCTCGCTCCTCGCGTCCTTGCTCGTCCAGTTCTTCGGCTTGTTGTTCCAGGTGATTTGAAATTGAGCGTTCTGGATTCCCTGGACTGGCATGGCGTAGAAGGTAGGATTGAAACCCGTTTCGGCGGCGCCGATGGCCGTCAGGGTCGGCGACCCGGCTCAGACGAGGCGGATCCGATCTCCACTGTTTGAGCTGATGTACTTGGTCCCGATGTTGCTACAGTCTCCTGGCTCAACTCCACATGAGCCACAACCTTCACCGCTGAACCAACGAATTGTTGATGGCGAGGTAGAGCGGCGAACGCTAAGATGTGGATTGATCTTCCGGGAGGGAGCTTAACGATGCTTGACGGAGAGGAGCGTTCGCCGTAAAGATAGGCCCCTCCCGCGAGCATCGCCTCATTGAACTCAGGCCCTTTTTCGGTATCGGCAGTTAAGAAAGCGTTCAATACCAGGAGGGTATATGGCTTTCGCGGATCATCAGGCTCGAAATCGCCGGGGTTTGGAGAGATTGGCAGTTCGATGTTGCTATTTCCAGAATTTGTGATAATGAATTCCACCTTAGCTCGAGCAGAGTCATTGGAGGCCGCTTCTCGAGTTTCTATGGAAACTGCCAGGGGAAGCTTTCGGCCAATTCCACCGCCCGACCCGCTCGTTGGTTCGCGCCTCCTCGAATGAACCGCGCTGGTCGCATCCACAGTTATATCTTGTCCGATAGAAAGAACGATAAGACATACAAATAAGGTCGCTGCGGCAGTGTTCATTTTCCTGACCTCAATGGCAGTATGCTACAGGCTGACCGGTACATGAGGCGTACGGGCTGAAGTTGATCGCGCCGCACGACGCGCACGATTGGCTAGAGTCATGGTTCACGGTGCCGCCGCATGGTTCGGCCTCTGATGCTTGGGTAATCCGAGTCAGTGCCGCATTGCCCGCGTTTTGTGCAAAGGAGTTGCCCGTTGATCCCGGCGGTGCTGTTGTCGCTTCCAAAACTGTCCCAACGTTGTTGCTGCTATTGTTCTGAGCAGCCACGTATTCCGTCCAGTGACTTAGAACAGCGCCACCCTCATGATCAAACACGTTTTGCTTAAGCTGCGAACCGGCGATGAAACCTGAGGGATTCGACGACGAGTAGTTGCCGCACTGAGCATTGTAGAAGGTGCTTCCACTCAGTAGATCCGACACAACAATGTAGTTGAACTTCGTGGGATTGCTGCCGCTTGCGGCCGAGGCGCTCGTAACGTATTCGTATCCGTTATTCGGTCCATTGTCGCTGACGGTTGCAAAGTTGAAGCTGAAGGCCAAATCAGCACAGTAATAGCCTTCGTCTCCATTTGGAATCGGGGGGCTAGGTAGGTTGTGCGTTGTGCCGTCGTAGCAAGTAATTGAATTCGCCTGAACCTGAGCGGAATTCACTGCGTTAAATGTGAACCCTGATCTGGCGTTCACAGTCATACTTGCGCTTGGAGTTGAATTCGATCCATCGCTACCCGCTACCTTCACACTGACTGTCCCGCTTTGTACCGCTGTTCCCGACCATTGCGATCCCGTGCTGTTTGAGGTCACGGTGTTTCCGGCCGCATCCACAAACTTCCATCCACTGAATGTCGCTCCGGTCGCCGCGGAGACAGTGCAGGTGGTGGTTTGCGCCCTGGTTACGGACATACAGCTAAGAGAAGCGACATCTGCGTTCCCCTGGCCTTGGAGAGGGGCTTGGGGACAAGGGGCCGCGTTGCCCTCTGAGCAGACCGTCGCATACACGGGGTAGAGAGATGTCACTGCGCTAGCATTCGTCAGTCCGGCGCTTTGGCCGGTAATTGTTCCGCCACTGTTGATCGTCGCGATTGAGCTGTTTTGGATGTGCCAGGAGGTACCGGATGGATTGGTGTAGACGGTGCCTGAGTTCCAGGTGATTTGAAATTGAGCGTTCTGGATTCCCTGGACTGGCATGGCGTAGGAGGTAGGATTGAAACCCGTTTCGGCGGCGCCGTTGCAGGTGACACACTGTTGGCCGCAGGTGGCATTGCGCACGTTGAAGACGGACGCGGCGACGGCAATGGAAATCTTGTCAGCTTCGCCGCCCGGCCCGGAAAGAATTGCGCTGCCACTGGTGATGTTGTCAGGGATGAGGTTGCCGTCAGGGTCTGCGACCCGGCTACGGACCAGGCTCAACATATCGAGATTGTAGGCCCGGCGCGCTTCGAGGTGGAAGGGAATGCGGTACTGTCCGCCGCTGTAGTAGAGCGTAAGAACCAAGTCCTGTGCGGTGAGTTTGTAGTTCCAAACCGCGATCATGCTGTCGTTGTCGCCCTCGATGGACCAGAAGCAGAGGGTGCGGCTGGCCGACTCGACCTGCTGGGTGGGTGTGACCTCGAAGACATAGGACCCGGACTGATCGGTGCTACCGGTCTCCATGTGCACGTCGCCGTCCTGCCCGTTAAAAGTCGCGCTGAGGTGGCCGTAGCCGTCCGGCAATGGGTTGGACTGTGAGAATTGCGAAGCGAGATCGAGTTGAGCGGTCTGGCCGGGTGCGAGGGTGACGGTTCCGACCGGGACATCCTGGGGCGTTCCGCCAGCGGGCGCCGAGGTAAGTGCAAGCGCAATTTGCCGCGATTGCGCGGAGAGGTTGTGTAGCACAGCGTAGGGTTTGAAGTAAGTCTCCGATGGGAACTGCATTGATGGGTCGGCCTTACCAAGCAGCAATCCGGGGGCGCTCAAAGTTACCTGATGAACGGGGCGCGCCGGATCGAGATGGTCCTCATAGAGATGTGGGGATGCAGAGAATCCAGTGGTTTCATCCGTGATGCCGGTGTAAGCAATGACTCCGCTTTCCGGACCAGAGTAATGGATCTCGATACCTCCGGCCGTTTCGCCGCCGAAGGTGGATCCCAATGCGGAAGATAGCTGGATCATCGAGCTTCCGTGCGGTGGCAACTGGATGGTTTGCTGTGCAATGGAATTGCCCGCATTGCCGGAGAATTGAACGGCGACCCGCTTTGGGGTCAGTGAGGAGTTCGCGAGCACCACAAAGCCGTCAGCTTTAGGCGTCGGAAGCCACCATGTCCCATGGATTGCCTGAGCCTCTGCGGCTTCGGGTGTGGCGTGTGTCTTGCGGATATCGGCGCGAAGAGAGGTGGTGATGGTAAGACTGGCAATCTCGTCAGTGTTCTGAATGGTGGCGATGATGGCAGGCCAGGACCACTTGTAAGAGATTCCCGCCATTCCGTAAGCGGAGACGTGACTCTGAATCGATGCAGGGACATTCTCCAAGGCTAGACGAATGTTTACCTGCGCCACCCCGGCAGGTTCCAGGGTCATCACGGGAAGGTCGTATTCCGTTCCGTCGGCAAAATACAGAACTGGCGTGACGCTCAGGGATTGTTTGAGAAGGACGTTTTTCATGCGCAGGATCGGATCGAAATTCTGATCCGTTCTCCAGAAGCCGCCCTCCAGTCCCTGTGGAGTACTGGGGCTGTGGTGGGGAAGAGAAATCGGCTTGGAAGAGCTTATCTGGGCGTGAGCAACTACGAATCCAAGCAGGGAAAGAACAAGAGACAATACCAACGAACGGTGTCTCAAGCGTGCACCTCCGGGGAGTAGAGGTAACTGCTGAAAAGGTAGCGAACACTTTCCCAAAAAAGAGACGCCGGTGTCAAGAGAAAACATGTGAATTGACGAATTGGGAAGAAATACCCTTCATGGGATCTGATTCCGCAGGTTGACGAGTTGTTCCGCGCTCGACATCTATGTAAGTCAACGTCAAGAGAAAAGCGCAGGTGTCCGTGGCGCGCTTGGGAGAGCGCGCATTGATCGAATCAGGATGCGCCGTTTCGCATCGGTGGCCTCTTGGCCGATGGTCCCTGCTCTCGAGCAGAACCAGACATCTATTTGCAGCCTCGGGCTCCGAAGAGCCGTCGCCGAAGATTGAGTTTGTGTTCTCTGCCAGTCCCGAAACAATTCGTAGTGAGCCTCCGGAGTTTGAGCTCCTTCGCACAGTGGCCTAATTGCAGGACCTGGCAGTCTGCGCACGGAATAATCCTGATGTTTTTGCATTCATGGGCAGGTTTTTAGGCTGCCGCCGTGCCTCCGAACTCCTCGGTGGGCACGAAATCCTGTTGTCTGCGTTCTACTGCGAGCAAATAGGCAA
>DATHHN010000033.1:0-298608 GCA_035317185.1 Edaphobacter sp.
CTCTTCAACACTAATGGTGGACTGAGCCGAGGCGTTTTTTCGAGGCTGTTTCGTTTTCCTGGTTGCCATGATCTATTCGCCGCGTCGTGGAGTGTGAAGCAAGCGGAGCTGCTCCTCGGTGTACTCGCCGGGTACATCGACCTCAATGTTGGTGCGGAGGATGCGGTCGTATTCGATGGCTTTGGCCCTGCCGACGAGTTTACCCAGAGAATCCGGAAGCTGGCCAATGTTTGTTTCAGACCAGCGCCCGACTTCGACGCCGTCGAGAAACACATGGAAGTGAATGTATTCCATGTGACCCTTGAACTCGCCCTCGGTAAGCAGGAACGGCCTGAGTTTGACGCGATAGGACATGGAGTAATGGTAGCAGCGGGGGAATGAAAATCTCTTCGGCTACTTGACTGCAAACTCGAGAGCGACGACACGACTCTGTAGCCCTAACTACTTCCCGGGTCTCCGCAGCAAGATCTTGGACACCTAAGGGCGCGCGGAGAAACATAGTTAGTCCCACAACAGGTGCTTAGAAACGCGTATTTCGCCAGGAGTGACTCTCGATGCAAAATTGCCAATGCACTCAATGAGCGAAAAGCCCTGTTCTCAGCAGTTGAGAATGCTGTGCGGACAGAAGTTGGGATATCAGCCCAATTGTCTCAGGGACTGTTGCCTCAGCACCAAGACCCACTCTAGTCTGGGCAGGGAGAAACAGAACATGACGTCGCATAACAGAATTTGGTCGGCAATGGCCACAGCCTTTCTGGGTGGTTTGGTTGTCACTTCTTTGTTCGCACAGGAACATGCAGACCCTCGGCAAATGTGCGATGGTGCGATGCGGCCAGACTTAGAGGTAACTACGTTCGAACATAGCGACATGATGTTTCCGTCACGAATTGTGCCGCGTGGACGCATTGTGCGATCACTGCCCATCGCAGATGGGCCATTGAAGAACGTGCATTTTGAAGCAGGCGGAAAGCAATACGATCTATTTGATTATCTGGCGTTGAACCGCGTAGCAGGTCTCCTCGTTCTGAAAGACGGCAGAGTGGCGTTGGAGGACTACGAACTGGGTGCCGGACCCCAGACGCGCTGGGCATCTTTCTCAATGGCAAAGTCGGTTGCTTCTACGCTGGTGGGAGCAGCGCTGGAAGATGGCTTGATTGCAAGCCTGGATGATCAACTGACGACATATGTGCCTGCCTTCAAGGGCAGCGCATACGATGGAGTGACCGTACGCAACGTACTGCAGATGGCGTCCGGTGTGAAATGGGACGAGGCATATACCGACCCACATTCAGATGCGAGAAAGATTCTCGACGAACAGCTTCTTCAAAAGCCAGGAACGGTTGTGCGTTATATGAGCGCGCTGCCGCGAGCTGGGGCACCTGGTTCTATCTGGAATTACAGCACCGGTGAAACTTACGTCGTGGGGGCACTTCTAGAGGGTGCAACGCACCGTTCGCTGGCGACGTATCTTTCGGACAAAATCTGGTCGCGATTAGGAATGGAGCAGGACGCCACATGGTGGCTCGATGCACCGGACGGTATGGGGCTAGCGGGAACCGGTCTCGGAGCTACGTTGCGAGACTATGGACGGTTTGGACTGCTCGTGCAACAAGATGGTGTTATCGACGGCCGACGCATAGTACCGAGAGGATGGTTTGAAGAAGCGGGGAGCCCGAAAGTAATCGATGGCAAGCCAATAAACTATGGCTACCTGTGGTGGCCCTTGCCAAAAGGTGATTCTGTGCATCAAAGTGCGTTTCAGGCTATGGGCATCTTTGGGCAGCACCTATACATAAACCCGAAGGAAAGATTAGTGATAGTAGAGCTGAGCGCACGTCCCAAACCAACAGGCTCCACAGTGGTAGACGACATAGCGTTCTTTGGGGCGGTCGCGAAGGCCCTTCAACGATGACTTGCAGTCCGTTCAGATATTTCAATCGAGAAGAGTGGACTTCACTTCGCTCCAATACTCCGCTGTCTCTTTCAGATGAAGAGCTTGCCACGCTGTGCAGTATGTCTGAACGTCTTTCACTCACTGAAGTGGCTGAAGTGCATCTGCCGCTGTCACGGTTCCTTAATCTACACGTGAAAGCTGCGCAAAACTTCAGCCTGGTGCGGGATGCATTTCTCGGGAGACGGAACATCCTGAAACCAGCAATTCCACCGCTTTCTTCAAACGGACCCTCTTCGTCGCCGATTATGACGCGGCTGAAGCCGCGCCACCTTCAAAGTAGATCGAAGCCGTATTACGAATCGAAAAAGAAAGAGCCTAAGTATGAGCATGGAGTATGTGAATCTGGGGAAGACGGGGCTCAAGGTCTCGCGCATCTGTCTGGGGTGCATGTCGTACGGCGAGGTGCCGACGGTGATCCGACCTGGTAGCCACGCGTGGGCCTTGAATGAAGAGCAGAGCCAGACGTTCTTCAAACAGGCGTTGGATTTGGGCATCAACTTCTGGGACACGGCGAATGTGTACTCGATGGGGTCGAGCGAGGAGTTGGTGGGCAAGTTTTTGAAGGCGAATACGAAGCGCGAGAACATGGTGATCGCGACCAAGCTGAACGGTGTGATGCGCGACGATCCGAACGGCAAGGGGCTTTCGCGCAAGGAGATCTTCTTCGAGCTGGACCAGAGCTTGCAGCGCTTGCAGACGGATTATGTGGACTTGTACCAGATTCATCGGTGGGACTACGAGACGCCGATCGAGGAGACGCTGGAGGCGCTGCACGATGTAGTGAAAGCTGGCAAGGTACGGTACATCGGGGCGTCATCGATGTATGCGTGGCAGTTTGCCAAGGCGTTGTATACGGCTGACCTGTATGGATGGACGCGGTTCGTCTCGATGCAGAACCATTACAACCTGGTCTATCGCGAAGAGGAGCGGGAGATGATGAAGTTGTGTGCTGCAGAAGGGATCGGGGTGATTCCGTGGAGCCCGCTGGCGCGCGGGAAGCTGGCACGGCCCTGGGCTGCGGAGGCGACAAAGCGGTCCGAGACGGACCAGTTCAGCAAGGCGATCTACTCGAAAACGGAGGAGGCCGACAAGAAGGTGGTCGACCGGCTGGGTGATGTAGCAGACAGACGCGGGATTCCGCGAGCGACGCTGGCGCTGGCTTGGGTGCTGAGCAAACCGGTGATTACGTCGCCGATCGTGGGCGCGACGAAACCGAACCATCTTACGGATGCTGTGGCGGCGCTGCAGGTGAAGCTGGCTGCTGAGGAGATCGCTTCGCTGGAGGAGCCGTATGTGGCGCATCCAGTGCTTGGGTTCAGCTAGGGCAGATAACGTCAAAGTTGGACCGAAGACACAATCAAAGACCGTGAATCCCGGCTTTCCAAACCGCAGGTAGGCATATGCGGCGACACAGAGCTTTATATCGGCGGCGGGACGGTCCTGGTACTTGGTTGAGGTTCGGAACCGCTCAAGAGATAGCTTCCGAATAGCCCGTCCCTCGACCATAATCCAGAGGATTCATTTCTTCTGTGCGTTTGTAATAATGTTCGAGTGAGTCGAGCGGCCGGGCAAGATTGGGCCTGATCAGGAGTCGGAAAAACAAAATAATCAGCGAGACGGGGAAAACCGATATTCTCCGGTGCATACATTGTCAGGAGAAAGCTCCGAGTCATGACCCATCCCCTCCCTGAACCTCGAAGCCCTTTGCTTCACAGCCGCCTTGTGGGAGCCCCGAAATGACGTGGCGAGTGGCCCGACTAAATATTGAGGCAGCCTTGGCTTCGGAAGCAGCGGCAGAGTTCGAAAGGGTTTCGGCCGCTCCTCCAGCAGCTGAAAACTCATTTCTGTCCGCAATCAAGCAAAGGTTTTGCTCAGATGAAGAACTTGCTGATCAATTGCAGAGTGGAAATGCCGATGCCCTCGCAGTTTTGTTCAGACGGCATAGTCCTCTTCTATTTGGAATCGCTCGACGCATCCTGAGGACTGATGCAGAGGCGGAGGACGTAGTACAGCAGATCTTTTTGGATGTGTTCCGTTCCATCCATCAGTTCGACCCGGAAAAGGGAACTTTCAAAACCTGGCTCTTGATGTTCGCCTATCACCGGACTTTCAACAGTCGCCGTTCTCAGATAGCGAATCGTTTTTTTGACACCGATCCTCTAGACGAAAGATTTTCTGCATTGCGGACTCCAGACCGGGAACGCTCAACCGTGGAAAACAGCATTTTGGTTGCTCAAGTTCTCAAATCGTTGCAGCCGCGCCAGCGCCGCACTATAGAACTTGTCTATTACGAAGGCTTAACTGCCGAGGAAATCTCCAGCAAGACAGGAGAAAGCGTTCGTGTGGTGCGCCACAATTTATATCGCGGACTCGACAAACTCCGGAAAGCATTTCACACCGGCGTGCGTAAGCCCTTGGCGAAGGGAGAGTGAGATGATTCGTGACCACAAGTTCTACGAAATGCAAGGTGCTTTGGCAGCTACCGGTCAACTCACTGACGCAGAACTAACGGAACTTGAACAACATGCGATCAACTGTGCTTCTTGCCATGAGTGTATCGCGGATATGGGCGAAATGAGCCGCGAGTTCTTCTTACTGCAAACCCGAAGAATGAGAAGCAGAGCGACGCCGGTAGGCATGCAAGAAAGGTTTCTCGAACGAGCGGCTAGTGCAGGAATACCAGTCAGTCGTTCCATTTCCACACTTTTTGATCCCCGATTTGCTCGCGTCGCTGTGATTGCCGTGCTGCTAGCCATTTCCATCTCATTGAGTTGGAAAGTATTTTTAGTTCCAAATGCGAAAAGAGAGGCACCGGATTATTACACTTCTGCAACTCGACCCGCCCCCACTTCGGAGTGGATCGCTCATACCGAGGGAGAACAAGGCGCTCGCGTCTTGTCGACAAGCAAGGCGCAACTCAAACGGAGAACAACTGCACGGCGTAGAGCAGTTTCGGTTTCATCCGCCCCACGCATCTCCGAGGAACGTCACTCCTACTTAGAGCTGGATAGGCCTCTCTTTGCCAATCAGGGATCATCAACGAGTTTCTCAGACGGCAGTGCATTCTGGTCTGAGAGGCTGGCCGCAGGCCCCCTTGCGGCGGGACTCCATGCTCCAATACGCACATCGTTCACAAATGCATGTGTTGCAAGTTGTTTTGGACATAGGGAGGATAGCAAGCCGGAAGGACAGGCATTCCACCTCGACCTTAAGATAGCGTCGTTGTCTTTTCTAGAGTCCCCACAGAACATCAACGCAGAATCACACATCACTAGTCTGAAATTCAGCGTTCCCGTATTTCATCTCGACCCTAATCGGGTCTGGTAATTCATTCATTAAGACAGAGGAGGTCGCTATGAAGCGATCAGGATCAGGCGCGCTCATTTTGGGCTTTCTTTGCACTCTGAGCGCGTCGTGTGCGCAAAACCCTGCTTTGGGGCCAATAGCACCCTCGGCATCATCGGCACCAAGTATTGTGACCCTGAACTTCAACGCTGTCGTACTTGGTACCGCCGAAGCTCAAAGAAGTTTGGGTGCGCTACAAAAGAAGTACTCGCCTCGAGAACAACAGCTGCAAAAATCGAACGACGACATTGAAGCTTTGAAGAAGGCACTGAACGATAGCGGCTCTAAGCTGACCGAAGCAGAGAGCAATCAAAAACTGCAGGAACTCGCCACTAAAGAAAAACAGCTTCAGCGCGAAGCCGAAGATTTTAAGAACGACTCGCAAACCGAATCTCAACAGGTGTTTCAGCAGGTTGCCCAAAAGGTGTTCTCGTTCTTGCAAGAATTTTCTCGGCAACATGGGTACGTTGCTGTGCTGGAACGAGGAACTGATGCGGCTCCGATAGTCTGGTACGCTGCCAGCAATGTAGACATAACTGCTCAGATCATCAAAAGCTACGACGCGAAATCCGGTCTTGGCGCACCCAGCCTGCCAAATAAGCCTGCAGCGCCCCGGCCGTCGTCTGGGATTTCACCGAAAAAGCCTTAGAAGAGGGTGAAAGTTAATTAAGACTAAGGCCATTTCCTCCAAACATGAACTGAACTTCTGGATGATTGCTGGTCCGGAAGTTAGTACTGCGTCTGATTCTCGATGAGCGATAAATCGCCAATCCGCTCACCGAACCCCACGTGTCCCTGTGCCTGGAGTTGTGGCGCATCCAAATGATGCGGGATCCCCACTTAAAATACTGCAAACTGCTAGAAACAAAAGCTGCCTTGGCCTCGTCAAATATCCGGAACTGAGTCGTTGCAAGCTGCCCCATCGGAGGGGCTCTTATGAGCATCGCTCGCTGCAGCAATTTCCCAATCCTCCTGCTAATCGCCTCCCTTACAACCTTTACCAACACATCCCCCGGCGCCGATACCTCGACGCAGCCATCCAACCGAACCTATGACCAGATAGTTCGTCTCAGGCTGGTCGAAGGCGACGTCCGCGTCTCCCGTGGCAAGGAGGGTGAACACGCTACCGGGGACGCGTGGGAGCAGGCCGCAGTCAACCTGCCAATCCAGACAGGCTTCAGCCTCGTTACCGGCAAAGGTCGCGTCGAGATCGAGTTGGAAGACGCCTCAACCGTTTATCTCGGTGACAACTCCGTCCTCATCTTCACGCAAATCACAACGACTAATGGTGTTCCCTACACCGAGCTCTCCCTGGTCAGCGGGACTGCCACTTTGCATGTGCAGACCACATTCCCTGGAGAGCGGTTTGTCCTGAGAACGCCGACCGACGGCGTCACACTCCCCTATCCCGGCAAGACTTTCACTCGAGTGAACAGCTATATCGACGCCATGGTGCTCACCCCGCAGGAAGATGCGACCATCCGCGTGAGTTCAACGCCCGAGCGAACCGTCAAGGGACAGACCATCACACTCAGCCACTATCACGTCATCACGCCAGCGACAACCGCGGATCCGAACGCATTTGCAGAGTGGGACAACTGGACGGCAGAGCGCGTCGTCGCATGGGACAAAACGACGACCGCTACGATGAAGGAGGCAGGACTCACTTCGCCGATCCCTGGCCTCGCGGAGTTGAAGGACCATGGGACTTTCTTCGTCTGCGCCCCCTACGGCACCTGCTGGCAGCCAACCAATGGATGGGAGGAGCACGAAGCCATCCCGAAACTTGTAAATGCGCAGCTCGAATCGCCGCAATCGCCCAATTCATCCCAACAGCAACCTGCGCCAACGGCCTCTCTTCCCCCATCCGCACAGGCGATTCAGTCCGTTGGTCCCGCCGCTATCCTTCGCACCGAGTACGGCGATCCGTTCCCCTGCTCCCCAAACCGGATCCGATACCTGATCGCAAGAGATCCTGTGACTGGCAAGGACAAAGTACTCAGAACTGAACTTGATTCGACCGGAGCACCGTACGACTGGGCCATCTGCCACTCCGGCAGCTGGATCCATCGCGAGCGCGGCTACGTCTGGGTGGCCGGCACCAAGAGACACCACCATTGCCCTGTCCATTGGGTCAAATATGGAGGCACCAAAGGATACGTCCCAATCCATCCCCACGATGTGGCCGGCAAACCTCCGATCAACCTGAAGCATGGCGTCTTCGAGCCCAGCGGACATAAGGGCGACTCCGTACAACACGTCGCCTTCAACTCCAGCACCCCCGTCAAAGTACTCGACGGCACACCCAAGGAGTTCCTCAAACCCTATTTCTCACCCCTCCAGCGCGCCGAGACACCGCACCTTGAGGCGCACTTGGTGAAGGACGGACTAGCGCCCGGCAGGAACACTGCGACAAGGCCAGTTGGCACCGCCATCACCTTCGACCACAAATCGCAAAGCTTCCTGTTGGCCAGACAGGTCACGGGGGCGGCAAAAACACCACAGTGACAGAACGATTCGGTGGCCGCAGCGAAAGCTTCCAGGCACACAACGGAGGCGGAAACTTCCACGGCAATCCAGGTTCAAGATCGGCAGGTAACTCCGGCTCTTACAGCCACTCGTCTTCAAACACTGCAAGCGCATCCCATTCGTCAGGAGGGTCGTTCTCAGGTGGTGGAGGTGGCGGCTCTCACGCTAGTTCAGGTGGCGGCGGTGGTGCCTCGTCCGGGGGAGGTTCCCACAAGTGAGTCCGGCACTTATGGGCTCGCGCGCAGAATTATTTACTCTTGTGACGGTTCCATCAGTGAGATCTGAACTCCATGCTCTTTGTCAGCTTACAAAAGCGACAGGCTCGACAACGCCAACTTCATCGCGGCCGACAACGCTGTGGTCGGTGCTCCCATAGAACTTAACAGTCACCGTGGGATGGATCCGAACTGCAACGAGGCGCGATACGCGGTTAAGATTCACGAGGCTCGAATTACCAATGAGGCCTTTCAACCCGACCCACTTCTTCTTCCATTACTTTTTTGACTACGTCGAGAAAAAGGGCCCCAATACGAAGGTCCTCAGCACACTCCTGGCAATCAACTAAATGCTCCTCGAATTCTGTTTGCGTTGAGTGCGACAGTTCGCAGAGCAGATACTGTTCAACTGCTTTGATTCGGACGGCCTCGGTATGTTGCATGAGCATTGTCCAATATAGTATCGCCTGACCCAGTGGCTAAGCCGAAATCTTCATAGGATGTTGACCCCATTTGTTGCGCCCTCACACGCGAGCGGATGCACACGTTATGGGGAGGCGTCTTAGGAGACCGATTGTGGCTCTGGCTGCTGGGTGAGGATTTCCTTGAACCGCCAGTACGTCCGCTACAAACTCTTAGTCGTCAGCACATCTTGCCTCCAGACCAGATATTTTCTTCACGATCCACCAACTCTGCAAACTCAAAAGGGTTTATGTTATAGGTTTCAGAAATAGCTGTGGACGCATTGTTCTTGACATCACGCAGGCTGTCTTTTGGAAGGCGCATCACGACGGGCTTATCCTCGGGTGAGATCCAGACACTGTTGTTTCGATCAACCATTTGACGGGCTTTTTTTGTGACGGGGTAAGCAGGTAGCCTCTCATCAGAACCTTCGCCGGAGTCGGACCCACGTGGGGCAACGGGCGCGGTCAGGACGGTTCGATCCGGCTCCCAGGTGAACCCGGTGACGGATAAATTGCTGCCAGCTGTTTTGAAGTGTCTGGTCCCCGGTATCAGGTAGATGAGGTCTTTCGGGGCGTCAAAACCGCCCACCAAAGCCCAAAGTATCCCCTCTGAATCAAATCCAACATTGATAAAGCGTCCGGCAGGAGCGTTCCACTCAACCCCGATATGCTGCCACCCCGAATGATCGAATCTCCACAGACCGCTGGATGTGCCTGCCCATATCAACGAGCGCAGTCCTTTGTTCCCGTCCGAGATTGCGACCGCTCAGCACATTCATCCGTGTCACAGCCTCCCAGCTGTGCTGGCTTGTTGTCTTAATGATCGTTGGCTGTTTTCGGTGTCCGTCGTCGCTCGGGCAAACGCCGGCATCGGGAAACGTGCAGGTGGGTCACGACCGTTGGACGGAACGGCTCGCCGATTACGAAGTGGATCAGGCGTTCGCTCAGTCTTTAAGACAAGCAACTGCGGAAACCAAAGAGCTGAAAGGCGACACGCTCAAGCTACAACATCGAGTGATCGGGTTGCAGCAAACGGTGAAAGAAGATCAGGCTCGAATTGCAGAGCAAGAAGCAATTGATCGAGCAAGTTGCGCAATTCGGCCCGGGCGGATGTCGCCGCGTTAACAGAGAGGACCATACCAGGCTTGAAGCGCAAGCCCGAGCCTTCGAAGAACAGAGTCCCACATACAAGCCCGAAAAGTGGCCAAAAATAGAGAAAAGATGGACTCAAAAGCTTGCGCTTAGCGAATGCAAGGCGCTATCTTGACTGCCATGCCGAGCCGCTCAGTCTCGCTGTCTCTCATTCATGATCGTTCCGTGACAGAATAGGCTCGGCGGTCGCAGGCTCATTCAGAGCCTAAGGAGGAGTCTCGATGATGCCCTATGCCTTCTCTCTTTGGACAGTTATGATACCCAGGCCTGCGAAGTCCACAGCGAAGCGCTTGCTGCTTTTTACCGTGGCGCTTGTGTGTTTGCTGCCTTCGCTGCGGGCGCAGTCGGACCCGCCGATTCCCGCAGGGGATGTTCGTATCCACTACTTTCGTCCGGATGGGAATTACGCTGGCTGGGCGCTATATACGTGGAATGCGTCGACGGAGAACGCCTCCTGGTGCAGCAGCGAGGTTCAGATTTCCGGGACAGATGCGTATGGAGTGTACTTCGACGTGTCGGTAAACCCTGCGTGGGGGACTCCGACAGGCGATCTCGGCTTCATTATCAATAACTGTGCTGAGAACCAGGTGAAAGATCCGGGACCGGATCAGCATCTTCAGATTACGATATACAACCAGGCGTGGGTCATTTCCGGGGATGCGACGGTTTATACGTCGGAACCGACAGACGCTCAAAAGCTCAACAGCAACTTTCTGAAAGAGCAGGCCTACTGGTTGGATCGCACCCGTGTGGCGATACAACCGGGGTATCTGCAGAGCGGAAACACATATGCAATCTACTGGAGCCTGACGGGCGGACTGCAACTGTCGGAGACTGGGGTGACGGGAGGACAGAAGATCTCATTGACGCCCGGTGGAACACTCACCCAGGATGAGCTGGTCCGTTATCCGCAGCTTGCCAGTTACGCAGTACTAACGGTGTCACCAGGTGTCTCTTTGGCGACGATCAAGAAAGCGCTGAAGGGACAGATCGCAATCTCATCGACCAGCCAGTCGGGCGCGTTGAGCTACGCGACGGGCATTCAGGATGCGGGTGTTCTCGACGATATTTACTACTACCCTGGGAAGCTGGGCGTGGTGATGAAGCGTACCGGTGATGACGAATGGTTCGATTGGCCGGACGACGATGATGCGGTGGTGAAGCTCAAGTTGTGGGCGCCTACTGCGCAGAGCGTCTCGCTACAGTTGTTCGATCACGAAAATGACACAGCGCCGAAGACCACGGTGGTGATGCACGAACACAACGGCGTCTGGGTTGCACGCGGAACCCCGGACTGGAAGCGAAAATATTACCTGTATAGCGTGAACGTGTATGTCCCCGTCGATAAGGCTGTGGATACGAACGTCACTTCAGATCCGTATTCGATAGACATTGCATTGAATGGTACGAAAAGCCGCATTACAGATCTGGACTCGCAGGCGACGAAGCCGTCAGGATGGGACTTCTCGTTCTCGCCGCCGTTGAATTCGCTGAATGACATCAGCATTTACGAGCTGCATATTCGCGACTTTAGTGTGGGCGATGCAACCGTGCCAGCGGCTCACCGAGGCATGTACGACGCGTTCGCGGATGAGAACACGAATGGGATGCGTCATCTGCACGCACTTGCTGAAAGTGGGCTGAAGGCGGTCCACATTCTTCCGTCGTTTCATTTCGCTTCGGTGGATGAAGACAAGTCGACCTGGAAGACGACAGGTGATCTATCGGGAAATCCGCCGGACGGCCAGCAGCAGCAGGCAGCCGTGGCCGCAATCGAGTCCAGGGATGCCTATAACTGGGGTTACGATCCGGTGCACTATATGGCGCCGGAGGGAAGCTATGCGATCAACCCAGATAATCGCGTCTTCGAGTACCGCACAATGGTGCAAGGGTTGCACTGGGCGGGGCTGCGAGTGATACAGGATGTGGTGTTCAATCACACGAACGCAAGTGGAGAGACGCCGAACTCTAACCTGGACGAGGTAGTGCCGCTTTACTATCACCGGCTGGATGCAAATGGTTCGCTGGAGACGGGCTCGTGTTGTCCTGATACCGCGAGTGAGCATCGGATGATGGAGAAGCTGATGATCGACACACTGGTGCTGAACGTGAAGCAGTACAAGATCGATGGCTTCCGGTTCGACCTGATGAGCTTCCACTTTACATACAACATGCAGGACATCAAGCGGGCGTTGGTCGCGCTTACACCGTTGAAAGACGGAGTGGACGGGTCGAAAATCTACTTGTACGGCGAGGGCTGGACTACGGGCGAGACGGCTAATGGCGCGATTGGGCCGAATGCAAGTCAGGCGAATCTGTACGGGTCTGGGATCGGCACGTTCAACGATCGGATACGAGACGGCGATCGCGGAGGCAATCCGTTTGCGGACTTGCGGGTCCAGGGATTTTCGACCGGGTTGTTGACTGACCCAAGCGACTACACGACGAGCAGCACTGCACAAAGCGATCAACTGACGGGGCTGTTGCAGGACGAGGACTGGATACGCCTTGGACTTGCCGGCAACCTGCGAAACTACACCTTTACGTCCTACACAGGTGCGACGGTGACGGGAGCGCAGATCAACTATGGGGGGCAACCAGCCGGATATACGGCATCACCGATCGAAGCGGTGAACTACTGCTCGGTGCATGACAATCAGGACATTTTTGATGCTGTGCAGATCAAATCGAATCTGAGTGATTCGAGCGCAGTGCGGGCGCGAAGGCAGGTAATGGCGCTGAGCGTTATTGAGCTTGGCCAGGGTGTGCCATTCTTCCAGGGTGGTGACGACCTGCTTCGTTCAAAGGATATGGACCAGAACAGCTACGACTCAGGGGACTGGTTCAATAAGATCGACTGGAGCGGGCGGGGGGCAAATTGGGGTATTGGTCTGCCGATTGCGAGTCAGAATCAAAACCAATGGCCGTTGATGGAGCCACTGTTGAGCAACGGCGCATACACGCCGCAGCCGCAGGATGTCTCTTTATCCGGGGCAGCCTTCCAGGAGTTCATGCAGATTCGTTACAGCTCCGGTCTCTTCCGTATGTCCACGCTCGAGGAGATACAACAGAACCTTAGCTTCTTGAACACGGGCACCAACCAGACGCCGGGAATCATCGTGATGAAACTCGACGCTAATGTTGGGAATTACGGACGGTATAAGCATGTGGTCGTAATTTTCAACGCAACTAAAACGCAGGCTGCCTTTACCGATAGTCGTCTGGTGGGATTGAGGCTCCGCCTCCATCCGGTCCAACAGGACTCAAGCGACCCGGTGACGCGCGAGTCTTCGTTCGATTCAAAGAACGGAACCGCGACGGTGTCCGCGTTGACGACCGCGGTCTTTGTCTCTGATCGAAACTGAAGTCAGCAACATCCCCGCGGGGACCCTTATTCTGCCGCTTTTACTGACTCGACCTTGCCAGAGAGAAGATTGCGTCTCCGTTGGACGGGCGTGAGCGGTCTTGGCGACTAGCGAGTCGCGTGGCAAGCACTTTTCCGATTTGCCGGTTATTCGGCCACTTACCGAAGACACAGGTCGATTCGAACAGGCTCAAATGAGTGACTCGGGCCTGTTCTCATCAGTTGATGCGCGCCCTAAACTTATGTATCGAAGGATCCGCTTTTCCAAGCATTTCTCGACCTACGCCCTGTATTTCACTCCTCGCGCAGCAGTATCGAAGGATCAGCCGAGAGCGCTCTTTGTGCGGGAATCCAAGCTGCCAGCAAACCCAGCAGCACCATCGTCAGAAAAACCCCAGCTAGTACCAGCGGATCGCGGGGAGTTGCCTGATAGACGATGGAAGACAGCACCTTAGTAGCCGCTATACCCAGGAGCAAGCCCGCCACGGAACCAAATGCCAGAAACCGGAAGGGGCGCCCCAACGCGGCCTGCACCACTTCCTTTCGTTGTGCGCCCAGGGCGATGCGAATCCCGAACTCCCGCAGTCGTTTGCTTATCGAGTATGCAGCCATCCCGAAGATACCTGTAACGACCAGCATCGCACCAAGCCCACCCATCACTCCAAGCGCCACGGTCGCCGCGCGGGCGGCAAGCAGGGAGCTGTCCAATTCTCTGTGCCAGGTATTAATCATGATAGGCAGTCCAGCGTCCAGGCCGTGCAGAGATTCATCCAGCGCCGTCGTCAGCTGCTGTGGATCGCGATTCGAACGAACCACCAGCCAAGTACCACTCGACGGTGACTGCAGGAGTGGAAGGAACATTGCCGGTCGTGGGTCCTCTGTAAGGCTCGTGTACCTCCCGTCTTCAACCACTCCCACTACCTCCACTCGCGTCCCATCCTTGGCTTTGTAGTAGTCGCCTATCGCTTCTTCCATAGAACCGAAGAGCTTGCGTGCAAATTCTTTGTTTACCACTGCCACCCGCGGTGCGCTGTTGTCGTCGTGCCGGGTGACGTTCCTTCCCGCCAACAGGGCCGTACCTGCCGCTTTGAAGTATCCGGGCGAGACGTTGTACGCCATCACCTCAGCAGCGGCATTCGACGCCCTCAAGTCGGTGGTCGTGTCCGCAAAGACAATAGAGTTGTTCCAGCTCAACCCCAGCGGCACCCGATCTATATATCCTGCTCCGCTCACGCCGGGGATAACTTCGACGGCATCAAGCATGCGTTGCTGCATGATGGGTACCTGGTCGGCGCTGTATCTAGCCATACCCAGCTTCGTGGTTACCAGTATTGCGTTCTCTGGCATGAAGCCGAGATTGTTGCGCAACGATCGCACCAGCCCTTGTACGGCTACAAGCGACGCCGTAACCAGTACCGCGCAGATGGCAATCTGTACCATCAGCAGCAGATCGCGGAGGCTCAATCGGCGTAGCCCCGCAACTCCGGTCTCGCCTGTCTTGATCACCTGGTATGGATCAGTCCGCAGCACCTGTCGCACCGGGACCATGCCACAGAGAATTCCACTCACCAGCGCCAGCAACAACCCGACAGCATAGGTCCGTCCATCCGGGTTGACCGTTACGTTTATCGGGATATTGGGTATGGGATGCCACGCGCTGAGCCAGCGCAGGAGCGTTATGCTCCCCACCAGCCCAAGCACTCCGCCAGCCAGCGAAACCAGAGTCGCCTCCGTTAGCAGTTGCCGCAAGATGCGCTTGCGGCTCGATCCGAGCGCCAGACGTAGAGCGACCTCTTTGGATCGATCCGCGGCGCGGGCAGCAAACAGGCCTCCGAGGTTGGCGCAGGCCGCCAGTAGAATCAATCCCGCCAGTAGCATCAGGCCAGCGACAAACGCACGCAATGGCTTCCCAAGCATGTCGCCGAGCAGACCTGGGCGTGTCAGGGAAAAGCTCATGCCGTCGTCTTCTTTGGGGTAAGCCTTTGCCAGTGAGACAGCGATAGAATTCAAATCTGTTGTGAGTTGCGCCGGACTTACGCCGGGCTTTAGCCGTCCCACCAATAAGAGTTCGCGAGCTGTGCGTGAGTTCAGGTCACTCTCACCCTCAACCTGTTCCTGATTCACCAACGGCACCCAAAGATCCGGCGCGAAGAACTGCTCTGTTCCGCGAAACCGCGGAGGCGCCACTCCGAGAACTGTAAACGAATACTTATTCAAGTGAACCGTTCTGCCCATCACCCCCAGATCTTCGTGGAAATGGCTGTGCCAGTAAGCGTAGCTGAGTACAACGTATGGACTGCTGTTGGGACCATGCTCATCCGAGCCGTGAAACACTCGCCCCAGATACGGCTGTATACCCAGAACGTCGAAGTAATTCCCGCTCGCCTCGTAGAGCCAGATACGCGACGGTTTTCCACCGCTGTCGACGCCGGCAGGGCCGATGTTATATGCCGCCAAACCGTCAAAGCTCCGGTTCCGGTCACGCAAGTCGAGATAATCGGGATACGACTGATGCGGGGAATGATCCTTCCCACTCTCAATCGTGTACAGGTTTTGCGCCTGCGGCACATCGAGCCGTCGCAGTACCAGCGCATTCAGAACGCTGAATACAACCGCGTTCGCTCCGATTCCCAACGCCAGCGTTAGAACGGCGACCGCAGTGAAGCCCGAGTTCTTCCGCATCATGCGAAAGCCGAAGCGCACATCTTGGAGGAGCGTTTCGACGAACTGGCCGCCGCGCGCTTCGCGGCTCTCCTCTTTGAACCGTTCGTAGCCACCAAACTCTATGCGTGCGCGACGCTCTGCTTCAGCGCGTGGAAGTCCAGAACGACAGAGATCATCGGCACGGTGTTGGATATGCGAGCGAAGCTCGTCCTCCAGTTCACGCTCGATCTGGGAACGTTGAAAGAACCTGGAAACGTGGGAGCGAAGAGAGACCAACGGTTTCATACGTCCTCCCGCTGCACGGCGAGGGCCGAAGCGATCGCGGCGGCAAGGCGATTCCAGCCGTCTGTTTCCTCGCGCAAACGTTTGCGGCCCGCAGTGGTCAACTCGTAGAACTTGGCGCGGCGATTGTTTTCGGACGTGCCCCAGCTTGCCCTGAGTAGTCCCTGACGCACCAGGCGAAATAAGCCAGGATAGAGCGCTCCCTGCTCAATGAGCAGGGCGTGCCCGGAGATCTGCTCGATGCGCAGAAGAACACCGTACCCATGCAGTGGACCGAGAGAAACGGCCCGCAGGATGAGGAGATCAAGAGTGCCAGGAAGCAGCTGGGCTTGGGTGGTCACGTTTACTCCTAAAATAATTAGGAGAGTAGTGCAATCTCTCCTAAGCTGTAAAGGAAAGTATCCGATAGGCCGTGGTGTGTCATAACCTGGTCAGTTAAGCAAAGAGATGTCCGGGTGGTACAGCCGCTGGAGACAGGCAGGGCAATCCGACCAGTGCTTACGTGCCAGGCGGTGTATTCGTGACAATCTCCGGCTCCACGGTGATTAATTCTGGAAGGGGAACGATCGCTAATGATCTTCTGCAAGAGAATCTCCGCAGCCATTTGCCCCATGGTCCGAAGCGGCTGACGTATTACTGTCACAGCAGCATCCACAACAGAATTTCTTTCGTTATCGATGCAAAACGTTCAGGTCTGCACATGTTCCTTTTGCGGAAAAAGCCCGCTTCGCCGTCCTGACGGCATCCGCGTCAAGGGTCAGAATTGCTCTGAATCTATCGATGGATAACTGAGGATTCACGTGGACAGGTTCTTCTACTATCCGGCTTTGTCCCGCAACCGATACAGTTCGGCCATACACAACTTGCAAAACCATAAGCGGCCGCAGCCTCGAGGACTATATTCACGAGTCCGCTGGAGTGAACGTCAAGGTCGTCCTTTTTCATTAAAAGAACCTCTCGATGTCCCTGAGACAAGACGAATTCGAGAGCTAGCGCGGCAGCCCGTTTTTGGTTCAGTTGGATCACTGTGGTTCCGGCGGCATGACTCCGACATCCAACGGCAACCGTCGAAAGCTGCGACACTTGGTCTAATACTGTGTCGATCACGATAAAGCCTTCCGCTCCTCTTTTCAGCAAAGAATCAACGTGCATCGGTACAAGAGAAGAATCGTACCCGTGAGGCAAGATCATGCAGCAGTAATCAAATTGTGCGAGGTGATTGGAGACTCCACTCAAAATCTGCGCATGATAGCTGGAAGCCACATCCGGCAACACAACTCCGACTATGCGTGTCCTTCCCGTGCGAAGGGATCGCGCCAGCACGTTTGGAGAATAGCCAAGGGCGCGTGCAAGCTCTTTAATCCGTTCGCGTGTGCTGTCGGGAATGGAACGGCCTGGTACATCATTCAGGACGACAGAAACCGTGGCTGGATCCAAGCCAAGATGGGCCGCGAGAGTCTTCAGTGTGACTGGTTTGTCCGGCCTTCGAGCATTCGGCGCTTGTTTCATCTTCTAGAAGGTGCCTTTCTCATGAGAAAGGAAAACTGAGAGTTACGACTCGTGCGCTTCCACGTTTTGGAGCCGCCAATTTTTTTATCTATCCTCCAGCTGTCGTTGCCATGATCGTTTATGGCTCCCGCAAAAGCCGTGCCGGATCGATCGAGAGAGCGCGGCGCGCTGGAACCCATGTGGCGATGAGGCCGAGCATCATCATGACGAGGGCGACGCAGGAGAGCAGCAGCGGATCACTCGTGCTGGGGAAGGAAATGAGGTGTGTGAGGAGGCGCGCAGCCAACAACCCGCCGATGAGACCGAAGCCCGCTCCAATGATCAGGATGAGGATGGGCCGGGTAAGCATGGAGCGCATGACCTGGATGCGCTGTGCGCCGAGGGCCATGCGGATGCCTTGCTCCTTCATGCGTTTTGAGACGGAGTACGACGCCATACCGAATATGCCGGTGACGGCAAGCATTGCGGCAATCAGGCCCATGACGCCGAGGACAATGGTGGCGGTGCGAGCCGGAATCATGGAGCGATCGATGGCGTCGCTCCATAAGAGGATGGAGAACGGCGCGGTGGTGACGACCTGCGAGAGTGAGCGGTGCAATGCGACAGCGATTTGGTCCGGCGGCAGATGCGAGCGGACGAGCACGGTTACGGAGCCGGAGACGATGTACGGCCCAAGGCCCTGCCCGTAGGCTGTGAAAATCGCGGGTCGGGGATCTTCGCCGAGGTCATTGTATTTTCCGTCTTCGACGACGCCGATGATTTCCAGTCTGACGGGGTCGAAGAGTTTGAAGCGCTTTCCCACAACGCGGGTGGTGCCAAAGAGGCGACGGGCAAAGGTCTCATTGACGATGGCGACGGTGGGCGATCCGGGCTTGTCGTCTGGGGTGAAGTCGCGTCCGGATTCCAGGCGCGTCCCGGCAACCTGGAAATAACCCGGAGAGACAGAATAGGTAATTGCGCTGAAGGCGGCATTGGCGGGCACAAACTGCGTGGTGTCCCAGGAATAGACTGTCCATCCCCAGATGCCGAGGAAGGGGACGTAATCAGAAGTAGCGGCTGCGGTCACTCCAGGTATGGCCGCCGCCGTGTCTAGTAAGCGTTTCTGGGCAAGTCGAGATTGCGCATCTGGAATGCCGGCCATCTGCAAATCGACTTGGGCGAGCGTGACGCCCATGGTTGAGATACCGAGTGGCGCGCGCAGCCTCTGAATCATGCTACGCACGGCAACCAGCGAGCTGGTGACAAGCAGGGTGCAGACGGCGACCTGGATGAGCAGCAGAGCGTCGCGCAGGGCGAAGCGACGAAAGGACCCGGCGGCGATGTAGTTGCTCTTGATCGCCTGGACGACATCAGTGTTCCAGACCTGCCGTGCTGGAAAGAGGGCGAAGACGATCCCACTGGCGATCGATAGTGCGAGGGCGACGACATAGACGCGCGCGTCCGGTGCGATGAGGAAGTGGGCGGGGAAATCGACAGGCTGCCAGTGACTGAGGACACCAAGCAGCAGGCGGGCGAAGAATGTTCCGGCTATACCGCCGAGGAGTGAAACGAGGATGGCTTCCGTGAGCAACTGGCGCGCGACAACCCATCGGCTGGAGCCGATGGCTAAACGGATTGCGAGCTCGCCACTACGGTCCGCGGCACGTGCCGCGAAGATGCTGGCGAGATTGGTGCAGCCGGCGAGCAGGACCAGAAACGCCAGGAGTGTCAGGCCGAGCAGCGCTTTTTTGATTGGGTCATCACTATTGCCAGAGGGTCCCGGTTTGCGTGTGGTGAGTGTGAGCCCTTGGTCGTCTGGGTACTGTTTTGCCATCTGCCTCGCAATGGCTTCCATGTTTTGCGAGGCTTGCTGCTGTGTGATACCCGGCTTGAGCCGGCCGAGGAGGGTGAACTCGCGGTGACTGCGCCAGTCAAAGTCGTCCCAACCCGTCACCTGCTGGGCGTTGACCGCAGGAATCCAGTAGTCCGGCCAGAAGAAGTAATCGGTACCGTTAAAGTTCTGCGGCGCAACGCCGATGACGGTAAGGGGGTGCTGATTGAGAGAAACGATCTTGCCGAGGATTTGCGGGTTTGCCGCAAACTGACGCTGCCAGAAGTCGTAGCTGAGGACAATGTATGGCGCCGAGGCGAGTCCATGTTCATCCGAAGCATGAAAGAAGCGGCCGAGAGCGGGATGCAGGCCGAGTATATCGAAGTAGTTGCCGGATGCGGCGTTGCCCCAGCTTTGGAATACTGACTTGTCGATTTCCATGCCGGTGTGAATGATCTTGTAGGCAAGTATCCCGGTAAAGGACTGGCTGCGGTCCTGATAGTCGCGGTAGTCGGGATAGGACTGCGAGTCGCCTCGGTTTCCTTCACCCGCAATCTGGACGAGATTGTTGGGCTGAGGTACATTCAACGGCCGAAGCATGATGCCATTGAGCACACTGAAGACGACGACATTGGCGCCGATTCCGACTGCGAGCGTGAGGATGGCGGTGAGAGCGAACCCCGGTGAATGGAGTAGCTTGCGAAATGCGAAGCGGATGTCACGCACGGTCTCTTCGAGCCAAGGCACTCCTCGCTGTACGCGATAGCTCTCGCGAACCTGGGTGACACCGCCGAACGTGCGCAGAGCAGCTGTGCGCGCCTGTTGCTCGGTCATGCCGTGCGCTCGATGTTCTTCAATCGCCAGTTCGATATGCGTGCGTAGCTCTTCGTCCAGATCGGCATCGAGCTGTCTCCTGCGGAAGAACGCCGAGCAGCGACTTAATAAGACGCGAATCCAACTCATAACCGGCTCCTAATTCGACGGTGCGAGAAAACGCGCCATGGTGGCGGCGACGCGCTCCCAGTTCTCAGTCTCCTGCGCTATCTGCTTGCGACCCAAAGCTGTAAGGCGATAGAAGCGGGCGCGACGACCCGTTTCCGATGTGCCCCATTCAGCTTTTACCCACGCTCGCTGTTCCAGACGAAGGAGAGCCGGATAGATGGTTCCTTGGTTGAGGCTTACCGTGTTCTCACTCACCCGTTCAATGCGACGCGCTATGCCATAGCCATGCAGCGGGCCCATCGACTCAAGTGTCTTTAGCACCATCAGATCAAGCGTTCCCTGTAATACATCTGATTTGCTTTCTGGCACGTCTTTTCTCCTGTTGGTTGTCCGCCTATAGGATGGGCGCTTTATAGGCAGAATGTCAACAGGTATGTGATTGACGTCTTCGTTTTTTGCTTGAACCTCAGTTGTTGATATCAGGGCAACTCGCTCATTGAGCCCTGGACGGGGCCTTGTAGCGTTCCGGTGGTTTGTCAGCTACTCGGAACAATCCTGCCGAACGGCGTTCCTAACTTAGCGTCGAAGTTCCGGCTACGACAGTCTCAGACAGCGCCATACAATCCCGATTCGCGAACAGGTGAAGGATAGCGTCGAGTTTTGTGCGGTTGGTGTGGGAAGAGATCGAATGATCGCTTCGGGAGGAAGAGCCACGGTTGCACTGCGTCACAGAGCGAAATGTCTTAGCCGCACGGAGCTGCGCCGCGCTACCATGCGTCTTAGGTTTAAGAAAGACCAACTATGAAGAGACAAGTCTGCTCCTACGATATGGTGGCAGTTCCTTCGCACTCCTACACTGCGCCCTCGACTCGTCAAGAAATTCTTCGAAAGAGAAGACAGCAAAACAGCTTTGATAAAGTTCGCCATAAGGATAATGGTTTATGAGATTCAGCAGAACGCAATGGGTCCGCTTCGTTCTTCTCTTTTTGCTGGTAGTCACTCTGCATGCGCAGGAGATTACAGGCAACTGGCAAGGACTGGTCGAAGGAAAGTTCCGCGTCGTGCTCGAAATCACCAAAAATGCCGATGGCAAGCTCCAGGGAAACCTCTACCGCATCGATCAATCTCCCCATTCCATTCCCGTCACGACTTTGTCCTTCGTAGACCCAACCCTGAAACTCACCATCGATGCACTGAATGCCTCCTATGAAGGCGCGCTCAGAACTGACGGCAAGACGATTACCGGGACACTGACCTCGGGACAGACGACAGCCCTCATCCTGTACCGCGCCACCCCAGAGACAGCGTGGAAGCTCTATTCATCGCCCCATACGATCCAAATGGTCTCCGTGGAGAAAGGTGTCAGCCTGGAGGTGCTCGATTGGGGCGGTCGTGGCCGGCCGTTGGTTCTGCTAACGGGCCTGGGAGACACGGCTCACGTCTTCGATGAGTTTGCTCCAAAGCTTACACCCAGCTATCACGTCTATGGCATCACCCGCCGTGGCCGCGGCGCTTCCGGTACGCCGGAACCCAACGCGACGAACTATAGCGCCGACAGGCTGGGTGAAGATGTGCTGGCCGTCATCGATGCGCTGCATCTCAACAGACCCGTACTCGCGGGGCACTCGATGGCTGGCGAGGAACTAACCTACATTGGATCGCATCATCCCGAGAAGGTCGCCGGCCTCATTTACATGGAAGCCGCTTATCCTTACGCTCTCTACGATCAGACCAACGGCGAGTTGGAACTGGATGCCATTGAATTACGCAACCAGCTACGGCAGTTCATCGAGGGTTATTCCCTGGAACCGGTGAAAGATTACGACAGCCTGATCGCCAATCTGCAGCGGATTGAGAAGGAGGTCAAAGAGCAACAGCAAGATGCGGGAAACCTGCCCCCCACTCCGGTGAGCCCGAGGATGACTCCGGAACTCTTCGCTATCTTGGAAGGCCGGGAACGTTTCACCACCATCCACGCACCTGCCCTCGTGATCATGGGCGATGAAGACAATCCACATCCCGCATCCGAAGATGATCCCAAATCCCGCGCCGAAGCCGTGAGACAGGCGCTCGAGATTCGCAACAAAAAGCGGCAGGTCGCAGCCTTCGAGCGGCAAGTTCCTTCAGCACACATGGTCCTGATCTCGCATGCGACACACTATGTTTTTCAGTCCAATGAGGCCGATGTCTTGCGCGAAATAAACACTTTCATCGCCACACTACCTTCAGCAAACTAGTCTGGTGAGATAGGTGGCGCTGCAGTATCGAGTACGTTTCGTACAGCCTCATATGGGCCAGCGGGGTCGTGATCGCAATTCGAAAGAGCATCTTCCTCGCTCTCACAATAGCGGAGGATGCCTTCGAGGCTGATGAGTTGCCCCTTTTGAAAGGTTCTGGCAAGGGACACTTGCTGGCTGGGCTGCAGATCCTTATCAGGGAATACTGGCAGCAGTTCCACCAATCTGCTCCAACAGCAACAGCGAGTCTGAGTAAGTCCATCGCTCAAAGCATCGGCCATTTCTGAAGTGCAAGATACTCATGCCTGGAAGTTCAATCCGCTGTTTAGCCGAAGCCACACCCATAAATGCCTTCTGCTGTGTTCCCGTAATAACATAGCGGACAACTAGCGCGTCACCATCCTCGATGAGTTCTTCAAGCGTCACTTTTGCATCTGGGAAGACGTCCCAAAAAGCGTTGTAGCACTGCTTTACGCTTTCCAGCCCGGGTTCAATTCCCTGATATCCGTGCAAAACGATGTCGTCGGAATAGAGGTGGAAATAGTCTTGTCGTTTACGGGGATCAGCAAAACATTTGAGCGCTTGTACTAGGCTTTGTCGGTTGGACATGGGTCATTCTAACGGTTTCTGCGAAGAGGACCCCAGAGCGGGAAATAGCTCGGTATTCTGGAAGAGTCCAAAGGAAAAAGCGTATGCCACGGCTAAAGGGAAAAGTCGCGCTCGTCACGGGAGCCGCCGCCGGGATCGGCGAAGCTATTGCGCGAGCGTTTGTCGCGGAGGGCTGCTCTGTCGTTCTTACCGACATCGAAGATGAGTCAGGCAAGGTAAGAAGTAGGTCACTCGGTTCAGCGGCCAGCTACTCGCGCCTCGATGTTCGATTTGAGGCTGACTGGATCGCTTGCATAGACATAATCCTCCACGATCACGGAAGGCTTGATGTGCTCGTAAACAACGCAGGCATTACCGGCTTTGAAGGCAGTTCTGCACCTCACGATCCTGAACACGCAAGTCTGGAAGATTGGCATTCGGTTTTGGCGACAAACCTCGACGGTGTGTTCTTGGGCTGCAAGCACGCTATCCGGGCAATGCGAGGGCAGGGAACAGGGTCGATCATCAATATTTCATCGCGTTCGGGACTTGTCGGGATTCCGGGTGCTGCGGCATACGCTGCGAGCAAGGCAGCGGTTCGGAATCACACAAAGATCGTCGCGCTATACTGCGCGGAACAGGGATGGAAGATTCGTTGCAACTCGATCCATCCGTCAGGGATGCCGCGGAACAGCGCCTCCAGCGAGGCTTTCGCCTGGTTTCGCTCCCCGTCCGTTGCGAAGTACGAGAGCACCCCCTTCAACTCGTACCCCGCAACGAACGAGCCGTTGGTGCGAACGATAATGTCGTCTCCCTCCGGAAGATCTCGCAGAGGCAACAATTCGCACATCGCAGGGGCCTTCAACTTCTTGTCGCGTTCGGTGTAGGTCATCGGCATGTCGTGTCTCTCCGGTTCTGCCATATCGTCTTTTCTTCAAGAGCCTTCTTCGCAACTTTTTCGAGGCTCCGAAACCCGTCGTGGAAGCGCGAAGCGAAGACGACGCTTGCGAACGTAGCGCGAGCTGCCTCTGCGTCCATACTGAGCAGAACTGTGCCATCTCGCTGGTTCTTCACTTGCGCTTGCATCGGTCATTCCTCCTCATCCGCCAGGTAAGGCTGCACCAGTTCGGAATCTCGTTCAAATCCGCACCACGCGTTTGGCGCAAAGAAGGAATGCAAAAGGTCCAGAAGATATCCCCGCGGTTTTCCATACTTGAAAAGCATCAGGAACGGCACGGCGAGTAGAGGGACGATGAACTCCATAAAGACGTTGAGGGGCATCCCAAGGATGTGGCTCTCGCCGCCAACGAAGTGCGCGAGCAGATTCATCAATGCAGCCAGTGCGAGGACGAAGATCAAGTCCTCGAATTCGAGGCCAAGGAATGTCACCTTGGTGTGGAGGTTGCGGTGAACAGGTGTGAGATCAAGACTCATCGCTATGCTCCAATCCCGTGGGCGCGGGTGATCATGGACTCGGCAAGACGCACGATACCCGAGACCATCAGTGCGGCCATGGCCGACGTAAACTTCCGAATCCAGGTCGAGCCCGGATAAATCTGGTCGAGGACGCCACCCATGTGCAAGGCCATCGCTCCAAGCTGCGTGAGAGCGAAGACCGGCAGGATGACATTTGCAGTGAAGTTCACAAGGCTTAGCAGAGCGAGCCAATATCCATCCGCGTTCGTTGCCCCTGCGTGTTGCACGAAGCCTTCAATGGCCCGCAGAATACCTGAGCACATTAGGGAAGCGAATCCGCCATACAGGTATTGTTCGAAAGCACCGCCCTTGCTGTAGCGGTATACAGCAAACGAGAAGAACCCACCAGCGAGCGTCGGCATGATGACGTTGCCGCTCCACGACGCAAGGTTTGTAATGGCTCCGTCGAGACTCATCGGGCTCTCTCCTCTCTAGGCCGCCATGGCCTGAAACAACTTCACCAGTCCGGTGACGCTGAGAAATGCAATCGCTGCGAAGATCAAGCGATTCCAGGGACGATGACGAACGAAGTTGATGACTGCCCCGATACAGGCAAGACCTGCTGCAGCGGCATGATCTTTCCTGCGATGTAGTTCCAGAGCGAGTCGAGCATGTCGGTCGTTGCGTATTCACCGCCGGAGTTCCACCCCTGGAGGAGTTGCATTGTGGCACTTATCGACATCAGAAAGATCGCTGCGATGATCGATCCGAGAGGATTCTCGCCAGCGGCACCGTCTAAGGTAGCTTTGAGTACGAAGTATGCTGCTAGCAACGGAACAAGCTTCGCAACCACGATGTCGTTCACGAAGTTCTTGAAGAGCGTCTCCATGCTCGCAATCCAGCTTGTTCCGACTGACCCACTCGCAGAGGGAACCGTGATGCCCTGTGCCGCAACCCAGGAGAGGATCTGAGGAATCGTCAGCAGAACGACGGTCCACAGAATCCATTTTCCGAACTTTCCACCGATGTGGAAGTTCGTCCCTCCCTCCGCTCGCAGGCTGACGCCAGCAGCCGCCAACGTGCAGAACGCGGCTGGGACTGCCAGATCAAACAGCAGCTGAAGAAGATCGGAAAGGAACTGCGGCACGGGCATTGCGGTCGCTCCCTACTGAATCGATCCAGCCTGGGTGATGAAGCCCTCCGCCATGCGTCCGAGACCGGAGATGACCATGAGGGCAACGCCGGTGACGCCCCATCCCATGTATCCGCGGCCCGATTTGAAGTGCCAGCCGGCGATACCGAGGCAGGCCACCGCAATCACCGGAGCGATCACGTTGCAGCCCCAATTGACGATGTTGAGAACGGTGCCCTCGACCGTCGTCGCCTGCTGGCCTTGCACGGCCTGCCCAAACTGTGGAGAGGTGCCGAGGTTCTGCGCGTGAGCGGCGAAGGGCAGGAAGGCGCCCACGAGCATCAGCAGCAGCGCGATCTTCAGGAGTAAGTGCGGCGAGCTCGTGCTCTTGGGGCGATGGATGGCGGAGACGGGGTTGGCGGATTCGCGAGCAGGCCGCCAAAGAGTGAGTGCGGTTGTCATAGCTTTCTCTCCTGGACCCGGCTGCTCTGGGCATCCGTGTCGAAAGAGAAAGTCAGGCCAACCCGAAACTCGGTCAAATCTAGGAGACTTCGAAATCGGCGTTCAGAGCGATTGCAGGAAGGGAAATCTGGTCCCTAGAGATAGAAAGAGGAGACGCATTCTTTGGGTGTTCTATGATTCGGAGACCGTCAATCGTATATAAATGTGCAGAACATTGAGAAATGCTTTAGGGGCGCTCTACGAAAAGTGTCATAGTGCAGATTGATATATGCGCGCGACAAATAGTGCTCAGTGCATACTGCTCGATGCGGAGGAACAATCGGGCGTAGTGCGCGATGACACAATACAACAGTCAATTCGTCATAATGCAGGTCGCTTCATCGATGGGTTAGATACGGCAAAGCGCACACTGGTTCACGCGGAGGGACAATTAGGCACAGTGCACTATGACAGAATATGACGAACTTTTGATCATTGTGGAGATTAACCAGCGGGAAGAGCAGGACAAATGCGCATGATCAGCAGTTTGAGTTTCCACTGACAATTCCTGCTCAGATCCAGGCAGTAGGCCTGTGCGGCGGACGCTCTTGTTCCGTAGACTTAGAAAGCTGGTTTGATAGAGTGTGACTATTCGATGACGAAGGAAGAAGCGTCCCAAAGGCTCCGACTGATCGGTACGCAGTGTGTTGAGATTCTGCGCTTGCTGGAACAACCGCCCCCGAACCAGATTTCAGAGGCCGCGATCCGCAGCCGCACGACGGAGCTGAAGCAGGAACTTGAGTCGGAATACGTTCGCACCCAACCCGAGCGTGCGCAGAGATCCATGACGATCTTCGAACTCTCCGTATACTCGCCGACGATTGAGGAGGCATGGAAGGAGAGCGGAATTCGACGCCTCAAAGTCGAAGGAAAGATCGATTCGAAGTGGAAGGAAGTGATCGAGGCGTTGGCTTATAAGGTCTCGAAGTACCTGGCTTGAGTAACCGAGCCAGACAATTCGTCATTCTGCACATTGAAACACTCCGGGAGATAACTCGTCATGCCGCTCAACGACATAAGAAGCGGTTCATTGGGCATTACGCACAGTGCCTCAGTCGACCGGACAATGGAGCAAATCAAAGCCCCAACCGAAGCTGGGGCTTGTGACGCGCTGGGTGTGTTCCTACTATTGGGTCGGGTTGGTTGAGGGGTGCGAAGGGGTTTTAGGTGATTCCCGTTTGGTGAACACGACGTAGATGGGCGTGTCTGCCGGGACCGACACCACGATGTGATTGGTGACAGCCATATTCATGATCTCCGTGTCGCCGGCGTTGCCCATGTTTTGCGCAATACGTTCACGGATGAGCTCATCCTCTGAGAATGCGCTGCTGGTGTTGTTTCCCACCAACATCGCAGCAACTGATCCAATTCCAGAGGCGGTGCGCACGAGGAAGTTCTTCCCGGTGTTCTTTCCGGATACTATCCCTTTGATGGGACCGAGCTCAAGGCTTGTCCCGATCGCTTCGATCTTTTCCCGATCACCGTCTAACAGCTCGATTTCGTTGAATTTGATACTTACCGCGCCACTTCGATCAGCCTGCTGGAGCTGGCCGTAGACCCGGGCTCCCGCTGGAACCACAATGTGGTCTCCTAGAGAATAGGTGTATTCGACGACAGCGACCACCGGCGCTGTCACGGCACTTGAAGCCTGAGTCTCAAGCCTCGCCTGGATCCGCGTCCCTGGTGTCAGGTTCAGCTCTGGAGTGGTGCCGGTGCTATTCGTTCCTCCGGACGTGGCATAGGTGTTGTTTTGCTCCGATTTTTTCACGAACACGAGAGAAGCTTCTTTCAAGAGGCTCTGCTGGGAACCCGTAACAGTGGTCTGTAGCGGCGCTGAGCTGTCACCGTATGGCCTTGGCTCCTCCCAGCGTTGTTGCGTGGATTCGAAGGGTGGCACTGAGGCCAATGTCGTGCTGTTCGAAGCGGAAGTATGGAAAGGGACCCGCGAAGGAACCGGTGCCGGTTGTGTCCCGGTGCTTGCCTTCGTGCGGTTGATATCAGCTGGTGTGAGTTGTCCAGCGGTATTGCTCTGAGTAGGGTTTCGTACCGTGTCCATCAGAGGCGTAACACTACCGCCCGGTTTAGGGGGCACGATGCCTTCTGTGCTGTTCTGTGAGTGAGGAAACACTTTCTTGTGCGGTGTGTTTCCGACGAAGCTCGTGATCGCAAACAATGCAATCGCCGCCGCCAGACCTCCGCCGAGCAGCAGAATCGGTTTGCGGCTCGTCGCGGCCGTCTTCAGCGCATCAGCCCGCGTCGCCCATGTCGGCGATGCCTCTTGTGGTTCGTGAACGGGTTCCGATTTCGCCGGGGTTTCCGGGTGTTCGAGAAGAACAGCCTCGTCTTCCATGAGCTCTGTCTTTAGAAGATTGCCATTTTGATTCGGATTCATAGGACTCTCCTATCTAATGCTTATTGTTTGCGACAAGGGGTGGGGTGAACGGCAGCCTCACAAGAACAGGATGGTCGATTTGATCCGCTTGAGCCAGTTGAAGAAAGAGGTTGTCCGTAGACGACTTGAAGTTCGGCCGGTCGAAGATCAGCACACCATCGGCGCGCGCGCCGGGCTCAAGCCTCGTGGCCGTGAGCCGGTAACTCCGCACCTGGAGCTGGTCCGAGAGAATGTTCTTGCCCTTGCTCTTCTTTGCCTTGCGGCCGTCCATTTGGATCTGCGGCGCCACAATCTCCACCGCATGATCGCCCGCGTTGAGGATCGAGTATGCAACCAGAGTCTGATTGCCGAACTGCCGGATATCGCCAAGTGAGGTCTGGATCTGTTGCCCATCCCATTTGGTCCACGACGGAGCATTGATGCTGCTCTGGAATGCGAGCGCCTGGTCCACCGGAGGCAGAGAATTAGCCTTCCCATTCATTTTGACCTCGCTCAGCCCAGATGAGGGGGCTGAGCTATCCGTCTCAGGAGGCGCAGCAAACACAACGAAGGTCTTGCGAGTCTTGTACTCCAACAGAAAGTCCACAGGCTGTGTCGTCGGGGCGCCGTCACCGTCGCTGATCAACTCCAGCACCACGTGTTGGCCCGACTTCATAGCGATAAGAAGATCGCTTTGGACTGGGGTGCGCACCGTCGGCTTCACATAGACGAAGGCCGGTTCCGACTCGCTATGTTCCACATGAAAGGAGCCTGGACTGCCGACGACCACGGACGTGACCTCTTCCGGCAGGTGAATGACGGATTCGAACTCTGGTCGCAGATGGAGCTGTGTGATCGCACCTGGTTGGACAGTGAGAGTCGTTACACGTCCGTGCTGGTCATCGCTAGCGAAGGAACGTATCGGGACCAACAACGCGATGGGAATGAGCCAACGAAGCTTCATGGGTTTACCTCCGGTGCTGCGGGTATGCCGTCATACGGCGGAAGATGTAACGCCTACAGACTGCGGTGACGTATGCGACAACGTCGGGATTGCGATACTCAAGCAGCCGTTTGCCGACCCATTTGTCTCCAGCGTTATAGGCCGCGGCAACGAGTCGCAGGTCACCGTGGAACTCCCACAACAGGGTGGTGATGTAGCGGGTACCAGCAGCGATATTTTGTTCTGGGTTGAACGGATCGAACGCGCCGAACCGCGCGGCTGTTTCAGGCATAAGCTGCATGAGACCGATGGCGCCTTTGGGCGATACGGTGCGTGGATTCCAGCCCGATTCCACGTCGATGAAGGCCGCAATCACTTCAGGCTCAATATGGTAGCGCGAGGCATAGCGGTGCACACATTGTTCCGAGAAGGCGCGTGATCCTTGCCCATTGAGTGCGCACGGGAAGAGAACACAGAGAAGGATCAGCAGGAGCTTCATGACAGAGTCTCCTCCGGTCCGGCAAGTTCTCGCGCGTATTTCGCTCCGTCATGCAGCAGACTCTTGAAGCCTTCCCGCAACATCAGGTGGCGCCGATCCTTCTCCGTCTTTGCCAGGAAAGGGAGAAGAACATCCCGCATCTCTTCCGTGACGTGATCCGTGCCAAGCACTTCAAGCGCCCGCGCGAAGTCGATCATCTCGGAGACGGATGGTGGTTTCTCGAGCGAATAGTTTCGGAAGGAGCGGGCGATGCCGGCTATCTCGCGATGGAACTTTGCTTCCGCATCCGGTGTGCGGCTGGCGATGATCTCGGCCTCGAGTGTGGGGGTCGGATGCTCGACGCGAACGTAGAGGCTCCGTCTCCGTATTGGGTCGCCGAGGCGTCTCTCCTCATTGCTGGTGAGGACGACGAACGGGATGCTACGCGCCTGGACCGTACCGAACTCTGGAATTGAAAGCTGCCATGCCGAGAGAATCTCGAGGAGCATCGCCTCGAATCCATCGTCCACCTTGTCCAACTCATCGATCAGCAGGACGCATGGCCGTTCACACTCGAGCGCCCGCATGAGTGGGCCCGGACGAAAGAACTCCCTTCCGGTGAGGCAGGCCTGTATGGAGCGCCAGTTCTCGTGTTGTCCCTTTGAGAACTCGAGGTAGAGGTGCTGCAGGCTGGCATCGAAGCTCCCGATGGCCTGCGCCTCGGTTACGCCGCGGTAGCATTGCAATCGTTCAATGTGCGTTTTGCCCGCTTTGGCGACAGATATGGCAAGCTGCGTTTTACCACTTCCGGCCGGACCTTCCAGCAATAGGGGCTTTTGCAGGTGAGCTGCAAGAAAAATGACCTGCCTCATCACTGGGTCGATGAAATAGCCGGCGGCCTCAAGGCTACGGGAGAGAGCGTCTACAGAATCAAACATCGGCACCCTCCATGGCCTTCGGCGGAGAAGACAAAGTCATCAATTCATCACTGGTTCGGCCGGTCATTAGGACAAATAGCGGGGCAACAGTCTTGGACCAAATGTCCATCAGAGTGAACACTCTGCCGCTGGTCAGCAACAGGAGTCCAGCCCTGGTCCAAGAAATGCCACCCCACACATACCAAAACGCAGGGTCGCCAGACGGGATTACACAACTGCCCAAGAGCGTGACGCAAACGGCGACAGCGAGAGCCACGGTTGCTGATTTCATGTCCACCTCCGAATACCGCACAGCATGAGATGAATCAGAAACTCGGTCAACTTTCTCAATCTTGCTTTACGCGATAGGCCGATTTAGTTCCCACTGGACGCGCTGAGACGATAGAAGAAGGCTCGATGTCAGGAGCGCTAGAGCGAGTCCTCACCCGCTCATCCAATGCCAGCAAAATCATGCGCGGCCTGCAATCCGTTATCGTTCGGTTAAACTGGAAGCATTCATGCCCACACGGATTTTGTTCGCCGCTATCCTCTGCCTCATTCCGGCTTGTGCCGTCGCGCAGACTGAGACCGGTCCGGCGTCCGACGTCGCGGCTATCCACAAGCTTATCGACCAGTACACCAAAGCCGTCGATACGGTTGATCGAAACTACTCTCGGAAATTTGGTCGCACTCGCCCGAGGTTTCGTTTATCTATCCGCTGGGCGAGGAGCACGGCTTCGAGTCCATCGAACAGCATGTTTTTCAAAACGCAATGGGCGGCATGTTCTCGGCCCGCGATCTTATGACCCATGGGGCGACGATCCACGTGAACGGCGAAGCAGCGTGGTCCGAATTCCATTGGGTTTTTCACGCGACGATGCGCAAAGACGGATCATCCGTAACAACGCACGGCGTCGAGACCCAGGTCTACCGCAAGGAATCTGGGAACTGGCACCTGGTTCACGTTCACTACTCCGAAGATCGCCAAGCCGTCCGCTGACCGGCCTCGAGACAAAACACTCTGCACCGCCAGCGAGCAGCTTGTCATGTTCTGGCCGCAGCGACCCGTAGCGGAGCCAGCGTTATCGTGACCTGGAGAGCGAAACGTGGTTCAAGCGAAGGAGCTGATTCGGATTGAGGGCAGAGATTTCTGGTGGGCTGCCTCAGGTTCTTAAAGGAAAACGGCAACCTCGTTTCTGTCGAGGTTGCCGTCCGTAGTGCGGGCTTCTAAAGAATCTTGGTGCGGGAGAAGGGACTCGAACCCCCACGGATTGCTCCGCTTGGACCTAAACCAAGTGCGTCTGCCATTTCGCCACTCCCGCTTATGCTGACTTTAGAAGGACATCGAGCGAAGCGTCCTTCCGATCAAGGCGATTTACTGCATCGTGCTTATGATCTGCTGCCAGGTGAGCGTAACGCATCGTCATCTGGAAGGTCCGGTGCCCCAAGAGTTCACCTACCGTTCGAAGATCGACGCCTTTCATTACTAGCCTACTGGCAAACGTGTGTCGATTGCAATGCCAGGTATAGTCGGGCAATGCTGTACCCTCAAGGACCGGATCGAACCAATCTCTATGGTTCCGTTGCTTCTCTCCCCGATTATTCAGGAAAACCCAAGCGCACGTGGACCCATTCTTCCGAAGAGACTGCAAGGCGGCCAGGGCAGTGTCGTTGAGCGGGACGTACCGGATATCGCCATTCTTTGTCTTCGGAATGGTTAGAATCCGCCTGGAAAAGTCGATATCCTGCCATTGCATGCGGAATTGCTCCCCAGCCCGCATTCCAGTATGAACACTTACCACGAAGGTCGGTAGCTGCTCGGGGTAATGTTTCTGTAGATACGAAACGAGCGTTTTCTCTTCCTCGTCAGAAAGAAAACGAATTCGCCCATTATCTTCCGTCCTTTTCTTGATCTTCGAAGCAGGGTTGACCGGGATTTTTTCGTTTTCGACACCGACTCGAAAGACAAAAGAAAGGGCAGACTGCCATCGGTTGTAGGTCGCCGGCGCAAACTCCCTTTCGTCGGATAGATCCAGCAGGAAACGCACAAGCTCCTGCTTGTTAATACTGTCGGCGGGGCGGTGGCCGAACTCCTCACGAAACAGTGTGAAACGGAGGCCATGGTTGTAGGTCGTCAGCTCATCATTCTCTGCCCGGCTGATTTCAAGAGCATCGTCGAGCAGCTCCCCGAACGTGACAATGCTGCGCCTCAGGTTTTCCGGAAGCTTCTTGCGCTGCAACTTTTCCGTCTTCCGTTTTGCAAGCAGGGTGATTGCATCCGATCTGCGACCGACCTTCTCTCGGCGGCGTCTTCCCGTGACGTCGAAGTACTGGATGTAGTAGATCTCTGATCCCGGGGGATTCTCGTAAACGCCCCGGAGCTTCTTATGATCCCGTGCCATAGTGTCTCTCCTCTTCCTTGGTTTTTCCGTTGAAGCGAATAGGCTCGGGATGATCCGAGCGGGCAAACCGCCTGAGATCGCCAACGGGAATGAGTTGTTTGCGGCCGATTCTCCGGGTGTGGAGTTTTCCCTCCGAGATCAGGTAGTCAAGGGACCGAACACTGATGCCGAGAGCCGTCGCGGCGTCTTTGCGTGAGTACAGGAGGATTTCGATCGGTTCTGCCATGAATCGCCTCGCAGGCGTCCGGTGACACCGGAGCGTGGAGCAGATATATGGCGAGTCCGAAACTCGGTCAATTTTGCGATCGGGCCCCCAATCGAGACCGGGCGGCGAAGATCCTATCCCTGGTGGTGCAGCAAGGGAGGGGAAGTGGCACGCAAATTACTCCGGCGGGAGGTACCTCTTGCACTTGCGTGGCGCTTCTCTTTTCTCCAGGTGAGCCGTCTGCACTCTCGGCAACGGACGAGCAGATTATCGCCGCGCACCTCAATCATAGCGTTTTCGGCTTCGATCAGGTGTCCCTTCGGGCAGATGCGTCGCGCGAATCGAATGCTCGCAAAGCTCTGCGCGACTTCAAGGTGCGCTGGATTGCAGCACGCGGCTCCGATGCAATCTTTCCGGGAGAGTGCGTGGATGAGCCGTGCCTTCCTGGGCACGGGCCCAACGAAGACCTCGTAGTAAACCTTGGGGGCTTTGCGTTCCTTGCCAGCAAGAAAGACGCGCCCATAGCCGAAGCGATCGACGGCGCCCTTGTAGAGCCAGCATCCGGTCTCTGGATGGACGGTGATGCGAGAGCGGAGGATGTCTTTGGTCAGGGTTGTGGGATTTGCTCGCTCGTCCGTACCATCACGTACCATCCACCACCCATGATTTTCAGAGTGGCAGTTTTGGTGGCAGTTTGGTTTGGATTGGGGTGCTTGGCGGTGCGATGCGACTCATGATTTTCTCCTAAACAGCTCATTTTGTGTGGTTTAGGAGGGTTTGGTGCGCCTTGGTGCGAGGTCGTGCAAATGGCCTCATCAGACGTCCTAAGTCTGGTGCGTCTGCCAATTTCGCCACTTTCGCAATTTGAATCCAGACGGCTGCGGTTTACGTTTGCCGGTGACGATTTGGTGTCCAAACGGGCATACCAAATCTACATCTGAATTGTATCGTGTCCCGCGGGTTAGACAATGGTTCTGATGTTTGCTCCGGTTATCGCGAGCCGTGATGCAACCGTAGAGCGGGTTCTGGGCGAACGTTCTTGCCATACAGCCAGACCAATCGCCGCTATTTACAGCGGCTAATGAAACGGAGCTTACACGCTATATGGAAGCTTCGTTGTTCCTGCTTTATGAGAGCTGCTATGCGGACAGGCCGTGCTGTTGAATTTTGTAAAGAAGGCTACGGTAACTAATGTTAAGGTTCGATGCGGCCCTTCTGCGATTCCAGCTTGAGCCTGGAGAGCATCCTGAAGCATGCGAATCTCGGTTTGATTCTTGACTTCGATGGCGGCTTGGTTGAATTTTTCGAATCAGAAGACGTCAAAGACCTGGCTGCCAAGATCCTGACGATGATGAATGAACCGGATAGAACCGACGCGTTGCGGGTGCGTGGTATGAATTTTGTCGAGCAGAATAATTGGGATAATAAGAAGCACGAATTATCTGGACTTAGCGGATGGCCTGGTGCATTTGCAGCCACACCATGCTTAGTGATGACTCTCTGCCGTCTGCACTAGATGTTCTTTCGATAGATGACGAAAGATGCTGGAACTGGAAGCTACGATACCGATACATCGTTGAACGGGTCGCTCTGTAAAACTGTTCGGATTTCATTCCGTTATATCCTCCAGTCTGGCTGTGGATTCGACGACCTCGTATGGCCGCATCATCTCGTTATCTTCGTGCTCAAGGAGATGACAGTGCCAGACGTAACGGCCGGTGTACCCTTCGAAAGGAATAATGATCCGGGTTACCTGACCAGTCTCGCAACGAATGGTGTCCTTCCAGCCAGCCTCTTCCGGGCTCGCAGGTATTGCGGGTGCGGTATAACGCAGTTCTCCTTTGTCCTGAAACTGGAAGACGTCAAAGTTTCTGCGATCGAGTAGTTGGAACTTCACTAGATGCAGATGGATGGGATGGGTATCCTCCGTCAAATTTACCAATTCCCAGATTTCAGTTGTGTTGATCACGGGCTTTTCCGTTATGGGCATGTGCCATGGTGTGTTGTTCAACAACATCCCCATCGACTGCTGAACCTTGTCCATCGTTTCATCGAGAGTAAGTCGCCGCGTTTTAATTGCTTGGCTTTCCGGAATGCGGGTTATTGTCTTCAAGGCAGATGGGAGTGAACTGTTGTCTGTTGCTCTGGAGGATGCAACGCGAAATTGCATGATGTCGAAGCTGTCGCTTTTGAGGATGATCTTCTCGCCTGCGTGCTGGCTGAAGTCGAAGATGATGTCGGCGCGCTCTGCTGGAGCGAGCAGAAGACGCTTCATCTTTATGGGTGCTGATAAAAGGCCCTGGTCGCTGCTGATTTGATGCATCGGCAAGAGGTTGCCGAAGGAGAGGCGGAAGAAACGGGCGTTCGATCCGTTCATGATGCGCAGACGGTATTTGCGGGGCTCCACGTCAAGATAAGGAGAGAGCCTGCCGTTTGCGAGCATTACGTTGCTGTAGACCTCGGGGACCCAGGGCGATTTTGGGTCTCCTGAGACGGGGTATTCCAATTGGCCGTCGGAGCGGAGGAAGCGGTCGAAGAGCAGAAGGGGAATTTCGTATTTTCCTTTTGGGAGATTCAGCGTTTCTTCGGCTTCGTCGCGAATGATGAAGAGCCCCTGCAGGCCCGCGTAGATGTTGAGCCGATTAATGCCCATCGTGTGATCGTGGTAGAAAAGCAGCGAAGCAGGCTGATTATTTGGATAGTGATAGAGCAGCGATTTGCCGGGGACAACCCAGTCTTCGGGATACCCGTCACTGGCTGCGGGTGTTTTTCCGCCGTGGAGATGAATGACACAGCGCACTTCGGGCTGGCCGGCTTCGGCGCCGTGGAGGGTGTGATCGATGGGGAGGAAGTGTTTAAGCGGGAGCTTGTTTTGCCACTCCACTATGAGCCCTTGGTCGCTGCGTGTCTCGAAGAGGGGACCGGGCGATGTGCCGTTGAACCCCCACATGCGGGTAGGGGGAAGATCGCGATGAACTTTCTGGTGAATTTCTTCCATGGCTATGCGATAGAACGGTAGAGGTCTGGCTGAATCGTTGGGGTCAGGTTTAAATCCGATATTTTTTACGACTTCAGGAAGCGGCAGCGGATCGACATATGGCTTCAAGGCATTGGGCGCGAGTGCGGAGGATGGAGGCGCCATTCCAGTTGCAACTGCTGTTTTCTCTATCGATAATCCGGTTGCGAGAACTCCCGCACGGCGCAGAAACTTTCTTCGTGAGATCAATGCCAATCGCCTCGTCTTGAGTGTATGCAGGTAAAGGAACCAGGGTGCCGGAGTAAATCGCTCCGACACCCTGGTTCCAGCAAACATGCATGTTTAATAACTATTGGTTTTGGTTTGAATTTGTAGGACGGCCCGTGTTTTCGTTTAGCAGGAGGGGCACGTTCGGTGGGTTCTTGAAGTCGAACATGTTCGTGAGAACGCCTGCACGGCTGTCAAAGGAGCCATCGATTCGCTGCCCGCCAACCCAGTTGTCTTCGATGAAGCGAAGGATGGAGGACTGGTCGGTGATGGTGTGATCGACGAAGTTCTGCTTCGCGAAGGGGGAGATGACCAGCAGCGGCAGACGAGGACCGTAGCCGCAGCGGCCTTGTGCGTGCAGGGCAGTTGTGGACGAGAGAGCGGTCGAGCCGTCGCCGCAGGAGCCGGTTGCAATCAGAGCATCGGCCGAGGTCGATGACTGGTTCACAATCGGGCTCATCTGGTGATCGTACCAACCGTCGGAGTCGTCATAGGCGATGACTACGGCGGTGTGCTCCCAGTCCTTCTGCTGCTGGAGGAAGTTGATGACGCCAGTCACGAATGTCTGCTCGTCGAGGGGATCGGAGTAACCGGCGTGGCCATCCTGGTAGCCAGGAGCCTTGAGGAAGCTGACCGATGGGAAGTTGCCGGCTTTTACCGCAGCGTAGAAGTCGTTGATGTCGTACTGGTGGTTGGCCGCATCGCCTTCAAAGCCGATGGACTTCGCCGAGGACGGACGCGTGTGCTTGGGGTTGGCTGTGGAGGTGTAGTACTGGAAGGGTTGGTGGTGAGGGATGTAGTCGGCCTTCTTGGTGAGGGTTACGGCCGAGGTCGTGCTGCGGTTGCAGCCCGACGTTCCATTGGCATTAACCTTTGTCAGATCGAAGCCGCCTGAAAAGAAGCCCCAGGTTACGCCCTTGCTGTTCAAGAGGTCGCCGATGTTCTGGCCGCTGAAGTGAACCGCTCCTGAGCCGGAGCAGACATCGCCGATTGGATCGGCATCGTTGATCAGAGTCGTGCCGCCGCTGCCATCGGGGATTACCGAGTCTCCGGCGCTGATGGAGTCATCCACGCCGCCGGTCTGCCCTGAGATGAGATTGATTGCACCGGGGGTTGAAGGCCCGAAGGTGGTGTTGTAGGAGTTGTCGCTCATTGCGTAGTTCTGGGCATAGTTCCAGAGGGCGGTTACGGTGTTGCCGTCGTAGTAGCCCATGACGAGTGCGTTCGTGGTCTGTCCGTTCGGCGGAGGGCCGGGGGTTCCGGTGTACTTGGGGAAGCCGTCCATGAGGCCACCGTGGAACGCCTGCTGCTCGGGGGTGTAGTCGTGGTCCTGGTCGGCTGTCGCTGCTTCAGAACGATCGAGACGGAATGGGTTCGATGCTCCGGTTCCGTTCAGGGTCTTGTTCAGAAAGTTTGGGTTGCTGAATAGCAGCGCATCTGTGTAGCCGTTGACGGAGGGTGTATTGGCGGCCGGCTTGAACTTTGGTTCGCCCGCTGGGTTGAGTGCGACTGGATAGGTGCCGAAGTAGTGGTCGAACGAGACGTTTTCCTGAAAGATCACGACCAGATGTTTGATCGGCGTGGTGGTTTCTCTGGAGTTGGCTTGCGCATTGGCGAGGGCTGGCCCCGCAACTTGTCCAGCCACCAGTAGGGTGGCTAGAGAACTCGCAATTAATCTTTGCATTGACTTCTCCTTGTTTGAGGCCTCGACCGGGCCACTACTTCAAAGGTTTAGTCAATGTTTGTGAATAAATTGTGACGAAGCTATGTAATGCCGAATAAATACGGCACTCCAGTTGCTAGGTGTTCGGTCGTTAAATTGGTTTCGGCAATTCACTTGTTTGAAGACGGTCATTTTTTGTAGGAAACAATTAGTAGAGGACGAGGATTTTGTGAACGAGCTACCGGATTTTGCGATAAAGTAGTCTCACCATTGTTAACAATCTGTGACTTTTGTCCGTAGCTTCCCCGACAGCTGGTTCCCCAAGTGTCTCTGCGGGTGAACCTCCATCCTTTCAACGTAGTAAATATCTCCATTCTTTTCAGTCGTAAGAACCGAACGTTGCTCCCAAAATTTTTGATTTAGGACGAGGTATTTCATGGGGATTTCGAGGCGCGATTTTCTGATGCGTGTTGGGCAAGCTGGCGGCTACAGTGCTGCGTTTGCAACCATGCAGTCGCTAGGGCTGATGCAGATGAAGGGCGAGATGGTGAAGCCGATTGAAGCGGCACCAGGAAGCGGCAAAGGCGTACATGTCGCAGTGTTGGGCGGCGGCATTGGTGGGTTAGTTACGGCTTATGAATTGAAAAAACTGGGCTATGATGTGACGCTGCTGGAGGCCAGGGAGCGTCCTGGTGGACGTAACTGGACTGGCCGCAACGGAACGAAGGTGGAATTCGTCGATGGCACGACGCAGTCAATTAACTGGGAAGAAGGCAACTACCAAAATCTGGGACCCGCACGACTGCCGAGTACACATTGGACCATGCTGGGATATTGCCGCGAGTTGGGTGTGCCGTTAGAGGTCGAAATTAACACCTCGCGCTCAACACTATTGCAGAACGACAAGGCAAATGGCGGAGCGGCTGTTCCACAACGGAAGGCCATTAACGATACAAGGGGCCATGTGTCGGAATTGTTGTCGAAGTGTATTTCGCAAGGCGCGCTCGATCAGGATATTTCCAAAGAAGATCGCGATCGGATGACGGCATTCCTGAAAACCTACGGTCCTCTGGACAAGACCGGAACGTATATAGGATCGGATCGGGCAGGGTATAAGACGCCCCCGGGGGCCGGAACACAAATTCCTGAAGTCGAAGTCCCAATGGATATGCATATGCTACTGGACGAAGGCTTCTGGGGCGGCATGTTGTATGAAGAGACGTGGGACTGGCAAGCCACGATGATGCAGCCGGTGGGTGGCATGGACCGGATTCCGTTTGCGTTTGCTAAGGCCCTTGGGCCTGTGGTGCAGTTTGGCTCGCCCGTGACTGCGATCAAGAAAACTGCCAACGGCGTCAGAGTGAGTTACAAGCAGAAGGGTATCGAAAAACAGCTTGATGCCAATTACTGCGTAATTGCGATGCCGTTCGAGATGCTGAAAAAGATTCCGCATGATCTGTCGCCCGAATTTGCAAAGGTGGTAGATCAGAGTACGGCGGCGGGAAGCTACAAGGTGGCTTGGGAAAGCAGACGTTTCTGGGAACAGGATTACAACATCTATGGGGGACTCTCGTTTGTCGCACAAGGCCCCAGCCCGGTATGGTATCCATCGAGTCGGCTGATGCATCCGACGGGCATAGTAGTGGCGGGCTATACGGAAGAACAGGGGACGCCGTTCTGGACGATGTCTCTGGATGAGAAATTTGCGGCGTCGCGAGGGACGATTGAGAAGTTACATCCTGGGCATGGGAAGGAACTGAAGAACCCTGTGTACTGTGGCTGGCGGCACGTAAAGTGGAATGAAGGCTCGTGGATTCGCGGTTATGGCGGGGGCCCGGGTGGATATAACGTCATCATTGAGGCAGATGGCCCTATTTATTTTGCTGGCGATACTGCAAGCCATGTTGTGGGCTGGCAGGAAGGTGCCGCACTGAGTGCACGGCGGGCTGTGGGAATGATCAGCGACAAGGTAAAGGCGGCGCGCTTGACTGGAGCGGTCCATGGGGCTGTGCAGGGATAGTTCTTAGATTCGCAACTACCAGACTGGAGAGTGTGATGAAGCTTAAGAATGTTGTGATTGCGGGAGTAATCTTGACTTCCGCGTGTGCGATCGAAGCCCAGGTCGCGGTGAAGCATTTGCAGCCAAATGAAAAGTCTCCCATTGCGAATGGTGTATGGGCCGGAGACACGCTGTATTTGAGTGGCCAGCTAGCCGATCCTGTAACTCCGGCCGATCCAGCGAAAGGAACGGCAGCTGTCTATGGGGACACTAAGGCGCAGGCGTTCAGTGCGCTAACGAAGATCCAGGGTCTACTGAAAGCTCAAGGTTTGGATATGAAGGACGTCGTGAAGATGACGGTATTTCTGGCTGGCGATCCGGAAAAGAGTGGCAAACTGGATTTCCCAGGACTCCAGGCGAGTTACACGCAGTTCTTCGGCACTACGGATCAGCCCAATAAGCCGGCTCGCAGCGCAATGCAGGTTGCGGCATTGGCGGCTCCTTGGGCACTGGTGGAGATTGAAGTGATTGCAGTAAAAAGTAAGTAGGGAATCGGATTGATTGAAAGAGGGGACCTAAACGGTCCCCTCTTTTTTGTCTAGATGCTACTTCGTTATTTCAGCCCGTAAAGCCGGGGTAGATTTTAGTTCGCGGGCACGTTGTTCCACAGCTCGCATGACGCGCAGCAGATTTCCGCCATAGATCTTCTTAATATCATCGGCACTGTAACCTTTTTCTAGCAAAGCGCGGGTGAGGACAGGGAACTTGTTGTAGGAGTCGAGTTCGGGAGGTACGCAGCCTACACCGTCGAAGTCGGTACCGATGCCAACGTGATCAATGCCGCCGACTTGTACGGCGTGATCGATCTGTGTGACGACGTCCGCGAGTGTGGCGGGTGGAAGCTTGGCGGTGAATTCAGCTTTCAACTTCTCAATGGCCTCGGCCTTTGCCGCAGGATCTTCGATCTTCAACGCGGTCATGTATTGCTCGCGCATGGAGGCCTGGAGCGGCTTGGACTCGTTGAAGTAACGCTGCGAAAGAAAATCGCAGCCGAAGTTGATCTGTAAGACCCCACCTTTCGCTGCGAGTGCCTTGATCATGTCGTCAGTCATGTTGCGGGTATAGCTGGAGACAGTGCGGCATCCAGAATGCGAGGCGATGATGGGAGCGGCGCTGGTCTCGAGCGCAGCGTAGAACGTTGCGTCGGCAGTATGGGAGATGTCGACCATCATGCCAAGGCGGTTCATCTCGCGGACGACATCTTTGCCAAAAGGAGTGAGACCACTGTGATGTTTGATCTTCGGATCGTCTGTATCACCTTGTGAATCGGCCCAGTTGTTGGTGTTGAAGTGGGTAAGAGTCATATAGCGGACGCCGAGGGTGTAGTAATCGCGGAGGAGGCGGAGGGAATCCTCGATTGCATGACCGCCTTCAATACCCATAAGTGCGGCGATCTTGTGGTCGTTGTGGGCACGGACAATGTCGTCTGCGGTGGTGGCGAGGACGAAGTCGTTGGGATGTGCGGCGATAATGTCAGTGCGTACGGTGTCGATCATCTGCAGAGCGCGGTTGGCGGAGTTGTTGTCTTTGACGTATTCGGCTCCAACGTAGACTGCGAAGAACTCGGCTCCGAGGAAGCCCTTCATGCGCGGGAGGTCAGTTTCGCCACTCTTGTTTGGAGTGGCGATATCGTAGCCAGAGACAGTTCGAGAAGTAACGTCATTGTGAGTATCGATGAGAATAGCTTCGCGGGTGATGCGATCAACCTCCTCCTGCGAGACTTTTTTGTGAGGTTGCTGAGCGACGAGGGGAAGCGTGAGAGCTCCGATAGCTACTAAAACATGGATTCGTTGCGTAATGAGCAAGCGTAGAACCTTTCTATAGATGGTGCGAGAGTTTATCGCAGGCACCTGTGCCGAGCTTCTTTAGTTAGAGAGTGTCACTGTGAAGCTAGGAATTCTTAGCTATGTGGTGCATAAAATTTTGCGGGAACGTTGAAATACTGTAACTCAAATTGAATCATGGACCACCATAAATTCATTTATTGTTCAATGCATCATGGAGAGAAGGTGAAAAATCCACCAAAATTCCTATTGACATGACGTTCATACTTCGCTAGGCTCGGTTCCATCACCAAAAAGGCTACTTCTCACGTCAGTGAGACCGAAGAAGATCCACGGTCTCTCAGCCAGAAGTGTATTTAGCTCCCACCGTGTCGCGGTTTTTAGCAGCATAGGTCATAAAAGGGCACTCGCCTGATCTGATCTACCGTATCTCGTAAGTTCAATTTGCTTGTCGTTATGACCCTCGCCCCGGGTACTTCTTCCGGAGAGCAGATCGCAGAGATTCAGCAGCTTTAAAAGTAGCGTTCGACTAACTGCATTTGTAAGTCATTGAAAGACCGACGATGGATATTTCTATCTGTCGGAAAGGATGCTAGATATAGCGACCTAGGCAAGACTCTATCTCGACTTAGTCGTATTGTTAGCTAAATTTATTTCCTCTTGAGGTCTGACAGCAGACCGCCACGCATTTGTGTCTTTCAAGCACGAAGGTAGTTATTCCGTTGGAGGTCTTTTGATGATTTGTTCGAATTTTGAAAAGAATTGCAGGCTATTTGTTCTGTCTGTTGTGATGACGACAGTAGCAACAATCGCGAATGCGCAGTCGAATTATGGAGCAGTGCGCGGTATGGTCACCGATGTGCAGGGTGCGAGCGTTACCAGCGCGGCGGTTGCTCTAACAGCAGAAGATACAAAGATTGTTCGTACTACAACGACAAATGGCGCGGGAGAGTATGTTTTCAGTGCGGTTGCGCCTGGTGTCTACACAATTGTAGTAACGACAGAAGGATTCAAAAAGTCAGAGACTAAAGGAATCAGAGTTGACGCTGGTAACACGATTCCATTCGATGTGAGGCTGGAACTCGGCTCGACGAGCCAGAGCGTAGAAGTGACGGCATCCGATCCTATTGTGAATAGTGGCACGTCATATAACGGGCAGTTGATCGACTCGCAGAAATTACAGAATTTGCCGAATCCTGGACGTAATCCGTTTCTGTTTTCGAAACTGGATAACAATGTGACAGCGGTGGGTGACCCGCGTTTCGTGCGTTTCCAGGACCAGAGTGGATCGTCAACGATCTCGATTGCTGGTGCACCTTTAAGTTCTAATAACTACGCCGTGGATGGCATCCCGATTACGGACTTCAGCAATCGAGCGGTGATTATTCCATCGATCGAAGCGGTTCAGGAGGTCAAGGTACAGGCAAATACCTATGACTCTGAGATTGGAAGGACAAGCGGCGGTATGTTCAACACGACGTTGCGTTCGGGATCCAGCTCATTGCATGGGGTCTTACAGGGCGAAACGCGGCAGACAAATTGGGGCGCCAATCTGTTCTTCAATAATCAAACACCGTATACAGTCAACGGAGTTACACAGCCAACAACACCTCGCGGAGCAGCAGAATTCTACAGCTATGTTGGATCGATCGGCGGCCCTATCCCGTTGCCGAAGATTCTAGGTGGCAGAGACAAAACTTTTTTCTGGTTGACAGAAGAAGGATACCGTCAGCGCTCGCCGTTGACTGCAGCCAATTCGTTTCCTGTACCGACATTGTTACAACGTGGAACTTCGATCGCGAATGCCGGCGATTTCTCCGAGATAGGAACAGTGGACGCTAACGGAAACTGCATCAGCGGACGGTGCATTTACGATCCACTTAGTTCGGTGCGCAAGGCATTCCCATTCAACAAAATTCCTTCGGACAGAATCAACCCAACAGGATATGCGATTCTCGCGGTGTATCCGCAGCCAAACACCAATATCACTTCTTATGGTGGTTTCAACTTCAACGGTGGCGATACCCTGGGTGACCGCGCAGACGAATTCGTCGGGAAATTGACTCATTCCTTTGGCGAGCGCTGGTTGGCAGATTTTTACTATATGCATTATGGCTCGAAGGAACCCGGCGGAAACGCTTTGCAGAATTTCGCTGGTAGTTCATCGTCTTATTTGCTCTATAGGAAGGTGGATGCTTTCGGCATTCAAAATACGATTACGTTGAATCCGACGACCATATTGACCGCAGGGTTCGGTTTCAACCGCTTTCCGAACGACACCCAGGATATCAGTAAAGGTTTCGACCAATCGAAACTTGGCTTCCCCTCTACCTATCTCGCAGCTCTTTCGAAGACGGGCTTCCCGGCAATTACGGGTGATGCAGGTTTGGCGAGTCAAGGAACATCAAACTCCGGGCCCGCAGTTTATTTTTCGAGGAATTTTGTTGCTGGAGTGGCAAAGAGCCTTGGTACACACAGCCTGAAGGCAGGATATGTATTTCGCGCAATCAGTCTGACATACACGAGTTTGAGCAATGCCAGTGGTGCCTTTACCTTTGACAGCACGCTCACTAATTCAGGGCTTGGGAGTTCGGATGCTCATCCGTCAAGTGGAACGGGGGCTACCGCGGCGGATATGCTGCTCGGCTATCCGACGACTGGATCATTGGTTGTGCCCACACAATTGGCAATCACATCACAATACAACGCGTTTTATGCTCAAGACGATTATCGTGTGACGCCGAAGCTTACATTGAACCTAGGCCTTCGGTATGAGCATGAGCCCGGCGTGAGTGAACGCCACAATCGCTACTCTGTCGGCTTTGATCGCACAGCTGCTTACACGGTGGCCGGATCATCTGTTCCAGCTGTAGGTGGCATTGAATTTGCTGGACAGGGTCACTACGGTACATCAACCGGGCAAACGGTAAACAAGATTTCACCACGCGCCGGATTTGCGTATGGCATAACACCGCAGACTGTAGTTCGAGGGGGTTATGGTCTCTTCTATCAGCCGCTTGTATACAGTGGATCGGCTTCACTCGCTCCTGGTTTTGTGTTGACCAACGGTATTCCATCGCAGAGCGGTGTACCAGCCATTAGTCTCTCGAATCCTTTTCCGACCCTGAGTACGACGCCTACTGGCAATACATTGGGTTATAGCACCAGCGTTGGAAGTTCTCTATCGCTGATCGATCAGGCCCGTAAGGCGCCTTTCTTTCAATCTTATTCCGCCGATATTCAGCAAGAGTTACCCCATGGCTTCGCTTTGAAGATTGGTTATGTAGGCGGTCATGGAAGAAACCAGCCGAATAGTGTGAACATCAATCAGCTGCCGGATAATTATTACGCATTGGGTAACGCCGCTCTCACGAACAAAGTACCGTTTACGTTTGCTGGTACTGGCGCATGGAGCAAAGGGGCTCAAGCTTTCAATCAAACACTGCGTCCTTTTCCTCAATTCACTACCATCACCGATTCCATCAGCGATGGCATATCTGACTACAACGCTTTGAATGTCAAAGTTCAGAAATTATTTTCCAATGGTCTTACGATCCTTGGTGCCTTTACCTGGTCGTCGAATTGGGACAATCTGTGGGGCGCGAGCAGCACTTTGAATCCTCTGATCTCCAGTAACAATGGAGCCCAGGATGTTTACAATGTGTCAACGGAGTACGCGCGCGCGATCAACAATATTCCTAAGCGGACAACGCTGGCAGTGACGTACGAGTTGCCCTTTGGTCGTGGCAAGCAGTTCCTTGGAGGGGCAAATCATTGGCTAGATCTTGCCGTCGGAGGATGGAGGTTCAACAACATCATGATCCTTCAGGATGGTGCTCCTTTGCCTATCTCCCAATCGACTAATGCCAACTCTGCTTTCGGCAACCTGGGTACGCGCCCCTCGCTGGTGGCCGGAGTCAATCCTTGTTATACGGGGAGTCCGCAGGGTCGTCTGAACAAGTACTACAATCCAGCTGCGTTCACCGCGACAACAGCGGGTGGTTATGGTAATTCGCCCCGTACTTTGAATTGCTATGGCCCTGGCTATACGAACTTCGACCTATCGCTCAACAAGAACTTCCACCTCACCGAGCGGTTCAATGCTGAGTTTCGTGCGGAGGCACTCAATGCTTTCAACACACCGCAGTTCAATGGTCCAAATCTAGCTTCAGATAGTTCAACCGCCGGAAAGATCACCGGTACGCTGGGCTTTCCTCGGTTGATTCAGTTAGGCGGACGACTAACTTTCTAACGAACAAGACTTCATTAAAGAAGGGGTGCAGAAATCTCTGCACCCCTTCTTTGCTGTTTACTTGGGTTGACAGCGGGTGAGCGGCCCGGCTAGAGTCGCATTTCGTGGATTCACGTGGTCAGATAAAGTGTTTTCGACGCACAAAGCTCTTCTTTATCGAAAGAATCTGCGTTTGTGATTTTTCACAATCGGTAGATAGCTTTGAACTAGATCTGTCATAGGGAGAAGTGTGATGGCTGAGGCGACTTGCGATGTTGGATTGATTGGACTGGCGGTGATGGGCCAGAACCTGGTTTTGAATATGAATGACCATGGATATCAGGTGGCGGTTTTCAACCGGACGGTGTCGAAAGTCGATGACTTTATCCACAATGAAGCGAAGGGAACGCAGGTTGTCGGCGCTCATTCGGCTGAGGAGCTTTGCAGTCTGCTGAAGTCGCCGCGACGAGTGATGTTAATGGTGAAAGCCGGCGATGTGGTCGATCAGACGATTGAGCATGTTTTACCGTATCTCGAGAAGGGCGACATTCTTATCGACGGTGGGAACTCACTGTTTACGGATACAAATCGCCGTACCAAGGAATTGGCCGATAAAGGGATTCTGTTTATTGGCACGGGTGTTTCTGGTGGTGAAGAGGGCGCACGGTTCGGTCCTTCGATCATGCCGGGGGGGAATCCTGCAGCGTGGCCTCATGTGAAACCGATCTTTCAGGCAATTGCGGCGAAGGTTGAAGACGGAACTCCGTGCTGCGATTGGGTGGGGCAAGATGGTGCTGGGCACTACGTGAAGATGGTGCACAACGGGATTGAGTACGGCGATATCCAGTTGATCTGCGAGGCTTATCAGTTATTGAAGGACGGCCTGGGACTGACCGGGGATGAGTTTCATGACGTATTCACAGAATGGAACAAGGGCGAACTCGATAGCTATTTGATCGAGATCTCGGCTACGATTTTTGCCAAGAAGGATGATGATGGGGAGCCGCTGCTTGACAAGATTTTGGATACGGCAGGGCAAAAGGGAACGGGCAAGTGGACGGCAATCTCGGCACTTGACCTAGGCCAACCGGTTACCCTTATTGGGGAGAGTGTGTTTGCGCGATGTCTTTCGGCATTGAAAGAGGAAAGAGTCGCTGCCTCAAAGGTGTTGCAAGGGCCGAAAAAAGTCCTGACTGTTTCGGAGAGGAAAGAGTTTATCGAAGACGTTCGGCGCGCTTTGTATTGTTCGAAGATGATTAGTTATGCGCAGGGCTACATGCTGTTGCGCGCTGTGGAAAAAGAGCAGAAATGGGAACTGAATATGGGTGGAATAGCACTCATGTGGCGTGGCGGCTGCATCATTCGCAGCGTGTTCCTGGGAGATATCAAGGCGGCTTTCGACAAGAATCCGAAACTACAAAATCTTTTGTTGGATGATTTCTTCTCGAGTGCGTTGAATAAGTATGGCTGGTCGTGGCGTAAAGCTGTAATCCATGCGATCGAAATTGGTGTTCCGATGCCGGCATTTTCTACGGCACTTGCTTTTTACGATGGCTATAGGACTGAGCGACTACCGGCAAATCTGCTACAGGCGCAACGAGACTTTTTTGGGGCGCATACATATGAACGAATCGATAAACCTCGGGGTGAGTTCTTCCATACCAATTGGACCGGACACGGTGGGCGGGTCTCGTCGTCAACTTATAACGCTTGAGGGTTCAATAAGATGGCTTGAAGTCAGAATAACTTAGCTTTTTGAGGTCAATTATTAGCAGGAATGTAAGGATGGCAGACAACCGGCTACGCTAAAAGCGCAGCCGGTCACTCTTAATTGAGTCTGGTTTTATTTAAGGTGTTGCCAGGCGTCGTAGGTGAAGACGCCGACGATGCCAGCGGTCATGGCGGCGGCGGCAACACCTAGTATGCGCACAAATGGCTGTATTCTGTTGACTTTGCGAACGATCTCGGACTGTTCGCGTTGTTCATTGGATTCGGTTTCGCTGAGGAAGAGCTGATCCTCTTCATAACGGGTCAGTTGTCCGCGATAGGCAAGCAGCGCGAGAAAGCATGCTGCAATTACCGCCCAGACAATGAGCATGACGGGTATTACGCTCATAGCAGGTTCCTCCGCCCTGTAGCAGGGTCTTCCGTTGTAAGGGCGGTTTGCGATACCTCGCGGATCCGGCTACGGGCCCGAGATATCGTGCCGTCCGATGGCATCATACGCCTGTGCGAGAGTTGTGAACCAGCCTTTTTCCAGGGGTGAGGGGTTAGTGACGAGTGACCCAGTGAAGGGTAAAGATGGCGACAGAAGCGACGGTGGCGATCACGGCAAGAAGCATGATGGCGATGAACCAGGCGGCTCTATTGGCTGTCTTTGGTGTGGGTTGAGTGATTCCGAAGGTATTAATGAAGACATTCGCGAGATAGAGAAGGAGTTTCATGGCTTTTGATAAAGCTGCAACTTCGGTGCCGGGGGTGCATCTATTGCTAAAGTACGTTCTGTGCGTGAATGGTATGCTTGCCGCCGTGGTGGCAGGAGACTACACTAAATAGGTAGATATACAAGGAGATTTGCCCGATGGCTACTGCAACCGTGACCCCTACCGCTGAAGTCGTAACTGGAACCCCTGCTTCGACACAGCCGGTAACTCTGACTCCTGCGGCTATTGTTAAGGTTAAGGAGATTATGGCGACGCAGGATCCGGTTCCTGCCGGTCTGCGGATTGGTGTGGTTGGTGGCGGATGTTCTGGTTTCCAGTATTCGATGTCGTTCGAGAATCAGAGCGGCATGATGGACAAGGTTTATAAGTTCGAGGATCTAAAGGTGTTTGTGGACGCGACCTCGGCGATGTACCTGAGCAACTGCACGGTGGATTATGTGGAGACGCTTGAGGCTGCGGGCTTCAAGTTTGAGAATGCCGCCGTGAAGAGCACCTGCGGTTGCGGATCTTCTTTCAGTGTTTAGTTAGAGAAATTTTCTTGTTGGTGAGCCCCGGCTTCGGCTGGGGCTTTTTGCGTTTTATGGGCGTTTTTCATAGGGGGTCTGCGAAAAACCGGGTGCAGGAAAGCGGTTTTTTGTGTGCAGTGTGTGGTGAAATGTGTGGCAACGATGGATGCCGAATTGTCGTTTATCGTGGATCGAAAATTATGCAGAGATTTCAGATTTATTTTCGGACGGGAATTTGAGGCGGAATTAATTGCTGCGATGCATACTCGTTGATCTTCGGGTGGCTGACCGATTGGTTGACCAGCGATTAGGTTGTAGAGTGATTGGTAACTGATGATATCTGGCGCGACGAAATCGTTAGCTTTAGTAAATACATTGCCATTAAGGCTTGACGCCTCGCCTGATAAAGCGGCGAGATTCAGAAAGCATCCCAGGTGATTCGGGAGTTTTCTTAAAGGAATGATCTATGAGTGACGAGACGAAGAATCCGGACGAAAAGCGCCAGGAGCCGTTTCTGGGCATGGTCAGCCGAAGGTCTTTCCTGTCGCAGCTTGGGGCTGCCGGGGTTGCGGCAACGGCGCGTCCGTTTGCAGCTTCGGCCCAGACGGCGCCAGCAGTGGTGGCGAACGACATTGGCACGGAGAAGATTGAGGGTGCGATTGGCTTAAAGCTGCGAGTGAACGGGAAGGATGTAAGTCTTGAGATTGATCCGCGGACGTCGCTGCTGGACTGCCTGCGGGAGCACGCTGCCCTTACGGGTACGAAGAAGGGTTGCGACCATGGGCAGTGCGGGGCTTGCACGGTGCATGTGAATGGGCGGCGCATCAATTCTTGCCTGACGCTGGCGGCGATGCATGAGGGGGATGAGATTACGACGATTGAAGGGCTCGGGGAGCCTGGAAATCTGCATCCGATGCAGGCTGCGTTTGTTGAGCACGACGGGTATCAGTGCGGGTACTGCACATCGGGTCAGATTATGTCGGCGGTTGCGTTGTTGAAGGAGCCTTGCGGGCCTAAGGATGCGGATGTAAAGGAGTTGATGAGCGGGAATATTTGTCGATGTGGGGCTTATCCGAATATTGTGGCGGCGGTTCAGGCGGTTAGGCAGAGGGCTTAGTGGAGAGGGATTGGGGTGAGGGGACTCGGGTCGCTTCGCTCCCCTCGGAAATGCGGGGGTTCTTCGCTTCGCTCAGAATGACAGACAAAAGCAAGGGCAAAGGCAAGAGCTGGCCAGGAAGAGGGTTACATTCCCACCCATCGCGATACGACTGCGATGGATGGGGCACCCGGGGTGTATTGGTTGGGTAGAGAGAACAGGCAACAGCAACGGCAAGAGCAACGGCGACAGCAACGGCGACGGCGACGGCAGAGTTTAGTCGGAATGGCGGGTCTGGCAGCTTAGTTCAGGAGTTTGTTATGGAGATGTTTCGGTTTACGAAGGTTGCTGATGTGCCACAGGCGGTGCAGGCGGGCGCGCAAGCGAAGACGGCGCAGCAGGGGGCGCAGGTTCGGTTTATTGCGGGTGGGACTACGCTGCTGGACCTGATGAAGCTGAATGTGGAGCGGCCTACCTTGGTGGTCGATATCAACCGGCTGCCGCTGGATAAGGTGGAGAGGCTGCCGAATGGCGGGTTGAAGATTGGTGCGCTGGTGCGGAATTCCGATCTGGCGCACGACCCGATTGTGCAGAAAGATTATGCCGTGCTCTCTCAGGCGTTGTTGTCGGGGGCTTCGGCGCAGTTGCGGAATATGGCGACTACGGCGGGCAATCTGCTGCAGCGTACGCGGTGCGTTTATTTTCGCAATGATGCGATGGCTTGCAATAAGCGTGAGCCTGGGTCGGGCTGCTCGGCGATTGAAGGAGATAACCGAACGCTGGCGATTCTTGGGACGAGTAAAGACTGTATTGCTACGAATCCTTCGGACATGAATGTGGCGCTTACGGCGTTGGAGGCTGTGGTTCATATTCAAGGGGCGAAGGGTGAGCGCGATGTTCCGATTGGCGAGTTCTTTGTGGTTCCGGGGAGTACGCCGCAGCGGGAGAATGTGCTGGAGCCGGGGGATCTGATTACGTATGTCACGCTGCCTGCGCCTAAGGCGAATTCGAAGCAGGTTTATTTGAAGCTGCGGGATCGGGCTTCTTATGAGTTTGCGCTTGCTTCTGCGGCAGTTGTGACGGAGGTGACGGATGGGAAGATTTCGTATGTTCGCGTGGCGATGGGCGGAGTGGCGACGAAGCCGTGGCGGTCGGTTGAGGCGGAGAAGGTTTTGTTGAATAAGGCTGTGGATGCGAAGGTGTTTCGGCAGGCGGCTGAGGCAGCGCTGCATGGGGCGGTTCCGCAGAGTGAGAATGGTTTTAAGGTTGAGTTGGCGAAGAGGTGTGTTGTGCATGCGCTTGGTTTGGCTACGGTTTGAGTCGCTGCGGCTTCGCCTTCGCTCCTGCTTTTGGCAGAGCGGAGGCCGCTTCGCGGCGCGTTTTAGACGCGGGGCTGAAGCGCCGCTTTACCTGGAGGCAACAGCAAGAGCAGGTCAGAAGCAATGACAAGAGCAACGACAACGACAAAAGAGGGGAGAGGTATACATTCCCACTCATCGCGATGGGACCGCGATGAATGGGGCACCCGATCTTTTGTGGCTGGTTTAGGAAGACAAGAGCAAAGCAAAGGCAAAAGCAGATCCCTATGGGATGACAAACAAGAAAAACAACTGCAACTGCAAATACAGGGATTCTTCGCTTCGCTCAGAATGACGACAGTTTGTTGTTTGGTGCTTTTGTATGGCGGCCGTTTTTTGGTTCGTTGAAGGTTTATCGAGTGGCTTGACGGAGTAGGGATTTTCAGGGAGTGGTTATGGCGACGATGATGGATAGGACGACGACGGTTCCGCCACGGACGAATGGTTCTTTGCCGCGTGTGGATGGTGCACTGAAGGTAAGCGGGACGGCGATTTATACCTCTGACCATGTGTTTCCGGGGATGCTTTATGCGGTGCCGGTTTGCGCGACGATTGCCAGTGGGGCGATTACTTCGATCGATGCATCGCGGGCGGAGGGTATGCCTGGGGTGAAGGCTGTTTATCATCGGGGAAATATCGGAAAGATCTATCGCACAGCTCCGGCGAGTGGATTTTCAGGCATTGTTGATGAACGTCGTCCGCCGTTTGAAGACGATACGGTTCGGTATTACGGTCAGTATGTCGCTGCGGTGGTGGCGTTGACGTTTGAGCAGGCTGTGGCGGCGGCGAATGCGGTGAAGGTGACGTACAAGGCTGATAAGCATAATGTCAGCGATCACCTTGAGAGCGATGAGAAACCTAAGGTGGATAGTCAGCGAGGCGATCCTGACGCGGCGTTCAAGACGGCAGCCGTGACGGTGGATGAGACGTATGGGACGCCGACGGAGACGCATAATCCGATAGAACTGCATGCGAGCGTGGCGATTTGGGATGGGCAGAGCTTTACGTTGTATGAGACGTCGCAGGCGGTGGTGAATCATCGCGAGGTGATGGCGCAGATGCTGGGTGTGCCGACGGAGAATGTTCGGGTGATCTCGCGGTTTTTGGGGTCGGGGTTTGGGGGAAAGCTGTGGCCGTGGACGCATTGTGCGATTGCGGCTTGTGCGGCGCGTGATTTGAAACGACCGGTGAAGTTGGTGGTGACGCGGGACATGATGTTTCAGAGTGTGGGGCATCGTCCGCGAACGCAGCAGCGGGTGAGGCTGGGTGCGGGTGCTGACGGCAAGCTGGTTGCGGTGATGCATGACTCGCTGAACCATACGTCGATACTTGACGACTATGAGGAGGGTTGCAGCGAGGCGACGGCTTATAGCTACAGCACGCCGAATCTGCGAGCGACGTCGGGGTTGGTGCGAAGGAATGTGGGGACGCCGACTTCGATGCGTGGGCCGGGCGCGGTACCGGGGCTGTTTGCGCTGGAGTCTGCGATGGATGAGTTGGCGGTGAAGCTGGAGATCGACCCGGTGAAGTTGCGGTTGGTTAATGAGCCGGCGATCGATGAGGGATTGAAGCTGCCGTTTTCTTCGCGGCATTTTGTGGAGTGTTTGAACGTAGGCGCGGAGAAGTTTGGATGGGCGAAGCGGACGCCTGAGGTGGGTTCGATGAAGCGGGATGGGCTGACGCTGGGGTGGGGCGTGGCGGGCTGCTCGTGGATTGCGGAGCGGATGGAGGCGGAGGTTGCGGTTGAGTTGAGAGGCGATGGGACGGTGCGGGTGTCGTCGGCGACGCAGGATATAGGGACGGGGACGTATACGGTGATGTCGCAGATTGTGTCGGAGAAGACGGGGATTCCGCATGAGCGGATCGAGGTAGTTCTGGGGGATACGGCGCTGCCGCCGGGGCCGATCTCGGGTGGGTCGTGGGCGAGTGCGTCGCTGGTGCCTGCGGTTTGGCAGGCGATTGAGAAGGCGCACCAGACGGTGATTATGGCCGCGACGAAGAGTAAGGACACGCCGTTTGCGGATCAGAAACCTGAAGGGCTTGCGGTGACGAATGGGCGGGTGCATTTGAAGGAGAAGGCTCCGGAGACGGGGATGGCGTTTGAGGAGATTTTGACGAGGAACAATATTCGCGCGGTGAGCGGGCAGGGGAAGTCGGAGGGTACGTTCGGCGAGGCGAACCGCAAATTTTCGAAGCACTCGTTCGGCGCGCAGTTTGCCGAGGTGACGTGGCAGCCGGAGATTGCACGGCTGCGGGTTTCGCGGGTGGTGACGGTGATCGATGCGGGGCGAATATTGAATCCGAAGCCGGCACGGAATCAGATTGAAGGCGCGGTAGTGATGGGTGTGGGGATGGCGATCTTTGAGAAGACGAAGTATGACAGTCGCTATGGTGCGCCGATCAATAACAATCTTGCGGACTATATGGTGACGACGAATGCGGATTCGCCGGAGATCGATGTGACGTTTCTGGACTATCCGGATAAGGTGATCAACGAGATGGGAGCACGGGGGGTGGGCGAGATTGGGCTGGCGGGGATTGCGGCGGCGATTACGTCGGCGGTGTATCACGCGACGGGGGTGAGAGTGCGGGATTTGCCAGTGAAGCTGGAGGACTTGATGGGGGCGCCGCAGCATCTTGTTTAGTAAATTGGGCTGAATTGGCTGTGGGTACGTCTAAGATGGACGGAGTGGCTGTGGCTGCGCCGCTCGATATTTATCTATGAACGAATTTGTAGTGAAGCTGGCGGATGAGCGGGGTCGGGTGCAGGAGCAGACTCATGCTGCGGCGACGGCCGAGGAGCTGCGGGCACGGTTTACGCAGGCGGGGTATTACGTCTACTCGGTGAAGCCCAGCAGTGTGCTGGGGGGCGGGGCCAAGAAGAAGGTCAAGCTGGAGACGTTTCTGGTGTTCAACCAGCAGTTTTTGACGTTGATTAAGGCTGGTTTGCCGATATTGGGGTCGCTGGAACTATTGGCAAAGCGGCAGAAGGTAGCGCACTTTCGGGCGCAGCTGGAGGATGTGGCGGCGCGGGTGAAGACGGGGGAGTCGATCTCGCAGGCGTTTGAGGCGCAGGGCGGGTTTCCGCTGGTTTATACGACGACGTTGCTGGCTGGAGAGCGGTCGGGAAATCTGGAAGAGGTTTTGCAGCGGTATCTGGATTTTCAGAGGGTGTCGCTGACGTTTCGGAAGAAGCTGAAGGCAAGCTTGATCTATCCGGCGCTATTGGTGGTGATGGTGATTGCGCTGTTCATTTTTCTGATTACGTTTGTGGTGCCACGATTTGCTCAGTTGTATGAGCAGTTGGGGACGCATCTGCCTGCGTTGACTACATTTCTGCTGGACCTTGGGCATAACGCTCAGCATTATGGGATTTATGTGGCCTTGGTGGTGGCAGGGCTTGGTTTTCTGTTTTATCGGTGGGTGAAGACCGACGCCGGAGCTACGGTTGTGGACAAGGTGAGGATTGGGCTGCCGGTGTTCGGGACTGTGTGGCTGAAGTACCAGGTGGGATTGTTTTCGCGAACGCTTTCTACGCTGCTGACGGGTGGTTTGCCGTTGGTGCCTTCGCTCGAGACGGCGGCGCGGTCGATTGATTCGCGGCAGATTGGAAATGCGGTGTTCCGGTCGGTGGAGACGGTTCGGGAGGGTAAGGGACTCTCGGCGAGTCTGCAGCAGACGAAGGTTTTTCCGGAGCTGGCGATCGAGATGATCGAGGTGGGAGAGAGTACGGGAGCGCTGCCGCAGATGCTGAACTCGGTGGCGGAGTTTTTTGAAGAGGATGTGCAGACGAATCTTACGGCGGCGATGAGTTTGATTGAGCCGCTGATTTTGATCTTTATGGGTGTGGTGGTGGTGACGATTTTGATTGCGCTTTATTTGCCGATCTTCAGTTTGAGTGCGGGTGGAGTGAGCCAGTAGAGTGTGGGCTAAAGTTTCGCTGGCGCCTCGTAGGTGACGGATAACTCGAACGATTGAGGTGCGGATGCTTTGGTCGTAACGGCTATGGTGTGCCAGCCGGTTTGCCTCACCTGGTTTTGAGGGACGACCTGGGTGCCATCGAGAAGCAGTGGCTGTACGCTGCCGGTGGCAGCGAAGTGAACCTGGCTGTTCTGCGCCGCATAGATGCGACCTGCGAGCGTTTGCTGATTGGGCGCTGCTGCGGGGATGTCGAGATCGGGCGCACCGAAGAAGACCTGGGTGGTGTGGCGCGGATGGATGATGACTGGCTTATCTGCGCCTGCACGGGAAAAACATAGATAGCTTTGACCAGAGGCGTATGCGTTGGCCGGGATGGTGAAGCTGGCGTTGCCGTTGCCGTCGGTCCAGATGTCGGGATGGTGGCCGGTGTAGTCGTGGAGGTGTGCGTTGGGGCCGAAAGAAGTGGCGCAGGTGATGGGCCGCCTGTTCCAGGTGTCGAAGTTGAGACAGGTCAATAGACCGGGGCTCGATCCGGTCGAGCCCCCGTCGCCGTTTCGCTCCAATACGATGACGTGATCATCGAGCCAGCGTGTTGTTGTGGAGCCGAAGGCGAAGGTGCGGTTGATGTAGACGAGGTTGTCGATCCAGGGCTTGAGGCCATACGCTCCGGGCCAGACGTCTGAGCCAAAGTAGTCTTTGCCGTAGACGAGGACCTGGCGGCAGGGAATGGAGAGTTGGAAGGCGTAACCGAGGAGTTTGCTGTTGACGACCTGCTGCCCGGGACTGGTGTCGGTGTCGGGATTGTCGACGAATCCGTAGGCCAGGTCGGGACGCCATGAAGAGTAGCCTGCTCCATTGAGCGGCCGGGCGTTGAGGTTATTGCAGGCAGCCTGAATTGCGAAGTGAATGTTGAAGTCTTCGACGCCGGAGCGACCGTTCATGGGCTCGCTGGTGGCCCACCAGTTCAGATTTGCAGGATTGCCATCGAAGTACTCCGAGTAGAAGGACTTGTTGGCCATTGCGCCGTGGTTCATAAACCGACTTACGAATTGCGGCCACATCCCCTTGGTGTCATCGAAGCGTGCGCCATCGGCACCGGTGGTACGGAAGACCCAGTCGCCGTAGTCGAGCGCGTCGCTGATGGTGTAACCGGACGGACTGCAGCGTTGATAGAGCTTCTCATCGCCGAATGCGACGTCGTCGGAGGGGACGGGGACTTCGTCGCGCACTTTGTTGGAGCGGAAGCAGCCGGGGTGCATGGGGCCGCGACCGTTCATGGAGCCATCGGCGGCTTTGTAGCGATAGGCGCCGGCGTTGCCGCCGATGAGCTGATGCAGGACGAGATCGAGATCGACGGCGAGACCGTTACGATGGGCGACGGCGACAAGACGGCGGAGGGACTCGGCTGTACCGTAACGAGTGGGGATGCTGCCCTGTTGATCGAGGGAGCCGAGATCGCGGGAGCAGAAGATGCCGTAGCCATCGCAACCTGATCCTGCGCCACCTTGAGCTTTGGAGGCTGGGGGGAGCTGGATTCGGTCGAAGCCGACGTTCGCCAGAGTGTGGGCCTCGCCGGCGAGAAAATCCCAGAGCCATGGTTTGCCGTGATCTGTGCTGGGCGCGGGAACTGTAATGCGTTCGCCGGCGGGGCCAAAGAACCGGCCCCATCCGATAAGGCTGATGCTCATCCGTTGTCTCCCGATGTGGATGTTATGACGCGATCAGTTGGGCCCGGGGAGATGAGGCACGAGGGCCACACTCCACAGGGTCATCGTAGCGCACGAACAAACGATAACGATGAAGAAACAGGCGACAGACGTGTGATTGAGGCGGGAGAGGTTCACGTTACAATTCGTCATGCTTGGTGGGGAGTGTGTATGAGCCTGGGTCGATCTCGTCGTTGGGTTCTGTGGGGGATGGTGATGATTGCACCGCTGGTGGTGCTGGCTGGCTGTAAGAGCTCGTACTACAAGGCGATGAAGACGTTTGGCAAGGAGAAGCGGGACATTCTGGTGTCGCGGGTGAAGGATTCGAAGAAAGACCAGCAGGAGGCCAAGGAGCAGATCAAGACGACGATGGAGTCGTTTCAGGAGCTGACGGGGTTTCAGGGTGGGTCGCTCGAGAAGAATTACAAGAAGCTGAATGGAGAGTATGAGAAGGCTGCGGATAGTGCGCAGAAGCTGCATAACCGGATCGACTCGATCGATCAGGTGTCATCGGACTTGTTCAAGGAGTGGCAGAAAGAGATTGATGGGATGGAGAACAAGAAGCTGAAGGTGCAGTCGGCGGGGATGTTGCGGCAGTCGCGATTGAATGAGGCGGCGTATATCAAGTCGATGCGCCAGACGGAGGCGCGGATGATGCCTGTGATTACGGCGTTTCATGATCAGGTGACGTTTTTGAAGCACAATTTGAATGCTCGGGCGATTGGATCGTTGAAGGGAACTTCGGCGAAGATGTCGACGGATGTGGATGTGCTGATGGTGAGCCTGGATGGGTCGATGGCGCAGGCGGATGCGCTGATTGCATCGTTGAATGCTGAGCAGTGATACGAGTGTAACTCGCAAAATCCGCGAGTTACTTGGCTCAGGATGACACTTCTTGATTTGGTGGCGAAAAACAAAGAGAGCAACGGCAAAGCAAGAGCGACTCAAAATCAGATCCCTGCGGGATGACAAACAAAAAGACAACAGCAGTGGATCTGCTAAAGGCTGTATTTGAGAGCGCGTTTGGCGGCTAACGAGGCCATGAGGCGGGAGAAGCCGCTGAAGATCATGCTAATACCTACGAGAGTTCCGATGGCCCAGGTGGAGCTGACGGGCCAGGTACGCCAGATCATGACGGCCAGGATGAGGGTGATTGCGGCGTTGATCCAGAGCCAGGCGGTACCGTGACGGGGGCGGACCTGGAAGGCGTGGACAACCTCGATGATGCCCTCGATAAAGAGGTAGACGGCCAGCAGGAGGGTGAGGGAAGCCAATCCGGAGAGTGGGTGAAAGACGAGGTAGCCGCCGGCGAAGAGATAGAGTGCGCCGAGAAGAAGCTCCCAGAGAATGGACCCGGTGGTGTGGGTCTTAAAGGCCATGACGAAGTGGGTGATTCCAGTGATGATGATGGTCCAGCCGATAAAGAGCGTGATGGCGATTCCCGAGACGGAGGGGATGAGGATGGCGAAGAAGCCGGCCAGAAGAAGAAGAACGCTAAGGGCGATGGACCAGTTGACGGCAGTTCGGGCGACGGTGCCGAGGGGAGTGGGGCTGATCATGTTCATGAGGGTCAGTCCTCCGAAAGATGTAGATATAAGAGGTTGTGAATGCTAGAGAATGGCGGGAGAGCCGGTGATCCTGAATAATAGGAAGATCCTGAGTTCTCGGCTAGCGTTTCGGGCGTAGATATTCTTAAGTGCTTGTGGTGATTTGACTAGTTGGTTGCATAGGCGGAGATTTGGGTTGCCTGTGCGGCGGTAACGGATGGGTGAGATAGGAGTCTTACGGGTATGGGAAATGTTCCGCTGGCTATACCAATCAACGAGTTGGGGATGGACGAAATTGAGCGGGCGCAGATGTTGGCTCGGCGGTATCACGCCGATTTCGTCGACTTGAAGAACTTCAAGATCCAGCACGAGCTGTTCAAGAGCGTGCCGGTGGACATGATGTTCCGGTACAACTTCGTTCCGCTGGAGCAGATGGCTGGGCGGCTGGCGATTGCGGTAAGCGACCCGTCGAAGTTGATGGTGCTGGATGAGATATCGGGCCTGCTGGGGCAGCGGCTGGTGACCCGGGTTGCTACGCTGAGCCAGATTACGGAGCTGCTGAAGAAGACGGAGCAGAGCCAGCGGGTGCTCGATGAAGCGAGCGAGGGGCTGGCGTTCGATGTGCTGTCGAACGAAGATAACGCCGATGAGAATATCTCGATTGAACGGCTGACGAGCGAGGATGATATCTCGCCGATTATCCGGCTTGTGGATACGACGATCTTCACGGCGCTGGAGCGGAGGGCGAGCGATATTCATCTGGAGACGTTCGATGATTCGCTGCTGGTGAAGTATCGCATCGATGGTGTGCTGCAGCAGGCGATGGCTCCGATTGCGCGGGAACACCATCAGACGATTCTTTCGCGTATCAAGGTGATGAGCGAGCTTGATATTGCGGAGCGGCGCGTGCCTCAGGATGGACGTTTCCGGGTTCGGTACAAGGGAAGGCTGATCGACTTTCGCGTGTCGATTATGCCGACGGTGCATGGCGAGAATGCTGTGCTTCGTGTGCTGGATAAAGAATCGATGAGTGAGAAATTCACAAAACTTTCACTGGACGTGGTGGGGTTTGCGCCTAAGGACCTGGAGCGGTTTCGGCGGTATATCAAAGAACCGTACGGGATGGTGCTGGTGACTGGGCCTACGGGTTCGGGTAAGACGACGACACTGTATGCGGCGCTGAATGAGATCAAGTCTGAGGAAGACAAGATCATTACGATTGAAGACCCGGTGGAGTATCAGATTCGCGGGATTACGCAGATTCCTGTGAACGAAAAGAAGGGGCTTACGTTTGCGCGAGGGTTGCGTTCGATTTTGCGCCATGACCCGGACAAGATTTTGGTGGGAGAGATTCGCGATGCGGAGACGGCGCAGATTGCGATCAACTCCGCGCTTACGGGACACCTTGTGTTTACTACGGTTCACGCGAATAACGTTGTGGATGTGCTGGGACGTTTTTTGAATATGGGCGTGGAGCCTTACAACTTTGTTTCGGCGCTTAACTGCATTCTGGCGCAACGATTGGTGCGGCAGGTGTGTGAGTTTTGTGCGCAGGAGAAGACCTACTCCGAGAGAGAACTGCTGGAGAGTGGATTGGATCCGGCGGAGTGGCTTGGTTTCAAATTCCGCGAGGGAACCGGATGCATGGAGTGCGGAGGGACGGGGTATCGCGGGCGGTCGGCTATCCATGAGCTACTGGAGCTGGACGATGAGATTCGCGAAATGCTGCTGGCGAAGAAGCCGGGAAGCGAGATCAGAAAGAAAGCCAGGGATAAGGGAATGGCGTTTTTGCGAGACTCTGCGCTGGACCGTGTTCGGGCTGGAATTACCACATTGAAAGAGATCAATAAGGTTACGTTTATTGAGGCGGGACGTTAGGACCACGCAATAAGCAACAGGAATAGGTAGTAGAGGAATAGGAACAAGGTAGTCTAGGACGGAATGGAAATTTTACCGACAAGTTTGGGGACACGGCCACGTCTGGCTGTTGAAGTCAGGTCTGAGGGCGTAGTTGCGGCTCGAGCTGAGGACGCGGCTGCTCTGTTGGCGGCTGTGGCGAAAGGGGACCTGCCTGAAGGTGCGTTAGCGCCGGGGTTGAAGGCCGGTAATGTAGTGGATCGGGCCGCGGTGGTGGCTGCGGTGCGCAAGGCTCTGGATGGTGTGACTGGCCCGGGACGTGGGCGGGATGTGACTGTGGTTGTTCCTGACGCGACAGTACGCGTGTTGCTACTGGAGTTTGATGAGTTGCCCTCGAAGGCTGTGGAGGCGCTGCCGGTGGTGCGGTTTCGGCTGAAGAAGCTGCTGCCGTTCGACGTGGATGAGGCAGTGGTGAGTTACCAGGTGATGGCAAGCGCGAAGGGGTCGGTACAGGTGGTAGCTGTGGCTGTGCCGAAGAGCGTGCTGGATGAGTATGAGGGCGTGGTGACCGCTGCGGGGTATCTGCCGGGAGCGGTATTGCCGAGTACGCTGGCCGCTTTGGCCGGGCTGGACGAGACTGAAGCTGCGGCGTTGGTGGTGAACGCGGGGCGGGGCGGTGTGACGACGGCGATTGTGAAGGGCGGAATTTTGCTGCTGCACCGGTCGGTTGATCTGGCTGGTGAGGCCGCAGTCGAGACAGCGGGAGTTTCGCTTGTCGATCGAGAGAGCTCGGCGCAGGAGTGGGCGCGGCAGGAGGCACTGGGTCCGGGTGGGTACGACCGGTTTGAGGCTGAAGCTGCGATGCAGACGCAAGTGCTGGAGAAGGCGGAGATGCGTGAGATGGCGGCTACGGCAGCGGTGCGTGAAGTGACGCAGGCAGTGAGCGTGGCAGCGGCTTATTTTGAGGACACGCTGCAGGTTTCGCCGGAGGTTGCGCTGGCGGCAGGAACGACAGGTGCGGAGACGCTGGCGACGATGTTGCAGGAGAGTGGGCTTGAGGGTCTGCGGGTGCGCGAGATGGTGGACGCAGGGATGTTGGAGGCAGGAGCTGTAACGGCGAGTGTGGCGCGAGGCTGGCTGGCCGGTGTCCGGGGAGCTCTGAAGAACTGATGCGGATCTCGGTCAATCTGGCGACACGTCCTTTTATCGAGTTGCGACCGTTGTTTGCGCGGCTACGGCTGGCTGCGGTGGCGTTGGTTTTATTGGCGGTGGGGCTGGGGTTCGGACTGCACTCGCTGAACGCGAAGGCCGCGAAGGCACAGGCGCAGATGGATGCGCTGAAAGTGAAGACGGTGCGGTTTCAGGATGAGCGCCAAAAGAACGAGGCGAGGATGCGGCAGCCGCAGAATATGGCTGTGCTGGAGCGGAGCCAGTTTTTGAATGAGGTGTTCGCGCGGAAGAGTTTCAGCTGGACCGCGGTGATGATGGATCTGGAGAAGGTGTTGCCATCGGGTGTGCAGGTGACGAGCATCGAACCGGTGATTTCGAAGGAAGGCGACGTGAATATTCGGCTGCGCGTGGCCGGGGATCGCGACAAGGGCGTGCTGCTGTTGAGGAATCTGGAGACGTCGCAGCGGTTTGTTTCTCCAAGGCTAGCGAGCGAGGCAGCGCAGACGCAGGAAGGAAATCGTGGTGGTCCGGTTGGACCGCAGATGGGTCCGGCGGGAGTGGAGTTTGAGATCTTTAGTGGGTATAACCCGCTGCCTGTGACTGCGGTGAAGAAGGTGAAAGATTCCGATGATGCGCATGATGAGAAGGAAGCTCCGCCGAGCGTCAATCGCAGGGGACGAATTAAGGCTATCCGACCGGGTAAGCGAGCGTTGATGGGCGGTGCGCGATGACGGTGATGACGCGCGGTGTGGTAACGCAGAATGTGACGGAGAGGACGCGGGCTTTGTTGACGCGGCTGAATCTGTACTACGCCAGTGTGGGGGTGCTGGCGTTGGTGAATCTTTATCTGTTGGTGCATATGGCGTTTGCATGGCGTGCGGCGAGCGGGCAGGATGCGAATGCGATCGCTCAGCAGATAGTGGCGATGAAGACGGCGGAGATTGCGAAGAAACCGCTGGAAGGATTGGACGCGAAGCTGGCGCAGGCTACGGCCGATGCGGACAAGTTTTCGGAACGGCGGTTGCCGTTTGCCTACTCGCAGGTGCTGGCTGAACTGGGCAGACTGCAGAAGAAGGAAGGCGTGAAGCTGACGCGGGTGCAGTATGCGGAACCTGTGACGGTGTTGGAGGGTGGAGCGGGGGCGCTGACTGAGGTTCGGATGGATGCGAGCTTGAGCGGAGATTATCGCCCTCTGGTGGAGTTCATCAATGGACTGGAGCGTAACAAAACGTTCTTCCTGATTACCGGTGTGACGCTGACGGGGCAGCAGAGTGGGACGGTGAGCCTGCGGTTGCGGCTGACGACATATCTGCGGGCTCCGATTGGGGACGAGAAGACGCAGAAGATCGCCGAAGATGCGGCGGGCTCGGGTGCTGCGGGCCAGGGGGCGTCGCGATGAGGATTGGAACGGAAGATAAGAAGAAGCTGGGTGTGCTGGGCGTAGTGGGCGTGCTGGGAGTTGCGGCGGCGGCGTACATCTACTCGCAACTGTCGACACCGGATGCTTCGCCGCCGGCTGCTCCCGTGGTGGTGACGGGGCCGAAGGCGCCTGCTGCGAAGCCTGCGGTGAGGAGTGTGCCTGCGGGGAATGTTGTGGGTGGAGTGGCCAAGAATGTAGGGACGACTTCGGCGCAGCTTGACCCGACATTGAGGATGGGGCCAATGCTGGTGACGGAGTCGCTGGTGTACTCGGGTAGCGGGAGAAATATATTCTCGATGACGTCGGCTCCGATTGCTATACCGAAGCCGATTGCACCCGCGAGGCCGAAGGGGCCTGTGGTGCCGGTGTATACGGCTCCGTTGGGGCCGCCTCCGCCTCCACCGATTGACCTGAAGTTCTTCGGAACGGAGACGTTGGCTGATGGGAAGCGGCGGGCGTTTCTGCTGAAGGGCGAGGATGTATTCCTGGCTTCGGATGGGGATATTGTTCAGCGGCGGTACAGGATTGTGACGATTTCGGCTAACTCGGTTTTGGTGGAGGATATGGCGAATAATAATCGGCAGACTCTGCCGCTGATTGGGCATTGATGGTGAGTGCTATGCGAAATTCGGAGCGCGAGAACGAGCAGGGTTTCATGCTGGTGGGGTTGATTGTGGCGATCTTCATCATCCTGCTGCTGCTGGGGGTGGCGGCTCCGAAGGTTGCGCGGGATCTGCGGCGGGAGCGCGAGGTTGAGGCGATCCACAGGGGAAACCAGTATGTGCGGGCGGTCCAGCTTTATTACAGGAAGTTTCAGCATTATCCGGGATCGATAGAGCAGTTGGAGAAGACGAATAATGTTCGGTTTCTGCGGCAGCGGTATGCGGACCCGATGACAGGGAAGGCGGATTGGCGGCTGATCAAGGTGGGTGAAGCGAAGACGACGGTGAAAGGATTTTTTGGACAGCCGTTGGCGGGGATAGCTCCCGGGCTGGGTACGGCGGCGGGGATGGCGTCGCCGGGAATTGGAGGCGCGCCTGGGTCGACAGGGGCCTCGAATCCGACATTTGGAGGGCCTTCTACTGGTGGGCCTGGGTCAGGGTCTTCTCCGATTGGCGGGGCGAGTGGGTCTTCAACTCCGGGTGCGGCGGTTGGGACGGATGCTTCTGGGGTGAGTGGTGCTACGGGATCTACGGGTGGGATTGGAAGTCAGTCGGCTACGAGTTTTTCGGGGGGCGGGGCTCCTTTTGTGGGGGTTGGGAGTTCGAAGTCTGGAGAGTCGATTACCGTCTTGAATGAGCAGCCGAGTTACCAGACGTGGGAGTTTATCTACGATCCTCGAATTGAACAGTTGAAGGCGAAGGCCAGCTTGTTTGGCGGCGGGCCGGCTACTTCGACTTTAGGATCGGCGGCGGGGAGTGCAAGTCCGGGGCAGGGTGGAACTACTACTCCTACTACACCGGGAGGAACGAATCCGACGAATCCCACTACTCCTTCTTCTCCGTTTTCGACTTCGCCGCAGTAGGGATGGCGTCGCCGCGGAGTTTGCCAATGCGGCCGTGGGGGCCGACTACGAAGGGGAGTGAGAGGGCGTTCCAGTTTTTGTCGGCGTCTTGTGGTTCGGTGGGGGTGGGTTTTAATGCTCGCCAGGTTTCTCCACCGTCGCGGGAGATATCGGTACCGTTGGGGCCTACCGTGATCCAGCTTTTGTCGAGGTCGTTATAGGCAACAGCACTGCGGTAGCCGTGGGGTGAAATTACGGCTGAATGGAACTCGAAGTTCTCGGTTGAAACGGAGGAATTCAGGAAATTGCTTGTCCATGCGGTATCTTGCCGATCATTCGGTTTTGTGTAGTCGCCACCAACGGCTACGGTTGCGCCTTGAGGGTCTTCAGCGATCGAGAAACATCCTCGGGACGGAAGAAGTTGACTCGAACTTCGCAGCCGTTCGGCAGAGAGAGCAGAATCCCATTTCAGCTTTCCTGGTGTGTGCTCTCCAACATCAGAGGGACCTGCGCCGAGGTTAATGACTCTTGGACCGCCGGTGCCTCCAGTACAGAATCTGCGATAGCCGGGCCTTGTGGTCAGAAGCGATGAGTTGCTGGCAGCAAAAACGCTTTCTCCGTTGATATCCTCGGTGACGCCCAGTGTCTGACGTTCCCAGTTATTGCCTCCGTCGGAGGTGAGCATTACAACAAAAATGTGGTTAACTGGGTCACCTAGCAATGCGCCGAAGTTACGATCTTTGGTGAACTGGATGGCATCCCAGAAGCCTTCTTTGTCCGGGTTGGTGAAGAGGAGTTTCCAGGTGCGGCAGCCGTCGGTGGTTTTGTAGAGGCGGGAGAGGTCGCCTTTGCCGGAGGACATGACGATGGCGGTGTTTTCGTCGAAGGCCTGGATGCCGCGGAAGTCTAGTTTTTCGGTTCCGGGTGGGATGGCACAGCCTTGCCAGAGGTAGCCTCCGTCTTCGGTGCGGAGGACGGTGCCTTCGGTGCCGCTGGCCCACGCTACGCCTCCGCCTACGTTCACGATTCCTCGGAGGCTGGCGGTGGTGTGGGATTCTTCGATGTCCCATTGGGCCCGGACGGTGAGGGTTGTACTCAGGATCAGGATGGGGAGGACGAGGCGGATCCCTTGGCGGAGAAGGAGCTGATTGGTGATGCGGCTGCATGCCGTGGCGATGAAGCCGTGGTGAAGATTGGGTTTCCAGTTGAACGATTTTTGAGGCTTCGATATGTTCTGCATCTGGCACCCCACCCCCCATCTTAAAGTGTCAAAGTATTCTAAACAAATGACCTAAGCCCGTACTTCCATGCGCGAAGGTACTAATGGAAAAGCCCGGCTTGCGCCGGGCTTTTCTCTTCTCTCTGATTTAAGTTTATCAGGGATGTCAAGGGCTCTGGCTTTCAGGAGCGGGATGCTGGTAGATGGTGCCCCGGGATTTATGTGGATGGAAGTGGTTTCAACACTTCCTGCTGGAATTCAACAATCTCTTGTGAGGCGTGGCTGAGAATTCGTGGCTGGGTGCTGCGATACTGGTTTGTGAGCATGATTGAAGTTTGTTCAATTTGTGGTGGGTCGGGGCTGCGAGTGGTGCAGCAGGAGGGCAGACAGTTTGCCCAGGACTGCGTGTGCCGCGTGGCTCGGCGGATGGAGCGGATGCTCGAGCGGGCGCAGATTCCGCGACGGTATGAGCATTGCTCGCTGGAGAGCTATGAGACGAACTTTCCTTCCACGCACAGAACGCTCGGTGTGGCGCATCTGCGGGCGCGAAAGTTTGTGGAGAGCTATCCGGTTGAGACGGCGGGAACCGGGCTGCTGATTACAGGATCGATCGGAGTGGGGAAGACGCACCTGGCGGTGGGGATTCTGCAGGCGCTGGTGACGGAGAGAGGGGCTACGGGGCTGTTCTATGACTATCGCGACCTATTGAAGCAGGTGCAGAACAGCTATAACGCCACGGTGCGGGAGACGGAGCTGGAGATATTGCGGCCAGTGTTCGAGGCGGAGGTGCTGGTGCTCGATGAACTGGGCGCTTCAAAGCCGACGGACTGGGTTTGGGATACGGTCGCGCATATTTTGAACACCCGGTATAACGACCGGCGGACAACCATTATTACGACGAATTATGCCAATGCAGGGCCATTAGGGACGGAGTCAGGGCCGCGTAGTTTTGTGCGGGAGGAGACCCTTGGCGACAGGATTGGCGAGCGGATGCGGTCGCGGTTGCAGGAGATGTGCGTTGTGGTGGAGATGCAGGGGCAGGATTTCAGGCAAAAGGTGAAACGCGCCAGCTTTGGGTGATTGCTACGACCACGGATTGCGCGGATTAGAACGGATTTAAGGCCTGATGGGTTTGAACGATTGCAGCGTTATCTGGGATGATGCTGATCTAAGACCAGATGCATTGATGCGCGTTCATCCTTGAATTCGCGGTCGGTCTTTTAGACGACGGTAGCTAGAAGAACGATTCCAGCGGTTAGCAGGGCGATACGGTAGGCGTAGTCGGCTGCGGTAGGGGCTGATGGAGGCGCGATCGTGGGCGTGACATATGGATTCTGGATCCCTATGGGGAGCGCTGACGACGGCGATTTTTCGCTCTGTTTTACGGTTTGCGGGTCCATGCGGCCTCTCCTTTGGAAGGAGTCGATGTCTGGTTAACGCGATCATGCCTCAAATAATTCTTGTTGCGTGATAAAAATCCTGCAAAGTTCTGAGGGAAGTACTTTTGCAGATTCCTCGGGTATACGAGATTTTGATGCACGGATGATCGAAGAAGAAGCGGGATAGAGGTATAAAATTTCGGCTTATGAGCGATCTGGACCGGACGAGTGAAAGACCTGAAAAGCAGGCACAGAGTAATGCGGGGATGTTTGTGGCCAAGCAGCCTGAGGGCAGCGGAATGCCGGTAAAGGCCTGGGCCGTGGCCGGTCTTGCGATGCTTGTCGTCTTTGCAGCCTTTGCGTTTATGGGGCGGAGAAAGCCTGCGGCGGCGCCGAATACGATTCAGCCGCTGGCGGCGTACGCGTCGAACCTGCCGTTGTCGCAACTGGCGATGAGCGAGTCGACGAGCCTGTCGGGTGGGAAGTCTACGTTTGTGGATGGACATATTCAAAATACCGGGAGCCAGACGGTGACGGGTGTGACGGTGCAGGTGCTGTTTCGCAACGATGAAGGGATGCCGCCGCAGATGGAGACACTGCCGTTGTCGCTGATTCGGACGAAGGAGCCCTATATCGATACGCAGCCGGTGAGCGCGGCGCCGTTGAAGCCAGGGGATGACCGGGAGTTTAGGCTGATCTTCGAGTCGATTCCGAAGAATTGGAATACGCAGATGCCTGAGGTTCATGTGGTTGGGGTGGAATCGAAGTAGCTGAGGCTGGGGTGTCCGGCAATAGTTACCGGGAGACCGGAAGATTTTGCGTTAGAAACCTCTCATGGAAGATTTTTCGTAAAACGGGTCTAGCGAGATAAAGCTTTTATTTTCATGTAAAAGCGCCCTATTTTCAGTTTGGCATGGGACTTGCTCTTAGGGAATGCGTGATGACGTCTGAATCATCGGGCGCATTGTGTACTCAAGGAGCGAAGAATCCATGATCAGCAAAAATAAAACTGGAAATACTTTCGGTCTCTCAGTGTTGGTATTAGGAGGCGCGATGGGCATGACTGCATTTGCCCAATCGACTACGCCGGCTGCGGATCCTGCGGCGGCAACTACAACCTCGAAGGCGAGTGCAGACGACAGCTCGACCTATGCGACGGGAAAGCCGTTGGAGATGCAGTCGAAAGAAGGCTTCTGGGGTCACATGAATCCCCTCGCCCGTAAGAGGTGGGTACACAGGCAGGTCGACCCGATCAAGGATCGGACGAATGAGCTGGATCAGCTGCAGTCTAAGAATGCCAACGATATTCGTGACGTAGATTCGCGTGCGACGGCTGGTATCAACAAAGCCATGAATGCCGCAAATACGGCGGATCAGCATGCGGCGGATGCGGGGAACCGTGCCAATGCGGCTCAAAGCACAGCAACCAATGCAAGCACCAAGACCGATGCGCTGCACTCGACAGTAAGCAATCTGGATCAGTATCAGGCGGTATCGGCGACTGCGGTTCCGTTCGTATCGGGACGCACGACGCTTGGTCCGAAGGCAAAGGCAGAGCTGGATGAAGTTGCAGAGAAGTTGGATGGCCAGAAGGGCTACATCATTGAAGTTCAGGGCTTCAGCCGCTCTGGTGTACAGACTTCGCAGGCGATGGCCGACGCAGTCGTCCGCTACCTTGTAGTCGAACATCAGGTTCCAGTGTTCCGTATCTATCGGACGGGGCTTGGAAGAAATACGGCGACGGCGGTTGATGGCGTGAAGCCTTTGTCGAATGGTGTCCAGGTAACGCTTTTGCATAACAGCCTGGCAACGATGGATCCAAGTTCGGCGTCCAACAGCGTACCGGCGTCCCCAAAGACCTCCCAGACGGGAGTAAGTGCACCACCAGAGGCGAACAACCAGTAGCCCTCCCCCTAAGGGTGGCTTGGAGCTGTACCTCTAAGCCACCCGCAAGTTTGCCGAGATAGCGACCCAGAGCGCACTCGCAAAAACCTCTCCTAACCAGAGAGAACCAAGGCAGATTGGCCCCTCAATGAGGGGCCGTTTTTTTTAACTATTGTTTTGCGTGAATTGGCCGGGAAAGGGGCTGTAGCTGGTGGTTTTTTTCGTGCAGGACGTGGCGAAATGCGTGGGAAACGTGGATTGCTTTTCAACGTGGTTTTACGGCTTCGTGGATGGCGAGGAGCTGCTCGAGGGTGGCTTTGAGGTGGTTGAGGTGGAGGGCGTTGGCGCCGTCGGATTTGGCGTGGGCGGGGTCATCGTGGACTTCGAGAAAAATGCCGTCGATGCCTGCGGCTACGGCGGCGCGGGCGAGGACGGGAATGAACTCGGGTTGGCCGCCGGAGACTCCATTGGCGGCTGAGGGGGTCTGGACGGAGTGGGTGCCGTCGAAGATGACGGGGGCGAAGGCGCGCATGATGGGGAGCGAGCGCATATCGACGACGAGATTGTTGTAGCCGAAGCTTGCGCCGCGCTCGGTAAGGGAGACGCGGGGATTGCCGGAGTCGCGGACCTTCTCGACTGCATGGCGCATGTCGAGGGGGGCGACGAACTGGCCTTTTTTGACGTTGATGGCCTTGCCGGTTTCTGCGGCGGCGATTAGGAGATCGGTCTGGCGGCAGAGGAAGGCGGGGATCTGGAGGACGTCGACGGCTTCGCCGACGGGGGTGCAGTCCTGAGGGGTATGGACGTCGGTGAGGACGGGGAGGCCGGTGGTTTCGGCTACGGTGCGGAGGATGCGGCAGCCTTCAACGAGGCCGGGGCCACGGAAGCTGCGGATGGAGGTGCGGTTGGCTTTGTCGTAGCTGGCTTTAAAGATATAGGGGACGCCGAGGTCGGAGGTGATGCGTTGGATGGAGTCGGCCATGAAGCGGGCGTGCTGCTCAGACTCGATGACGCAGGGGCCGGCGATGAGGAAGAGCTGGCCGCGGCCGACGGGGACGTTGCCGATGTCGAATGGATTGGTCACCTTTTTATTTGACCATAGTGAGGAAAAGGTGGACAGGGCCGTCGGTGAGTTGTAAATACATCTATATAGTTGCAGATGCAACTAATGGAGATCTTCGATGATGATGTTTCTGAGTCTTTCCGCTCTTGTGCTTGGCGCTGGGCTGCAGATGCAGCCGCAGGCTACAGCTGCGCCCTCCTCTCCCATGCCTGTGAAGGTGACCGAGGTGATGGCCGTACTTTCGATAAAACCGGAGGTCGCAAATCCGGAGTTGATGAAGGTGATGCCGGACGAGGTACGTGAGACGGTGCTGGCGTATCTGGATGGAAAGATTGACCAGTGGTATGCGAAGGGCGACGGGCGGGGCGCCGTGTTCTTTCTTCGGTGTACGACGGTGGATGAAGCCAAGGCGATTATGGACGCTCTGCCACTGCATAAGGCCGGGTACGTGGACATGGAATATATTCCAGTAGGACCGCTTGCGCCGTTGCGGCTTTTGACGCAGAAGCCTCGCGCGGTGGGAGACGGGTCGCACTAAGGCGAAATGCATGGGACGGATGGTGCGGTTGGATGCGAATGCGGGTCAGGAGCTTCCGTGTGCGTTGGCCTCGGCGCGGCGCACGGCGCGGCTTCTGACCCAGATGTACGACAGCTACCTGAGCGAGCATGGGGTGGAGTCGGCGCAGTATGCGTTGCTGATGATGGTGGATGCTGCGGGGACCAAAGGGCAGGCGGCGATGGGACGCGCTCTAGGCATGGATAAGACGACGCTGTCTCGGAATCTAAGAGTGCTGAGGGCGAAGGGATGGGCGGAGTCGGTGACGGGGAAGGACGCGAGGCGGCGGAACATTGTGTTGACGGCGAAGGGCCGTGAGCTGCTTGCATCGGCCAGGCCAGCGTGGAAGAGGGCACAGGCGGAGCTTCGCGCTGGGATGAGCGAGCGGGAGTGGACTGCGATGTGGGCGAGTCTGCGGACGATGACGCGTGCGGTGGAATCGGCTACGGAGAAGAGAAGCGATTTGAAGGAAGAGAAGGCGTGAAGATTGCTTGAGAGCTTGATGCCGATTTGCAATACGATATGCCGGCTCCGTTGTGGGTGAAGTCGTAGGGTTGATACTAGCGAATATGGATGCTGAGCGCGCACGAGCTTTTCTGCTGACGTTGCCTTATGTAGTCGAGACTGGAAGCGAGACCAGGACGTGGGGCGACAAGCTGGTCTTTCGGGTTGGGGCGCAGACGGATGGCGGGAAGATGTTTGCCCAGTTTGATTTTGAAGAGGATGGACGAGCGGTGCTGTCGTTTGCCGCAGGGCCTGGGGGATTTCGCGAGCTGCTGGAGAGGGATGGAGTTGTGCCGGCTCCTTATCGCGCTCGTATTTACTGGGTGGCGTTGGAGGGTTGGGACGTAATTGACGGAGTGGAGTTGGAAGAGCTGCTGCGGCGAGCCCATGCGCTGACCTACGGGAAGCTGCCGAAGCGAGTGCGGGATTTGATTGGCTCGGCCGGTTAGAGGTGCAGCTCCCAGTGTTGGCCGATCAATTTTTTGCCGAAGCTGTTGTGAGGTTCTTCGCTGATGAGACGGTAGCCTTCGGCTTGATAGAGGTGGCGGGCGGCGTCGAGGACGCTGTTGGTCCAGAGGGTTATTCGGCGGTAGCCGGCGTTGCGTGCGAATTGGGTGCACTCGCGGATTAGCGTGCGACCGAGGCCGAGGCCGCGTGCGGATGGTTCGACGAGAAGAAGGCGCAGACGGGCGGTGGGGCGGGATTTTTTTGCTTTTTTGTCTTCGACGAGGAAGATGGAGCCGATGGATTCGCCGTTGCGCTCGGCGATCCAGCAGCGCTCGCGTGCGGGGTCGAAGTTGTCGATAAAGTCGGCGGTGATGCGGGCGACGAGGGCCTCGAAGCGCTCGTCCCAGCCATACTCGCGGGCGTAGAGGAGGCCGTGGCGCTGGACGACCCAGCCCATGTCTCCGGGGCGGTGGGGACGGAGGATGAAGGGCGGCTGATTGGGAGAAGGCTCGAGGGTAGTTTGAATGGTGGACATGGCGTGGACGAGACGGGTGCGTTGCTCGTCGGTGAAGGGAGCGATCATCTGCTCGACCTGCTGGATGGAGCGTTGGTTGAGGGTGGCGAACTCTTTTTGTCCGGCCTTGGTGAGGGCGAGGAGAGATTGTCTGGCGTCGGCGGGAGAAGCTTTGCGGGTGATGAGTTTGCGGTCGGCGAAGATGCGGAGGGTGCGGCTGAGGTAGCCGAGGTCGAGGTTGAGAGCAGCGGCGATTTCGGAGGCGGTTGGTTGGGTGCGGGTGGCGATTTCGTAGAGGACGCGGGCTTCGGGCAGGGAGAGAGAGCTTTGGAGGAGGTGTTCTTCGAGGGTGCCGATGGCTCGAGTGTAGAAGCGGTTAAAGCTTCGGATGGCTGCGATCTGCGGGTTGATTGTCACGGGTCAATTGACATTCTCAATATTAATAGTTGATTTTGTCAAGTAATGGCCCGGATGGGTTAATCCCTGAGGGAGCGCCCGAGACTCGATAGCAGGAGAGTGACGAAGGAGAGACCTCGGCGGCCATCTTCGCTGGTGGTTCGTTTCCAGAGCTGCCAGAGGCTGGGTGGGCGCTGCTCTAGCTTATGTTCTTGGGTGGCGCTGGTCATGGATCGGGAGAGGCGGTCGAGGATTTCGGGGTCGAGTTCGGTGAGGATTTTGGCGGCGGTGAGAAGGTTGCGGATTCCGGCGACTCCCTCGGGCAGAGCGGCGTACTTTGCGACCTGTGCGGCGATGGTGTCTTTGGCGCCAATCATGCCGTGAACGAGATCTAGGACGCCTTCGCGGTGGGCGACTTCGAGGATGTCGAGTGCGGCGAGAAGGGCGGCGGCGTGCTCGGCGGGGGCTTTTTCGAGGCGGCGTTCGAGGTCGGCTTTGAAGTCGACGGTGATGGGTTTGAAGGCGATGGGCTTGGCCATTTTGTGCTCCTTAATTCTTGGACCTTAATCAAAACTCTAGTGGAAGAGGCACTCGGGTCGCTTCGCTCTCCCTCGGAAATGCGGGGGTTCTTCGCTGCGCTCAGAATGACAAGCCAAAACAAAAGCAAGGACAGCAGCAACAGCAACGACAACTGCTAAGGCAACAGCAGATCCCTACGGGATGGCAACAAAAAGGTGGAGGCAACTGCAATGCGACGGCAGAACGAGCTAGACGTGAGTGGAGGCGATTTGTACTAGTTTGTCGGCGGGTGCGGTGCCGGGAAGATGGTAGTCTGCGCGGGCCCACTTGCGTTCGATCTCGAGGCCGGGTTGTGGGGTTCGGGTGCCGTAACGGAAGTTGCGGCGTGGGAGCGGGTTGTCGCCTTGTTCGGGGAGGACGGTCATGCTGACTGCTGTCTCCTTGAAGGCGGGGGTGTGGGTGCTGCGGTCGGTGAAGCTACTGGTGAGCTTGTTGACGGGCTCTTCGACCGAGTTGAGCGTCATGTAGAGCTGCTTGCCCTGGACGCGGGCGGAGACGAGAACCTGGACGCGGACTTTGCCGTGGGGCGAGCTGAGCTGGACGTAGCGACCGCTGGTGACGCCGCGTTCGGCAGCTAGCTCAGGCGAGACCTCGACGAAGTTTGAGGGCGTGATCTCCTTGATGCCTTCGGTGCGGTAGGTCATGCTGCCTTGCTCGAAGTGCTCGAGGAGACGACCGTTGTTGAGGTGGAGATCGTAGATGATGCTGGTCTCTTCTGAGGGCGGGATGTATTCGATGGGGAAGAAGCGGGCTTTGCCGTCGGGGAAGGGGAATTTTTCGGTGAAGAGAAGAGGGGAGTCCGTGCCGTCGGCGTGCACGGGCCACTGGAGAGAGTTGTAGCCTTCGAGGCGATCGTAACTGACGCCGGCAAAGAGCGGGGTGAGGCGGGCGACCTCGTCCATGATTTCGGAGGGGTGGGTGTAGTTCCAGTTGCCGCCCATGCGATTGGCGATGAGTTGGATGATCTCCCAGTCGGCTTTCGATTCGCCGAGTGGCTCGATGGCACGATAGATGCGCTGAATGCGGCGTTCGGTGCTGGTGAAGGTGCCGTCCTTTTCGAGCGAGGGGCAGGCTGGAAGGACGAGGTCGGCGTAGCGGCAGGTCTCGGAGAAGTTGACGTCCTGCATGATGAAGAACTCGAGCTTGGTGAGGGCCTCGGCGACATAGTTGGCGTTGGAGTCGGAGGTGATGGTGTCTTCGCCCTTGATATACATGACCTTGATTTTGTCTTCGAGGATGGCGTCGATCATCTGGTGGTTGTCTTTGCCGGTGGAGGTGGGGAGAGTGACGCCCCAGCCTGCCTCGAATTTGGCGCGGACGTCGGCGTCGTCTACCTTTTGGTAGCCGGAGAAGACGTTGGGCATGGAGCCGAAGTCGCTGGCTCCCTGAACGTTGTTGTGGCCGCGGAGAGGATAGGCTCCGGCGCCGGGACGCATGTAGTTTCCGGTGACGAGGAGGAGGTTCGAGAGGGCTGTCGCGGTGTCGGAGCCGCCGCAGTGTTGGGTGACGCCCATGGCGAATAGGATGCAGACGCCGTTGGCTGCGGCGATCTCGTGGGCGACGGTGGCGAGGGTGGAGGAGGGTACGCCGGTGATGCGTTCGGCGTACTCCATGGTGAAGGGCTCGAGGGATTTTTTGTACTCGTCGAAATTGTTGACCCACTTGTTGACGAAGTCCATTTTTGCGAGGCCGCTGTCGATGATGTATTTCGCGATGGCGGAGAACCAGACGGCGTCGGTGGAGGGGTTGGGGCGGAAGAAGATGTCGGCGCGCTCGGCCATCTCGTTTTTGCGGAGGTCGGCGACGATGAGGCGCTGGCCGCGATGTTTGTGGGAACGTTTGACGCGAGTGGCGAGGACGGGGTGATTCTCGGCGGGATTGGCGCCGACAATGATGACGAGGCCGGCTTGTTCGATGTCGGAGATGGAGCCGGAGTCGCCGCCGTAGCCTACGGTGCGCTGGAGGCCCATGGTGGCGGGGTTCTGGCAGTAGCGGGCGCAGTTGTCGACGTTGTTGGTGCCGATGACGGCGCGTGAGAGCTTCTGCATGAGGAAACTCTCTTCGTTGGTGCATTTGGAGGAGGCGATGAAGGCGAGGGCGTCGGGGCCGTGGTCGTTTTTGACCTGCTTGAATTTCTTTTCGATGATGTCGAGGGCTTCTTCCCAGGTGATCTCGCGGAAGGTTTCGCCATCACGGAGGAGGGGTTTGACGAGGCGGTCGTCGGAGTTGATGTGGCCCCAGGCGAACTTGCCTTTGATGCAGGTGGAGATGCCGTTGGCGGGGCCGTGCATGGGCTCGATCTTGAGGATGTGGCGATCTTTCGTCCAGACGTCGAAGCTGCAGCCGACGGCGCAGTAGGTGCAGACAGTCTTGGTGCGCCTGATGTGCTCGTTGCGCATCTGAGATTCGATCTCGGAGAGCGTGAGGATGGGGCCGTAGCCGATGGGGGGCTCGATGCCTTTGACGACGTCGATCATGTCGTCGAGGACTTTGGGCGGGAGGTCAGTGAGATAACCGGCCTGGCCGAGCATGGATTTTTCCATGAGGGCGTTGCAAGGGCAGACGGTTACGCAGTGGCCGCAGGAGACGCAGCTGGAGCCGTCGATTTTTTCGCCGCCGTCCCAGAGGACGCGGGGGTGGGCGCTCTCCCAGTTGATGGTGAGGGTCTCGTTGACCTGGACGTTCTGGCAGGCTTCGACGCAGCGGCCGCAGAGGATGCATTGGTCGGGGTCGTAGCGGTAGAAGGGATTGGAGTGGTCCTGCGGGTAGGGTTTTGGTGTGTAAGGGCGCTGCTGGTGCTTAACATCGAGGTCTTTGGTGGTGTTGTGGATGGTGCAGTTCTGGTTGTTGTTGTCGCAGACGGTGCAGTAGAGCATGTGGTTCTGGAGGATGCGGTCGAAGGCTTCGCGCTGGGCTATGTCGACGGTCTCGCCTGCTGTCTCGATGGTCATTCCGGCGGCGACGGGGGTGGCGCAGGCTCGGACAAGTTTGCCGTCTACCTTGACCATGCAGGTGTCGCAGCTTTCGATGGGGCCCATCTGCTGGAGATAGCAGACGTGCGGGACGGGTTTCTGCACGCCGGACTCGGTGCGGCGATTGAGGAGGTCGATGAGCAGTTCGCCGGAGTGGGCGGGGACGGCGGCGCCATCGATGGTGAGCTGCATGTTGGGCGAGTGATCAGCGGGAGTGTTGAGGAGAGATTTCATGGCACCCATTCGCTTTCTGATGCGATCAAGATAGCAGACGTTTTCCTTTCGAGTGTGAACTTCCATGCGTTTGGGCGCAAGGCATCCAATGTTGGTATGGATGGACCAACGGGGCGAGTACGGATTGGCATATCGGGCTGGCGGTATGCGGGGTGGCGGGGTGTCTTCTATCCCAAGGGTTTAGCGCAGAGGCGTGAACTGGAGTTTGCTTCGCGGGCGTTCGAAACGGTGGAGATCAATGGGACGTTTTATTCGCTGCAGAAGCCAAAGAGCTTTGCGACGTGGGCGCGGGAGACGCCGGAGGATTTTGTGTTTTCGCTGAAGGGGTCGCGGTACATCACGCATATGCTGAAGTTGCGTGAGGTGAAGGTGCCGCTGGCGAATTTCTTTGCGAGTGGGATGCTGAGTTTGGGAGAGAAGCTGGGCCCGCTGCTCTGGCAGTTTCCACCGCAGATGCGATTTGAGCGAGAGCGGTTTGAATCATTCTTTCGGCTGCTGCCACGATCGACCAGGGCTGCGGCGCTGCTTTCGCGAAAGTATGCGAATCGGGTTGATGACGAGGATGCGATTGAGGTGAAGCGTGATGCGCCGTTGCGGCATTGTGTTGAGATTCGGCATGAGAGTTTTGTGGTGCCGGAGTTTGTGAGTCTTCTGCGCGAGCATGACATTGGGCTGGTGGTGGCGGACACGGTGGAGTGGCCGCTGCTGATGGATGTGACTTCGGATTTTGTTTATTGCAGGCTGCATGGGTCGGAGCAGCTTTATGCGAGCGGCTATGAAGAAGATGCACTGGATATTTGGGCAGATCGGGTGGTGAGTTGGGCGCGTGGAGAGCAGGCTGAAGGGCGGCGGGCGAGTGCGGAGACAGCGGATGTGCGGCCTCGTGATGTGTATGTTTACTTCGATAACGATGCGAAGGTGCGGGCACCGTTTGATGCACAGGGTCTGCGAGCGCGAGTGGAGAGGCTACTTGAGTGATTCTTTTGAGGGTGCGCCGTAATGTTTTCGGATAAGCGCGAGGGCTTGTTCGGGCGTAGTTATATCCCCTTCGAGCTGGGCGTCTTCAGCGGCTTCAAGCATGGCTTTGAATTTGGGACCGGGGCGGTAGCCGGCGGCGATGAGTTCGCGGCCGGTGAGGAGGAGCCTGGGGGCGATGGTCTCGGTGGGGGCTGATTCGTACTGTAGTTTGGCGAAGTCGTAGAGACGGAGATCGCCGTGGGCGGAGAGACAGTCCATGCGGTGGAGGGCGAGATGCTCGTCGAACTGCGGGAGGCGAAGGAAGCGTTTGAGCGTGGACTGGCGCATGTGGAGGATGTCGCCGAAGCGCATATGGTTTTTGACGAGAGCGGCGATCTGGGCTGTCTCTTCGTTGGAGAAGCGGAGGCGAGCGAGGATGGTTTCGGCGATGCGGACGCCTACTTCTACGTGGCCGTTGAAGCGGATGCGGTCGTGCGGGGCGTTGGGGTCGGGGGCGCGGTAGGTGGCGGGCTTGCCGATATCGTGCAGGAGCGCTCCCCAGGCGAGAGTGGGGGACGCGTTGGGTGGGAGTTTTTCTAGGAGCAGCATGGTGTGGATCCAGACGTCGCCTTCGGGGTGGTACTCGGGCGGCTGCTGGACGCCGTGCATGCGGACGGCTTCGGGGATGACTTGTTCGAGGAGGCCGGTGGCGTCGAGGAGCTCGAAGGCGCGGCGGGCATGGCCTTCGGTGAGCATGCGGGTGAGCTCGTCACGGATGCGTTCACTGCTGACCTGGTCGATTTGAGCGGCGGCGTTGCGGATGGCGGCGAAGGTGAGGGGCTCGATTTGGAGGTCGAGGCGGGCGGCGAACCGTACGGCGCGGAGCATGCGGAGCTTGTCTTCGGCGAAGCGCAGGGCGGGGTCGCCGATGGCGCGGAGGATTTTGGCGGCGAGGTCGCTGCGGCCGTTTACATAGTCGAGCGTGGCGGCTGCGGGGTCGCCTGTGGCTTCGAGGATGGTGGGGTCGAGGAGCATGCCGTTGATGGTGAAGTCGCGGCGGAGGACGTCTTCACGGGGGTCGGTGGAGAACCGGACGGCGTCGGGGCGGCGGCCGTCGCTGTAGGCTCCGTCGTGGCGGAAGGTGGCGACTTCGGTGGAAATGATGTTGTCTTCGCTGTCGTTTGGTTCACAGACGAGGACGACGCCGAAGTGGGCGCCTACGGTGAGGGTCTTCTTGTTGGGGAAGAGGTTGAGGATGATGTCGGGCGTGGCGCTGGTGGCTACGTCGAAGTCTTGTGGCTCGAGGTCGAGGAGGATGTCGCGTACGCAGCCTCCTGCGAAGAAGGCCTGATGGCCGGCGGAGCGCAGGGAGTGGACGATGCGGATTGCGGCAACGTAGTGCGGGTCGTCTTTGAGGTGGGCGGCCATGGCTCTCTTCTATGATAAAGATTCAGGGGATAAAGAGATGCGTGGAGACGGCGGTCTTATTCTGGGGATTGAAAGCTCGTGTGACGAGACGGCTGCGGCGGTAGTGCGTGGTGGGAGCGATGCGCTTTCGAATGTGGTAGCTTCGCAGATGTCGCTGCATGCGAACTATGGCGGGGTGGTGCCAGAGCTGGCTTCGCGGGAGCATCTGCGGAATATCGTGCCGGTGGTGCGGGAGGCGATGGCTCGGGCTGGGGTTTCGTTTGAGGATTTGGATGCTGTTGCTGTGACTGAGGGGCCTGGGCTTGCAGGGGCGCTGCTAGTGGGGATTACTTATGCGAAGGCGTTGAGCTTTGGGTTGGGGAAGCCGCTGGTTGGGGTGAATCATCTGGAGGGGCATATTCATGCGGTGCTGATGGAGGCTCGGCAGCGGGCGGAGGCTCCGATGGAGCTGCCGTTGCTTGCGCTGGTGGTGTCGGGTGGGCATACGCATCTGTATCTGGCAAGACAGAGTGATGGGGCTACGTGGAGTTACAAGAATGTAGGCCGGACCGTGGATGATGCGGCGGGTGAGGCGTTTGATAAGGTGGCAAAGCTGCTGGGACTGGGGTATCCGGGTGGACCTTGGATCGATGCGCTGGCGAAGCGGGGGAATCCGCGGGCGGTGCCGTTTACGTTTGGGCAGATCAAGGCGCGTGCGCTGCCTGTGGGGGTTCCGGTTGTGAATAAGAAGGCTCGAGGGGTGGGAGATGGGCCGGTGTTTGATTTTTCTTTCAGTGGGATCAAGACGGCTGTGCTCCGGTATGTGGAGACGCATGGGATGAAGGAGAGGATTGAGGCTCGGAGGGCTGCGCTTGCGGCGGATGAGGAGTTGAAGCCGAGTTCCGAGGCTGTGGCGGCGTTGTGCGATGGCCGGTCGCTGGATTTGATTGCGTCGTTTCAGTATGCGGTGGTGGGAAATCTGCTTCGCCAGACCTTCGCTGCGGCAGAGTCGTTTGGGGCGCGGGGGATTGTGGTTTCGGGTGGGGTGGCGGCGAATAGCGAGTTGCGGCGGCGTTTTCAGGCAGAGGCGGATCGGCGGGGGGTGCCGATTGCTTTTCCGTCGCTGGCGCTTTCTACGGACAATGCGGCGATGATTGCGGCGGCGGCGTGGCCGAAGTTTGTGGCGGGTGAGTTTGCTTCGGATGAGTTGGGGGCTACGCCTCAGTTGCGGTTGGGATAGCCATAAATGGTGGTGTGGCCGCAATCGGTGGGGTATCAGCTAAAATCAACAGGGATTTCAAGGGAGAGATGTCTGCGCCGTGCCATGTGCCGGCTGCGGCAGGATTAGTGCACTTGGCAACGATGGAACTGTTCAACACCCTGGGCGGGAAGATCGAGACGCTGGCTCCCGTCGGCAGCCCCGCTTTGAGAATGTATTGCTGCGGCCCGACCGTCTATGACTACGGCCATATCGGAAACTTCCGTACGTTTCTGCATGTGGATGTGCTGCGCCGGTTTGTGCGCCAGCAGGGCATGGCGGTACAGCATGTGATGAATGTGACGGATGTGGATGACAAGATCATCCGCAACGCTGCAGGGGCAGGCGTGCCGATTGCCGAGTACACGGCCAAGTTTGAGCGCGCTTTTTTTGAAGATTCGGATGCGCTTGGGATTCAGCGGGCGGAGCATGTGGCTTACGCTACAGCCGCTATTCCGGATATGGTCGATCTGATTCAGACGCTGGCGGCGAAGGACATTGCGTACCAGGCTGAGGATGGCTCGTGGTACTTCCGGATTCATCGCTTTCCGGAGTATGGGAAGCTTTCGCGGAAGGACTTTGAAGGGATCGAAGACGGCGCGCGCGTGGATGTGGATGAGTATGAGAAGGACGCGGCGCGGGATTTTGCGTTGTGGAAGGCTGTGAAGCCGGGCGAGCAGAGCTGGGATACGCCGCTGGGCTCGGGACGCCCGGGGTGGCATATTGAGTGCTCCGCAATGGCGATGAAGTTTCTGGGTGAGTCGTTCGATCTGCACGCTGGCGGCGAAGACCTGATGTTTCCGCACCATGAGAATGAGATTGCACAGTCGGAGTCGGCTACAGGGCACACGTTTGCGCGGCACTGGATGCATGTGCGCTTTCTGCTGGTGGAAGGGCGGAAGATGTCGAAGTCGGAGGGGAATTTTTATACTCTCCGCGACCTGTTGTTGAAGGGTCATCGCGCATCGGCGATTCGGTTTTTGCTGATCTCGGTGCCTTACCGGAACCAGATGAACTTTACGTTCGAGAGCCTTACGGAGTCGACCAATGCGGTTGACCGGCTGAGGACGTTTCATCAACGTATGTTGAAGGGTGGATTTGCGGACGGGTTGAATCCGGAGATCAGCGCGGCTACGGCGAAGGCCGGTAAGGACTATACGGCTGCGCTTGCGAATGATCTAAATACGGCTGAGGCGCGGGCTGCGATCTTTGACCTGGTGCGGGCTGCGAACTCGGCAGCGGACGCTGGTACGCTGCGGGCTGGGAATGTCGAGGAGATTTTGAAGGTGCTGGCGCTGTTCGATGGCGTGTTTGCTGTGCTGGAAGACAACGATGCTGCGATCACTCGCGCTGCGCTGGCGTGGGCAGAGGTAGAGGGGCGGATCGATGAAGCTGATCCTTCGCTGGTGGCGACGCTTGCGCTGAGCGACCCCGATATTGATGCACTGGTGGCGGAACGGACGCAGGCAAAGAAGACAAGGAACTTTGCGCGCGCCGATGCTATTCGAAATGATCTGTTGGCGAAGGGTATTTTGATTGAGGACTCGAAGGATGGAGTCCGGTGGAAGCGTAAGTAACGGGTAATCCATTTTGCGAACCATGTGCTAACTGCCATGACCGAGTTAAGGCTTGCACGGATTTACACCGATAACACCGATCAAAAACAGGCAAAAGCAGCTGACGGACAAGAGCAATAAGTTTGCTCTTGTTCGTATCAGGCGGCGTCGCAGGTCTCTGGTTTTGGTTGGAGCGCTTTCTTCGAGTTGAAGGCGAAGAAGGCTTTGACCTTGGCGAACGAGGTCATGTTCAGCAGAACCAGGCCGAAGATGACGATGGCTACGCCGATGTAGGCGGTCCATAGGATAGGCTCGTGTGCGATGTATCCCCAGAAGAGTCCCCAGATTGGCAGCAGGTAGGTGACTGCGACGACGTGAGTCGACGGGATGCGGGTGAGCAGATCGTAATAGAGCAGGTAGGCGAGTCCACTGCCTGCGACTCCCAGAAGGATTATTGCGAAGACTGAGCTGAGATGAATGACTGCCGGGTGCGATCCGAAGATCGCAACCGGCAGAAGCATCAGCCAGGCAAGGGAGAGCTGAGTCGTTGCAAGGCCGATGGGGTCGAGGCCTTTAAGCTTGATTTTGGCGATGACCGTTGCGATGGCGTAGCCGAGGCTGGCCAGCGCGATGAAGAGCACACCGCGAAAGAAGGCTGCCTTGTCGCCGTGGCGGGCTGTGTCCTGTCCGTGGCTGTAGACGACGATGAGGACGCCGGAGAATCCGAGCAGGATGCCTGCGGTTGTGAATCGGTTGGGTTTCGCGCTTTGGACCGCGAGAGTCAAAAGGAGTGCCCAGATAGGCGTTGTGGCATTGAGGATTGCGGCAATGCTGCTGGGAACCGTGCGCTCTCCCAATGCAAAGAGGGTGAACGGGATTGCGTTATTGAAGAGAGCCACGACGAGTAGTGGAACGATGAGGCGGCGTGGGGGGAGCGCGCGGCCTTTAAGTTTGAGAACGCTCCAGAGGAAGATTGCGCCGAAGGTAAGGCGAAGTAGTGCAACCCATGCGGGAGGAAAGCTGCGGCCCGAGAACTCGATGAGGATGAATGAGGCTCCCCACACGGCGGAGAGTAGAAGCATTTGCAGAACGTCGCGGCGGCTCATTTAGTTCTCCGGTTGTGCTGTTTCATTTAGAGTGAGCTGCTGCGGCCGAAGCATCTTTATTTTTTGCTTACGCAGGATTGCATCCACGCTGCAGAGCGAAGCATCCGCGGTAGAGAGCGCTAATGTTCCGGCGGCCATGAGGTAAACGCCGTATGCGAACTGCGAGAAGCCCGAGATGATCATTGCTGTGGCAAAGAGAAAGAGCAGCACTGCTGATCCGGTTGCAACAATGCGAAGACGAACGCCCAGAAGAAGGCCGATACCAAAAGTGGTTTCGCCGATAGTAGCCAGGATGGCCAGCACTGGAATAACTGCGTGCGGCATGAATGAATTGACCGTTGCGGTGTAGGCGATGAAGTGGCTGAAATCGCCCCAGCCGACGCCAGGTGCTCCGGGAGGGCCGAGGAGGCCGAGGCGGTCGGCTACGGCGTCGAGGAAGGCAGCGGCGACTGGAAGACGCAGAAGGGAGGCGATCCAGCGGACGCGTCCGTAGGTGGCCGCGAGGAAGAGGAACGGTGCGGCGTACATCAACGGATAGGACATGCTGGACCACGACTCGTGCAGACTGAAGTGTTGGAGGCCCATCCAGATCGCCTGTGCGATCAGGGCCAGCCAAAGCAGGGTGAATGCGTAGGGTTTGTAGGGGGCGGGAGTCTGGGCTTCGGTGGTCGGGTTCATCGGATCTCCTGAAAACGTTGGGGAGGGCACGAAGCTCGATCAGGCGGTTGTACTAGTGGCTGTATCTGGTTTAGCGAAGATCAATGCGAGGAAGCGGGCCGGATGTTCGGTGCTGGCGTTTGCGGAGACCTGATGCACGCTGCCGGGTGGCTCGTAGAAGACCTGTCCTGCACGGTAGGTTTTTTCGGGGTCACCTTTTAGTTGAAAGCGGAGTTCCCCTTCGATGACGTATCCGATGACAAAGCCGGGATGAGAGTGGGGCCGGGAGTAGCCGCCTGCGGGATAGTTTACTTCGGTTACAGTTACGTTCCAGTGGTCGAGCGGGATTGGCGGAAGCTCGTGCTCAAAGATAGCGTTGGACTGCGTCGACTGGCCTTTGGTGCTTCCGAGAACGCTGGAGCCGAGAACCGCCATCCCTGTTTTGAAGAGCCCTTCTATAACGTCGCGTCGCGGTATCATGCGTTGACGATAGGCCTATAACGGACTTGCTGGAAGGGCCATTTTATAGATTTACTATGAGCCACTTTGTCTAAACGGATTTTGGTGTGGTGAGGTTAGTGAACCTCTGTCAGTACTTTTCAAGCATTGTGGCAAGTTTTTGCATTCCCTGGTCGATGACGCGGGGCTCGAAGGCAGCGAATCCAAGCAGGAGGCCGCGGATTTTTTGCTTGCGCAGGGTGTAGCGGTCGAGGCCTGAGGCATCGATACCGTTGCGTGCGGCCGCGCGCTCGAAGTCGATGGAATCGATTGGCGCTTTGTAGAAGGCGGCTGTGGTGAGGCCAGCCTGGATGCCGGAGAGGCGCAGGGCGTCGCCCAGGTGCTTTTCGGCGGAGTTGTGAAGAGCATTGAGCCGTTCGGCGTAGGTCTCGCGCATGCGCCGGATGTGTCGGCCGAGGTGGCCTTCGGTGATGAACTCGGCGAGGACTGCCTGATTGATGGTGTTGGCCCATAGATCGGTTTCGAAGCGGAGCCTGAGGACTTTGTCCATGAGGCGATCGGGGACAACCATGTAGCCGAGGCGGAGGGAAGGAAAGAGCACCTTGTTGAAGCCGCCGATGAAGATAACGGAGCCGGCTTCGTCGAGACCTTGCAGCGCGGGGATGGGTACACCAGTGAAGCGGAACTCGCTGTCGTAGTCGTCCTCGATGATGGTTGATTTGGCGGAACTCGCCCAGCGCAATAGAGCGATGCGGCGTTCGAGGGTCATGGTGTAGCCCAAGGGAAACTGATGGGCCGGAGTGACGTAGGCGAGCTTTGCGCGAGGAGAGAGGCGCCTCCCCTGGGCTACGTCCATGCCGTCGGCGTCTACTGGAACGGGAATGATTTTTGCGCCGGTGTTGCGTAAGGCGCGTGCGGCTCCGAAGTAGCCGGGGTCTTCCATCCAGGCTTCGTCACCGGGTTTGAGCAGAATGCGGGCCAGCAGATCGAGCGCTTGCTGGGTGCCGGTGACGACGACGATCTGGCTGGCGGAACAGTGAACGCCTCTCGATGTACCGAGATACTCGGCGATGGCGTTGCGGAGTGGAGCGTAGCCAGCGATGTCGCCGCTGCATAGCAGGGATTTGGTTGCGTTCCTCAACTGCCGCGCGGTGAGGCGGGACCAGACATCGAGGGGGAAGAGACCGACTTCGGGGTCAGATGCCTGGAAGGGACGGAGGCCTTCTCTTGTGATCGGCAGAGGAGCGAAGGGCTTGGCTTGCTTGAGGGTGCAGGCGTCTTCCGATAGAGCGAGATCGTCAGGGAGTTTTTCGTTGACCCAGGTGCCTGCGCCGGTTTTGCTGGTGAGGTAGCCTTCGTCGCGAAGCTGCTCGATGACCAGCATGGCGATGCCGCGGGAGACGCCGTGCTGAAGGGAGAAGTCGCGGGTGGAGGGCAGGCGGACGCCGCGTTTGAGGCGGCCGTCGAGGATGGCAGCGCGCAGCTCGGCGTAGAGCCAGTCGGTAAGCGTGGTCTCGGCCGATCTGGAACGAAGGGGCAACTCCAGCGAACTAATGGACTTCGCCATGGAATTAGCGTACCTGATCGCTTAGGTGGGAGGATCCGGAGGTGGGGTGCATGAATCTTTGCTTGATTTCAAGCATCTTTATATCAAGGTAAATGTGATATGTCGGCGAAGGCACAAGTTGAGATCGACACGAGTGGCGTACACGTCTTTCTCGTGATGTGGAAGGCTACGCGGGTGCTGGAGGCTCATGGGCATCGGAGCATTGTGGATTTGGAGATGGGACTGAGTGATTTCGGTGTTCTGGAGGCGCTGCTGCATAAGGGGCCATTGGCTATAAAGGATTTAGGCGCGAAGGTTCTGTTGACGAGCGGATCGATTACGACGGCGATTGATCGTCTGGAACGGAGAGGGTTGGTGGAACGAGGGAACGATGAAAATGATCGCCGCAGCCGTATTGTTCGGCTTACGCCAGTGGGACGGCAGATGATCCGCAAGGCATTTGCGGATCACAAGATTGCGATGGAAGAGGTTGTGTCGGGATTGTCCGCGGAGGACCGCGGCAGGTTGGTCGATCTTCTGCGCCGGCTGGGTCAGTCGGCGGAAGAGAAGTTGAAGGTGCAGAAGAAAGTCGGCGTGGCGAAACGCCGGAAGGAGAAGTGATGACGAAGAAAAATGTACTTGGAGTGTATGGACCGGGGTCGGATCATTGGGTTGGCGATGGGTTTCCTGTGCGGAACATGTTTCCGTCGAACGGTGTGAACAAGGAGATCAATCCGTTCCTTATGCTGGACTATGCGGGACCGAGCCACTTTGAGCCCTCGAAGCGGGCGAAGGGCGTGGGACAGCATCCGCACCGCGGCTTCGAGACGGTGACGATTGCGTATCAGGGATCGGTTTCGCACCGCGACTCTGCAGGGAACTCGGGCACGATCTATCCGGGTGACGTGCAGTGGATGACGGCGGCATCGGGTGTTGTGCACGAGGAGATGCACGCGCAGGAGTTTGCTGAGAAAGGTGGAACGTTCGAGATGGTACAGCTCTGGGTTAACGTGCCCAAAGCGGTGAAGATGTCCACGCCACGCTACCAGGGGATTACGAAGGAGCAGATACCGACGGTGACGCTTGGCACGAGCGGACAGGCTCGGATTATCGCTGGCGAACTGGATGGCGTGAAGGGACCGGCGACGACGTTTACAGCGATCAATGTCTTCGACGTGCGTCTGAAGGCTGGCGATACGGCGAAACTATCGCTGCCGGATGGGCACAATGCTGCAGTGGTCCTGTTGCAGGGAGACGTTGTATTGGACGGCTCGCAGGCGCTGCAGGGAGCTGCCAAGATTGCGACTTTGAGCGCAGATGGCGAAAGCATTACGTTGGAGCCGAAGGCAGATTCAATGCTGCTGGTATTGAGTGGCGAGCCGATTGACGAGCCGGTCGCGAGCTATGGGCCGTTTGTTATGAACACGCAGGAGGAGCTTGTGCAGGCCTTTGCGGACTTCAAGGCAGGGCGCATGGGTCAGTTGAGCTAATTCTGTTCGTTGGATCAGGGCACGAACGTTTCTGCGTTCGTGCCTTTTCTTTTTATTGCTCTCGCCACGGCTTTGCCTTGGTTCGTTTGCCGGGCTAGGATTAAGGCTATGGTGTTTCGGTCGGCTGTTTTCGCTCTGCTTCTCTCCTGTATTCCTGCTGTTTCTCAGACTGGTGCGCCGGCAGATCCGCACATGCCGAAGATCTTTCGCGATGCGGCGCTCAGCGTTACGTACTCTTATCCCGGCGAGTTTGTTGCGGAGAAGGTTGTAGCGGCGCCAAAGGGGGACGTGGCTACGCCACGATGTGTACAGTCGACGTTGACCGGTGGATCGAAGACCAAGCTTGGAAGCTCAGTCTTCGTGTTGTCCACGATGGACGATGCGTGCCCGGGAGTGTTGCTGAATGCGTCGCGCCAGCTGGGCTCGTTTACGAAGGAGCAGATTCTGCGGCAGTTGAAAAACTATGGCACGCCGGTGGTGACGCAGGAGCCTGTTCGTTACAACATCGATGGGCATCCCGCGGCGATTACGATGGGATCAGCACAGCCTGAGACACAGCCGGGCAAGATGCCAGCGACGACGTACGCCGCTAAGGCTTGTGTGTTGGGCAATGTTGCCGTAAAGGCAACAAAATCTGAACCGGCACAGCCGACGAAGCATGTGCTGTGCTTCGATTTCACGACGCAGCAAAAAGACCTGCTGCCATTGCTACTTGCCTTTACGATTCAGTTCGATGAGGGAAAGCCTCAGTCGCTGGTTCCGGGCAATATCCTTCGGTAGACTCCTTTAGGTATACTTCCGGCACGGTGGAGTTTCCTATGAAGCCTCTCTGTTTGACCGAAGCCGACCGTGTTTCGAGAGCCGCAGGAGCGATGTGCTGCTTCAAGAGCCATCCGATGCCTCGGCGCTATCTCTGCGTGCTGCCGAGTCGATCCCGGCCTAATCTCTTCTCTGGCGACTAGGGTCGCACAATCTCCATAGCAATGCTGTCTGCCTGCGTTTCGTCGCACGGACAGCTGTCTCCATTTGCGCATTCTGCGCCGCAGCCAAGGAGAGACTATGAGCACCCTGACCCAGGAGCACACTCGAATTGCTACCAAAGATACTTATGTGGAGTTCGGACCGAAGCTGAAGACTTCTCTTCCGGGGCCGATGGCGCAGAAGATTATTGCCGATGACGATCGCCTTATCTCGCCGAGCTATACGCGAAGTTACCCGATGGTTGTGAAGCGTGCTCGCGGAATGCGAGTTGAGGATGTTGATGGGAATGAGTTTCTGGATTTCACCGCAGGCATCGCCGTCAATTCCACAGGTCATTGTCATCCTGAGGTCGTGAAGGCGATTCAGGAGCAGGCGGGCGAACTGCTGCATATGTCCGGAACGGATTTTTATTACGAACATATGGTCCAACTTGCGGAAAGGCTGAGCGCTGTTGCGCCGATGGCTGGGCCGCACAGGTTCTATTACGGTAATTCGGGCGCTGAGGCTGTGGAGTGCGCTATGAAGCTCGCACGCTACCACACGGGCCGTCAAAACATCATCAGCTTCTTCGGAGCGTTCCATGGGCGAACGATGGGTGCGTTGTCCCTGACGGGTTCGAAGCCGCAGCAGAAGAGGCGGTTCGCTCCGTTCGTTCCCGGCGTGCATCATGTGCGTTATCCATATGCCTACCGAGGATGCGGTGGAGGACCCCAAGAGGAAGAGGCGTTTGCTCTGGGATGTGCGCGGTACATCGAAGAGAAACTGTTCAAGACGATTCTGCCACCGGAGGAGGTTGCCGCAATCATTCTTGAGCCGATTCAGGGTGAGGGTGGGTATGTCGTTGCGCCAGACAATTTTATGCATGAGATTCGGCAGATCTGTGATCGTCACGGCATCATGATGATTGCCGACGAGGTGCAGTCGGGTGCAGGGAGAACAGGGAAATGGTGGGCGATTGAACATACGGGCGTGCAGCCAGACATTGTCTGTATAGCGAAGGGAATTGCCAGCGGGATGCCGTTGGGCGTCTGTATGGCGAAGGCAGAGGTGATGGATTGGGTGCCCGGTTCGCATGCCAGTACGTTTGGCGGAAATCCTGTGTGCATCGCGGCAGCGCTGGCTACGATGAATGTGATTGAACGTGAGGGGCTGCAGAATGCAGCTACGATTGGTGCGATGATGATCGAGCGTCTGCGTAGCTGGATCGCGAAGCATCCGACGGTCGGAGATGTTCGTGGCCGCGGCTTGATGATTGGAGTTGAGATGGTTAAAGACCAGCAAACGCGTCAGCCTGTAGGCGCGATGCGCGATCGCATCGTCGAGCTTGCATTCGAACGCGGGCTGCTGCTTCTTGGTTGCGGAGAGACAACGATTCGTCTGTGCCCGCCACTGATCGTCAAGCGGCAGGAGGCAGATGTTGCGTTGGATATTTTGGAAGAGTGTGTGGCGCTGGCGGCGAGAAGCTAGCAAGTCAGAAGAAAAGAGGCGGCATCCTCTTTCAGGATGCCGCCTCTTTCTTTGGCTCGATAATCTGCTGGTTTAGAAGTTGAACGTAACCTGCCCCGTGACGGCGCGTGGTGAGACGAAGTGCGTTCCGCTGAAGGTCGACAAGAAGTTGTACAAGGCAAATTTGTTCGTGACGTTTACTGCAGTCACGCTCAGGTTTGTCTTCAGATGATCGCGGCGGAGAATGTTATCCCAGCCAGCGGACATATCGAACATAGTACGTGGAGCGACTCGTGATGGATTGCGATCATCATTTTCGGTCCCGGGCCGTGGGAGTGAGAGCAAGGGAGATGAAAGCTGTCCGGTGGGGCAGCTTGTGAGCGGAGTGGTGAGGGTTGCCTGGACGCCGCCGCAGCGGAGAGCGATCTGTGACTGCTGGTCGGCTGTCAGATAGGTGAGACTAGTCGGATTGATTCCATCGTCGATGGGTGCGTTGCCGGCGACCTCTCCACTCTCGTAGCGCCAGGTAATTCCGTACCACGGCGCAGTTGGTTTGGGTTGGTATTGCAGGTGGGTCGTCTGCTGAAACGCCTGATCATGATCGATGCGGAATGGGGCGGAACCTGCGGTGGTGGGGTTGTTGAAGAGGATGCCGCCGATCTCAGGCCCAAAGAAGCGAGAGCGAGTGTGGCCAAGCACAGAGTAGGCAGAGATGCCGTGGATCTCCGGAACGGTGAGCTTGATGGCAAAGCCGTCGATTTTGGACTTGTTCCACTGGATGGGGAAGGCAAGCGGCGTGTTCAGCAGGACATCGAAGTCAAAGTCACGGTCGGTGTACTTCCAGAAGTATTCGCCGCTGACTACGAGACGTCGGCCGACGCCTTGTTCGAAGCCAGCGTTGTACTGGTTGCGGCTCGCCGGCTTTAGAGCAACTGCGCCGAAGCCCGCACCTTCCAGTCCGCCGATACCGGTGGAGCTGGAGACGATGAGATTTTCGTTGTAAGGCGTGAGGAAGAGCTTGCCGTAGCCGAGACGGAGAACGGTGTTGGTTTGCTTGACAGTGTAGGCGGCACCGAGCCGCGGCTGTGCCATAGAGCGACGGCTGATTCCGTTGTAGTTATCGAAGCGGCCACCCACCAGGATCGACCAGTTTTTCCAAGAAATGTTGTCCTGGAGGTAAACCGCTTCCTGCTTGATGTCGGTACGGCCATTAAAGTTGTAGGGAGAACCGCCGCGAGTCAGATCGTAGGAGGCGCTACCGGTGTTGTAGCTGGGGTTGGGAGTATCGCCTTCAGGGCAATTGTTGGGATCGGCTGAGTTCGGATCGGGGCTGCCGTCGGCGTTAAGACAGGGCGCGTTGAAGGTGGGGTCCGTGATTCCGAGCGAGAAGCCTTCGTGCAGGAAGGTGTGGTAAAACATGACTCCCGCTTTGAAGGTATGGACACCGTGCGCGTAGCTGTAGTCGGTCTTGATACCGACATTTTGAAGTCGGCGGGATTGAGCAAGGGTTGCTGGTGTATCACTGAAAACATTCTTGCTGGGGTAGTAGTGGAAGTTATCCTGCCGGATGTATGGATTCACAGAGAGCAGACTGTTTGCGCTGATGATATGGGTCCAGGAAGGCGCGACGTTGTAGCTTAGAATCTTCCCGCGCTGGTCCTGTCCCGCAGCTTGTTGGTCGAATTGATTGGGATTCTGAAACCAGCTACGAGACAGGCCAATGTTGAGTTGGAGCGAATCTGCCGTATCGGGATGAAAGTCGATGCGGTCGAAAAAATCCTGGTTGTTGCCTCGAGCGTGGATGGGACGATACTCCGGCGTGTCGAGATAGCGTCCGCTATCGACCGCATCGAAGGTAACAAAGTTGCCGAAGCGGTGTGAGCCGAAGCCGAGTGCGACACTTCCGTTTGTCGTACCGAATGAGCCGTAGCCGAGCGCGATGGTACCAGTAGGATGGGTCAGGCCCAGACCGGAACGCGTTGTGGTCTGGACGACAAGTGATGCTTTGTCGCCATATTCCGGCGGAGCGATACCATTGACTACGTTAATGGATTGGATGGCGTTCACGGAAAGCTGATTGCCAAAGACGCGGCTTTGCTGATCGCTGACCGGCTGGCCGTCGATGGCGTACGTTGTGTCGGCGTGTTCTCCCATAGGGTGAAAGAGGCCGTTGGAGTCGGAGACGATGCCGGGCGTGCTGAGCGTGACGAGTGAACTCAGCGGAGAGTTTGTGCTCTCTGTTGGCAGACGCGCGAAAAGATTGCGGTCAACGGAAGTGGATGATGTCGGATCGCCGCTTACCATGTCCTCAGCCTCAGCTTCTACCGTCACGCTCTCGGAGTTAGGGCCTATCTCCAGCTTGAAATCGACCGCTGTGCTGGCTGCCGAACGGATGATGGCGTCCTGAGCGCTTGGCTTGAACCCGGCGGCGGAAACGGCTACATGGTACCGGTTGAAGGGAAGGTTGGCGAAACGGTATAGTCCGCTCGCGTCGGTTTTCGTTGTTTGGGTATATCCGCTGACGGGACTTACAACATTGACAGTCGCATTGGCGATGACGGCGCCCGTGGTGTCGGTTACAGTGCCCGAGATATTGCCTGATGTTCCCTGGGCCTGTGCGGCAGTTGCCAGAAGCAGGATTGAAAATAAAAATAATGAAAGTCGAGTGAAGATAGACCTGCACATAATGGAAATAACTCCTGTCGACCTCGAACGAGCGTCGTGCTGAAAAGCGCTATCACGTACCAGAAAGGGCACGGAATCACAGGTTAGGCAGATTTTTTAGATTGCTCTGAAGAATCCTGACGCCTGCAAGGAACTAAGCGACGTTCTGATCAGAAGGAGGGGGACGGCTTGCCATCTCAAATCGCCACCGGAAGATTCGTTCGGCGTCCGCAGCGACAGAATCCAAGGCCTGTATATGCAACATTGGTTCCGGGGCAACGTGCAGCGGCACTGGCAACGCGGAATGCATCGCTACGCAAAGCGGGCAATGATCGTCCGGGGCTGGACCGTTATTGGGAGAGTTCCGCTTTATGGAAGAGAACTGGGTATGCGTGTGGCATGCCTGCACTGTACTCATCACACAGACCACGAGAATGGAGGCAATCGCAATTAGTCGCAGCCATAGTGGCCATTGCTGATCGCTTCGTCCGCGTTGGAATAAATTCTGCATTGATTTTTGGTACTGTTACCTGTTTAGCATACTCCGACTGCGCTGACCAAATAGCGACTACCGTCCAGATGGGTCCCAGATACGTCTAACTGTGTGGCGCTAAACTGTCGAAACTGGTCTATGAAGAAGACGAACCCGCAACCTGTAAAGTTTATAGCAGCCCGGTTTTTTCTCGCCGCCGGGTTGGCCCTTTCTGCTGTGGCTCAGAGCCACAAACCGCTTCCACCGCTCGATCCGGCTACGAATCCGCATCGTACCCGGCTGATCCTCAAGGATGGCAGCTATCAGGTGGTGATGAGTTACCGCATCGTGGGTAGCGTCGTCCACTACATCAGCGCGGAACGAGGTGGCGCGGAGGAGGAGATCCCCGTCGATCTTGTGGATTTCGACGCTACTCATCGATGGGAGAAGCAGCACGTGGCTCCCGATGCTGAAGGCGATGCGGGCACCGCGCAGGCTCCCGCCATCGACCCGGAGCTGCTTAAAGAAGAGGCTGACAGAGCTGCGTATACTCCGGAGGTCGCGAAGGATCTTCATCTGCCTGAGCAGGACGACGTTCTCGCACTGGATACCTTTCGCGGCACGCCGGAGCTTATTCCCGTGCCGCAATCGAGCGGTGATCTGAACCACAATACAGGGCACAACATCCTCCGCGCTGCGATTAACCCGCTGGCCAGCGCTCATCAGGTTGTCCAACTGAAGGGGGAGAAGTCTCCCATTCAACTCCACGTCGATACGCCAGTCCTTTACTTGCGGATAGGTAATGCTGCGGTTATTCCCACGGGTGGAGCGCCACTGACGGTTGATACGCATGGCGCAAGCAGCAATATGCACGATACAGCTAACGGGGGCTCAGCCGATAGCCGTTACGTTATCGTTCGAGCCGATGTCCGGACCGGAGCGCGCGTCATCGCCAGCTTTAAGATCAACCTGCTCGGTGTTCATCAGCAGGAGGATGTCGTCGAAACCACGGCGGAGGTGCTTCCCGGAGGCCATTGGATAAAGCTCACGCCACGAGAGCCGTTGTCATTCGGCGAGTATGCCTTGATGGAGGTTATCTCGGAGAAAGAGATCAATCTCGGTGTGTGGGACTTTGGTATCCACCCGGTTGCACCGGAGAATGCTGATGCGATCAAACCCGAGCCGAAACGGCCACTGTCGCTCGAACGTCGCAGGCCGGATTAGGCTATGGTCAATGGGCTAGCGTCCGTCTCTTGCGGATCCGGCTAAGGCAACACGTTCTAGCAGAAGTCCCCTACCTACCGCGGCAACGTTATCGCGTGTCGTCTTTGCCTCGTACATCATAGTGTCGGCGGCACGCAGAATCGATGCCACATTCTCCCCATCTGCTGGAAAGGTTGCTACGCCGAAGCTGCCGGAAAGATGTAACGACAAGCCGGCGCCTTCGAGGAACCGCGCTGTTCGCAGGTTCTGATATACCGCCATGGTTGCTGCAATGCCATCGGACTTTTCCATGCCTGGGAACAGCGCCACGAATTCGTCGCCTCCGTACCGGAAGGCGTAGTTCGCGGGACCTACGGCGCGCTTAAGCAAACCGCCAACTTCAGCCAGCAGACGGCTGCCTATCAGGTGCCCATGGGTATCGTTTACGGATTTAAAACGATCGAGGTCCAGGAACATGAGGCTAAAAGGATCGCCTGTCCGCACCTGTTCCTCCAGCATGCTGTAAAGATGCCGTGCGTTGAACAGGCCGGTGACGTCGTCGGTGATAGTCAACTCCTGGATCAGCGTCATCGACCGCGCGTTTTGAATAGCAATAGCTGTGTAATCGCAAAGGATGCGCAGGAAGGAGATGGAGTACTCCGACATCAAGTCCAGCTTGCTGTTCAACAACTGGATGACGCCGAGGGTTTTATTGCCGGATCGTATCGGCAGGCAGGCGATCGAATGGATGTTGAGGTCAGGGTGTTTTCTCGTGAAGGCAGACCAGTGGGGGTCGAGCGAGACGTCCGGCACGACGAGCGGATTTCCACTGGCCGCTACCCAGCCGGCAACGCCTTCGCCCAGCGGAACGCGTAAACCCTTAAGACTCTCTGCATTTTCGCCAACTGCAATGGCGTAGAAGAGCTCGTTGGTTTGGTCGTCCACCATGAGCAGGGACCAGCGTTCCGGACCGAAGAACTGCGCCATTTTATCCATAATGGCGCCGAGAATCTCTTCGAGTTCGAGACTGGAAGTCAGCGCGCGCGCTACATCGTGGAACACCCGAAGGTGATCCATCTGGCGGCTCTCAATGACCTCAAACTGTCGCCTGTCTCTCAAAATCCGTCCCCGGGAGAACTAAATAATTCAGATACCGCACTTATTGAAAGCTGATAACGGATATTAAACCCCGTTTCAACCTCCGATGTGAACCATACTTCTTGAAGGCTTTTCGAAACCAGGCTCGCCGATGTGGTGACGCGCCTCTTTTCTCATCAATACTTTACGCACATACGCATCGAGATCGGCATCGGTTCCACCGCGCACCATTTCCCCGATCAGATCGTGGTCGCTCTGCGAAAACAGGCACGTCCGAATCTTGCCATCGGAAGTGAGGCGCACGCGACTGCAATGTCCGCAAAAGGGCCGCGAGACCGGCGCGATGATTCCGATTTCACCTATGCCATCATCGAAGGTAAAACGCTTCGCCGTCTCACTTACTGCGTTTGGAGGAAGCTCTACCAAAGGACGATATGCGTTCAGCCTCACGATGATTTCATCCATCGGAACCACGCTCTCCGGTTTCCAGGTGCGGTCCTCTTCGAGAGGCATGAATTCGATGAAGCGGACGATGACACCCTCTCGTCGCGAGAACTCGGCAAACTGCTCGATCTGGCCATCGTTGAATCCGCGCAACAAGACACAGTTCACCTTTAAGGGTCCCAGTCCAACCGCCTGCGCCTTCCGAACTCCAGCCAGAACCTTGTCGAAGCTGCGTGGAACGCGGGTGATAGCCGAAAATGTCTCCGAATCTACGGCGTCCATGCTGACCGTCACCCGATTCAGGCCCGCATCCTTCAGCGGCTGCGCTAAACCTTCCAGCAGATGACCATTAGTCGTCAGTGCAAGGTCGAGTGGAAGTCCGTCATCGGTCGGTGTTCCATCGGGGAGGAAAGCGGTACGCATCTTTGCGAGCTCGCGGACCATTTCGACCAGGCCAGAACGAAGCAATGGCTCGCCGCCCGTCAGGCGGACCTTTTCAATGCCGAGCGAGACGAAGACACGCACCATTCGCAGATAGTCTTCGATTGCCAGCTCTGTGTACTGCGCGCCCTCGTTGCCTGTGCGGCAGTAGACGCATTTATAGTTGCATCGATCGGTTACGGAAATCCGTAGATCGGTAATGGCACGACCGTACTTATCCCGCAGTCTGCCCGAAGGCGTGGAGAACGTGTCAGGCGACTCCGATGCTGTCGCCGTTCCGCCAATCGTTATGTAGGGCAACATCGTAGCCATAAGCTTCGCTTCAATACGAATTGGATGTGTTGGCCCGAAAGGGGACGCAGTGGTACAAGGGATCAATATTTTCAAGTATATCCGTGTCTCATCGGAGCGACTGGCGTCGCATGGAATATAGCCAAAATTGTGGGACGAAAGGCCTGTACAGGCGTAATTGCGACTCAGCCCTTGGTTGCGAGAACTGCTTTGGTCAGCGCCGGTACGATTTCGAACAGGTCTCCTACCACCCCATAATCAGCAACTTCGAAGATCGGTGCGTTCTCGTCTTTGTTGATAGCGATGACCGCCTTTGAGCCCTTCATCCCGACGAGATGCTGAATTGCACCCGAGATACCGACTGCCAGATAGAGCTTAGGCGAGACGGTTTGGCCGGAGCTGCCCACCTGTCGTTCCATGGGGAGCCAGCCGTTGTCGCAGATCGGACGTGATGCTGCGAGTTCGGCTCCGAGGGCCTTGGCCAGCTCTTCGACGATGCCGATGTTCTCCTGCTCGCCAATTCCGCGTCCGACCGAGACGATTACGGGAGCGGCACTTAAATCAACCGTCTGCGCAGACTCGCGGAAAAGCTCACCGGGCTTGTTGCGGATCTGCGCGGACTCAAGCGTGGGGGTAAATGTCTCTCTTGCAGCTGCCGAGTTTTGCTCTCCTTCGGTGCGAAACGTTCCTGCCTGAACCGAGATGAAACAAGGCCCAGATCCTGTCTGCTTGTAATCCGCATTCAACTTGCCCTGCAACAACTGGCGCACGAATACAGGCCCGTCATGAATTGCGATCACATCGCTGATCAGCACCTGTTTGAAGCGGGTCGCCAGGGCTGGGGCGAAGTCGCGTACTTGATAGGTGTGTGGAAACAACACGTAGGACGGTTCGAGTTTTTTGACGAGCTGCTCGAGCGCAGTCACATAGCCGTCCGACGTGTACTCCTTCAGCAGCTCATGTTCCACTGCATAAGTGGCGTCTATCTTACCATTGGCGATCCATGGGCCGAGTGTATGCAAGCCCTGTCCGGCCACGGCTGCCGATATCCCCATGCCTAGCTTTGCCGCCAACTGCTGACCGGCCGCGAGCGCTTCGAAGCTCATCTTGTTCCACACACCCGCTCGCTGTTCCATTACTACCAGGACACCGCTCATATCACCCTCACCTCAAATTTCAGCTTCTCCACCAGTTTGGTTGCGACCTCTGCCGGTGTGCCCGTCAGCATCTCCGTCTTCTTCTGTTTTTCCGGCAGGTAGACGCACTCGAGCTTGACGGCCAGCTCGCTTGCAGCCGCCGAGGGCGTCACTGTCTTCGTCTCTTTCGTCTTCGCCTTCTTGATGCCCATTAAGGTGGCATATCGCAGCTTGTTGCCGCCCGATTGAATAGTCAACAGCGCAGGCAGTGGCATCTGTACGTGCTGGAACCAACCATCTTCCAGTTCACGTTTCACCTTCAGACCACCGTCGGCGACTTCGACCTGCATGATGATCGTCGCGTGAGGAACGCCCAGCAATTCTGCCAACACGACACCGGTCTGCCCTAAACCCAGATCGTCGGATTGCAGGCCGGTCAGGATCAGGTCGGGAGATTCTGCTTTCACCGCGTCGGCCAGTATATGCGCGACACCCAGCGTGTCGCGTTCGCCAAGGTCGTCGGCTTCAATGTGAATCGCCCTGTCCGCGCCTTTTGCCAGCGCCTCTCGCAGCGTGCTCATCACACGCTCCGGTCCTGCGCACAGCACTATTACTTCGCCGCCATTCTTCTCCTTCAACTGCAGCGCCTCCTCAAGCGCGTAGGCGTCCGGCTCATTGATGGCGTAGTTCAAATCGCTTTCGTCGATCCATTTGCCGTCGGATGCCACATGAATTTGCGCATCGCGCTCCGGCACCTGCTTGATTGCAACAACTATCTTCATTTCGCCATCTCCTGTGTCTCGGGTAATGCACGCGCAGTCAACTGCGCTATATCCAACAACTGTGGCGGGGCCGCGCTTACAGCAGACAACGCATCGCGAAACATCGTATTGCAGAACGGGCAGGCCGTCCCCACTACCTGCGCTCCTGTGTCCGCAAGCTCCTTCGCTCGCACATGGCTCACGCGCTCACCGTTTTCCTCGCCAAGGAAAGCCAGACCCCCACCTGCGCCGCAGCAGAAGCTTCGCTCGTGTGAACGCGGAGCTTCGATCAACGTTCCGGCATGGGCCACAATCGCGCGCGGCTCCTCATAAACATTCTGATAGCGTCCGAGATAACAGGGGTCGTGATAGACGATACTTTCGCCTGAGTTCTGCTTCGGCAGCCTGTCCTTGTGCCGTGCCATGAACTCCGAGTGATGTTCGATCTGAGGAGCTATTCCATACTCACGCCAATCGTTCGCAATCGTCCTCACACAGTGTGGGCAGATCGCGACAATCTTTTGCACCTTCGCGGTTTCGAAGGATTTGAGTCCGCTCTCAGCGAGGGTTTGAAAGACGAGATCGTTGCCCAGACGCCGCGCCGGGTCGCCCGTGCATTTTTCTTTTTTCAGTACGCCGAAGGTCGTTCCAAGATGATTCATCACCCTTGCAAAATCGACGATAATCTCGCGCCCTTTGGGATCGTAACCGCCCATGCAGCCGAGCCACAGGCAATACTCCTGTGATCCGTCGAAGATGGGGAATCCCTGTTTCTGAATGAATTTATCGCGCTCCATCGCGCTCAGCCCGAGGGCGTTTCCATTTTTTTCGAGCGCCAGAAAAAGCTTCGTGCCGTAGGTGTCTTCCCACACGCCGGTATTGGTCACGCCTCGGCGCAGTCCAACAATGATGGGCACATGCTGAATCCCCACGGGGCACTGATATTCGCAGCTGCCACAGGTTGTGCACTCAAAGGCCGCTTCCATGCTCATGTACTTCTCAGGAGGGTTGTCAGGCGAGGTGACGCGTCCCTCAGTCAACAGCGGCGTGTCAGACGCTGGACCGAACTCGTTCAGATACGATCTCATCCCAAGGATGATCTCTTTTGGATTGAGCACCTTGCCTGTCGTCGAGGCAGGGCAGTGCTCCGTACAGCGTCCGCACTCCACGCAGCTATAGGTTTGCAGCGAGATGAGCTGGGTTACATCCCTGCCCGCGACCAGCCCGAAATCTTCATCTCCTGCAAGAGGAGGAATCTTTGAGAAACCATTCCGTTTCAGGAAGACCGTCAATGGGCTCAATACCAGGTGCAGATGTTTGGTATGCGGGATCAGCGGCAGAAACACGAGCAACGCTAATGTGTGGGTCCACCAGAGGGCTTTCACGACAGGCCCGCCTTCGTCCACGAAGAACGCTGCAAGGTAAGTCACCATCAGCAGGAAGATGAGAAAGGCGATAAATCCGGATTCGTAAGAGACTTTCTTTCCCAGCCAGACTGGCCGCACAAAGAAACGTCGTACAAAGAGGCCGAAGATCGAAACAGCGACAAGCAGCGCCCAGGCCGCAGCGAAGAGAAAATAGAATCCACTCACATAGCTGGAAGGCGGCAGAAAGCCCAGCCGAATGCCAGTGGCGAGGTGGTTCAGGCTCACTAATGCAAACGCCAGAAAACCCCAGAAGACGAACGCATGAGCCAAGCCAGGCAGGGGACGCTGTTTGATCACTTTCGCCTGACAGAGAACCTCCCAGACGAAGTCCCACACTCTGCGCCCGATGGGTTGCAGAGAAAAATCCACATCTTTTTTTGAGTGGAGGATGGTTCGCAGAATCGGCCAGAACCGCCAAAAGGAAAGCGCTGCCGAGGCGAGGACGCAGGCAAAGGCCAATCCCACTTCAGGCCAGGAGAAGCGCTCAGGCTCCGCCAGCGAAGCCGAGACGCTTAATCCTGAAAGAAGAACCGATCCCGCAAAACGGGAGTCCACCACCGCGACAAACGACCCAGCAACCATCCGAACCCATCCGCAGGCGATGCCTCCGCAGCGCATCGCTTGCATCCCGAACAATCATTCGTGGACAGCTTCGGTGGTTCTCAGCGACTACCTAATAGCTGATGAACTCGTTGCTTCCACGGCGCAGACGAAGGCCTGCAATGCCAAACACGACCGCCATGATAAACGTGAACGCATTCCAGTATGCAACCGGATGAGTCCATCCTGGCGACACGGTCATGTCCTGCCCACTCCATACCGTAACCAACACCGATACGATCGAAAATTGCAGGCAGAGCACCAGAAAGAGCTGGCCGCGACGGCGGCGCTTATCCAGCAGTTCAACCTGATCAGGCGTCAGATTCCGTTCTTCAAGGGGCAGCAGTGTGTTGGCCATTTTGTATTCTCGTCTCCTGCGTGTCGTTCCGGTTCGAAGGTCTGTCACCTCAACGGGGTAACAGCACAGCTCCATTAAATCACAGCCTTCTCCTAACCAAATCCACATGCGAAAAGACGGGCTTCTTTACGCAGGCGAAAGCATAACTGAATGACCATTCATTCGTAAAGCGGTCTTTGACGCCGCATGGCCAAAATTCGTTTCTTCGTACTTCCAAGTCTCCTTGTGAAGAGGAGACGTCTTCTCTGTTAAGAAGACGTCTCGGGATTCCACTCTTCTCTCCATGTTTCCGTCTGTTGGCTGGCTAAATGAAAGCCACAGACTGGATTCCGGCGACATCAAACCGTTTCCTGCACCGCACATTTTTGCACCCAACCATGTCGTCCCGACGCACCATATAGCTTTGCGCCTTGGCAAAACGGGCCCGGTCGCGATCATCGGCTCCACGCGGCAACTGGGTCTTCTTTCGGCGCACCAGCCAGCTCAGCTCGTACTCTCCTTGTTGCCCGCAGTGAGGACACGTCATGGTATGAGTACGTTGTTCGGGCCGTTCATCAAAAAAATCACGCTCTTCCATCCTGCACCTCGCTGGTCAGCGACGGATCTCCCGTTCGCGTCCCTTTGCAATCCTGCATGAGGCAGCCCCTTCCGGGCAAGAGTAATGCATAATCACCATGGGATTCACGAGGGCAGGCAGGGACGTTATGAGTAAAGCGAAGAAGCAGACATTTTCGAAGGTCAAGGCAGTGAAGGCCAATGCGCGCACTCGCGTCGGTACTCCACCGCCAGAGCGCGTCCTCCCCGACCCCAAACAGAAGCGCGCCGCTAAGCCGAAACACAAGGCCAGCCTGGCCGATCTGATGACCATGGAAGAGTCCTGATTTTCAGGCGTGCGTGATAGGATGCTGTACCGGTCCAACATGAAATTCTCCCATACAAGAGAGGATAGATACTGATGCATGTGAAGTTAGAGGCGCCGGATCCCAGTGGAGCGACGCCCAGTTTGCTGTTGTTGCTTGCTCGTTCGGTGCGGAGGAGCCATCCTTGAAGCCGCCTATTGGATTTGTCCTCGTCACGCATAGCAATCCAGACCAGATGCTGTTTCTTTGCGAACACACGAAGCGAGTTTCCTCTCCTGCTCGCTTCTGAAGATCACTTCGCTCCCAAATTTGTATTCAACCCGGAGACCCTGCTCAAACTTAACGCCCTCGTCGATCAGAAGCCTCGAAAGATAATTCAGCACGCCAGCCGGAGGTAGAACTATCCCTATCCTGAAAATTCAATCCAACAATCTGAGTGCTGTGCTTTGCGGGACTGTGTTCGTTGCCTTGACTGCCATCCCCTTGAGCGGCCAGACCATCCAGGTTAACAAAGAGAACCGAACCATCGCCGTCACGGCTACCGATAAGGTTACGGTGCTGGCCGATACAGCCACGGTCCACATCGGCTTTATCGTCTACGGGCCGGACAGTGACTGGGCCTATGCCACCGGCTCCCGTCTTTCGAACGCAATCATCAAAGCCCTTACCGATGCAGAAGTTCCCGCAGATGCCATCGAGAGCGAAAACCAGAACATTTCTCCTATCCAGGATTACCAGATCGAGAAGCTGACGCCCGCGGAGAAGAGCCAGAGAAAGTTCCAGGTGACGCAGAGCTGGACGATACGGACTGCAGCCGACGATGCGGCCAAAGTCCTCGACCTGGCCGTTAAAGCAGGAGCCAATCAGTCAGGCCAAATCGAATGGAGCTTCAAGGACGAGCACGCTCCCGAGACCCAGGCCGCTGCCAAGGCCCTGAAGAGCGCTCGCGACCAGGCTGAACAAATGGCCACGAGTCTTAAGGCAAAGCTGGGCTTTCTTTTATTCGCAAGTAACCAAACTCAAGCCGAACCTGTTCGCCCGCTGATGCGTGCGATGGCCGCTTCCCCTGCGGCGATGGATAAGACCCAACCCTTAGCCATCAGCCCACGTCAGATTGAAAAAGCAGCAACGGTGTACGCGGTCTTCGCGATCGAGTAAACTTCGTCCCACTGCAGTTTTAGAGCTCCGACAAGAGAGAGGGCCCCATGCCAGTCCAGAATTATCGCGAACTCAAACCGACCCCGGAAGCCGAGGCCATCTACCGCCGTTGGATCTCCAATCTAAATGAAGAGTTCAGCCGTCACCAGAATTTTGATCGCAGGGCAGAGATCGTCCGTGACGAACTCTACCAGATGTATCTGGGCCGTCCTCATGGAGCCCGCAAACAGGCGACTCTGGCCAGCGAACTTGCCACTAATGTGCAGGCAGAGTGCTTCGATCCCAGCAACATCACACTTGAGGCGGAGTACTACGGCGATGTCGACGTGGAAAAGTACAACGTCCGCAAGCCGCTCATCTGGTTCTGGTTGATGTTCGATCGCTCCCCTTTAGGCATGAATCACTGGCTGGGATTCCGCTTCCGCTGCATGCTGGGTCGACACATCTTCCGGCACGTCGGCAAGGGCGTCAAAATCTTCCACAATGTAGAGTTCACCTACGGCTATAACCTGACCATTGGAGACAACTGCACCATTCACAAAAATGTTCTGCTCGATGACCGCGGAGAGATCATCCTTCACGATGGCACCAGCATCTCCGACTATGCGAACATCTACAGCCATACCCACGACATTAATAAGCAGTCGGATGTAACGAACAAGCCCACCGAACTCGGTCCCGGAGCACGCGTCACGTATCACGCCACAGTACTTGCAGGCGCTCACATCGGCGAAAACGCCATGCTCGGAGCCATGGGTCTGGCGACCAAGCCGGTTCCGCCATCAAGCGTCTCGGTAGGGATTCCCGCACATGTGAAGCGTCAGAAAGACACAGGACAGCACTGAGCCGCCAATCCGGTAGACTTGGAACATCATGAATCAGCAAGTCGTCCTCGTCATCTTCCAGGTTGTGGTTCTCATACTCGCTTTCAGTGTGCATGAGTGCGCCCACGCCTGGGCAGCCTGGCGCCTCGGCGACCCCACCGCGAAGATGCTGGGCCGTCTTACGCTGAATCCCATCAAGCATCTTGATCCATTCGGTTCGGTTATTTTTCCGCTCATCGGTCTCTACTATGGCGGAATGCTCTTTGGCTGGGCGAAGCCAACACCGGTTACCGCGCGCAACTTCAAGAACTACAAGCGCGACGACATTCTCGTTGCCCTCGCGGGGCCAGCCAGTAACCTGATCTCGGCCACCGTGGCGCTCATTCTGCTTGTCATCCTCAAGCACGCCATTGCAGGCGGCGACGTCGCTATTATGACTGCCATGGCGCTTGCCCACCGAATGGTGGGCGTATCGACGGAAAACCTGCCTCAGCTCTTTCCCATCGCTCTGTTTCTCTACTACGTGATACTGCTGAATCTTCTGCTCTTTGTCTTCAACCTTATTCCTGTGCCGCCGCTCGACGGCAGCCACATTCTCCGGCATTTTCTTCCCTACAAAGCGCTTCAGGTCTACGACCGCATCGGCATGTTCGGGATGATCTTCATCATGCTCATCGGCGGCGGTCTGATCTTCCGCATCTTCCTGAATCCATTGCAGTCCACCTTCGACGCACTGCTCTTTTCGCTGTAGCCGCCTCGTTTCCCGTATCATCATTTTTGACTGGAATGACACAAGAAAACCTCATCTCAACGCGTCCCCGCGTCCTCAGCGGCATGCGACCCACTGGCCGGCTTCATCTGGGCAACTACATGGGCGCACTTTACAACTGGGTCCAGCTCCAGCACCAGTACGAGTGCTACTTCTTCATCGCGGACTTTCACGCCCTCACAACGGGCTACGCCGATACGTCGGAATTGAAAAACGACATCCGTGAGGTGGCGCTCGATTTTCTCGCGGGAGGCCTCGATCCCGCCCTCTGCACGATCTTCGTACAGAGTAAGGTCCCCGCTCACTTCGAACTGAACGATCTACTCGGTATGATCACACCGCTGAGTTGGCTGGAACGAGTTCCAACTTATAAAGATCAGCAGGAACAACTCAAGGAGAAAGACCTCGCGACTTTCGGTTTCCTCGGATATCCGCTCCTTCAGTCTGCCGATATTCTCCTTTATCAGCCTTCTTTCGTTCCCGTTGGTCAGGATCAGGCTGCTCACGTCGAGCTCACCCGTGAAGTGGCTCGCCGGTTTAATCAGTTTTATCCCGGCGATTTCCATCTCTCTCCCAACGCCGCCCCGTGGGAGTTGCCGGCTATTCAGGAAAAAGCCCGCAAGCTCGCTGGCGACCCGCACAAAACGATCTTCACCGCGCATGAACTGCAACAGGCTGCGTTGCAGACAAAAAAACTTTCCGGCTTCAGCCGAAAAGAAATTCTGCCCGAGCCGCAGGTTTTGTTGACGCCATCTCCTAAACTTCCCGGAACCGATGGCAGAAAGATGTCGAAGAGCTACAAAAACACTCTTCTTCTCTCAGACCCTGAACCGGAACTCCGCGCCAAGCTCAAGACCATGGTCACCGATCCAGCGCGCGTCCGCCGCGACGATCCAGGTAATCCCGACATCTGTCCCGTCTTCGACCTACACAAAGTCTTCTCGAACGAGGAGATTCAGCAGAAGGTCCGAGAAGGTTGCACCACAGCCGGTATCGGATGCATTGAATGCAAGGGCTGGGTCGCCGATGCCATCGTCAAGGAACTGGCTCCCATTCAGGAGCGGCGCCGTCACTTCGAAGCCAATCCCGGCGAAGTAGATGCCATTCTGGCTGACGGCAACGTGCGCGCAGCAGCCCGCGCCGCCATTACCATGCAACAAGTCCGCACCGCAGTAGGTCTCGACTAATATGTCCGACGAAATTCTCCATCCCGAAGCCGCGCCGGAGCAGCCTGAAGAAAACCCGCACGACGCTCCTGTAGCCGAGCCAGTTGCTGCAGATGAATCGTCCTCTGTCACTCCGGAGATGCATGAGCCCTTCGCCCTGGAGCCGAAGCCCATACCGCCTGCACCTCCCGAAGCCAAACGCCCGAACGCGGCCAAAGAGGAGGCCTCTCAATCTCCCTTCTCCGTTACGGTCGGCCAGGTCTACGATGGCCCGCTCGATCTGCTGCTCGATCTCATACGCAAGCAGAACATCGACATCTACGACATCCCTATCGCGCGCATCACCGCGCAATTTCTGGATTACACCCACCAGTTGAAGCAGACCGACGTCGATGCCGCGGGTGAGTTCATCTACATGGCCTCGCTGCTGATCCACATCAAATCGAAGACACTGCTGCCGCGTGATCCCTCCGACGTGCTTGGCGCCGACACCGAGGATCCCCGGCGCGAGCTCGTCGAACGCCTGTTGGAGCACGAGCGCTTTAAGGCAGCGGCGCAGATGCTGATGCAGAAACAGCAGATTGAAGAGGCCACATGGACCAATCCCGGCATCCGGGAGTTCAAAGGCGACTCCGGAGCTGAGCGCGAGATCGCTGCCGATACCGTGGACCTCGTTCGCGTCTTTCAGGAGGTCCTCGGCCGCATGCGCACGCGGCCCGTTCTCGATGTGGACGAGGAGTCGGTGACGGTGGCCCAGATGATCGATTACGTGAAGCGTCGCCTGGTCATGGAGGACAAGCCGGTCAGCCTTCGCCGCCTGCTGCACAATACCCACACGGAGCGAGCCCTGATCTGCATGTTTCTTGCAATGCTGGAGCTGGTGCGGCTTCAGGCAGTTCTGTTGCACCAGCCGGTGGTAAAGGGCGACATCCTGATCAAGAAAACCGATGCCTTCGATCAGGTCTTCGCAGATCAGGCACAGGCCCGCGACGACTGGCGCTAAATTTGCGTAAGCGTCTCATTTATCAGCAAGAGGGGTTGTCGCAGCGTCATATCTCTTTATGTGCTGATCTCCTGCCTCTCGCAATATTCTCTTCATCTTTCACATTCTTGTAACCTGACGTTCGCAATTCCAGCCTATCGTCCGACCTACCGACAGAATTGAAATCCGTACGCTAGGTGAATAAACGTCTATGGCTACTCCCGCCACACTGCCACCCGGTTCTATTCTCGATGAAAAGCTCAAGAAATCTTCTCCCGGCAAACTCGGAGGGATCATCTTTGCGGTCCTCCTCATCGGAGGACTTGGCTATATTACGAACCGGCTTTGGGCCGATCTATCTCCGATCCACATGGGATCGATGCTGCCTTATTTTCTGTTGGGGCTAGCACTTCTAATCGCTCTTGGGTTTGAGTTCGTAAACGGCTTTCACGATACAGCCAACGCCGTTGCCACCGTCATCTATACCCACGCGCTGGAGCCACATATCGCTGTGGTCTGGTCGGGCCTGTGGAACTTCATCGGTGTGCTGACGAGCTCAGGAGCAGTGGCCTTCGCCATCATCACACTGCTGCCGGTTGAGCTGATCCTGAGAGTCAGCCACGGCGCCGGCTTTTCGATGGTATTCGCGCTGCTTATCGCGGCCATACTGTGGAACCTGGCGACGTGGTGGCGCGGCCTTCCTGCCTCCAGCTCTCACACCATGATCGGATCAATCATTGGCGTTGGCGTTGCCAACCAGTTGATGCACGGAGCAAGTGGAACCAGTGGAGTCGATTGGGAACAGGTCACCAAGGTCTTCAAGGCGTTGCTTTTTTCTCCGCTCGTTGGCTTCATCGGCGCGGCCCTCGTGTTTCTACTCTTCAAAATCGCGTTACGCGATCCGCGACTGTATGAAGCCCCCAAGGGCACGGAGCCGCCGCCGTTCTATATCCGTGCGCTGCTGGTGTTGACCTGCACAGGCGTCAGCTTCGCCCATGGCTCCAACGACGGCCAGAAGGGAATGGGCCTCATCATGCTGATCCTGGTCGGTACTGTACCGACTGCCTACGCGCTGAACCACACAGTCAACGCGAGCCAGGTACAGACCTTTGCCGCCGTCTCGCAGCAAGTGATCTCGACTCTCAACAACTATATCGATCCGAACGCCACGGTCGCAGATCCCGGGCCGGAGCTGGAGAACTTCATCAGCACCCGCAAGTTCTCTAATACGACGATGCTTGCGCTGCAGCAGATCGTCGGAGATATTCGCAATGAGGCCACGCGTTATAAGTCGCTCGGTGCAGTCCCTGCAGGTATGCAGGCCAACGTACGCAACCAGATGTATCTGACCAGCGAGACATTGCGGCTGTTGCCGAAATACGGCCCAAAGATGAGCGAGGGCGACATCAAAGTTCTGAAAAATTACAAAGGCTTTCTGGACAATGCAACCAAGTTCATTCCTACCTGGGTGAAGGTTGCCGTCGCTCTCTCGCTGGGCCTGGGGACGATGATCGGCTGGAAGCGCATCGTCGTAACGGTAGGTGAAAAAATCGGCAAGACCCACCTGACTTACGCCCAGGGAGCATCGGCCGAGCTGGTGGCCATGTTCACTATTCTTGCTGCTGATGGCTATGGCTTGCCAGTAAGTACGACGCATGTACTCTCATCGGGCGTAGCCGGCACCATGGCCGCGAACAAGAGCGGACTGCAGGTATCCACGTTGCGAGACATCGCGCTGGCCTGGGTCTTTACCTTGCCTGTGGCAGCGCTTCTCTCAGGCAGTCTGTTCTGGCTCTTCAGTACCATGGTCAAATAGTCCCGGTCGAAACTCCACAGCCCGCCCATTCAGGCGGGTCGTTTCTTGTGCTGACGCTACCGTTTTTTTGCACCGTCAAAGGCATCTCGAATCGCAAAGAAGGCTTCCTTCGGCGCATAGTCTTTATCGAATGGCAACGGTCGCGCCATACGGTCAGGATTCTTCTTGCGTTGCGAAGGACTGTTCAACCAGGTGTGTTTGTCGCTTACACCCCACGTCAGCATGGCCTTTACAGATGGATCATGCAGCACTGTCGTCAGATAGTCACGATAGACGTTTGCCACCTCGCGATCGATCACGCTGATGTCGTTCGAATCAATGTCCTCATCCTTCACATCCATCTCGGTAATGAAGACCTGCAGACCCATCTCCCGCGCACTGGCGATCAACTCCGTAAGGCCCTTGCCGAAGGTATCTTTTCCGCCCGCCCGTATGTGCGATTGAATGCCCAGTGCATCAATCGGTGTGCCTGCAGCTTTCATCCGTCGCAGTAGTCCCAGCACGGCGGCGCGTTTCTTTCCCTCTTCTTCGGTGTCGTATTCGATACCGTATTCGTTGTACGTCAGTAGCGCTTTCGGATCGACCTGCCGCGCCGTCTTGAAGGCGATATTGATGTACTCAGGGCCAAGCATCTGCATCCACGGAGAAGAACTTCGCAGTCCATCCGGGCGTCCGTCCTTGATCCAAATTGCCTCATTCACAACATCCCAGGAGTGAATCCTCCCCTTATAACGTCCTCCGACGGTCATAATGTGGTCGGTCATGAATTTCTGCGCATTGTCCTTGTTCACCGTCGCTTCGAACCACTTCGGAAGCGCCTCATGCCACACGAAGTTATGGCCCCTAACCTTCATGCCGTGGGTCTGTGCAAAAGCCATCAGTTCATCTGCCTCGTCGAACGAATAGGTATCGGCTGTGGGCCGCAGATTTCCCCACTTCATGCAGTTTTCACCGACGACGATGTTGTACTGCTCCGTCAACAGATTTCTATAAGCCTCGTCAGAGCGCAGCACTGCGGCATCGACCGCACACCCAGCCAGCAGCCCTCTGGAGGCTGCTCGAGCCTTCAGGCTGTTCTTCCCGGTGATTGGTTTTGTCGGCGCCTCGCCTTGGGCCAGGGCACCCTGACCTACGAGCAGCCCGGGTATCGCAACTGCCGCTGTTGCCGCCGCCGCCTGCTTAAGGTACTCCCTGCGCGTCATCATTTGAACAGCCTCCATGGCTCGCTCCATACTCCTGCATGGCAATCTTACGCATGGTTGGTATGCTTAGGGTACGACCTCGAAACTATGAGCCTTAAAGCAAAGATCGAAGCAGTCATCTACGCCTCAGAAGAACCGGTAACCCTGGCCCAGCTCATCGGGCTCCTCGGCCACGAAGCCCAGGCCGAACTGGACCATCTGGAGTCCGCCCAGCACTCGCTCGGCCTGAACGAGCCCGAACAATCTATCGAGACCGAAGCCGAACACGCCGCGGCGCTGGATCGGGCTCTCCACCTTGCTGCAGCCGAAGAGGCCGCTCACCTCAAATCTGTCCATGAGCACGCTGCCGCAGACGCCGCCGCCATGCGTACAAGCGACACGCTCGATCCGGAGCCGGATGCCGCTGAGCCTGCTTCTATAGCGCCGGTGGAGCAGGGAAGCGAAGCTGCTGCCGTCGCGGAGACCTCCGACAAAAAAGCTGCCCGCGAGGCCAGGGAAGACAAGGAACGCGCCCGCTGCCTGCGCGAGTACTTCCGCAGCATTCTCGACCAGCTCATCGCCGACTACGGCAACGGAGACCGAGGCCTCGAGATTCGCGAAGTCGCCAGCGGCTACCGTCTCTCCACCAAGCCCGAATACCACGACGCCGTCCGCGGCTTCATCAAATCCCTCAAACCACCCCTGAAGCTCTCTCTCCAGGCACTCGAAACACTGGCCGTCGTCGCGTACAAACAGCCCGTCACAGCCCCCGAGGTCTCCGAGATCCGCGGCGTCGACTCCGGCGGCGTCCTGGGCTCTTTGATGGCCCGCAAGCTCGTCACCACTGCGGGCCGCAAACAGGTCATCGGCCGCCCCATCCTCTACAAAACCACCAAGGATTTTCTTCTCCGCTTCGGTCTCAAAGACATCAACGAGCTTCCCAGCATCGAAGAGTTTGAGAAGATGGCTGGCGAGCTGGCCGAGCAGGAGGAGATCCCCATGGAACACGAAGCCCCCGAGACACCGAACGACCTTGAGCCCGAGAAAGGCGTCGTAGAGCCGCAGGCCGACGGCAGCGGAGAAAGCGCGGACGACAATCCTGCGGAACAGGTCATCGTTGATGGCCGTCTTTCCGGCTTGCCTCCGAACTACAACACCGACCAGTTACCCTCCGGCTCCGATTCGCCCGCACTCGATGCCGAAGTTCAAACCGATGTTCCTAAAGACGAAGAGTAAAACGAAGAACAAAAATAGATTAGATTGAGTACGTCATTTCTTTGAACACTTGCTACGATGGACCCTGCTATTCGGAGACCATCGTATTCAGGAGCAGGCATGACTCCAGTCAAATCCTTTCTCGTCTTCGGAGAACCGGTGGATGTCATCGTTAGCGGCAGCATGAGCGGAGGCTCGTTCGCCGTTCTTTGCCTCCATAACTCCCCGGCAGTGGACCTCCGCCGCACATGCATACTAAGGAAGACGAGACCCTCCTCGAGATCTCCGAGCGCTACGGCATATCCTTCTATCAGTAGCGGACGGAAATAAAAATCTATGCCTTCCCACGCCTCCAGCCCTGACCTTTATCCGCACGTCCGGGTCGTCATCTCCATCATCGTTGGCCTCTGCATCACCACTCTTCTCAGCGGATTCGCCCGCTTCGTCCAGCATCCGCGCCGCCAGCGCGCCTCGCTCCTTCATCTTGGCTGGGCCTTCTCGCTTCTGCTCTGGATCATCCACTTCTGGTGGTGGGAGTTCCGTCTATCGATGATTCAGGAGTGGACCTTCGACATCTACTTCTTCGTTATCCTCTACACCACTCTCTACTACCTTCTCTGCACCCTGCTCTTCCCATCCGACCTGAATGACTACGCCGGCTACGAGGACTACTTCATCTCCCGCCGCAAGTGGTTCTTCGGTCTCCTCGCTGTCGCCTTTATCGCCGATGTCTTCGATACCGAACTCAAAGGCTCCACCTACTTCCGCTCTTTCGGCATCGAATACCCCATCCGTATTGCTGGGAATCTGATCCTCTGCCTCATTGCTTTCATCACCCCAAATCGCCGCATTCAGTTCACCGTGCTGGCCATCTCATTCTTCTACAACGTCTCATTCATCCTGCGGCACTACCGCATTCAGTAAAGCGTTGATCATCCCCAAAAGCTCAACGGAGTATAGTCGGGTATGTCGCAATCGGCCCCTTCAATTCATTGGAGGTCTTATGCTGAGAACGCTTCGCTTCCTTTCCCTGTTTCTGCTGGCATTCAACGCCTGCCGGTTCGTCCATGCAGAGACACTCACCTTCAATGACCTGACCTCACCATCCGATGGGGATGGCCTTCCCGGTATTTTTCTACGGAGATTTCACCTTTTGCTACTTCAGCTGGGCCTATAACGCCGCTTTAAATCCACCGACTCCCAATCTAATTCCTGGCGACCTAACTCAATCTATCTTCAGCAACTATTACCCTTTTCAACCGCCGCCCTATCCTTACGGGCTCTTAGATCAAAACGGAAACTCCTTCTTCCCTGGAGATGTAGCCAGTTTCTATTCCACTTCACTGCAGCCGTTTACGCTGAACAACATGTTGGTCGGTGCTTACGATAAGCCTGTCACAATCCTTGGATACAGAAAGGGTGTTCTGGTCGATCAATCATCGACCTCTGACGCCAATGATCTCGATCTCCTGACCTTGAATTGGACGAATATTGATGGCGTGTTCTTCGAAAACGCACCTGACATCCTTGGTGAATACGATGTCGATCTCGACACGATCAACATCAATGAACCGGTGACTCCCACAAACATCACTCCCAAGCCATCGACCATCGTCCTCTTGGGGTCAGGTCTGTTTGGTTTGCTTACTTGTGCTCGGCGTAGGATTCAGTCGTAAGAGACGACGGTCCGTAGAAAACAGGAGATAATAGACGAAAGGTTGCGCATTTCGCCCAGAGCGGAGCAAGATCGGCGTTTGCAGCCTAACCCAGATTCACCAGACAGCGATGAGCATCTCCGCAGTCAGAAAGCCAGAAATCATGACCAAACCTCTTTCCTCCTCCAAGCCCGAAACCAACGACGAACCCAAAGGCGACCGCCTCCAGAAGATCCTCGCGCAGGCCGGCATCGCCAGCCGCCGCAAGGCCGAAGAGATCATCCTCGCTGGCCGTGTTCAGGTCAATGGCAACGTCGTCAAAGAACTTGGCACCCGCCACGACGCCACCAAAGACCACATCCGCGTCGACGGCAAGCTCCTCCACGGTCCCGAGCAGCAGCGCTACTACATGCTCAACAAGCCTCGTGGCTACGTCACCACGCTCGACGACCCCGAGAAGCGCCCCACCGTCATGCAGCTTATGACCAAGCAGAAGGGCCCGCATGGCGACCACGTCCGCCTCTATCCCGTAGGCCGCCTCGACTACCTCAGCGAAGGCCTGCTCCTGATGACCAACGACGGCGATCTCGCAAACAAGCTCTCCAAGGCTGCCGCCGGCGTCGAGAAGACCTATCTCATCAAAGTCTCCGGCACCCCAACACCCGAAAACGTCGATCAGCTTCGCCGCGGTATCATGATCGACCGTGGCCGCCTCAACGAAGTCCGCAGTGGTCGCCGCGACCGCATCATCACCGCACCGGCAAAGATCGAGCAGGCACGCGGAGGAGACAATCCCTGGTACGAACTCACCTTGACCGAAGGTCGGAACCGTCAGATCCGCAAGATGTTCGAAGAGATCGGCCACCACGTCGAAAAGATTCGCCGCATCGGTTATGGAGCTCTCCGTCTCGATGTCCCGCCGGGCGAATACCGCGAACTTACCCCCGGTGAAGTCACGGCACTCGGACGCGCCGCTAAGGGCCAGAAGGTAGTCCCGAAGAGGAAGACGCCCGAGTTCGCGCAGCTGAAATCTCCTGCAAAAAAGAAGCCGTCCATGCCTCGCCGCACCTTCGCTTCCAGGTCGAATTCAACCCGTCGTTCGAGCTGATCAATACACCTCGCCGCGCGCTCTCCCACTGCTCCAAGGCAGCGATGATCTACACCCTTAAAACCACTTTGTAAAGATCGTGTGATCGCGGGATTACGCTTTATTTACATACCACTTAAGTTCTCCACATACCCCATTGACACATCTGCTTCTGGACGCCCAAAATACTCCCGCTATTCATCTTTCGTGGATGACAAACATGACTTGTGAAGCATCCAATAGTGGTAGTCAAGGAGCAACTGCAGTGGCAATTGAAAAAGCAACGTTTGGTGCAGGATGTTTTTGGGGTGTAGAAGCCCGTTTGGCAGAACTCACAGGTGTTATCGACACAGCCGTAGGATACGAAGGCGGCGACCTTGAACACCCAACCTACAAGGAAGTCTGTACGGACCGCACTGGCCATGCGGAGGTTGTTCAGGTGACATTCGATCCATCACGCCTCTCCTATGAGGCTTTGCTCGATGTCTTCTTCGCTCTCCACGATCCCACCCAGGTCAACCGTCAAGGACCGGACTGGGGAACCCAATACCGCAGCGTAATCTTTGCCCACTCTGACCAGCAGTTTATGCAGGCCCGGGCCAAGGTTGCCGAACTCAACGCCTCCGGAACGCACCGTCTTCCCATAGCCACCCAGGTTATGCCTGCGGCCATCTTCTGGAAGGCCGAGGAGTACCACCAGAGATACCTCGAAAAACGCGGAATGGTGAGCTGTCATATCTAACCCGTCTCTAGCGAAAGCAACCATGCATAAACCGTCTCTGGCCATAGGCCAGAGGCGGGTTTTTGACTGCAATTTATTCCACGCGAAGTGCCGTAGTCGGATCGACCGACGAAGCGCGCCGCGCCGGCACAAGCGCAGCCACGAGTGCTACAAGCCCGATCAGAAACACAACCGCAATCAGCGTCACCGGATCCGCCGTCGTCACGCCAAAGAGTTGGCTCCGCAGCAGCCGTCCCAGCAACACGGAGCAGGGAATCGCGATCACCACGCCGATCACCACAAGCCGCAGCACGTCGCTCAAAACCAGCCGCGATATCCCCAGCCGCGACGACCCAAGCGCTATGCGAATCCCGATCTCGCGCGTGCGCTGAGCAGTCGAATAAGCCAGCACTCCATACAATCCAACACCGGCAAGCATCGTTGCCAGCAGCCCAAACGAGATCGCCAGCAGCTCGATCATGCGCTCGTTCGAAAGCGTCTCGTCGATCTGGTTTTCCATAGTCCGCATTGCATCCACGGCCACTTCCGGATCGATCTGTTTGATCGCCTGCCGCACCATCGCGTAGGTCTGTTCTGGCTGGGTCGCCGTGCGCACATAAAAGTAGAGCTGGTTCGCCGCCTGCTCCTGCTTCAGAGGAACAAAGAGCGTCGGCAGAGCTGGTTCGCGAAGGTTCGCGTGTTTGGCATCGCGAGTCACGCCGACGATCGTCCTGTACTCCAGGTTTTTGCCGGCTCCGCTGGCCACGCGTCTTCCAATCGCCGCGCTTGGGCTACTGAAGTAGTGCTTCACAAAGGTCTCATTCACCACGCCCACCAATGGATGAGTGCTGTCATCGTTCTCGCTGAACGAGCGCCCTGCAAGTAGAGGAACCTGCATGGCACGAAAGAAATCCGGATTAACGACAGGCTCCTCAATATCGAATTCTTCATCCGCAGGCGGGTTGTACCCCTCGACAGTCACATTTCCGCCCTGCCCGGTATCTGCCAACTCAGCATCGGTGGTGGCCGCTACTCCCTGTACCCCAGGAAGCGTCGCAATGGCTTCCAACAAACTCTGATGCAATAACGGCACTCGCTCCTTCGCCGTGCCCGAGAGCAGAGGATCGATATGAAACGTAATCAGGTGAGACGTATTAAATCCCGCATCGACGTGCCGCAGATTCCGCATCGTGCGCACGAACAAACCGGAGCCTACCAGTAGCAGCACGCTTAGCCCTACCTGCAACGCAACAATGAGCCGTTGAAAATTCAGTGCGCCTCCTGTCGCCGTCGATGTCTGCTGTTTCAGCGAAGACACGAGATCGGGCTTCAGCAGCTGAATCGCAGGTGCAAGGCTGAAAAACACGCTCACTGCCAATGCGATTGCGAAGTTGAATACAAGCAGGCGACTATCCAGTGTTGTTTGAAACGCAGTCGAGCCATCCGAGCTCAGTCGCTGCACCAGCACACGAACAGCGGCAGGAGCAAGCAGCAAACCCGCCGCTCCACCGCCAACGCCGATCAGCACACCCTCCAGCAGGAGCTGTTGCACTACCCTGCGCGTATTCGCACCAAGAGCGTACCGCAGCGAGAACTCGCGCACCCGCGCTGCCGAACGTACCAATAACAAACTGGCCACATTGACCGTCGCGATAAGCAACACAAGGAGCGCCATGGCCATCACGGCGAGCAGCGGTTTCTGCAGCGTATCGCGGCTGTAGGACAGCCCCCGCGCGCCCGGCAGCACCTGCAACTGGCTATGCGTCAGAAACTCCTCGACGAAGCGTTGCGATCGGTGTCCCAATGCCTTCAACTCATCTGCTCGCAGTGCGTACCACAGCGGAGCCAGCGCGACCTGCGCCTGCTCCGTCGATAGGTCCGGCTTAAGGCGACCCACGATATTCATCCACCTGTCCGTGTGGTCGGTCAGCCGGCGTCCCTTGCCAGGGACAACTTGGTCCAGCATCGACATCGGCACGAAGACATCGGGAACCTCTCCCCACACTGCACTCTGGAACGCTGGCGCGGAGACCCCGATGACCTGGAAGGGATTGCCGTTGATCGAGAGCGTCTGCCCCACCACACTCGCATCCGTTCCAAAGTGCGTCTTCCAGTAGTTGAAGCTCAGCACTACGACTGGATTAGCGCTGGGTGTCGTGTCGTCCATTGCCGCAAGCAGCCGTCCAGCGGCAGGCATCACGCCCAGCACGCTGAAGTAGTTGCCGCTGACGATCTCCGCATGGGCCAGCTCCGACGTGTTGTTACGCGTGATTCCAACGCCAGCCGAAGCCGTCGCGATAAGACCATCGAACGCCGCTCCACGATCGCGCAGATCGCGATACATAGGATAGGAGAAGTATTTGTCCAAACCGCCGCCATGATCGCTGGTATGGCCCTCCCAGGCCTTGCCCGGCGCACTCAGGATCACCAGCTTCTCCGGGTCGTGCACGGGCAGCGAGCGAAGCAGCGCCTGATCGAGCAGCGAGAAGATCGCTGTATTGGCCCCCACGCCCAGCGCAAGCGTCAGCACTGCGGTAATCATGAAGCCCGGCGAGCGCCGAATCTGGCGAAGCGAGAAGCGAAGGTCCTGTATCAGTGAGTGCATTCTCTGGCCTTTGGTGTTGAGGTTTGGACGTATAAAGGATGATGCATTCAGCCTGCCAAAACCCATCATCACTAAGTCACTGGAAATAAAGCCTTTGAAGAAAACAGTCTTTCGTCATGCTGTTCATCTGCGGATTATCCTGTCCGTTTACGGACGCCATTTTGCTCGAACAAGATAGCTCTGGTGAATCGAATCGCGACTATGCTAATATAGTTTTGTACTCTGGAAAAAAGGAGTACGGGCATCGCAGGCAAAGACTCCTCATGGAATTCGGAGTCTGGCCAGAGACTGCGATTCGCCTCAATCCCCACCGCATACCTTCCCCGAACGTTTCGGAAGTCGCGCTGGTTGCTCTGGCTGGAAGACTCGTCAACGGACAAGTCTCGCCGTGCAGCAGCAGCGCTTCGATACCCGACAGCAATGCTGACTAAGTGAAATCCATGGTGCTTCGGCATCCCTGCACCCCTATGTGTTCTATCAACACCGATAAGGAATTATTTTGACCTCCGCAACTCTTGAACCTACTGAACAGCAGATTGCAACGCCCACCGCCGTCGCCACTCTGACCGGCCTCCCCCTCGTCAACGATGTCGTCTTCACCGACTTCAACATCTCCGACTCCCTCAAGGGCCGCCTCGCCGGCGCAGGCTTCGTCATGCCGACCCCCGTCCAGGCCAAAGCGATTCCGCCCGCCCTCGAAGGCAAAGACATCCTCGCCACCGCCTCCACCGGCACCGGCAAGACACTTAGCTTTCTGATTCCGATGATCCAGCGCATGGACGCAACCTCGGTGCCCAGCACACGCGGCAAACGCGGTCCCATCCGTTCGCTCATCCTGCTGCCGACGCGCGAGCTCGCCATGCAAGTCCTCGAAGCCTACGCCAAGCTCGTCCCGGCTGCACGTCACGACTCCGTGCTTGTCTGCGGTGGCCTCTCCGAGCGCGCCCAACTCGATAACCTCGATCGCGGCCCGCGCCTCGTCGTCGCCACTCCCGGCCGTCTCGAGGACTTCCTCCGCCGTCGCGAAATCAACCTCGGCTCGGTAGAGATGTTCGTCCTCGACGAAGTCGATCGCATGCTCGACATGGGTTTCCTTCCTGCAATCCGCCGCATCGTCGGTGCGATTCCGAAGACCCGTCAGACCATGTGCTATTCGGCCACCCTCGACGCCAACATCCGCGAGATCGTCCGCGACTACGTCAAGGACCCCATCCGCATCGAGATCGGCACCACCTCCAAGCCCAGCGACCGCGTCGAGCTTCGCGTCTACACCGTCATGCAGGACCAGAAACTCGGCCTGCTGAACCAGATGCTCAACGAAGAGAAGGGAACCTTTCTCGTCTTCTCGCGCACCAAGCATGGTGCCGACCGCATCTCGAAAAAGCTCGAAAAGCTTGGCCACGATGCTGACGTCATCCACGGCGACCGCAGCCAGTCCCAGCGCACTGCCGCTCTCAAGGGCTTTGCCAACGGGAAGCATCGCGTCCTCGTCGCAACCGACGTAGCCGCCCGCGGCATCGACGTCTCCGACATCGCGCACGTCGTCAACTACGACCTGCCCAATGCCTCTGACGACTTCGTCCACCGCATCGGTCGTACCGGACGCGCCGGAGCCAAGGGCGTAGCCACCACGTTCGTCATGCCGCAGGAAAAGTACGAGGCCCGCAAGCTCGAGCGCGAACTGAAGATAAAGTTCGAGTGGCGCGAAGCCGATAAGAACCTTGAGAAGGAACTGCGCAATCAGCCTCTCGATACTGCCACAAAGGGCCAGGATCTCATGCAGCTTGAGACCCGTGCCTGGCGCGGCAACGATCCCGTCACCCCCATGACGCCCACCCGTCCCTTCAATGGCGGCAACGGCGGCGGATTCCGCAGCCGCAGCGGCGGAAACGGTGGCGGAGGCAACTCTGGTGGTCGCAGCTACGGACGCCCCAACGGCTCCCGCGGCAACTCCGGCAGCCGCCCAACCCGCGGCAACCGGGGCCGCTAACTCAGCAAACGGCGCTCCGCTCTCCAGGCCAACCAGCCGCAGAGCCGAGCGCCATTTTCTATTAGCCTTACCTTAAACCCTTCTTTCTGTGAGCCGCACGCACAGTCGAAGGAATCATTGTTGCTCTGTTATTTCTGTTTCGGGAAAGAGCGAAGTATGTCGGAAAATATTCCCAATTTAAGCGAACTCTCAGATATCGTAGGCGACGACAAAAACTTTATCCTGCGTATCGTCCAGCCCGGCCTTGCCGGCCTCATGGACGGCTCCGTCTCCACACTCGCTCCCATATTTGCCACAGCTTTTGCTACGCACAATTCCCGCACAGTCTTCCTCATCGGCGCAGCCTCGGCGGTCGGCGCAGGCATCTCCATGGCCTTCTCTGAAGGCCTCTCTGACGACGGTTCGCTCACCGGACGCGGCAACCCCATCTTTCGCGGTCTCGTCACCGGCTTTATGACCTTTATCGGCGGCTTTCTGCACACGCTGCCGTTCCTCATCTCCAACGTCCACACCGCCCTCACCTGGGCCTACGCCGTCGTCGGCGTCGAGCTGGTCGTCATCGCACTTATTCGTCATCGCTACTTCAAAACCAGCTTCGCCCTCTCCTGCCTCCAGGTCATCGTCGGCGGAGGCCTCGTCTTCGCCGCAGGAGTGCTCATCGGCCAATCCTGAAATCGCAATGGCCAGCTCAGCGATTTCGCGAAACATTGCCGCGAGTGGCCAAGAGCTTCACACAACCTTCACCTCTCCGGCTGCGCGAAACCCTCCGGAGCCTGTAAAATAAAGGGAATCCCATGATATCTGTCTCCAATGTCACCATGCGCTACGGCTCGAAACTGCTCTTCGAGGACGTCTCCGTCACCTTCACCACAGGCCGCCGCTACGGCCTCACCGGCCCCAACGGCGCCGGCAAATCCACATTCATGAAGGTGCTCACCGGCGAGATCGACGCTCAAAAGGGCAACGTCGTCCGCCCCAAAAAGATCGGCGTCCTCAAGCAGAACCAGTACGAGTTCGACGCCTACCGCGTCATCGACACCGTCATCATGGGCAACAAGGCCCTCTGGGCGGCCCTTGAAGAGCGCGAGATCATCTACGCCAAGGCCGAGCTGACCGATGAAGACGGCTCCCGCCTCGGCGAGCTCGAAGGCACTGTCGGCGACGAAGACGGCTATGAAGCAGAAGCTAACGCCGCCGTCCTGTTACAGGGCCTGGATATTCCGGATGAACTTCATGAACGCAAGATGTCCGAGCTCCAGGGCGGCCAAAAAGTCCGCGTCCTGCTGGCGCAGGCCCTCTTCGGCAATCCCCAGGCCCTGCTCCTCGACGAGCCCACCAACTACCTCGACCTCGAATCCATCCACTGGCTCGAAGACTTCCTCACCCGCTACAACGGCACCGTCATCACCATCTCGCACGACCGGCACTTCCTCAACAACGTCTGCACCCACATCGCCGACATCGACTACGAGACGATCATCACCTACAACGGTGGCTACGACGACATGGTCCTCCAGAAGACCAGCGTTCGCACCCGCATCGAGAGCCAGAACGAGCAGCGCGAAAAGAAGATCGCCCAGCTCAACGACTTCATCGCCCGCTTCTCCGCCGGTACGCGTTCGTCGCAAGTAAACTCCCGCAAGAAGGAAGTCGAGCGCCTCGCCACCAGCGAGCTAGCCCGCTCCAACATCGCGCGCCCTTTCATCGCCTTCAAGATGGAACGTCCCTCCGGCAAGAACGTCCTCGAGTTCGAAGCCGTCAACAAGTCCTACGAGCAGAAGGACGGCAAGACCGAGCACGTCATCAACAACTTCTCCGCAGCCGTCCAGCGCGGCGAGAAGGTCGTCCTCATCGGCCGCAACGGGCAAGGGAAGACCACCCTCCTCAAGGCGCTTCTGGCCAACGGCCCCGGCATCGAAGAGAAGGACGTCTCCATTGACTCCGGCACCGTCAAATGGGGCCACGAGGTCCAGATCGGCTACTTCGCCCAGGACCACAAGGGCTCCATCCAGCTCGGCATGACGGCCAACGACTGGCTCCACCAGTTCGACCCGCAGGCCACCAAGGAAGACATCCGCGGCATCCTCGGCCAGATGCTCTTCAAGGGTGAAGAGGGCCTCAAGAAGACCGACGCACTCTCAGGAGGCGAAGCCGCCCGTCTGCTCTTCTGCAAAATCATGCTGCAGAAGCCCAACGTCCTCGTCTTAGACGAACCCACGAACCATCTTGATCTGGAAAGCATCAACGCGCTTAACCAGGCCATCCAGAAGTACGAAGGCACCGTCTTCCTCGTCACCCACGACCAGGACCTGATCGAAGAAGCCGGCACCCGCATCTGGCACTTCGAAGGCGGCCCCACCGACTTCCACATCACCGACCACAAGGGCCCCTACGAGGAATACCAGCAGCAGCTGGCTTTAGCCGCAAAATAACCGTACTTTCTCGCAACATGCAATGGCCCTTCCGTATAAAAGGAGGGGCCATTGCCGTGTGCTAGCATAGCCAGACTCCGAAGTGCGGTGACACGGTATTGGCGATCGGCGAACTTCCTCTCAGCATCCATGCACCATCTCATTTGACCGGTGGGCGGCTCCTGCAAAAGCATATGCCGGAGTTGGATGTATTGCGAGGCATAGCCATTCTGATGGTCGTTCTCTATCACGGCCTCTACTGGTCAGGAGCAGTCAGTTCAAGCCGTATCGGCACACGCTTTATCCAGGCGACCGTCTTCGGCTGGCTTGGCGTCAATCTCTTCTTCGTGCTTTCAGGTTTTCTCATCACGGGAATTCTCCTCGACACCAAAGGCGGCCAGTCATACTATCGCCGCTTCTATCAACGTCGCTTGCTACGTATTCTCCCCGCCTATCTCGCAACGATCGCAGTCCTTCTGCTCTTGCATCACCTCACGGTCGGCTCAGCCATCATCGCCCTCGGTTTCCTAGCAAATTACGCCAACACCTTTACGCTCTCTCCCAACTATGGCCCGTTCTGGTCTCTCTCCGTCGAGGAGCAGTTTTATCTTCTCTGGCCTCTCCTTGTCGTCAAGGTAAACCTTCGCATCTTCACTACAATCTCCATCGCGATATGTCTGATCGAGCCCATCCTCCGGTACCTGACGGCGACCGGTCATCTTCCACTCGGCCCCGTCCGCGAGAGCACAGTTCTCATCGCCGACAACCTCGCCTTCGGAGCGCTTGCCGCAATCTTCGCTCGCTCCGCCTCCGGCACTCGTCGTAATGGAGTCAAGCTCGGCCTGGCAGCCATCCTCATCGGCCTCGCCATTCTCGTCGCAGGTTTACCCTTCGGCATTCTTCATCGCTCCAATGACTTCGGCGCTGCATTCCAGCCTGTTCCCTGGAACTTCTTCTTCACAGGACTGCTCCTCTCTTTCCTCGGGCTACGCAGCTCTTTTTTTAGCGGAATCTATGCCGCGTCGATGCGTTTTCTCGGCCACATCAGCTACGGACTTTACCTCATCCATCTTCTGGCCTTCGATGCATACGCCTGGCTCGTGCTGCACCTTCCTTCCTCCGTTCAAGCGTTTCTCTTCGGAGCCTTCGTCCGAATGTTTCTCGCCGGCATGCTCGCCGTACTTATCGCATGGCTCTCCCGCAAATTCTATGAAGAGCCCTTTCTCCGCATGAAGTTCGATTCCGCTCCACCCAAATCGCACCGCCTGCAACCTGACTTCCCCAACAGCGCTCTGTAACGATTTCTACCGATAGCCAGGTCTTTCGAAGCGCCTTTCCGGTACATCGCACCGGTAGCCGTGGAATAATAGACCAACACGAAGCAAATCAGATGTCTTTGGGAAAAGGTCAGGCGATCAATATGGCAGCCACCGTTTTGCAGCAAGACACCACCGACGAAACACATGCGCTCACCTCGCATTTCATCCAGCTCGAAGAGCAGTACGGCACCCACAACTACAAGCCCCTCGACGTAGTCGTCGAGCGCGCATCCGGCGTCTGGGTCTACGACGTCGAAGGCCGCCGCTACCTCGACTGCCTCGCAGCCTACTCTGCCGTCAATCAGGGCCACTGCCACCCCGTCATCCTCGCCGCCATGATCGAACAGGCCCACAAGGTCACCCTCACCTCGCGCGCCTTCCGCAACGACCAGCTTCCGCGCTTCTACGAGGACCTCCACAACCTCACCGGCTTCGAGATGGCCCTCCTCATGAACTCCGGCACCGAGGCCGTCGAGTCCGCCCTCAAAGTCGCCCGCAAGTGGGGCTATCAGGTCAAAGGCATCCCTTCCAATCAGGCCGAGATCATCGTCTGCGCCAATAACTTCCACGGCCGCACCATCTCCATCGTCAGCTTCTCCACCGACGAGCAGTATCGCGAAGGCTTCGGCCCCTTCCTCTCCGGCTTCAAGATCATCCCCTTCGGCGATGCCGCAGCTCTCCGCGCCGCCATCACGCCCAACACCGCCGCCTTCCTCGTCGAGCCCATCCAGGGCGAAGCCGGCGTCCTCATTCCACCCGACGGCTTCCTCGCCGAAGCCTCCGCCATCTGCAAACAGAACAACGTCCTCTTCATGGCAGACGAGATCCAGTCCGGCCTCGGTCGCACCGGCAAACTCTTCGCCTACCTGCACGAAGGCATCACCCCTGATGTCCTTATCGTAGGCAAGGCTCTCGCCGGAGGCTTCTACCCAGTCTCCGCAGTCCTCGCCTCGCGCGAGGTCCTCGGGGTCCTGCGCCCCGGCGACCACGGCAGCACCTTCGGCGGCAACCCCATGGCCTGCGCCGTAGCCCGCGCCTCGCTCAAGGTCATCGTCGAGGAAAATCTCGCCGACCGCTCCGCCGAACTGGGCACTCTTTTCATCAACCGCCTCAAGCAGATCGCGAGTCCCCACATCCGCGAAATCCGCGGCCGCGGCCTCTGGATCGCAATCGAGCTCAACGGCCCCGCACGCCCCATCTGCGAAGCCCTCATGCGCGAAGGTATCCTCTGCAAAGAGACCCACGACAACGTCATCCGCTTCGCCCCACCCCTCATCATTGAGCGCGAAGACCTCCTCTGGGCCGCCCACAAAATCCAGCAAGTCCTGGAAAACCTCTAGCAAGCCCAACCGGTAAAATTGGGTGTGAATCAGGTGCCCATCCTTCGCGCCTTTGGCGAAGGGTGGGGTTATCGCACAAAGTGCGACCGCTCTCCTTCCATTCGCCCAAAAATCTGGCCATTTACTTAGATTTCACCTGTCCATGCCCAGCCAGGACACTCTCCAGCACACCCTGCACATCCCGCGCTACCTCAGCCCATCCCCGCTGATGCCTCTTCGCAATCTCATCCCCGGACCATTCCGTCGCCAGCACCTCATCCAAAGCCACCGCCAGCGCACTCGAGTCTATCGCAGGAACCAGCCGTCCACTGGAATCATCCATCAACTCTGGAATCCCCCCCACATCGCTCGCAACAACCGGCCTTCCCGCCGCCAGCGCCTCCAGCACAACATTCGGACACCCTTCCTTGTAACTCGGTAGCGTAACCAGATCAGCCGCCGCCATCCACTGCGCCACACCATCCGTCTTGCACGGAGGCACCAGCTTCACATACTCCCCGGCCTTCTTCTGCGCAATCAACTCCCGCAGCACTCCCTCATCCGACCCATCCCCCACCAGATAACACCGCAGCCTTGGCCTTCGTTCATGCAGCGAAGACACCGCCTCGATCAGCTCGCGCAGCCCCTTCCTCACATCCATCCTCCCCACATACGCCACCACCTCTTCGTCCGAATTGATCCCCAACGCAGCCCGAGCTTCACCCTTATTCTGATTGAAGAAAATCGACGTATCGCACCCATTCAAAATCGCGTGACTCTTACCCGCATCGGCCCCTAGCAGAATCGCCGTCTTCCGCAGATCTCCGCTCACGGTAATCACTGCATCCGACTCCCGCAGCGTCTTCCGCGTCAGCGCACCACACAAAGGATCGGGAATCCGGTTCAAATCCGATCCAATCGCCGTCACCACCACCGGTACCTTCAGTGCCTTGCCCACCCGCAGCGCCGCATATCCATCCGGATATACCACATAATTCAAAATTATCTCCGGCCCAAACCGTCTCACATGCGGAAGCAATCGTCCCGCCGCCACCCATCCATTCAGTGGCCGCGAAACTCCAGGAAGCGCCGGATACGGAACATACGCAACGTCCACCCCACCAGGCCGATAAGCCGCATCCAACCTCGTCTTCTGCCCCGTAGCCGGCGTCAGAAGCTCCGGATACCGCACCGCCGGATAAAAAACCTTTACCTCATTCCACTGAGCCAGATACCGCAGTGTCTGATAGGCAGAGTGTCCCGCCCAGGGCTGCACCGACGTAGGAAAATATTGCGTAATCACCGCAATCTTCAAGTCCCGAACTCCATCCAGCGCACGTTCGACGCTCCACCCAATATCTCACGCGCCCCGATCCCGCACCCCTCCAGCGAAAGTGGGATACTTAAACTACATTTATGCCTACGACAGAACCAATCAAGGCCCGCGGAAAAAACGTCCTCGGCCAGCCTCTCGATACCTGCGGTTGCGAACCCATGACCGGCTTTTACCGCACCGGCTGCTGCGAAACCGGCCCCGACGACCTCGGCATCCACACCATCTGCTGCGTCGTCGACGCCCCTTTCCTCACCGCCTCCAAGGCCCTCGGTAACGACCTCAGCACACCCATGCCGCAGTACGGCTTTGCCGGGCTCAAACCCGGCGACCGTTGGTGCGTCTGCGCCGCCCGCTGGCTTCAGGTCCAGCAGGCCGGAGCCGCCTGCCCCATCATCCTCGAAGCCACGCACGAAGCCACCCTCAAAGTCGTCCCCTTCGAACTCCTTATCCAGTACGCCGTAATACCTGACCAACTCCACTAACATTAACCTCGCGCTTTGCGTCAACGCCGTAATACCTGACCAGCTCCACTAACATTAGCCTCGCGCTTTGCGTCAACGCCGTAATACCTGACAAGCTCCACTAATTCCTACCAAACGCGTTGCGTCAACCCTGTGGACCTTGACCAAGTCAGCTAGACCAAAGCTGTGCAAAATCGGCCCTTATTTCCTTTTGTTACCGAAGCTTGACATAGTTTTACTTGACACAGGCACCATCCAAGCCTGACCGTAGAGCTAATACAAATTTCTAATCTTAGGTTGCTGCCAAACGATTCGCGGGGACATCACAGCCCGAATCCTCAATGGAACGCATCCATTTCACACACCGTACTTTTCATCGGTGTCGTTTTACTTTTCAAGGAGCCCAGTACCATGATCCGTCTTTCTGACTGGAAGCGTCTGCTCACCCTCGTCGCCATAGCCATCTTCGCTATCTGCGCCGCCATTCCCGCTATCGCCCAGACTGCCGCGACCGGCACGATCTCGGGTGCGGTCACTGACGCCTCCGGTGCCATCGTCCCCGGCGCCAGCGTAACCATCACCAACACCGACACGGGAGCCACGCGCACCCTCACGTCCAACAGCTCCGGCGAATACACCTCCACCTTCCTCCAGCCCGGCCACTATGAAGTCGTCGTCACGGGGCAGGGCTTCGGCAAAGTAAACCGCCAGAACCTCGTCCTGACCGTCGGCCAGGTGCTCACCGTCGATATCGCTCTCTCCGCAGGAGCCACTGCCACCGAAGTCACAGTCACCGACGTCTCTCCGCTGATCGACACCCTCAAGACCCAGGTATCGCAGACCGTCAGCCAGGAACTGGTCTCCAATCTGCCCGTCAACGGCCGCCGCTACGACAACTTCGTTCTCCTCACCACCAACGTCGTCCCTGACGGCAACTCCGGCCTCATCTCCTACCGCGGCATCTCCGGCCTCTACAACACCAACCTGGTCGACGGCGCCAACAACCAGCAGGCGTTCTTCTCCGAGGCTCGCGGCCGCGCCATCGGCGCTCCCTACGTCTTCCCGCAGGACTCCATCAAGGAGTTTGAATCCTCCACCTCAGGCTATTCGGCCGAGTTCGGTCAGGCCGCCGGCGGACAGATCAACGCCATCTCCAGATCGGGAGCCAACGCGCTCCACGGCGATCTCTTCTACTTCCTCCGTTATCCCTCGCTCAACGCGCTCGATCCTCTCACCAAATTCAACGGCCGTCAGCCTGGAGCAAATCCAGCTCTCCTGCAGCCCTCGGTTCATCAGCAGCATCAGTTCGGCGGTTCCGTCGGCGGTCCAATTATCAAAGACAAGCTCTTCTACTTCTTTACCTACGATGGCTACCGCCGTTCCAGCCCGTTGCTCTATAGCTCTACGGCTTCCATCTCCAGCTTCGCCTGCCCGGCGGCCGTCAGCTCCTCTCAGTGCGACGCTGCCAAGGACTACCTCAACGGCCTAAGCGGTCCGGCTCCTCGCCAACTCAAGCAGGACATCTTCTTCCCGCGTCTCGACTATCAGCTCAACGGCAACAATCACATCAGCGTCGAGTACCTCTTCCAGGACTACAGGCTGCCCAACGGCTACAGCACGAACCCCACCTATACCAACAGCTCGGCTTCCACCAACGGCCGTTCGGACTTCCACCAGCGCTACTTCATCTCCAACTGGGAGTCGGTGCTGAACCCGACCACGACCAACGCCTTCCGCTTCCAGTGGGGCCGCGATCTCGAAGTCACCTCATCCAATGCGCCTGGACCTTCGGTCACCATATCCAATGTTCAGGCCTACGGCATGCCGAACGCCCTTCCTCGTCTCGCCTTCCCCGATGAGCATCGCTGGCAGATCTCGGATACAGTCTCAAAGCTCCTGGGCAGTCACAACCTGAAGTTCGGCGTCGACGTCAATCTCATCCACGAATACCTCGCCAACCTCTTCCAGGGCGGCGGTATCTACAGTTATGTTGGCCTCAACGGTCAGTGTCTCGACCCTACCCAGCAGGGTGTAACTTCCTGCAACGGTGCCGCGGCTATCAGCGGTCAGGCAGCTGCCTTTGCCAACTGGGTTCAGGACGTCTATGGAGTAAACGGGGGCCGTCACTACAGCACCTTCACCCAGGTCACCGACCCCATCACTCATATCGGAGCCGACGATTTCTGGAACCAGGACATCGCTGGCTTCGTCGAAGATAGCTGGAAGGCCACAAGCAACCTGACCGTCACCGCCGGCATTCGGTATGACACGCAGATCGTACCTCAGCCGCCCCACCCCTATACCACCAGCTACAACGGTGTCGCCTCTCCGCTTGGCAACTTCTACACCAAGACCATCAACATCAACTACAAGATGATCCAGCCCCGCATCGGCTTCGCATGGTCGCCCCACAATGGCACCGTCCTCCGTGGCGGCTATGGCATCTTTTATGCGCTCACTACCAATTCCACCTTCTACGCCACGCGCGTCGAAAATGGCGTCTACCAGCAGCAGTATTCCTTCAACGTCCAGCAGTCGTCCGGTACCGCGACGATTCCGACATCGTACAAGTACGGAAACGGCGCTCCACAAAACATCGGCGTTCTCTTCACGCCTCCTGGTCTTCCTCTTGCCGCGCCCTTTACCGGCGCGGTTACCCCAACCGTCCAGAACACCGGTGCCACACCGGTCACGGCACCGCTTGCCTTCCGCGGTCAGGATCCCAGCTTCACCAATCCCTATACCCACTCCATGGACCTCGCCGTCGAGCAGGAGCTCCCTGGTCATATCAGCCTCACCATCGCCTACGTTGGTACGCGTGGCATGCGCCTGCCTTACTTCATCGATGTAAACCAGCCTCACACCAACCTGACTCGTACCTATCAGATCAAGCCTTCGGCTACCGGCGCAGCCACCAGCTCAATCACGGTACCGTTCTATGCCGCCAGTATTGGTCGGCCGTCTCCCAATGACGGCGGTATCCTTGCTGGCTTCAGCGGTATCAACTCCTGGTACCACTCGGGAGCGTTTACCATCCGTAAGCCCTTCAGCCACGATGTTGAATTGCTCATCAATCACACTTGGGCCAAGGCCATCGACGGAGGCCAGGTACCTGGCCAGTTCGGCACCTTCAACGGCACCGACACCATCCTCGATCCCTTCAACCTGAAGAACCCTGGCACCCTCAGCGAATACGCACGCTCCGACCTCGACATGCGCAACCGTTTCGTCGGCAGCGTCGTCTGGTCGCCGAAGTTCGCTATCGCAGACCGCATCGGCAGCCTGGCTGCAAACGGCTGGTCCTTCTCCGGAACCGCAACCCTGCAGACTGGCACACCGCTTACCGCAACCATGAGCGGCAACGCCTCTGGCGGTATCGAGGGTGGCGTAACCGGCGGCGCAGTTGGCAACAGCCCCTCTCCCTCCTCGGGTCGCGCTCCTCAGTTCCGGCGCAACTCCTTCCCAAGCAACGGCATTCGCAACATCGATGCCCGTCTGTCCCGTGACATCCCCATCCACGAGAACATCAAGATGCAGATCTTCGTGGAGGCCTTCAACGTCGTCAACCGGAAGCAGATCATCAGCTACAACACGACTGCCTTCCAGTACAGCAACACGACGGACATCATCCCCTACGTCACCAACGCTGCTTCGGCCTTTGGCACACCGAGCTCAACTTCGAGCACGCTCTACGGTCCTCGCCAAATGCAGTTCACCGCCAAGCTGTTCTTCTAACCAACGATCCAACCCAGAGCGGCCCCGGGTTACCGGAGCCGCTCTGTCGTTAATCAACAAGTCTCATCCCCTCAACAAACATTTCAGCTCAACAAGGTCATCTCGACCGAAGGCGACGTTTTGCCGCCGTAGTGGAGAGGTCCCCTACTTTGTTGTTACATCCCCTTCAGCCAAAGACGTACCAATAGCCTCATGAATCAGCATCAAAATTCTTGTCAAGCCCCCATATCGTCTATGTGTTTCATTATGAAAGAGATATTCATTGCGTGGGAGTTTCATCTGGCTTGCTATACTTAAGAAAGTCATTAGAAAGGTCCTGTCATCTGGCAGGACTTTTTATTTAACTGCTTATAAGCCCTTTGTTTGGCCGAATTTGCCTGTAAACCTTTTGATTGCACGAATTTAGCGACAAGAAACGGCTTATATCATTGTAATCATTAGACTTGTGCCTTAGATAGGGGGGAGGGGTACCCTCCAGACAGGAAGCCGGATCGAAGGAAAAAATGGAACGGAAGGGGAAAAATATGGTGCACCTCATCCGAACACATTGGAACGAATTTATGTGTTCCTTGGGAACTTAATTTGGAGCACTAGCTGCTGAGTAGTGAAGAGTCAGTTCGGACAATTGAAGACACGCTGGATGGGCCGGGGAGATTTACCCCTTGCGTTTCAACTGTGCCGCCGCACCGAGCGCCACGTTAGCTAGGCCGAGGGTGAGTATCAAGGTGATAAGTAGACTGAGCCGAAGCGCGAGGACGGAGCCGGGAGTCCAGACCTTTTGGATCTGCCAGTCCTCAAGACCACCAATCCTCAATAATTCTGAATTGTTCTTGTCTGGATATAGAGCCCGGATGGGAGGCTCAACCCGAAATCCTACTGACCGGGTTTGTATACCATTGGCGGGCGTCTCTTCGCTAATGACGTAGCGTTCAAATAGGAACGCATAAATCACGAACGTTACACACGCCATTGCAATGGCCCCCTTGACCCATGACTTCGCCTGCTGCTTGTTCTCAAGCGTTACAGGAATGAATGAAAAAAGGAAAATTATAAGAGTGGCAGGGTAAGCAGCATAAGTTTCGAGGCCGCCGAGCGGCGGCCAGATGAACGGTGATTCGCTGTAGTGCTGCGCGAGGAATGGCGCTACCACTACCGCGACCTGCGGCAATCGGTACTGTAGTGGCGCGAACTGCCTAAGCCAGTCCATCATTTTTTCCCACATCGCTTGAACTCGACTGAGATATTCGGGTGGGTATCGCTGTAAGGGTCAATCGTCCTTACAGGCTCATCGTCACATCCATCTTTATGGAACTTGAACACAAACGTCGCAAGCTCAAAATCAGCACCCGATGTGTCAGTCTTGCTGGACCAAACATTGAATTGGGTCAATATTGCCTGCCGATAATAAATTGTCGCTCCTGTCGGGAGACTCTCAAATTGAGCATGAAATTCTGGCCTGCCGGGTTTGCCGGTCGAATTTACAACGCCATAAGCAGCGGCATTGTCATTTATGGTTGACTTTGTTGCTCTCGCAATTGCGGGGGACGTGCCGGATAGGTTTCTCCCTTTCGGTGGGGTGTCCGAAGGTGAACGGCGCTTGAGGGGTTGCTGAACATACAGCAGCCGTGCCGACTGTTCTACGTTCGCCCTCGTGCCGGGGATGGGTGCCTTTAGCTCATCGTGAAGGGCAGAGTATTGACGCCGGAAATCAGCGAAAAATGCGGGGAGCGGATCGGTCGGTTTCAAAAGCTCTTGTCTGTATTGTCGCTCCGTAACTTGCAAATCAGACTCTGCCTTTTCGACGATTCCAGTTAGAAAAGTCCGAAGCTCGACCGAATCATTTCCGCTCTGTTCCACCCGCGTATCAATTTGGCCAGAGAGGTCATTGAGTTCAGCGACCTTTGTATCCAGAAATTGCCTTTGCGTAAGAGACAGGACAACTTCTGCCTTTACCGGGTAATTGTTTGGATCGGGAATACCTCTTACATTGAGGGTCACCGGCGCAGCCGTAAAAGGCTTGTTCACACTGTAACCTTCGCACGGAAAGAGGAGCGAACCCTCTGGCACCAAATGGAACTGGCCATGGTAATCCTTCGGAATTGTAAAAGACAGCGTTGCCGTGTCTTTACCAGCTTCCAACTGGCCGCGAAAGTCCAAAGCCTGATTGCCGTCCTTACCCATCAAGTACACTCTGGCGGTCTGATTGCACGTTGTTGGTCTATCGAAGACTACAACCATGTTCAATGTGTCGCCAGCAGTGACTTCGCCGTGATCCATCTTTATTGTTGCGGAGGATTGAGAATAGGCAGGACTCAGCCAAATCGACCAAAATAGGCAGATGATGGCACTCCGGCGCGCTCTCGCACCAATTCTATGGGCAGATAGTTGCATTCGATTTCTCGACTAACCCCTTATCTTACCCCAGTTTAACGCTGAACTATGGACATAGAATTTCGCGTGTTTCGTTCAATGAGATGACCAATCTGTTGGCGGATTACTGGCCTTATGGTGCGAAAAACATAGCAATTTCCTCGTTTAGTACAAAGCGCAGTCATCAACGCCGTAGTTGCGTCATATCGACGCAGGTAGACAGTCCATAGATGACCTCGTACCCGTCACCGAAGCATGTATAGTAAACGCCCATCACCGCTCACAGACTGTTGGTACGAAGAAGCGAAATCCCCGAGTACGACGTAATCCTCGAACCGTTTTACGGGATTTCCGGTTTCCCGGCATCTTTCAACTTCTCGTTCAGTTTTGCTTTGCGTGCAGCGGAAAGTGCGGGCTGTACAAAATAGAAGTCAAAAAGTGATTCGAGAACATCCAGATTCCACTCGGCTTCACCGGGCTCAACGTCTACTATCGCGCCAGTCGTCGTGCTCTTGATCTGATGAGCGGCAAAATTGCCAATATTCCGAACGGCATGAAGACCGTCTTCAATGTGAGAAGGAAGTTTTCCGGTGTCGACGACCTCATCAATCTGGTCGAATAGGTCCTTTTTCGTCGTTGCTGCCTTGTCACGGAGAATCGCTTGAAGATTTCGCCGACTCAGGGCGGCGCTTGCTTTTGGGCTGAGCGATAACACAGCACATGCTTCGATAAAATCTTGTCTGTACGGTTCAGTTACTTCAGCCGGAACGGGTCGTAATGCTCCGTGTTGCGGAAAGGCAGAGAAAACATCACTTCGTGTGGTGGTGTTTTGCCGAATGATCGTTCGCTCTAGTCGGATGATAGTTTGAGTACATTCAGGACAAAACTGAAAAACTGTCATCCAGGTAGTTTCGCCAGCGGTGAAAAGCGGCTTTCTATTAAAGTTTTCGTGGATACCGACATCGCAATGCGGACACTTCATAGTGCGCCAGAATACCACGCCAAATTCATACTTTATGCGTGAGCTTTTGAACGGTGGTCGCGGATATTCCCATCTCTGCCGCGATATTCCGCACAGATAAACCGGATGCCTTGAGCTTGCGGTAAGCCTTCATCGTCGCCATATCGTCTTCCATTTTCGGACGGCCACCAATTCGCCCTTGCGATCTCGCACGTTCCAACCCTGCTATCGTTCGCTCACTGAGCCGCACCCGCTCTTGTTTGGCCACCGCAGCCAAGATGCCGATGACGGCCTCTTTGAATATGCCGGTAGAGTCCAGATATTGCTCTGTGAAGCTCCGATAGTTCACGCCGTAGCCTGTGAGCCTCTGAAGGTGATTCAGCGTCTCTACGGTCCCTTCTCTACTCAATCTATCCAATGACCAGAAGAGCAGTACATCGAACTCCCTGCGGGATGCAGCGACGAACATCTTCTGGAATTGCTCACGGTCTCCGCGCTTGCCACTGGCCTTATCGACGTACTCGAGAACAATGTTCCAGCCCTGTGTCTTGGCAAACGCTCTTAGTTGGATAAGCTGGTTCTCGTGGTCCTGGCCTTTGTCTTTTGTGGATACTCGTGCGTAGAGCGCAACTCGATTAGTCATAGTGGCAGACTGTACCATAAAACTACCGTTAAACAATACGTAAATTTTAGCCCCTAAAACCAACGCCAATCGCTATCTGAAAAGTGGCCCTTTTCTGGTACACCTCTTCGCAGAAACGGCAGTCATCGTCCCAGCAACAGTCGACAAGCAACTGAATTTCTTGCTAACTTATTGATTGCAAACGTCTTATGTATGCGCCATTATCCTTCTGCACCAACACATCACCCAAAGGATAAACACACATGAAGGTTTTCGATGTATCGCCACAAGGCTCTGGCATTCGCGCTCTTCGCATGAATCCTCAAGACGTGCTTTCAACAGACAGGATCAACGCCATGCTCATAGAGCAAGGCATCGCCGCTGCGGCAGCAAACAACATGACTCAATTAGTCTTCGACGCCATTGAAGAACTCACATCAGCCCAGCGTCACGCAGCTTAGAACCACCTAACCCACGCCGTATCTTGGCCAGTGTCCTAACCGATGCTGGCCTTGTTCTTTGCCAGGTAAGCTCGTCGCAAACATAGTGCCGGACGCCGTATCGGAATCGAAGCGTTCGGCATGGTGGGGCGTCGTCGAATCGTCATTACCCGTGCAGGGAGCGTGGAGGTTTTGGGGCCAATTCTGAAACCTAAAGGCTTGACAAATTACTGTCTACTAATCGCGCAGAATCCATATATTTTTACTCTGCTTTCAGGACTTCTGGTGCATCAGTACGTTTTGGCGCCATCTCGAGGCCGTTCGAGACTGTCTATTGGTAGTCAGTGTGCATTTTTCGCTTGACTTCCGCTTCAAACTCGTGTATTATATACGTAAGTAGATCTATATTAATCCCTCTGGGGAACAGGCAGCGGCGCCATGCGCCCTCCATGTAGACCTTCCTAAACGCCACACTTCAACGTTGAGTCTTGCCCCTTTGCCATTGAGGCAGAAGGGTATTCGTGTCTCCTAGCGTCTGAACTGGCGCAACTTCACAAGCTTTGCAGCAAACTACAGCGATCAAAGAAGTCGCAGAACAGGTGTATCTCTATGCATAATAAACCATTTACCTCGCGGGAAGCAGCAGAATATCTCTCGCTGACCCCTCGCACCATCCGCTCTTACATCCGTCGCAAGCTGCTAAAAGCAAACTTCATCGGTGGGCAATATCTCATTCTGCCTGAAGCCATCCGCGAGTTCATCGAGCAAGGCGGAAAGTAATGGCGCGGCGTGGTCGAAGCATCGATCGCAGTTATTTACATGGCAGTCTGCTCAAGCCTTTGGTGCCTTGTTACTGGCAGCAGGACACACTAACGGCGGAAACACGCGAAGCAGCTGGACTCCCTGAAACGCCGGTAAAGATCATCCTCAAAACTCCAGAGCCAGAACCGGCACAACCGCTAGTAAAGCCAGCACCAACAAAGAAACCGCGCACCAAACGCGCAAAACCTATTCCTCCGACACGGTTCAAGTGCCAATTCTCACCAGACGGTGAGTTCATAGAATTTATCGACGTCGAAGCAAACACAGAAAGTGAAAACAAATGCCCTTAGACTTTAGCAACATCAGCGAACTCGCAAATCAAACGACCACCACAGAGACGCAGCCCTCTACCGCACCGATCACCGGTGACTCGCAGCCCGTACCATCAGCCGTGGACTGGCAAGCTCTCTACCTGGAGCAGAAGGAGCAGACCGATCTTCTCCAGAACGTCATCACCGCTGCACGAATCGGTCAATCATCGAATCCCGCAAACAAAGACGCCAAGCCTGCCATTACTGCCGAAAGATTCAAACGGATGGTTGATCCCGTCGAGTTTCTCCGAATGACCCGAGACAATAAGCTGCGGGGTCTCGGAATTGATCCAGCTAGCATCACGGATGAAACACTTCGCCAGTTATTCGGCAGGGGCAATGATGGCAAGCTGGCGGGTGATCTTTCCAAAAGCAACCTTGGACGGTATTACCTTCTCAAGGAAGCCGCTCTCGTCCTTAACATCTATGGGGCGTAACAAAAGAGTCCCGCGGCTCCATGTCACGCCGTGAGTCTGTGTCAAGGCCATGACACGCGGGGTACTCCGCAAGGGGTACCCCGACCTTTCTCAACCGCCGGGATTGTCCACAGACTTTCCACAGTATGCGCGGCTAGATGTAACTCCGCTGTCTACGCCGTCAATCAACAATATCCGCGCCAGTATTGAGGCTTATAGACGTGCTCCTCTGGCAGATATTTAGGCAGTCGGAGAAGAGCTACACAATGTATTGCAATGTAGCGGCTTCGATGTATGGCACCACGCCGTCACAGCGCCGTAAGAAACCAGTACCGCGTCGACACAGCGTAGTCGCGGGACAAGTACCAGAACTGATTACAAGAACAGATCACAAGAATTTTGACTATAGGAATAGGACTAGAGAGATGCAATTGGAAACCGGACTAAAGACTGGAAGCTGGGAGTTGCTCGACAAGAATGAGAACCGTAAGGGCCACTGGTGGGTCCGCTGCTCATGCGGGAATGAACGGTCAGTGAGGGCTGATGCGCTCCGGTACGAGAAGTCCCTCTCTTGCGGTCATGCAGTCGCCAACCATAAGACGCACGGCATGACCGGAACTCCTGAATACAAAGCATGGCTGGATATGTGGGCAAGAGTACGCCGCGACCTCGAATATATCCGCAAGGGCATCACAGTTTGCTCCAGGTGGGAGAAGTTTGAAAACTTCTATGCCGACATGGGCGAGAAGCCAAAGGGAGACTTTTCGCTAGGACGGGTAGACAACGATGAAAGCTACTCCCCATTCAACTGCAGATGGGAAACGTCACCGATGCAGAACGCGAACAAGGGGGATACGGTGCTCATCACATCCAAGAGATTCGGCACCAGATCGCGGCAGGAATGGGTAGGTCACCTGATCGCTCATACTCGGGATACTTCGTGGACTACTCGCAGGCTAAAGATGTTCCTGGACAATGGAATGACCCTCGACGAGCTTCTAAACGGTAAGGAAATCACCAGCCTGAATGCAGAGTGTGCAGCCCACTACGGCAGCGACTTCGCAGCCGCCTAAAGTTTGCTGGCACCTCGGGATTAGTCCACGAACCCAGCCAAAGGGGGATAGCGGCAGAGTTGCCAACCAGCACCACCGCTAGTCCCTCGCCCCTCTTTATGGCAGAAATCCTGCACCAGCTTGGCGAGGTGCTCGCCGTGACTATTCGCCGAGCCACCGGCTGTCCGAACCCTCATCGACACGCTGTAGGACCACTAAAAAGGTTGACAAGTGCTTACCCTTGCCAACTGATTCCTCCGCGCAAGTATGCAGAGTTTACAATCCCTTCATGCCGTCAAAGATGACTGTAGAACAATGTCGAGAAATACTCGGCATAGCCGCCGCGCATATGACCGATGCCGAGGTAGAGGCAGAGCGTGAGCACACGGAAGCTCTGGCTCATGCAATCTTCGACCAATTCACCGCAAAGATGAAGCGCGACCCAGAGGGGATGCGCTGGCTTCTACACGCACATGAGACGGGTGAGTACTGATGAGTGGCAGAGCGGTTTTATATTTGCGCGTCTCCAGCTCAAAGCAGGTAGACAACACAAGCCTGAGAACGCAGGAAGACGTTTGTGGGAAATGGTGTGAGGACCACGGAATCTCCATAGATCGGATATTCATAGAGCGGGGAGAGAGTGCCAAAACTGCTAAACGCACCCAATTTCAAGCCCTGTTTCGTTACCTGTCTATGACGCGGCGCGGCACCATAACGCATCTCGTCGTCTACCAGCTCAATAGATTCAGCCGGAATGTAACCGAAACGGGAGCCTATCGAGAAGCCCTCAAGGTGAGCGGGATAACACTTTCCAGTGCCACGGAGGCCACGGATGATTCCGCTACTGGTGAGTTCCTTGAGACCGTGCTCATCGCACAGGGGCAGCTTGATAACCGGATGAGAGCAGAACGAAGCACGTCCGGCATGAAGAGCAGACTATCCTCCTCTGGTAGATGGCAGAACTGCCCGCCGACGGGCTATCTCGCAGGGAGCAAGACAGGTGCCTCACTCGTTGTTGACCAGAAGCTTGCTCCACTAATCAGTCGACTTTTCGAACGTGTAGCGGAAGGTGAGACCAGAGCGTTCGTTCTGGCTGCACTCACGGCACAAGGGCTGCGGTCTCGGCGCGGCGGCAAGCTCTCGCAGGAATCAATCAAGCGCATCCTGACCAACCCGATATATACCGGACAGGCACGGAGTAAGACGTGGGGAATTGTCAGAAAGGGAGACTTCGAGCCGTTGGTATCACAGGATACCTTCGACAAGGTGCAGCTGATCCTTACTCGCAAGAGTCCCGTAGCGGTTCCGCACTCGCGTGACCGTGAAGAATATCCCTTGCGCGGTCTGTTGCTCTGCCCGACGTGCCAATTGGCAGTCACTGCATCCACCAGTACCGGAGAGTATGGCCAGAGGCATCGGTACTATCGCTGCCATCGTGGCAAAGGGCACGTCAACGCGAAAGCCGACATCATCGAACAAGCCTTCCTGGCTCTGCTAGACAATCTGAAGCCGAAGCCAGAACGCGAGAAGTTTATCGAAATTGTATTCCGCGAGGTGTGGAGTCAGAGGACAGCCAATGCAACGTCCGACGCCGAAGCATTACGGCGGGAACTCACAAAGCTCAAGGCTCGAAAGGCGAGGATGCTGGCGCAGCTTGCAGACGGCATGGTGTCCGGTGATGACTACGCCCTGATTGACCGCGAGACATCTGCTTCTATCGGAGGCATACAGGAACGTCTCGAAACGGTAGAGCGTGAAGACCTCGACATAGATGCCGCAATCTCTTACTTGAGTCATCTGCTTTGGAACGCTCGATATGTTTGGGAAAGCAGCGATTTACAAGGGAAACAGAGACTTCAGGGCAGAATCTTCCCAAAAGGGTTAGCTATGGGCAAAACAGGCTTTGGAACGCCTGTAACCCATTCGATTTACATGCTGTTGGGGGATGATTCGGTGACTGATACGGAAGTGGTGCGCCCGAGAAGATTCGAACTTCTGACCTACAGCTTCGGAGGCTGCCGCTCTATCCAGCTGAGCTACGGGCGCATACCTCTAGCCTAGCATCAGTTGACAGCCCACGCCAACGCAGTACAGCATCGAAACGGAAAGAACCCCAGAGCGTAAGCTCAATCAAGAGAGGTCACACATGCTCCTTCGTTCCATCGCATCGCTCGCCTGTACCGCCATTCTCTCTGCCGCCAGTCTCACCCCGGCAGTAGCCCAGAACGAGCAGCCCAAACCCAGTCCGCCAGCCACCGCTACCGTTTCGCTCAACGGCAAAGACGTCACCATCAACTACGGCGCGCCCTCAATGCGCGGCCGAAAGATCATGGGAGAAGTGGTTCCCTTCGACAAGGTCTGGCGCACAGGAGCGAACGAGGCGACCACCTTCGTTACCCAGGGCGACCTGAAGGTCGGTCCTACCCTGGTCCCCGCGGGGAGCTACACCCTCTACACCCTGCCCAACCCTACCCGGTGGCTCCTCATTCTCAACAAGCAGACCGGCCAGTGGGGTACCGTCTACGATCAGTCCAAAGACTTCGCCCGCATCCCGCTGCGTTCGAGCAAGCTCTCCTCCCCGCAGGAAAAAATGTCGATCTCATTTGAGAACACTCACGGCAACCTTACTGTGCTGCACATTCGGTGGGAGAACACCGATCAGTACATCGACATCGTCGGCCAGTAGAGATTATTTCGCCTCAGCCGCTTCACGATCGAGCCGCAACCGCTCCATCACCGCAGCCACCAGCTCCTTGGCTCCATTGATGTTCGCCAGCACAGCCTGCAGATCGAGCGCCGGAACATTCGGGTTCCGCGCGCTCGTGCAGTAAACCCCATGCTGCCCCACCAGAATCAACGCATCCGTCAACACATCCAGCGTGACGGCGAGACGCCCTCGCGCCTCGCCCATCATGAACTCATACTTTTCAAGTTCATCCTGTCGGTCATAAAAGACTGACACCCTACCACTCCTTCGCCGCGGTATCGACCGCAAGCGGAGTCGAAGCCACCGAAGCTTTCCAGCGAAGAATCGGCTTCCGCGCCGCCGTAGTCTCATCCAGCCGCTGAATCCGCGTCGAGTGCGGTGCTGTCTGCACCAGCTCGGGGTTCTCCTCGGCCTCACGCGCAATCTGCTTCAGCGCATCGATCAGCAGGTCCAGCTCTTCCCGGCTCTCGCTCTCCGTAGGCTCGATCATCATCGCTCCCTGAACCACCAGCGGGAACGAGACTGTATAAGCGTGGAAGCCGTAGTCGATCAGCCGCTTACCCATATCGCCCGTCTTCACGCCGTTCTTCGACTGCAGCTTATCCGAGAACACAACCTCATGGAGCGACTGTGTTTTGTAGGGCAGATCGAACGTGCCTTCCAACTTTGCCCGGATATAATTCGCGTTCAGCACCGCATCCTCGGTCGTCTGCCGCAGTCCATCTGGTCCATTCGCCAGGATGTAAGCCAGTGCCCGTACGAACATGCCGAAGTTCCCATAGAACATCCGCACGCGGCCCACAGTCTGGGGCCGGTTGTACTCCAACCCAAGCGATCCATCGCCACGAGTGACGACAACCGGCGTAGGCAGAAAAGGCTCCAGTATCTTCTTGCAAGCCACCGGCCCCGATCCCGGACCCCCGCCGCCATGAGGAGTCGAGAACGTCTTATGCAGATTCAAGTGCATCACATCGACGCCGAAGTCGCCCGGTCGCGTCTTGCCCACCAGTGCATTCATGTTCGCGCCATCCATGTACAGCAACGCGCCCTTCGCGTGCAGAATGTCCGCGATCTTGTGGATCTCGCTCTCGAACACACCAATCGTCGAAGGATTAGTCAGCATCAGCGCCGCCGTATCCTCGTCGACCATCCGCTCCAGCTCAGCAATATCCACCATGCCCTGAGCATTCGACTTCAGATTCGCAACCTCGTATCCGCAAACCGCCGCTGTCGCCGGATTCGTCCCATGCGCCGAGTCAGGAATCAAAATCTTCTTCCGCGGATTGCCCTTGCTCTCGTGATAAGCCCGAACCAGCAGGATGCCTGTAAACTCCCCATGCGCCCCAGCCGCCGGTTGCAGCGTAATCGCATCCATCCCTGTAATCTCAATCAACGCGTCAGACAGAGTCTTCATAATCCCAAGACATCCCTGCGACAACGACTCCGGCTGATAAGGATGCGCCTCGGCGATCCCTTCAAGCCGTGCCACCGCCTCATTCACGCGCGGGTTGTACTTCATCGTGCAGCTACCCAGTGGATACATCCCCAGGTCAATCGCGTAGTTCCACGTCGAGAGCCGCGTGAAGTGCCGGATAATTTCAATCTCACTCAACTCCGGCATCACACCCAAATCCGTGCGCACGGCACCGCCCAGCAGAGAAGTGGAGTCCACCGCCGGAACATCCAACTCCGCAAGCTTGTACGCCTTCTTGCCAGGGGACGATTTCTCGAAGATCAGATCTTCATTTTGATTGACATGCGTCGTCGCCTTCTTTGGCGACCCTACAAACTTTTCATCAGCCATTGCTAAAACTCCTGGGCATCACTCGCATCACCGGTCTCCGAGTAGCTACCGGACTCCGGCCCATCCAAATCTTCTTCACGCAACGAAAGACCAAATACTATGCCGCTCTCAAACTCAATCGTCAGTGCATCACCTTCTTCAAGCGAAGCCTGGGCGACCTTCTCGCCGATCTGTGCGCACAGTACGTTCCGATATTCCGGCTCGCCATAGGCGACGGAGAACTCAGGGAACAGCACATGGGGCCACGCATAGAACGTCAATAGGGGAACATCGAATCGCAGTTGCAGAAAGTCCTCAACGAACTCGACCGCCTTCAACTCTTCGCCAACAATCGTCGAAACATCCATCGCTTATGCCTTCTTGCCTGCGAGTGCGGCCGACGCGGCATCAATCTGCTTTCGTGTCGTCAGCTCGGTCGCGCACCACAGGCTCGCATTCGGCCCAAGCTCCGGATACCACTTCTGCAGCGGAAGCCCGCCAATAATCCTGTCGCCAAGCAACCTGGCATTGGACTTTTCCGCACTCTCCGGAAGCTCCAGCACAAACTCATGGAATCGCGGCGCACCATCAAACAGCACCTTCGCCCCAGCAGCCTTAGCCAGCGCACCGTGGGCATAATGAGCTTTAGCCAAATTCTGCTCCGCCAGCTCCTTCATGCCCTGCTTGCCATAAACCGTAAGGAAGATCGTCGTCATCAACGCCACAAGAGCCTGATTCGTGCAGATGTTCGAGGTAGCCTTCTCGCGTCGGATGTGCTGTTCACGCGTCGAAAGCGTCAGCACAAAACCGCGCTTGCCATTTACGTCTTTCGTCTCGCCAATCAACCGTCCCGGCATCTGCCGCAGGAACTTCTCCTTGCAGGCAATTACACCGCAGTAAGGTCCACCGTATCCGACAGCAACGCCATAAGACTGCGCCTCCATCGACACAATATCCGCCTCAACGGGAGGCTTCACGATGCCCAGCGAAACCGCTTCAGCAATCGAAACGATCAGCAGCGCGCCCTTCTTATGCGCAACCTCCGCAATCGCAGTTACGTCTTCAATCGTGCCGAAGAAGTTCGGCGACTGAATCAGCACGCAAGCCGTATCGCTCGTAATCGCCGAGTCAAGTGCGGCAAGATCGACGCGCCCATTCACCGCATATCCAACCTCAGTGACCGGAATCTCCTGATGTTGCGCATACGTCGCAATCACTTCGCGATACTCAGGATGCACCGTCCGCGCCACCACCGCGCCATCGCGCCCGGTCACGCGAACCGCCATCATGATTGCTTCAGCCGCACCGGTCGAGCCGTCGTACATCGAGGCGTTAGCGATCTCCATGCCCGTCAGTTCGCAGATCATCGTCTGGAACTCGAACATTGCCTGCAGCGTTCCCTGTGCGATCTCCGGTTGGTATGGCGTATAGCTCGTCAGGAACTCACCGCGCTGCACCAGCGAGTCGATGATTACCGGACGATAGTGTCGGTACACACCCGCGCCCAGAAAGCTCGCATAACCGATTGCGTTGCTTTCAGAGAAAGCACGAAACTTATCGAAAATTTCCGATTCGCCATGCTGGCGGGGAATTGCAAGATCGCGCGTCAGTTTATACTCGGCAGGAATCGTGGAGAACAACTCGTCAATTGATGCGACGCCAATCTCGGCGAGCATCTCCTCGCGATCCGCAGGGGACTTCGGCAAATAGCGCATCGTTTAGTGTCCGGTCTCTTCGCTGATAAATTTTTCGTAGTCCGCAGCCGAAAGCAGACCATCAAGCTCCGCTGCATTACTCACATCCAGCTTCAGCATCCATGTATTGTTCGCGTCGGCGTTGATCTTCTCAGGAGCATCCTTCAGTTCTTCATTCACAGCCGTCACTGTTCCCGATACCGGCGAGTACAAATCCGATACAGCTTTCACCGACTCTACAGACCCAAAGATCTTGTGTGCTTCGAGCGTATCGCCCACCTTCGGTAGATCGACAAAAACGATATCGCCCAGCGAATTCTGCGCATAATCCGTTATGCCGACGGTGCCTTTTGCCCCGTCAACCTCAATCCACTCGTGTTCCTTGGTGTACTTGTAATTAGCAGGATATGACATGATTTTGGCAATCTCTCCGTCTTCAATTGTAGTGCGTTCCATGCCGGAAAACTGTCCGGGGTAAGTCGTTTTAGCGAGGCCCAAAGGCTGGGTAGGGCTCAAGAGGCGCTACGGTGATCTCAATCATTCCCAGCTTCGCCAGTGGAAGACTCTCGATGGCCGCGCGAGCATCCTCCTCGCTTCCACTCTCCAAAATCAGCACAGCTCCGGCGATATCCTTTCGACGCCAGATGCTGCGAACGATCCCTTCAGAATAAAGCTCGCGAACCCGGTGTCCCTCAGCCCCTAGCAAGTCAGCCGTCCACGACTCCGGGGGGAATGTATCGGTACGACGTCGCGTCAAAACCAAAAACTGCATCGCTTCTCCTCACAGGTAATTCAGTTATTTCTTCGGCCGTTTATAAAACGGCGTAGGCACAACCTTCGCCTTCACCATCTGACCACGAATCTCCACTGCCACTTCCGTATCCAACGCCGTATACTCCGCCGGCACATAGGCCAGCGCAATATTTTTCTTCAGAAACGGAGCCGGCGATCCGCTGGTAATCTCGCCCAGTCGCGTGCCATCGAGCGAAAACACAGGATATCCATCCCGTCCAATTCCGCGCTCAACCATCTCCAGTCCAACCAGCTTCCGTTTCGGTCCACCATCAGTCTGGATCGCAAGCAAAGCATCGCGCCCTACAAAGTCTCCCTTGTCGAGCTTCGCATACCGCCCCAGTCCCGCCTCAAACACATTGATCGTGTCCGAGATTTCATGCCCATACAGCGCCATCGCAGCCTCAAGCCGCAGAGTATTCCGCGCCCCCAGCCCGCAGGCCAGAATCCCGAACTCCTCGCCAGCTTTCAACACCTCTCCCCAAACCCGCGCGCTGGTCGGCTCATCCGACGGAATGTAAATCTCAAACCCATCCTCGCCGGTATAGCCGGTCCTTGCGATCATCACATTGTGCAGTCCGCAAACTTCGCCCCACGTAAACCAGTAATTCTTGATCGCGCTCAGATCCACCGGCGTCAGCTTCTGCAACGTCTCCGCCGCGCGCGGTCCCTGAATCGCAATCTGCGTGTAGTAGTCGCTGAAATCATTCACGTGCACGCCAGGCATCGATCCAATTTGCGACCGAACCCACTGCACATCCTTCTCCCGCGTCCCCGCGTTGATCACGATCAGGTAGTCGTTATCAGAGAGCTTGTGCACCACCACGTCATCGACAAACGTTCCATTCGGATACAACATTGCCGAGTAGTGCGCCTGCCCCACCTGCAACTTCGACGCATCGTTCATGCAGAGCTTCTGCACAGCAGCCAGTGACCCCGGCCCACGCAGTTGAATATCGCCCATATGTGAGACGTCGAAGACGCCCACAGCCGTACGTACGGCCATATGCTCCGCCGTCAACCCGCAGCAATCGACCGGCATATCCCATCCCCCGAAGTCGACCATCTTGGACTTTGCTGCTCGGTGTACCGCGTTCAGTGCTGTCTTGCGAAGTTCTGTGGTCCCTGCCATAGCGGTACTTCCTTCTGTTCTCTCTAAGGTGCCCCTAAAACGATAGCATCCGGTGCCCGCATCGAACCATCATGGGGGACAGGATTCTCTTCAAACTGTTGCTCTGGCGACGTTTCATCGGTGTCCCAGCTGAGGATACAATTAGTACGTTCTCGTAATTTTCAAGGAAAACCCCAAGTGCGACCCTTTCGCCTCTGTTCTCTTGTAATGCTTTCTGCATTGTTTGTATGGAACTCATCTGCCCGGCTCTATCCCCAGCAGGCCCAGCGACTCGATAGCATAGACCTCGATCATGCCCACGTTATGCTCCGTCAAGCCTATGAAGACGTATCAAAAAATTACTTTGACCCGAAGTATCGTGGGCTTGACCTCAAGGCCACCTACCTTCAGTACGATGCGAAGCTCAACTCCGCCCGATCGGTAGGCGAGTCCTACCGGATCATCGCTGCTTTCCTCGACAAGCTGCACGATTCGCACACATTTCTCCTGCCGCCCGCGCGTTCCAATCGATCGACGATGGGCCTTCATATGGAGATGGTCGGAGATAAGTGTTTCGTTACCCGCATACGCCCAGGCACGGATGCCGCAACAAAACTTCATGTTGGCGACCAGGTCCTCGCACTCAACGGCTACAACGTAAACCACGAAGACTTCCGCAACTTGCAGTACTTCTTGGCCGTGCTCGCTCCCGCTCAGATGGAAAAGCTCGATCTGGCAAATCCCGCAGGACAGCAGCGTCAGGAAACCATTAACGCGCTAATTCGACCTGGTAAAGCCGTCCTGGACGTCTCAGGGGCTCGGGACGACAGCGATATATGGAAGCTCGTACGCGAGGACGAAGAAGAAAATAATCTCAATCGAGAACGCCTCCACGAGACTGAAGATACGCTTTTCTGGAAGATGCCCGAGTTCTTCATCACTCCCGACGTGGTCAGCTCGGTCTTCTCGAAAGCGCGGAAGCATAAAACCCTCGTTCTTGATCTTCGCGGCAATCCGGGCGGAGCCGTCGACACACTTAAGGATGTGCTCGGCTATGTATTCGATCATGACGTTAAAATCGGCGATCTTGTCTCACGAAAAAACTCAAAGCCAGAGATCGCCAAATCAAGAGGGGGCGCCGTCTTCAACGGCAAGCTCATCGTGCTTGTAGACAGTAATTCAGGCTCATCCGCCGAGATCTTTGCCCGTGTCGTCCAGCTTGAACACAGGGGACAGGTCATCGGCGACCGTTCTGCCGGAGCCGTCATGGAGGCGCTTCACTACAGAGAGTCCCTCGGCGCCGATACCAGAATCTTCTACGGCTTTTCCGTCACAATCGCCAACCTCATCATGACTGACGGCAAGTCTCTCGAAAACACTGGCGTCACCCCGGATGAAATAGTTTTGCCAACCGCGGCAGACCTCGCTGAGGGCAAAGATCCCGCTCTCTCTCGAGCCGCCGAACTTGCAGGGACTACGCTGGACCCCGCCGCTGCCGGTAAGCTCTTTCCCTTCGAATGGCGAAGCCCTTAGCTTGTTCATGTGAACTAGCGGGCTCAACGCGGACTCTGCCCAGATAGATCACACCACCACCGTCTCTCGATATTCCCCAAACACCGTCCGTAGCGAATTCGCGATTTCGCCCACAGTCGCATAGCTCTCCACTGCATGCAAAATCTGCGGCATCAAATTTCCTCCATCCCGCGCTGTACTCTCGACTCGCCGTAATGCCTCCGCATGAACCCCCGCAACTCGACGCAGCCGCAGCGCCCGCACCCGTTCCACCTGCCGTCCCTCCAGAGCCTCATCAATTCGCTGAATCGGCACCGCCACTTCCTCGCTGGCAAACTCATTCACCCCAACGACGATGGCCTCCTTTGCCTCTACCGCTCGCTGATAACCATAGGCCGCATTCTGAATCTCTCGCTGCACATACCCTTGCTCAATGGCACGCAGCATGCCAAACTTTCCACCGAGGTCGAACCTGCCAATCGTGGACAGATACTCCTCTGCACGCTGTTCAATCTCATTCGTCAGAGACTCCACATAATACGATCCAGCCAGCGGATCCACAGTCTGCGCCACGCCGCTCTCATGAGCCAATATCTGCTGCGTCCTCAAGGCAATCCTCGCCGCATTCTCGGTCGGAAGCGACAACGCCTCATCGAACCCGTTCGTATGCAGCGACTGCGTCCCGCCCAGCACCGCCGCCAATGCTTGTAGCGTCGTCCTTACAATATTGTTCTCCGGCTGCTGCGCCGTCAGTGTCGACCCCGCCGTCTGCGTATGGAAACGCAGCATCCAGCTCCGTGGATTCTTCGCGCCAAAGTGTTCCCGCATAATCCTCGCCCACATCCGCCGCGCCGCGCGAAACTTCGCTACCTCTTCCAGCAAATTGTTATGCGCGTTGAAAAAGAAACTCAGCCGCGGAGCAAACGCATCCACATCCAACCCCGCGTCAATCGCAGCCTGCACATACGTCATGCCATTGGCCAGCGTAAACGCCACCTCCTGCACTGCTGTGCATCCCGCCTCGCGCATGTGATACCCCGAGATGGAAATCGTGTTCCACTCCGGCACCTCATCCGCAGCCCAAGAGAAAATATCCGTTACCAACCGCATCGCATGTTTTACCGGATAGATGTATGTCCCCCGCGCAATGTATTCCTTCAGAATATCGTTCTGGATCGTCCCGTTCAGCCTCCGAGCATCCACTCCCGACCGCTTTGCCACAGCAACATACAGCGCCAGAAGAATCGAAGCCGTCGCATTGATCGTCATCGATGTCGAGATCGTATCCAGCGCAATCCCATCAAAAAGCCGCTCCATATCCTCGATCGAATCAATCGCTACTCCCACCTTGCCCACCTCACCCAGCGCCAGCGGCGAGTCCGAGTCATACCCAATCTGCGTCGGCAGGTCGAACGCCACCGACAACCCCTTCGTCCCATGCGCCAGTAGAAATTTATATCGCCGGTTCGACTCCTCGGCATCGCCCATTCCGGCGTATTGCCGCATCGTCCACAATCGCCCGCGATACATCGTCGGTTGAATCCCCCGGGTGAATGGATACGATCCTGGCTCGCCCAGTTGCATAGCCGCGTCGAACCCATCGAGGTTCTCTTCTCCATACACAAGATTGACTGGAATTCCGGAACTGGTTTTAGATATCTCCGCCATGACGCCGTAGTGTACCCCGCTGACTGCCCTGCTTAGCGACGGCGACCTCTGCGATGAGCCTTCACGAAGCTGCTGACAAAGAAGTATCCAAAGATCCCCGCCATCAAAGCCGTCAACAGAAAGTGCACATGAGCTTCATGATTCGCCCCCGTATCATGCAGATTGTTCCGCAGTTTCCAGGCGCCAGTAGCTGCAAACAGGGCGAATATCCCGAAGAACACCCCGGTAAACTCCAGCCACAGAACTCCCGACAGTTTCACAAACGGCCCCCAGACTGCCTCGCCGAACCGTTTGCTTCCCTGTGCCAAGCCTGCTTTCGCCTGACGTACCTGGGTCGTTGTTCGCGCAGCCTGTTCCCCCAGTCGAACCCCTGAGGCGGCGGCCCTGTTTTCCGTCGGCGCTTCCTTGACCGCAGCCCCGGCCGAAGGGTTCGGAGAGGTCGCCGCATCCACCGCCGTTACCAGCGTCTTGGCAGCAGCGCGAGCCCCAAATCCCAGCGCACGTCCGAACCGAACCGAATCCATACTCGAAGTGTAGCCTCTCAACATATTTCCGCGAAACTCTCGTGGCCGAAAAACGCAATCGCCCCTTGCTGCATCCAACTTTCATCGACGGCAATGCGACGAGGGAAAAGGGGGCATAACGATGAAGAGCATTATGTGGATGGCGGGTGGTTTTTGCGCAGCGGCGGTAGGATTTCTCATCTGGAGCCCGGGTCGGACGCGTCCCATACAAGAGCTAGCTCACAACTTGGAAGTAGCTTGGGCCGACCACCACACCGTGGTGTAACGAAATAAATTCTCTCTATGCAATGTCATTGCCTCTGGCCAAGGCTGGGCGTATTCTGTACCGAGCACGCCAGCAGTACCCGCAATGCCGTTCCCGCCGGGCTCGTTGGGCCGGGAATACCCGATGCGCGGTTGATTGCACTCAAGGGCAGCCCGGAGGTGGCATTGAATCAGAAGGTCAAAAACCTAATTCAGAAGCTTGGCGAAGCAATTCACGAGTCCGTCTCGGAGTCCGAAGACATTGCAGGTGTCGTCAAAAACATCCGCGAACAGGGCTTCGATGTCCTCTTGATGCTTGAAGCTACTATCGGCCTGAATGAAGTTGAAACAGACGCAGTCGAGTCGACCGAATCGGACGACGAAGCTGCAGATGGCCCCTTCACTCGAAACGATCTAACCTTCCTGAAATCCTTGCGGATTAGTCTTACCGAGGAAAACGCTTCCGGCGATACCCTCGACGCCTAGCGCTATCTCGTTTTCACTTATGGCCCAGCCTTCATCAGCTGGGCCAGATCCTTGCCCAGAAGGGAACTCGTCAAGAATCAACCGCCGCGTGGTAGACTCTCGTTTCCCGTAAGACGCGCCCGCCCATTCCTGCATCCGATTGAGTTGGCTCGTAGTTAACCTGTTTGAGGAAGTCGGATTATGAGAGATACATTAGGTGTTTTGCTTGCCGGTGGTGCCGGTGAACGGCTCTTCCCCCTTACCCGCGATCGCGCGAAACCTGCCGTTCCTTTTGCCGGCCAGTACCGCATCATCGATATCACCCTATCCAATTGCATCAACTCCGACCTCCGTCACGTCTATATCCTCACCCAGTACAAAGCCCTCTCGCTCAACCGCCACATCCGCGAGGGCTGGGGTTCAGTGGTTGCCAGCGAACTCGGCGAATTCATCGAAATTCTCCCACCCATGCAGCGCGTCAGTAAAAACTGGTACACCGGTACCGCTGACGCCGTCTACCAGAACATCTACTCCATCGGCTCCGAGGAGCCTCGTTACGTTCTCATCCTCTCCGGCGACCACATCTACAAGATGAACTACGGCCTCATGCTCAAGCAGCATCAGGATTCCGGCGCAGACGTCACCCTCGCCACCCTCCCCATTAGTCCCGACCAGGTCTCCGCCTTCGGTGTTGTCGAAGTCGCCCGCAACGGCGAGGTCACCGGCTTCGAAGAGAAGCCCAAAGAGACCAGAATCCGCTCCCCCTTCAATCCCGACATGGTCGACGTCTCCATGGGCATCTACCTCTTCAATACCGACGTCCTCCTTCCCGAACTGATCAAGGATGCCGAAGACCCCAACTCCAAGCACGACTTCGGTCATGACATCCTGCCCAAGATCCTCGGCCGTTTCAAGATGCAGGCTTACAACTTCGTCGACGAGAACAAGCAGCGTGCCCTTTACTGGCGCGACGTCGGTACCCTAGAGGCCTATTACGAGGCCAACATGGACGTCGCCGGCGTCACCCCTACCTTCAACCTCTACGACAAGTCCTGGCCCATGCGTACCCGGCCCTACCAGTACCCACCCGCCAAGTTCGTCTTCGGCGAACCCGGCCGCACCGGCATGGCCATCAACTCCATCGTCTGCTCCGGCTCCATCGTCTCCGGTGCCGTCGTTCGCAACAGCGTCGTCTCGCAAGATGTCCGAGTCAACTCCTACGCCGACGTTGACTCCAGCATCGTCTTTTCCCACGTCAACATCGGACGCCACTGCCGCATCCGTCACGCCATCATCGATCGCGACGTCCACATCCCCGACGGTACCGTGATTGGCTACGACGCCAACGAAGACAAGAAGAATTACTTTGTCTCCGCCAGCGGTCTCACCGTCGTCACCCGCGACTACTCCGTCTACGAGAACCCCGTTTCACCGGAGTTCATGCAGCAGGGAAACAACTGGTAGCCGATCAGCCAAATAAAAGAAGGGCGGAGAGTTTTTCTCTCCGCCCTTCTTTTATTTGCTTCAAATGAATATTTCTACCGATGCCCGAACCGGTAGATCACGCCGCCCGATACCGCGAAGAACGTCCGTGTCTCTGTGCCAAAGTGCTCCAGGATCAGATCGGGAGAGATCCGAACAGCCAGATTCTTCGACCGGTTGAAGTCGACGCTTCCGCCCAGTGCGACAAGTGCCGCTGTGCGGTTCGTGTACAAGCCCAGCGTTGGCAAATACTGCGGCGGCACGCTTCCCGTGCTGCGAGTGAAATTACCAAAGGCCGGCCCAGCGTAAGCGTGATAGTTGATCGCGGCATAGTGGTTCTTTGGTCCGCGATACTGTGCCCCGAACAAAATCATGTTCATCGACACACCCGCACGCCCTTTGAGAAACGCGTTCGGGTGTATAGGCGTCGTGCCCCACTCGCCACGCCATTGCGCACCAAGTCCCAGCTTCGGCATTAACCAGTAAGTGCCCAGCGCCTCGGCGCCGCCCATGTTCATCCTGTTCGGCAGATCCTGCCCGGCCTGGAAGTTCATGAAGTTGGCTCCGCCATAAATCTCATACTTGTTGTCGTAAGTCACCGGAGCCGAGGGACCAATCTTGCTGCTCCCCTGAGCCATCGCACGTCCTGCTCCTGCCATCAGCGCTACTGCCGCCAGCATCCCAGTCAATACGCGAACCCTCTGCCGCGCTACAGTCGTCTTCCTCAGCATCATCTTGTCCAACATCTTCTCCTGCAGTTCCGTGTATCCAAGATATAACGTCTGGCCCACATCTGCCCGTCATCCTCCTCCGTATCTATCATCAGATTGTGCATGTGCGACAATAGTGGGTGCCGGTCGGCGACTATATATTCCGGCTGCAGGGAGAATTACTATGGGCGAGCTTTTCACACCAACACACCTCATCGTTCTTGCTGTCGTTATTCTGGTCCTGTTCGGCGGCAAGAAACTGCCTGAGCTCGGCAAGGGTCTCGGCGAAGGCCTCAGGGGCTTCAAAGACGGCATGAAGGGCGTCACCGACGACGTTAACAAGCCCGGCGACACTGCTCACACTGTCACCGCAAAGCCCGAAGAATCAGCGAAATAATCCGCTCCTCCCCAGGCGGACTTCACGGCAACTCAGCACCGCGCTCTCTTCTTGTGCCATCCTGTTCGATCACCTCGAGACCCAGGTCTACCGCATGAAATTGAAGTCGCCCTACCTCATCAAGCCACACGCGGCGGTCAAGCTGTCGCGTCTCTCCACCTCTGAGACCGGCGGCTTCGACAGCCACGGCGCCGCCGAAGCCGTCCTCGTCAAACATCGCGAACAGTTAGCCGATCTTCAGGAAGTCCTCTACGCCAGCCAGCAAAAATCCCTGCTCATCGTCCTTCAGGGCATGGACACCGCCGGCAAAGACGGCACCATCAGCCACATCTTTTCAGGAGTCAACCCTCAGGGCTGCGACGTAGCCGCTTTCAAAGTCCCCACTCCACTGGAAGCCCGCCATGATTTCCTCTGGCGCGTCCACGCCCAGGTTCCAGCCCGCGGCATGATTCAAATCTTCAACCGCTCCCACTACGAAGACGTCCTCGCCCCACGCGTGCACAAGGTCATCTCTCCAAAGGAAGTCCGCCGCCGCCTCGAAGACATCAACGATTTCGAAGCCATGCTCGTCGACAACGATGTCGTCATCCTCAAGTTTTTCCTCCATATCTCCCACAAGGAGCAGCAAAACCGTCTCCAATCCCGCCTCGACGATCCGGGCAAACATTGGAAACTGGCTCTCTCTGACTTCAAAGAGCGTCTCTTCTGGCCTCAGTACGAGCAGGCCTACAACGACCTCATCTCCGCCACCAGCAAAAAGCATGCCCCCTGGTTTGTCATTCCCGCCGACCACAAGTGGTATCGCAACGTAGCCATCTCGCAGGTCATCGTCGACGCCATGCGTTCCCTCAAGCTCAAATATCCCGCCCCCACCATGGACCCCAGCAAAATCAAACTCTAGCACCGCAGCACTCACTGTTGCTGTTGCCGTTGTCTTTTTTTGCATGTCATCCCGTAGGGATCTGCTGTTGCCGTTATTCTTGCTTCTAGGTACGCCAAGGCTTCAGCCTTGGCCCTCTAAAATTGCAATTCGAAAAGGGGGCTTTAGCCCCTGGGGTATGCCTTTCCTTTCCGTCGCCAAAATCTCCGGAGACAGAAGCCTTCCAAAAACTCTAAAGCGTAATCATCACCACCGCAGCCGCAGCAACTGCCATTCCCACCCCCTGCCGCCGCGTAGGCCGTTCATGCAGCGTCCATGCGGCCAGCAGAATCGTCGAAGCCGGATACAGCGAAGCCAGCACCGCTGCCACATCCAGCCGTCCTGCACGAGTCGCCGCGATGAACAGCATATTCCCCGAAGTATCCAGCACCGCCGTCCCCAGCGCCCACGCCACCGCCAGCCGCGTCAGTCGTCCTTCCTTCTGCTCCGTCGAGCTGAAAGTCAGCCCCAACAGCATCAGCGTACACACACTCAGGCTACCCATCCTCGCCGTAGCCATTGGCCAGAAAACTCCAGCCGCACCCGCGCCTTTCAGCGCAACAAAATAAATCCCAAATCCAGCACCCGATATCACCGACAGCCATATCGTTTGCGTCGATGCCTTCACCGCCTCGGGATTCGGTCCTGCCGCAATCAGCCAGATCGACACCCCTGCGATCACAAACCCCGCGATCCTCAGCATCCCCGGCGACCCCTCTGAGTTGATCGACACCGCCGCCGGAATCGCCGCAGCCAGCAATCCACTCACCGCTGCGGAAGCCCCCATCGCTCCACGCGCCAGCGCAATGTAGAAGCACGTCAGCGAAAGCCCGCCCATCACGCCGGCAGTCAATCCCCAACCCAGTGCCGCTCCATGCGGAAACGCATCGCCACGCAGCTTCGCAATCGTCACCAGCACGCAGAAGCTCACCGCATGGCTCAGCAGGATGATCCGTAGCGCTCCACCCATTTTGCCGCCGGAGTGCTTCGCCCCCATCCCGCCGGAGAAATCGCCTCCACCCCACAGCACAGCGGCAGCCAGTGCCAGCAGGGCATTCCCATGCAGCAGCATATTCATCAAGGGATCCGTTCTAAAAGGTGTCGTCTAAACAGGCGAATGGGCGCAGCAAAAATTACTACTGCACCGTCTTCGCCGTCGAAGGCCGCGCATCGCTGGCCGTCGGATAGTAACCCTTCTTCGCAATCACCGTCAGATCGGGCCGAAGCACCTTCACCTCAAGCGACCGGAACTTGCCATCGATGAACGGCTGATGCGTGTAGTAGCCGACCGTGTACTGGGTTCGTACTTCCTCGGCGATCTTCGCAAAGCTCTGCTCGATACCCTTCTGCCGGAACTCCGCGTCGAACTGCCCACCCGTTTCGCTCGAATACGAATAAAGGAGATTGTCGCGCATCATCAGCGGCAGGTGCATCTTGTCCAGGTATCCAACCACCGGCAGCGAAGAGTCGCCCACCAGCGTTCCGTAGACGGCAATCTTGTTCTGCTGCAGATACTTCACAACTTCCTTGTACTTTGCCTTGCTGCCGTACTCTTTGCCATCGCTGATCACATAGACCACGCGCCGCCGTCCCTTGCCTGCCTTCGACGTCGCAATCGCCGCCTCCAGAATGGCATCGTTCAGCGTATGAACTTCTCTCGGGGCGTTCTGCGTATTGCTCATGCTCCTGCCGTGGCTGGAATTCGTGTTCGGATCGATATAGCTCTGCGCACCGCCATTGATATTGATGTTTTGCGACAACGGTCCGCTCGTATACGCCATAGCCCCTTCGCGCCCCGTGGTCCTCGCCTGATCCAGAACGAAGTTCAACCGCGGACTCTGTCCCGCCGTAAAGTCCGTCCGCATCCGTGGCCCGTTGTTGTATGTGAAGACCGCTACCTCGTCGTACGGCGAAAACGCCCCCTGCAGCGCGCCCAGGGCATTGTTCACCTTGGCCATATTGTCGTAGGTCAGGCTCTGGTCGATCACCAGCGCAACCGACAGTGGGAACGGATCGACCGTAAAGAGCGCCATCTGCTGCCGCAATCCATTCTCATACACTCGGGCATCGCGCCACGTCAGTCCCGGCACCAGCCTGCCCTTCTTATCCTTCACGGTAAACGGCACTTCCACGAAGTTCGTCTGCACATGGATGGTCTGCACGTCGGTACCAGGCGGCGTATCGGCGTTAGCAAAGGCAGCCGAACCCTTGCCGGTCTCAGGAATTGTCGGCGGTGGCCCATCATCGGCCTTGGGCGTTGCAGGCGTCAGAGCCGTCGCCGGAGCCGTCTGCTGATCGTCCGTTGTATCTCCATTGGAGTTCTGCGTGGTTCCCATGCCGGGCTTCGTACCCTGTACGGGCAGGCCCTGTGGCTTCGGAGCATCAGGGACCTGAGGCGTCGGCGAATCAGGAAACGCCGCCTGCTGTGCTGCATTCTGTGCAACCGTCTGTTGTGCCGGCTGCCCCAGTATCATGCACGCCAATGCTCCCGCCAATACACTATTCCTTACCACGCAACAACCCCCATACTCTTCCAGGCCGCCGGTTCGAGCCGAACTTTGCCAGATACCAGACTAACAGTGTGCCTCTTGCGCCGCCATCCTATACCATTCCTTACCTTTGGACGCATCACCCACTCACAACGTTGGCCTTTCTACCTTACTTTCCCGTCTCGGCACTTTTCCCACTGACTCCAAGCCCTTCTCCATCGTCTAATGGGCATATGCGCCCCTCCGTACTCGCTGCTGCGACCCTCTGCCTCGCCCTCGTCCCCGTACTCCGCGCACAGGAAGCTCCCTCCCCCGGCGGCCCACCTCCCGCCAGCGAAGCCGCCCCCCAGCCCATTGCAGGCCTCGACACTGAAACCCTCAAGGTCAACGTCAACCTCGTCAACGTCTACTTCTCCGTCCGCGACAAGAGCGGCTACATCACGAATCTTCACAAGGACGACTGCAGCATCTTCGAGGACAAGTCCCTCCAGAAAACCAAAAACTTCACCCAGGAAAAGAACCTTCCGCTCACCATCGGAATCCTCCTCGATACCAGCGGAAGCCAGCAGAATGTCCTTCCTTTAGAACAGGAATCCGGCACCCAGTTCCTCAAGGATGTCCTCACCCCCAAGGACGAGGCCTTCCTCATCTCCTTTGATATCAATGTCGATCTCCTCGCCGACTACACCAACAGCCCCCGCGAAATTAAACGCGCCATGGATAAAGCCACCATTAACACCGGCGCAGGCACAGGCTCCATCACCGGCAATGGCAACCCCCGCGGTACCCTCCTTTACGACGCGGTCTTCCTCGCCGCCCACGACAAACTCCGCCAGGAGGCTGGCCGCAAGATCATCGTCATGCTCACCGACGGCGGCGACCAGGGCTCGCAGGAAACCTTGAAGACCGCCACCGAAGCCGCTCAGAAGGCCAACGCCATCATCTACGTCATCCTCATCGCCGACCGCGGCTTCTACGGCGGCTTCGGCATGGGCTACACCGGCGACGCCGACATGGAGCGCCTCGCCAAAGATACCGGCGGCCGCGTCATCAACGTAGGCAACAACGGCAAGAAACTCGAAGAAGCCTTCAACCAGATCCAGGACGAGTTACGCACCCAGTACCTCGCCAGCTATACCCCCACCAACCTCAAAGCCGACGGCAGCTTCCGTACCCTCAACATCACCTGCCAGCAAGGCCAAAAAGTCCAGGCCCGTAAAGGCTACTACGCCATAGCCGACAACGCCGGCAACGACTAAACCAAATCCACCATCGGCTATAAATCAGGTCAGCTCGGGTACAGATCGGGTGGCCCCATCCTTCGCGCTTTTGCGAAGGGTAGGGGTATCGGCGAAAGCCCTACCGCTTTTAATCTCCGATCAGCGAAGAATCTCTGAGCCAACAGCCACCGTTGAATCATCGTCCGGGGCAGGGGGTGCCCACAGCCCTAAGCCTCCATCGCACCCGAATAAACCGCCATCCCCGCTACCGCATCCACCCCCATCGCATCCAGAGCATCCACCTCAGCCCGTTCCTTGATTCCCCCCGCCACAATCAACTGTTTCGCTGTAGTCGACCGCAGCACCGCCGCTACATCCAGCGGAAACCCACTCATCGTCCCTTCGGTATCGACGTGGGTATACAGAAACGCAGCACAATAATCCTCAAGCCACGTCACAGCCTCCTCAGGCGTCAGATCCACCGAATCCTTCCACCCCTTCACCGCCACCTTTCCGCCCTTCGTATCGACGCTGAACACCAGCGCCTCCTCACCCAACTCTTTCTTCAACCCCGCCGCAAACTCTAAGTTGATGATCTTGTGCCGCCGCGAATGCCTGGGTGCCCCATCCTTCGCGGCCTCATGCGAAAGGTCGGAACTGAAAAGGCTCGACCCATAGATCACCCGCTTAGCCCCAGCCTCCAGCAAAGCCCGCCCATCCTCCGCCGTCTTCAGGCCTCCACCAACCTGGCAAGGCAGCCGTTTACAGATCATCTCGATCAACGCGCGATTATCCCCCTGCCGCATAGCTGCATCCAGATCGATCAACTGCACCACAGGATACTTCTCAAACCGCCCAATCCAATACTCAAAATCATCAAAAGCCAGCTTCAGCTTCTCACCCTGAACCAACTGCACAATCCGCCCACCCATCAAATCAATCGAAGGTATCAACATCGTACTTTCCCCTAATTCTAAAAATCGTCATCTCTAAAATCGTTATCTTCTAAAAAGTCGTCATTCTGAGCACAGCGCAGAACCCCTGTATTTGCATTTGCATTTGCCGTTGCCGTTGCCGTTGCCGTTGTCGTTGTCGTTGCCGTTGCATTTGCATTTGCTGTTGCTGTTGCTGTTGCTGTTGCATTTGCCGTTGACGTTGCATTTGCCGTTGACGTTGCATTTGCTTCTCTTGTTTGTCACCCCGCAGGGATCTGCTTTTGTCCTTGTCGTTGTCCTCGCTTCTAGGTACGCCAAGGCTTCAACCTTGGCCTTCTAAATTGCCATTCCAAGAAGGGGCTTTAGCCCCTGGGATCTCCCTTTCTTCGAGGCGTCGTCAACAAGGCAACCGCACACTTACCCCCGCCCGCTGCAACTCCCCCTTCAACTCCCTCGAATCCGTAACCCCAAAATGAAAAATACTAGCCGCCAGCGCAGCATCGGCCCGCCCGCGTCCAAACACATCCACAAAATGCCCCGCCGTCCCAGCGCCCCCACTAGCAATCACCGGAATCTGCACCGCACCCGAAATCATAGCGGTCAACTCACAATCAAACCCACCCCGCATCCCATCCGTATTCATACTGGTCAGCAAAATCTCTCCCGCCCCGCGTTCTTCGGCCTCACGAGCCCAATCCACCACCCGCCGTCCAGTACGCTTCCGCCCGCCACTCACATAAACCTCAGCATCCTCCACCCCCAGCGCCCCCCGCCGAGCATCAATAGCCACAATCACGGCCTGAGCCCCAAAGCTCCCACCAATCTCCCCAATCAACTCCGGCCGCGCAATCGCACTCGAGTTGATACTCACCTTATCGGCCCCCGCATCGAACACCGCCGCCGCATCCTCCGCACTCCGAATCCCCCCACCAACGGTAAACGGCACAAACAGCTTCTCCGCCGTGCGCTTCACCGTATCGAGCAACGTCCCGCGCCCCTCATGCGTAGCGGTAATATCCAGCAGTACAATCTCATCCGCTCCCGCCGCCGCATGACGATGCGCCAACTCCGCCGGATCACCCGCATCCACGATGTCCACAAACTGAACACCCTTCACCACGCGCCCATCACGAACATCCAAGCAAGCAATAATCCGTTTCGTCAGCATCGCTACCCCACCCGTTGCGGAACCGCACCCGGCACCGCAACTTCCGCCCCTTCACAAACAATCCGCGCAATCGGCCCCGAAGCATCGACCGTATCGCCATCCTCCGCAAACCAGGCCACCAGCAAGCCTTGCATCGGAGCCGCCAAATGAAACTCCATCGTCCCATCCGACAGCACAGCCACAGCCTGCCCCGTCCCCACCAGTGTCCCCGGAGGAACCAGATGCTGCACCACCGTATACTCCGGCTCATTCTCGTCCAGCATCAACTCATAAAGAAAAGGCATCTCACAACTCCACAAAGTTCTTCAAAACCTGTAACCCTACAGCGCTCGACTTCTCCGGATGGAACTGCACGCCCATCACATTCCCACCCTCAACCACTCCCGTAAACGCTCCACCATAATTCGTAACCGACGCAGTTGCATGAACGACAGGAGCCCGCCATGAGTGCGTGTAGTAAACAAACCCACCATTCTTCACGCCCTTCAGCAACTTCGAATCCCCCCGCACGCCTTCCAGCGAATTCCAACCCACATGCGGCGCCTTCAACTCCGCCCCATCATAGAGAGCAGGGAAGCGCTCACACATCCCTTCAAAATGCCCTAGCCCAGCCACCCCCGGAGCCTCCGTAGATCCCTCAAACAACCACTGCAACCCCACACAAACCCCCAGAAACCAAGTCCCCTTGGCCACACTCTCCCGCACAGCCTCAGTCAACCCAAGATCAGTCAGCAACTGCGTAGCTTGAAAGTGCCCCACCCCCGGCAGCACCACCTTAGCCGCCGCCCGCACCACCTCCGGATCCTGAGTCACCTGCGTCTCAGCCCCCAGATAGCGCAGCGCCTTCACAACGCTAGTCAAATTCCCCGCCTTGTAATCAATCACCGCAATCATATCGACCGCCCGACTCCCTCAGAGCGAAGCTCATCGATTACCCGAAGCACATCGCCCGAAGCTTCCACCGGGCACATCCAGTAATCAAAGATGCCACCCCGCTCACTGTTCTGCCCGCAGACGACCGCGAGGCCGCTTCCCGTCCTGGCTTTGATCTCCGAAGCTAGCCAGCCAACGAACCCGCTGTTATCCGCGGCGTCCGGAAAATGAAACATCCAGACCGCCAGCATCTCCCCTTTGGTCGCAGACGCAGGAACAAGCTGACTCCAGCGGTCCCCATCGCGGACAAGCGCCAACGCATTCGGATTCGCCTCAGACATAAACTCCGCCGCCGCAAACTCATCAAAACGCCACGTCCCATTGACGATCGCAAACTCCGCCTCGCGAATCACCCCGCGAAGCCGTTCCGCAGTCTGTGCCGGTGTCTCGACAGAGATGTGCATATCAGAGCAATCCCTTCGTACTAGGCAGCATCTCCCGCATCCGCTCATCCCGCGAGCAAGCCCCGCGCAACGCCCGTGCAAAAGCCTTAAAAATAGCCTCAATCTTATGGTGATTCGACCGCCCATACATCGTCTTCACATGCACATTCGCCTTCGCACCCCGCGCAAAGCCATCAAAGAAATCCGCCAGCAGCTCACTCTGAAAATCCCCAACCAGCCTTACCTTCACCTTGTCATCGACGACATAAGCCACGCGCCCACTCAAATCCACAGCGGCCACAGCCAGCGTCTCATCCATCGCCATCACAAAGTATCCAGCCCGCATAATGCCCTTCTTGTCGCCAAGAGCTTTATTAAAAGCCTCCCCCAGCGCAATCCCGACATCCTCCACCGTATGGTGCTGATCGACATCGAGATCCCCGGTACACTTCAGCGTCAAATCAAATCCACCATGCCGCGTAAACAACTCCAGCATGTGATCGAAAAACCGAATCCCCGTCGAAACCTTATAGACACCCTGCCCATCAACGACCAGCTTCAACGCAATCTGCGTCTCCGTTGTATCCCGCTTGATCGCCCCCGAACGCACTCCCGCCGACTTGCTGACTCGCTGACCTGCTGACTTGCTGACCTTCGCCATTACTCAAACTCCCTCTCATCACCGCTAACTTGCTGCCCTGTTAACCCGCTGACTTGCTGCTTCTTCCATCCAATCTCATCGAGCGAAGCCTTCAGTGCCTCCAACCCACGCGTTACATGTTCTTCCACGCCAATCGTGATCCGCACATACCCATCGCATCCCGGATCAGTCGATCGATCCCGCAGCAACACGCCATGCCCGCGCATCGCAGCCACCAACTCTTTATGCTTCGGTCCAATCTTCATCAACACAAAGTTTGCCGCACTCGGAAAGAACGGAACTCCCAGTTCCGCCAATCCACCCATCATCCGTTCACGCCCCACCCGCACCTGTTCGACATACCACGCCAGATAAGCCTCATCCTCAATCGCCACCGAAAGGCAATCCAGCGCCACGCCATTAACGTTGTAGGGCGAGCACACCTTCCGCACGTACCGCAGCAACTCCGCACTACCCACCAGCATTCCGACCCGCAGATTTGCCAGCCCATATGCCTTCGAGAACGTCCGCGCCACCACCAGATTCGGCACATCCGCAAGATCGCGCATCACCGACTCACCATGAAAGTGGTAGTAAGCTTCATCCACCATCAACACAGCCTGCGGAGCCGCCTTCGCAATCGCCAGCAGATGTTCCCGGCTCACCGGCGCACCCGTCGGGTTATTCGGCGTAGCCACCATGATCAACTTCGTCTTATCCGTAATCGCCGCCATCAACCGCTCAAACGGAAACTCCAGCGTCTCATCCGACTGCACCTTCACCAGTCCACGCGTCATCAGGCTAATGTTCACGTCATACATAAAGAACGTCGGCGGCGCGATCAGCGCCTCATCACCCTCATCCAGAAACGCAGAGCACATCAGGTGAATTCCCTCGTCCACGCCATTGGTCAGCAGCACCTGCTCCGGCCGCAACTCAAAGTGGGTCGCAACAAGCCGCTCCACCGGCTCCCGTTCCGGATACTTCGTCAACCCCTCGGCGGTTATCTGCTTCACCCGTTCAATAACCTTCGGCGAAGGCGCCAGCGTGTTCTCATTGAAATCCAGCCTCAACGCCTCACGCCCAGCCAATGGCGGATGGTACTCCGGCATCTCCAACACCGCCCTACGCGGCTTCACAATCTTCACTTCCGTAGCCATCGTCATCGCATCCTCGCTCGTACACTCTCGGCGTGTCCCCTCAACCCTTCAGCCTCAGCCAGCGCAATCGCATGAGGCCCCATCTTCCGCAAGCCTTTGCGCGTGTACTCCTGCACCGTAATTACCTTCACAAAGTCCGCCACACTCAAGCCGCCGCGAACGCGTCCCACGCGCCCCGTGGGCAGCACATGGTTCGGTCCCGAGACATAATCTCCCATCGACTGCGGAGCATAAGCCCCTACAAACACACTCCCCGCATTTCTGATCCACTTCAAATCCGCGGCGGAATCAACCGTCAAATGCTCCGGAGCCAGCCGATTTGTCAACTCCTGCGCCTCTGCAACCGTACCGGTTACAAATATGCAACCCTGTGCAGCAAGCGACTGCTTCGCAATAGCATTCCCCTTAGCCTGCGCCCTAACTTCACCCAATACCGCTGCAGCCAAAACCCCATTGCTCGTAATCAATACCGCCAGAGCCTCAGGATCATGCTCTGCCTGCGCCACAAGATCAGCCGCAATCCCAGCTGCATCTCCAGTCTCACTCGTAACGACAATTTCCGTTGGTCCCGCAGGCATATCAATCCCGCACTCGCTCGAAACAATTGTCTTCGCCGCCGTTACAAATAGATTTCCCGGCCCAACAATTTTATCGACGCGACCAACAGTCTCCGTCCCATAAGCCAAAGCCGCAATCGCCTGCGCACCACCCACGCGATAAAACTCCGTCACCCCCGCCAGCCAGGCCGCAGCCATCGTCTCCTTAGCAGGATTCGGCGAACACACTACAATTCGCTCCACCCCCGCCACCTGCGCCGGAGTGACAGTCATCAGCAGCGTAGAAGGCAGCGGATACCGCCCGCCCGGAACATAACAGCCCACACTCCCCAGCGGCCGAACAATCTGCCCCGTCTTCACCCCATCCACCGGTGCAAACGTCCACTCCTTCGGCAACTGCGCCTCGGCAAACGCCAGAATATTCCCCCGCGCCACCATCATCGCCGCCTGCAGCTCCGGAGCCGTAGCCTCCCACGCCGCCCGCATCTCTTCCCGCGAAACAAGCAACCCAGCGTTCTTACCCAACCCATCGAACTTCGCCGCATACCTCAACAAAGCAGCGTCCCCACCCTTGCGAACATCCGCAAGAATCCGCCGCACTACCGGCTCAACTTTTGCCGTACTCACTGCACCGCGCCGCTCCAGCGTCTCAATTAAAGCCGCCGCAGCCTTAGCGCTTCGCCCAAATGACCTGACCAATCTCATCCATCAACTCCGTAGAAATTTAACACCGATACCACTGATACACACGATCAAAAACAATCTCATGATCGTTCTTAAAAAATCGGTGTCATCCGTGCAAATCGGTGTTAAGCCTTTCGATCTACTAAATAACAACCTTGCTCAGCGGATACTCCACAATCCCCGTAGCGCCGACAGCCTTCAGCTTCGGAATCACATCCCGCACCAGGCTCTCATCCAGAATCGTATTCAACGCAACCCACTCCGGATCGCTCAGGTGCGAGATCGTAGGCGAGTTCAGCGCCGGCAGCACTCCCACTACAGCCTGAAGATCTGAAACCCGTGCATTCAGCATCAGTCCAACGCGTCCCTGTGCCGCAATCGCGGCATTCAGCATCAGCGAAATATTCTCGATCTTCTCTCGCTTCCACGCATCTTTGAAAGCGCTCTTATTCGCAATCAACTGCGTCTCGCTCTCCATCAGCGTCTCGATGATCCGCAGTCGGTTTGCACGCAACGAAGATCCTGTCTCCGTCACCTCCACGATCGCGTCCGCAAGCGTAGGCGGCTTCACCTCCGTCGCTCCCCAGCTAAACTCCACCGTCACCGGAATATTCTTCGAAGCAAAATACCGCTTCGTAAACTCCACAAGCTCCGTCGCGATAATCTTTCCTGCCAGATCCTCCGGCTTCTGGAACGGCGAGTCTTCCGGTACTGCGAGCACCCACTTCACCTTCTGCCGGCTCTGCTTCGAGTAAGTAAGGCTTGTCACATACTCCACATCGGTCTCGTTCTCGAGCACCCAGTCATTCCCTGTCAGCCCTGCATCAAGAGCACCGTGCTCCACATACCTTGCCATCTCCTGCGCGCGCACCAGCATGCACTCAATCTCTTCATCGTCGATTGAAGGAAAATAACTCCGTCCATTCGCGAAGATTCTCCACCCAGCCCGTTCAAACAGCGCAATCGTTGCATCCTGCAAACTACCCTTGGGAATTCCCAGCTTCACCTTCTTCGTACCATCCGACATTTACGTTCTCCTTATTTGTCATTCCGCAGCGAAGCGGAGGAATCTGCTTTAGCTCTTTTCATCCACAGCGATATTTTTCGTAAAGCAGCTCACAGTCCCCTCATGGCACACCAAGCCATCACCCTCAACCTCAACCTTGAACAGCAGCGCATCGTTATCGCAATCCGTCGAAGCGGCAATCACCCGCAGCCGATTGCCGCTCGTCTCGCCCTTCATCCACAGCTTGCTCCGCGTCCTGCTCCAGAACGTCACAAACCCCGTCTCCAGCGTCTTCGCATAGCTCGTCTCATTCAGAAAGCCAAGCATCAGCATCTCGCCCGTCTTCGCATCCTGCACGATTCCCGGAACCAGACCATCCATCTTTGCAAAATCAATCTTCACTGCATCTGCCATTGCAATCTCCATTTCGTTTATCAAGCGCAAGAAAAAGGCCCGCTCGCGGTATGCGCGTCAGCGGGCCTTTTAGGATCCTTAGTAAGCGTTCGTTACTTCGCCACACCGGACACAGCCGCCAACACGCTCTTCGCATGATGATGATGCTGCCCTCGATGGTGGTTCACGAAACTCATCTCGAATCAGGTTAGCGTCCGCCCTTTCATCATGTCAACTCATCTGTGGCCAATATTCAGAAAATTCATTGACGTCCACCGCCCACTCTCGTACTCTTCCGCATGTAAAGCCATGCCCTTCAAGGAGACCCCCACCCATGTCCCGTCTTCGTCATAAACTCCTCTCCGCCGCGCTTTTCCTTACGCTCCCCCTCTGCGCCATAGCGCAAGCGCCCTCTGGCAAAGCGAACTCGGCCGCCAAAACCACCGCCGATATGGCCGACAAGCTCGACATCAATACCGCTACCGCCGACCAGCTCAAGGCCTTTCCCGGCATCGGCGACGCCTATGCCAAGCGCATCATCGACGGCCGCCCCTACACCGCCAAAAACCAGCTTCTCACCCGCGGCATTCTTCCCGAAGCCACCTACAACAAAATCAAAGACCAGATCATCGCCAGCCACCCCAAAAAGTAACCAGACCTTATCACCCGTGCTCCACTTCCCAAAAGAGTGGAGCACTACTGCTTAACTCAACTTCTAACAAGATTCCGCAGGAACAGCCTATCCGCTGCTACCATCTCTCCAACCGGATATGCCTCAGAAGCCAGCGCGCCTTCAGTATTTCCTTCTCGCGATCGTAGCTACGCTTGCCCTTCTGCACGCGTTCGGCAGCGCACGCTTCAGCCTGAAGATCCTCATGCACGGCGACACCATGGTTCGTGCGCCGTTCTATTGCGGCGAACCGCGACCCACGATCACGAACATCCAACCAGAGGGTACCCAGGCTGGACTTGCCCGCAACGACACGGTCTTGTCCGTCAATGGTCTCCCTTTCACCGGCATTACTGTCCTCTACGATCAGATCCGTCATGCATCCGCCGGTGACACGATGACGATCGAATATAGGCGCCCACCGTCTGATGCGATCAAGACCACCGTCGTCCAGATGACGCCCGTTCATCCCGAACGCCGCCCTATTTGGGAGATCGCTCTTCAGATCATCTTCACCGTCATCCCCATCTTCTGCATCTTCACGGGCCTTTGGGTCGTCTTCGCCCGCCCCCGGAATCCCAGTGCCTGGCTCATCCTCGGCATTCTCTGCTACTTCGAACCCGTCTTCATCAACAACTTTCAAATCGCCGTCCGCACGCTTCCGCTCACACTTTTCTGGAACGCCGTCGTACAAACCGCGATGCCGCTCTGCCTCATGCTCCTGGGCGTCTATTTTCCGCAGCGTTCCCCGCTCGATGTCCGTGTGCCATGGGTTAAATGGCTCATCATCGTTCCTATCCTCCTGTTCTTCCCGCTCGATCTCCTCACCATCTACCGGCAAGCTTGGAACTTTGCCCTTTTCAGTTGGCTCAATCCATACCTCTATAAGATCAACACCGCCGAAAATCTCATCGGCATGGCGGCCATCTTCTGGTTCTTCATCAACCTCGGCACCAAACTCAGCGTCTTCACCGGAGATGCCCGCCGCCGCCTACGCATCCTTTACATTGGAACCTCTGTTGGCCTCACTCCCTTTTTCATCCTGGTAGTCATCTCCCTCATTCATAGAAACGACGTCGGCCAGGACATCCCCCAGTGGATCGACTTCGCCTCCTTCCTCATCCTTCTCCTCTTCCCCCTCACCCTCGCCTACGTCGTCGTCGTCCAGCGCGCCATGGACGTCCGTATCCTCATTCGCCAGGGCACGAAATACTTCTTCGCCAAACAGTCCGTCGTCATCATCAGCATCCTTCTCGTCACCTGGATGTCCTACAACATCAGCCTCTTCTTCGCTCGCCCAAACCATCGCCGTACCGTCGATATCGTCCATCTCTTCGCCATCATCGCCATCTTCTTCGCCTTCCGCTTCGTCATCTCCAAACGCCTCCAGCAAAGAATCGACCAACGCTTCTTCCGCGAGGCCTACTCCGCCGAGCACCTCCTTGCCGAGCTCTCCGACGAAGCCCGCAACTTCACCGAGGTCGAGCCCCTCCTCACCACCATCACCCACCGCATCGGAGACACCCTCCACATCGACCGCATCGCCGTCTTCCTCCGTGCTGGCGACACCTACCGCCTGCAATTCGCCATCGGTGCTCCTGTCTCCGTCAGCTCCTTCACACTCCTCGCCAGCTCAACCACCATCACCACCCTCAACCGCGGCCGAGCCCCCGCCAACGTCTATCGCGACGACCCCTCCAGCTGGCTCGTCGACGCCTCCGACGCCGAGCGCTCTGCCCTCGCCGATCTCTCCACCGAGCTCCTCGTTCCCCTCCCCGGTCGCAACTCGCTCGCCGGCGTCATGGCTCTCGGCCCCAAGCGCTCCGAAGAGCCCTACTCCCGCACCGACCGCCAACTCCTCCAGTCCATCGCCTCCCAAACCGGCCTCGCCCTCGAAAACGCCGAGCTCCTCCACAACCTCACCACCGAAGTCGCCAACCGCGAGCGTGTCTCCCGCGAAATCGAGATCGCCCGCGAAGTCCAGCAACGCCTCTTCCCTCAGGTCTACCCCAAAGTCCCCGGCGTCGACCTCGCCGGCTATTGCCGTCCCGCCCAGGCCGTCGGCGGCGACTACTACGACTTCTTCGTCCTCCCCGCCTATCAGGGCGACGAAGAACGCCTCGCCCTCGCCCTCGGCGACATCTCCGGCAAAGGCATCTCCGCCGCTCTCCTCATGGCCAGTCTCCGCGCCAGCCTTCGTTCAGCCGCTCTCCTCCAGCCCGGCGACCTCGCCACCCTCATGCGCCACGTCAATCGGCTCGTCTACGAGTCCTCCACCACCAACCGCTACGCCACCTTCTTCTACGCCGAACTCGATCCCCAGTCCCGCGTCCTCACCTACGTCAACGCCGGCCACAATCCTCCCGTCATCCTTCGTGGCGATCAGGTCATCAGCCTCGAAGCCACCGGCACAGTCATCGGCCTCATCCCCGACGCGCCCTACACCCGCGCTGGCGTTCTCCTCCAGCCCGGCGACGCCCTCCTCTGCTTCACCGACGGCATCTCCGAAGCCATGACCCAAACCGACGAAGAGTGGGGCGAAGACCGCATGATCGCCTGCGCCCAGCAACGCATCCGCGAGCCCGAGTGCAACGCATCCGCCCAGCAAATCCTCGACTGCATCCTCGAAGCCGCCGACACCTTCACCGCCGGTGCCCCCCAGCACGACGACATGACCCTCCTCGTCTGCACCATCCGCTAAAATCATCTGCAATCAGGCAGCACAGTCTTACCCGGGGCCCAGCAACGTTGTATTCCGGAGGTGAACTGTCATGACCCTTCCCCGCGCCATCCTCACTCTCAGCGCCTCCTTGGCTATCCTCTTCAGCTACCGTGCCGCGCCCGCGCAATCAGACACCAATCCTGGATCCACCACCCAATGCGGCGTCTACGCCGAAGCCTACAAAACCGGCACCGGCGGCTACACGCCCTTCCTGAACTTCACCAGCGACATCGCCAGAACCCGAGACAAGCACGACAGCAACAAACGCTACACCAAAGCCCTGCAAGACTCCGCACCGGCAGCCAACGCCCTCTGGCTCAACAACTGGTGCACCAGAAACCCACTCAAGACCTTCGCCGAAGCCTCCAACCATCTGCTCGACGAACTCACCGGCCAGGCAAGCGACAGCGACGCCAAACTTCCCGGCGCGCATAATAACAAGCGATCCATCACTCACTCCCTCGTCATCATGCTCAACGGAGAACCGGTTCCCAACTCCTGCCGCGTCGGCAGCACCAAATACTGCTCCGGCTGCTCCGTCGCCTGCCCCGAAGGCCAGTCCCCAAAATGCATGGAAGGCACAGACTCCTTCAACGGCCCCTCCTGCTTCCAATCCTCCGTCTGCCGCTGCAAATAACCCTTTTGCTCCCGCTTAAATTTCACCATCTCCACAAACATCATCTCGACCGCGAGGGTAGGTTTGGGCATGGCGCGGGGTAACGAATGCCTCGTTTAAAGATCTTTTGGCTTCTCAACTTTTGTTTCTGTCTTCTCCCCTGAAAGCAGGTCAGCTGGAACGAGGAACATTTTTGCGACCTGTTCAGGATTCAGACCTGCTGCGATTAACTTCCGAACCATCGCCATTTGTTGGGCCTTATATTGTTCACTCGGTACGAACTGTTCCGCTATGAAGTCGCTCTGTGCCCCCATACCTCTGCGGTCGGGATAACCTCTTTGTTTCGGCATACTGCACCCTCGTTTTCAAATCATACGACTTGACACAAACTGCACCCCATCCCAAAAACATACAACTTGCATTTCCTCCCTCACAGGAGCAGAATCCTCCCACCAGCAAAATCGGGTGCTAGCGGGCCACCGGGCACGATCGACAGCCCAAACTCAAAATCCAAACGAGGACAACCCCATGGCAGACGCCTATGGATGGGGACGCCAGCGCAACATCCCCGGCGTCGGCACCAGCTTCGGCCCTTCTCTGGCAGCCTTCAACGGCCGCCTCTACGCCGCGTGGAAAGGCATCAACAACGATCAGGGCATCTACTGGGCCAGCTTCGACGGCAACTCCTGGGGTCCGCAACACAACATCCCCGGCATCGGTACCAGCACCGGTCCTTCGCTCTGTTTCTTCAACAACCACCTCTACGCCATCTGGAAGGGCATCAACAACGACCAGGGCATCTACTTCTCCTCCTACGATGGCTCCGCCTGGGCTCCGCAGCGCAACATCCCCGGCGTAGGCACCAGCCTCATCCCCTCCCTCGCCGTCTTCAATGGCCGCCTCTACGCCATCTGGAAGGGCATCAACAACGACCAGGGCCTCTACTTCTCCAGCTTCGACGGCACCAATTGGGCCGCTCAACGCAACATCCCCGGCGTCGGCACCAGCACCCAGGCCTCTCTCGCCGTCTTCAACGGTCGCCTCTACGCCGCATGGAAAGGCATCAATAACGATCAGGGTATTTACTGGGCCAGCTTCGACGGCAACAACTGGGCTCCCCAGCAGAACATCGGCGGCGTAGGCACCTCCTTCGGCCCCTCCCTCGCCACCTATCAAAACTTTCAGGGCCAAACCCTTCTCTACGCCATCTGGAAAGGCATCAACAACGATCAGGGCATCTACTTCTCCAGCTTCGACGGCAGCAACTGGGCTCCGCAACAAAACATCGCCGGTGTAGGCACTAGTGTCGGCGCCGCCATCGCATCCTTCGGCAACCTCATCTACGCCGCGTGGAAGGGCATGAACAACGATCAGGGAATCTACTGGACTCTCTACTTCGATCTCTCCGCCTTCAACACCAGCCTCAACTTCTCCATGCAGTCCCAAACCCAGACCAACTGGTGCTGGTCCGCCGTCTCCGTCAGCACCAGCAGGTTCTACAACTCCGCCAGCCCCTGGACGCAATGCTCTCTCGCCAACCAGCAGCTCGGCCAAACCACCTGCTGCAACGACGGCAGCACCAGCGGTTGCAACCAGACCTGGTATCTCGACCGTGCCCTCACCGAGACCGGCAACCTCGACCAATGGATCGGCGGCACTGTAACCCAGCAGATCCTTGAAGGCGAAATCGTCCGCCGTCTTCCCGTCGGCATCCGCATCGGCTGGTCCGGCGGAGGTGGCCACTTCGTCATCGTCGATGGAGCCACTACCTCCAACAGCACCGTCCACGTCGAAGACCCCATCTACGGAACCTCCGACATCGCCTACGCCACGTTAAGCTCGTCCTACCAGGGTTCCGGCTCATGGACCCACACCTACTTCACCCGAGCCTGAACAGGGAGCATCCCATGCCCGTCACATTTGCAGCGCCGCCACATCAGGTCGCAGAGCTCACCCAGCGCCACCTTCAAGAGATGGCGCAGCACAAGCACTTCACCATCGCGCCCCTCGCTTCCGCCGAGCCTGCCAGCATCAAGCTCGACTCCGGCCACGCCGTCTACAACATCGGCCTGCGCGATCTTCTCAGCGACAAACCCCTCACCGCCGCCCCCTTCACCGCATGGCGCTTCATCGTCAACGCCGGCTCCCCCGAGTCCGCCGCCGCCGAAACTCTTCAGGATCCCGAACAAGGCATTCCCACCTTCGCCTCCGTCAACTCCGGCCCCTTCGTCGCCGGAACCGTAGCCGCCCTCAAAACCCTCGCCACCGACCCTGCCTTCACCAAGGGCAACTGGGAGGGCCGCATGATCCGCGTCCCCGCCCTCTACGTCATGGCCATCTGGGCCCACGAAAAGAAAACCAACGCCGACCTCATCCGCCCCACCGCCCCCGTCCCCCCATACCTCGACGCAAACAAAACCTACACCTGGCCAGAGTTCAAAGCCGCCCTCCACGATCCCGCCAAACAAAAACTAGCCAACGACGACAACACCAAAGGCTAACCGACCGTTACTGTCGCCGTGCCGTGCCGTGCCGTGCCGATGCCGTTGCTTTTGCTGTTGCCGTTGCCGTTGCTGTTGCTTTTGCTTTTGCTTTTGCTGTTGCCGTTGCCGTTGCCGTTGCTGTTGCTTTTGCTTTTGCTGTTGCCGTTGCTTTTGCTGTTGCCGTTGCTTTTGCTGTTGCCTCCTTGTTTGTCATCCCGTAGGGATCTGCTGTTGTCTTCGCTGTTGCTTGCCCTCTTCCAAACCACTCTCCAAACACGTCATCTCGACCGAAGGCGGCAAAGCCGCCGCAGTGGAGAGATCCCTGTATTTCGCTCTTGTCGTTGCTTTTGTCGTTGTCGTTGCCTTTCCTACTTGTCATTCCCGAAGGCAATCCACTGCTTCCGCCTTCCAAACCCAACACAAAAGACCGGGGTGCCCCATCCATCGAAGTCTCATCGCGATGGGTGGGAATGTATACCGCATCCCAGCCAGCCGTTGTTGTTGCTTTTGTTTCTAAGGTAGAGCTTCAGCCCCGCGTCTAAAAGACCGCCGCGAAGCGGCCACCACTCTGCCGAAGGCCGGAGCGCGGGCGCAGCCGAAGCGGCCAATCTATTGCCTTAGCTGTTCTCATCCCGCCCCAAATAAATCCCAAAAAACTGCAAAATCCACAACCCCAGAAACAAGACAATCTCCAACCCACATTTACCACCCAATCCACCACACCCAGACCACAAAAAAACCACACCCAAACACCAAAAATCCTCAAAAACCCCTTACTTTAGGGCCATCACCACAATCCGTCCATCCGAAAAAAAACTCCCTCCCGTAGCCGTCTTCGCCGTCGTCAAAGGGTTCGCCGGAGTTACATAAGCCGCACTCGAAAACACCCCCGCCGCATCGAAGCTCTGCAACAAAAAGTCCCTTTCTTTATCGATCTGCGGATCGATCTTATGTGTCACACCCCCATTCCTCTGGTCCTTCTCAAACCCAATGTCATGCGTCGAAGACCCCACCCACAACGGCTTTCCATTCACCGTCTTATTCGTCAGCCAAACTCGCAGGTGATGCCTCTCCGCCGCCACCAGCAACGGATCCGCCCGTGCATACGACATGTCCTGAGGCCGGCCGAAAAGATAAAGCGTACTCATCGGCATCTCCGTATAAGCCTCGCGATTCAGCGTTCGCAGCAGCCCATTCACCACCGCATCCTGAACGCTCTTATCCACCGCCACCCACCCCGCCGCCTTGTACGCCGCCTCCACCTGCTCCTTCGTTCCCACCAGGGCAAAATTCACCATGTCCCCTTCATTCGCTGCCGCCCCACCGCTTGCATCCGACACCCGCCGCGGAATATCCGCAAACGTATCCGGCGTCGCCACCGTTCCAATCGCAGCCACAGACCCGCCCGCATCCGCCGTCTTCACCACCGGCGCAAACGTCATCTTCACCTTGTAACTCCCCGTCCCCGCAAGGTCGCTGCTCACATTCACCCGCAGATACAGCGTTCCGCTCGTAGGCATTGGCACCTGTCCATTAGCTCCGATAGAGAAGGGAACCGAAGCCCCGATATCGCTCACCCGTCCAATCAGCGCGCCCACCTTCGCCTGATTCAGCGGAAACTGCCGCAGCAGATCCTTCCACCCCCGGTCCAGACCATCCGGCGTAGCCACCCTCGCATCCGCCAGAGTAAAGCTTCCCTCGGCTGTAAAGTTCGCCATCTCACCCGCGCCCAGCACCACACCCGTATCCATCCACTCACTATCCTTCAGCGTAAAGTCGTAGCTCGCTTTATGCGGAGCGATCGCCGCCGCATTCGCCTCATGCTTGTCCCGCATACTCACAATCGGTTCGACCCGAGGCCCCGTAGCCGTAACCGGAGGCCCTGCCGATGAAGCAGGCGTCTGTCCACCCAAAGGCAGGCCAGTAGCCAGCACCAGAGCCAGCATCACACTAGTCTCTATCACCCAATTCCGCCATCGCCTGCCTGTCTGAAATCGTTTAGAGTGATACATATCGATGTCCCATCATAAGATGTTCCCGTCGGGCCCACGGCTTATGTCTATCCACTATTTCGTCAGGCAGGTCGCACGTTTCGCCTCCGTCGCTGCCATCGCTGGCACCCTTACCGGCTGCCAGGGCATCGTTGGCAATCCCTCCCTGTCTCAGGTCCGCATCATCGACGCCTCGCCCGACGCCCCCGGCCTCGACATCTACCAGGGCACCAGCGCTCTTGCCTACAACCTCGGCTTCGGCACCATCACTTCTTACATTCCCATCGCCCCCGGCACCTACACCATCTCGGCCAACTCAGCCGGAACCAAACAGGTCCTCTCCTCCTCCAAAGTCACCTTCGGCGTCTCCAGCCAGTACACCGTCCTCATCGGAAACTCCGCCGCCAGCCTACAGCAGCTCGTCCTCAAAGACCAGAGCCAGCCCGCACCCTCCGGCCAGATCGCCCTTCGCTTCATCGACCAGGCCACCCGCATCAGCGCCGTAGACGTTTATCTCGTCCCCGCCGGTCAAAAGCTCACCGCCGTCACTCCCGTCGTCACCGGCCTCGTCTTCAACATCAACACCGGCTACCTCAACATTCCCACCGGCACCTACACCCTCGTCATGGTGCCCACCGGAACGGTCCCCACCAGCGACACCATCGCTACCTACTCCGGTACCCAGGTCACCTACTCCGGCGGCGCAGCCAGAACCATCATCCTCATCGACCAGCAGCTGATCACAACCCCCGGTCTTCAGGTCATCACAGCCGACGACTTCGACTCCCCAACCGCCACAAGCTAGCCCTATCTTTCAATAAAAATCATCTGCCACTGAAGTTGCAGACGGCTTTCTGCGTCACCACCCTACCCTCTATCAACGCAATAGTCGCGCTCTGAGCTGAAAATATACTTCAAAAAAACGCCACAACATCCCTATCGCGCATGGGTCTATTCCGTCCGTAGGCAGCGACAACGAAAGCCGCAAAAAGATATTTAGGAGTTAAAAAATGAACATTACACGTCTCGCTCTCGCAGCAACTTTGATCCTCTCTCCCATGGCCATCTTAGCGCAGGCGCCGGCCACCGTCACACCGCCTCCAACCATCAACCAGCGCAAGGAAAACCAGCAGGACCGCGTCGCTCAGGGTGTCAAGAGCGGTCAACTCACCGCAGGTGAAACCAGCCATCTCGAGCACCAGGAAGCCGGCATCAATAAGGAAGAGCGCGGCATGCGCGCCCAGGACAACGGCCATCTCACCAAGCAGGATCGCAAGACCATCAAGCAGCAGCAGAACCAGGAGTCCAAGCGGATCTACCGCGACAAGCACAACGGCAAAAAAGCCTAGTCACCCATCGTCGCAGGCAAATAAAAAGGCCGTCGAGAATCTCTCCTCGGCGGCCCTTCTTCATTTCACGCAACGAGCACGCTAGTAGCGATACTGCTCAGCCTTGTACGGACCCTCAACCGGCACGCCAAGATACTCCGCCTGCTTCGGCGAGAGCGTCGTCAGCTTCACGCCGATCTTCTCCAGGTGCAGCCGGGCAACTTCCTCATCCAGCTTCTTCGGCAGAATGTAGACGCCGGGCTTGTACACGTCCTTGTTCTTCCACAGATCAAGCGCAGCCAGCGTCTGGTTCGAGAAGCTCGACGACATCACGAAGCTCGGATGTCCCGTCGCGCAGCCCAGGTTCACAAGGCGGCCTTCCGCCAGCACGAAGATGCTGCTGCCGTTCGGGAAGGTGTACTTGTCCACCTGTGGCTTGATGTTCAGCTTCGTCACGCCCTTGGCGCTGTTCAGCTGATCCATCTGGATCTCGTTGTCGAAGTGGCCGATGTTGCAGACAATCGCCTGGTCCTTCATCAGCTTCATGTGCTCGAAGGTAATGATGTCGAGATTGCCCGTGCAGGTGACGTAGATGTCGCCACGTCCAAGCGTCTCTTCGAGCGTCGTTACCTCATAGCCTTCCATCGCCGCTTGCAGCGCATTGATCGGATCGATCTCCGTCACCAGAACGCGAGCGCCAAGCCCACGCAGCGAAGCCGCCGAACCCTTGCCCACGTCGCCGTAACCGCAGACGACTGCAACCTTGCCCGCGACCATCACATCGGTCGCGCGCTTGATGCCGTCCACCAGAGACTCGCGGCAGCCATACAGGTTGTCGAACTTGCTCTTGGTCACCGAGTCATTCACGTTGATCGCCGGAACCAGCAGCTTGCCCTGCTCCATCATCTTGTACAGCCGGTGAACGCCGGTCGTTGTCTCTTCCGCGACGCCCTTCCACTCCTTGGCCAGTTTCTGGAAGTAAGTCGCATCTGCACCGTGGATCTTCTTCAAAAGATCCTTGATCACGCCCTCTTCTTGGTTGCCGGAAGGAGTGTTGACCCAGCCATCGCCGTTCTCAAGCTCGACGCCCTTATGGATCAGCAAGGTCACATCCCCGCCGTCATCGATCACAATCTGCGGACCCAGTCCGCCCTTGTGACGCAGCGCCTGATCCGTGCACCACCAATACTCCTCAAGCGACTCGCCCTTCCACGCAAACACGGGAACGCCAGCCGCCGCAATCGCCGCCGCTGCATGGTCCTGCGTCGAGAAGATGTTGCAGCTCGCCCAGCGCACGTCCGCGCCGAGAGCAACCATCGTCTCAATCAGCACGGCAGTCTGGATGGTCATATGCAGCGAGCCAGTCACGCGAACACCCGCCAGCGGCTTGTCTGCGGCATATTTATTGCGGATCGCCATCAGCCCCGGCATCTCCTGTTCGGCGATGTCGATCTCCTTGCGCCCAAACTCTGCAAGCGAGATGTCCGCTACCTTGTACTCCACCGCTTCCGCAGCCTTGTCGATGATCGCTGTCGCCATTGATAAAACCTCTTCCATAAAATTGTTGTGAATGATCAGAAAGATACCCTTTAAGGATACCATTCACCCGTCGATTTTCGCGGTGGAAACCCTCTTCCAGACGGTTGTTTTCCTGTAATAAAGGGCCTTCTCGTTACAACTTCTGCGCCTTTGGTTGCATCACGGTTATGCTCAGCACGGCTCCGCAAAGCGCCAGGCCCGCAATCGCATACAACCCACCCGCAAAGCTGTGCGTTGCATCACGCAACCGCCCGGTCACGTAAGGTCCAATAAACCCACCCAGCCCGCCAAGCGTCGTAATCATACCTACGCCACCCGCTGCGGCCGCGCCCTTCACCATCCGCGTCATCAACGCCCAGAACGGCCCCATCGTGCTCCACAGTCCTATCGCCGCCAGCGACAGCGCACACAGCGCCACTGCAACATCATGCGTCACCGCCGTCCACGCAAACCCCACCGCGGCCAACAGCAGACATCCAGCCAGGTGCCCCTTCCGCTCATTCCGTTTATCCGAGCTCCACCCCACCAACACGGTAAAGATCGCTGCAAGTAGATACGGCACCGTCGCATACCGCGCAATCAAACTGGCATCGCGGCTCACGCCGTCATGCGCAAGGCTCGAAAGAATCAGCGGCATCCATAGGTTCACGATATACACGCCGATCTGGATGATGATGTAAACCGCCGCCAGAATCCACACCGTGGGCATCTTGAACACATCCATCAACCGGCCATGCTCTCCCGCGCCATACAGAGCCCTGTCCCGCTCCAGCTCATTCTCCAGCCAAATCTTTTCATGCGGCTTCAACCACTCCGCCTTGTCCGGTCCATCCTTCAGCACAAACAGCACAGAAATCCCCAGCAGCACCGTCGGCAAACCCTCTGCCAGAAACAGCCATTGCCACCCACTCAATCCACCCAGGCCATCCAGCTTCAGCAACGCACTCGAAATCGGTCCGCCTACAACTCCCGCCAGCGAAGTCGCCGTCATGAACTTCGCCACCGCCCGCGCCCTCTCCCCCGAAGGAAACCAGAACGTCAGGTACAGCAGCATCCCCGGCACAAATCCCGCCTCAGCAACTCCCAGCAAAAATCGCAGCGCATAAAACGTGTGCGGCGTATGCACAAACACCATGGCAGCCGCGACGAATCCCCACGTAATCATGATCCGCGCAATCCACAACCGCGTTCCCACCAGCCGCAGCAGAAGATTGCTCGGCATGTCGAACAGCGAATACCCGATAAAAAAGATTCCCGCGCCCGTCCCGTATACCGTATTGCTGAAATGCAGTTGCCGCTGCATATCCATCGCGGCAAATCCCACATTCACACGGTCCACATAGGCAACGATGTACAGCAGAAAAAGATAAGGAATAAGGCGCCGCGTAATCTTCGCGTACAGCGCTCGTTCGTCTACCGCTACAGCCTGCGTCATCGCTCTACTCTACCTGCCGCAGCGGTCGACAGTCAGCCCTTTTCCGCAGTCAGCAGTTTCTGCTTTCTCTCAACGCCCCAGCGATAACCCGTCAACGAACCGTTCTTTCCCACCACCCGATGGCAAGGCACCGCAATCGCCACAGGATTAGCTCCGCATGCCGCCGCCACCGCTCGCGTTGCAGTCGGTGCTCCAAGCTGCGCCGCCACATCCGAATAGCTCCGCGTCTCGCCCCGCGGAATCTCCTGCAGCGCCTTCCATACACGCTGTTGAAACGCAGTAGCCCGCACATCCAACGGAAACGTCGCCGCCAGCGGATGCTCTCCCATCTGGCTCGACACAAATGCGACCGCATCGGCCAACCATCCCGTATTACCCTTCGCTGCCACCAGCTGCGCCTTATTGAAGCGCTCCCGCAGCCCAGCCACAAGCTCGGTATCATCCTTGCCAAACGCAATCGAGCAGATCCCTACATCAGTCGTAGCCACAAGCATCCGTCCCAAGGGACTCGCCGCCGTGCAATATCGAATCAGCAATCCTGCCCCGCCCTCGCGCATTGTACGAGGCGTCATCCCTAGCGCCGCACTGCTCTTCTCATACAGCCTGCTGCTCGAACCATAGCCGGCCTCATAGATCGCATCCGTAATCCGAGTCTTCGGCTCCCGCACCTTCTCCTTGAACTTAGCCAGCCGCGCCTCCTTTGCGTACTGCCCCGGACTCACACCAAGCACCCGTTTGAATCCACGCAGAATCGTTAACCGTCCCACACCGGTAGCCTTCGCCACATCTTCCAGCTTTGTCCGCTCGCCGGCATGTTCTTTCAGATACTCCGTCACAGCGGCAATCGCACCCGCCTGCGGATCAGCCTTGGGAGTGGTTCTCTCCGGCTCGCACCGTTTGCAGGCTCTGTAGCCAGCTGCCTGTGCCGCATCGGTTGTCGGGAAAAACTGGACCTGTTTCCGCGTTGGCCTGCGGCTTGGGCAACTCGGCTTGCAGAAGATCCCGGTCGACTTCACCGCGTAGAAGAACTGTCCATCCGCTGTGGTATCGCGTTCCAGCACCTGCTGCCACTGCTTGCCCGGAAAGACACTTGGAATGTGATTCGTGCGAGTCATCATTCCAGTATCCTCCCACCGGTCCCCACACCGCCACACTCCGATTCGTTACATTCAAACTCGGAATCCCGACCCCGTACTACAAACCCATAGGCGGGACCCACTTTTTGTCGCGCGTTCCTCCGCCCACCAGCGGAACGGTCACCCCGTTTTCATCGACCTCATAGCTTTCAACGTAGAAGTTCTTCACGTCTGCCGCTCCGAAACTGGTTGTAATGGCAACATCGGTCGCATCGCGACCCGTGGCCATCAGGATGCGGCCAACACGCGGCTCGTTATGCCGGGCATCCATCGTCCACCACTTCCCGCTGAGAAACACCTCGTACCACGCGCTAAAGTCGCCCGCTCCGCTGTAAGGACTGCGGATATCCCCCAGATAGCCCGTCACATACCGCGCAGGAATATTCATCGCCCGCGTCATCGTAATTGCCAGATGCTGATAGTCCCGACAGACCCCAATCCGCTCCGTGAACACATCCAGCGCAGTCTTTGTAGGCCGAGCAGTCTTATAGTCGAAGCGCACATGATTATGCACCCAGTCGCGTATCCACACCGCCCGCGCCCACCCCGGTGTCGTATGTCCAAACATGTCGCCCGCGACCTGCGACATCTGGTCGACCTCGCAATAGCGGCTGCTCAGCAAAAACTGCAGCGTCTCAGCCGGCAGTTCTTCAACCGGATGTTGAACAGCTTCGGTAAAAATCGGATCCGGCTGTCCATCATCCTCAACCAGGCTCTGCCCGCTCACCTGTAGTCTCCCCGCCGGTGCCACAAACCTCGAGCAGCGATTCCCAAAAACGTCCACATACTCTTCTGCTTCAATCGGTATCTTCGACTCAAGCCCCTGGGCATCACTCTCGACATGCTCCAGCGCTAACACCTCTGCCTCGCGTACCAGCGGATCAAGAGAAGGATGAAGTCGCAGCATGGCAACCATGGTCAGTGCCTGGGGCAGATCAAACGAAATATCAAATTCGGAGCGAATCAACATAGATATTCTTGGCCATCCTGCATGGCCTCTACTCTACTGCGATGCGAAAAAACTCCATCCTAGCCAATCCAAACCGCTTTTTGCCACAAAATGCGAAACGGGATGAACTCCGTAGAGCTCACCCCGCTTCCTGCAACTTACTTATTCGTATTTACTTGGCAGCGACCGCGACGCCAGCCTGCTCCGTAAGAGCAGCAGCCTTGTCCGTGTTCTCCCACTTGAAGCCCTCGCCCGTGCGGCCGAAGTGCCCATAAGCAGCAGTAGCCTTGAAGATCGGCTTCCGCAGGTCCAGGCTCTCAATAATGCCCTTCGGCGTCAGCGAGAAGTTCTTCCGCACCAGCTCCTCAAGCTTGGTCTCATCGACCTTGCCCGTGCCAAACGTATCGACCAGCACGCTTACCGGCTCAGCCACGCCAATCGCATAGGCCAGCTGCACCTCGCAGCGATCCGCCAGACCGGCAGCGACAATGTTCTTCGCCACATACCGCGCCATATAGGCCGCCGAACGGTCTACCTTGGTCGAATCCTTGCCGCTGAAAGCTCCGCCGCCGTGACGGCCCATGCCGCCGTACGTGTCAACGATGATCTTGCGGCCCGTCAACCCGGTGTCGCCCATCGGTCCACCGACTACGAACCGGCCCGTCGGATTGATGTGGTACTTCGTGTCTTCATCCAGCAGGTTCGCCGGAATTACGGCCTGAATCACATTCTTCAGAATATCGGCGCGAAGCTCTTCGTTACCGACGTTCTCCGCATGCTGGGTCGAGATAACGACCGCATCCACACGTACAGGTTTGTGGTTCGAGTCATATTCCACCGTTACCTGGCTCTTGCCATCCGGACGCAGGTAGCTCATCAGCCCGTTCTTGCGAACCTCGGAGAGCTTATGCGCCAGCTTGTGCGCCAGCGAGATCGGCGTCGGCATCAGCTCCGGCGTCTCGTTGGTGGCATAGCCAAACATCATGCCCTGGTCGCCCGCGCCGCCCGTATCCACGCCCATGGCGATATCGCCCGACTGCTTGTTGATCGTCGAGATCACTGCGCACGTGTTCGAGTCGAACCCATACAGAGCATTGTCATAGCCAATCGCCGCGACCGTTCCACGTACAAGGCTCTGGAAGTCCACATAAGCCTTCGTCGTGATCTCGCCCGCAATTACTACCAGTCCGGTGCAGGTCAGCGTCTCGCAGGCCACACGGCTGTAAGGGTCCTGCGCCAGGCAGGCATCCAGAATTGCATCGGAGATCTGATCGGCAATCTTGTCAGGATGCCCCTCGGTTACAGACTCACTGGTAAACAGAAAACGGTCGCGTTTTGCCAAAACATATCCTCCAGAAATATCCCCGCATCGCACACTTTGCCGGCGCAGATCTAACCCTCTTATTTTACCCATCCACCCATGCATTCAGCAAAGCCCAGCACCCACACCAGCCTATCGAGCAGCCAACGGCAATATCCCGCATCAAACGGTATCTAAAGCAGATCCATTTACAAGACCCTGCAGACGATTCCAGCGGACCATCATGTTTTTGCCTGTTTTTATCGCTTTAACCAGTATTAAGCCCGTGCTTTTATCCGTTTTATCCGTGGTCGTACGATCTACCGAAGCACTAATCCATGCAGCGCATATCTCCACACACTCCATCCCAGCGCCGCCAACATCACCATCATCATCACCACGCCCATCCACCGCAGCTTGTTCGCAGATTCGGCTCCACCCCGGTTCCTCCGGACATTCTCCGCAAACTCGGCCCAGTCTTCCTCATCCGGTTCAGCCGATCCATGCTCTCGCATGGTGGCCTCAAACCGCTCAATCCATGGAACCTCGTCCAGCTCCAATACCCTGAGATAGCTCCGTACAATGCCCTTCCGGAAAACTCCGCCCGGCAGCTCGTTGTACTCTCCGGCCTCCAGCGCACGCACATGACGCAACGAAATCTTTGTCACCTCGCAGATCGTCTCAATCGAGACATCCCGGCGCTCACGCTCCCCTCGCAGCTCGTCGCAGAATCTTTCCATTCACTCCGCTCAGCCTACTATTAATTTCATTTACTGCACCGTTTCTGGAGCCACGGTTCTCGGCAGAATAGCTCCGTCTCCCTATCAAGTCAAAGTCGTTTTGAGCATCCAGGCTCTCTATACTCGCTTGGAACCAAACTAGTTAGGCCGCAAAATGGGCTTTACCCCCTAGTCTTCCCAAAAGAGGACACCCCCGAAAAATGAGACTTCGGCCTATCGTCTGGATCAATGCAGCCCTCGTTTTTCCTGCCGTACTTTCCGTGTACGCGGGCATCCGCAATTCACTCTCGCGGAGCCAGGACTTCCAGTGGTCCGGCGCCCACCTCGCACTCCAGCACGTCGACCCCTACAGCCAATTCCTCCGTCACGACCCCGAACACAGCATCCAGCTCTCCCAGGTACCAAATTACCTGCACGAGCTATATATCCTCCTGCTCCCGCTCGGCTCCCTCAGCTTCTCCCACGCCAAGCCCCTCTGGGCGATCCTCAACTGCCTCTTCGCCATCCTTATTGCGCTCATTCTGCGCCGAATCTACGACCTGCCTCATTCCCAGGCCCTTCTCCTCCTCCTGCTCCTCTTTGCCGGCACGCCCTTCCGCATCGTGCTCGGCAACGGCCAGCAAAGCCTGCTCGAACTCCTCCTCTTCTGCCTCATCTTCTACTTCGCCAGGCCGACAGGGCAGGGAATCGCCCTCGGCCTCAGCTATTCGAAGTACAGCTTCTCCCCCGTCGTCTTCTTCTATCTCTTCTTCTGCCGCCGGTTTCGTGTCCTGGCCATCTCGCTGGCCCTTCCTCTACTGGGTCTCCTCGCCATGGGTCTGCTGGTGCACGGAAGCCTGCTCACTTTATCGACCGAGCCTCTCGCCGTCAGCCGCACAGACACCATCAACGGCCTGGGCAATCTGATGACAATCATTCAGATCGCCTGCCGCAACGTTCTGTCCGTACCTTTGACCCAGAAAATCATGGCGGCAGCTGCTCTCCTGGCGAGCGTGGCCTTTACCTTTGCGCTCGCACGGCAGCAGGAAATCTACCCGCGCAGAGACGCAGCAGCTCTTGCGGTAGCTACCCTGATGTTCTTTCCCCACCGCACCTACGACTACGTCTTTCTCGCAATTCCGTTAGCGGCCGCGCTCGCCACTCCACTCCTGCGAACGAAGGCCTACATCCTGACGACGGTAGCGCTGCTCTGGTTTGGCATCAAGCTCATCCCCACCTCCCTGCCGCCCGGTATGCAACTCATCGAGCAGATGACCGTCTTTCTTCTGCTCTCCGGGATACTCATGCTGGTTAGCCGAAATATCCTCGCGCTTCAACCCAATACTGCCGACTCATGCTCTCGCGACAACCTCGTAGAAATCGTATAGACGGACTGCAATAGGTCGTCTCTACGAAGCCAATAGCGCTTCACTATGCATTCATGTACAAAAGAGGTCGAGTGCGCATCCCCTATCCCGAACGAATCCCACTGCAGTATGCGATCCCCTTTGCTACCCTGCTCAGCGCACTTCAGCTTTACCAGGGAACGAATCCATTTTTTTCGCTCTATAGCTTCCTCTTCATCATCATTGCGACCATAGCTTTCAATCTCGCCGGTGGTCTAACCCGACCCTCCGGCGCATACGTCTTTTTCTATGCCGTCCTGGCCGTTATTCTCGGCCTCTGTTACAAGGCCATCCTCGGCGAGCCGGCCGATTCTCATCTTTTGTTGCCTCTGTTGACCATGCAGGTCTTTCTTGGCGGTATCACCGCCATGCTCGTAGCCGTCTTCGTCAGCCGGCGTCTCACCGCCAAACGACCACTGCTGGGACAAATGGTGAACGACACAAACATTCAGAACGCCACAGTCGGCTGCATGGTCACCGGCATGATCCTGACCGTGATCCTCACGTTCGTGCCACGCCAGAGTGGTTCGATTCTTAGCTCCCTCGCCCAGATCAATCGCTTTCTTCCCATGGCGATCATCCTCGGAGTCATCCATCAGATTCGAAGGAGCGGCGGCACCAGCAGTGTCAATCTTCCTGTCCTCCTCTCTGGCGGGGCCATGTTCGCGGAGGGCCTGCTTTCTTTCTCAAAAGAAGGAATGTTCACTCCCTTCGTCTGTTGGTTAATCGCCGCCGGTTCTCAGCGCTACAAGATTAAGCTCTATCAAGTGGTAGGCATCCTTGCCGTAGCCATCTTCATGGTTCAATACCTCGTGCCTTTCTCGCAGTACGGTAGAAATTTCAAAAGCACAACTGGAAACCCGGCTGAAAACGTTAAGACAGCGATCTCTCTTCTCACCAATCTGGGGGATGTCCGAAACAAATACGTAACGACCACCGACGATGATTTTATGGAAGCTGCTCAGGGATACTACAACTCGCCCCAGGGATTGTTCGACCGCCTGCAAATGATCACTGTCGACGATACATTGATTGATGTCACCGAGCGCAAAGGAACCTTCGGCTACTCTCCCATCTACAGCGGCTTTGCCAACATCATTCCCCGCGTCTTCTGGCCCGGCAAGCCCTCCATCGGGTTCGGCAATGTTTACGCTCACCAGATCGGTGGCATGGCCGAAGACGATTTCACCACCGGAATCTCCTTCTCCCCATCCGGCGAGGGCTATCACATCGACCGTTGGGTCGGCGTTCTGATTCTCGCGCCCATCCTCTGGATCATGCTCTTTACTCTCTTCGACTCCCTCTGCGGCACCGTACGCGAGACGCCCTGGGGATTGCTCGCCATCGCCCTCTTCAGTCATGCCGCCCCCGAAGGAATGCTCGGCAGCGTCATCTACATGCTCGGCCTCTCTGCCTTCAGCATCGTTGTCGCCGCCTTCTCCGCCACCTATCTCATGCCCCTGCTCGGCACCCTCTTCAAAGGCCCCGAACGCATCCTCGTCCGCCAGGGTGCTCCCGTCCAGAGCGTACAGCGCGCCTCCGGTGCCGTCAGCCGCTGGCGCCAGCCGCTCAGCTAACCCTTTCACCATCCAACAACCGTGATCCGCCTCCTCTCCCATACACTGGTAGAGGTATGAATAAACTTGTTGTCGGTAACCTTGTCCACCGTCCCCTCCGCTCGCTCATCAGTGTCTTCGCTGTAGCCATCGAGGTCATCATGATCCTCTCCATCACCGCAATCCTGATGGGCAAGCTAAACGGCTTCAAAGACCGTCAGAACGGCATCGGCATGGACATGTTCATCCGGCCCAGCACCACGAACAACTTCGTCGGCATGAGCCCTGCCGCTGCCTCCATCAAGGTGGCCGACGTTCTTGAAAAACTGCCTCACGTTCAGGTTGCTGCCCCCGTCAATATTCAAATCACCAGCACCCTCGACAATATCTACGGCATCGACTTCAAGAGCTACGACGCGCTCCGTCCCTTCGTCTTCCTCTCCGGCGGCCCCTTTCAGGGACCCTATGACGTCATCGTCGACGAGTACGTCGGTGCCGGTAAAAAGGTCGGAGACACCATGAATGTGCTCGGTCCCAAACCCTTCCGTATCTCCGGCATCGTCGAACACGGCAAAGGCGGCCGCAAGTTCATACCCATCGACACGATGGGCTCCATCACCGGTACAGAAGGCAAGGCTTCCATGTTCTACCTCAAGACCGAAGACCCTCCAAAGTACGAAGACGCCGTCAAGGACGAGATCCTCGCCACGCCCGGCATGAATACCTACAGCGTCCTCAAGACCGAAGAGTATCTCTCCTCAATGTCGCCGAACTCTCTACCCGGCTTTAGCATCGGTCTCCGCGTCGTCATCGGCATCGCCGCCGTCATCGGCTTCCTCGTCATCTTTCAGGCCATGTACACCGCCGTCATGGAGCGCACCCGCGAGATCGGCATCCTCAAATCTCTGGGTGCATCCCGCAGCTACATCGTTGGTATCGTCCTGCGCGAGACGGGTCTGCTCGCGATAGCCGGAATCATCCTCGGAATAGTGGCGAGCTACGGCCTTAGCGCCGCCCTCCAGAACAGATTCCCAACGCTGGACTTCGTCATCAATGGACCCTACGTCTGGAAGGCCGTGGTCATCGCCTTCGTAGGAGCAATCCTCGGAGCCTTTTACCCCGCACTCAAAGCCGCCAGCAAAGACCCCATCGATGCCCTCTCCTACGAGTAATCCAAAGTTTTGTACCGAACAGTCCTGTTTTGTTAAGGGCACGGCTTTAGCCGTGCCGCAAGTACAGCGATATCTGTGCGGCTTTTAGCCGCTGAGGGAATCCCTGCATGCCACAGCTTTAGCCCGATCGTTCTTTCAAGTCACACAAGCAAAAAAGCCTCAAGCCTCCTGCGGCCGTCCCTCCAGCACCCAGCGCTCGACAGCGCATTGAACCGTCAACGGAGCGACTGCCAACGCAAACGGCAGAAAAATCCTCACCTCTTCGACGCGTCCGGCCATCCACCACATCGCCATAAAAACAACCGAGCCACACAGCAAAGCCAGCGCTGGAGCCTCAGCCTCAACCCGTCTGCGCAATACCGTATAAACCGTCCACGCATACGGAAGGATAAAAAGTGTAAAAGCAATCAGCCGCGCGGACTCCTTGAAGTTCAGCACCAGCTGAAACACCGGCGTGTCCCCATACGAAGCATGCGGATACCGGATGTGCATCATATAGTACTGAATACCCGCCGCCGCAAACACCGCCGCCAGGCTGGTCACCGCCTGCACCCCGCGAGGCATCGAGAGCCCTGCGCTGGCCCGCGTCAAGCAAAACAGAAAAATTCCGGCATGCAGCCCAAAAGCAACATCCGCACGAACAAACCCCTGTGCCACCGCGATCAGCAGCATTCCCCCTGCGGTAGCCACATATCCTGCCACCCCCGGCAGCCGAACCCGCACCGTTAGCAACAGCAGTGTCAGTGTCACCAGCGCGGCCGTCGTCAACGTCTCCGGTCGCTGATACCACGTCACCCAGGCCAGATAGAACTGCACCAGGACAAGAAAAGCCACCGCGGCAAACCAGCGCCCCAACTGGCTCGCGTTCCGATACGCGGCAGACCTCCGCAGCAGCCAGAACAGCGTAAACACCGCCACAAAACCGGCGATCATATCGATCAGCGTAAACATATGCCGCAAGCCAAGGTGCGCATGACGCGCCACAAAGTCCGCCGTTATCACCACGCCGATGCGGTATTGGTTCGGCGCGATCGCCGTCCCGGTCAGCAGATCCTGGTAGATTGATGGGTCTTTGTGGTACGCCTTGCTGTACTCCCAGTAGTCCGTAAATCCAGTTGTAAGCAGAATGAAAGCGAGTAAAACAGTCGTTGCCCTCTTTGGACCTTGCATCGTCTCCACTTTCGTCATAACTTGGCTATGGCGGTTCTTGCTGTTGCTGCCGTTTAGCTTACCGTACGACCTCAGGAATACCGTGCCTTGTCATCACCGGTTCTTCATCTGGGCTACGTTCTGTTAACACGCTGAACTCTGGTTTCACATTTGCGTATCATTCTCAGTCTGTATGGGCCAGCTGTCCTCCATCTCGTCGCGTCTCCTCAAGGCCATTCAGGTCGTGCTTCTCCTGGTCTCTGCGATCTTCCTCGGCCTCCACACCCTGCATCTCCAGGCCGACTTCCCCAACCACTCCCCCTGGATGGATTGGTCCAAGTACACCGACGAAGGCTGGTACGGCGACGCCGCCATCCGCCACTTTCAGCGCGGCCACTGGTACGTCCCCGGCGACTTCAACCCCGCAGCCGCCCTCCCCGTCTGGCCCTTGCTTGAGTCCGCCGTCTTCCGCTTCACCGGCGTCGGCGTCGCCCCCGCGCGCGCCCTCACCGTCGGCATCTTCGCTCTTATCCTGCTTACCTCCTGGCTTCTTCTGCGCCGCTGGCAGCGACTCACACCGTCCTCCGCCGAATCGAGCAGCCCTTCACTCGCCCCCGCCATCGCGGTTCTCCTGCTCGCCGTCAGCCCTTTCTGTTTCGCCTTCACCCGTCTGGCCATCCTCGAGCCCATGCTCATCCTGCTCACCCTTCTGGCTCTCCTCGCCGCCTCCTACAGTGAGCCGTCCCAAAATCCCACTTGGCGAACTTACCTCCGCAACACCCTTCCCCTCGGCCTCATCCTTCCCCTCATGGTCCTCACCAAGACCACCGCCATCTTCCTTTTGCCCGCCATCGTCTGGCTGCTCTGGGCACGCACCGGATACAGGCTTCACCCCTTCCTTCGACTTGGTCTTCCTCCGGCGGTCCTCGCCATCGTCATTTGGTTCGGCTACTACGGCCTTGTCGTCCATCCGCACTTCCTCAGCGACTATCAATACCTCTTCAGCGCCAACGCCTACACCGGCATCACCTCCGACAATGCCCCCTCCGTCCTCCGCGACACCATCGCCGACGGCCAGTGGATCGGCCCCATCCTCTATCCCTGCGCCCTCATTGCCGTTGCCATCGCTCTCTTTATCGATCAAGGCCTCCTGCGCAACCCGCTCGTCCCCGCCCTCATCCTCTGGGCCGCCGGATACGCCGCCTTCCTCGCCTACCACAACAACCTCCAGCCCCGGTACTACCTCGTCGTCGCCATCCCTCTCACCTTATTGGTCGCCATCGTCTTTGAAAGCATCTGGCGACACCGTCGCATTGTCGCTCCCCTGCACCACTTTGCCGCTGGCCTCGCCGCCGCCGCTCTGGCCACCATCGTCATCTCCGACGCCCGCCAGACCATCCACTATGTCCGCACTGCGGAGTACACCTTCGCTCGCGCCGCCTCTGAGATACACGACATCGTCGCTGCCGACCCCACTCACAACCCCCTCGTTCTCTCCATCAGCGGCTCCAACCTCTCCCTCATGACCGGTCTGCCCTCTATCTGCGACGACTTCGGTACGATGGATCTCTCCGTCCGCGTCCGCGCCTACCAACCCGGCTGGTACGTCACCTGGAACCAGGTCGACGACGACAAGATGGACGCCCTCGCCCCCCTCTACCATCTCCGTCGCGTCGCCGCCTTTCCCGCCATGGACGACCCCGAGCGCAACCTCCTCATCCTCTACCGCCTTGATCCCGCCATCCCCAACACCCCGCGCCCCGCCCACCGTCGCAGACCCGTCCCCCGCCTCCTCCAGACCAGCCTCGGCCAACAACCCAGCACCATCCAACTCGAACACTAATTCTTTTACCGTTGTCGTTGTCTGTCCTTTTGCTTGCCATCCCGTAGGGAATGCTTCTGTCTTTACGGTTGCCGTTGTTTGTTTTTCCCTCTCATCCCATCTAACGCCGGACCAAATGACCCTTCCGCGTCATTCCAACCCCCACCAATCCCATGGCACAATACGTCAGATAAACCAGCCACGAGGCTTTTTTTGACCGGCAATCAGACTCTCATCCTCCGCACCGCCCTCAGTGCTGTCGCGGGAATCGCAGGCATTGTCGCCGTCTCAACCACCCGTCTCCGCGCTCTTCCGCGCCACACCTTCGACCGCCTCATCACCATCACCTTCATCCTCAGCCGCCTCGCCGCATACCTCGGCATCTTCTTCATCGCCCGCCTCCAGCCCCGCGGAGACATCCCCGCCTTCTACTGGGACGACGCAAACTCCGCCCTCCACGGTCTTCTTCCATACCGCGACTTCCTCACCAGCTACGCCCCTCTCCATCCCTACCTCGACGCCGTCGCCATCACCCTCTGGCATACACCGCTCTCCATCATCCTGCTCGCCGCCTGCGTCGAATTCCTTCTTCTTCCCATCTGGCTGCACACTGCCCGCAGTTTTTTCTCCGAGTACGAAGTCCGCACCGCCGCCCTCCTCTACCTCACCAGCGCCCTCAGCCTCCAGTTCGTCACCATCGACGGTCATGACAACGTCATCATCGCCACCCTTCTCGCGCTCGCCGTCCTTCTCCTCCACAAAAACCATACCCTCGCCTCAGGAGCAGCCGTCGGCCTCAGCGCCGTCTCCATCAAATTCCTCCCCCTTCTCTACGCTCCTCTCTTCTTCTTCAGCAGCTTCCGCCACCGCTGGCGCTGGGCCGCCGGCCTCGTACTTCCGGTCGGCCTCGTCTACGGAGCCTTCGCCGCAAAGCATCTCGCCATCCTCAGCCCACTCTCTCAGGAAGGCAGCCTCAAGTCCGCCAACGATCTCCCGTACCTCATCGAAGCGATCTTCGGCATCACCGTTCCCTCCCGCATCTGGGACACGCTCACCATCACCGCTCTCGGCATCATCCTTGCCCTTGTTGCCAGTGCCATGCTCAATGCGACCATGGCACTTCGTCTTCGCGTCCTCACCTTCGGCATGGCTGCTCTCACCCTCGGCCTCTTGCTCTTCTCCAAAAAGTCATGGCCGCCCTATCTCATGCTCGCCCTCTTTCCCATCTGCCTGCTTATTCCTTCCGCCGGCAGGTTGAAGACAGCAAAGACAGCAGTCTTCGCTCTCTTCGGAGTCATCGCCATCGTGAGCCCAAGCTACTGGGCAACCGTACTCCACCAGTTCTCAAGCCAGGACTTTCATCAAGGCCTCCTCGCTCACCAGCAAACCTGTCTTTTCTTTCTCGCGCAGCAAACCCTGCTCATCCTCGGCTACCTCTGGCTGCTCACCGAATCCCTCCACCACATCACATCGCCCTACTCCGCCGTCGAAGCCGAATCCAATCTCAATCCCATATTGGTACACTCCGCCTAGCCTGCAACTTTAGTGGTAGCCCCAACCTGTCCGACAGCCGATAGGCTCATTAGCACAAGGGAGCGCTCATGGAACTCGTACATCTCACCACCATCCTGCCCGTCCTGCCCATCATCGCCGCCGAACCCGCATCCATCATCTACATCGTCTCCGGAGCTGTCGGTCTTCTCTTCGCCCGCCGCCGCACCGCCGGCCAGCGCACAACAGACTCTTCCGTCGCCATGCTCTTTTGCAGGAAGCAGACCCACGACAAACTCAGCAAATTGAAGCTCATCTAAACCGCGCAATCGTCATAGAAATCTCGCCTTCTGCATAAATCAGTTTCCGAAATCCGCGCTTAATGGGACACTTCCCACAAGCCGGCAGCGAGGTATGCCCGGCTGTCACAAAGACCGCTGAGCAGCATTGTGCTTGTGATACGTTGGTTTCTACCTCACGAGCCATACCCAATCTCTCCACCGGAAGGGGTCTCTGCTTTGGCACTGACGATCACTGGTCTATCCAAGACCTATCCCAATGGCGTAAAAGCACTCAAAAATCTCTCCCTCGACATCGGCAACCACATGTTCGGTCTCCTCGGCCCCAACGGTGCAGGGAAGAGTACCCTCATGCGCACCGTCGCCACCCTCCAGGATCCCGACACCGGCACCGTCCACCTCGACGGCCTCAACGTCCTCACCCAGAAGAACGAGGTTCGCAAAGTCCTCGGCTATCTCCCGCAGGAATTCGGCGTCTACCCCAAGATGTCGGCGCTCGACATGCTCCAGCATCTCGCCATCCTCAAGGGCATCACCAACAAGACCGAGCGCACCCAGATGGTCGAAGCCCTCCTCCAACAGACCAACCTCTGGGACGTCCGCAAAAAAGCCCTCAGTACCTACTCCGGCGGTATGAAGCAGCGCTTCGGCATCGCCCAGGCGCTCCTCGCCAACCCCCGCCTCATCATCGTCGACGAGCCCACCGCCGGCCTCGACCCCGCCGAGCGCAACCGCTTCCTCAATCTTCTCAGCTCCATCGGCTCCAACGTCACCGTCATACTCTCCACCCACATCGTCGAAGACGTCCGCGAGCTCTGCCCCCGCATGGCCATCATCTCCAACGGCGAGCTTCTCCTTGAAGGCGCCCCCACCGCGGCGCTCGACGCCCTCGCCGGAAAAATCTGGTCGAAGATCGTCGCCACCGACGACGAACTCCGCGCCCTCGAAACCACCTTCCACGTCATCTCCACCCATCTCATCGGCGGCCTGCACGAGGTCCGCGTCTACTCCGACGCCAGTCCCGGCGAAGGCTTCCGCCCCGTCGAATCCGGCCTCGAAGACGTCTACTTCCTCAATCTCGCCAACCATGCGAAGAACTAACCCCGGCACCGGAGACAACACCATGGAGATGTTCTGGGAGTTCTTCGTCTTCGAGCTCAAGTTCCGCTTCAAAAGCCTCTCGACCTACATTTATTTTCTCTGCTGGTTCACCTTCAACTTCCTCAACGTCGCCAGCGAAAACTGGGGTCCCATCGGCAACACCAACGGCAAGATCCTTCTAAACGGCCCCTATGCCAACATCTACAACGACATCGGCATCAGCTTCTTCGGCCTCATCATCATCGCCGCCATCTTCGGCACCTCCATCCTCCGCGACTTCCAGCGCGACACCATCCAGATCCTCTTCACCAAGCCCATCTCCAAATTCGCCTACCTCGGCGGCCGCTGGGCCGGCTCTTTCTTCGCCACTGTCTTCGCCTTTTCCGGCCTCCTCTTCGGCGAGTTCTTCGGCACCCTCGCCCCCTGGGCCGATCACACCCGCATCGGTCCCAACCATCTCGCCTCCTACCTCCAGCCCTTCTTCTCCATCGTCGTCTTCCAGATCTTCTTCCTCGGCTCGCTCTTCTTCCTCGTCGCCGCCCTCTCGCGCAAAATCTTCATCGTCTACCTCCAGGGCGCGGCGATCTTCATGCTGTATCTCATCGGCATCAACGCCTTCAGCGCCACGCGCTCGCTCGAGCACTTCTGGTCCGGCATCCTCGACCCCGTCGGCTTCCTCTACACCGATGCCATCAGCCGCTATTGGACCGTCGTCGAACGCAACACCCAGCTCTACTCCTGGGCACCCGGAGCTTACGGCGGAGTCTTCCTCTACAACCGCCTCCTCTGGGGCTCCATCGGCATCTTCGCTCTCCTTGCCGTCTGGAAGTTCTTCCCCATGTCGGTCGAAGCCCTCACCGCCCGCACCAGCGGCAAGCGCGCCGCCCTCGCCCGCGCGCAGGATATCGCCGAAGCCAAAGCACCCCGCAGCCTCGTCGCCGCCCGCCTCCCCATCGTCCATCAGGTCTTCGGCCCTGCAACCACCTTCGCGCAACTCGTCTCTCTCATTCGTATCCGCATCTCCAACATCCTCCGCGAAGTCCCCTTCTGGGGCATCCTCATCCTCATGGCCGGCCTCGCCATCAACAACGGCCACTTCGCCGGCCGCGTCGCCGATCAGAACGTCTGGCCCGTCACCTATCTCATGCTGCAGTCGGTCGAAGGCGGCGCCGCGCTCTTCTTCTACATCGTCGCCACCCTCTACGCCGCGGAGCTCATCTGGCGCGAGCGCGACACCAACTTCTCCGGCATCCACGACGCCCTGCCCATCAGCGAAACCACCGACTGGTTCTCCAAACTCTTCGCCCTCATCTTCGTCCAGTTCATCCTCCTCACCGTCACGGCCCTCTGCGGAATCCTCATGCAGACCATCGCCGGCTACTACCACTACGAGCTTCTCCAATACGCAAAAGAGCTCTACCTCATCGTCTTCCCTCAGGTCCTCATCTTTGTTCTGTTCGCGCTCTTCATCCAGACCGTAGTCTCCAACAAGTTCATCGGCCACGGCATCGTCATCGGTATCTTCGTCATCGTGCCCATCCTCTACAACTTCGGTTGGGAGAACACCCTCTACCTCTTTGGCAACACCCCCGCCTACACCTACTCCGACATGAACGGCTATGGCCACTTCGCGCCCGCGCTCTTCTGGTCCATCACCTACTGGCTCTCAATCTCCGGCGTCCTCGCCGTTATCTCCATCGCCCTCGCCCGTCGCGGCTCCGACGACTCCTGGCCCGCCCGCCTCCGCCTCGCCCGCCAGCGCGCTCCCCGCCTCATCCCCGCCGCCGCAGTCTTATTCCTCATCGCCACTGGCAGCGGCATCTGGTACTTCTACAACACCCACGTCCTCAACGAGTACACCACCGCCAAGGGCCGCCGCTACGTCCAGGCCACCTACGAGCGCGACTTCAAGAAGTTCGAGAACATCCCCCAGCCCAAAATCATCGCCGTCGACTCCAACATCGACATCTTCCCCGAGCGCCGCTCCTTCTCCGGCAACGGCCACTTCATCCTTCAGAACAAGACCACCCAGCCCATCAGCCAGATCCACATCACCAATCAGAAGCAATCCGTCTCCGACGTTCACTTCGACCGCCCCTTCCACATCGTCTCCTCCAGCCCCCGCGCCCTCTACACCATCTACCAGCTCGACACCCCGTTAGCCCCTGGCGACAAGCTCGACATGACCTTCAACGTCGGCTACACCAGCCGCGGCTTCAAAGACGGCAACGAGCGCCCCGAGCTCGCCTACTCCGGCACCTTCTTCGACTCCGACTACTTCCCGACCATCGGCTACGACAACGGTGTCGAGATCGGCGACCCACGCCGCCGCCGCGAAGAGCACCTCCCCGAACAGGAACTCCTCCCCCAGCGCGGCGACCCCGCTGGCACCGTCACCAATCTCTTCACGCCCCACTCCGACTGGATCAGCTACCGCACCACCGTCAGCACCTCAGACTCCGACTCCGAGGGCAAGCCCCAGACCGCCCTCTCTCCCGGCTATCTCACCCGCGACTGGCACGCCAACGGCCGCCACTACTTCACCTACGACATGGGCGACGTCAACACCCTCGACTTCTACGCCTTCGTCTCCGGCCGCTACGACGTCAAGCGCGAGATGTACCCCGGTGCCGCGAACCCCATCGCCATCGAGGTCTACCACATCCCCACCCATACCTACGACGTCGACGACATGATCGCCGCCTCCAAGGCTGGCCTGGCCTACTACGAAAAAAACTTCAGCCCCTTCCAGTTCCGCCAGTACCGCATCCTCGAGTTCCCCCGCTACCGCAGCTTCGCCCAATCCTTCCCCAACACCATCCCTTTCTCTGAGGGCATCGGCTTCATCGGCCGCCTCGAGAAACCCACCGACATCGACTTCACCTACTTCGTCACCGCACACGAGCTAGGCCACCAGTGGTGGGCCCATCAGCTCATCGGAGCCCGCGTTGAAGGCTCCAACATGCTCTCGGAAACTCTCGCCGAGTACTCCGCCCTCATGGTCATGCAGCAGAAGTATGGCCGCGACAGCATGCACCGCTTCCTCAAGCACGAGCTCGACGGCTACCTTCGCGGCCGCGCCGGCGAAATCCGCAAAGAGCGCCCCGTAGTCTTAGTCCAGAACGAGCCCTACGTCTGGTATCAAAAAGGCGGCCACGTCATGTACACCCTCGCCGACTACATCGGCGAAGACAAGGTCAACCTCGCCCTCCACAACTTCCTCATGGAACACCGCTACGCCAACGCCACCGACGCCCAGCCCGGCCCCTACCCCGACACCCGCCAGTTCATCGACGCCCTCCGCGCCCAGACCCCCGCCGACCTCCAGTACTACATCACCGACGCCTTCGAGAACATCGTCCTCTACGACAACAAAGCCGTCACCGCCACCGTCACCCCCACCCCCGACCACAAATACAAAGTCACCCTCACGGTCCAGGCCCGCAAAATCAAATCCGACGGCAGCGGCAACGAGTCCCCCCTACCCCTCAACGACCTAATCGACATAGGCGTCTTCAACGGCAAAAAAGACGAAGAAAAACCCCTCTACCTGCAAAAAGTCCGCCTCACCCAACCCACCAAAACCTTCGAAATCATCGTCGACCAAATGCCCACCCGCGCCGGCATCGACCCCTACAACAAACTCATAGACCGCGACGCCGACGACAACCTAATGGACGTAGAAAAACACTAGCCAGCCGCTAAGCCAAGCACTTTAAGAAATTGCTGAAGCTTTTAGGTGGGAGAGCAGGGCTTTAGCCTGCGAAACCTCGCAAACATAAGGGGCTTTAGCCCCGGGCCTTCACTTCAGCTGTCTCAGATGCCCGGGTGCCCCATCCATCGCAGTCTCATCGCGATGGGTGGGAATCCACAAATTTCCCCAGCCCCTGTTGTATTTGCTTTTGCCTCTAAGGTAGAGCGGGGCTTCAGCCCCGCGTCTAAACCACCACCGCGAAGCGGCTACCGCTCTGCCGAAGGCTGGAGCAAAGGCGAAGCCGAAGCGACTGATCTATTGCCGTTGCTTTTGCTATTGTTCTTGCTTTTTGTGTCTTCGCACTCCCACCCGTCAACCCCCAAACACCCCATCCACCAACCTCTTCCCAAAATCCACTTCCTCCCCGCTGATCGTATGCTGCCGCCCCGGATACCTCCGCATCGTCACCTCTGCCCCCATCCCCCGCAACACCTCACCGGTCTCCTCCACCCGAGCCCACGGCACATGCGGATCAGGATCACCCGACCCCAGAAACACCGGCATCCTGCCCAACTCCCCCACATAGCTGTCATCCAACGAAGCCCCAATCAACCCACCCGTAAACCCAATCAACCCTCCATACCGCCGAGGATTCCGCGCCACAAACTCCGTCGACAAACAAGCCCCCTGCGAGAACCCACAAACAACAATCTTCTCTACCCCAATCCCCGCATCCAAAGCCATCCGCACCGCACTCCCCACCGCCTCCAGCGCCGAAGAGAGCCAGGGCTCATTCTCCTCTCTCGGCGCCAGAAACGAGTACGGATACCAGCTATTCCCCGCAGCCTGCGGAGCCAGATAAGCCAGCCCCGGCCGATACATCGCCGTCGCCAGACTCAAAATGTCCTCCGCAGACCCGCCGCGCCCATGCAGCATCACCACCGCACCTTCAGCGTCCTTCAGCGAAGCACCAAACTGCCGCACAGGCTGCCCGCGATGTGGATTAGCAGAAGCGCTCATCCAGCCACCTTCGCCTTATGCAATTCAATCACCGGCAGCCGCTGCTCAATCACGGCCCGCCGAGGCTCCAGCCATGTAGGAATCCGTAACTCTTCCCCCAACGATTCAATCGGCTCATCCCACTCAAATCCCGGAGGATCCGTAGCCAACTCAAACAGAACCCCACCCGGCTCGCGAAAATAAATCGAGTGAAAGTAAGTCCGATCCAATACCGGCGTCACATCCAGATACTTCGCGATCTCCTCCCTCCACTCCAATTGCGACGCATCATCGGCCGCGCGAAACGCAATATGATGCACGCTCCCCGCACCCTGCCGCCCCCATCCCGCATTCGCATCCACCAGCAGATCGATATGATTCCCCAGCGCACTCCCATCCGCCGAAAACCGCAGCCGGTTCCCCTCTTCCGCAATCTTCTTGAACCCCATCACATCCAGAATCTTCGCCGTCTCCTCCGATCGCTGTTCAAACAGCGTCACCCCAAAGAACCCACGAATCGCATGCTCTTCCGGCACCGACGAAAACCGCGAAGCCTTCGCCACTCCTGCATCCGCATGACCCACAATCTCAATCTTCATCCCATCAGGATCGGGAAACGTCAGCACCTCTTCGTCAAACCGCTTCCCACTCCGCTCCACAAGCTGGCCATCATCCACCAGCCGCTTCTCCCAATAATCCAGCGACCCCAACGGCACACTGAACGCCGTCTTCGTCACCTCACCCAGCCCCGCCGACCCACGCGAAGCCCCCGGCCACGGAAAGAAAGTCAGTATCGTTCCCGGCGACCCCGCATCATCGCCAAAGTAAAAGTGATACGACCCCGGATCATCAAAATTCACCGTCCGCTTCACAAACCGCAGCCCCAGCACCTCGGTATAAAAATCCAGATTCTTCTGCGGATCTGATGCAATCGCAGTAACGTGATGAAGCCCAACAATCGGTTTCGGCATATGCACATTCCTTCCTTCCTCGTAACAATCTACATGCACTCGACACATAAGAGCGCCCTACTTTAAGTGCACTCTCCTTCGTCTTCGTCCTTGCCTTTGTCGTTGTACTTGCCGTTGTTCTTTTCAACCAGCCACAGAAGCCGGGGTGCCCCATCCATCGCAGTCTCATCGCGATGGGTGGGAATGTATCAATCTCCCCGGCCCGTCGTTGTAGTTGCTTTTGCCTTTCTAGCTTGTCACCCTCAAAAGGGAGCTGCTTTTGTCGTCGTTGTCGTTGCTTGTTTCAACGCCTTCATTCTGATCAAAGCGAAGAACCCCGCCTTTGCTGTTGCCTGTTCTTCCTCACCCACCCACCATCTCCGCATAAACAAACCCATCCCTCTCCACCCGCTCCCCCACCTCCACCCGAATCTCCCCCTTGAACATAGGCCCCGCCCACGCAAACGAGTGAAACTCCCCATTCTCCCCACAGGGATCAACCCCCTCCGGCAACTCCCTCAACAAAGCCTCATCCCACTCCCGCCCCGCAAACTCCGCCGGCACCTTCCGCGGATCGACGCAAGTCAGCCGAGCCCTCAACCCACCCGCCATCATCTCCCTCGCCAGCCTGTCCGTCGGAATCCCCCACACCGGAAACACCGGCTCCAACCCAGTCCCCGCCAGCTTTGCTACCCGATAAGCCCGAATCTCCTCCAGAAACAGATCCCCAAACGCCACACCCTCAAACTCCTCGCTCACCGCAGTCGCACAAGCCACCGCCATCCGTGCCTCATACTCTGCATTCGAACAGGGAAACGGCAGATCCACCTTCCACAGCGGCAGCCCCGCCAACTCCGCCTGCCGATCCAGCAACCCTTCCCGAAACCCATGGATCGCCACCCGCCGGAATCTCTCATTCACCGTTGTCAGCAACCCACCCACCTCAAACTCGCCCGTCTGCCGCAACAGATGCAGCGCCCAAGCCGAGTCTTTCCCTCCACTCCAACTCAACAGTATCTTCTTCATTCCATTATCAAAACACGTCCAAAAATAAATCCGCTAAAACTGCGTGGGAGTTTTACTCAATTCGGTACAATTAAAGTAGAGATCAGAAAACGGCTGCAAGCGTGCGAAAGCTCCGCTGCAGCCGTTTCCCTTTTAACCACAACCTAACCACGAAACGGAAAAAACAACCATGTTCTGCAAACCTCGTCGCCAGCAATCTGGCGCGCCCGTAAACCTATGTATGTCTATATTTTGCAGCTAAACCACCTGTATTCAATATTTTAGCGACACATCCTGCCTGTAACCCATTACAAACAATAAGCTTACCCACAAAATACCCCCGCTCGACAGGGGAGGTGGAGTAACCCAACAAAAGGAGCCAGACATGCCCGAGACCCTCTGCCGCCACGTCAAAACCAACGGCCACCGCTGCAAATCCCCATCGCTAGGCCAGACCGCCTTCTGCTACTTCCACTCCCGCCTCCACCGCCGCCACAGAAACCTGGTCGAAAACCATCGCAATCTCTCCGAATCCGCCACTCAATCTGCTCAAACCCACCTGCAATCCACCCAGATCACGCCCGAAATCGAGCTCGATCTCCCGCCCCTCGAAGACGCCGAATCCATCCAGCTCGCCATCTCCCTCGTCGTCGCCGCCCTCGCGCGCAACCGCATCGATTCACGCCGCGCCGCCACCATCCTCTACGCACTGCAACTGGCCTCCACCAACGCCCGTTCCATCAATACCGAACCCTACGCACCCGCCATCGTCCGCACCGTCGTCCACAAAAAATCCGGCCTCGACCTCGCAGTCGAAGAGTGAGAGACAGGAAATGTAAAAAAAATCGTAACGTATAAAAACATCACCTGATACTATTGCCTCTCCCGGCGAAATAATTCGCCCTAACCAGGAGTTATCAAAATGGCAACCGGAACTGTGAAATGGTTTAACGATGCAAAAGGCTTTGGCTTCATCACTCCCGAAGACGGCGGCGAGGATGTCTTTGCCCACTACTCAGCAATCAACAGCAGTGGCTTCAAGTCCCTTCAGGAAGGTCAGCGCGTAACGTTCGACATCACCACTGGCCCCAAGGGCAAGCAGGCCGCGAACATCCAGCCCGCCTAATCGGGCACTGGAGCCCTCCCTAACCCGAGAAACAAGGAATGACTGCAAACGGCGCGATTGCCTCGTTTGCAGTCATTCGTGTTTTTATACCTCTTTTGTAAGGGAGGCCAGCATGGAGAGGACCCCTGGAGTTAAGAGAGGACTCCCTGGAGGACACTAAAAAAAGCGTCTGCTGCAAGAGTCTCGTCTTGCTTAAGGGCACGGCTTCAGCCGTGCCGTAAGTACGGCGAATCTGAGCGGCTTTAGCCGCTGAGGGTATCTTTCTCCGCTACCTACATCCGCTACCTACAGTAGATACAACAATCCCGATAAGGATATGCTGACATACGACTTACAAACGTTTCACCATGCAATTCGAAAGGACAGAAGGAATGAGGAAGATCTCCCGGCGTAATTTTATTCAGAGTTCGGCGGCAGCAACCATCGCAGCGCAGCCCTTGTTTGCGGCTGCCAAAGGGATGGACACCAAAAAATTGCTGCTGGTAGGAACCCAGACCTCTGGAACCAGCAAAGGGATCTACGCCTGCGCCTTCGACCCTACAACCGGCGAGCTCACCCAGACCGGCCTCGCAGCCGAAGCGGAAAACCCAACCTTCCTCGCCCTTGCTCCAAACGGCAAGAACCTCTTTGCCGCCAACGAGCTCGATAACATCGGCGCAGTCTCCAGCTTCACCCTGGATCGAAACGCCTCCAAACTGACGAAGATCAATCAGGTATCGGCCAAGGGCGGTGGAACCACCCATGTATCCGTGGACCACACCGGACGCTCCGTCTTCGCAGCCAACTACGGCGGCGGCAGCGCAGCCTCCTTCGCAGCCGATAGCAGCGGCCGGCTCAGCCCCGTAGTCTCCTTCTTCCAGTACAGCGGCAAAGGCCCCAAACCCCAGCAGAACGGCCCTCACGCCCACCGCGTCACAGTCTCCCCCGACAACCGCTTCCTTCTGGTCAATGACCTCGGCCTCGACATGATCCACATCTACCGTCTCGACGCCGCCACGGCCAAGCTCACGCCACACACTCCATCGGAGTGGAAGTCCGCCTCCGGTGCAGGCCCCCGCGCCCTCCTCTTCCACCCCAACGGCAAACTCGCCTACTGCGTCAACGAACTGGACTCAACGGTCAACGTCCTCGGCTGGAACGCGACTAAAGGCACGCTCGAGACCCTCCAGACGGCCTCCTACCTGCCCGAAGGCCACCAGGGCCCCTCCGCCCCCTCCGACATCGTCATCGACAAGCAAGCCCGCTTCGCCTACGTCGCCAACCGTCTCGACGACTTCATGGTTAGCTTCACCATCTCGCCAACCGACGGCAAGCTCACCATGATCGAGCGCACCTCCTGCGGTGGCCAGGTCCCGCGTCACATCGCCCTCGACCCCACCGAGGGGTGGCTTCTCGTCGCAAATCAGAAATCCGATAACATCGCCGTCATCGCCCGCGACAAAAAGACGGGCCGCCTCGCCAACACCAGCAAAAGCTTCCCCCTCTCAAAACCACAGTGCCTCGTCTTCGCATAATCAATGCGTCAAAAAGAATGCGTATCAAAAAAGAACGCCCGCTGACTCTCAGCGGGCGTTCTTCTCTACGAGGTGTGGTCGAGCAAATTACTAGGATGTATTCAAATTAGAAGTGTCATCCTGAGCGGAGCAACTCGCGCATTTGCGAGTTGCGGAGTCGAAGGACCTGCGGTTGTTTCCTTGAGGATGCCTGTCTAGTGAGGCATCTCCTTAGGTTTAGCCGCAACATGCGGAGCAAACGTCGTCCAGCGCGATGCTTCAGCCGCATGTGGATCGGCAGGAGCGTTCCACAGATCGGTGCTGATTCCGTTGAGGTCGTAGACGATCTTGCCATCCTTGATGGTCATCTCGCAGATCAGCTTCTCGGTTCCATCGACACGGCTATTGACCATGTCGGTGAAGCCGAACTTGCCTTCCTCCAACCGCAGGATCGCAACGTCCGCGACCGAGCCCACCGAGAGATTGCCAAGGTCGTCCCGTTTGACCTCATGCGCCGGATGCGAGGTCATCTGCGCAACCGCCTGATTCAGTGTCAACCCAATCGCCATCATCTTGCTGGCAACGTTGAGCATGTCTTTGGTAGCGCCGTTCATGCTGCCGATATGCAGGTCGGTCGAGATCGAGTCGGGAATAAACCCGTCCTTGACCATAGGAACAGCAAGCGACCACTTGAAGCTGCCGCCGCCGGTTCCTGTATCGAAGTAGATGCCACGCTGCCGACCCTCGATCAGTGCCTTGCTGGGACCCTTCGTGACAGGATCCTGCTCCTGCCGCAGCCCGGAGTACATATGCGTATAGATGTCCCCTGGCCGCAGCTTCTTGGTCAGCAGGTCATAGATCGGCCGCGTCGGACGATCCGCACCGAAGTCCACCATCACCGGGATGTTGGCCTTGGTACCTGCAATAACCGCCTGTTCCACCGGCGTCCACTCAGGCCCCTCAAAGTGGGCAGTCTTGATGCCGACGATGGTGTCCGGGTACTTGAGAGCCATCTTGGCAGTAGCCGCGCCGTCCATGTCCTTCGTGTTCTGCTCATAGTTGGCCCCGCGCATACCGGAGCCGACGATGTTGAGCATAGCTAGAACCCGAGTCTTCGAGCGGTCGATGATGCGCTGCTTGAAGTCCTCGAAGTTCTTCCACCCGGAACAACCTGCATCGACGACGGTAGTAACACCAACGCGGAAGGTAAAGCCATCCGGCGGAACACTATTATCCCCGGCATAGGAGTCACGTTCGCCAGTACCGTTGTAGACATGAACGTGGATGTCAATCAACCCAGGGGCAACATATAACCCGGTCGCATCCACTGTCTTCAGCGCATCAGCCGACGCAATATGGGGCGCCACCTTAGCAACCTTGCCATCCTTAATAGCCACATCCATAACGGCATCGATATGGTTCTTGTCGTCAAGGACGTGCCCCCCCTGGAGGAGAAGATCATAGGCCGGCGCTTGTGCGAAGACGCTGGTCGATCCGAGAAGCGAGAGCGCAACGAAGCAACTGGCAATACTTTCTTTGCGAAACAAATGCGTCATGGTTTTCCTCAATCTATGCGCAGGTAGCGCGGAAGCAATGCAAGGATCGTGCGGCGCACTTGGCAGAAGTGCGTCGTCGATATGGATTCGAGTTGCATTGGAACGGATGAGCACGTCAGGCCCGGGTCGCCTTCCAGGTCGCGTTTCCATACTCGCCCATGTAAACGGATCCAGCGATGTTATTACCCTCAACATTGCCTTTGAAGGTCCATGGTATGGTGTTGCCCCCAACCTCCATATTGCTATGGAGCTCTAGCCGATTGGCGTGAATCGATCCTATAAACTTCGCGTTATAGATTTCACCATTTTGCGTTCCAGTAAGATTGTTACCGTTCTGTTCGAGCGTGAACTTCTGCTCGCCGATGCCGCGAGGATATTGGATCGTGACAGCCCACGTTCCCTGTACCGTCGCCGGTGTACCGGTCGGAATGACAGGGTTCTCATAGTGCCCAGGTTTTATGAGGGCTTCGTAAATGGCATCCGCAATAATACGCTCCTCACCTGGATCCATCATGTACGGCATGATCGTGACGGAACTGTTCATCATGTCAGGACGGGTGCCCTTGCTTCCGCCAACAAGAATGCGAGGTGTACCGGCATCAAGGCGGGCGGCGAGTTCAGTGCCGGTGATCTTAAGGACGTTAGCATCCCAGTTAATGCGCAACTCGGGAGATCTATTGGAGAGATCTTCAGGCTCAAGATAGTCGAAGCTGGTGGAGGGCAATGATTTCAAACGAGCCTCAATGTTCTTGAGCCATGATCTCCATTCGCGCTGCTCCGCATCGTGATCGCGCTTGTACCACTGTTGCACGGCAGCAAGCAGGCCCATGGCCTCTTCCTTACTGCACTTGAGGGCGCGGCCGTAGCAGTGATGCGGTGCTGCCTGAAAATAGGCGGCTTTGCAGAGGTCTTTCTGTCCTATAAGCATTCCGGACGATTGCGGCCCACGCATGCACTTGCCGCCGGAATATCCGACCAGGGTTGCGCCGGCTGCGATATGGATGTTCGGGAAGATGGGCTCTTCCGCAGCGGCATCGACGAAGACGGGAACGTTTTTCTCCTTCGCGATGGAGCAAAGGTTCTTGATGCTGAGCGGTCCCTTCTCTGCGGCCGGGCTCGAGAGGATGTAGACCATGGCGGTGCGGTCGGAGATCTTGGCACGAAACTCCTCCTCGGAGCCGACTTCAACGATTTCAGCACCTACCATACGCACGCCGAAGTCATAAGGATTGCGTGAATGTTTGGGAATAATAACCTGATCGCGCTTCTTGACGTAGGGAAGTGCCTGACACTGCTCTACGTTGCTACCTGCAATACATGCAACGGTGGCAAGACAGATAGCAGCCTCGCAACCGGTTGTTGCGATACCCCACTCAGCACCGGTAAGTTTGCCTAACTGAGCGCCGATACCGTCCATCATCTCGTCAAGATGGACGAAGTAGAACGACGCATCGTACATAGCCTGCTTCACCTGCGGCAGCGAACGTGACCCGCTGATGATGGTAAAAGTACCTCGGCCGTTGACGATGGGACGGACACCGATCCGGGTGAAAAGATTGTCCGAGTCCGTACCCTCTCTCTTCGGAAGCGCACGCTTCGTTTGCGGGTCGGCAAGCGAAGCTGCGCTTGCGGCAAGAGGCGATACAGCGGTGGCTGCTCCAAGAGCAGAGAGCATTCCGGATTGCTTGAGTACTTCTCGCCTAGACAAGCGCGTATTGCGAAACAGGGACATGGACTCGCCTTTATGGTGTGAATACTGTGTCGATATGCCTATCTATGGGACGCACGTGGCCGCTAGATGTAGGCGATGCAGTCAATCTCGACGAGCGAATTGCCAGGAATGCCGCCCGCAGCCGCAATGGTTGTACGGACAGGAGGCACTTTACCCCAGCGGCCTTGATAAACAGTGTTCATCTTGGCCCAGTCGTTGATGTCATTAAGATAGACATTGACCTTGAGGACCTTCTCCATCGAGGAGCCGGCAGTCGCAAGGTTCTTTTCGAGTTCATCAAGAACGTGTTTGGTATGTTCTTCGATAGTGCCCTGAAAATGGGCTCCAACGCCGGCCAGAAAGACAAGGTTGCCGTAGGAGATCACACTGTTGAAGAGAGGCGTTTCTCCGTTTTTGGGCGGCGCACCATGAGACTTCTTCTGCAGATTGCCAGAGACTTGTGCCTTCGCGGTTTGAGCGAGCGCTGCACCGCCGGTAACGGCCACGGCTGCCTTGGCTGCGTTCTTGAGAAGACCTCTTCTTGACTGCTGTTCCATTGTGATAGCTCCTTTAGATTAACTACGAATATCATGCTTCTGCGTAAGTGCTTCGCGCAGTCGGCGTGCCACGAGCTCAGTCTCCCCGGGCAGCAGCATCCATACGCCGATGACCAATGTATGCTCGTCCGACGGAATTCCCTGGTTCGGCTTGTTGCCAGTATTGGGATTCAGTTCAATAGGTGGATTTTCTGCACGCAGGCGCTCCTGTACCTGTCGCACCGTTACCCCTACGACCAATGGATTGTATTTCAGCAGCAGATGCGGAACGTGATTCGCGATTTTGGGAATCACGATACTGGATTGCATCGTAGGGATATCCTTTACGGCGTGAGCAATGATGTTGGCCCGGCGGTTGTACTCCGCTGTATTGGCTTCGTCCGATTGCTCGAGTAGCCAGTCGACAGCAGCCACCATGCCGACGATCTGCTCCTTTGCGACCTTCATGCCGCGGCCTACTGCGTCACCGTTAGGATTGTTGTTTTCTCTCGCAAGATCGATCAAATTCCTTTTGCCAAGAAGCAGGCCAGCATTTTGTGGTCCGCGAATGCCCTTGCCGCCGGAGAAGCAGACAAGATCAAAACCCATACCGGTATACTTCCACAGATTCTCAACGGGAGGCATATCGGCAGCCGCGTCCAGATGACACGGAATGTTGTGCTGGTGAGCGATCTCCAGCCACTCTTCCCGGCCAATCTCTGCGGGCGGTCCATCTTCTTCCTCTGCAGCATTGAAGAAGTTAGTCATCACAGTTTTCTCATTGAAAGCGCGTTTGTAATCATCCAATGTAATAACTTCGCGGATGACAGCTCCGCATAGCATCATTGCGTGATCATAGCTATAGCGATGTGACTTCTGGACAATGATTTCGTTCTTCATGATTCCGGCTCGCTGTGGGATTACGCCAGGTTTGCTGCCGTTTGCGAAAGCCATACAAGCAGCCGTTGCGAGCGTTATTGCGCCCGAAGCACCCGAAGTAACCATCGCCCCCTCGCAGCGCAACTTTTTTGCGAGATAGACGCCAGAAGCTTCTTGCAGATCGTGGAGATAAACGGGATGAAACGCTGCCTGGTCGACTGCGCGGCGTACCTGTGGCGGCATGACCGCAGCAGTCAAAGTGGTGTATGTGCCGGCGGCATTAATGATTTTGGCAACACCGAGCTTATCGTAGTAGTCCTGGGTAGCAGTTGCTGGCGTAGTTTCTGCGACGGCGTCGGATGTTCTGAGAAGAGGTGCGACCCCAAAGGATGCCATGGCCGTCTGGGCCCAGCGAAGAAAACTCCGCCGGGTAAAGTGAGTATGATCGGCGCTACTGGACATTGCTCAACCCTGGTTACTTCCTTTGCACAGTTGGAATGCGTTACCGAGAAGGCAGCGTGCGTCGCGTCACACACTTTAAAATAATAACCATCTCAATGAATATCAGCTCGATTGTCACAGGAATTAAAGACAGAGAGATTCCAGCAAATGCCAGTAATGTACATAATGGTCTAGATTCTGCCAAACTGTTTGACCGCTTCTTGGATCGAGTGAAATTTCTCGATAAAGGGATACATCGAATGCTCGCTGTTATCGAGCTTCTGCGCGAGCACGAGAACGTCGGCCGCATGATCGTGAGGAACAACGACAACGCCATCCTGATCGGCAACGATGATGTCGTTTGCGGCGACCTTGATGCCATCGCAATCGACCGGGATATTCATACCGCCAAACCGATAATGGTTCACTGATGTGGAAGGCACGGGGCCGGTCGAATAAACAGGGAAACCGATCTTCTTGAGTTGCGGCAGATCGCGTACACCGCCGTCGATGATCGCACCTGCGAAGCCTCGAGAAAACATGGCGGTGCCCATAAGCCCGCCCATGCCGGCAATGTCGGAGCCATCCTCAATCTGCATGACGTACACGGATCCAGGTCCGCCGGAGTCGATGGCTTTTAGCATTCCTGTCAGTGCGTCCGGGTCGTGATTCTCCTGTTTGACGAGCTTCACTGTGAGGGCTGTGCCCGCAAACTTTGTGGGGAAGATCGACTGCATGCGATGGGACATATAGTGCTTTTCGTGGAGAAGTTGCTCCATCGCATCGGAGACGGATGCGGCCTCCACGTGGCGGTACGCATCGAGCATCGCAGCGGGATCGGCGGTATACTCCGAAGCCGTTTTGGGAGCGTCGGCGTGCACGATATGAGTCACAGTAAGTAAGGAGGTACAGGCGATGCCGATGGCGATTGCTGTGCGACCAAGACCCGAGGCGAGAAACGACGATGGATTCAAATCAATAACTCCTGACAGAGACAGAAAGCATGTTATCGGAAATGCGTGATGCAAGGTTCTTTACTTTGCTGCGTCGTAGCTGTGACTAATTAGGCTTGAGAGTGAGAGTGTGAATTGTCGCTGCATCTACTGCCGGTTTAGTGAAAGGTAGAGAGTAAGTCGTGCCTTTGTACCAGGCCAGCCATTGGTCGAGGAACCACGGGCTGGTTGGGTTGGCGGATTGGCCCAGGACGAGGTTCAGGGAGGAGTTGTCGAGATTGGATAGGTCGGCGGTGAAGCGCTCGGAGGGGCCAAAGGTGCTGCCTACTTGTTTGACCGTGGTACCATCTCCGCTTTGCGGCCAGACGCCGGTTCCAATGGGTAATCCGATGACACGCCTGAAGATTGGTGTCTGGGTGAAGATGGGATGCTCGATATCGAGGGAGTGAACCTTGCCATACTGCCACTTACTGAGGTCGAAGGGTGCACGGACCTCGATGAGCCCTTTGTTGACGGCATCGGTGAGTAATTCATCCCAATTGACGTAGTTTTTAGGGAGCCAGCGCACAGGAGTATGCATGATGAGCTGCTCTTCGGCGTAGGATTTTTCACCCCAGGTATAAAGCTGGGCTGTGACTCCAGGGTTCGGGCCCAACTGTGGATTGAGGAGGAGCGGCCAGAGGGCGTCGCGAGCCGCATCGACGATGGCAGGTGCTGAAGCCTCGGCGTCTACATTGCCGTTCCAGTTGCGAAGAATGTCAGCGGCCTGATGAAGGCGGTTGTCCTTCGTGATGGAGTGATCGATCGCATAGGCAAAGCGCTGGGCAAGGACATGATCAAGGTCGGAATAAACATCCGTCTGAAGTGCGAGCATGTCGGCGGGAGTGAGACGTTCGTGGGAACTGAGAACCTTCCAGATGCGTTCGTTGCGATAGGGGGCACCCCAGTTAGGGGTGATGGGAAAGGAATAACCGGCAGGCGTGACGCGGGAATTGGCGGTAGCGAGAATGCCGTTAGGTGGATCGAAAGACTGTGGGAGCTGGTCGAAGGGAATGTAGCTGGTCCACGTCTGGGTAGCATCGAGGGCATCCACAGGGACGGGGCTGATCTCACTGGGCTTGATGAGGCTGCCGCGGAGCGGGATTTTGCCAACAGCGTGATAACCGATGTGTCCCTGATCGTCAGCATAGACGACATTTTGGGCAGGACCCCCAAAGGTGGAAAATGCGGATGTAAAGCTGGTCCAATCAGCCGCGGAGTCAATATAAAGAAGAGAGGCCGAAATGTTTGCAGGGTCGTAGATAGTCCAGCCGAGGGAGAGAGTGCGCTTTTCGGTTGGGAAGATCCCGGAGATGATTGGAGTGGTGACATTGCCGTGTTGTGTTGCAGGGACGTCGAGAGCGATGTCTTTGCTGCCGCGAACGTGAATGATCTCCGTTTGATGAAGGACTCGATGCCATGTTCCATCAGGAGATTCATACTCTGCGGATTCACCGGTACCGCGGAGATGTTCGATGTAGACGTCCTGCACGTCAGCGCCAAGGTTGGTGAAGCCCCAGGCGACATGGTCGTTATGGCCTACGACAATGAAAGGGACGCCGGGGAGGGACACGCCGGTTACGTGAAAGTTTGTCCCAATTGGTGTCGGTGACTCGAGATCGGCTTCGTACCAAATGCCGGGCACGCTGTGGGTGAGGTGCATGTCGTTTGAAAGAAGCGGCTTGCCGGTAGCGGTGTGGGCTCCCGAGACAGTCCAGTTGTTGGAGCCAGCTCTGCAGCCGTCGCAGGTGGGAGTTTTGAGAGTTTGCTGGAGAGCCAGGAGATCCTGAGTGGAGACGGTGCTTTTGCTTAGTCTATTGGGACTAGCTGGACTCGCGAGTTTGGTTTGGGACTCGTCAAGGGGGATATCGGGAATGTTTTCCTGTGGGGCCGTTAGATCGATAGGAGGCTGGGCAGGTGGATGGTCGCGCCAGGAACCTACTGGATAGAGATCAGCCAGTAGTTCGGGCGGTAGCTTTGCGATGAGCGCTTCACGGTTCAATTTCTGCGGGAAGCTGGTGGTTAGGTCCTGAAAGAGAACGATGCCAACGGCGATTGTGTCACGGGGTGTCCAGGGAGCGGGTTGGTAGCGGAGGAGGCGAAATTCGATGGGAAGGTGCGAGCGTTGGGCTTCAATGGAGGCATTGACGCCGCGAGCGTAGAGCTCGAGCCAGCGCATCTGCTCAGGTGGGAAGACGGCAAAGGCTCGATCTGCGGCCGCGCGAATCTGGAGGGCGCGTTGGAGACGATCATGCTGAACCAGACTGGCGCCGAAGATTTCGGCCAGATCTCCGGTGACGTACCGGCGAAGGGAGTCCATCTGCCAGAGGCGGTCCTGTGCAGTAACGTAGCCTTGGGCGACAATGAGGTCGTCAAGTGAGGCTGCGCGGATGTGGGGAATACCTTGGGCATCGCGCTGGACGGTGACGGGAGCGGAGAGACCGGCGACAGAGAGGGTACCGTCGAGCTGGGGGAGGGAGTCACGCATGGCCTGTCGGGTCCAGTGACGTGCGGCGAAGAAGGCAACGATTGTGAGGATAAGAAAAAACGGAATGAGAACGGCGACTATTTTGATGAAAAGAGGTGTACGACGACGCGAAGGTGTGCCGGCGAACTTTTCGTCGATGGCGCGGTGGAGAAATCCGGCTGGTTCGGAGGCTTCGGGTTCGTAATGATTCATGCGCTACTTCAAAGGATAAATGCTCGACCGTTGGCGGAGGTGAAGGCTGTGTTATGTAGTGCTGGTAGTTTTGACGATAGAGGGCCTGGTTTTGTTTTATTGGGTGAAGAGATGAAAGGAAGGAGGCTGATTGAATGTCTGTGATTAAGAGCCTTCATTCGTTGGAAACGGTGATTCTTCTGCTGCTGATCATGGTGGCTGTATTCGCCGTGATTGCGCACAAGTTGAAGGTGCCTTATCCGATTGTTCTGGTGCTGGCGGGGTTGGCAATCAGCTTCGCTCCGCATATGCCGCGGATACCCTTGGAGCCCAGCCTGGTATTTTTGATCTTTCTGCCGCCGCTGCTGTATTCGTCGGCATGGTCCACTTCGTGGAGAGAATTTCGGCGAAATCTTGGAGTGATTGGTCTGCTGGCGTTTGGCCTAGTGGGCTTTACGGTGTGGGGAGTAGCTGAGTTTTCCGATCACTTTATTACAGCATTGGACTGGAAGGCTGGATTTCTACTCGGGGCTGTTGTCTCGACGACCGATGCCATTGCGGCTACTTCGATTGCACGATCTGTTGGGCTTCCAAGACGCATCGTCGACATTCTAGAAGGCGAAAGCCTGATGAATGATGCGACGGGTTTGTTGGCCCTGGAGATTGGACTGAGCATCATCGTGCGCGGACAGACGCCAACAGTGGAGGGTGGCCTTGCCCGCCTGTTGTATCTCGTTATAGGGGGCATTGGAATCGGTCTGGTGATCGGAGTCGTCGTGAGCTGGATAGAGAGATTCATCGACGATGGGCCGGTAGAGCTGGTAGTGAGTGTCGTTGTTCCGTATGCGGCATATCTTGCAGGTGAAGAGATACGGGCGTCGGGAGTGCTGGCGGTGGTGGCGTGTGGGCTTTATATGAGCAGGCAGAGCGCAACGTTTTTTTCGCCTTCGGTGCGGATACAGGTAATTGGAGCGTGGAACGCACTGACTTTCGTGCTAAATGGAATCGTATTTGTGTTGATCGGGCTGCAGATGCCCTATGTAATGTCTGCCATCCACGGAAAGTATGGGTTGGCTACCTTACTTGAGTATGGTGTGATCTTCAGCGTTGTCCTGATCGTGTTACGGATGGTGTGGGTCTACCCAGCAGCAAAGATCGCCGCGTCAGTGAGTCGGAAGAAGCGTCGTGAAGAGAACGCGTTAAATTCGCGTGAGATTTTTGTGATTGGTTGGACGGGGATGCGTGGAGTGCTGGCGCTGGCGGCGGCCATCTCTGTACCGGAGACACTGGCAAATGGGCAGCCGTTTGGACCGAGAAACCTGATCGTGTTTCTTGCATTCTGCGTGATTCTAGTGACGTTAGTGCTGCAGGGCCTGTCGCTGCCGTTCCTGATACGAGGGCTTGGATTAGCCGGCGAGAAAGGAATGGAGCCGGAGGAGCGGTATGCGCGGAAGGTAGCCCTTAAGGAGGCGCTGGAGTTTCTTAAGGAAAAAAGAATGGACGGAGGAGAGGAGTTCTCGCATGCGTACGATGATTTGATCGATAGGTACGAGCATCGATTGGAGGACATCGATGAAAAAATAGCGCCGCAGGGAGGGCGCAAAAAGGAAATTTACCGGCAAATGGTCGTCCTCGCAGAAGAAGCAGTGAAGGCAGAACGACGTGCGATCATCCGGTTGCGCGATGAAGGGCTGATCAGCGACGACGTACTACGGACGGTGGAGCGCGAGATGGATCTAGAGGAGACTCGGTATCAGGCGACAGAGATGTCTATGTAGTTGCTTGTGTCGCTCAGACTTCGGATGGTTGCGGATCGGAAGGCAGAAGCCGGATGTAATCGTTCTGGTTGCGAGGAAGTGTGAAAACGATAACGAGAGTGAGCAGGAAAAGTACGGGCAGAACACAGATGCTGCCTTCGGGACCTGTTGCTCCTCCGCTGAACAGGGGCCTACCTTCCGGATGCGTGGCGAGGAGATGATAGCGAAACGAGGCTCCGCTGTCGGCTACGCCATAGAGAAATGACTGCGCCCAATCCCATGTCGTGTGTAAACCGATAGCCCACCACAGGGAGCCGGTACGCCAGAGGCTGAGGCAGAAGACCAGCGAAGCCAGACCTGCGCAGATTAGACCGATAGGGCTTTCGCCGGGGTTGGAGCCGTGGACGAGGCCAAAGCCGAAGGACACTAGAACTGCGGCGGTCCAGAAGCCGAGTGCGCGACTGTTGCTGGTCCTCTTGAAGATGCTTCGATAGAGTCCCGCAAAGCCGCGGGAGAGTGTGTACTGCAGATAGCCGCGGAAGAAATATTCTTCGAAGAGAGCGATAGCGAGAAAGCCGGGTATCCAGGCGAGCGCATAGCGGAGAACATCGCTACCAAAGAGCAGACGACCGTCGATGACGAGCAATCCGCTCTTGAAAAGGAGAAGAACGAGGAGGGAGAGAAAAAAGACCCCCCAGAAAGCGCCGATAAAAAATCGCGAAGACTTCCTCTCGCCGCCAAGGCCATAGACAGACATAGGACGGCGTTCAATCTTCGACATAATCCAAGTGACTAGACATGTAACAAGGAATGCCAAAATTTCGGTGATGAAGACCGGGATCGGACTGGGCTCGCTTTCGAGAGCGTGCGGCGCCACCAAATGCACTTTATGGGCGACTGTGTTGATGGCAGGAAAGAAGGCGCTGAAAAGGCCGACGGCGATGAGCAGACTCCAGCCTGCACGGAGACCATCTTTGCCAATGAAGATCTTGTGGGATCCTGAAGCAGGCGGAGGCGTGTGATTTGCGATGATGGGATCAGAATTTGGAAAGTTTGCTGCGGTGAAGTCGGTCAAGGCGGCTCCTCGTAATTGAAGTTTATACGTCTATGAGTGATTTGCGGTTCCTCAAAAGAGTGGATATCGGCGAGAACGTTTGACACGGGTTGAGGTGCAGCTATCCTAGAGATTCGCGCCTCATGCCTGGCGTGTTCTTCAAATGGGAGACTTGCTGAGTGGAATGCCGAATTTTTTATCACGATAAATGTTTCGATGGTGCGTGCTCGGCCTCGGTGTTTACGCGGTTTCACCGGGAGTGCGCCAAGACGGCGGATAGCTTTTCGTATCACGGGTTGGTGCACCGGGCGGGGGCCTTGTTCGATGAGCAAGACTTTATCAATGGCGAGAATGCAATTGTCGACTTCAAGTATTCGCCTTCGCCTAAGGTGACGTGGTGGTTCGATCATCATCAGAGCGCGTTTTTGACACAAGCGGACCGGGCGGATTTTGAAGCTGGGCAGGCGGACGGGTCGCAGCGGATGCGGAAGTTCTTCAACCCGAACTACATCTCGTGCACGAGTTTGATTGCAGATATTGCACAGGTCAATTTTGGGTTCAATACTGCGCCGTTGTTGGAACTGATCAAGTGGGCTGACATTGTAGATGGGGCGCGGTATGAGAGTGCGAAGGCCGCTGTGGAGATGGCTGCTCCGGCGATGAAGCTGACGATGGTCATTGAGAGCGCCTCGGACAATTCTCTAGTGAAGAAGCTGATTCCGCTGCTGACGGAGATGCCGCTACAGTCCGTATTAGATCAGGGCTTTGTACAGGAATTGCTGGGACCATTGATGGAACGGCACTGGGCCGGTTTGGAGTTGATCAAGTCTCGGGCTTCAGTGGATAGGGGTGTGATTACGTTTGATATTACGGATCAACCCACGGAGGGGTACAACAAATTCATCCCCTACTATCTGTTTCCTGAGGGGATCTACAACGTCGGGATGAGCAAGTCATCGTTCCGGACGAAGGTGGCGGTGGGAACGAATCCCTGGACTACTTTGACCCCTGACAATCTGGTGAATCTGGCGGCGATCTGTGAGCGATATGGCGGCGGCGGTCATGCACGGGTCGGGGCAGTCAGCTTCCCTCCAGACCGTGAAGACGAGGCACGGAAAGCTGCGGCAGAGATTGCGACAGAGCTGCGAGGGAAATACTCAGAGGGTTGAGCAACCGATGCTTGCAATAAGCGCCTCACAGAGAAAGGAGGCGTATGATGAATCCTCTTTTCTGGGCGGTGATTTTAGCTGTTTCTATCTTACTGCTGTTTATTGTCGGGGTGACTCTGAGCAAGATCAAACGGAGAAGGTTGTCAGAGGGGCCGCCGGTTGAAGCTCAGCGGGCGAAGTCGCGTACAAGCGGCGAAGATGATTAGGTAGAAAGATTTTTGCCACAGACCTGCACAGGCAGTGCGGATAGATAAATTTTCTATCCGTTGCTCGTGAAGGTCTGTGGCCGTTGTGTCTAAGGTTTGAGCTTTGTGAATAGCGAGAGCTTGCTCAAGTCGTTGAAGATGACCATGACCGCAAAGACCAGAATGCAGACGAAGGCTACCTGGTAGATGCGCTCTTTCAGTTGCTGGTTGAGATCGCGGCCCATGATGGTTTCGACGAGGAGGAAGAGGATCATGCCACCGTCGAGGATCGGGATGGGCAGAAGATTGAAGATGCCCAGGTTGAGCGAGATGTAGGCCATGAGGCCGACGATAGGCATCCAGCCGGGCATGGCGACTGCCTGATGGATCTGCTGGCCGATACCGATGGGGCCGGAGAGGCTGCGGACCGAGACCTGACGGGTGAACATTCGCTTAAGGACTTCGACGATCAACAAGGAACCTTTTTTATTGAAGTCCCAAGAGGCGGCGACTGCTTTGCCGAGGGGCAGGCGCTCCACCTTGACCGGGGGCTGAACGTATTTGAAGCCGAGACGAAAGTCCTTGACGCCGTCACCCCGGTCCGCGAGTTCAGGTGTGATGTGCATAGGGATCGTCTGACCGTTGCGAAGGATATTGAGAGAAGCTGGTTTGCCGGCCCGATCTTGCAGATAGGAGAGAAGGGCGGGTACGGAGTGGAGCTGGAGGCCGTCGATGGAGGCAATGAGGTCTTTCGGCTGTAGTCCCGCACGGATGGCCGGCATGTTGGGTTCTAACGACTCAACCTGTACGGGGGTCGCCTGTTCCTTGGGGATGAGGCCTAGTCTGTCGAGGGAGAAGTTCTCCGTGCCACCCTTGGACTCGACGAAGATCCTTGTATCGGTGCGCTGGCCATCGTGAATGTAGGAGAAGGGGATGGTCTGGTTGATGTTGAGCAGGGAGCGGATGGCTACCTGGTCCCAGGTGGGATTCTCGACAGTGTCGTAGTGGACGATGAGGTCGCCGGAGCGGATGCCGGTCTTAGCTGCCTCGGTGTTGGCGGCGATGTAGTCGGTTCGCGCGGGCCCGCCGATGTACTCCTGCACTTCGTTGTGAAGCATGGAGACACCGGTCATGAGGGCGATGGCCAGGGCGAAATTTGCGAAGGGGCCAGCCAGGGCTACGAGGATGCGCTGCCAGCGGGGGTGGGCATTGAACTCGCCGGGGTCACCGGAGGGGGTTTCGCCGGGGTTGTCTCCGGCCATCTTGACGTAGCCGCCGAGGGGAAGGAGGGAGAGGCGGTAGTCGGTGTCGCCGCGGCGGAAGCCGAAAAGGCGTTTGCCGAAGCCGATGGAGAAGACCTCAACGCGGATACCACAGAGCTTGGCCACGGCGAAGTGGCCGAACTCGTGTACTAGAACCATGATGCCAAGGACGATGGCAAGCTGGAAGATTGTCGACATGGGAGAAGTGGGAACCTCGTACTTGGTGGCTGTGCAGGGCTATCGTAGAACGCCAGCGGGCTGGTGGGCAATCACTTCGCGCGCAGATTGACGCGCGGCAAGATCTGCTTCAAGCACTTCAGAAATAGACGTTGGTCGTGGGCCCGAAGTTAGCGTCAGCACTTGTTCAATTGTACGCGGAATGCCCAGGAAGGGGATACTCCCTTCGAGGAAGGCGGCTACGGCGATCTCGTCGGCGGCGTTGAGTGCGATGCAGGCCTTGCCACCGGCTTCGGCGGCTTCGTAGGCGAGGCGGAGGCAGGGGAAACGGTTGAGGTCTGGGGTGGAGAAGTCGAGCTGGCTCAGGGTTTTGAGGTCGAAGGTCAGATCGGATGGGACGCGTTCGGGGTAGGCCAGGGCGTAGAGGATGGGGAGGCGCATGTCGGTGACGGAGATCTGCGCGAGGATGCTGCCGTCAACAAATTCGACCAGGGAGTGGACGGTGGATTGGGGGTGGATGGTGGTTTGGACCCGTGCCGGGGGGAGGTTGAAGAGGCGGCAGGCCTCGATGACCTCGAACCCCTTGTTCATCATGGTGGCGGAGTCGATGGTGATGCGCTGGCCCATGACCCAGGTGGGGTGTTTGAGGGCCTGGGCGGGGGTGATGTGGTGGAAGTCGGCTATTGGGGTGTTGCGGAAGGGGCCACCGGAGGCGGTGAGCCAGATCTGGCGGACCTCGGCGGGGGTGCCCCCGCGCATGCACTGGTGGACGGCGTTGTGCTCGGAGTCGATGGGGAGGAAGGCTACGTTGTGCTCCCTGGCGGCGGCGATGATGAGGTCGCCTGCGGCTACGAGGCACTCCTTGTTGGCGAGGCCGATGGTCTTGCCGGCCTTGACGGCGGCGTAGGTGGCTTCGAGACCGGCTACGCCGACGATGGCGGAGACGACGAAGTCTACTTCCGGCAGGGTGGCGACGTAGACGCTGCCTGCGGTTCCGTGGACGACTTCGATGCCGGTGATGCCTTCGGCTTTGAGGCGGGAGACGAGAGTTGCGGCCAGTTCCTCGGTGGCCATCGAGATCACCTTAGGACGCCAGCGGAGGCATTGGGCAAAGGCTGTGTCGATGTTGCGGCCTGCGGCGAGAGAGACGACCTGATAGCGGTCGGGGAAGGACTCGCAGATGGATAGCGTGCTGTGGCCGATGGAGCCGGTAGAGCCGAGGATTGCTAACTTTTTCACGAGCTTTATTTTCTCAGAGTGGGGCGGTATTGCACTGGTAGTTTCCTGGGGTACCCCCCGGGGGGGGTATTTTAGGAGTAAGTTGTTTTGTTTCAACGATATGCAAGGGGATATGGTTGCTAAAATATTCTATCTAAATGGCTTACGGCTAAAATATTCCATTCAAAGGGTTTAGGGCATGAATAAAAGGCCTCAGGTTTAAACCCCGAGGCCTTCAAAAATCATTTCAAGTTTATTATAGCAAATTGAGTGGAACCCCCACGCAATGCAATCTCCTTGATTGGCAAGGGTTTTATGCGTTCGGGGCTTGACAGGTTTAGTAGCGATGGTCATTCATGAGGTGCTCGACGCCCTGATCGTAGCCACGACGGAAGGCAGCGCGATACTGGTCACGATCAGCACCGGAGACGGGCGGGTGGCGATATTCATCACGATTTTTTACGTTGGGCTTGCGATGATTCTCAGCGTCCTTACGGGCACCTTCGATGCCATCGTGATAGCCGCGACGGCCTATCTCCTGGTACTCGGAGGGAGGAGAATCCCAACCGCCGTGGTCGTTATGGTAGCCGGGAGGCGGGGGGCCCTGCGCCATCAGCAAATTTGGAACACAGACCGAGGTTGCAAGGGTGAGTACAGCAATAGCACCACTTTTGAACTTCATTTTAAATCCTCCTCGGGAAGAACTACTCCCGTTTTAGGTCCGATTTGTTCTATCAATCGGTTCTGGAGGATTGGATGCAAGTGGCGGTTGTAAGTGTTGTGCGTGGAATGGGTTAGGATCGATTTCTGTTTTTGGGTGAAGAGAAAATGGTTGCCTGCAGGGTGTGGTTTTTCGTGGGAAAAATGCGGACATGATGTGGTATTTGGGTGGACGCTATTGCGAGGGCTGAGGCGTAAGCCCGTACAGGAAAACAAATACAGGGATCTCTCCACTGCGCAACGGACGATGAGACTGTCCGTTGCTTCGGTCGAGATGACGTTGGTGTGTGGGGAGGGTGCATTGTATTGCTCGCAGGTGACGCCGTTGGCGGAGCTCGGGCCGACATCGATGGCGGAGGTGATCTTTTTCACATCCGTAGCATCGGTGCTCCATTTGAAGAGGTCGACCAAGGGAAATTCGATGCCGTACTAGTCTGGAGCCGGAGAAGCAAGTGAAAAAAGGAATGTCGATTCCGTATTATTTTGCGGGAGCGAAGAAGGTGTAGGTCGCCGTATACGGTATGCGCGATATTGATCCCACATGCTCAGCGTCGCAGACTTCATTGCTGATCAGGCCGCCCTTCGTCTCGGAGCGCTCGATATAACTGACTTGAGTCAGCACACCCTTTCCGCTGGGGTCAGTTGCCTTGAGCAGAAGAAGTGGGATGTTACCGGAGCCTGGTGAAGGCACGGTCGAGGCTACCTTGCCGTGCACGGAGCTGCCGTCCTGATATTTCCATAGGGGTCCGGCTTCATGGATGCCAGACAACACGCCATGTACGTATAGATCGGCTTCGGGCGCGACGAATACCCACTTCGCAGCGGAGTCTTGCTGCTCGCAGCGGTAGATCTGCACGCCGCGGCCTGTCGCCTTGAGTACTTCATGCTGGCCGGGGGGAACATCAATCGATTGACCATGCGCTGAGAGCGACAGGCATAGACAGGACAACGTGATCACGCGGCAGGTGGCGGGCATAGGAAAGGTCAGGGGAAATCTGATCATGCGGCGTAGTCTAGCGTTTTTGCTATCGATTTGTCGTGAATACTCTGCTTTGCCTGATAGCAGGTTCGGCTAGAAGCGACCGAGGCCGAGTGCGTCCTTGATGATGAGGGCGAACCAGAGGACCGGCGCGGCGAGGAGAAGTGCATCAATCCGGTCGAGGATGCCGCCGTGGCCGGGGAGCATGGTTCCGGAGTCTTTGACGCCTGCACCGCGTTTGACGGCGGATTCGAGGAGGTCTCCGAGCTGGGCGGCGATGTTGAGGATGGCGGCGAGAAGGAGGGTCTGCCAGATGGGCTCGGTGATGTGGAGGATGAGGTTGCCGCGGGCGGTGAGGACGTTGCCGATCCAGATGACGAGAGCGGCGGCGAGGACGCTGCCGATGATGGAGGCGACGGAGCCTTCCCAGGTTTTGCCGGGGCTGAGGCGGGGGGCAAGCTTGTGTTTGCCAAAGGCTCGGCCAATGTAAAGGGCGGCGATGTCTCCGACCCAGACGCAGACCATGAGGAAGACGACCAGGGCAGGGCCGTCCTCTTTTTTCCAGAGGAGAGGAACGAGGGTGAGAGGGTAGGCGATCCAGATGAGACCGAAGATGCCTTGTGCGGTGTCGGGCAGGACTTGAATGAGGGGAGAGCGGAAGCCGTTCCAGGCGAAGAGCGCGAGGGTGAGGGCGCTGAGGACGGGAAGCTGGGCCTCGACGGGGAAGTTGGGCAGGGTGACGACGAAGGCGAGGGCGGTGCCGAGGGCCATCCACCAGAGGGGGATGCGGAGTTTGGCTCCGTGGGATTCGGCGCCGACTGCGGCGAGCTTGAGGTACTCGTAGGTGGCGAGCTCGGCTACGACGGCCGCGGCGAGAGTGATCATCCAGAGCTGACCGAAGAAGATGAGAGCAAAGACGGCAAGGATGAGGACGATTGCAGTAAGGATACGTTTCATTTGGTCAAAGGCTAGGATACATGGCTGCGTGTGGAAGGCTTGCGATGGGCTTGATCGAGGACTGTGGGATCAATGGAGAGGGGCTTCCCCGGGCCGGACGATTCTGATGTCGTGATCGGTGAAGTCGCCATGCATGTTTGCGACTTCGACTTTCGGCATGTGGCATGTGACGCATTGCTGCGTGGCTTTGGGGCATGTCTTTGCGACGTTGGCGGCGGGATGGGCGGAGGTGGTTTTGGTATGGCACTGGAGACAACGCTTGTCGTAGGAGACGGGGTCGCGGTTGAGGGGTTGATGTGGATCGTGACAGGCGACGCAGGTGATGCGGGGGTCTCCGTTTTTGCCCCAGCACTTGCTTAGCTCGAGGCGGTAGGGTTGGAAGCGAATGAGAGTGGAGCCCATGCCTTTCGAAAAGGCGACGTCGGCCCATGTACGGTGGCATGCTCCGCAGAAGTCGACGGAGTCTACAGGGGAGAGCTTTGCCGGATTGAGGATGCCGTGCGGGGTTGCCGGGCTTGCGTTGGCGGGGCTTGCGGAGTGGATTGAAACTCCGTTCATCTTGTTTACGTGTTCGCGGCCGGGACCGTGGCAGGCTTCGCAGCCGAGACCGGGAACGGCGTGCAGGGGAGAGAAGCCTTCCGTCGTCATGGGCTGGGTGGTGTGGCATCCGAAACAACGCTGAGCGTCTTCTGTGCTAAGGGCCAGGCCGAACGCGGCTGTGAGGCTTGCTCCTGAGTCGCCGGTGTGTCCGGGAGTGATATCGAGTTTTGGCGCGTGGGTGTAGGAGCTGACCTGGCTCTCGTACCAGTGGTCATCGATTTGATAGAGGAAGGTCTGGCCGAGTTCGCCGGATCCCATGACCCACTCGAGGGGACGGGAAAGTTTTTGTTCCCCGGAGGTGATGGTGTAATCGGCACCGGCGCTGGTGGGGGTGAGGGTGTAGTTGAACGGATTGGATGAGAGGGTGAGGGGAGACAGGGTTTTGAGAAATGCCGGATCGGTAGCTCGTATGGCGGCGTGCTGCATGGGCGTGGAGGCCTGGGGATAAGTTTCCTCTGCGTGGCAGCGGCTGCATTCGGCCGATCCGACGAAGGCGGTGGCATCCATACCGGGCTTGGTGGGCCACCATCCTTCACTGGTCAGGCGCTCTTCGGTTTTGGTTTCCATGCCGATGGAGTCGGCACGCTGCGGTTGCATGGACAGGGTGCAGAAGAAAAGCAACGTCAGCTCTACGAAGCAAAAAACAGACTTGTATCTGGATCGAAGGCTCATGCTTGACCGCGCGAGATGACGGGATGGGACGACTCAGAGATTTTAGCGGCGGGAGAGTTCGCGGGGCGGGGTGAGTTCGGTGGCGATCTCGGTTTCGAGCTCGGAGACGGGCTGGAGGGTATCGATCTTTTCGTCTGAGTTTTCGTTGAGGCCGCCGAAGCGGCGTTCGCGACGCTGGTAGTCGGCGATGGCTTCGAGGAGATGGAGGCCGTTGAAGTCGGGCCAGAGGCGGTCGGTGACGAAGATTTCGGCGTAGGCGATCTGCCAGAGGAGGAAGTTGGAGATACGCTGCTCGCCGGAGGTGCGGATGATGAGGTCGGGGTCGGGCATGTGCGCGGTATAGAGGGCACGGGAGATGGTGGACTCGTCGAGCCCGTCGAGAGCACCGGCGCCGAGGAGATCTTCGACGGCGCAGCCGCGGGTGTGGGCTTCGGTGGTGAGGTCGGTGAGGATCTTGCGGACGGCGTCGACGATCTCGGAGCGGGCGCCGTAGTTGAGGGCGAGGGTGAGGGTGGTGCCGGAGTTTTTCGCGGTGGACTCCATGGCCCACTGCATGGTGTCCTGGACCTCTTGCGGGAGGTCGTGGGTGCGGCCGATGTAGGCCATGCGGACGTTGTTGTCGTTCATGCGCTTGACGTTGCCGATGAGGTAGGACTTGAGGAGCTTCATGAGGAAGCTGACTTCGGTCTTGGGGCGGCGGAGATTGTTTTCAAGCGAGAAGGCGTAGAGGGTGAGCCAGGGAAGATTGATGCGGGAGGCAGTCTCGACGACGTACTGGACGGATTCGGCGCCCTGCTGGTGGCCGAGGAAGCGCTTGAGCGCACGCTTGCCGGCCCAGCGGCCATTGCCGTCCATGATGATGGCGACGTGTTGGGGAATTCTGGCGGGATCTAGCTGCCGGTAAAGACCTTGCTCCTCGGGGGAGAGCTCGTGAACGCGGCTGGGATTTGATGCGGGCAAAGCAACCTCACAAACATTGACGCTAGCACACCGATGTGGGGTGCGCAATGAACGTCTTTTTGGATGGTCCAGCGTCCAGTTTGGGCGGTTGTCGATGCTATTCTTTTTAGCTTCTCTGTTGGTCGCCCCTGGCTTCCGCATTTGTTAATGCGGAAGACTTAGCGGTCGTTGGAATTAGCGACATTTGCGGCTTGTCTGATCTCCGCGTCGGCCTGGGTGAGCAGATCTTTCGCTCGTTGCGCGTGACCGCTTAACTGATCCTTGTTGTCGCGCTGTGCGGCATCGATTTTCTGGTAAGCCTGGACGATAAATCTTTGGGCGGCAGATAGATTGCCGTGACGATGAGGATCGATGTTTACGACAGGCGCCTGGGCGAATGTGACTGTGACGCAGGCAAGAGTCGTATAGAGGGCGGCGCTAACGAGCAGGCTTTTCTTTGCCATGAGATGGCTCTCCTTCTAATTTTGGTGCAGGGGTTTTGGAGAAGAGGAAGCGCTGCAATAGTAACCGGAATTGGCTCGGCGTGAGTGGCCGAAATGCTCCTGCTTGTTCTGACGGAGGAGCTGTAGGGCGGAGAGGAGAACGCCACATGGCATGGCGCTCTCCGTGGAGATCGGGATCAGCGATGCAGGATCAGGCCGTGCGGCGGCGTCCTGCGGCGAGCTCGCGAACGTGATTGAGGAAGATGGAGCGCTGCAGGGCGTCGAGCTGCGAGGTGTAGGCCGCGATCTCGGCGAGGAAGGGGTCGGTCATGAGAACGGCCGTCTCGTCGCGGTGACGGGTGGTGGAATCGCGCAGCAGGGTGGAGATATCGACCTGAAGGGCTTTAGCAAGGCGATCGAGCGAGGAGAGCGTGGGCATGGCTTTGCCGTTCTCGATCTTCGAGATGTAGGTGCGCGGCACGTTCATGCGGGCGGCGAGCTGACGCTGCGATAGATTACGGACGTGACGCAGATCGCGCACGGCAGTTGCTACCTGGATGCCTTCGTTTTGCGGGGCTTGTTGAGGGACGAGAGCCAAGGGTGCGGGAGCCGGTTCGGGCTCTTCGACCTCGAGGCATTTGTGGCAGCGACGGCACAGAGCGTTCGCTGTCCGGAACTGCACCAAGCTGCAGTGGTCGCAACGTAAGACCTCACGCTGTTCGACGGGTGCCATCATGGTTGCCATAAGTTGTGTGTAGCGGACGGACCCAGAGCAAGGACCGCATCACATGTCCGATAACGGAACGTGTGATGTGCCTAGAGTGACACTGGGGTTACTGTTGAGTCAAGAGGAATCCCAGTGATTGTTAGTAGAATGCCTAAAAAAACCGGAGTGGAACCAAAGTAGTCACTGTGCGGGGAGTAGGGAATAGGGTTTAGGGAGTGAAAAAATTTCAAGGAGGATGCATGGCTGAGGAGTTTGGACGGGAACGAGCGTTGGAGTTGTTGCAGGAGTGGACGAAGGGCGAGTCTCTGCGGAAGCATGGAATGGCGGTCTCGGTTTGTACGGAGGCGTACGGGCGAATGGAGGCTGCGCGGCTTGGGCTGACGGGCGCTGAGGCGGATGCGTTTGCGGAGCCTTATGCCTGTGCGGGGCTGCTGCATGACATGGATTATGAGCGGCATCCTTCGCTTGAGGAACATCCGTTTGTTGGCGTGAGGCATCTGCGGGAGCTTGGGTGGCCGGAGAGCGTGCTGCAGGCGATTCTGGCGCATGCGGATTACTCGGGGGTGGCGCGGGCGTCGCATCTGGAGAAGGCGCTGTTCGCTTGCGATGAGCTGGCGGGATTTTTGACGGCTTGTGCGCTGGTGAAGCCGGGCAAGTCGATTATGGATGTGGAGGTGGCGGGGGTGAAGAAGAAGATGAAGGACAAGGCTTTTGCGCGGGCGGTGAAGCGCGAGGATATTACGGGTGGGGCGGAGTTGCTGGGGTTTCCGCTGGAGGAGCATTTGGGGATTTGTTTGGGGGCGATGCAGGAGAGGGCGGGGTGGCTGGGGTTGGAGGGTGTGGCTGTAAGCTGACGATGGAGTTGTTTCGGGTAGACAGATGAATCGTAAGTTAAAACGAATTCTGAACGCGTTGCTATGTGGGGTTGCAACGTTTCTTTTAGTTTTGCCGATCGCGTGTGCGGGGCTCACGAGACACTATGACCGGCTATATCCACACGATGGTCAGAATAGCCTCGGAGCTCTTATATACGGTTTCGAGATCTCATGCTTAGTTGCACTCGTCGCTTTTTGTCTGGCACTGATTTTGAAATTTCCACGCTTCGGAACTGATGACGGTATTAAAGATCCGTCGAGCTAATCTGCCAGATGCTCGCAGTCGCGAAGGCTGCGTTGGTTTCGGCAACGGAGCCAGGTAGGTTAACGGGGCGGGTGGCGTCTTCGATGACGATGGTTTCGAAGCCGAGGGCTTTGCCGTCGATGGCGGAGTAACGGACGCAAAAGTCGTAGGCGAGGCCGCAGAAGAAGAGGCGGGTGAGGTTGCGCTCGCGGAGATAGCCGGCGAGGCCGGTGGGGGTGGTGTGGTCGTTTTCGAGGAAGGCGGAGTAGCTGTCGATGTGGCGGCGGAAGCCTTTGCGGAGGATGAGTTCGACGTGGGGGATTGAGAGCGTTGGGTGGAAGGCTGCGCCTTCGGTGCTTTGGACGCAGTGATCGGGCCAGAGGGTTTGGGGGCCGTAGGGGACCTGGAAGGTTTCGTAGGGCTTGGTGTTTGCGTGGGTTGAGGCGAAGGAGATGTGTTGGGTGGGATGCCAGTCCTGGGTGAGGATGACGTGATCGAATTTTTGTGCGAGGGCGTTGATGGTGGGGATGATGGCGTCGCCGTCGGTGACGGCTAAGGCTCCGCCGGGGCAGAAGTCGTTCTGGAGGTCGATGACGAGGAGTGCGTCGGTAGGGCGAATGGGGAAGATCATTCCAAGTCGATCCTATCGCGCCGCTTGTCCAAAGACCTAAGCGATGAAGGTGCGTGGGAGGTTTCGGTGCCTCCCGCGCATTAGGTGTTAAGGCAGTGAGATCAGGTAGCCAACTACGGTTGCGGTGGCTGTGTACGATCCGTCTGTCGTTACGAACTGGCCCTCGAAGAGCACTTCGGGAGTCTTTCCGGCTTCGACATAGTACGTGACGGGGCTGCTGGCGGTGTAACTGCTAAAACCGACATAGATGGGTGCCGGTAACGACAGGCCATCGCCGAAGGACTCGCCGTCGGAGGTCACGGTTACGCCGGCTACTGTGCCGCCCGCATTACCGTTGCCGAGCTTGAAACGACCGGAGACATGCGTAATGACGAGACGGTATCCTGCCGGAACAGGTTTGAAGCTCACCAGGCAGTAGAAGGAGGTGCAGGTGGAGTTGTTCTGAACGAATAAAACCGTCTGCTGATAAGCTGATCGGCCGAGTGCGTCGGTGTCCTTGACCAAGGCGGGCTTTTGAGCGTGGGCGGTGGTTGTGGCGAAAGGTAAAAGTAGAGAGGCGGCGAACGAGAGAAGCGCAGTAGCTCGGAAGAATTTGAACATAGGTGGTTCTCCTCATGGATTTGATTTTGGGCCCGATTGTGCCTGTTTAGAGTCGTTGAACATAGCGCCGACACGGTGGCTGCCGGAGAGCAAAGATGAATCGAGACGAAGTCTGGTGGCGAAGAGCCTGAGTTGGAAGACGACGCGGGAGGTCTGGGTGTCCCGCCCGCGCTTTTGCATCGATGTCAGGGCCGTTTGTGAAGAGATTACCGTTCGACTAATTCAGGGCTACAAGATAGCTGGTGATTGAACCGTAGATGAAGTTACCGCTCGACGAATTTGCGACCGTGATCTCTGGTGTGGAACCTGGATCCACATAGAAGGTGATGGGAGCGCTCGCCACTGAATTAGCGCCGATTGAAGATGGCGCGGGCAAATATGCACTGGACTCAGCATCTGACGATTGTTGTGAGAAACCAAATTGTCCAAGTGACCGGAATAAGTAGCCGGCACATAGACGACTGAGGCGTGGGTTACGACCAGTAGGAAGCCGACGGGGACAGGTTTGAAGCTACTGATCTGACAGACCCCGTTATTAGCGCAATATCGGTAGGCGGAAGAGAAATAGGGAGACCTGCCTGGTTCGTCGGTGCTCTTGGTGAGGGCGGGTTTCTGGGCATGGGCGGTGGTTGTGGCGAGAGAGACGAACATAGACGCCGCGAAGACGATAAAGGCAGTAGCTCGGAAGATTTTGAACACGGATCTTTCTCCTTATGATTTTGATCTGGCCCAAATCTGTTGTCCGCTCTCGGCAGCTGAAGACGCGGGTTAGTTGACGAAGCCGTTTACATCTACTTCGACCGCTCCTCCATGAAGTGTGGTGGTCACTTCAGCTGCAACACACGTATGGCCTGACACACCGCGGAAGGTAAGCGGGCTTGGGTAGCTGATGGTCAGGGTTTGCTGAGGCTGCAAATACACTTGCATTTGAGGACCGCCTCCGCCGATGATGTCTGCGCCTGCGCCGCCACATCCGCCGGTGGAGAAGATGGGAGCGAAGATGAAGAGCTGTTGGCTGGTCGAATCGAAGTTGGTAAGTGTGAGATTTGTAACGCCCAGTGTTCCAGAGTCGGGTCCGACCGAACGAATGGTATTCGTGACGGACATGGAATCGTAGAAGGGATTGCTGGGGATGGTGATTTCGACAAAGGCGGCTTTGATTGCAGCCGATACTTTGGGGGTTATAAGGATGCCGATGGCGATGACAGCTATCAGGCTGCCAGCGATGTAAGGGACGAGCATTTTGGATTTCAGCATGTGTGCTCCTTAGGTGAAGGTTTGCAGAAGGTTGATTTGGCAGGCCGCTGTTCCGGCGGGAGATGGCCGGGGATGGAAGCAATTCACGAACGCGACCAACATCGGCGAACGCTGAGTTGGATACGAGTTTTTACTGAGCTGAACGCCATCGACGTCGCAGGGACGTAAGGGAGGCGGCTAGGCCGGTGGCGAGCAGCACAAAGGACGATGGCTCAGGGGTGACTGTGGTGGGTGGGGTCGAGGATCCGGAAGGGGTGCGTGTAATGTCGACGGCGTAGGCTGAGGTGCGGACTTCGTCACTTCCCGAGTCGTAATAGTCGCCCTGTAGGCCTATAAACCCGTCGCCAAGGGTGCCGGAACCAAGATTTTCTGCGAAGGAGTAGTTGAATGGAAGCGTAAGGGCGAGGGTGTAGTCGCCTGCGGCGAGAGAGGTGAGGTCGAGGCGGGAGTCTTCACAGAACGTTGGGCCGGGAGCGGCTGGGCCGCAGCCTCCGTCATCGTCCGAGGTAAGAAATGTTGCACTGGGGCCGGAGCCCTGAAACAAAGAGATGTAGGTGTCGAAGCCACCGGCCGGGATGACCATGCTCGCGGCATTGGTGCCGCCGGGGGCGGCTGAGGTGCCACCGTAGCTCCAGGTCTGGATATGGACGTCGGAGGTAGTGACGAGATTGAACGAGGTGAGAAAGACATCGTTTGGGTTGTTGGGGTCAAGGTTTCCTGTGAAAGACAGCGTGTCGGCAGATGCCAGAGCTGGGATTAAAAGAAAAAGAGACAAGACCTGGAACAGGCGCATGGAGCCTCCGTTGAGATTTTCTTGATGGATTGGTATGAAAGCTGGTCCCGGGGCCCCGGACAGATAGCGAAGAGTATCTCTACAAGATAAGTGCACATGAAGTGCCAAGTTTGTTGGCTTGAACAAAGGAGTTGCAGCGAAGACTGTTGGAGACGGTGCAAAGGTTTGCAGGAAGAAGCTAGAAAGCTATTCTTTTTGTTTGTCGCAGGAGGGCTTGGAACAAGAGGCTACTTCTTTGCGGTGGCGGATTGGATGGTGCCGATTTTAATATCGGGGTGTTTGCAGGTGTTATCGGTGCAGAAGCCTGTGATCCAGACTTCGCCGTCGCCGAACATGGCGCCCTGATAGTTGATGAAGAGGGTGTCGTATTTTTGATTCTGGATGACGGCGGCGATGTCGGGCGTGATGATGTTGTCGTAGTTCTTGATGAAAGATTTAGGAGTGTTGATCTCGGTGGGTTTGCCGTGGAGCTTGATGCGGATGGGGTAGTGGATGAGGGCGGCGACGGCGGCGGGGTTGCGCGCGGCTACGGCTTGCTGGAGGTCGGTGACGAGTTGGCGGACCTGGGTGTGGGCGTTGTCGCCGATCATGGCGTCGATGGATTTGTCTACGCTGGGCGGGTCATTGGGTGGTTGGGCGGCGGGGCTACTTTGCGCGAGAGCGTGAGAGACCAGAAGGCAGGTCAGGATGAGGAGGACTTTCGGTTGGGTTCGGAGTCTCATTTCCGTCTCCAGTGAAGACTTAGACTATTCCTCTCGGGGCCGGGGGTACAACGCGTTTGTGAAAGGCCAAGCAGAGCATGGAGTGGCATCTGTGACTAAGATGCTATGCTGACGGGTTTTGGTGAAAAGTGCGATGGCGGAGGATTTTACGTTGGAGAGTGCGTTGGTGTCGAAGGTGGATGTGAAGGCGGCGCGATTTGCGGCGAACCGTGCGGCTATGGTGGCGTTGCTGGGTGGATTACGGGAGCAGGAGTCGGTGATTCGTGAGGGTGGCGGGACGAAGGCGGCGGAGGCTCAGAGGGCCAAGGGACGGCTGACGGTGCGGGAGCGAATTGCGTTGTTGGTGGATCCGGTGGAGGAGGGTAGTGTATCGATCCCACCCTTCGCCAAGAGCGCGAAGGATGGGGGACCCGGTCGTTTCTTGCCGAATTTTCTGGAGCTGGGACTTTGGGCGGCGCATGGGATGTATGAGGAATATGGTGGGGCACCGGGGGCTGGGGTGGTGACGGGGCTGGGGAGGGTGAGCGGGCGGCTGTGCATGATCGTGGCGAACGATGCGACGGTGAAAGCGGGGGCGTTTTTTCCGATGACGGCGAAGAAGGTTCTGCGGGCGCAGACGATTGCGATGGAGAATCGGATTCCGACGCTGTACCTGGTGGACTCTGCCGGTGTCTTCCTCCCATTGCAGGAAGATGTGTTTCCGGATACGGATGATTTTGGGAGGGTGTTCAGGAATAACGCGGTGATGAGTTCGCTGGGGGTACCGCAGATTACGGCGATTATGGGGATGTGCGTGGCGGGTGGGGCGTATCTGCCGGTAATGACGGATACCGTGCTGATGACGGAGGGGAGTGGTCTGTTTCTGGCAGGACCTTCGCTAGTGCAGGCGGCGATTGGGCAGAAGACGGGAGCGGAGGAGTTGGGTGGAGCTTCGATGCACTCGGAGATTTCGGGGACGGTGGACTTTAAGGAGCCGAATGATCATTTGTGCCTTGCGCGGTTACGTTCTCTGGTGGGGAAGTTAGGTGAGAGGCCGAGTGCGCCGTTCAGTGTGGTGCCGTATGACGATGTGAAGGATGCGCCTAAGTTTGCGGCGGAGGATTTGTATGGGCTGCTCTCAGTTCCAGAGACTGGGCCTGATCCGGCAAAGGCGCCTACGAATGTTTATGACATGCGTGAGGTGATTGCGCGGATTGTGGATCGCAGCGAGTTTGATGAGTACAAGGCTGATTTTGGGCGGACGGTTTTGTGTGGGTATGCACGGATTGGCGGGCGGGCCGTTGGGATTGTGGCGAACCAGAAGGTGCATCAGCAGCAGACGGCGCTCGATGGGAGCAAGCGGACGGAGTTTGGCGGTGTGATCTATACGGAGAGTGCGCAGAAGGCGGCGCGGTTCATTATGGATTGCAATCAGAGCCTGGTGCCGCTGATTTTTCTGCATGATGTGAATGGGTTCATGGTGGGGAAGGATGCGGAGTGGAGTGGGATTATTCGCGCCGGGGCGAAGATGGTTTCGGCTGTGAGCACGAGTGTGGTGCCGAAGATTACGGTGATTGTTGGTGGGAGTTTTGGGGCGGGGCACTATGCGATGTGTGGGAAGGCTTATGATCCGCGGTTTTTGTTTGCCTGGCCTACAGCGAGGTATGCGGTGATGAGTGGAGCTTCGGCGGCGAATACTTTGGTTGAGGTTCGGGTGAAGCAGATGGAGCGTGCGGGGAAGGTGCTGGATGAGGCGGGGAAGAAGGCTATCTATGATGAGATCAAGGCTACTTATGATGCGCAGGCTGATCCGAGATATGGAGCGGCGCGAGGGTGGATCGATGCGATTATTGATCCGGTAGAGACAAGGAGTGTGTTGATGACTGCGCTTGAGGCGGCTAGTTTGAATGCAGAGGTGGCGAGGTTTAATCCGGGGGTTTTGCAGACGTGATTGCAAGTACGAGTCGACCGCGGATCGATGCGGATAGAACGGATTAAAAACAGACAACGGCAAAGGCGAAATACAAGGATTCTTCGCTTCGCTCAGAATGACGACGTAAAACTAACAACAGCAAAGACAACAGCAAAGACAACAGCAAAGACAACAGCAACCGCAGGTCTGTTGCTCATGATGGCAATGTTTGGAAATGAAGTGAAGAAATGATGGGGCAGGTATGAGTGACTTGGTGAAGATTATTGAGTGTCCGCGGGATGCTTGGCAGGGGCTGCCGGTGAAGATGCCGGCGGAGGTGAAGGCGGACTATCTGCGGGTTTTGATTGCGGCGGGGTTCAGGCATATCGATGCGGTGAGTTTTGTTTCGGCGGCGGCGGTGCCGCAGATGGCGGACTCGGAGAAGGTGCTGGAGTATCTCGATCCGCCGGATGATGTGGAAATTATTGGGATCGTCGTGAATGCGAAAGGGGCGGAGCGGGCGATTAAGACAGAGGCCGTGCGAACGCTGGGGTTTCCTTATTCGATCTCGCCTGGTTTTTTGCAGCGGAATCAGAATCAGACGCCGGAGGAGTCGCTGGATGCGCTGGAGGCAGTGGGGACGCTGGCGTATAAGGCTGGGTTGGATGTGGTGGCTTATATCTCGATGGCGTTCGGGAATCCTTATGGGGATACGTGGAGCATCGATGAGGTGGTGGATGCGTGCGATCTGCTGGTGGACTCGGGTGTGACGCAGATCTCGCTGGCGGATACGGTGGGTGTGGCGACGCCGAAGCTTGTTGCGGACGTGGTGAGCGATGTGATGGCGGTGCATGATGGCATTGAAATTGGGGTGCATCTGCATGCGCGCTATGAGGGGGCGAAAGAATTAGTGCGCGCGGCGTATAGTGCTGGATGCAGGCGGTTCGATGCGGCGATAGGAGGGCTGGGCGGATGTCCGTTTGCGCAGGATGTGCTTGTAGGGAATCTGCCGATGGAGCTGGTGCTGGAAGAGTTGAAGGAGTTGGGCGCGGAGCTGCCGCCGATTGGGCCGCTGGATAGTTTGTTGACGGCCACTGCGGAGATTTCAAGGAAGTATGGAGCGAAGGTGCAGTGAGGCAGGAAGTAGGGAAGAGGAAGTAGGGAGTAGAAGGCGCGAACATTAGGGGACGAGGGGCTATGAGTTACAAGACGATTTTGGTTACGGAAGAGGATGGGATTAAGACGATCATGCTGAATCGTCCGGAGCGCAGGAATGCGATGACGCCGGAGATGCAGGATGAGCTGATTGTGGCGCTGGAGAAAGCTGCTGGGTCGGGGCACTCTCGCGTGGTGGTGCTGGCGGGTGCGGGCGAGGCGTTCTGTGCGGGCCTGGACATGGTGCACCTGCAGGAGATGGGAAATAAGTCGCAGGCGGAACATGTGGAGGATGCGGAGAGAACGGCGCGGCTGTTTCGCACGCTGTATGAACTGCCGAAGCCGACGATTGCGATGGTGCATGGCGCGGCGATTGCGGGGGGCACAGGACTGGCGACGATCTGCGACTTTACGTTTGCGGCGCCGGGGGTGAAGTTTGGATTTACCGAGGTGAAGATTGGATTTGTTCCGGCGCTGGTGTCGGCGTTTCTGACGCTACAGATTGGGGATAAGAAGGCTCGGGGGTTGCTGTTGACGGGGAGACTTTTCCAGTCGGAGGAGGCGCTGGAGCTGGGACTGATCAACGAGGTGGTTCCGGATGGGCATCTGTCGGCGCGTGTGTACGAGCTGGCGAGGTGTCTGAAAGGGAACAGTTCACAGTCGATGGCGGCTACGAAGAAGCTGTTGGCAGCACAGAACAAGGCTTGGCTGGATGCGGCGATTTCGCATTCGATGGCGGCGAACGCAGAGGCGAAAGGGATGCACGACTTCAATGAAGGCGTGACGGCGTTCCTGGAGAAGCGCAGGCCGGTGTGGGGGAAGGCGTAACGCCGATCTTCACCGATGACGCCGATTGGCGACCACGGATTGGCGCGGATAAGCACGGATAAAGGCAAGGGCGGATTTAAGACAGAAGCGGATAAGGGCAAGTGCGGGTTTAAGGGGAGATGGGGAAAGACGGGGAAGGCAAATTTTCTTACGCATTGGTTCTCCTTTAAATCCGTGTTTATCTGCGTTTATCCGTGGTCGGTTTTGGGTATTCGATAGACTGGTGGGATGAGTAAAACAGTTGTAACGAGGCCGGTTGTCGCGGAGGCGCGGGTGCGGGTGCGGTATGCCGAGACGGATCAGATGGGTGTGGTGTATCACGCGAACTACCTGATCTGGTTTGAGGTAGGACGAGTGGAGTATATCCGGCAGCTGGGACTGGACTACAAATCGATGGAGCGTGAGGAAGGATGTGGCATTGCAGTTGTCGATGTGTCGGTGCGGTATAAGGCTCCGGCGCGGTATGACGATGAGCTTGTAGTGCAGACGAGGCTGATTATGGCGCGTGGGGCGTTGATTCGGTTTGCGTACAGGATTGTGCGTGCAGAGGACGGCATGTTGCTGTGCGAGGGTGAGACGGTGCATGTGGTTGTTGACACGGAGATGAAAAAAAGATCGCTTCCGCAGAAGTACGCGGATCGTTTTGCGGAAGCGCTCATCTGATAGTTACTCCCCGAAATGATCGGGCAGATGAGGTGACTTGCGATGAGCACAGCGAAGAAGGTCGCGCTGATTTCGGGCGCGAACAAAGGGATTGGTCTGGAGACGGCGCGGCAGCTTGGTAAGCAGGGCATCATTGTCCTGATTGGTGCGCGTGATCTGGCCAAGGGTGAAGCGGCAGCTGAAACTCTGAAAAAAGAGGGGATCGATGCACGGGCAATGAAGCTGGACGTTGTTAATCCGACGGATATTAAAGCCGTTGCAGAGAAGATCGAAAAGGAGTTCGGGAAGCTGGACATCCTGATCAACAACGCTGGTGTGATGACCGAGGAGATGGGAACGAACAACACTAGCAAGACCTCAGAGAAGACGCTGCGCGATACGTTTGAGACCAACCTTTTTGCCGTGGTGGCGTTGACGCAGGCGCTGCTGCCGCTGTTGAAGAAGAGCGATGCGGGCAGGATAGTAAATGTGTCGAGCATCCTGGGATCGCTGACGTTACATGCCGCGCCGAATTCCCCGATTGCCACAGTAAAGACGTTCGCGTACGACGCGTCGAAGGCGGCGCTGAATGCATTTACGATTCACCTGGCGGATGAGTTGAAGGGGACGAACATCAAGGTGAACTCGGCGCATCCGGGATGGGTGAAGACGGATCTCGGGACGGATGCTGCTCCGATGGAAGTGGTCGATGGCGCGAAGACCGAGGTGGCGTTGGCGACGCTGGGCGCGGATGGGCCGACGGGTGGGTATATCCATCTGGGCGAGACGCTGCCCTGGTAGTTATTTTGTGAGCAGGCCGCGGGGTTTTACGTTTTCGCGGATGAAGTTGATGGTGGTTTCAAGCGGCGTTCCCGGCCCGAAGATGGCGGAGACGCCGCTTGCTTTTAAGGCGGGAGCGTCCTGGGTGGGGATGGTGCCGCCAAGCACGACTAGGATGTCTTCGGCTTTCTGCTCGCGCAGGAGCGCCGTGATGCGGGGGACGATGACGTTGTGAGCGCCGGAGAGGATGGAGAGGCCGATGCAGTCGACGTCCTCCTGGATGGCGGCGGTGACGATCATCTCGGGTGTCTGGCGGAGGCCGGTGTAGATGACCTCCATGCCTGCGTCGCGGAGGGCGCGGGCGATGATTTTGGCGCCACGGTCGTGGCCGTCGAGGCCGGGCTTGGCTACGAGGACGCGGATGGGCGGCTTTGTCATGCGGTTTGAGTATACGGATTCGTTTGCAGATAGCGTCTGCATTTCCACAGTGCAGGTATTATTTCCACAAAAATAATGGTGTGATTGTCGATGATTTTCAGGCTAATCACGAGTATCTTACGAATCAACGGAGGAGAAATCTTCCAGTAGGAGAGAGTAGACAAGGGCCATCGGGAGAACCGGCAACGGAACTTGCGAAGCGGACAGGCGACTGGATGCTTCGGGATGAACCCGAGAAAGCTCTTACAGCGAATGTGATTACAGAAAGGAATGGGAAGAGCGGGCTCTGCTCGCAAGGACCACATTTTCTGAAGTGGCAATCAGTTGTGATCCGGGGGCCGTACCGGGTCTTCGAAAAATCGGAAGGCAGGGGCGATTTCCTCGAAAGAGAAATCGCCCCTTAGCTTTTTGAAGAGCCTGCGCTATTCTTGGGTGGCGTCACGATTGAGGAGGGCACACAGGATGAGCGGTGCAGTCATCGGAACTCTCGCCGGGATCAAGAGATCGGCAATGGTATTAGGCGCGGTTTGCTTGTTCTTTGCTGCCAACGTTTCCGGCCAGACTTCTGAACACCCATCCAGCACGGTAGCCTCATCGTAACAGGTGAAGGACGGCACAAGGCAGGCTGGCCTAGAGAGTCAGGCGTTAGGGACGGACATTCTCACGGACACACGGGAGTCGACTTCGCGCCCTACATGAAGCAATCGGTGCTAATGATCAGGAGAGCATGGGTCAATTTGCTCCCTGAAGAGGCTCGGACCCCGTTCAATCTGCAGGGCGAGACGCTAATCCGCTTCACCATCAGCCCGGACGGCAAGATAAGCGCAATGCATCTGGACGAGAGCTCCCATCAGATCAAGCTTGATCGTGCAGCGTGGACATCTATTGCAAGTGTTGGAGAGCTTCCGCCCCTGCCGACAGAGTTTAGCGGTCCGAACCTTGAACTTCGCATTCACTTCAAGGTAAACACCCCGCAACGCTAAAACTTCCTTAGCGTGCGCCATTTCAGGGACTAAGCCGCCGGTTGGCATGCGTCTTTAGAGCGCACGCTAACGAGAACTGCGGCCCCTATGCTGACCGTCACGCAAATTACTAATTCATTTTCCGCAATTAGTTTCGTAGTCGAAGATCCTCGCCCCAGGGTGCTACGTTCATTCGGTGGCCATCTTGAAATGCCGCGTGCGAATCAGCCCAACCTACTAAACCTAAAACAAGTAAATAGGCCATACCTGCGACTAGCGTCCCACGGATCGCCCGTCCACGCCTGAGATGTGATCGATAAATAAGGGCAGTTGTTAGGAACCCAATTACAGAACCGATCAGGAATCTCATCGCGACCATGATTGCGGCAATTCCAGATGTGATAACCATAGTCGAACCCTTGTGGTCAGCATACAACTTCAAGCTCTGACAAAGTGCTTTCTTCAGCGCGCTGATGTGGGGTTCTTCGCTGCACCATGCGACGCGCTACATTTCCTCGTCGTTGCCGATGGGCATGCCGGGTGGGGCTGGGATGGGTTTGGCTGGGGTGAATTTTGCCGGGTCGCGTTGGAACTGCTGGATGCGGTCGATGAGGGCGGCGCGGTGGATGGCTTCTGCTGTATCCGTGAACGGCGGGGCGGTGGTTATTTCTTTGTAGACGTCGTTGATGTGGGAGCGGGTGATGGCGCGGGCCTGGCTGGAGGCGGCGGGGTTCGTGGCGAGGGCGAACATGGCTTCGAGGGCGCGGGTTTCGACGGCGCGGCCTACCTCGGAGGACATAGTGTGGCCTCCATCGGTGCGCTCGGCTGTGGTCTTTGAGATGGCCTCGAGGATGCCGCGCAGGGATAGCGAGCCGCCTTCGCGCATGTGGTACTGGACGAGGCGGGAGGCGCGTGCGGGGTCGAGCAGGACGGCGAGGGTAAGGTCGGCTGCGGTCTCGGCGGTGGCGATGGGGTCGAAGGTGAGGGCGGTTTGTGAGGGGAAGGATTCGCGGGTGCGTTCGAGGCCCATGGGACGCGGCGGGAGGATGGCGAGGAGGGATTCAGGAAGCGTGAGGAAGTCGGGTGAGAGGGTGACGAGGACGGCGGTCAGGGCTTTCTTCTGCTCGGCTGGTGCGACGATCTTTGTTACGAGCTGGCCGTCACCGCGGAGGGCATAGCGGTAGTCGAGGCCGCCGATTTCTTTGATGGTGGCTTCGGTCTGGTAGCGGTGGAGGAGATAGAGGGGGACGAGCGTGTCTTCGAGCTGCGCCATAGGAGTGCCGGGCTTGATGGCGTGCTCGCCGAAGCGGGCGAGGGCGGCTTTGCGGATGGTCAGGATACGCTCCAGCTCCGCTGCGGGATCAGCCCCGTTGTCCCAGAGATGGGCGTGGGGGTGAGCGCCGCCGAAGGGACGGGCGTCGGCGTCGGTGATGAAGATTAGGCCACGCTTCTGGCTGGCTTCGAGGATGTTGTTGAGGGCGGTAGGGTCTTCGGTGGGTTTGGAAGACTGGTCGAATTCGCGGTATCCATAGTCGATGGAGACTTTGTCCCAGTCGCCGATGTTGACGGCGTAGGCGTGGGAGAGGTCGGGTACACCATTGGGGTCAAGGGCGATGTAGGGGTGGGGGTAGTCCATCACCGAGGTGCCGTTGGGCAGGTTGGTTCCGAAGGAGCTGGCGGCGAAGTTGTGGGCGAGGCCGAGGGTGTGGCCGGTCTCGTGCGCGGCGAGTTGGCGGATGCGCTGGAGGACCATCTGGAGCATGGGGTCGTTGGCGGGTGTGATGGTGCTGCCGTTGGTGTAGGGGGCGAGGAGGGCTTCGGCGATGAGGTAGTCCTGGCGGCCGCGGAGGGAACCGAGGGTTACGTTGCCCTTGATGATCTCGCCGGTGCGCGGGTCGGCGATCTCGGCGCCGTAGCTCCAGCCGCGGGTGTAGCGGTGAACCCACTGGATGATGTTGTAGCGGACGTCCATGGGGTCGGCGTCTGCGGGGAGGATATCGACGCGGAAGGTTCCTTTAGCCCAGCCTGCGGACTGGAACGCCTGATCCCACCAGCGGGCGCCTTCGAGCAGGGCGGTGCGGATGGGTTCGGGAGCTCCGCGATCGACGTAGTACTGGATGGGCGCTATGGCTTCGCAATTGGCCTTGCAGGCGGGGTCTTTCTTGATGAGGCGGTGGCGGGTGATGAACTGCTGATCGAGCGAAGAGCCTAGCGGGGCGGTGTAATCGCGCCATGAAGTGGGGAAGTAGCCGGCGCGGGGATCGAAGCGACGCGGCGTGAAGCCGGGGCCAGGGAGCTCGATGAAGGACTGGCGTTCGCGGACGGTGAGGGCGTGGGGGTCGGGTGCGACGTTGGTGACGAACTCGCCCTTGGAGGGGTCGTCGGTGGTGAAGGTGAGGATGGCCTCGACCTCGGTGTTGCGGGGGAAGGCTTTGGTGGCATCGGGAGCGATGGTGGAGCGGGAGGGGTCGAGTTTGAAGGAGCCTTGCTTGAGGCGAGTGAGGATCTCGGCTACGCCGTGGGCGTCGCGGAGGTAGAAGTCAGTGGCGTCGACGAGGACGGCTCCGCTGGGGTCTTCTGCTTCGACCTTGAAGCCGTAGAGGACGGATTCGGGGAAGGACTGGCGGACGGAGAGCTGCTCGGCGGGGTCGGTGGAGAGCGAGCGGAAGGCCTGGTTGGGCTGGACGAGGAGGACTTTGGGGCCGGTGCGCTCGAAGCGGACGATCTGGCCTTCGGAGATCTGGCCGCGGTCGAGGCCGAGGTCATTGGAGCCGGTGCCGTAGGGGAGGGAGTGGGAGTAGAGAAGGTCGGTGTCGAGGTGCGGGATTTCGAGGTAGAGCTTGCCTGCCTTGGCGTCCCAGTTGAGAGGGAGTAGACCGTCGATGTGCTTCATGCCGGTGGTTTTGCTGGCGATGGTCTGTGCGGAAAGCGTGGCGGAGAGGAGCAACAGGGACAGAGACAGACGTGAGGTCATGAACTCTGTTGTAGCACGGGGCGTAGGGATGTGGCCTGTGGTTTTTGGCTTTGGAAGTTGGCTGACGGCTTAACACCGATGACACGGATGACGCCGATTTAGAAACAGGCAACATCAAAAGCAAAAATGCGGGGATTCTTCGCTTCGCTCAGAGTGACAAGCAAATGCAAATACAACGGCAAAGCAAGGCAGAAGCAAAAGCAAAAACAGCAAAAGCAATGGCAGTCGCTCTTTGACGATACGTCTAGGTTTTGCGGGTTGTTTGCCATGCCTTGGCGTATTTCCAGCTGGTGTAGGAGGAGTGGTAGAGGTGGAGAAGGAAGCCCTCGTGGCCATCGAGGAAGCCGAGGCGGAAGATGTAGTTGTAAAGAAGCGTGAAGGCTGGGACGAGGAAAACGTAGTAGAAGAAGGCGAAGGTGGAGCGGCTGGTTTTACCTTTGGAGACGATGATCTGTGCGCCGAGGGTGCTGTAGCGGTCCATGTGCTCGATGTAGCTTTCGATGGTGGGGTAGGCGTGGTGGATGAGGTCGGAGTTGAGGGTTTCGAGGGTGCCTTCAAAGGCGATGGTCTCGTGGACGGGGCGGTTGGTGAAGCGGGCCGATGGAGCGAAGTTGGCGGCGTGACGGCGGAAGAGGCGGAGCTTGGGGTCGGGGTAGTAGCCGCCGTGACGGATCCAACGGTTGAGAAAGAGATTGCGGCGACGGAGAAGGTAGGCATCGGCGGAGGGATTGCTGCGGAGGAGGGCGCGGATCTCGTTCTGAAGCTCGAAGGTGAGTTCTTCATCGGCGTCGAGCGAGAGAATCCAGGTGCCGGTGCAGCTTTCGATGGCGGCGTTTTTCTGTGCGGCGAAGCCCTTCCATTCGGTGGAGAGGATCTTCGCGTCGAAGGACTGGGCTATCTCAAGGGTGCGGTCGGTGGAGCCGGAGTCGACGATGACGATCTCGTCGGCAAACTGCACGCTGGCCAGAGTCCGCGCCAGGTTTGCTTCTTCGTTGAGAGTGATGATGGCTACGGAGAGCGTTGGCGGCATAGTCGGAACCTGTATCGTACTCGATGGAAGAGAGTTGATTGCGTCGCAGGTGGGTGACGCTTGTGGTACGACCCGGTGGCTGGTTTCGATTTGGTACCGCGTAACTTGTAAGGCTCAGGGGAGCGTTATGGTTGGGTCGTTGAGCTGTTCGCGGAGCAAGCGCTGGATGAGAGGCTTGAGTTCTTCTCCGGTCTTGGGAAGCGTGAAGGCCTGGGCTGAGTCGGACCAGTCGAGTTTGTAGCTGGTGGCCTGGGCGGAGATCCAGATCTGGCGGATGGGGGTGTTGGGGGTGACGACGAATTTACTGGAGCCATCCTCGAAGATGATGTTCATGACGCCGTTGTTGTCTTCGAACTCGAAGGTGCCGTCGCCCTCCTCGGCGGTGATGAGAGATTGCTTGAGGGTTTCGAGGGCACGGTCGGATTCGCGGCGGAAGGTTGCTTCATCGATCATGAATTTAGTGTAAGGCAGAGCCGGTATCAGGGGTTGACGGAGCAGATTAACCGTTCCAGTGGATAGAGCGTCCGGGGTATGTAATACATGGCGATGGTGCTGAGGATGGATTTGGTGATGTAGTTTTTCTAGCGAAGTACCGGTTTCTCTCGGCCAATGAGCAGCATGGCACCATGCGTTGGTGGTGAGCTTGAGGTTCGGGTTCTAGATTGGAACAAAAAGAGGCCGCCCGGTGAGGGGCGGCCGGCCGAGTTGGGAAAACAACGTTACCGCTATTGCACGTTGAGCGTGACGACGGTGCTTTGCGTGATGGCTCCGGCAGTGGCGGTGATGGTGACCTGCGATTGACCTGTTGGTGTGCCAGGATTTGTAGGCGCAGGAGTGGGACTGGTGGGCATGGGCGCTTGTGCTGCTGGTGCTGCCGTTCCAGAGCAACCGGCTATGACACCGAGTGATAACAGAGCAAAGGCCGAGAGACCAAGGAGAAAGAGCTGATTGTATTTACCGGATCGGCGGCGACTGGAGAAGAGCACGAGCGAGCCAAAGGGAAGCAGCATGGCAATGGAGATGGCCGCTGCGCGAGACGCCGATATACCGGGAGCAGGAGTGAGGGTTGCGCCTGCAGCTGCCGTCTTGATCGTGACGGTACTGAGTGCGCTGGAGGCAGGCGAGACGGAAAGTTGCGCGGGTGAAAAGGTACAGGTCGCGCCAGCAGGCAGACCGCTGCAGGCAAGGTTGACGGTTCCGGTGAAGTTGTTGGTTGGAGCCACGCTGACGACCATTTGATTGGAAGAGCCAGCTGTGACGGTTGCAGTTGTGTTGGAGGCGCTCAGCCCGAAGGTCGGTGTTCCGGTGGCGGTTGGATTGTTGGAGATGACACCGAATAGGCCGTGGGCCTCGTTGGTGAGACCGGCGGTGAAGTAGAGAGAGTTGGGGTCGCCGTATTTAGCGGTGCCGAAGGTGATCTCCCAAAGGCTGGGGTAGACGACGGATTTGCCGTTGGTGTCGGTGATCTGGCCGAGATAGGCGTAGGTTTTGGGATCGTAGACGTTGATGAGGCCGTCACCGAAGTTGCCGACGAGAAGGTCGCCACCGTAGATGCCGAAGGTGGTTGGCGCGATCGCCACTCCCCACGGGGCGTTGAGATTGCCGCTGGTGATGGCGCGGGCTACGAAGTTACCGTTGGTATCGAAGACGCTGACAATGCCGTTGCCGGGGCCGGTGACCTGCTGGACGGACCGCCCGTGCACAGGGAGCGCGTATCCTCCACCGGGCCCAATGGGAGCGGGGGGCGGAGTTGGCGTTGGACTTGGAGTAGGTGTAGGAGCTGGCGTGGGAGCCGGGGTACCCGATGCGGTGACGGTTCGCATGGCATAAGTAACGAAGACCTGCGTGCCGATAGTGTGGACGGCGTATGGAGCATAACCGGCGGGAAGGGTTGGATCCACGAAGGCGCCGGGGAGGGCAGTGGGTTTGAAGCTGCTGTCGAAGACGTCAATGGTGGCGCTGGAGCCGAAGTTGGCGGCGAGAATGTATGTCCCGTTGGCGTTGGTCAGGAGCGCCATGTCGGTGTAGACGGCTCCGGCGGCGCTGTTGTCGATGGCCACTTGCGCGACGGAGGCGCTGGTGGTGCCAAGGCCAACGTTCCAGCCGGTGATGATGCCATCGAGCGAAGAGAAGAGAAATATGGCGGGCGCGCCGTTGGTTAGGACGAAGCCTGTGCCGGAGTAGAAGACAGTGCCTGTCGGTGTGCCGGTGGCGGTGGTGCCTCCGGTCTCTGCCGGGATGGTTACGGTGAAGGGAATGCTTCCTGAGGTGAGTGCGACGTAATCGAGGCCAGTGGCCTGGGTGTTGATCCAGAAATCGGCGCCAATGGAGATGCCCCAGGGATTGATGAAGTGCGGGTCTGTGGCGAGGGCGGGTACGGAGCCGTCGGAGATGATGTTGGTGACTTGATAGGTGCCAGCGGTTTGAGCGATGGCCAGGCCCGATAAAGCCGTGAGCGCGAGGCAGAGAGCAAGGAATCTCCTGATGATGCCTGTAGCGCCTTTTGGCCCAGTGTAACTAGGGTTCTGCATGTTGCCTCACTTTTCTCTCTGCGGTTCGCAGATAATGTGTGCCGGACGGTGTGATTCTGTTCGGCTTGAATCGAGAGTAGTGAGAGTTGCAGGAACGATTGTCAGAAGGATGTCAGAACGAAGTTAGATGTTTGCACAATTCGCAGCGGACGCTGCGTCGGGCTATTTTTAGAGTGAGTTCGCTTGAAAAAAAGGACGTTGTCGAGATTTACTCTAAATCGCCGTGAAAAGGGTTAGCTTGTATGGAGCTGAATGATCGACAATGAAGCGAACTGAAGGAGGAACCAGTGGGAAAGAGATACGCCAACATTCTTGAGACAGTCGGAAGAACTCCCGTGGTCAAAATCAACAGGCTGGCACCGCCGCATGTGAACCTGTATGTCAAGGTCGAAGCGTTCAATCCGCTGGGATCGGTCAAGGACCGTCTTGCACTTGGTGTGATTGAAGATGCGGAGAAGACAGGACAACTGAAGCCGGGCCAGACAGTGATAGAAGCAACGAGCGGCAATACCGGGATCGGCCTGGCGATGGTGTGCGCGCAGAAGGGATATCCACTGGTCGTTACGATGGCGGAGACCTTCAGTGTGGAAAGACGCAAGCTGATGCGGTTTCTTGGAGCGAAGGTTGTGCTTACACCGGCGGCTGGCAGAGGGCTGGGCATGGTGGCCAAGGCAGTGGAGTTGGCAGAGACGCACGGATGGTTTTTGACGCGGCAGTTTACGAACGAAGCGAATGCCGATATGCACTCGCGAACAACGGCGAGAGAGATCATGGACGATTTCAACGGTGAGAGATTGGATTACTGGGTTACGGGGTTTGGCACGGGAGGCACGCTGAAGGGAGTGGGGCGCGTGCTCGCGAAAGAGCGGCCCGAAACGAAGATCGTTGTGTGCGAGCCGGACGACGCGCCCATGCTTTCGAGCGGTATCGAGCAGCAGAGGAACGCCGATGGATCGGCGGCGGCAAGCCATCCGTCATGGAAGCCTCATCCATTGCAGGGCTGGAGCCCGGACTTTATCGCGAAGCTGACGGGAGATGCCGTGGATATGAAAGTCATCAGCCAGGTGTTGCGTGTGACGAATGCAGACGCGATGCGCTGGAGCAAGGAGCTTGCACGCAAGGAAGGGATCTTCGTTGGGATTACTTCAGGCGCGACGTTTGCAGCGGCGCTCCGTGTATGTGAAGAGGCTCCTGCGGGGTCGACTGTTCTGTGCATGCTGCCTGACACTGGGGAACGCTATCTGAGCACACCGTTGTTCGCAGACGTCTCTGTCGACATGACTGCGGAGGAGGTTGAGATATCGCACTCGACGCCGAGCGGTTGGTTGCAGCCTGCGCAATAGATCAATATCTGGAAAACGAAAAGGGCGGCTGCATGTGCAGCCGCCCTTCGTTTGAATCACACTCTCACTGGACGGCGATGGAGAGGTTGTTGGAGCTCGTTGAGCCTGGGTTCTGGCTGCTCAGTGTGATGGTTGCCGCAGCAGTGAGGTCAGATGCCGAAATGGCCACCTGCAGATGGGTTGCATCAACGAAGGAGGTCGTGCGAGGCGATCCATTCCAGAGCACAACTGCTCCGGGAAGAAAGCCGGTTCCTGTGACCGTGAGGTACAGGTTGCCGCTGCCCGCTGCGATGGTGGTTTGACTCGCGGTGGTAAGCGTTGGCGCAGAGTTGGTCGCAGCCTCTGCGGGAAGCACGAACGGTCCGCGAAGCAGGAAGATCTGATTCGTTTGCGAGGTTCCAGTTGCGGTCGGCAAGAGATAGGCCAGACCGTCCTGTCCCCAGCGAGTTCCGCTTATCGCCGATGTTGAATTGACCGGCAGCTGGATCTGTTGATCGAGAGTAAATTGCTGCGTGTCGAACCGTTGCAGGTAATCGGCCGCTGTACCTGCCGAATTGATTCCGATGATAAAGGCCTTGGACTCTGCCTGATAGGGTACGACACCGCCTCCGGTCAAGTTGTAAGAGTACGCACCCGTTCCAAGTGGGAGCACTGCAACCTGTGAGGGTGGGGTTGTAATTGGATTGGCAATGCCGCCGCCTGCACCGAAAACGAGCCCACCATCCAAAGCGAATCTACCGCCAAATCCTCCCATGCCGTTTAATGTAGTGCCATCGATTAGCGTCGCTCCATTTGCATCGATGCTGTAGCGGTAAAACTCCGCGCCACTGGTATTAGCATCGTAGGCATAGAAGTGTGTCGCATCGGCGAAGGCCGGATAATTGCCAGCGTAAGTCTGAGTCAGCTTGCTCCGGAACGTCCCTGTGCTGCCAGAGATGTCGAAGATGCCGATTCCGTAGTTAGAGAGAAGCTCTATTGCGAGGCTCGAGTCCGAACCCGGAACGGGAGCAATGGTTGCCGCAGCTACTTCGCCACCGTACGAGGTGGAGTAAAGGGGAACAGTCAGATCAAGCGCCTGATTGAGAATATTGAAACGGCCAAGGCTCTTGGCTCCGCTCAGCCCAATATAGAAATACTTGCCATCACTTGTCTCCGAAAGTATGTTCGGCTCGCTTCCCACCTGAATCGGTGAGCCCACGCTTCCGTTCGTCGGGTCAATGGCAACCAGGCTGTTGCCAGAGATTGACGTCGACGAGCTAGGAAGCACGGCATACAGCTTCCGTGTAAATGGATCGAAGTTGATCGCATTCGCAGGGACATTGAGCACTTGATAAATGTGCAACGGCAGAGCGGAGGATTGTCCGCCGCCAGGAGCAGGCGTTGTAACGGAGACCTGCGCCCAGCCAAGCTGTTGGATCAACGAGGAGTCGACGGTTGCCGTCATCTGGCCGCCACTCACGAACGTGGTCGGCAGAGTCTGGCCGTTCCATAGCACGCTGGATCCCGAGGTAAAACCGGTTCCGTCGACAGTAAGTGTAAGAGTAGAACTGCCAGCTGAAACTAGTGCAGGCGACAGCTGTGTGACACTGGGCGACGCGTTGAACGCATTGCCAGTCACTATCGTGCTTGCTGTCGTCTGATTGTTGGAGGAGGCAGGATCAAAGCTGACCGAAGATGAGGAGGCAGTCATCCCGAGCGTTCCGGAGACCGTGGGAGTGACCGAGATGGTTACGCTTGCTGTGCTGGCGTTCGCGATTGTGCCAAAGTCGCAGTAAAGAATACTGCCTCCACTGCAGGTGCCCTGCGAAGGAGTGACGGTCCCATCGATGACAGAAGCCGGCAGCACTGTCGTAACTACTACGCCTTGCGCGGAGTTGGGGCCGAGGTTCGCCACCTGGACTGTGTAACTAAATGCAGTTCCCGTGGATGCGTTTGTTGGTGCCTGGATGCTGACCGACAGATCGGCCGGCGAGTTGGTGACGTCCTTTACGACGGGTCCTTGTAATACGTAGAGCTGTGTGGAGGTATGGAAGGCCAACCCATTCTCGCCCCAGCGGATCAGGTCAGTTGGATTCGCATTGAAGGAGTTTGACGGATAGGAACCGATGCCTGTTACAGAAAGGCTTCCGGTCGGATTAAATGTCGTCTCATCAAAGGCGAGGATTTGACTCGTGTTCGATGATGGATAGGAAGGAACAACCCATGCGCGACCGAGCGTTGAGTCCGAGACGATTGGCCCCGAAACAGCGCTCAGCGAACTAGAGTACGGACTCATTGCGGAGAACTGACCGAGCTGATTTCCGGTGCTTGCATCAAATGCTGTGCCAGTTGGCAGGTAGATGCGGCCATTATCGTATTGGACGTTGTTACTTCCAACATTTCCATTGTTGAGTGACTTGACAGCTGTTACACCTGTCGCATCGATAGTGAGCGCATTGAGCAAGTTGGTGTAGAGAATAGAAGCTGAATTGCCGAAAGCAAGACCTCCACCATAGCCCTGGTTGTAGTTAACGCCAAGACTCGCACTGGTTTTGGCACGAGCGACTCCTGAATCGAAGATCGTAATAACGCCATTGCTGGTGGAGACGGCAACAGAATTTGGCTGTCCCGGAAGGGCTGCAAGGCCTGTGGCCGTATATGGCGCGTTATAAACTCCGGGTCCGCCACCTAGAGAGAATGACGTTCCAGCGATACCGGTTGTCAGGTTGACTTGCCGAACTTGGCCTGCACCATTAAGACCTACGAATAGTTGTGTTCCATCGCTGGAGAGAGCGACGCGGTTTGGTTCGCTACCGACGAAGATCGTTTTGACCACGACGCCTGAGTTGGGGTCGATTCCTGCAATGGTGTTGCCGAGACCACTGCCTGCTGAACCGGCAACAGAAGCGTAGATTAAACCATCCGCTGCGTTATAGACGATGTCGTTGATCGGCAGCGGCAGGAAGGTGGTGAACGGCTGCGGCGGCATAACCTGCGCCGACGCATCTGGTGTCGAAACCTGAATGTTGGCCTGTGCGAAACCCGAGATCAAAGCGGCAGGAATGACCGCCGTCAGTTGGTAGGAATTCACATAGGTCGTACTGAGCGGTGTGCTGTTCCACTCGACCACTGAGTCTTTGAAGAACCCGTTTCCAGAGTTTGCAGAGAGAGTGATGGTTGTATCCGGACTTCCAGCTGCCGCATAGTTCGGATAAACACTAAAGCTTACGCTTGGAACCGTTACGGTCAAGGTTGCGGTATTCGACTGGACGACCGGCGTGCCTGGATTGCTTACTGCGAACTGGATTGAACCCGGAGACGCGAAGAAACTGGATGGAAGAGAGAGACTAATATTGGTTCCGCTCTGACTAGTTACCGGGATGAACTTGCCGTTGGCCTGAACAGTCGCATTCGCTGCAAAGCCACTTCCATAGATGCCTACTGATGTCGGTACATTCGAGGACGTATTGACCGGCGCGGTCGAGGGGCTCACGTAGAGGATGGTGGGCGTGTTTGCCGCGACTTCCAACTCCGTTGGCGTAGTGTTGCTGCCGCCGGGGCCGGGATTGTTGACAGAAATCTGACCGGTGCCGTAGCTCTGGAGGTCGGCTGCGGTAAGTGCGACCTGCAGCGCCGTACCGCTGACGAAGGTGGTAGTGCGGGGCGCGCCATTCCACAACACGACCGAGTTAGCCTCGAAGCCGCTGCCGTTTACTGTAACGGTCGTTGCAGCGCCCTGGGGTACGCTCTGTGGCGAAAGGCCAGTGAGAGACGGCGTCGGGCTCATGATCGAGAAGCTCGAAGCCGCAGAGTTGCCGCCGCCTGGCGCGGGATTCGAGAGGACGAAGCTTACCACCTGTCCCGCAGCCAGAGCAGAAGCGGGCACCGTCACCTGCATGCTTGAGGCGCTCACGTATTTCGCCTGCAGCGCTGCTCCATTCAGGGTCGCCGCCGTGGACGAGATGTAGCCTGTGCCGGTGAAGGTAAGGGTCTGCGAAGGGGAGCCAGCGACGACGCTGCCCGGAGAGATGGACGCGACGGTCGGAGCCGGATTTAAAGCGGGGGTGGGTGGTGTTGGGATAGTGGGGGGCGGCGTGGTGCTTGTCGTCGCGCTGGAACTACCACTGCAGCCGGAGAGCAAAGAAAGGGAAAGAACGGAAACTACCAAGAGCAGAAAGGTACGACGCAAAAGTCCTCCAAGGATTGAAACAAGTCGTCCCGGAGAACGACCAGTGAAGGTACACATGCGCCTGCACAAGGCTGGCTGGGGCCCTTTTGACTGTTCAGCTATACCGGAAGCTTCCCTAGATAGCGGCGACTTTCTAAATTGCCTAGATCAATTATTTTGAGTTGATGGGAAAGAGGTCTGTCCCGCACATCCCCCGATTAGGGCGGGTCAATATCTTTTATGTGCAAGAAAACAGGGTAACTCCCTCATCAACAAGGAATTACCCTGGGTGCGACGAAATGCGTCGTGGTGCGAAAGCTAGAACGGGATATCGTCGTCGGTGATGCCGGTGTCGGCATAGTCTGGCTGGCTGGGTGTGCGCTGGTCGAAGCTGGCGGTGTTGGACTTGGAGTATCCGCTGCCGCTGCTGCTGCCTTCGCTACGTCCGCCGGGTGCACCGCCCAGAAGCGTGAGCTCGTTGACGAGGATTTCGGTCTTGTACTTCTTCTGGCCGGAGTCCTTATCGTCCCAGGAGCGGGTCTGGAGCTTGCCTTCGATGTAGAGTTGGGTGCCCTTCTTGACGTAGTCGCGGACGATCTCGGCGGTGCGGCTGAAGGCGACGAGATTGTGCCATTCGGTCTTGTCCTGCCAGTTGCCTTGCTGATCTTTCTGGCGGTCGGCGGTGGCGAGCGAGAAGCTGGCTACGATGGTGCCGCCGGCGGTGGAACGGATCTCAGGGTCTTTGCCTACGTTGCCCAGGAGGAGAACTTTGTTGACGCCTTTTGCCATGGTGATTTGCTCCGATTTGAAAAGTTGAGGATAGCAGATGGGGGATTGTGGAGGAGATGGCGGATTTCTGGCTAACGGCGGCGGTCGCCGAAGAGCTTCATGGCGGCGAGGACGAGCGTGAGAAAGCCGGTAGGAAGACAGCCGAGCGCCAACATCAACGAGAGCCAGCCAGAGTTGGTATGTGGGCCTTGACGGCCTACTCCACCGAAGACTGTAAGGGTCGCCAGGGAGGCGAGGACTCCGATACCGAAGATCGTCAGGCCGGTGCGGAGAAGTTTTCTTGTGTCTGGCTGCATAAGGACAGGGAGTAAAGCCTGGAAACAGAAGCAATCGTTAGTGGATCAGGGACTGCATGAGGTACACGATGACTCCGGTAATGGAGACATAGAGCCAGATGGGAAAGGTGTAGCGGGCCAGCTTTTTGTGTGTGGGGAAGCGGCCGGTAAGCGAGAGAAAGAAAGTAATAAGGATCAGCGGAAGCGCGAGGATCGATAGAAGGACGTGCGAGAGAAGGAGCTTCCAGTAGAAGGGCCACCACGGGTTCAGGCGGTTGAAGTGGGTTTCACCGTGGAGGGTGAAGTTGACCAGGTAAGAGACGAGGAAGATCGAGGAGAAGAAGAAGGCCGTGAACATGGCGGCGCGGTGCAGCGGGATCTGCCGGGCGCGGATGAAGCGATAGCCGAAGAGGAGTGCCACGGTCGAGAAGGCGTTGAGGACGGCGTTGAGCAGGGGGAGGGAGCGAAGCTGGGTTCCGGCGACGTCTGTTGGAGTGTGGAAGTAGACGAGCCAGCAGATGAGTGCGCTCGCGAGTGCGCTGACAACGATGATCGTCGCGATAACGCTGGGGGGCGTGCGGAGTTCGTGGGGTCGTGCGGCTTGCGTGGAGGGCATTAGAAGAGCAGGCGTCCTTTGGCGTCGAGCATCATGGCGGCTAGAAGTAAAGGGAGATAAATGACAGAAGCTTTGAGCAGGTCGCGGGCGTAGGTTCGCGCGGTGGGGTCGAGCGGGGAGTGGAGAATGCGGGCAAATCGAATGGTGTACCAGAGATAGCCGAGGCCGAGGATGGTAGCGGCTGCGGCGTAGAAGTATCCGGCGGTGCCGAGAGCTACAGGCCAGAGGCTGGCCGGGATCATGAGGACGGCGTAGAAGAGGGCCTGGATGACGGTGCTGCGGGCCGCATCGCGTGCGGGTTCCTGCGTTGGGGTAAGGCGGATTCCGGCGGCGGCATAGTCGTCGCGGTACATCCAGCCGATGGCCATGAAATGGGGAAACTGCCACACGAACAGGATGGCGAAGAGAGCGACTGCGGGCCACTCGATGAGGCCGCGGGCGGCAGTCCAGCCGATGAGCGGTGGAAGGGCTCCGGGGAAGGCTCCGATGAAGGTGTTGATGGGCGTAATGCGCTTGAGCGGGGTATAGATGCCGACGTAGCCGATGGCGGTCAGGAGGGTTAGGGTTCCGGTGATGAGGTTGGTGGTATACGCGAGGTAGAGGCTGCCAAGGAAGATCGCCGCAAAGCCGAGAAGGAGGCCGTGCGTGAGCGAGATGCGACCGGCGGCCATGGGCCGATTCGCAGTGCGGCGCATGTGGGCGTCGGTGCGACGCTCAAGTGCTTGATTTAACGCGCTGGAGCCGCAGGTGACAACGGCGATTCCGGCGAGTGCCTGAAAAAGACCGGCGTGAAATGGGCTGATTCCACTGCGGAGGCTGCCGAGATAAAAGCCTGCTCCGGCGGTGATGATGATCATCAGGGTGACGCGAAGTTTGAAGAGGGTAGCGTAGTCGGCGAGCAGCGTCGGCGTGGCCTTCACGGGAGCGAGGACGTGATCGGTTGTCGCGGAGTGAGCCACATTTCTAGGATACAGGGTTTGTGAGGGGTGTGGTCCGCGGATGAGATGCTGGTCGAGGGGCGTTGGTGAGACTCGGCTTGTGGTTTCGGGCTGAAGTAGTAGGGTTGGGTTATGCCGACAGTCGGGGTGTTCATTCAAAACAATCGTGGTAAAGGCTTACGCCGTTCGGCTTCAGTCGGCCCAAATGGACCATCGGGGTCAAATCTTCCCCCGAGCAAGATATAGAGCAATCCAATCACAGTGACCTCTACAAGAAAGACGATAAAAAAGGCGATAGCTCGCAATGGAAAAGCGTCTCTGTATGAATACAGCACATACAAATGTAGACAGAAAAGAATGAAGGCAATAATTCCTTGTCGCGGACGCCGTATGCTGCCAAGTTTTCCCAAAAAGTAGAGTTCGGAGGCGAGAAGAGAAAATCCCGTAACGGTGAGTATTGCCATCTGAAAGATTTTTTGCGCGGGGATAGATAGATAATTTTCAGAGTAGATGAGTCCTACTCCACAAATTACTGCGATAGCGATGCGTGCAGGTCGACCTGCTTTGGTGGCCATGTTTCCATTCTAGATCCAGGTTGAACTGTCAGAGTTTGGAGCGGAGGCTGGATAGAAGCGCTTCGGCGGTGGGTTGGGTGTTGATGAGGTCTTCTTTGGTTAGCCAGGCACGGCGGAGTTGGGTAATGCCGTAGCGGATCTGGTCTAACTCGTCGGTGGAATGGGCATCGGTGTTGACGGTGATCTTGCAGCCGTGTTCCTTGGCGAGACGTAGGTGGAGATCGTTGAGGTCGGCGCGCGCGGGCGATGCATTGTGTTCGACGGCTACGCCAAGCTCGGCGGCACGTTTGAGGATGGCGTCGATGTGCAAGGCGTAGGGGTCGCGCTTGAGGACTTTGCGGCCCGTGGGGTGCCCGAGGATTCTTGTGTGCGGATTTTCGAGGGCGCGGAGGATGCGGTCGGTCATCTGCTCGATGGGCTGATCGAAGCGCGAGTGGACGCTGGCTACGACGATGTCCATTTGAGCGAGAGTAGAGTCATCAAGGTCGAGCTGGCCCTCGCCGAGGATGTCGACCTCGATGCCGGGGAGAACGCGGATGCGGCCTCCCATCTCGGAGTCGACCTGACGGATGCGTTGGATATGAGCCAGTGCACGGGCGTCGTCCATGCCATTGGTCATGGCGAGGTTTTTGCTGTGGTCGGTGATGGCGATGTATTTCAAGCCGCGGGCGAGAGCGGCCTCCGCCATCTCGCGGATGGTGTTGGCGCCGTCGGTCTCGATGGTGTGCATGTGTAGGTCGCCGTGAATATCGGTGATGGTGATGAGCTGCGGAAGAGTGTGGCTGGCAGCGGCTTCGAGCTCTCCGCAGTTCTCTCGCAGCTCGGGCGGAATGTAGTCGAGATCGAGCGCGCGATAGATCGCTTCTTCAGTGGCGGCGGCGACGATGGTGTTGTCTTCGAGTCGAGCAAGCGCGTACTCATTCAGCGTGAGGCCGCGTTTGATGGCGCGTTGGCGGAGTGCCACGTTGTGCATCTTGGAGCCGGTGAAGTATTGCAGTGCGGCTCCATAGCATGCGCGGGGGAGCAGGCGAACGTCGACCTGAAGATTGCTGCGCAGTGTGAAAGAGACCTTGTTCTGTCCTTTGGCGAGCAGCTTATCGATCAACGGAAGTGAGGCGACGTGATCGACGGCAGCAGAAACTACGTCGGGCTCACAGGCAGGGCCGGTGACGAGGAGGTCAAGGTCGCCGACGGACTCGCGGCCTCGGCGAAGGGAGCCTGCGGGAGTAATCTCGTCGATGCCGGGAAATGCGCTGATGAGCGCGGAGATGCGCTCGGCCTGCTCTCTGGCCTGGTCGATGCGGAAGCGGCTTGAGTTGCGGCGATGGTCTTCGATACCTTTGATCAGCTTGGTCGTGAATTTCTCGCCCATGCGCGGAAGCTTGTTGAGGTCGCCTGCTTTGGCGGCTGCTTCAAGAGCATCAATGTCGGCGATCTGAAGCGCAGACCACAGAAGCGCTACAGTCTTGGGCCCCATGCCGGGCAGGCGAAGGAGCTCAAGCATGGTGGGCTTGTATTTTTGCAGGAGCTCATCGCGAAGAGGCATAGTGCCGGTATTGACGAGAGCAACGATGTTCGCTGCCATGGCTTTGCCAATACCGGCAATCGCCAGAAGAGCTTTAGGGTCGGCGTCAGGTGTCGTGAGTGTGGCGACCTGAGTGGTCTGCTGCTCGACTGCCTCGGCGGCGCGGCGGTAAGAGCGGATGCGGAAAGGATCCGCGGCGTCGATCTCAAGGAGAGCGGCGGTTTCATCGAGCAGGCGTGCAATGGTGATGTTGTCCATGGTTATCAGTGCCGTGACTTTTATGGGCCCGCGGCTACTGAGCCAGTATGCAACATTTCTATATGCCCGCGTCCAGTACAGACACAACCATCGACGCAATGCGCCGGAACTCCGGCACATTAAAACCTGGGAGAGGAGAAGTTCTAGTTGCTTGCTGCTTCTTTGAGGCGGGCTACCTGATCGGCCTGTGGGCCCTTGGTGCCTTGAATAATGTCGAACTCGACCTCATCGCCTTCTTTAAGGCTCTTATACCCCTCGCGCTGGATGGAGCTGTAATGAACGAAGACATCGGCGCCATCATCGCGGCCGAGGAATCCGTACCCTTTTGCGTTGTTGAACCACTTCACTGTTCCCTTGTATTGTGCCAAGACTGACTCCCCTGTTCTGTTCACAAAATTCGAGCTGCATCTTAGTGATGCCGCTTACCCTCTGTGACGCAAAAGTTGTGGCAGGAGTTTTCTCTGATTCACTTTCTTTCAAGCCGCTCTGTCCAATGGCCGCTGAAATGCCCAAAGGCAATAAAAATATCGAATGGCAGGTATAGGGACATGTGGAAATTTATTGATGTGAGTTTGATGAGACCACATTTTTGCATGGAAACTCGCCTGAAATCTTCCTCAGGCGAGCTTTAGTATGTTCCATAGACGACACGGATTTCTTTGAATAAAAATTAGAGTCGGCCTGCGCGTCGGCCGGCATCGTAAAGCAGCAGGCCGATAAGAGTTTTGCCGTCATGGATTTTATTGGCGGCCACAAGGGCGAGCGCTTCGGAGAGTTGAAGGCGGAAGACCTCAATATTCTCGTCGGCCTCAGGCTGGGAGACGCCCTCGCGTGTGTCGCGAGCGAGATAAATCTGCATCCATTCGCCGAGGAACCCGGGGCTGGCGAAGTATTTGGTGAGCAGCGTCCAGCGTTTGGCCCGGTAGCCGGTCTCTTCGATCATTTCGCGCTTGGCGGCCGCCAGGGTGGATTCACCGGGTTCGACGCGTCCGGCGGGAAGCTCGATGAGGAACTGGCCGGCGGCATGGCGGTACTGGCGCTCGAAGATGATATCGGGGTCTTTTGGGTTTTTGGACTCATCAACGGCAAGGATGACGACAGAGCCGTTGTGGCGGATGACGTCGCGGACGTTGGTATTGCCGCTGGGCTCAAGAACCTTGTCGGTGAAGACGGAGAAGACTTTGCCCTTGTACGAGAGCTTGGAGGAGATCAGTTTTGCCTTGGCGGGCGATTTTTTCTTGTTTGTGGAGGGCTGCGGCTTGGGGGCTCTGTTTTTCTTTGTTGGGGCGGCCATAAAGCTACGGTATCATCCTGCATCTAGGGGGATGCGGGGGGCATCCAACGGAATGCACGGTAAAGTTAGTGAAGGTGGCTTGCGGATGAAGGGCAGGTCGTCGTGCAGGACTGATTTGAACGAGGACAGTGGCTGCGATGAGCGTTGAGTGTTACCCGATTACGGTCTTGCCGCATGTATCGCAGATCTACCGCGACTATTTGACGATGGGCGATAAGCCCGCCGATGCGGCTATTCGCTGTTGGTACGGGGCGGAGCCGTTTGCGGGGGAGTGGCTTCGGGTGGACGACGCGAAGAGCGTCAATGCGGCGCGGCTGGCGAATGAGTTGCGGCGGCAGAATGTGGAATTCGGCGCGAGTGCAGCGGCGCTTGAAAACATTGAGAAGCTGAGGACGGGTGCCCGGGCGGTGGTGACGGGCCAGCAGGTGGTCCTGTTTGGCGGACCGCTACTGACAATTTTGAAGGCGGCTACAGCGGTAGCTCGGGCCAAGGAAGCGACCAAAGCGACTGGCGTGGAGCATGTGCCCCTGTTTTGGATGGCGACCGAGGACCATGACCTGGCTGAGGTGGACCAGGTGGCGCTGCTGAGCAAGACCGAGGTGGAGACGTTGCGGGCAGGGCTGCGGGTTCCGCGTCCTGTACCGGTGGGTGGTGTGGTTCCGGGGCCGGAGATTGAAAAACTGCTGGAACAGGCAAGCGAACTGCTGGCGTATGCTCCGGTGACCGAGTGGCTCAAGGAGTGTTATCTGCCGGAGGGTGACCGGAAGCCAACGCTTGCGAGTGCGTTTGGGCGTTTGATCGCGAAGATATTTGCCGAACAGGGATTGATTGTCATCGACGCTTCAACGCGGGAGTTTCATGCGCTCGGTGCGAAGACGCTGCGGTATGCAATTGAACATGCCGATGAGTTGCAGAAGGAATTGATGGCTCGAAGCCAGGAGCTTGTGCGGGAGGGATATCACGCACAGGTGACAGTGCTGGAAGGTGCTTCGCTGCTGTTTCTCATTGATGGCGATACCGGGGAGCGCGTTGCGTTGCGCCGATCTGCCGAAGGACAATGGAAGGCCGGCGGCCATGTTTACAGCACCGACGATTTACTGGGGATTCTGGATGCCAGTCCGGAGCGGCTGAGCCCGAATGCACTGTTGCGTCCGGTGTTTCAGGATACGCTGCTGCCGACTGCGGCCTATGTTGGCGGCCCCGCGGAGATTGCTTACTTTGCGCAGAGCGCCGTGCTCTATGAGCGAATTCTGGGGCGAATTACCCCCGTGCTTCCGCGACTGAGTGCGACGCTGATTGAGCCGGCGATAGCGACCGTAATGGAGAAGGACGAAGTCCAGCTTCCCGATGCGATGACGACAGCCGAGGAGCTGGCGCAGCGGCTGGGTGCGCGGGCGATGCCGATTCCCTTGAAGAAGAAGCTGGCTGCTGCTGGAAACGCTCTGGAGACGGAGCTAGAGGCGCTCACAGAATATCTGCGTGGAATGGACGCGAGCCTGGGGACGGCGGCGGAGAGCTCAGGTTCGAAGATGCTCTATCAGATGAACCGTCTGCGGCGCATGGCGGCAACCTACGAGCTGCAGAAAGAAGCCAGCCTGCGGAAACACGCAGAAGCCATCACGCTGAATTTGTTTCCGGGCGGGCATCCCCAGGAGCGCGTTCTGGCAGGGGTTTGGTTTCTGGCTCGCTACGGGGATGGTTTGGTGGAGCGACTGGTGGGTGTGGCTGGAAACCAGTGTCCGGGCCACGTGGTGGTGCGGCTTTAAACTCGCGCGGTGATATTCTTGGATAAGAAAAGCACGCTGCCGTAGGGTTTCAAGGTAGCGTCAGCTCGTGAGATGACGTCTAGGTGAACTCCGTCACGACAAGTCGGCGATCTCATTGGATCTGGATCGCGGTTCTCCTGTTTCTGGGTATCTTTCCATGCAGTGTGGCATGCAGGCTGTCCAGGGGAGCGCATGTTCCCATACGGTCTGCCAGCAGGGCAATAGGAGCGCACGGCAGCCTCGCTTCTGCTACGCGAGACACGCGCCCCTCCCCGTCGCCTACCCTTGGTTTTATCCTTCTTGCGCTTCTCGCGAACCTCTTTTCCTTTGCCCTCGCCAAGGCGTGGCGTCTGTATCCGACGATACGGCGCGTCGCATGCCCAAGTCTCTGGCCATTACCGCTTCTCTTCCGCCCTCCACCAGTCTCCATCGTCGCTTAGCTCGCATCGCCTCACGGCGGTTCTTGTCGCGCACTCTGCGTGACGCGGCTTCATTTCCAAGCGCGAACGGCACCATATTCAGGAGACTTATATGCTCACCCAGGTTGAAACCCATGCGGTCTTTCTTCCATCTTCTCTCGTGCGCGAAGATGCAGACTTTGCCTTGCAATTGCGTCGAGACGAACTGACAGACCTCATCGTCACAGAAAGAAATCATTTCCAGCGAATCGCCTTCTCGATTCTGCGAGACGGTGCGGAGGCAGAAGACGTAGTCCATACCTCCTTTTGTGCCGCATGGATGGCGATGGGAAGATTCCGCGGAGACTCTTCCATGAAGACATGGTTCTCAAGAATCGTTTCGAACCACGCCCTTCTGGCCTTGAGGAAGATGAGAAGAAAGACGGTCGTCTTTCTTGAAGACAGCCCCGAATATCTGCATAGCTTCGAGCAAAGCTTCAGCTTTGCAGGAGAAGACCCTGAAGAGATCGCTCAACGACAGGAGGCGTTATGGCTCGTACGCAGGCACATGAAGGATCTCCCCGTGGAGACGCGCATCATGGTCGCGCTCTTCTTTTCCAGGGACTATTCCATCCAGCAGATTGCCGAGCTGAGAGGCAAATCCGGCCCTTCCGTGAAGGCTCATCTCCACCGCGGTAAGACGATGCTGCGAAAGAGCATATGCAGAATGCGAACCCGCACAGCTATCTCTCCTCGTTGAGAAATACGCTGATGGTTGCCTTCCGGGTCTCCCATGGAGCCCGGAAGTGCCGTCAGCAGCAGATAAGGCAGAGCAGATAGAAAAGAGGAGTTTCGGACAGCTTGCCGGGGCGCCACTTCCGTGGTCCACGGATGCGTCTTACAATGGCCGTTGAGAGGATTTGCCATGGGCCTGAGTGATCAACCGTTTGAGGTAATGTGTCCGGATTGCGGTGCGATGTTGACGGTGGACCCGGTGACGCGGTCAATCATTGCGCACAAGTCCGCCCCGAAGAAGAAGATGTTTGAAGACTTCGGCGAAGCAGCGAAGGCGCTCCGCGAGGCGGATGCTCGGAGAGATTCGATCTTTCAGCAAAGTGTCGATGCTCAGAAGAACAAGGACGATGTGCTGGCGAAGAAGTTTGCCGAGGCAGTGAAGAAGGCAAAGGAGACTCCGATGGGAGAGCGGCCGCTTCGGGATTTCGATCTCGACTAGGAAGCCGGACTTAGCCAACGAAAATAAATCCTGGAAAGCTGCATAATTTCAGGGTGCTGCGAAGATGTACATCCGCTATCCATCTTTGCCACACAATTCATCACAAAGTGGCCACAAAAACACCATGTCTAGCACCCATTTTTCTCAAAAACCCCTGAAAAAACACCAATCCACCACAACAGGAAAAAACAGGACAAAACATCACGGTAGACTGAAGAGATGCCACCAATCTTAAATGCGCAGGGTTTGACCAAGGCCTTCGGCGCGACGCCCTTGTTTCGTGAAATCTCTTTTACAGTTTCGGATGGCGATCGCATCGGGTTGATTGGGCCGAACGGCGCAGGCAAGAGCACGCTGCTAAAAGTCCTTGCAGGTGATGAAGATGCAGATGTCGGCGACGTCGCCGTCCGCAAGCGCGCCCGCGTGGGATACGTCCAGCAGGAGTCGAACTTCGCTCCCGGCGTCACCGTCCGCGAGGTCCTCGAAGCCGCCCTGGAGCGAGCGAAGGTATCCGAAGCCGAGCACGAAGGCCGCCTCCGTGAAACCTCCGGAAGAACAGGCTTTCCCGACCTCAACGCCGAAGCATCCAAACTGAGCGGAGGCTGGCGCAAGCGTCTCGCAATCGCCGAAGCAGTCGTAACGCATCCGGACGTACTTCTACTCGATGAACCCACAAACCACCTGGATTTAGCGGGAATTGTGTGGTTGGAGGAGCTTCTGAATGAGGGTAATTTCGCTTGTGTTCTTGTCAGCCATGATCGTTATTTTCTTGAGAATGTTGCGACGGAGATAGTCGAACTGAACCGCGTCTACGCCGATGGGCTGCTGCGAGTAAAAGGAAGCTACTCGAAGTTCATCGAGGGCAAGCAGGCCTACATGGAAGCGCAGAGCAAGCTGCAGGATGCGCTGAAGAACCGCGTAAAGATTGAGGTTGAGTGGCTGCGCCGCGGGCCGAAGGCAAGAAGTACGAAGGCAAAGGCTCGGATCGATAACGCGCAGGATCTGATCGGTCAGTTGAAGGATGTGAACTCGCGGGTGCAGACGTCGAGCGCAGGAATTGATTTCTCAGCGACGGATCGGCAGACGAAGCGGCTGGTGGAGTTGGAGGATGTCAGCGTAACGCTAGGGGACCGGAAGATCGTTGAAGGATTGAACTTTCTGATCGCTAACGGTATGCGAATTGGCCTGGTGGGGCCGAATGGGAGCGGAAAGACCACGCTGCTGCGGCTTCTGACGGGAGAGCTCGAGCCTTCGGCAGGTGTGGTGAAGAAGGCGGCTTCGCTGAAGATTGTCTACTTCAGCCAGATGCGGGAGCTGGAGGAAGGCGTAACACTGCGGCGAGCGTTGGCTCCGGATTCGGACTCGGTGGTGTATCAGGGACGCGTGGTACATGTGGCTAGTTATGCTACGAAGTTCCTGTTTACGAGTGAGCAGCTCAATCAGCCTGTGGAGCGGTTGAGCGGTGGTGAACGGGCGCGCGTGCTGATTGCCAAGTTGATGCTGGAGCCTGCGGATCTATTGCTGCTGGACGAGCCCACGAACGATCTGGATATCGCGACGCTGGAGATCCTGGAGGAGAGTCTGCTCGAGTACACAGGCGCACTGGTATTGGTGACTCACGATCGTTACATGTTGGATCGGGTGTCGACGATTGTGCTTGGACTCGATGGAAAGGGCGGGGCGGAGACATTTGCGGACTACTCGCAGTGGGAGCAGTGGCGAGGAGTTGAGGTAGAGGATGCGATCGCTCCGGGGGCTGCGGGGAAGCCTGTTGCTTCGACTACTTCTGCGGGTGCGCCTGCGAGCGGGAAGAAGAAGCTCTCGTACCTTGAGGCTCGTGAGTTCGCGGGCATTGAGGCTGCGGTGGAAGCGGCAGAGGATCGGCTGCAGGCTGCGCGAGAGGCGATTGACGCGGCGGCAACCGACGCGGTGAAGCTAACGGCTGCGCTTGCCGAGATGGACGCGGCGCAGGAAGCAACGGACAAGCTGTATGCTCGTTGGGCGGAGTTGACGGAGAAGGTTGGGTAGCTACTGCTGCTTGATAATTGCTCCGTTTTTCATGACGAAGGCAACTTTGCGAAGAGTTGTGATGTCTTCGAGGGGATTGCCCGGGACTGCGATGATGTCGGCGTAGTAGCCGGGTTTAAGTTCGCCGATCTGTCCGCTCCAGCCGAGGAGTTTTGCTCCGTTGATGAGGTCGGCGCGGAGGACGTCGGCGGGTTTCATTCCGTATTGGACCATCAGCTCGAACTCGCGGGATTGTGTTCCGTGAGGGAAGGGGCCGACGTCGCTGCCTACGGCGAAGGGGACGCCTGCGGCGATTTGTTTTTTGAACTCGGCTGCGTGGAAGGCTTGCTGGGCTCGCTCGCGGGTTGCTCGTTCAGGTGTATCGGCGTGGTCGCCGAAGTACTCGGCTATGGCGAAGGTTGGGACGGCGTAGATTTGTTTGTCGCGCATGAGCTTCATGGTGGCTTCGTTGAGCTGATAGGCGTGGTCTACGGATGCGACTCCCGCGGCTACGGCGTAGCCGGTGCCGGGTTCGCCGGTGGCGTGGACCGCGACGCCTCGGCCTGAGGCGGGCGTTCCGCCGGTTCTAGTGGCTTCGGCTACGGCGGCTGCTAGTTGGGCTTCGGTGTACTGGTATGGGCTGGTGAAGATGTTGTCGTGGATCGAGTCCTTTCCGGTTTCGTAGATCTTGGTGAAGTCGGCTCCGCCTTTGCGCTGCTGGCGGATGGCTTCGACCAACTGATCGGCCGAGTTGGCGTAGTCGGCGTTGGAGAGGACGTGCTGGGCCGGGTTGTAGCCGATGGCGTCTTCGTGACCTCCGAGGAGGTCGATGGCGTTGCAGCTGACGCGCATTCTCGGGCCGGGAATGAGGCCGGAGTTGATGGCGTCGCGTACGGCTACGTCGGCACAGCCTGCGCCTTCGGTGCCCATGTCGCGCTCGGCGGTGAAGCCTGCGAGGAGGTCGAGGCGCGCTGCGTCAGCGGCGACGAGCGTTCGTTGCGGAACGCTCTCTTGCACCGTTTGCAGGTCTTCGGCGCCGGGGTGCAGGAATAGGTGGACGTGGGCGTCGATCAGGCCTGGCAGCAGGGTTGTATCGCCAAGGTCGATTAGCTTCGCTCCGGCTGGGTGAGCAATGCTGGTGCCGATGGCTACGATGCGTTCGCCCTGGATGCGGACTTCGGCGGGCGCGATGATCTTTCCGGCGTCGACGTCGAGCATTCGCGTGGCGTGGAGGACGACTACGGGCGATTGAGCCGCAGGTGACTGAGCCAGGACGGTCGCTGCCGCCAGGGAAACTGTCAGACCAGCTATGAGGGTTTTCATCGTTTCTGAAGCATATCGCAATGGCGGTTGCGATACGGAACAGAGAAAAGCCTCGCGGACGGACGCGAGGCTTTTGAGGACAGAGACGCTTTTTATTTGCTTGGTGGGACCCACTGCTCGTCTGCTGAGGGACCGTAGAGGCCGGGAACCGGGATGTCGTTGAGACGAAGGTAGACACCGAGCTGGGCCGTGTGATGGACGAGGTGGTTGAAGAACATCTGGCGGAAGCAAAGGGAACGCGGCTTGTCGGAGATGAGCTGATCGCCGTAAGTGAATCGCCAGGATGTGGAGAGGGCTTCGTCCGAGGCGGACTCGAGGGAGGCGCGGCATTTGGCGGCGGCTTCATCGATCTGCTTGAGCGCGTCTTCGCGGGTGGTGAAGACGAGTGGGACGTGAGGGCGCTTGGGTGCGGCGAGGTCCATGCCTTCATCTTCGATGATATAGTGGCCAAACATGGGCAGGGTGGCGCAGTGCATGGCGAGCTTGCCTAGTTCCATGGATTTGTCGTGACACTTCCAATCGTTCTTGTTTTCGGGACTCGCTCGAGGGTGCGGCGGGTGTTGGAGATCTCGATGTCGTAGTCCTGGAGGAGGGTTTCTGCGATGGTCATTAGTTGCTCCTTTCGAGCGTCCGTTTCGCGGCGTGTAGTGCTCATCGTACGCCCGATTTATTACAGGGTAAGAGCGTAGTAAAACCCTGCTATCAACGGCCTGTCAGCAGGGTTTCGGGATGGTGATGTTTGATCCTTCAAGTTTGATCTTTCAATCTCGATTTTTACAGCTGATACCAAGTGTCTTTAGCCGCTCGATCAGAAGATCTGCGTCGGTTTGTTTCATGCCTTGAAAGATCTTATGTTTCTTGCCTAAGTGCTCAAATCTCAAGCCGAATACAGAGCCAGATGGGCCGAAGCCGGTTTGAGCGAAGCGCAGGTTTCTGACGTCCTTCATTCGAAATGTACTTGTCTTCCAAACTTTCCCGAATACTATTCTCTTGACTGAAAGTCCGACTGCATCAATCGTTAATGTCTCGCGGTCACCACCTGCGACGAGCAACCATACCCAACAAACCCAAATGAGAGGAATCAAGAGAATGAGGCCGATTGCGACAGTGAGTCGGTCGAGCTCTGACAGTGAAATATTTGGTGCCGAGTCAATAATTTTATAGACAACAACAAGAAACAGAACCGCAGCACTAATTCCTCGAAGCAGCAATCGAGACGGAAAAATTGCATTCAGACAACGGACGTTGTCTTGAATGGAAATATTCGAGCGTGCATCCAAAAAGTCGGCCATTAGCGGTCTTTGCTCTGTAACTACAAACCGGTGATATTGTACCCGCAGTCTACGAAGGTGATTTCGCCGGTGATGCCGCTGGCGAGATCGGAGGAGAGGAAGAGGGCGGCGTTGCCGACTTCCAGCACCTCAACGTTGCGATGGAGTGGGGCGCGTTGTTCGACGGCGTTGAGTATTTGGGTGAAGTCGCTGATGCCGCGTGCGGCGAGGGTTTTGATGGGGCCGGCGGAGATGGCGTTGACGCGGATCTTCTTTGTGCCGAGGTCGGAGGCGAGGTAGCGGACGGCGGATTCAAGACCAGCTTTGGCTACGCCCATGATGTTGTAGTTGGGGAAGACTTTTTCGGCGCCGTAGTAGGTGAGGGTGAGGATGGAGCCACCTTCGGACATGAGTGGCTCCGCGGCACGAGCCAGGGCGATGAGCGAGTAGACGCTGATGTCGTGAGCGATGCGGAAGTCTTCGCGGGGAGTCTGAAGGACATTGTTGATCTTCATGTTGGGAGCGAAGCCGATGGAGTGGACGAGGATGTCGAGCTTGCCGTAGGCGGTCTTGAGCTGCTCGAAGACCGCGTCGATGTCGGTGTCGATGGCGACGTCGCAACGGAAGGTTTTGGTGCCGGGAAGATCGGCGGCGAGCTCTTCGGCTTCGCGCTGGAGGCGCTCGCTCTGGTAGCAGATGGCGAGGGTGGCGCCGCCTTCGGAGAGCTTCTGGGCGATGCCCCAGGCGATGCTGCGCTTGTTGGCGAGGCCGAAGACGACGGCTACTTTGCCTTTGAGATCGATCATGTTGCGTGTGGCTCCTGTTGGGTTTCCGTTGGTAAGGATAGCAGCTTGGATGCCCTGTGGTATTCGGTTTGCCTTGGAGTACCCGCCTGGGAGTATTTGAGCGTAAGCTTTTGGATTCATGAACTTGACATAGTTACTTGCTCGCAAAATTTCATTCTAAAAAGTTATAGGCAAATTTTCTTTCTAAAGGGGTTATGGGTTAATGGGAAGCCCGGGGGATTGGCCCCGGGCTTTTTCTTCTCTATTTCCAATTAGAAGGCGGAGGAGGGTATTACATAATGGGAATGTTGTTTGTTCTGTTTGGTTTGTGCGGATTGATGGGGCCAGTAGATGAGAAGCGGGCGGACGATAAGGTTTCGGTAAAAGTGCCACAGTAGGGAGGTGAATCCCTCGATACGGGTTTCGCGGTTTGTGAAGTTTTGTGCTGGATACCTTGGCTCGGTTTTTTCATGACACGACCTCAACGCAGCTCGATAACTGAGTTGAGAATAGTGCTTTGAGCAGCTAGGAGTTCGTGGATGCCTTTTTCGGCGTAGTCGAGCATCTCGCTTAATTGCTTGCGGGAGTAGGAGTCTTTTTCAGCAGTGGCCTGGGTTTCGACGAGGCCTCCGTCGGCCAGCATCACTACGTTCATATCTACGGTGGCGCGGGAATCTTCTTCGTAGGCGAGGTCAAGAAGAACGTTGCCGTCGACGATGCCGACTGAAGTTGCGGCCACCATTTGGCGGAGAGGCGACGTCTTCAAGGTTCCCGCAGCGACTAGTTTGTTGATGGCAATAGCAAGGGCTGCACAGGCTCCGGTGATGGCGGCAGTGCGGGTTCCGCCGTCGGCCTGCAGGACATCGCAGTCGAGGATGATGGTACGTTCGCCAAGCGCCTTCATATCGACGACGCTGCGGAGAGAACGGCCGATAAGCCGTTGGATCTCGTGGGTGCGGCCGCCGACCTTGCCGCGCTCGCTCTCGCGCGGAGTGCGGGTGAGGGTGGCTCGGGGCAACATGCCGTACTCGGCTGTGACCCAACCGCGTCCTGAGTTGCGAAGCCAACCTGGGACACCTTGTTCGATAGTGGCATTGCAGAGCACGCGGGTGTTGCCGGATTCGATAAGGACTGAGCCTTCTGCGGTAGCAACAAAGTCGGCGGTGAGACTAACGGGACGGAGAGCGTCTGCGGGGCGGTTGCCTGGACGGAAGAGAGGTGACGCGACTTCGGACATCAGGTGATTATAGATGGGCGACGGTTTCCCGAATTGGCACTGGTTCCATTATGGGAAAAGTTCTGTTTTGGGCGGTAATCATAGGGTTACGGAAGTTTTGGAATTCATGAAGGTACAAAAGTTTCATTTTGGGAATGAAACGTCTATTGAATGGTTCCACCGCGTTGACAGCGCATCCAAACAAAAACGATAGTAATCAAATACTTACCATTTGGCCCAGTTTGGCCCCTCAATTGATTACATAAGTGTGTAAGTACAGGAGTGGGAGTTACACATGCAGGCTACGCAGAGCAGTACTGCCTTGGACATAGCACCAAAGAAGGATTGTTTTGAGCACGATTCAGGACAATTGGTGGCGCTTCGGCATAGCCGAACATTGAGCGCTGGACGTCCTAAAAAGTGCCGGTCGAAGTTTGATGCTTTATGGGTGGCAGATGGTATTGGGCTGGCACACGATGTTGGCAACCTGCTTGGAGCACTGAATCTCTATTCGGAGATACTTGCAATGCCTGGTGTATTGCATGAAGAACACAAGGGCTATGCGGATGAGATCCGATTATTGAGCGAGAGAAGTTGGGCGATGATTGAGCGTTTGCTCAATCATGCCCAGCGCGATCAAGATGCGAGGCTTGCGGTTACGGTCTTGCCGGAAGTGGTGAATCAGTGTAGTGGAATGCTAACCAAAATCGCCGGGCGGAGGATCGATATTGAATGCGACGCCGGCGCTTTTGTACCTGTAAACATATCTGCCGAAGCAGTGGAACGGATCGCGACAAACCTTGTGAAGAACGCCGGGAAGGCTACGTCGGCTGAGAAGGCGATTTCTTTAAGTGTGAGAAGTAGCGTTGGAGGTGGGGCTCGGCGTGTTGCGATGACTGTGTCTGACGAAGGATCGGGCATGAGCGCGTCGACGGTGCGTAAATTACAGCGGTCGGGAAGCATGTCTCGGTCGGGTGGAATCGGCTTTCGCGTTGTGCGTGAGTTGGTGGCGATATCTGGTGGGCACCTGAGTGTTGCAAGCATACTTGGTGTGGGAACCACCATTTCAGTGGAGTGGGATGCGGTGGCTGAGGAAGACTATTCGCTTGATCTGAAAGCCAGCGTGATCGCGGAACATAGCGCAGCCGTACGACGTGCTGAAGCAGGATGGCTGGCACAGTGATGTCATCGGGAGTGGAAGCGATGAAGTCGGGAGCCTCAAAAAAGACGAGTGGGAAGCAAAGGGCAGAGATGACAGATCAAGCGAGCGTTAAAATGGCAGCGCCCTCGGGTGTGTTAGTGGGGGTATCCCCACTTGGTATGTCAGAAACAAAGTTGACAGCTGACCAAGAGGCAGTTACCAAAAGTCTGATGTTGATGCATGTATTGGTGGTGGATGATGATGCTTCGGTGCGAAAGGCCTGTTGCGACATTGTGGAACGCAAAGGCTCCATGGGTATCGGGGCTGATAGCGTTGCGGCAGCCCGGGCAATTCTTAAGCAACAAAAGATCGATCTACTGCTACTGGATCTGAAACTGCCGGATGGAGCCGGCCTCGGTTTGCTGGAGCAGGTGAAGATTCTATATCCCGACACGTCGGTGGTGGTGATGACGGCGTTTGCGACGGTGGCATCGGCTGTAGAGGCGATGCGGATTGGAGCAGGCGACTATCTGACGAAACCGTTTGCACTGGAGGAGTTGACGACGATACTGGAACGGGCTGCGCAGCGGCATCACTTCGACATACAGAGCCGCCAGTTGCGGGAGAGGCTGAGATCGCAGAAGGGTGCAGGTGGATTAGTGGGGCAGTCTCCGGAGATGGAGAAACTGTATCGGATTCTTTCGAAGGTGGCTTTCTCGACGCACCCGGTGATGATCCTGGGGGAGAGCGGGACGGGGAAGGAGCTGGTGGCGCGATCGATCCATTTGAACGGGCCGAATGCGGCGAAACCATTTGTGGCGGTGGATTGCGGTTCGCTGGTGCCGACGCTGATTGAGAGCGAGCTGTTCGGACATGTGAAGGGCGCGTTTACAGGAGCGGATCGTGCAAAGGAGGGGCTGCTGGCCGCGGCTGAGGGCGGCACGGTATTTCTGGATGAGATTGGCGAGCTGCCGATTGACCTGCAGGCGAAGCTGCTGAGGGCGCTGCAGGAGAAGGAGGTAAGGCCGGTGGGGTCGACGCAGGCCAGGCCAATCTCGGCGCGGGTGCTGGCGGCGACGAATCGTGATCTGGCGGCGATGGTGGAGCAGGGACGGTTTCGTAAGGACCTCTTCTTCCGGCTGAACGTAGTGAATCTGCGGATTCCGCCGTTGCGAGAGAGGCGGGGCGATATACCGTTGCTGGCGATGCACTTTCTGGAGAAGATGCAACGGGAGAGTGGAGTGGCGCGGACGTTTTCGGGAGACACGCTGAGGGTGCTGTCGGAGTTCGACTGGCCGGGCAATGTGCGGGAGTTGGAGAATGCGATTGAACGGGCCTGCGCCTTGTCGTCGGGACCGGTGCTGCATATGGGCGATCTGCCGACACAGTTGCAGGACTTTCGCATGCACAGCATTCCGCAAAGATACGACGCGGATGTTCGCGAGGTATCGGCAGACGAAGACAGGTTGAGTGGGGGTGATGGAACGATTGTGTCGATTGCGGAGATGGAGAAGAGCGCGATTTTAGGAACCATCCAGCAACTGAAGGGGGATAAGCTGATGGCTGCTCGTCTGCTGGGGATTGGAAAGACGACGCTCTACCGGAAGCTGAAGGAGTATGGGATTACGGAGGGTCTGGGCGATTGATGGAGGGGGCAGCGGATTTTTGACTTTGGTTGCGGGTTGGTGTGGAGTGGGCAATTGACGGAGGAAAAGATGGCACAGGTGGAATGTACGCATTTGGATGAGATTCGGGATGTAAAGCCCTCGGCGCCGGGGTGCGAAGAGTGTTTGAAGATTGGTGGGCAGTGGGTTCATCTGCGGATGTGCATGATCTGCGGGCATGTGGGGTGCTGCGACTCCTCTCCGAATAAACATGCGACGAAGCACTTTCATAAGACGAAGCATCCGATTATGCGATCGATTGAGCCTGGAGAAGATTGGGGCTGGTGTTATGTCGATGAAGTGGAGTTGGATTTCTCGTAAAGACATGTGAAAGTAAGATTGCTACTCTTCAGTGCCATCGAAAAGCGTGCGGAGACGCCTTTTCCCTTTGCGGGGTTGACGCTCTGCACGAAACCTATCCTTCCTTCGAGATGCAGTCGAAAGTAGGAATCAGAGTGCCAGTTCTGGTTTTCAGGGCAAGGCGAATGCAATTTGTGAGGATCGCTTTGTGAAGATCGAAATTTTGCGGGTCACGTTGCATAGAAGCATCTAAATAACACCCAAATGTGTTGTAGATTTCCACCATGCGAAAAATTATGGTTTTTGGGGTCGTATTATGGCTGGTATTTTCAAATCCACTGACGCCCTCTCTTTTACTTTCGCAAGGCAACGTATATGGATCTGGCGAAACCACCGGAACAGGTAGCGTTACCGGACGATCAGTATCCTCGGGGTCTTGGTCAGATATTCCTCGCAGGGCAACCATATCTCTCGGTTTAATCCAGAAAGATCAATCCGGTGCTGAAAGGTTCGCTACCGGTGGAGCGGGCATCCTAATTCGCGATTCCAATGACCAGATATACATTGCCACAGCGTTACACATGTTTGAGAACAAAACTGAAAACTGGGCGCCAGAATACCTCAACGTTCGCGGCTGGAAAGACGAAAACAAGAGTCGATATCAAGATTTTGGTTCGAAATTACTGTTAAGAAGTGAAGGCAAGCCACTGTACATTGCCTCGCTAAAATTTGATCTTGCGCTAATCAAAGTGAATGAAGAGATAGAAAATCGGGTGGCCGACAACAAAGATCAGCTTTATACTCTCAAAGTTTCTGATATTGGCTCCGACGAGGACATTTTTGATGGCGCTGACGTATTCATATTGGGATTTCCAGGCTTGATTGGTGATGAATTTCAGCAGCGCGCATTTATGAGATTCGGAATTGTTGCATGGACTGACTCAGCGGGCCCGGCAGAGCGCAACTTCTTGGTTGATGCAAGAATATTTCCGGGAAATAGTGGCGGTCCTGTTTTTTCTTCCTTCAATGGAATTACTCGTGAAGGCAATGTGGCATATGGAAGAAATTTCAAGCTGTTGGGAATCGTCGGACAGACAATTAATGCGAAACCTGATTTGGTTCTTGGTGTCCATCTTCCGAATAATGCAATGCTCATCGGAGCGGCGGGAGTTGGTATCATTTCGCCAGCTCACGAGCTGCTCGACATGATGGCGAAATTCAAATAGCCACGACGGCTTTTAAAAACATAGACGTGATCTGGCGAGAGCGTTCGGTAGCGACGAGCGGGGTGCGGTAGGGAATGCTCCAAAGAGTCTGCGCCGTCGCGCAGTGTCGCTCACGCGATGAAATCTCAGTATTCACGTTTCCTGGGATAACCCCAGAGAGGCTGAACGAACCCGAGGGCTCGATGGAAGCCTGGCTTGGAGCATCCCGCTGCCAGCAGCACAATAGCAGTCTATGACGCACAGCCTCACGCCGAGTTTGCTATGCTGGCCTCACCCCCTTTAAAGAGAGTGAGTACGAACGATGTCAGAAGAAGTAGTCAAGATTACGGTTCGCCCAAACGGCCCGCTACGGGTGGAAGGCCACATTATCCTGAAGGATGCCGATGGGAAAGAGTGGGACCTGACGGGCAAGCCAGCGGTTTCGCTTTGCCGTTGCGGAGCGAGCGAGAAGCGCCCGTTCTGTGATGGATCGCATAACAAGATTGGCTTTCAGTGTGCGGCCACGCCGGCGATTCTTACCTAAACCCGGACGACCACGGATTTCGCGTGGATTGCTCGCGGGATGACGCGAAGACATCCGCGTCATCCGTGGTCGTTTTGTTATGTTGATCAGATTGCGATTTCATGTTTTGAGGTTTGAGTGATGACGATCCGCCGCTCTTGCAGGATGATGTTTTCGGGATTTTTGCTGGCTTCTGTGACCTCGGTGTGGGCGCAGACAACGGGGCAGCGGATGGCTGATCCGACGGCGATTGCGGTTTCGGCGAACAAGCTGGATGAGTATGCCGGTCAGTACCGCGCGGCAAACGAACCGGATGTTGCGGACTCGGTGTATCGCGATGGCGGTTCGTTGTTTATAGAAGCTGAGCGGTGGCCACGGACGGAGCTGAAGGCGGAGTCGGCGGATCAATTTTTTGTGCCGCAATCACCGCTGCGGGTCCATTTTGTGCGAGACGCCGGTGGGAAGGTGTCGGCACTGAAGATGAGCTTTGGCGCAGGAGGCGAGCGCCAGATGGAGCGGTTCAGCGAGCAGGGAGTGCGGCTGAATCACTTTCGCGAATACACGCGCGCCGAGGCGATGATACCGATGCGTGATGGGGCGAAGCTGCATGTGGTGATCCTGCGACCGGCGGGGTCAGAAAGTGCAGGACTAGCGTTGCCTTTTCTAATGCAGCGAACACCGTATGGAACGGATAACAACTCATCGACCAGTGTGAATGTAAGCAAGCCGGAGCTGGCGGCGAGTGGGTACATCTTTGTGTATGGGGACATTCGCGGGCGGTATGAATCGGAAGGAAAGTTTGTGATGAACCGGCCGGTCGTCGAGCACAAGACGAAGACGGATGTGGATGAGACGACGGACACGCGGGATACGATCGACTGGCTGCTGAAGAACGTTGCGAACAACAATGGACGTGTAGGCGTGTATGGGGTTTCGTATCCGGGATTTCTGGCGATGATGGCGGGAATCGATGCGCATCCGGCGGTGAAGGCGATATCGCCGCAGGCTCCGATGACGAATATCTGGAAGGGCGATGACTTCTTCCATAATGGAGCGTTTCGTGAGACATACGGGTTCGACTATGTTCAGCAGTTGGAGGCGCAGAAGACAGATGTGCCGGTGAATTCGAAGGAAGACACGTATGACTTTTTTCTGCGGAATGTGAACTTTGCCGGAGTGGCCAAGAGTGCCAAGATGAATGAATTGCCGACGGCGAAGGCTTTTCTGGAGCAGCCGGCGTATACGCCGTTCTGGCAGGCGATGGCAGTGGAACCGCATTTGACGAAGGTGGAAGTTCCTACGCTCGAAGTGGGCGGATGGTGGGATCAGGAGGATATGTGGGGGACGCAGGCGGAGTACGCTGCTCTGGAGTCGCATGACAAGAACAACGAGGTCTTCATGGTGCTGGGCCCGTGGAATCATGGAGGATGGGGACCGACGACGCGACATCTTGGGGCGTTGGATTTTGGGGCGGCTACGGGAGATGAGTATCGGAAGACGATTGAGGCTCCTTTCTTTGAGAAGTATCTGAAGGACAAGGCCGGGTTCGACTTGAAGGACACGGCTAGTTTTAGGACGGGTGCGAATACGTGGCAGCGGTATGACGCGTGGCCACCGAAGGTTGGGTTTCATGAGGCGAAGCTTTATCTGACTGGCGGGAATGGATTGAGTTTTGATGCGCCTGCTGCCGAATCGAAGACGGCCTATGTGGCGGACCCGGCGAATCCGGTGCCTTATAGAAACCGGCCGATTCAGGCGACTTATGGAAATGGGTCGAAGTGGCGGACCTGGCTGGTGGAGGATCAGCGGTTTGTGAGTGGGCGAAAGGACCTTGCGAATTTTTCGACGCAGGTGCTGAATAAGGATGTGACGGTGACGGGGGATGTTGTTGCGGATCTTTTTGCCGCAACGACCGGAAGCGATGCGGACTGGGTGGTGAAGTTGATTGATGTGTATCCAGATGATGCGCCGGCTGGGATGGGCGGGTATCAGCTGATGGTGGTCGATGAGATCTTTCGTGGGCGGTATGGGAAGAGCTTTGAAAAGCCGGAGGCGATCAAGCCGGGTGAGGTGAACGAGTATAAGTGGAGTCTGCACGGCGCGGATCACACGTTTTTGAAGGGACACAAGATTATGGTGGAGGTGCAGTCGAGCTGGTTCCCGCTTTACGATCGGAATCCGCAGACGTTTGTGCCGAACATCATGACGGCTCCGGCTAGCGCGTATAAGGCGCAAACACAGACGATCTATGAGTCGGCGAAATATCCTTCGCATCTGGAGTTTTCGGTTCCGGAGTAAGAAGGAATTTGGGGGAGTGCTTGACGATCAAGACGATCAGCAGCCGTGAGGTTTACCGGAACCCGTGGACGAGCGTTCGTGAGGATGTAATTGAGCGGGCGAATGGGCAGCGCGGGATCTATGGGGTGATTGATAAAGATCCGGCCTGTATTGTGATCCCGCTGGATCATACGGCTGATGGAGATTTCGTTTATTTGATCGAGCAGTTTCGGTATACGGTGGGTGGGCGGTTTCTGGAGTTTCCTCAAGGTGGATGGGAAGTGGCCCAAGTGGTGCCGGAGGAGCTTGCACGTGGGGAGCTGCGCGAGGAGACAGGGCTAACGGCAGAGAGAATGACTCACCTGTCGACGCTTCAGATTGCGTATGGGGTAATGAACCAGAAGCACTTTGTCTTTCTGGCCGAGGGGTTGACGATGGGGAAGCCCGATCCGGATGCGGAGGAAAGCGATCTGGTAGTGCGGCGCGTGAGTGTGCCGGAGTTTGAGACGATGGTCCTCGATGGAACGATTGTAGATAACTGCACGGTAGCAGCCTGGGGCCTATATAAGTTGTGGCGGGAGCGACGTGGGTAGAGGCGACCTGCATCTACGGCGTGGGTGGGCCGGCCAGGATGGCCTCGGTGAGGCGGGTGTGGAGACGTTCGCTGTAGCCGAGTGGAAGCTCGAAGACGCGATCGTCGGCAGTGAGGATGAGAATGTTGCGAGTGGAATCGAGGATAGCGGAGCAGATCTCACAGTGCTCGAGGTGACGCTCCACATCGGCACGTGTGGCTTCATCGAGAGTGTTGTCGAGATAGCCGGAGATCTGGTTCCAGACGTGGCTGCAATTCAGAACCATGAGAACCTCCTTCGCTTTTCCGGCACTGCGCTCTTGAGCTGGGGCGCTAGGGTTTTCTGAAGCATCAGGCGGGCGCGATGGAGACGCATCTTAACCGATGCCGTCGTAATGCCCAGGGTTTCGGCGGTCTCCTGAACGTTGCGGTCTTCCAGTTCGCGGAGGACGAAGACTTCGCGGTACGCGAGGGGAAGAGCGATGAGAGCACGGCGAATAAGGCTGCGGATCTCCTGACGCTCGAGAGCCTGAGAGGGAATTTCGCGCCAGTCGGTGAGTAGCTGAGGGGTGACTTTACCTTCCCGATCATCGTCGAGGGAGTCGGTGAGGGCCGGTTGAGTGCGACGAAGGCGACCGCGAGCTTCGTTGAGGACGATGCTGATGAGCCAGGTGCTGAAGCGGGCTTCGGCGCGGAAGCGGCTGAGGTTGCGATATGCCTTGAGAAATGCTTCCTGCGCGGCATCTTCAGCTTCGGCCTCGTTATGGAGCAGTGAGAGAGCCATGAGGTAGACGCTGCGCTCGTGGGGACGGATGAGTTGATGAAAGAGCTCGTGGTCACCGGAGAGGATAGCCGCGATCATCGTGGATTCTTCCGTTTGACTAGCCGGTGACTGCATCGGTCTTTAAGTGCTCCCTGGTGCGGGCTCTGGCGGGGTAGAACTTCTTCTCGATAAGAGCATCGAGTGAGAAGAGGCCAGGGCCGAAGGCTAGAACCATGATTGCAGCAAAGAGGAAGGTGTAAGGAGAAGCTCCATAGAATTTGTCAGGGTTGCTGAAGATGGAGACGAGCGCGTCATGATCGGCGGTCCAGTAGGCAACGAACATAGAGCAAGTAAGAAGAAACGCGATTGGGCGAGAGAACAGACCGATGATAAGCAGGATGCCGCCGAAGAACTCCAACCCTGAGACGAAGTGGGCGTTCAGGGAGGGGAATGGGATGTTGAGCGATGTGAAGAAGTCGATGATCTTCGCCTGGTTGTGCAACTTGCCCCAGCCGGTCTGCATAAATTGCCATCCCCAATAGAGGCGCACGGCAAGAAGAAGAGGGGAGCAGAGTTTTTCTGCGATGTTGCAGAAGGCAGCGTGCAGGCGGAGAAGGAGATTCATATAGCCTCCGTTGAGGCGCGGGGAGCGCAGAGCCAGCCCATCTGCATCCAGTGGTGGAAGGCGGATTGAATGACGGCGGGATGTTCGGATTCGGGCACGGTACTTTCGCGGAAGGCGGTTTCGATAGCTTCTCCAAGAGAGTCCCTGTGCTCCAGAGCTTCGAGGAGGAGGAAATCTTCTCGAGAGAGGCGCTTGTAGTAGACGGTGTCATCGTGGCGGTGAATAGCGAGATAGATTTGCTCGTGCGCGGGACGGCGTGAGCGAGTACGGCGCACGAGATGGATACCGACAGCGTTGCTTGCCTGTGAGCCGGAGTCGTGCGCGGAGTCGCGGACAGCAAGAAGTGCGTCGTCGACGGCGTAGGGTGCGGCAAGAAGGCGAAGATAAGGCTGTAAGGCAATGTGAGAATCAGCGTTGAGGCCGGTGATTTCTTCTGCCGCGAGCGGTGCGAGGGATTCGTTGTCGAAGGCTTCGATGTGTGCCCACTCGAGAGCGGCCATCGCTATGGCGGAATCGGTGTAGGGCTTTGTATGTTGCGGATTCTGTTTCAGCCAGGCAACAAGTGATGAGCCAAGATTACGAAGAGTGAAGGAGCGCGAGGGATTGGCTTCGAGGTAGGCACGCATGAGGGTTTCAAACCTGCGGCTGCCTATGACGGATTTGAGGCCGGGAAAGTCTTCTTCGAAGGAGGAGAAGAGTCGGAACCAATATTGGCGGTTGTAGATTTCAAGACGCTCGAAGGAGGTAAGCCGGTCGTTGGGGCGGATGAACGCGGAGACTTCCTCTGTTACGGACGGACAGGAGGCATCACGTTTGCGCATCTGTTCGTCGCGCGTGAGGGGACGCATGACGGCGGCGGCCATGCGCTGTTGGAGAAGTTTGAGGTCAGAGGGATTCATGCTGTCACTGCTAATGGCGCGATAGCTTTGTCGGGTTGCAGGAAGTGATTGGCCTTGAGGGCTTCGGCGTGGACTTCTTCGAAGGATGGGATGGAGTCGTCCCACTCGAGCAAGGTGGCTGTGGGGCCGCAACGCTCGATGGCGCGGGCATAGAGCGACCAGACGGGATCGAGAACAGGATGGTCGTGAGTGTCGAGGATGTACTTCTCGAATTTGGAGTGGCCGGCGATGTGAATCTGGGCGACGCGGTCGGCTGGTATAGCGTCGACGTATTTGCGCGGATCGAAGCTGTGATTCTGGGAAGAGACGTAGATGTTATTTACGTCAAGGAGAATGCCACAGTCAGCCTGCTCGACGACTTCATTGAGGAATTCCCACTCGGTCATCTGGGAGACATGGAATTCGGCGTAGCTGCTGACGTTTTCCACGGCGATGGGAATTTCAAGGAAGTCCTGTGCCTGCCGGACTTTTTCGGCGGTGATACGGGCTGCCTCGAAGGTGTAGGGCATGGGGAGGAGATCGTGGGTGTAAGTGCCGTCGACAGAACCCCAGCAGAGATGATCGGAAAGCCAAGGGGTTCCGGTGCGGCGGACGAGAGATTTGAGGCGGCGGAGATGTTCACGCGAGAGGGGATCGGCTGAGCCGAAGTACATGGAGACGCCGTGTTGTACGACGCGATACTGATCGAGAATACTGTCGAGAACGGTGAGGGGGCGGCCGCCGTCGATCATGTAGTTTTCGGAGATGACCTCGAACCAGTCGACGACGGGTTTCTTCTCGAGGATGTGACGGTAGTGCGGAACACGGAGGCCGATACCGACGCCGTAGTTCGTGAACCCGTTGAAGCGATTGGCTGGCATGTGCGACCTCGGAGAGGAACTGGTGAAAGAGGAGCTCCGCCGCGTGCGTGGAATGAGCCGCGGCGGAGCGGGAAGAGGTTACGCCGCGGGTGGCTTGGATCCGTCGGTTGCGCAGCCGCCCTTGCCCTTGCAGCTGTTTTGGCCCTTGCATCCGTTGTCGCCGGATTTACAACCGCCTTTGCCCTTGCAGCTGTTTTTGCCTTTACAGGCATGTTTGTCTTTGTCGGCGGCCAGGAACGATGCCGATGAAAAAGCAGGCTGTCCGAATTGGGCGCCGTTATGGCTGGTGGATGCGTGAAGAGGGGTTGTAGAGCCGCTGAGCAAGCCGGTAACGGCGGCGCTCAACATCATTGCCTTCATGGAATTTTTCATGCGCGATCTCCTTGGATTAACGATGGACAGCTTGTGCCCATCTGCACCGTTAGATACGGGGTGGACAAAACGGTAACAGAGTTTCAACGAAAATTATCTCTTTGACGGATTTTCTGAAGATATTGGTGACGGGTTGCAAGAGCTTGTCATTTTAAAAAATGACAAGCAGCGCAATGGAAGCGCATTTCGGACCGACTGTAGTCCATGCCATGTTATTCAAAATTTGACGGATAAGGGATTTCTTTGTGGCGCAAAGGAGTGTTTCTGCATCAAAACTTATGTCGGAATATTTTGATAAGGAACACAAACGAACGTGGAAGTTTCAAAGCGCAAGCGAGGTGTGTGGGGCTGGATCGCGGTTTCTTTGCTGATAGCCGTAATTGTACTGGCAGCTGCGGTTGAACTAGTGATGCACCGGGCAGAACCGATCCTGGAAGGGCGTGTGATTGAGACGTTGAGCACGCACTTTGACAGCCGGGTGGAGATGGATGGATTTCATGTTTCGGTGCTGAAGGGGCTGGAAGTTTCAGGTGATGGACTTCGAATATTTGCACCGGATGATGTGGTTGCGGCAGGTGCGAAGGACCCGCTGATTTCGCTTGGACATTTTTCATTCCATGCGAATCTTGGTGGATTGTTTTTAAAGCCGATGCATGTGGGCACGGTTTATGTGAATCAGATGGCGATCGAAATTCCACCCAAAGAAGTAAGAGCGCAAGGGGCGAAGAATGAGCGGCACATCGGCAAGATCAAGATTGTGGTCGATGAAATTGTATGCGACAACTCGCACCTGATTATCGGCACTGCAAAGCCGGATAAAGACCCAAAGGACTTCGAGCTTGGGCATATTGTGATGCACAACGTTGGTCCTAATAGTCCATGGACTTATGACGCAACGCTGGTGAATGCAATTCCTCGTGGTGATATTCATGCGAAGGGAACGTTTGGTCCGTGGGTGAATGAGAGCCCGGGCGACTCCTCCGTGACGGGGAAGTACACGTTTGAACATGCTGATTTGAATACGATCAAAGGCATCAGCGGAATGTTGTCTTCGGTTGGAGAGTTCAAAGGACAACTCAATCGAATTGAGGTGGACGGAGCTACGCAGACGCCGGATTTCTCGCTGGATACGGCGAATCACAAGATGCCGCTACAGACGAAATTTCACGCGATCGTAGATGGAACGAGCGGCGATACCTATCTGCAGCCGGTGGACGCAAGGCTTGGTGAGTCGGACTTTACGTGCAGTGGCGCGGTCGTCAATGTGAAGGGAAAGGGGCACATCATTGATCTTGATGTGAATGTGCCGAATGGTCGGATTCAGGATTTTCTTGAACTCGCTGTGAAGACTCGGCCGGTAGTGATGACGGGACGGCTGGGCATGAAGACGAAGCTGCATATTCGTCCAGGCAAAGAGAGTGTGTCGCAGAGGATAGGACTGAGGGGAAGATTTGTGCTGCGCGGGATTCACTTTACGAATTCCGAGGTTCAGGACAAGGTTGACATGCTGAGCCTGCGGGCACAAGGAGACGCAAAAGATGCGAAGCCCGGTGCAGAGGATGTGTGGTCGCAGATGAACGGGCAGTTTGTAATGGAGAACAGCAGACTACAGTTCAAAGAACTGGACTATGCCTTACCGGGCGCAAGGATTCGGCTCTCTGGTGTGTACTCCCTGGATGGTAATGAGTTCGACTTTAGCGGGAAAGTACGAACACAGGCGAGAGTGTCACAGATGGTGGCTTCGAAATGGAAATCGCTGCTGTTGAAGCCTGTAGATCCGTTTTTCAAGAAGGATGGTGCGGGGGCGGAGATCCCGGTGAAGATAACCGGGACAAAGGGAGCGCCGAAGTTTGGACTGGATCTGCACCATAAGGACAAGACTGACGAAGCAAAGCCTAAAGGTGATTAGTTCTTAAATGCAAGTGGCCCTGTGAGAGCAACACAGGGCCACTTAGCTTTAGAAGCTGTTGTCGTCGTTGCCCCCGGAGTCGAAGTCGGAGCTATCGTCAAAAGTCGCGGAATCATCCGCGAAGTCATTGCTGGTGAGGCCAGAATCGTTCTGATTCGCCAGGTCATCGTTGCGATCATTGTGGTAGACCGCATCAGAGAGCCGAGAGTCGTCGTGGTGACCTTCACTGTCAGATGATAGGTGCCCGGCGTTTTCGGAGCGCTCGTGCGGAGAGGCGTCGCCGTAGTAATTGTTGATGACCTCTTCAGGCCGGTTCGACTCGCCAATGCCACCAAAGCCAGAGCCGTAACCGGCGGAGTGGCCGAAGCCGTGCATAAGGCTTTCGATACCTTCAAAGGCCAAAGCGCCAGCAGCGACGCCTGTAGCGGTCTGCATGGCGGAACGAAGGAAGCCTCCGGACTGTGGAGCTCCAAATTGTGGCGCACTGAATGCCGGCGGCGGTGCAGGATAGGCAGGAACAGGAGTAAATTGCGGTTGGGCTGACTGGGGCGGAGGAGGAGCGGAGGGTTCGTTATTTCGTCCGAGAAGATTGCCCAGAAAGCTGGTGGCGGGTTTCGGCTGTTGCTGCTGTTGGCGAACTTGATCTAGTTGATCGCGTGCGTCGGCTAGCTGTTTCTGAGCCTGCTCGAGTGCATACTGCTGAACAAGGAGAGTCTGGGCGAGGATGTAGAGCGCATCGGGGTTTCGGCCAAGAGTTTTCTGAAGGAATTGTTCGGCTTCAGGATCCTTTTCGGAAAGCTGTGTATTGTTGACGCGATCGGTTAGACCTTGAAGCATCTGTTCTTCTTGCGTAGTCATAGAACTCCCTCTGCGATACGGATGCCGTATCCGAGAGTATGACGCAAATAGAAAGGGAAGGGTAGGAAGCCGTGGTGTGAATTTATTCTTCAAGCGAAGGACAATTCAGGACATAACCTGCTAATTGATGGTTTTCATGCGGCGAGACATGAAGTCCATGAGGAGGTAGTTGCCGAGGGTTTGCGGGGTAGTGAAATAGGCTTTGCCGCGGCACATGGCGCTGACTTTCTGCACGAACTGCATGAGGGTGAAGTCGTTGGCCAGCATGAAGGTGTTGATCATGATGTTGCTGCGTTTGCAGCGGCTTACTTCCTCGAGGGTCTCTTCGATGACGAGAGGGTCGAGGCCGAAGGCGTTCTTGTAGATGCGGCCGTCGGGCAGGGTAAGTGCGCTTGGCTTACCGTCGGTGATCATGACGATCTGCTTCATGTCTTTGTTTTGTTTGGACAGGATGCGTTGAGCGAGGCGTAGGCCTTCGCGGGTGTTGGTGTAGTGGGGACCGACTTTGACTCGGGAGAGTTGTGAGACGGGGATCTCTTCGGCGGTGTCGTGGAAGAGGACGAGGTTGAGGGTGTCGCCTGGGAACTGTGTACGGATGAGGTGCGCGAGAGCCATGGCTACGCGTTTGGCCGGGGTAAAGCGATCCTCGCCGTAGAGGATCATGGAATGGGAGCAATCGAGCAGGACGACTGTCGCGCAGGAGGACTGGTAGTCGGACTGGTGGACGTGCAGGTCGGAGTACTCGATGTTGAGGGGAGTGTTCTCTTCGCCTTCGATAGCAGTGCGGATGCCTTCGCGGGCGAAGACGCTGGAGAGCGTTGAAGTGATATCGAGGTTGAGGGTATCGCCGAACTCGTAGAGCTTGGTCGAGCCGTTGGTCTCGACACCGGCAGCTTCGTGACGGGTATCGTGACGTCCGAGGTTGGATTTGCCCAGGGGCCCGAGGAGCTCGCGGAGAGCTTTGTAGCCTAGGAAGTCCATGCCTTTGTCGGTTACTTCGAAGCGGGCCTCGGCGTTGCCATCGCCTTGTTCGCCCTGGCCCTGTTCGGGCATCTCGGCGTTGATGAAATTCTGCTCCTGCATCTTCTGGATGATCTGGTCGATGAGTTCTTCGACCTGATCTTCGGAGAGGGCTTCGTATTTTTCCTGGGATTCTTCGTCGAATAGCTCACCGGATTCGAGAGCCTGACGGATCGCTTCGCGGAGATTTTCGAGGGTCTGATCGTTGAACTCCTGAAAGTTGGAATAAGGATCGTTGAAGCCGGAGTCCAGAAGGAAGTCACCGAGGGCCTGCATGAGGTCTTCGAGGCCGAAGCTGGATGAGAGATCGCCGGTGAATTTTGTGTAGCGAATGCGTTTCATGGAGTGGACCCCGATTCGATATAGAGTGTGTGGGTCAGGTGCCCCCTACCCCGCCAAATTGGTGCAAAGTATTCATTCGATTGGAGATAGGCTCGCACTTTGTGTTACAAGCCGTTGATTCCAAAGGAAAATGTGCCGATCATGAGCCGGTCCCTGAAAGGAGTGGTCGATGCAAACGGATGCCCCCTTCGCAATGCGAATATTTCCTGCATTCAACGCGAGAAATTTCGTTTTTGCGCCACATAAGCGTCCAGGATACCTTTCTAGTTGAAGCCTCGACGGGTGCGGTTGCGGGCGGTTTCGTCGCGTTCGATCTCGCGTTCGCGCATGCGCTCGGCGTAGTTGGCGGCATCGTTGGTGCGCTGCTTCTTTTCGGCGGCAGTGAAGCTGCGCTCTTCGGTGCGGCTCAGGCGCTTGTGGGCGGTCATACCCTCGAGGAGAAATTCGGCTGCGCTTACGGCGATTTCCGGTTCGGACTTGCCATTGATTTTGAGCGGCGAGAGTTTTTCAAAGAGACCCTGAATCTGCTGGAGTTCCGCTAGAGAACCGGAAGAGGGTTGGGCGTCGTTGAGCTGCACGGTTCCGCCGAGATTGAACCATTCCTCGATCTGCTGGGTATTCGTGGAGGCAAAATATTTGTCGAAGACTGTAGCTACCGAGGTACGGATGATTTCGCGGATTACGGTGTCGGCTCCGCGCATTTCGCCTTCGTACTCGAGCTCGATCTTGCCGGAGATGCCTGGGAGCGCGGCGTAGATGTCGCCGACGCGGGGGACAATGAGCTCTTCATTGTGGAGGAAGGCGCGGCGTTCGGCGTTGGAGACGACGAGTTCCATGGTGCTGATGGGCAGGCGCTGCGAAACTCCGCTGCGCTTGTCGACCTTTTTGTCCTCTCGGGAGGAGAAGGCAATCTGCTCGATGACCTGACGGATGTAGTGGGGGATTTCGATGTTCGACTCAGGCCGCGTGGACCAGGCTTCCTGTGCGGTGATGGCGATGCCTTCTTCGATGTTCTCAGGATAGTGAGTGCGGATTTCGCTGCCGATGCGGTCTTTGAGCGGGGTGACGATCTTGCCGCGTGCGGTGTAGTCCTCGGGGTTGGCGGAGAAGACGATGGCTACGTCGAGCGGGAGGCGCACGGGATAGCCCTTAATCTGCACGTCGCCTTCCTGCATGATGTTGAAAAGAGCTACCTGAATCTTTCCGGCGAGGTCGGGAATTTCGTTGATGGCGAAGATACCGCGATTGGCGCGGGGAAGGAGGCCGTAGTGCATGGTGAGCTCGGAGCCGAGATCCTGATTGCTGCGGGCGGCCTTGATGGGGTCGATGTCGCCTACGAGGTCGGCTACGGTGACGTCGGGAGTCGCAAGTTTTTCGATGAAGCGATCGTCGGGGGTAAGCCAGGCGATGGGAGTGGCATCCCCCATTTTGGCGATGAGATCACGGGCGAACTTGGATATAGGGGCGTAGGGATTATCCCGGGTTTCAGCGCCGGCTACATAGGGGGTCTGCGGATCGAGGAGAGTCGTGAGGGCGCGGAGGATGCGCGACTTTGCCTGTCCGCGGAGGCCGAGGAGGATGAAGTTGTGACGTGAGAGGACGGCGTTGACGATTTGGGGGACAACGGTGTCCTGATAGCCTACGATGCCCGGGAACAACGGCTCTTTCGCTCGCAACTTAGCGATCAGGTTCTCGCGAAGCTCGTCTTTTACGCTGCGGGCGAGGCGGGCTGGGGTGAATTCGCTGGCGCGGAGGGCGCCTAATGTCGTCGGGAGAGGGGTCGCCATTGTCTAAGTATAGATGTTTGGCATGACGGAAGGTTTCGGACGGTTTGATGACACACCCGAATCAGGCCTTCCATGTGAGTGTAGCGACAGATGGCGAAGAGGTTAATTCACGGATGACAGGTGGAGTAGAAGGCTCGACTTTTCCGCTACTGGTCCAGTGGAGATCACAGGTCAAAGAGTTCAACGACGAGCCAGTGTATTGGGCGTTCCAGTTGGATATGGAAAACCCTCCCTGGTGAAAGATGCTGCGAAGTCCAGCCTCGTCGATTGATTGTGCGGTTTCTGCCTGTTTCCTCAACTCAAGGTAAAGTGTTCCGCTCTGTCGAACTGTCATTCTGTGTTCAAGCTGTTTCAGGGCCCAGAGGATAAAAAATGCTAAAGCGGTAGAGACGACTCCAAGTATGAGTTGGCCGCCTCCGAAGAGAAGGCCCAGAACAGTGATGAACCAAAGGGTGGCAGCAGTAGTGAGGCCATGAACGAGCCCGTCCTTACGAAGGATGGCGCCGGCGCCAATAAAGCCGATGCCAGAGAGGATGCCGAGAGGAAGACGCATGAGATCGAGGACAACGAAGGAGGAAGACGCCTTGCCGGTGCTGTTCATAAGCAGGTTGGCCTGAAGCATAGCCAGCGTCGCGGCCAGGCAAACGAGCATGGTCGTGCGGATGCCAGCGGTCTTGCCGTGTTCATCGCGGTCGTAGCCGATGAGGAAGCTGGCAATGAGCGCGAGAGCGATACGAACAGCGATCTGTTGCCAGGTGAGGCTGATGGGCATAGTTACTCCCGACGGTGAGATTAGCGGCTGAGATCCTCCCGAAGTGCGTCCATTTCGGCGAGAGCATGCTGATTGCCGGTGCGATTGGCAGCAGCGATGCCGTTGTGAAGCCGATCGAGGGCCTCTTCTGTGCGACCCAGCTTCGCAAGAGTCTGGGCAGACATTTGATAGCCGGGAACATAGTCGGGGTTGTGTTCGATGAGGGCTATGAACTCAGTTAGAGCGGCGTTGGTGTTGTTTTGGCTCAGGTATTCCATTGCGAGACCGTAGCGGGCGAAGGCGTTTGCTGGATCGAGCTGCAGGATTTCGGAGAGGGCGGCGATCTTGTCCATTGTGTGATGGTGCGGTGTTTGGGGTGACATTGGCAAGTCATTGTGACCGATGGACAAATGCTGAAAACGCCGATACCGTGGGCGATTTAGACTTGTAAGAATGAGCGATTTGGTTTTGGAACGGACGGTTGCGGAATCGCAGTCGGAACGGAGTGAGATTATTTTTCCCGCAGATGCGAATGCTCTGGGGAATCTGTTTGGCGGGCGGCTTATGCAGTACATCGATTTGGTCGGAGCGATGGCTGCATCTCGACATGCGCGAGCCATTACGGTGACTGCAAGTATGGATCACCTGGATTTTGTTGCGCCGGTGCGAGTTGGAGATCTGCTGATACTGAAGGCCAGCGTGAATCGCGCTTACCGGACGTCGATGGAGGTGGGTGTCAAAGCTATGGTGGAGGATGTGCAGAAGAATCGGCTGCGGCATGTGTCGTCGGCTTATCTGACCTATGTCGCTGTCGATAAGGATGGGCATGGATTGATCGTGCCGAAGGTGGTACCCGAGACGGAGCATCAGAAAAGGCGATACGAAGATGCAGCGCGGAGACGTGAGATGCGGGGGGATGAGACGTTGCGGAAAAAAGAGATGCGTACGGCTTTGCCGGATGGCTGGCATTTGTGAGGCAGGGTGTAGGGAATAGGTTGTAGGAAGTAGCGAACGAAACCTTAGATCAAGCAACGGCAATGACAGAAGCAGATCCCTACGGGATGACAAGCAAAACAGGAGTTAGATATGGGACATATGGGAGCAGGAGTTCCGCAGGGGCCGCAGCCTTTGCCGGGAGTGGCGCATGTGGTGGCCGTTGGTAGTGGCAAGGGTGGCGTGGGTAAGACGACTGTGGCGGTGAATCTGGCGGTTTCGCTGGGGAAGCTGGGATATAAGGTCGGGCTTATCGATGCGGATATTTATGGGCCGAATGTGCCAATGATGTTGGGAGTTACCCGGCAGCCGAATATTGTGGGAGAGAACCGGATTGAGCCGATTCTTTCGCATGGTGTGAAGTTTATTTCGGTGGGATTGATCTCGCCGGGAGATAAGCCCATGGTGATGCGCGGGCCAATGCTGCACCAGATTATTCGGCAGTTTTTGCAGCAGGTGGAGTGGGGCGAGCTGGATTTTCTTATTGTGGACTTGCCACCGGGAACAGGTGATGTAGTGATTTCGTTGGTGCAGACGGTTCCTTTGACTGGAGCCGTGGTAGTTTCGACGGGCTCTGGCGTTGCGTTGCAGGATGCGCGGAAGGCGCTTGAGATGTTTCACCAGGTGAAGGTAGAAGTGATTGGCATGGTGGAAAACATGTCGCAGATGACGCTGCCCAATGGCGAGGTGATCGATGTGTTTGGTGCTGGTGGAACGGAGCGGACCGCGGCACAGTTTGGATTGGAGTTTCTGGGAGCGCTGGAGTTGAATCCGCTGATTCGGGAGGGCGGTGACAAGGGATTGCCTGTTGCGTTGGCGGGGCCGGATTCGCCGCTGGCGAAGGACTTCTACACCGTGGCGAAGAAAGTGGCAGAGAAGTCTAAGGAGATTGCGTCTAAAAGTGAAGATGTGCTGGAAATCAGCTAGGATTCTGGCTGCTTGACGTGAGGGGTAGACTTGACGCAGTTGCGGGATGGAGGTGGGGGATGGCGAATGTGGAGCGAGTAACGGCGCGGCAGCGGGCTATCCTCACGGCCATTATTGAGAGCTATATCGAGACGGGTGAACCAGTTGGGTCGAGCACGATTGCGCGGTTACAGCATGGTGCCGGGATGAGCTCGGCGACGGTTCGCAATGAGATGGCTGAGCTTGCGGATGAAGGATTGCTGGAGCAGCCGCACACTTCGGCAGGACGGGTACCTACGGCTAAGGCCTTTCGTATGTATGTAGAGCAGTTGAGTGGCGGAGTGAATCCGCGGATCGATGTGGGGAGATTGCCGGTGAAGTCGCGGCGGCAGATTGACTCGAGTTTTGCTGGTGTGGCGGGGACGCAGGCAGTGCTGGAACGGACTTCGCATGTGTTGGCGACGCTTTCGAGCGGTGTAGGTGTGGCAATTGCTTCAGCGGGGGATGGGGATGTGCTGGAGCATGTTCACTTTTCGCGTCTGGCGCAGGCGCGGGTATTGGCCGTAGTGGTGACGCGATCGGGGCTGGTGCGGGACAGGGTGCTCGCTCTCGATAAAGACCTGAATATAAGGGATTTGGAGACTGCTTCAAATTTTTTGAATGAGAACTTTCGCGGGTGGAGTGTGGAGCGGGTAAGGCTTGAGATTGCCCGGTTGATGGAGCGGGAACGCAGTGAATATCAGCGGATGCTGAATGCGGTGCAGCAGCTTTGGGTGAAGGCGGTGCCGGAGAGTGTGATGCAAGTGCAGACGGTTTATGTGGAGGGTGTGGCGAATCTCGTTGGGAGTCAGGAAGATAGAGAGAGGCTGCGGGAGGTGCTGGCGGCGCTCGAGACGAAGCAGCGGGTGGTGGAGCTGCTGAATGCTTACATCGATGCGCGGCAGGAGAGTGTGAGGGTGGTGTTTGACCTTGAGGAACAGGCTCCGGAGATGGCGGGATTGGTGCTGATTGCGGCGCCTGCGCTGGTGGCGGGGGAGAGCCGGGGTACGGTTGGGGTGATTGGGCCGAAGCGGATGGACTACGAGAATACGATGAATGCGGTGAGTTATATTTCGCAGGTTTTCGATCGAATGCTGCACTCGGCGGAGTGATTTTCGCCTTTTTTTAGGTGCTGGTGGAGTAGCGTTTTTGCTGGGTTTTTGAAGAAAACGGTTGGTAGACGCGGTTTTTTTGTGGACAAAATGTGGTGAAGTGTCTGGATAAACCGGTAAGAGGACAGTCGTTTTTTCGACACTGTGGATTACGCAGGATTTTGGAATTTATTTGTTTATGAAGGGGATGTGTGATGTGAGTCGCAGTGGCTCAACTTTACTGGATTGGGAGTAAAGGAGCAGATGACAGGGAAAGAGCGACTCGCGCGATGGGCCGGAATGGGCAACAATAGTAGAGGAACTGACATGAGGAGACACGAGAAGATGCAGGACGATATGACGGTACAGGCTGTGCAGGAGGGCGAGGTTGTGTCCACTCCAGTGACTGAGCCGGTGGTGAATGAAGTGGATGCGGCCCAGATTGAGTTGGAACAGTTGAAGGGGGAACGGAATCAGTTGCTGGACCGGCTGGCGCGGTTGCAGGCTGAGTTCGACAATGCGCGGAAGCGTGAGGTGAGGGAGAGAGCCGATAGCAGAGACTATGCGATCTCGAATACGGTGGAACCGTTCCTGGGTGTTATGGACAACTTTCAATTGGCGCTGAAGGCAGATGGAACGGCGGAGCAGCTTCGAGGCGGTGTGGAGCTGATTCTGAAGCAGATGGAAGATGCTTTGAAGGGATTGAATGTAGTTCCTGTGGAGTCGGTAGGGGCGCAGTTCGATCCCAGAGTCCATGAGGCTTTGGGAAGCATCGAAACTAAGGAGTTTCCGGACCACCAGGTGCTGGAGGAGATTCGGCGGGGATATAAGATTCGGGAGAAGTTGCTGAGGCCGGCGCTGGTGAAGATCGCTGTGAATCCAGATCAAGTGGCGGAGTAGATTGTCGGTCGAAAGAGAAAGGCATACCCCAGGGGCTAAAGCCCCTTTCTTCCGGGCCTCTTGAAAGACCCAAGGCTAAGCCTTGGGGTACCTAGAAGCAAAGGCAAGAGCGAACGGCAAACAGCAGCAATGACAGAAGCAGATCCCTGCGGGATAACAAACAAAGGGCGCGGCAAAAGTGAAATACAGGGATCTCTCCACTGCGGCGGCTTCGCCGCCTTCGGTCGAGATGACGTTTTGAGGGTTGGTGTTTGAAGGTTTGGTGCTGGCAGGGTTGAGGGATGAAGTTTGATCGAGTTGTAAAGGTTTGTCGCGGCGCGTAGAGATTGATTCGTGGAGTTTAAGAAGAGACGTTAGCGATAGACCGGGATGTTGCCAGGCGAGATTTTTGCGGGGCAAAGAAGAGAATTTTGCAGGCGATAGGAAGATTTTAGAGATATGGCGACGGCGAACGTGACCAAATTGGATTACTACGAAGTGCTAAGCGTCTCGCGTGATGCGAGCGATCAGGAGTTAAAGACTGCTTATCGGAAGTTGGCGATGCAGTATCACCCGGATCGGAATCCGGATGATCCGACTTCTGAGGAGAAGTTCAAGGAATGCGGTGAAGCCTACTCGGTGTTGAGCGATCCGGAGAAGAGGGCTGCCTATGATCGGTACGGCCATGCGGCGTTCAATGGCGGTGGCGGTGGCAATCCGTTCAATGGCGGCTTCAGCGGGAATGCGCAGGACCTGGGGGACATCTTCGGCGATCTGTTCGGCGAGATGTTTAATATGGGCGGCGGCAATCGCAAGGCGTCGCGGGTACAGCGTGGGCGCGACCTGCGGTACGACCTGACGCTGGAGTTTGAAGAGGCGGTCTTCGGGAAAGAGAAGGAGATCACGATCCGGCGCCTGGAGATGTGCGGCGACTGCAAGGGATCCGGCGCGGCGAAGGGCAAGAGTGCGGTGACTTGTACGCAGTGCGGTGGGCGTGGGCAGCAGAGATTTCAGCAAGGGTTCTTTTCGGTCGCACGAACTTGCTCGGTGTGCGGAGGGACGGGAACTTTGATCGTCGATCCGTGCACGACCTGCAAGGGCGAGACGCGGGTGAATTCGGAGCACACGATACTGGTGAAGGTACCGGCGGGTGTGGAGCAGGATACGCGGATACGCTACCAGGGCGAGGGTGAGTCCGGGAAGTTTGGCGGACCGGCTGGCGATCTTTACGTTGTGTTGAATGTGAAGGCGCACAAGTTCTTCGAACGCGATGGCGACGATCTGCATTGCGTCATGCCAATCTCGTTTCCGCAGGCGGCGCTGGGAACGGAGCTGGAGATCCATACGCTGGATGGGCCGGCTTCGATCAAGGTGCCTGAAGGGACGCAGAGCGGGAGGGAATTCAAGCTGAAGGGCAAGGGCGTGCCGCATCTGAACTCGCATGGAAAGGGCGATTTGATCATTGAGATTCGGGTGCAGACTCCGAGCCGGTTGAGCAAGTCGCAGAAGGATCTGCTGAAGCAGCTGGGCGAGACGATGGTGGTGGAGAATACGCCGACTTCGCGAGGGCTGTTTGAGAAGGTGAAAGAGATCTTCAGCTAATTCTGTCTGAATCCAAAAAAGCCCGGGCTTCGGCCCGGGCTTTTTTTTCGCGCGCAGATTTCTGGTTGAAATAAAGCTTCAAACTATATCAGGCCAACATTTAGCTATAAAGTAATTTCTTTTTTTGCCCAACCCGTGGAGACAGGACAAGCATCTATGTGGGTAGCGATACTCTCGCTAAACGCGGCTATATCAAGACTTGCATGCTATATGTAGGTCTTGAAGCCGGAGGAGAACCATGTATAAGCTTTGTCTCATCGCCTTGCTCGCAGTACCGGGCTCCCTTCTTTCGCAAACTGATCAAAGCACGAGTACATCGACTGTCATCGCAAGCGACAGCGTGAGCTCGAGCAATGACGGTATGACTGCCAGCTCAACGGTGGCTGCCAGCCCGGCTGTGGCGGCCCCGCAACAGGGCTCGTCGGATGCGGGGTTCTTTGGACGGGGATTGTTTGCAAGACCACGGAAGGACACGCCAGTAGCAACGTTTACGGCGAGTTATGTGTATCGATATGCTCCAGACCTGTTTGGGGCTAACCGGAGCCAGATGGGATGGTCGGCGGTACCGCAGGTGAACTTTACGAAGTACGTGGGACTGCAGGCGGATTTTACGAGCCTGTATACGCGATCGATCTACCCAGGGACCAGCCAGCTGATGATTGCCGCGGGTCCACGGTTTACGTTTGCGCCGCGGTCGAGATTTACGCCTTTCGTATTTATGGAAGGCGGACAGATTCGGACGACACGGCAGCTAAGCCATGGTTCGGATTGGAATACGGTGGCGGCTGGAGGATTTGGAATGGACTTCAAGGTAGGCAAGGCGAAGGGTTTGGCGTTCCAACTGGTTCCAGGCGAGTATGTGGGGCAGTACATGGATGATGGAAGCTGGAACCACAGCTTTATGGCGAAGGCCGGAATTACATTCAATTTGTTCAAATAGCGTTGGTCGTGAGCCGTCTCCGGATATTCCGGGGGCGGCCTTTTTTCTTTAAAAGAGAAGTTGAAGAATTGGGAAGCGGTCTTTAGACGATGGCGGATTCGGTGGGGGCGCAGCAGACGCAATTGCGGCCGCTGGCCTTGGCTTCGTAAAGAGCTTTGTCGGCGATTTCGAGCAGGTACCGTGGCCCACCAGGAGATTGAGGAACTCTGGTAGCGACACCGCAAGAGACTGTAAAGGAGCGTGCGTTGAAGGTGGTGAGCATTTGCTCGAAGGGAGGAAGGCCGGCAACTTCGATTAGTTTTCGGATGCGCTCGGCGACCTGGATTGCGGCGGTTTGCGTGGTGGAGGGGAGAAGGATGACGAACTCCTCGCCGCCGAAGCGGGCGGCGAAGTCGCCTTTGATGCGGAGGCTTTCGAGCAGGAGATGGGCGATGCGCTTGAGCACCTGATCGCCGTAGAGATGGCCGTAGGTGTCGTTTATATGCTTGAAGTTGTCGAGATCGACGAGGATGAGCGAGAGAGGGGAGGACTGGGTGAAGCCGTCTCGCCAATATTGCTCGAAGCGCTGATTGAAGGAGTGGCGGTTGGCGAGGCCAGTGAGGGCGTCGCTCTGGGCGATCTGGAGAAGCTGCTCGTTGGAACGATTGAGGTCGTCGACGAGGACGTTGTCGTGAAGGTGATGGAGGTAGGCAAGCCGTTCGTCGCGGTTGAGGGTGTAGTTGGCGACGACGGTGATAAAGACGGTACAGAGTATGAGGAAGAGGCCGAAGATTTTCTCGTTGGGGTGAAGGAAAGTGTCGTAGTGAAGAAAGACGACGTAGGCGAAGACCATGACGGAGGTGATCGCCAAGGTGTAGGGGAAACGTAGCCGCATGGAGATGTGGGCGAAGAGGACGACGGCGAGAATGCCGAATGGAGCATAGGCGGATGCGACTGGAGAGACGTTGCTCTCGATGAAGAGGTGGGTGATACCGGCGAGGCAGGCGACGAAGGCGATGCTGGTCTCGCGGAAGATCCGGCGGGGATGAAAGAGCATGCTGATGTTGACGCAGAGAGCGAGCGGGGTGATGATGCCGGCGCGGATCAGGAGGGCACGATTGAATTGAGCGGGGGCGCCGAGGTGGTCGGCGATGAGGAAGAGGTTGAACAGGATGATTGCGAAGAGGCCTTCGAGCCAGAGGCGTGCGCAACGGCGCACGATGGTGTCGGATTCGAAGCGATCCTCAAGTGGTTGCGGGAAGGTGAGCCATATAAAGCCAAGGCCGGAGAAGCGGAGAATTTGCGCCTTAACGGTCTGTCGGAGAGATGTCATCTTTAGAGTCGTTATGGAGATATCGGCCCCGCTAGGCAAAACAGGAATTTTGACGCTGATCGAAAGAGGTTAGATGTCTCCGAGGTGGGTGGAGGCGATGGCTATGGAGGCGATGGCGGCGGTTTCGGCGCGCAGGATGCGTGGGCCGAGGGTGACTGGAAGCCACTTGTGGTGGGTAAAGAGAGCCATCTCTTCGGGTGTCCAGCCGCCTTCGGGGCCTATGGCAAGAGCGGTGTCGGTGTCCTGAGTGGAAGATTTTGCGTTGAGCAGAGCGGTGGTGAGGGTGGTGGTTTGCTCGGTTTCGCTGAGGAGGATGCGGGTGGGGCTTTGCTCTTGCTCGAGGGCTTGCTTGAGAGGGATGGGGTCGGCGATCTCGGGGACGGTGGTGCGGCGGGATTGCTTGGAGGCTTCGAGGGCGATGCGGCGCCAGCGCTCGGCTCGCTTGGAGGCTGACTGGGCGAGATGCTTTTCGGTGCGCCGCGCGAGGATGGGGGTGATGCGGGCGATGCCGAGCTCGGTGGCTTTTTCTATGGCCCACTCCATGTGGTCGAATTTGAAGACGGCGAGGAGGAGATGGAGGGGGAGGGCGGCGTCGGACTCCAGCTCTTCGTGGAGAGTGAAGTGGACTTCGGCTTGTTCCCCGGTGGTGACGGAGGTGATTTCGGCGCGGTGGAGGAAGCCGTTGGCAACGACGTCGTAGATCTGGCCGGGCTCTGCACGAAGGACACGGGCGAGGTGGGTGGCTTGCTCACCGGTGAGCGTGGCGGTGGTCGGGGTCCAGAGGTTGGCGATGAAGCGGCGACGGGTCATTTGCTGTTACTGGATAGTATGAGCGACTACTCGTCTAACGTGTTTCTGCTGGTGTCGGTAAGGGCGACGGAGCGCTGGCCGGGGTTGGGGATGGGGATAGAGAGGGGGCCCTGGTGATAGAGATCGATGCTGAGGACTGCCGACTTGCGGGTGTTCCATACAGCCTGGGTAACGGGGAAGTGAAGCAGAACCATGCCTTCGGCAGATTGACCGGGGGCGATGAGGGTTTCACGGAGCAGAGGAGGGGAAGCTAATTTTTCAAGTGCAGGAAAAGTAACGAGGAGACTGGGAATGTCCTGCTTTTCGACCCCGCTGGTGTGGAACTCCTGGCCGTCGGCAGTGACGAGGGTGGCTGTGAAGTCCTTGAGAAAGAGGGGAAGGTTGAGACGATCCTCGATGCGAATGGTGGCGAGGACGTAAAGATCGTCCTGGGAGCGGTCGCTGCCAACGAGAATGGAATCCGATTTGAAGACGGTGTGAGCCGGGTAGACCGAGGTCGCCGTGACGGTGATATCGGCTGTCTTATGCGGTGTATAACGCAGCACAAGGGCAATAACGATGCCGAGGATCACGAACGCGATGAGGACAGGCGCCAGAAGGTTGCGGCGAGCGGGTTGGGCGAAGGTTAAATCGGACACTGGCTTCAGGGTAGCAAATCGGGATTATATACAGAAGTCTATGTCGTCGAAAGTTTTTTGTTATAGAGACTTGTATAAGCACTTAGGGCCGGCAGGCTATGGTCCGCCTGCCGGCCTAAATGGTCAGGCTGCTGCCTGAACGTTGACATGGTCGGAGATGTTGCTGAGGATCTCGTCGGCGTTCTCTTCTTCTTCGAGAATGGATTCCAGGACGGTAGCGTCCTCGGTTTCGCCGAGAATGCCGGCCCAGGTGCGGAGGGTTCCGTAGACTGCCATCTCGTGGTGTTCGACCTGCTGGGCAGCGCCGATGAGGGCGACGTTAAGGACGGCCGGATCGGTTACGTCCTTGATGGTATCGCTGGCTTCGGTGGTGAGGCCGTTGATGACCTTACAGGTTTCGGTTGAGGCTTCGCCTGTGGCTTTGCGGAGGAGGGACTCGACCTTGGCGACGTGACCACGAGTCTCCTGGAGGTGGGTCTGGAAGGCCGAGGTAAGATCCGGGTCGGTTGATTTCTCGATCATTTTTGGGAGAGCGTCGGTGATCTTTTGCTCCATGTCGAGAGCTTTCTTGAGGTTGGCGACATAGAGGGTGCGTAGGTCTTCGATGTTTGCGGAAAAGAGCTTCATGGGTGGTTCTCCTTGATGATTTAGGCGCGACTTCTCTGCGGCGCCGAATGCGTTGAATTTGGTAACTACACCATTTGGCTTGCGGGTGAGAACGGCAAAGCTTGCAGCCGGAGGACTCACGGTCGTGCTCTATCTGATGGGTTGGATGCAGAGATTCGGGTTCGGGTGTGCTGGGTGCGGGGACGATAAAACGTCGCGGCGGGAGGGGTTCGCGAGAGGGAAGGAACGGGCAGAGCGGCGTATACTAAGCCGACAACATCGTAATTTTCAGCGGGGAAAAGAATGAGCGCAAATGGTAATGGGCATCACGAAAACGGTAATGGCGCGGCGGGGGACGGTAATGGGTACAAGGTGCCGACGGGACGGGCGGACTGGATCGTCAAGCGGAAGGCTGAGGCCGAGCGGACGGGCGACTGGAACATGTCGCAGATGCACTTTGCGCGCAAGGGGCTGATTACCGAAGAGATGGCCTTCGTGGCGCAGAAGGAGAAGATTTCGGCGGAGCTGGTACGGAGCGAGATCGCCAAGGGAACGATGATTATCCCGGCGAACATCAACCACCCGGAGCTGGAGCCGATGGCGATTGGGGTGGAGTCGCTGTGCAAGATCAATGCGAATATAGGCAACTCGGCGATTGTGTCGAATGTGGATGAGGAGCTGCGGAAGCTGCATACGGCTGTCCACTATGGCGCGGATACCGTGATGGATCTGTCGACGGGTGGGGATATTCCGATGATTCGGGAACAGATTATCCGGCACTCGCCGGTGCCGATCGGGACGGTGCCGCTGTATGAGGCGTTGAGCCGAGTGAAGCGGGTGGAGGATCTGAATATCGATCTGTACCTTGAGGTGATTGAAGAGCAGGCGCAGCAGGGTGTGGATTACTTCACGATTCATGCGGGCGTGCTGATCCAGTATGTGCCGCTGGTGGCGAAGCGGATTACAGGCATTGTGAGCCGTGGTGGGGCGATCCTGGCGCAGTGGATGACTGCCAATCATAAGCAAAACTTCCTGTATGAGAACTTCGACCGGATTACGAAGGTGATGGCGAAGTATGACGTGAGCTATTCGCTGGGCGATGGGCTGCGGCCGGGTAGTGTGGCGGATGCGAGCGATGAGGCTCAATTTGCGGAGTTGAAGACGCTGGGTGAGTTGACGCGGCAGGCGTGGAAGGACGATGTGCAGGTGATGATCGAAGGTCCGGGGCATGTGCCGATGGACAAGATCAAGGAGCAGGTGGATAAGGAAGTGGAGCTGTGCGATGGGGCGCCGTTCTACGTGCTGGGACCGCTGGTGACGGATATTGCTCCCGGGTACGACCACATTACGAGCGCGATTGGAGCGGCGATGATCGGATGGCATGGCGCGGCGATGCTCTGCTATGTGACTCCGAAGGAGCATCTGGGACTGCCGAACGAGAAGGATGTGAAGGACGGGATCATCGCTTACAAGATTGCGGCGCATGCGGCGGATATTGCGCGGCATCGGCCGGGGGCGAGGGATCGGGATGATGCGATCTCACATGCCCGGTACACGTTTGACTGGGACAAGCAATTTGCGCTGTCGCTCGATCCTGAGACGGCTCGGGGAATGCACGATGAGACGCTGCCGGATGATTATTATAAGGAAGCGGCGTTCTGCAGTATGTGCGGGCCGAAGTTCTGCAGCATGAACTGGTCGAGCAAGGTGGATGAGTTCAATGCGAAGGAGCATGGGCTGAAGAAGCCGGATCTGACGCAGATCGTTACGGAGCAGATGGCGCTGCGAGGGTAGAGGCTTAGTAGAAGCGGAAGCGACGTAAAGGCACTCGGTCGCTACGCTCTCCCTCGGAAATGCGGGGGTTCTTCGCACGCCCAGAATGACAAGCAAAATCGTTCATAATGGCGAGCAAAAATAATGAGACCGCCTCTTTGAGGGTACGGTCTCATTATCTTTTGGGGAGAATTTTTAGTTGGCTCGCAGGTGCGATTGGGTTGCGCCGAGAGCGTGGTGTTGGTTCAGGACCGGGCACGGTGAACCAATCGAGTTGAACAGCGCTAAAGTTGAAGGCCAGGCCGGGGACGCGTCGTAGGATGCGGCTGGGTGTGGGCTGGCAACAACATACCCCGGAGGGCACGAAGGCCGAGGCGAGTTTATAGGGTATCTTTTTCCTCTCTGTCGGAGCGCATGGCGAGAAGAGCCGGGGCGATGATCATTACAAGAAATACCAGGGCAAGAACCAGATCGTGAACCATTGGGGAGATTCTCCTTGGGGGCGGCACCTGGCCGTCTCAAGAGCAATGATCATGCGGGTTCCCAAAAGGGAACATCCCACTTCGGCGAGGATAAATGCAGCTTAAGTTGTATGGATATTTGTGGTGAATGGAAGAAAGCCAAAGCCAGATGGATGGGGGGAACAGCTACTCTGGTGAAAGAACCTGCAGCGCAGAAGCGGAGGCTGACGAGGAATGATTCGACGATGTGATGGCGGCGATTTTGAGGAGATCTGGACGATCATCAACGATGGCGCAGGGGCTTATAAGGGGATTATTCCGGAGGATCGGTGGACGGAGCCGTATATGTCGCGGGAGAAACTGCAACACGAGATTGGCGATGGGGTGGTGTTCTGGGGTTTCGAGGATGACGGAGCACTGGCTGGGGTGATGGGGATTCAGCATGTGCAGGATGTGACCTTGATTCGGCATGCTTATGTGAGGACTGGCAGTCAGAAGCAGGGGATTGGGGCGAAGCTGCTGGCGTACCTGCGCGAGATGGCGACGGGGCCGGTGTTGATTGGGACGTGGGCGGATGCGGGTTGGGCGATCCGGTTCTATGAGAGGTATGGGTTTGAGCGAGTGGAGGCGGAGGAGAAGATTCGGCTGTTGAAGAAGTACTGGACTGTGCCTGAACGCCAGATCGAGACCTCCGTTGTTCTGGCGGATTCGACCTGGCGCGAGGCTCAACAGTGAGGGTATTGTGTGTGGATGAAGACTCGCGCTGCGGCGGCTTGGCTTTTCGTATCAATTTTTAGGGCTTCGTTTGCGCCGGCTCAAGGCCCTGCGATACATCCACCTGGAGCGTTCGTCGAGGTAGATGGGTCGCGGCTTTATTACGAGGAGTGCGGCAGTGGACCGAAAGCAGTGGTTCTGCTTCACGACGGCGTGGTCGATTCGGCTGTGTGGGATGACGTATGGCCTGCCTTCTGCAAACAATTCCATACGATTCGTTACGACCGGCGAGGATACGGGCGCTCGCCCACTACGAAGAAGCCGTATTTCGAAGCCGATGACGTTGCAGCGTTGCTACGCGATCGCAAGGTCAGCCAGGCTGCACTTGTGGCGAGCTCGCATGGCGGCAACGTTGCTCTCAACTTTGCACTTCGCTTCCCCGCGCAGGTGAGCGATCTTGTACTCGTCGGTCCGGCGGCGGAAGGGTTTCCGTATTCCGAGCATTTTCTGATGGCTCAGATGGAGTTTCAGAACGCGAAGGATCCGATAGAAGTGCGAGTGCAAAGCACCTACTTTATCGTTCCGGGCCATGACGCTGCCCGCGAGCATCTTCGTGCGCTTCTGAAGGCAGCTCCACAAGACCATAACCACGACGATATGCCGCTGCCGGAGAAGCCAGTCTTCCCTTATGTACAGAACCTTCGGATGCCGGTGCTGGTTCTGATCGGTTCGGGCGATATCGCAGACAATCAAGCCGTGGCCGGTGCGCTGGTGATGGCGATACCGGGTGCTGTTCGCATCGTGGTGCCTGATACAGGACACTTGATGTATCTGGAAAAGCCAGAGGTTTTCTTTTCTCTGGTAAGCGGATTTCTAAAATTGCATGACTTCTGACAGAGGGACGAATGGTGTTGTTTGGCACCCACTCGTCCATAAAACTTCTGGCTGGCCTTCCTTTTATTTTGCGGCTGATTCAAGGATGGTGGAGGAACGGTTGAGAGCTTCGGCGAGGACGGCGAGCTGGGATTGTGCGCGGTCGGTGTCGGTGCCGTCGATGGCTTCGTTGACGCCGGGGATGACTACGGCGGCGTAGCCGGTGAACTCGCCTGGGGCGTAGATGGTGTGCTTGTACCAGGCGCGGCGGGGCAGGCCCGCGGGGCTGAGGAGAGCGGTCTCAGCGTTGCGGAGGGCTTGATTGAGGGCGATGGGGCTGGCCGGTGGAGTGGATTGGCGGGTGCGGACGGCTGTTCCTGCTGCGGCGAAACGTTGGGCGGCGGCAAGTGTGGCGGTGAAGTCGAGCTTCATGTCCGACTTTGCGGCGCGCTTCTGGGCTGCGTTGAGGTAGCTGAGAATCTCCTTGCCATAGAGGTCGTAGTCGTAGGGCAGGACGTCGGCGTCGGCCATGTGAAGGATTTCGAGGCCGAAGACTCGGGCCTGCTGCTGCTCGTAGACGAAGGTGGGATCGCCAAATTTGATGAACCAGTTGTAGTTGTCGAAGACGGAGTGATAGACGCCGTAGGGGCCTTCGGAGCCGATGTCGGTGGATGGAACGCCGAGATGCTGGATGAAGGGAGTGTAGTCGGAGCCAGAGCCGAGGTCGCGGACTCGGACGTCGTCTTCAACGTGGGAGTTGAAGCGGCTGGGACCACTGTTGGTGGAGGCGTCGCCGCGAGATTCGTTAGCGGATTCCTGGGTCTTCTTCCAGTCTTCGTAGACGGTGCCGCCTTTGGGGCTGGGGACTTGCTTGGTGACCTCGCGGACGAACTGCTTGAGGGAGGGAACGGCGGCGGCGTTGAAGTTGGGACCGGCTACGCCGACGTCGGTGTTGAAGTAGGCGACGGCGTGGGCGAGGTGGTTCGCATGTTGCTCGGCCCATTCGGTGGAGCCCATGAGGCCTTCTTCTTCGGCATCCCACGAGCCGATGACGATTCTGCGCTTGGGCTTCCAACCTTGTTTGAGGAGCACACCGAGGCCGTGAACGGTTTCGAGCATGGCGGCGGTGCCGCTGTTGGGGTCGACGGCGCCGTAGACCCAGGCGTCGCGGTGATTGCCGGCGACGACCCAATCGTCTTTCTGGGCGGGATCGGTGCCTTCGATGGTGCCGATGACGTCCCAGATGGTGCGAAGGGCGTAGTCCTGTTCGAGATGCATGTGGACGGTAACTTTGTGTGTCTCTGCGTTATTGCCGCCTGCGCCGAGGTGATAGGTGAAGGGGAGGGCTCCTTGCCATCCTTTGGGCGCGGCTTCGCCGCCGAGGCATTTGAGGATGGGGGCGGCATCTTTGTAAGACAGCGGATTGACCGGGATATTGGGCTGGTTGATGGCGGGATCGTTGGGGGCGAGCCGTTTGGAGTCGGGGAGGTCTGGTGTGGAGGCAATGCCAGGGGTCTCGGGATCGCCGGGATAGATGGGGAGGAACTGCACGGAGCCACGCTGGACGGCGGAGTCGGGGCGGAAGGGGCCCTTGGGGTAGACGTCGCCGCGGAAGTAGCCGTCGTCGGCGGGGTCGGAGTAGATGAGGACGCCTTTGGCCCCGCGCTGCTGGGCGATGTAGGCCTTGACGCCGCGGAAGTTGGCGCCATAGCGGACGATGACGATCTTGTCTTTGACGCTGATGCCCATCTGGTCGAGCTTGTGGAAGTCGGCGAGTTCGCCGTAGTTGGCGTAGACGACTTCGGCGGTGACGTCGCCGGAGGGAGCGGAGCCGTTGAAGGCGGGGAGGATGCGGGGATCGTCCTGGAAGGGGTCGCCGCCGTGCTTTTTGGGATCGACGTGCTCGGGGGTGGGGCCGGACATGATCTTGGTGCCGGTGGAGTCGAAGGCTTCGATGACGATGCTGCGGGGCTTGTTGAGCCAGACCTTATAGGGAACGATCTGGGTGTCGAGGCCGGCGGCTTTGAACTTGTCGGCTACGTAGACGGCGGTGGCGTAGTCTTCGGGCGAGCTGGCCCAGTGGGGGGCGGCGGTGAGGGTCTTGAGGTGCTCGCCGGCAAGCTTAGGATCGGGGACGGCCATGAATGTGGCGTCCCACTTGGCCTGCTGGGTGAAGTCGCGGTAGCCGAAGACTTGCGGGGTCTGTGAGGAGGCGGTAAGTGTGGCGAGAGGAAGCAGGCAGACAAGAGCGCGGAGATGGGTCAAGTAATGGGCCTCAAGATAAGGGTGCTTGAGAGGTAGGGTATCGCAGATGGCGGGATTGAGGCGAGTTGACGGGCAACGGGGCTAGATTAGATGGGAGTGAATTTAGAGAATCCTGCGGAGACGATAGATGAAGTTTGCGGTGCGCGTGCTGGCTGTCGTTGTGATTCTATGTGTGGTTGCGGGGTTGGTGTTTTATTTCAATCCACTGTGGGTGGCAGATCAGCAAACCCGCCTGAGGCTGTGGAGCGAAGGCGTGCAGAGCAAATACGTCGAGGTGGGCGGATACAAGATGCACTATCTTGAGGCTGCACCGGCGAAAGGGATTCCGGAGACGCCGTTGCTGCTGGTGCATGGGCTTGGTGCACGGGCCGAGGATTGGTCGGCGATGATACCGGCGCTGGCGGCGAAGGGATTTCATGTTTATGCGCCGGATTTGCTGGGACATGGGCAGTCGGCTCAGCCTGACGTAAGCTACTCGATTGCAATGCAAGAGACGGCTGTGGCGCAATTTATGCAGGCGATTGGTCTGTCGCGAGCGGATGTTGGCGGGTGGTCGATGGGTGGATGGATTGCGATGAAGCTGGCGCTGGACCATCCTGAACTGGTGAACCGGCTGGTGGTGTATGACAGTGCCGGAATTTATTTTCCGCCGACGTTTGGGCCGGACATATTTGTGCCGGCGGACGCGGCCGGACTGCAGCGGCTGGTGACGATTCTTTCGCCGCATCCGCGGCATGTGCCGGATTTTGTGGTGAAGGCGTTGCTGCGCAAGTTTGCGGAAAATGGGTGGGTGATCGATCGCAGCATGACAGCGATGACGAATGGGCGGGATCTGCTGGACTTTCGGCTGCACGGTATGCAGCGGCCGACGCTGATTGTGTGGGGTTCTCAAGATGAGCTGATTCCGCTGTCGGCAGGGAAGAAGATTCATGAGCTGATTCCGGGCTCGATCTTGAATGTTGTTGAGGGGTGCGGACACCTTGCTCCGCTGGAGTGTTCGAAGCCGGTGGTGAAGGGTACGGTGGAATTTTTGAGAGCGGAGCCAGCGATGCAGGGTGGGGAGAAGGTGCTGCCTGCTCGATGACGAAAAAGCTCAACACCGATTACACCGATAAAGATTCGACTACGGATTTTCGCGAATTTTAAATGCGAAATTTATTTAGAAAGAATGCGGCTAGTCAGGTTGCCACTGGTAAGCGTTGGGTTGCGGAAGACCGGTGTGGGCGAGGACGCGATTGACGAACTGGTGAGCCATTTCGGTGATGTTCTGGGGATGGTTGTAGAGGGCGGGGATGACGGGGAAGATGGTGGCGCCGGCATCGGACGCGAGCTGCATGTTGCGGAGATGGATGCGGTTGAGCGGAGTCTCGCGGACGCATAAAATTAAGGGGCGGCGCTCCTTGAGGCAGACGTCGGCGGCGCGCTGGATGAGGTTGGAGGCGAGGCCGTTGGCGATGGCGGCGAGGGTTCCCATGGAACAGGGCAGGATGATCATGGCGTCGGTAGGGTAGCTGCCGCTGGCTATGTTGGCGCCGATGTCGGTATCGGTGTGTTGCTGGAGTTTGGGACATGGGGCGTCGAGGAGTTTTTCGGCAAGGTTATTGCGGCCGCTCAGCTGCAGTTCTTCGGCGAAGACGCGGAGGGAATTCTCAGAGGCGACGAAGTTTATTTTGGTAACACGGATGTCGGCGGCAAGGGCGCGGAGCATCTCAACAGCATAGATAGAACCGCTGGCTCCGGTTACGGCGAGCGTGATGTTGCGGGCTTCGATCACAGGAATGATTATCGCTGATATATGCGATGCGCGACTTCTAATGGGATTTCGTTTTGAAAAGAAAAGAGTCACGGATATCTTAGGGAGATGACTTTGGAAAGTGTGAGTAAAACTAAGGGGCCACGCAAGAATTTGCTGTTTCAATTTGCTGTGATGGCTGTAGCTCTTGTAGGTACGGTATCGAGTGCACGTGGGTCGATTGCGCTGCTGATGGAGGAGCCGTATGGAGACTTCGGTGCGTTCAATCCGACTGGTCACGCGGCGGTGTATTTGAATCATGTTTGCGCCGAGACTCCTACACAACTGCGGATGTGCAGGAATGGCGAGTATGGCGTAGTGATCAGCCGGTATCACAAGATGAATGGGTATGACTGGATTGCGATGCCGCTGATTCCCTATTTGTACTCGGTAACCTCTGCGGATGATGTGCCGCTGACGGTGGATAAGGCGAAGGTGGCTGAGTTGCGGGATGCTTATCGGAGGGGAAACCTGGAGGAGCTTGCGCCAGATGCGAACGGCGATGGGGCACCGAAGGGAGAGTGGACGCAGTTGGTGGGGGCGTCGTATGACAGGACGATCCATGGGTTTGAAGTGGAGAGTACGCAGGAACAGGATGAACGGTTTATCGCATATGTGAATGACAAGAGGAATGTAGGGCACTTCAATCTGTTTTTTCATAATTGTGCGGATTTTTCTCGCGTAGTGCTGGATATTTATTTCCCGCATGCGATTCATCGGAACTTCGTGGCCGATGCCGGGCTGATGACGCCAAAGCAGGTGGCTCGGTCGCTGGTGAAGTATGGGAAGGAGCATCCGGAGGCGAAGATGTCGGCGTTTGTGATTCCACAGGTGAAGGGGACAGTGTCGCGGAGCCATGGTGTGGATGGTGTGGCGGAGTCGCTGGTGAAGAGCAAGAAATACATTATTCCGCTGGTGGTGCTGAATCCTGAGGTGTCGGGTGCAATTGTGGTGGCGTATCTGGCGGATGGCAGGCTGAAGATGCCGAAGGATGCGCGGGTGTTCGCGGTGAACGATGCCGAGATTACGGATGCGCCGATTGTTGCGAGTGCGCCGCCAGGTGCGAGGACTGCGTTGACGCCTGCGAAGGTTCCGGCTGCGGATGCGGTTCCGACGAATTAGGGCTTGGGTGTTTCGGTGCGCAGGGCGTAGGCGATGAGGGTTTGACCGTGGAGGTTGTGGGCGACGTTGAAGGCTTCGTTGCTGGCGGCTTCCTGCGCGGGAATGGTGGGATCTAGCTCGCAGGCGGCGATCTCTTCGGTGGTGGCGTGGATGAAGCAGAGTTCGCAGGTGGCGAGGTTGTTTTCTTCAGTGCGCATGGGTGGGCCGAAGGTGCGGCAGAGGATGGGGCGGTGCTCGTAGAGGTCGCAGGTGCCGGTGGCGGGATCGAGTACGGGGCAGGGCTCGTCGTTGGCGAACTCTTCGAAGAGGATGGCGGCTTCATGATCCTCGTTAAGGATGCCCGTGGTGCGGTCGCCTGGAAACCAGGGATCGAGGCGGGTCAGGGAGTCCGCTACGCGCCGGTGGATACGCGCT